>NZ_JBITHT010000003.1:0-1083684 GCF_044458265.1 Nonomuraea sp. NPDC050478 | reverse complement strand
TCCGTAGGGACCGTCGGCTCCGCCAGGTCCGCCAGGTCCGTAGGGACCGTCGGCTCCGCCAGGTCCGCCAGGTCCGTAGGGACCGTCGGCTCCGCCAGGTCCGCCAGGTCCGTAGGGACCGTCGGCTCCGCCGTGACCGCCAGGTCCGTAGGGGCCATCGAGCCCGCCGGGACCGTACGGGCCGTCGGCTCCGCCTCGTCCGCCGTGGCCCGGCCCTCCGGGGCCGCCACCCGGCCCATGGGAGCCGCCGGACCCGCCGGGACCGTACGGTCCACCGGGCACGCCGCCAGGCCCCCCGGAACCACCGGAACCACCGTGACTACCGGAACCACCCGGGCCGCCGGAGCCGCCTGGGCCGCCGGGACCGCCGGGACCGCCGCCACCCGGACCGGCCGGGGCTTCCACGCCCGCTCCGGCGTGCGCGGCCCGTGCGCCGGGGCCGGCGTAGCCCTCCGGGCCGCCCGCGCCGGGGTAGCCGTTCCGCGCGCCGGGGTCGGCGACACCCTGCCCGCCGTACCCGTCGGGACCCCCGGGGTTGCCGTACCGGTCGGCGCCGTATCCGTCCATGCCGCCGCTGCCGTACGCGTCCGTGCGCCCGGAACCGCCGCCACCGGGGCTGCTGTATCCGTCCATGCCGCCGGAACCGGCGTGGCCGTCCGCGCCGCCGTACCTGTCGGAGCGTCCGGGACCGCCGTAGGTGTCCGGGTGGCTGGGTACGGGGTTGGCGCCCGAACCGGTGAGGCTCGCTCGTCCGTACATCATCGTGTGCTCGTCGGCGGCGGCGGCGGAGCTGCGCGCGCGTCCCGGGTGGTCGTCGAGCCCGCCAGGACCGTACGAGCCGAGGATCGCGGCGTCCGGGTCCACCGGGGCGGGCTGCAGGTCGGGCACCCGGTTCATGGTCATCGTCCCGTCCAGCGGGTCGCCGGGGCGGGAGGTGTCGGCCTGCCGCGGCCAGGGGGCGGGGGAGTTCAGGTTGGACCAGGCGTCGGAGTAGGAGGAGGCCGGCGGCTCGGACCAGGCGGGCACCGGGTCCTTGACCGGCGGCGGCTCCGGCCACGAGGGCTGGGCGGCGGGCGGCGCCTCGGGCCAGGAGGCGCCCCGCGAGGCGGACGGGGCGTCCGGCCACGACGCGGGCGGGGACGACGGGCCCTGCGAGCCCGCGTCGGGCCAGGCGGGGGCGGACGGCGGCGTCTCGGGCCAGGACGGGCCGGGCGGCCGGGACGTGGGAGCGCCGCCCTGCCGGGCGTCCGGCCACGCGGTGGGAATGTCGTCGCGGGGCGGCTCCGGCCACGAGGGCTGAGAGCCTGGCGCCTCGGGCCACGCGGTGGGCACGTCCTGCCGCGGAACTTCGGGCCAGGAGGGTGGCCGGTGCGACGCTCCGGAATTCTCCGATGCCATGGGTTCCGGCCCTCCTGAGCGCTTGTCCGGACTCGACGTACCGTGCATGATCTCATGGGATTTTCCAAGAGAGTCAGCCGACTCCGCAGCGAAACGGGCGAAGCCATGCGGATCGGTCGGCGGATCCTGCATCGGCAGGTCGGCCCCCGAACGTTCCGGTCCAGCTGAGTGCACCACGGTGACGAGCGTATTCTAATGGGACATATGAGGTCACAACGGATAGATCACCATCAGGTCTCGCGAGCCTGAAGGGTCCATTGTGCCCTCGTACCTCGATCGGCCGCCCGCATTCAGCCGAAGACGTGCGCTAGGCTTGACGTATGCGTTCCGCGACCCTGCTCCTTACCGGGCCGCGACGGTTCTGAGTTTCTCGCCGTCGCGGCTGCCCCTCGTCCTGGTCACGGGGGGTTTTCTTATGGGTCCGAGTCCGAGTCAATCAGAAGGACAACCGCCGTGAGTGAGTACGACCCGCAGGCGCTGCAGGCCAAGTGGCAGCCGCGCTGGGAGGAGATGGACCCGTTCCGGGCGAGCGAGGACGCCGCCGATCCCCGTGAGCGGCGCTACCTGCTCGACATGTTCCCCTACCCGTCGGGTGACCTCCACATGGGCCACGGCGAGGTCTTCGCCCTGGCGGACGTCATCGCGCGCTACTGGTTCCAGCGCGGCTACAACGTCCTGCACCCCATCGGCTGGGACTCCTTCGGCCTGCCCGCCGAGAACGCCGCGATCAAGCGCGACGCCCACCCCGCGGAGTGGACCTACCGCAACATCGAGACGCAGGCCAACTCGTTCAAGCGCTACGGCATCTCCTTCGACTGGTCGCGCCGCCTGCACACGAGCGACCCCGACTACTTCCACTGGAACCAGTGGCTGTTCAACCGCTTCTTCGAGCGCGGCCTCGCCTACCGCAAGGGCGGCCTGGTCAACTGGTGCCCCAACGACCAGACCGTGCTGGCCAACGAGCAGGTCGTGGCCGGCAAGTGCGAGCGGTGCGGCGCCGACGTCATCAGGCGCGAGCTCACGCAGTGGTACTTCAAGATCACCGACTACGCGCAGCGCCTGCTCGACGACATGGACCAGCTGGAGGGCGGCTGGCCCGAGCGCGTGATGACCATGCAGCGCAACTGGATCGGCCGGTCCGAGGGCGCCGACGTGGTCTTCGAGATCGAGGGCCGCGACGAGCCGGTGCACGTCTTCACCACCCGGCCCGACACCCTGTTCGGCGCCACGTTCTTCGTGGTCGCCGTCGACGCGGCGCTGGCCGACGAGATCGTCACCGACGAGCACCGCCCGGCCTTCGAGGCCTACCGCGCCGAGGTCGCCAAGCTGAGCGACATCGAGCGGCTGTCCACCGAGAAGGAGAAGACGGGCGTCTTCCTGGGCCGCCACGCGATCAACCCGGTCAACGGCGAGCGCATCCCCGTCTGGGCGGCCGACTACGTGCTGTCCGACTACGGCCACGGCGCCATCATGGCGGTGCCCGCCCACGACCAGCGCGACCTCGACTTCGCCAGGAAGTTCGGCCTGCCGGTGCGGGTGGTGGTCCACACCGGGCTGGCCGACCCCGGCGAGACCGGCGTCGCCACCTCGGGCGAGGGCGAGATGGTCAACTCCGGGCCGCTCGACGGGCTGGGCAAGGCCGAGGCCATCGCCGAGATCATCCAGGTCCTGGAGGCCGAGGGCAGGGGCCGCGGCGCGGTCAACTTCCGGCTGCGCGACTGGCTGCTGTCCCGCCAGCGCTACTGGGGCACGCCGATCCCGATCATCCACTGCCCCGACTGCGGCGAGGTGCCCGTCCCCGACGAGCAGCTCCCCGTCACCCTGCCCGACCTGCGCGGCGAGGCGCTGGCGCCGAAGGGCGTCAGCCCGCTGGCCAGCGCGACCGACTGGGTCAACGTCGACTGCCCCAAGTGCGGCGGCCGCGCCCAGCGCGACACCGACACGATGGACACCTTCGTCGACTCGTCGTGGTACTTCCTGCGTTACTGCTCGCCGGGCTACACCGACGGCCCGTTCGACGTCGAGCAGGTGCGCAGGTGGGGCCCGATCGACCAGTACGTCGGCGGGGTCGAGCACGCCGTGCTCCACCTGCTCTACTCGCGGTTCTTCACCAAGGTCCTGTACGACATGGGCATGGTCGGCTTCACCGAGCCGTTCCTGCGCCTGCTCAACCAGGGCCAGGTCATCAACGGCGGCAAGGCGATGTCCAAGTCGCTGGGCAACGGCGTCGACCTGGGCAAGCAGATCGACGACTTCGGCGTCGACGCGGTGCGCCTGACCATGGTCTTCGCCGGCCCGCCCGAGGACGACATCGACTGGGCCGACGTCTCGCCCGCCGCGTCGCAGAAGTTCCTGGCCCGCGCGCTGCGCGTGATGTCGGAGGTGACCAGCGAGCCCGGCGTCCCGTTCGAGGGCGGCGACGTCGAGCTGCGCAAGGTCACCCACCGCACGATCGACGAGGTCACCAAGCTGGTCGACTCCCACCGCTTCAACGTCGCGGTGGCCCGCATGATGGAGCTGACCACCGCCGCCCGGCGGGCGATCGACTCCGGGCCCGGCGCCGCCGACCCGGCCGTCCGCGAGGCGGCCGAGACGCTGGCCGTCATGCTGTCGCTGGTGGCTCCCTACACCGCCGAGGAGGGCTGGGAGCGCCTCGGCCACCAGGGCGGCACCGTCTCCAAGGCGGGCTGGCCGAGCGCCGAGCCCGCGCTGCTGGTGCGCGACCTGGTGACCTGCGTGGTCCAGGTGGCGGGCAAGGTGCGCGACCGGCTGGAGGTCTCGCCGGAGATCGCCGAGGACGAGCTGCGGTCGATCGCGCTGGCTTCGGAGAAGGTCCGGGCCCACCTGCGGGGCGAGCCCCGGCGGGTGATCGTGCGCGCGCCGAAGCTGGTCAACATCGTCCCCTGACGCGAATCGCGAGGCCGCCGCACCCCCGGGGGGCGCGGCGGCCTTCGTCGTGTACGGGCTGACCAGCGGTGATATGCACACCGATATCACCTGCTTCCCCATATCGCTATTGGACGCCATCCGATCAGGTCTGCTTTGCTCCTGCCCACTGCCGGGCGACAGAAGGACAAAGGGCACTGATGGCACGTCGGGGGACGAAGATCGTACGGCTCACCGCCGCAGGGGCGGCGGCGGGCGTGCTCGTGGCGGGGCTCGCGGCGCCGACCGTGGGCGGCGCGGGTCTCGGGTTCATGTCGGCCGCGGCGGTGGCCGACCTGCGGCCGGTCGAACTGGCCGAGCCGCCGCTGCCCGAGGTCTCGGTCGTGCTGGACGTACGGGGCAAGGAGATCGCCCGCTTCTACGAGGAGTACCGCGAGGTCGTCGGCCTCGACCGGGTCGCGGAGGTCATGCGGACGGCGATCGTCGCCATCGAGGACTACCGCTTCTACGAGCACGGCGCGATCGACCTCGAAGGCACGATCCGGGCGCTGGCCAAGAACCTGCAGGCGGGCCGGGTGAGCCAGGGCGGGTCGAGCATCACCCAGCAGTACGTCAAGCAGGTGCTGCTCAACGCCGCCGGCACCGAGGAGGAGCGGAACGCCGCCCTGGAGTCCAGCTACGCGCGCAAGCTGAGAGAGCTCAGGTACGCCATGGGCGTGGAGGAGAAGTACACCAAGGACCAGATCCTCGAGAAATATCTGAACATCGCGTACTTCGGTGCCGGCGCCTACGGCGTCGAGGCGGCGGCCAAGCGGTTCTTCGGCGTCCGGGCGAGCCGGCTCACGCTGCCGCAGGCGGCCACCCTGGCCGGCGCCGTGCAGGACCCCAACGCCACGGACCCGAACCTCGGCGAGAAGCACCGCGCGCGACTGCTGAAGCGCCGCGACGTCGTGCTGAACCGGATGGCCGAACTGGGCGCGATCACCCCGGCGGAGGCGGCCAAGGCGAAGGCCACCAAACTGGGTTACAAAGGCAAGAAGCTCCCCGGTGGCTGCGAAGCCAGCAAATATCCGTACTTCTGCATATATGTCCGCCAGGAGATCGCCAACAACCCCGCCTTCGGCAAGACCGCCAGGGCGCGCCTGCGCATGCTCAACGGCGGCGGCCTGACCATCAGGACCACGCTCGACCCGGCCATGCAGGCCGCCGCCGACCGGGCCGTCAAGAGGTACGTGCACGCCTCGGACCACCCCGTCGCCGCCGAAGCCCTCGTCGAGCCCGGCACCGGAGCGATCAGGGCCATGGCGGCGAGCAGGCCGTACGGGCGGAGCAAGGCCAGGAACGAGATCTCGTACAACGTCGTCGCGGACGCCGGGCACGGCGGCGGCGCCGGCTTCCAGGCGGGCTCCACGTTCAAGACCTTCACCCTGATCACCGCGCTGAAGCAGGGCATGAAGACCGGCGACGGCCTGAGCGCGGGGGCGGGCTACCGGGCGCCGGGTCCCGCGGCGTTCAGGAACTGCGCGGGCGAGAACGTCGGCGACTCCGGCCACACGGTCACCAACGACGAGGGCTCGCCGGGATGGAAGACGCTGCGCACCGGCACCTGGAGCTCGGTCAACACGTTCTTCATGGAGCTGGAGCGGCGCGTGGGCCTGTGCGAGACGGTCACCACGGCCGAGGAACTGGGCATCCGCCGGGCCGACGGCCGCCCGCTGAGCGAGTACGAGACGTTCACGCTCGGCATCGACGAGATGGACCCGGTGACGGTGGCCGGCGCGTACGCGGGCATCGCGGCACGCGGCCGCTACTGCGCGCCGATGGCGATCACCCGGATCACCGGCCGCGACGGCGAGGCCACCGCCTACCGGCCGAAGTGCCGTCAGGCGCTGGAGCCCGCCGTCGCCGACGCGACCGCCGACGTGCTGTCCGGTGTGTTCACCGACGGCACGATGCGCGGCGTCGGCGGCATCGGCCGCGACGCGGCGGGCAAGACCGGCACCACCGACGGCTACGCGACCGCCTGGTTCGCCGGCTTCACCCCCGACCTGGCGGCGGCGGTGAGCATCGGCGACCCGCGCGGCTCCCAGGCCCACAAGCTGGCCGGGGTGACGATCGGGGGGAGGTACTACGGCGCCGTCGACGGGGCCGCCCTGCCGGGCCCCATCTGGAAGGAGACGATGATCGGCGCGCTGGCCGGCTCGCCGCCGCAGCGGTTCACCCCGATCGACTCCGCCCGGTTCGGCGGGTGCTCCCAGGACTGCCGGCCGGAGCCCGAGCCCACGGACGAACCCCGCGACGCGGAGTGAGCTCAGAGGCGGCGCAGAGCGGGCAGGAGCTCCTTCTCCGCCCACTGGAAGAACGGTTCCTGCTGGTCGGCGCCGATCTGGACCAGGGCGACGTGCGTGTGGCCGGCCTCTAGGTAGGCGCGGACGGCCTCGACGACCGCGTCCACGTCGGAGCCGCACGGGACGCTCCCCGCCACGTCGTCGGGCCTGACCGTGCCGGCCGCGGCGCGGAAGTTCACCGGGCCGGGCAGCTCGGCCATCACCTTCCAGCCGCCGACCGCCGACCAGCGCCACAGCCGGTGGGCCCGCTCCTTCGCCGCCTCCGCGTCGGTGTCGTAGGCGATCGCGAGCTGCCCGTACACCGGCTTGCCGGAGCCGCCGTCGTTCTGGAAACTCCGCACCACGTCCGGCATCGGCTCGTTGACGACCAGGACGTCCCCGTACTCGGCCGCGAGCCGCGCCGAGGCGTCGCCGGAGGCGGCGATGCCGATGGGCACCGGATCGTCCGGCAGGTCGTAGAGCTTGGCCGAGTCGACGTCGTAGAACTCGCCCTGGAAGGTGACGTAACCGCCGCCGAGCAGCTCCCTGATGATCCGCACCGCCTCGCGGAGCATGCGGTGGCGGACGTCGGCGGACGGCCAGCCCTCGCCGACGACGTGCTCGTTCAGGTTCTCGCCCGCGCCGAGCCCGAGCGAGAACCGGCCCTCGCTCAGCACCGCCATCGTGGCGGCCTTCTGCGCCACCACCGCCGGGTGGTAACGCATCAGCGGGCAGGTCACGTACGTCATCAGAGGCAGGCGTTCGGTCGCCTGCGCGGCGGCGCCGAGCACGGACCAGGCGTACGGTGAGTGACCCATCTCCTCCAGCCACGGGAAGTAGTGGTCGGAGATGACCGCGTAGTCGAAGCCGGCCTGCTCGGACCTGGCGGCGAAGTCCACGAGCTGCCGTGCGGGCGTCTGCTCGCACATCAGGGTGTAGCCGAACTCTGCCATGGTGGCCCTACTTTCCGGCGTACGGGGACGCCATCCGGTCGCCCAGCTCCTCCAGCACCAGCCCGAGTCCGATGCCGAGCATCCAGACGTCCTTGGCCAGACCGATGCCCTCGGGCGTGGGCTTGAGGCTGCCTTCCTGACGCATGCCGGGGGTCTTGAGATAGAGGCCGAGCAGCCCTCCGGCGAAGGCGGTCAATGCCGCCCCGGCCAGCAGCGAGGGCACCATCGGCAGCAGCAGCGCGGCGCCGAGCGCGATCTCGCTCTTGGCCAGCAGCCTGGTGAACTCCTGCGGCTCGTGCTTCTCCAGGAAGGGGTAGACGCCGACGGCCATCCCATGGGTGCCGGCGGCGGTCCCCTCGTCGGCGCCGGCCTTGCTCAGGCCGGAGTTCAGGATGAACGCCCCCGCCGCCACGCGGGGCGGGATCTGGTGAGGACGGGCGAAGATACGCATGTATGCCTCCCGACTATGCGTCGCAACACCCCCTTCCCGTGATTTTTCACGACATCCGGGAGTCTGTCTGGTTTTGACCGTGTCTTCATTCCTCGCAGCCCTCGGCGCGAAATCGTGTCATCCCCTCGGCGGAGCGCGCACTAGTGTCTACCTGTGACAACTGGCGCATACCTGAGATTCCCCCACCTGTGCGGTGACCTGGTCACCTTCGTCGCCGACGACGACGTCTGGCTCGCCCCGATCGCCGGCGGGCGCGCATGGCGGTTCACCGCCGACCGCACCCCCGTGTCGAACCCCCGTCTCTCACCCGATGGCGCCCGCATCGCCTGGACCAGCACCCGCGAGGGCGCCCCCGAGGCGTTCGCCGCCGAGCTCGACGGGCCGGAAGGCGAGCGGCTCACCCACTGGGGGAGCCCGTCGACCCAGGTGCGCGGATGGAGCGCCGACGGGCAGGTGCACGTCGTCAGCGCCGCCGGGCAGGGCGGCCGCACCAGGACGTGGGCCCACGCCGTCCCGCTCGACGGCGGCCCGGTCACCCGCCTGCCGTACGGGTGGGTGAGCGAAGTCGCCGTCAGCGGCGACCGGGTGGTGACCGTCTCGCCCATGTGGCGCGAGCCGTCCCAGTGGAAGCGCTACCGCGGCGGCACCGCCGGCAAGATCTGGATCGACGCCGAAGGCTCCGGAGAGTTCACCCGCCTGTTCGCCGACAACCCCGCCCAGCACTGGGCCGCCATGTGGATCGGCGACAGGATCGCCTTCCTCGCCGACACCGACGGCATCGGCAACCTCTACTCGACCCTGCCCGACGGCTCCGACCCGCGCAGGCACACCGGCCACGAGGAGTTCTACGCCCGCCACGCCACCACCGACGGCGAGCGGATCGTCTACAGCCACGCCGGTGACCTGTGGCTGCTGGAGAGCCTCGACGCCGAACCGTACCGGCTCGACATCAAGCTCGGCGGGCCGCGCCCGGCCCGCGCCAGGCGGCCGGCGCCCGCCCGCGCCGGCGGGTTCTCCCCGGACGCGACCGGCCGCGCCAGCGCGGTCGAGATCCGCGGCACCGTCCACTGGGTGACCCACCGCGACGGCCCCGCCGGCACGCTCCGCGCCGAGCCGGGCGTCCGGGTACGGCTGCCGCGCGTGCTCGACTCGGACGGCCGCGCCCTCTGGGTGTCCGACGCCACCGGCGAGGACGGCCTGGAGATCGGCACCCCCGGCGGTGAGATCCGCACCCTCGCCGCCGGCGAGCTGGGCCGCGTGCTCGACCTGGCCGCCTCGCCCGACGGCAAGCACGCCGCCGTCGCCACCCACGACGGCCGGCTCCTGGTCGTCGACGTCGAGACCGGCGCGCACCGCGAGCTCGACCGCACCGGCCACGGCGACATCAGCGGGCTCACGTTCTCTCCCGACTCCGCCTGGCTGGCCTGGGTGCACCCGCACCAGGAGCCGCTGTCGCAGATCAAGATGGGCCGCGTCGACGGCACCTCCACCATCGAGGTGACGCCGCTGCGCTTCGCCGACTACGACCCGGTCTTCACCCGCGACGGCAAGCACCTGGCGTTCCTGTCGGTGCGCACGTTCGACCCGGTGTACGACGCGCACGTGTTCGACCTGTCGTTCCCCGTCGGCTGCCGCCCGTACCTCGTGCCGCTGCGCGCCACCACCCCCTCCCCGTTCGACCCCAGCCTGCAGGGACGGGGCTTCAACGGCGAGGACGACCACCCGCAGGCGGAGGAGAAGAAGAAGGACGACGCGCCGCCGCGCACCGAGGTCGACCCCGAAGGGCTCGCCTCCCGCGTGGTGCCGGTCCCGGTGCCCGCCGGCCGTTACGTCAACCTGCGCACCGCCAAGGACGCGCTGCTGTGGCTGCGGCACCCGCTCGCCGGCCGGCTCGGCGACGGCACCGAACCCGCCGGCGAGATCACGCTGGAACGCTACGACCTGAAGAAGCGCGCCAAGAGCGAGCTGGGCAAGGAGTTCCGCGCCTTCGAGGTGAGCGGCGACGGCACCCGGCTCGTGCTCAACGGCAAGAACGGCCTGCAGACCCGCTCCGCGAGCGAGGGCGACGAGGTCGTCACCATCGAGCTCGACCGGGTCGCCGTCCAGCTCGACCCCGTCGCCGAATGGCGGCAGGGCTACCGCGAGGCCGGCCGGCTCATGCGCGACCACTTCTGGCGCGCCGACATGAACGGCGTCGACTGGCAGGGCGTCCTCGACCGCTACGCGCCCTTCGCCGAGCGCATCGGCGCCTACTCGGAGCTGATCGACCTGCTCTGGGAGGTGCAGGGCGAGCTCGGCACCTCCCACGCGTACGCCATCGGCAACGGCCCCACGGTCGACCCGCGCCGCCGCCAGGGCCTGCTCGGCGCCGACCTGGCCCGCGACGAGGACGGCACCTGGCGGGTCGAGCGCGTCATCGCGGGCGAGTCGTCCGACCACGACGCGCGCTCGCCGCTGCTCGCGCCCGGCGTCGCGGTCCGCCAGGGCGACGCCCTCGTCGCCGTCAACGGCCGCCCCGTCGATCCGGTACGCGGGCCGCTCCCGCTCCTGGCGGGCACCGCGAACCAGCCGATCCAGCTGACCGTCCGCCCGGCCGCCGGCGGCGAGACCCGCAAGGTCGTGGTCACCCCGATCGCCGACGAGACCCGGCTGCGCTACCACGACTGGGTCGAGGGCCGGCGCGCGTTCGTCCGGGAGGCGTCCGGCGGGCGGCTCGGCTACCTGCACGTGCCCGACATGGTGGCGTCCGGGTGGGCGCAGTTCCACCGCGACCTGCGTACCGAGATGGCGTACGAGGGACTCGTCGTGGACGTGCGCGAGAACGGCGGCGGGCACGTGTCCGAGCTCATCCTGGAGAAGCTGTCGCGCAAGGTCACCGGCTGGATCCGGGTCCGCGGCCACCAGCCGATGCGCTACCCCGAGGACTCCCCGCGCGGGCCCGTCGTCACCGTGACCGACGAGTTCGCCGGCTCCGACGGCGACATCGTGAGCGCCGGCATCAAGAACCGCGGCATCGGCCCCCTCGTCGGCGTCCGCACCTGGGGCGGCGTGATCGGCATCGACTCGCGCTACTCGCTGGTCGACGGCACCGTCGTCACCCAGCCGCGCTACTCGTTCTGGCTGGAAGGGCACGGCTGGGGAGTGGAGAACCACGGCGTCGACCCGGACATCGAGGTCGTCATGACACCGCAGGACCGCGCGGCCGGCCGCGACCCTCAGCTGGAGAAGGCCGTGGAGCTGGCACTCTCCGCCCTGGAGGAGCGCCCCGCCGCCACCCCGCCCGACCTCCCGCCCCTGCCGTAACGACCCCGGGGGACGGCTCCTCGGCCGGAGAGCCGTCCCCGCCCGGCCGATCAGGAGGTCACGGTGGCGATCCTCCGCAGGATCTCGGCGAGAACGGGCTCGGAGGTGGCGAAGTTCAGCCGGACGAACGTCTCGCCGCCCGGCCCGAACACGGCGCCGTCGCTGAGGAGGACCTTCGCCTCCCGCTCCAGCTGCTCCGCCACCGCGGGACGGCCGTAGTCGAGCCATGCCAGGTAGGTGGCCTCCGGCACGCGGTACGTGACGCCCTCGGGCAGGTGT
Source organism: Nonomuraea sp. NPDC050478 (assembly GCF_044458265.1). Classification (NCBI taxonomy): domain Bacteria; kingdom Bacillati; phylum Actinomycetota; class Actinomycetes; order Streptosporangiales; family Streptosporangiaceae; genus Nonomuraea; species Nonomuraea sp. NPDC050478. The sequence goes on along the minus strand of NZ_JBITHT010000003.1, from coordinate 1,072,087 downwards.
TCGGCGATGACGCGCCGGTTCCGGTCGAGCAGCGCGACCGTGTCCGCCAGCCAGGCGTCACCGTGCCGCCAGGCGGCGACGGTCGCCTCCACGCCGAACACGTTCGCCGAGCCGAAGAGGAACGGCGGCTGGGCGTCCAGCGCCCCGCGCAGCCCGGGGGAGCCGAGGTGCGCCACCGAGCAGCGGATCCCGCCCAGGTTGAACGCCTTGGTGGCCGAGGTCAGGGTGACCGTCCGGTCAGGCAGGATCGTGCCGAACGGGATGTGCCGGTTCGGCTCGTACACCAGGTCCCCGTGGATCTCGTCGGAGATGACCAGCAGATCGTGCCGTTCGGCCAGCTCGGCGAGCTCCTCCAGCTCGGCCCGGGTGAAGACGCGGCCGGTCGGGTTCTGCGGGTTGACCAGCAGCAGCACCTTGCACCCGGACAGGTCGGGGATCTCGGCGCGCCACGAGTCGCCGTCCGGCACGAGCCGGATGGGGCGCAGCGGCCGGTCCATGGTCTCCAGCGTGCCGAGGAACGGATGATAGGCCGGGGTGTGCAGCGCCACCCCGTCTCCCGGGGCCGTCCACACGTGCAGCAGCACCTGCAGGGCCTGGTTGATGTCGGAGTAGGAGCGGACCAGGCCCGGATCGGGCTCCCACCCGTATCGGGCGGCCATCCGCTCCGCGAACGCCTCGGCGAGCGGCCCGCTCTGGGGGCTGTCGAGCCACGAGGGATAGCCGAGGTCGCCTTCCGCCCGGCGGCGCAGCGCCTCGACCACCTCGGGAGCGGACGGCAGGTCCATGTCGGCCACCCACGCGGGGATGACCCCCGGGTCGGCCTTCGCCCACTTGAGCCCGTCGTTGCGTGCTTTGAACGCTTCACCCACGAATGTGTCGCTCACCCAGACATTCTAGGAATGTCGGCCTTCGTACGGATCAGCCGCCGGCCAGCGACCGCCACAGCCGGTCCGTACGATCACGCCGCCCCCACGCGATCAGCCCGCTCACCACGAGCAGGACCAGCGGCAGCGCCACAGGCCCGCCGCTCACGAACGCCTCGGTCAGCACCGCACCGGCCATCAGCCCGGCGCCCGCCAGCGCGGCCGCTCCGGCCACCGGGGGCGCCAGCAGGCATACCGCCATCGCGACCTCCAGCACCGCGACCAGGTAGCGGAACCAGTCGCCCCATCCGATCGCCTCGAACGTGGACACCGACGGCTCAGCCCCGGTGAACTTGCCCATCGCCGCCATCAGCAGCATGCCCGCCATGACCACCTGGAGCACCCACAGGCCGGCCCCGGCCAGCCGCCGCCCGGCACTCGGCCTCGTCTCGATCTTCTCCATGCCGCCGAGATTATGGACTGCGATCAACCGCCGGAATGCGGCTGGTTACCGGACAAGGGTGGAGGTAGGTGCACTTGCCCGGAGACGCGCCGTGTGCGACGGAACCATGGAACCCGGGCAGCCGGAGAGGCGCCCGCCGGACAGGACGCGCGCGGAGAGGAGGACGGCGGCCATCGGCGGGCTGGTGCGCGAGAGCCGGTGAGGAGCGCGGTGCGGGACGGCCGCACCGCGTCTCACACGGCGAGGGGTCAGAGGCGGCGCAGGACCGCCACGACCTTGCCCAGGACGCTGGCCTCGTCGCCGGGGATGGGCTCGTAGTTGTCGTTGTGCGGCACCAGCCAGACGTGGCCGTCCTTGCGCTTGAAGGTCTTGACCGTCGCCTCGCCCTCGATCATCGCGGCCACGATGTCGCCGCTCTCGGCGACCGGCTGCTGCCGGACCACGACCCAGTCGCCGTCGGCGATCGCGGCGTCGATCATCGAGTCACCGGTGACCTGCAGGAGGAAGAGCGTGCCCTCGCCGACCAGCTGCTTGGGAAGCGCGAAGACGTCCTCGACGCTCTCCTCGGCCAGAATCGGGCCACCGGCGGCGATGCGGCCGACCAGCGGGACGTAGGCGGCGGTGGGCCTGTTGACGGGGGCGTCGTCGGTGGCGGTGTCGGGGTCGACCCACAGCACCGGCTCACCCGGCAGCCGCACCTCCAGCGCGCGCGGGCGGTGGGGGTCTCGCCGCAGATAGCCCTTGCGCTGCAAAGCCGTCAACTGGTGCGACACGCTGGACGTGCTGGTCAACTGGACGGCCTCGCCGATCTCGCGCATGGACGGCGGATAGCCGCGCTGCTGCACCGAGTCGCGGATCACCTCGAGGATCTTGCGTTGCCTGGGGGTCAGCCCCAGTGAGTCACGCCTTCGCACCGCGAGGTCACTGACCCCATTGGCGTCATCCCGCTCGCTCATGCCTCTCCTCCTCGCCCGGCAACCCGCCCCGCGGGCGAGGCTCCCGGTCCGTGGTCCTGATGTCGCACACAGCGACCGTATCTCTGTTGAAGATCATCTTCAAACAGTTGTTCGAGTCTTCCTCGAAAATGTCGGCAGTGTGGTGTAGAACATCGTACGGGAGTTCGATCGACACCGTGTTCGATTTGCCGATCTTTCTACGGCCGTTTCCGGGGGCCACGACGGCGGGAGGTCCATCATGCGAACGACCAGACGGAGCCACTGCGCAGCGGGCTCACCCACGGGCCGCATCCACGGGATGATCTGATGGCGGATCCGACCGGCGACCACGTCAAGCGCCTCACCCTCATCGTCGACGCCACCCAGGAGGGGAGCCCTCAGGGACGCCACCCTCGCCCCGAAGCGCCCAGGCGGAATAACGACGGCGGAGCGGGCCCTCGATCGCGATGGGCCGCCGACGGCAAGCGCCCCCACCTGTACCTCGTCCCCCCAGCCCGCCCCGACTCGGACACCAGCCCTGGCAGGTGGGGGAGAAGCGACGGCGGGCCCGTCCGAGGGGGAGAGCGAGCGCCCGGAGCCGGTCAGGTCGTCAACGGCGGGTCCGTCCGAGGGGGAGAGCGAGCGCCCGGAGCCGGTCAGGTCGTCAACGGCGGGCGCCAGGCGGCGGGCGAGCGTGCGCCGGGAGGCGTCGTCAATGGCGGGTCCGTCCGTACGGAAGAGTGTGCGCCTGGACCCGGTCAGGTCGTGAACGGCGGGTCTGTTCGAGGGGGAGAGCGTGGGCCGCGAGTTGGCCAGGCCGTCAATGGCGGGCGCCGGGCGGCGGGTGAGCGCGTGCCCGGAGTCGGTCAGGTTGTCAACGGTGGGCGCCAGGCGGGGGGCGAGCGGCGGGTCGTGGAGCGGCGCCGGAGGCAGGGTGCGCCGGAAAGGCGCCTGACGGACGACGGCCCTCTGCGGCGTTCCGGCCTCACCGGCGAAGACGGGCTCGGCGACGGTCGCGCTGAGCGGTCGCCGGTGTCCCCGGCCCGAGTGCGGGGGCTCCGGCGGGACGGGGCGTCGATGGTACCCAAGGGGAGTGCGCGCGCAGCGCAGGGGGAGCGGGCCCCGGCGGACCTGCAATCGAGGCGCCGGACGCGTAAGGGGGACGGCGCGATTGAAGGGGACGCGGTGCGGGCGCGTCGCCGCGTCGTCGTGCCCGGGACTCCAGCGCAGCTCGGCCGGCCAAGGATGGGCTGGTTCCCGAGGTTCGCGCGGATCGACAGGGCCGGTCGCGCCGCACAGGTTGACAGGGCCGGTCGCGTTACGCAGATCGATAGGGCCGGTCGCGCCGCACAGGTTGACAGGACCGGCCGCGCCACGCAGGTCGGCAGGACCGGCGGCACCACGCAGGCCGACGGGGTGGGCCGCTCCGCGGGGGCCGACAGTGGGCGGCGTGCGCGGGCGGGGAAGAGGCTGCGGGGTGGCGCGGCCGAGACCGCGCCGGTGCGGTTGACGCGGCGGGGCCGCGCGGCGCTGGTGCTGGTCATGGCGCTGCTGTCGCTGGGCGGGTTCTGGCTCGGCACCAGGGCGGCCGGCCACGCAGGGGTCGAGCGCTCGCCGGGCGCCGTCGGCCTGTCGTGGGCGCAGGTGCGTGAAGGTGACGACCTGTGGAGCGCCGTCGGCCCGCCGTGGGTACAGGTGCGTGAAGGCGCTAGCCCGAGAAGCGCCGTCGGCCTGTCGTGGGCGCAGGTGCGTGAAGGCGGCAACCTGTGGAGCGTCGCCGGCTTACCCTGGGCGCAGGTGCGTGAAGGCCACAACCTGAGGAGCGTTGCCGGCCTGTCGTAGGCACAGGTGCGTGAAGGCGACAACCTGAGCGGCGCCGGCGTCCACCCCGGCGAGGACCTAGGGGCCGTCGCGGACGAGGCAAAGCGGTTCGACGGGCTGACGAGTCCGCCCAGATGGGCGGGCACCCGCTTCCACGGCCCCGATGGCGTCGGCACCCCTTTACACCAGGGACAATAGGTGACCGTGCGATGCCCGCGAGCCTCCTGTGAACAAACATCACGTACGTGACGCGTACCAACAAAAGTGACACGTCCCGGACGACACGCCGAGGCGGGGCGGGGACGCGGGGGCTGATCAGCGACTTCGGCCGGGCGGGCCCGGCCAACTTGCGTTCATGGTCGCGCGCTTCTACGGTTGGACCACAACATCTAGTAGTTACACCGATGTAGTTCACCACACCTTGTGTTTCGGCGACCGCACCAGACAGAAGCTCCGGTGCGTGCGCGAGCGTCCCCAGAGGCGGATGCCGTGCCTGTGGTGACCCCTGAAACGAGGAGGCGTAAGCGTGCATTGTCCGTTCTGCCGCCACCCCGACACCAGGGTCATCGACAGCCGCTCCACAGAGGACGGCGCGGCGATCAGACGCAGGCGCACCTGCCCCGAATGCGGGCGGCGATTCACCACCCAGGAGACCGTGCTCCTCATGGTCAGCAAGCGCAGCGGAGTCACCGAGCCGTTCTCGCGTGACAAGGTCGTCGCGGGCGTGCGGCGAGCCTGCCAGGGCAGACCGGTCAGCGAGGACTCACTGGCGCAGCTGGGGCAGAGGGTGGAGGAGGCCATCAGGGCCAAGGGCGCGGCCGAGATCGCCTCCAACGAAGTGGGGCTGGCGATCCTCGGGCCGCTGCGCGAGCTCGACGAGGTGGCCTACCTGCGGTTCGCATCGGTTTACCGCGGTTTCGAGAGCCTGGCGGACTTCGAGGCCGAGATCAAACAGTTGAAGGCGGAGAAGGGGGAGTCATGACGGAGACGTCCAGCGGATCAGTGGCGCGCGGAGGCAAGCGTCCCCGCAAGGGTCTGAAGATGAAGCGGATCTTCACCACGCCCGGCGTGCACCCGTACGACGAGATCGCGTGGGAGCGCCGCGACGTCGTCATGACCAACTGGCGCGACGGCTCGGTCAACTTCGAGCAGCGGGGCGTCGAGTTCCCCGACTTCTGGTCGATCAACGCGACCAACATCGTGACCACCAAATACTTCCGCGGCGCGGTCGGCACACCCCAGCGCGAGCACAGCCTGAAGCAGCTCGTCGACCGGGTCGTCGGCGTCTACACGCGGACCGGCCTGGACCACGGCTACTTCGCCAGTGACGAGGACGCCGAGATCTTCGACCACGAGCTGAAGTACGCCCTGGTCCACCAGATCTTCGCCTTCAACTCCCCGGTCTGGTTCAACGTCGGCACCCAGTCGCCCCAGCAGGTGAGCGCCTGCCAGCCGTACGACGCGCTGGTGAGCACGCCCGACGGGCTCGTCCCGATCGGCAAGCTCGTCCAGGACAACGCGATCGGCGCCAAGGTCTACGACGCCCACGGCCTCACCCGCGTCATCGCCACCAAGGCCAACGGCGTGAAGAACGTGCTGCGCCTGCACACCAAGGCGGGCTACACGCTTGACGTCACCGGCGACCACCTGGTGTGGAAGGCCACCGGCGACGGCACCGGCCACTTCGTGGAGGCCGCCACCCTCAATCCCGGAGACCAGCTCGAGTGGCACCGGCGCGAAGCGTTCGGCGAAGGCGAGATCGACTTCACCGAGGTGGCGGAGGCGGCCCTCGCCGGCTGGCTGCAGTCCGACGGCTTCGTCGGACAGTACGAAGGGACCGACAAGTCCCTCACCATCGAGGCGATGACCGTCAACGACGCCGAGCTCGCCTGGGTGACCCGAGCCCTCGACGTCGCGTTCCCCGACGTGCACCGCAAGGAGTGCACGGTGGAGACGCAGGACACCTCGCTCGACTGCCGGCTCACCCGCCTCTACGGCAAGTCGCTGGAAGGCTTCGTGGACAAGTGGGACCTGCGTCGGCGCGGCGTCGACATGTCCGTCCCCGCCGGTCTCTTCACCGCTCCGCTGCCGGTGGTGGCCGCCTATCTCCGCAGCGTCTTCCAGGCCGAGGGCTTCGTCTCCGCGAGGGAGAGCTCCACCGTCGTCGAGGTCGACATGATCTCCGAGGAGCTGATCCGCGGCATGCAGCGCCTGCTGCTGCGCTTCGGCATCTACGCCCGCGTCGGCTTCAAGAAGGACGCCAGCGACGACCGCAAGGGCTGCTGGACGCTGCGCATCCAGTCCGCCGGCGACCGGCGCACCTTCGCCGACGAGATCGGCTTCGTCGACGAGACCAAGTCCGGCAAGCTCGAGGCGAGCTTCGACAAGCCGGGACACCCGTCGAAGGCGACCAAGCGGCTGGAGATCGACCGGGTCGAGGACCTCGGGCCGATGGAGGTCTACGACATTCAGACCGAGAGCGGCGAATACCTCTCGGGCAACCTCCGGGTGCACAACTGCTTCATCCTCGCCGTGGACGACACGATGGAGTCGATCCTGGAGTGGTACAAGGAAGAGGGTGTGATCTTCAAGGGCGGCTCCGGGTCGGGCGTCAACCTGTCCCGCATCCGCTCGTCCAAGGAACTGCTCTCCAGCGGCGGCACCGCCAGCGGTCCCGTGTCGTTCATGCGCGGCGCCGACGCCAGCGCCGGCACGATCAAGTCCGGTGGCGCGACCCGCAGGGCCGCCAAGATGGTCGTGCTCGACGTCGACCACCCCGACATCGAGGAGTTCATCGAGACCAAGGCGCGCGAGGAGGACAAGGTCCGCGCGCTGCGTGACGCCGGGTTCGACATGGACCTCGGCGGCAAGGACATCGTCTCGGTGCAGTACCAGAACGCCAACAACTCGGTGCGGGTCTCCGACGAGTTCATGCGCGCGGTGGAGAAGGGCGAGAAGTTCGGCCTGCGCGCCCGGCTCACCGGCGAGGTGATCGAGACCGTCGACGCCCGCGACCTGTTCCGCAAGATGGCGAAGGCCGCGTGGGAGTGCGCCGACCCCGGCGTGCAGTACGACGACACGATCAACGACTGGCACACCACCCCGGAGACCGGGCGGATCACGGCCAGCAACCCCTGCTCCGAGTACGTCCACCTGGACAACTCGTCCTGCAACCTGGCCAGCATCAACCTGCTGAAGTTCCTCAAGGACGACGGCTCGTTCGACGTGCCCGGCTTCGTCAAGCTGACCGAGCTGATCATCACGGCGATGGACGTCTCGATCACGTTCGCCGACTTCCCGACGGAGAAGATCGGTGAGACGACGCGCGCCTACCGGCAGCTCGGCATCGGCTACGCCAACCTGGGCGCCCTGCTGATGGCGACGGGTCACGCCTACGACTCCGACGGCGGTCGCGCGGTGGCCGGGGCGATCACGTCGCTGATGACCGGCGTGTCCTACCGCCGCAGCGCGGAGCTGGCCGGGGTGGTCGGCCCGTACGACGGCTACGCGCGCAACGCCGAGCCGCACAAGAGGGTGATGCGCAAGCACGCGGCGGCCAACGACAACCTGCGCGCGATCGGCGCGATGGATTCCAAGATCCACGCCGAGGCGTCGCGGCAGTGGGCCGAGTGCCTCAAGCTGGGCGAGCGGAACGGCTACCGCAACGCCCAGGCCAGCCTGCTCGCGCCCACGGGCACCATCGGCCTGATGATGGACTGCGACACGACCGGCATCGAGCCCGACCTGGCGCTGGTCAAGTTCAAGAAGCTCGTCGGCGGCGGGTCGATGCAGATCGTCAACCAGACGGTGCCCCGGGCGCTGGTGAAGCTCGGCTACCAGCAGGAGCAGATCGAGGCGATCGTCGAGTACATCGCCGAGCACGGCCACGTGGTCGACGCCCCCGGCCTGCGGCAGGAGCACTACGAGGTGTTCGACTGCGCGATGGGCGAGCGGGCGATCGCGCCGATGGGTCACGTGCGGATGATGGCGGCGACGCAGCCCTTCCTGTCGGGCGCGATCTCCAAGACGGTCAACCTGCCCGAGTCGGCCACGATCGACGACATCGAGCAGGTCTACCGTGAGGGCTGGGAGCTCGGCCTGAAGGCGCTGGCGGTCTACCGCGACAACTGCAAGGTGGGCCAGCCGCTGTCGGCAGGCGGCAGCAAGAAGGAGGAGCCGAAGGCCGCCGAGCCGGAGGTCAAGGTCGTGGAGGTGGCGCGGCCGACCAGGCGGCGCATGCCCAACCAGCGGCCGAGCACCACGACGCGGTTCACGGTCGGCGGCGCCAAGGGCTACATGACCGCCTCCTCCTACCCCGATGACGGGCTGGGCGAGGTCTTCCTGAAGATGTCCAAGCAGGGCTCGACGCTGGCGGGCGTCATGGACGCCTTCTCGGTGGCGATCTCGATCGGGCTCCAGTACGGGGTGCCGCTGGAGACGTACATGAGCAAGTTCGTCAACATGCGCTTCGAGCCGGCGGGCATGACGGACGACCCGGATGTCCGGATGGCGACGTCGGTGATGGACTACATCTTCCGGCGGCTGGCGCTCGACCACCTGCCCTACGAGGAGCGGGCGGCGCTCGGCATCTTCTCGGCGGCCGAGCGGGCGGCGCAGCAGCGCGGCGAGGACCCGGCGGCGCTGCAGGAGACGGTGGAGTCGCTGGCCCAGTCGGCGCCGATCGAGGAGAAGCCGAAGCAGGAGCCCAGCAAGGAGCTGACGCTGGAGAGCCACCAGCGCTTCACCGCCGACGCGCCGCTCTGCATGACGTGCGGCACCAAGATGCGCCCGGCGGGCAGCTGCTACGTCTGCGAGGGCTGCGGCTCGACCAGCGGCTGCAGCTGAGCGAGGGGTAGATCGTCCGCTAACGAGGTGCCGGTGCCGATCCGGCACCTCGTTCGCGCTTCCGGCCGCGGCGCCGTCACCAGGGTCGGGGCGTGTCAGCCCGTCCCGAGCTGGCGGGAGAGCGACTGGATGTCGGAGATGACCCAGTACTCGGCGAACCTGCCGTCCTCGGCGCGCAGGATGTCGTGGCCGCTGAAGGCGATCCGGGTGCCGGGGGCCGCGGTGGCGCCGGGCATGCCGCCCCGGTAGGCGCCGGCGAAGGTCCAGCGGGCGGCCACGTGGTCGCCGTCGACGACGGGGCCGACGTCGAGGGTGATCGTGACGTCGTCGAACGGCTCGTGTCCCTGGCGGAGCGTCTCGATCAGCTGGTCGGGGCCGTGCACGTCCATGCCCGGCCAGTGGCCGACGAAGCCGGGGGTGACGAGTTCGTGGGCTAGGGAGAATTCGCCCTGCCACAGGTGGAGCAGCCATCGCTCGTACAGTTTCGCCATCATGCCGGTGACCTCTACCCGGGTACGGGGCTTCGATAGATTGCTCGGCGCGTGTTCGCCATGGTTTCGTCAACCGTTCTGAAACCGGGCGTCGATCAGGACGCGACATGCTGGGTGTCCATGGAAAGGGAGGGCCTGCCATGACGGTTCCGCCGCAAACCCCGATGCTCGACCAGCGGCCCAGCAAGGCGCTGATCATCGCCCTGGTGCTGTCCGGCCTGCTGGCGCTGGGCGTGCTCGCGGTGCTGCTGCTGAGCGGCGGGCCCGTCGGCTTCGGTCTGTCGGCGCTGCTGGCCATCGCGCCGCTGCCGGTGTTGCTGGCGGCGGTGCTCTCGCTCGACCGGCTGGAGCCGGAGCCGAAGCTGCATCTGGCGTTCTCGTTCAGCTGGGGCGCGGGGGTGGCGGTGGGGCTGGCCATCCTGCTGAGCGTCGTGGGCATCGAGCTGTTCGCCCGCGCCGGTTACGGTCAGCAGGCCGTGAACCTCATCAGCGCGGTGGTGCTCGCGCCGGTCATCGAGGAGGCGCTGAAGGGCGCCGCGCTGCTGCTGCTCCTGCGGCGGCGGCGGGAGATCGACGGGCTGACGGACGGCATCGTGTACGCGTCCATGGCCGGGCTGGGCTTCGCGACCGTGGAGAACGTCGGCTACTACCTGACCGCTTTCGGTGAGGAAGGGGCGGGCGCGGCCTTCCAGCTGTTCGTCATCCGCGGGCTGATCGACCCGCTCGGCCACCCGGTGTACACGTCGATGATCGGGGTGGGGGTGGCGTACGCGCTGACGCGCCGCAACGCCGCCCGGTTCGCCGCGATCCCGCTCGGCTATCTGGGCGCGGTCTTCCTGCACGCCCTGTGGAACGGCGCGGCCTCCAGCGGGTCGCTGGCGGCGGTCGCCGGCGCGTACCTGGTGATCATGCTGGTGCTCATCGGGCTGATCGTCATCACGGTGGTGGAGCGCAGGCAGCTCGTCTCACGGATGGGCGCCTATCTCCCCTTGTACGGTCACACCGGCCTGGTCACCGAGCAGGACGTGGGGATGCTGACGACGATCGCGGCCCGTCGCGCGGCCCGCAAGTGGGCCAGGGGCGCCGGGCTGGGCCGTGAGATGAGCGACTACCAGCAGGCGGCCACCGAGCTGACGATGCTCCACCTGCGCGCGGAGCGGGAGAGGACGGATCCGGCCCGGTTCGCGGTCGAGCGCGATCTGCTGCTGGGCGCGATGGCCCGGGCCCGCCGCTGGTGACCCTCTCTGGCCCGGAAGCGCTTTCCTGACACAATGTCCGGGATGGGCGTGAAAGGAGAGCGGATGAGCTGGGTGGAGATCGAGTCCGAGGCCGAGCTGCGCGAGCTGCTGGGTGAAGTGATGCCGCGGGCGGCGACGAAGGAGCGCACCCGCCTGCACGACCGTGACCGCCAGTGGCTGGCGACCTCGCCGTTCTGCCTGATCGCCACGGCCGACGCCGATGGCAACTGCGACGTCTCGCCCAAGGGCGACCCGGCCGGGTTCGCCCACGTGATCGACGACACCACGATCGCCATCCCCGAGCGCCCCGGCAACCGCAGGGCCGACGGGTTCCGCAACATCCTGTCCAACCCGCACGTCGGCCTGATCTTCCTGATCCCCGGCCGCAACGAGACGTTGCGTGTGAACGGCCGTGCCCGGCTCGTGCGGGAGGCGCCGTTCTTCGACGAGATGATCGTCAAGGGTCATCGGCCCAAGCTCGCCCTGGTCGTGGAGATCGAGCAGATCATGTTCCACTGTGCCAAGGCGTTCATGCGCAGCGCGCTCTGGCGGCCGGAGAAGTGGGGCCCCGACCCGCTGCCGTCGCACGCCACCCTGGTCAAGGAGCTGCAGACCACACCGGAGACCCTTGAGGAGCTGGAGACGTACTACTCGGACGCCGCCTACCGCAAGAAGCTCTACGAGGTCTAGGCCGCGGGGGTGGGGCCGTCGGGGAAGCGGATCACGTTGCGGCCCGTGTAGGCCCGCAGGTCGACGACCTTCGGATCGACGGCCGCCTGCTTGCGGTGCACGGCCACTGACCGGATGTCGCGGATCTTGTGCGTGGCGATGCGCGGCGGGACCGTCACCAGCCTTCTCATCGTCCTCCCCCCGTGATGTTCCTGTTACCTATGTTATTAACAGAAACCCGGGTAAGGGCGGTGTAAGACAGAAATTCAGTAGGGCAGGCGGCGGCCCGACGGGGATCGCAGGTCAAGGTCCGCGCCGCGGACCGGACGCCGCCTGGTCGTCGTCCTGACGATGCGCACGCGCTTCATGGTGTGCCCCCTCTCGCCTGGCGCCAACCTAACCGGGCGCGCGTCGTACGCTCAACGCATTTGTCCGCACCGGGCGGGCGCCGTGACGCCCGCCCGGTGAGTGTCAGACGCCGCCGCCGGGGACGGCCCGGGTCGTGACGGCGAGCCGGTTCCACGCATTGATCATCGCGACGGCCACCACCAGCGACGCGAGCTGCTTGTCGTCGTAGTGCTCGGCCGCCTCCTGCCAGACCTCGTCGGAGACGCCCTTGCCGTGGTCGGCGAGCCTGGTAGCCTCCTCCGTCAGGGCCAGCGCCGCCCGCTCGGCGGGCGTGTAGACCGTGGTCTCCCGCCAGGCGGCCGCCGACCAGACCCGCTCGTCGCTCTCGCCGTCCTTCTTCAGATCACGGCTGTGCATGTCCACGCAGAACGCGCACCCGTTGATCTGGCTGGCGCGCAGCTTCATGAGCCCGATCGTGGCGTGGGGGATCCCGCAGTTGCCCAGGAACCCCTCGACGGAGAGGAACGCCCGGTAGGGCTCGGGGGCGAGGGCCGCGACGTTGAGCCGCTGAGTCATCGATACCTCCATGGTGAGTCGTAGCCGACGCGACATGGACGGGGCAGCCCCGCTGGATGTGACAGTCCGGAAAAATCTGAATAGGGCGGCCTTCTGCGGATATGAGACCTCTGCACGGACATCACTAATGATCAGGGGGGATCATCATGGCTGTCTGCGAGTCATGCGGCAACGACTACGACATGGCGTTCGAGGTCCGCGCCCAGGGCAGAACCCACACCTTCGACTCCTTCCAGTGCGCGATCGACAAGATGGCGCCGGTATGCGAGCACTGCGGCACCAAGGTCATCGGCCACGGCGTCCAGTCGGGCGACCACTGGTACTGCTGCGCCCACTGCGCCCGGCAGGAAGGCTCCAGCGGCATCGTCGACCGCGTCCCGGCGGGCGCCACCGCCTGACAGCCGGGATTCGGGCTTCTCCAGACCGTTACCGGCACGCACACTGGCGGTGTGGCCGACTTCGATGTGGTTGTCATAGGTTCTGGGCCCGGTGGGCAGAAGGCGGCCATCGCCGCCGCCAAGCTGGAGAAGCGGGTCGCCGTGGTCGAGCGGCGCAACATGATCGGCGGGGTCTGCATCAACACCGGCACGATCCCGTCCAAGACCCTGCGCGAGGCCGTGCTCTACCTGACCGGGCTCAACCAGCGGGAGATGTACGGGCAGAGCTACCGGGTCAAGGACGACATCACCGTCGGCGACCTGGGCATCAGGACCCAGCACGTGATCGGCCGCGAGGTCGACGTGATCCGCAGCCAGCTCTCGCGCAACCACGTGGCCGTCTTCACCGGCACCGCCAGTTTCACCGACCCGCACACCCTGGACGTCACCGACGAGCAGGGACGGGCCGTCAAGATCAGCGGACGGAAGATCATCATCGCCACCGGCACCCGCCCGGCCAGGCCGGAGTCGGTGGAGTTCGACGAGCAGACGATCATCGACTCCGACGGCATACTCAACCTCCAGCGGGTCCCCGAGTCGCTGGTGGTCGTCGGCGCCGGGGTGATCGGGATCGAGTACGCCTCGATGTTCGCCGCCCTCGGCACCAAGGTGACGGTGGTGGAGCGGCGGGAGCGGATGCTCGACTTCTGCGACCTGGAGATCGTGGAGGCGCTCAAGTACCACCTGCGCGACCTGGCCGTCACCTTCCGGTTCGGGGAGACGGTCGCCGCCGTGGAACGCCGGCCGAGGGGCGCCATCACGCTGCTGGAGAGCGGCAAGAAGATCCCCGCCGAGACCGTCATGTACTCGGCCGGGCGCCAGGGCATGACCGATCACCTCGGGCTGGAGCAGGCCGGGCTGGCCGCCGACGACCGGGGGCGGATCGCGGTGGACGCGCACTACCGCACCGCGGTGGAGCACATCTACGCGGTCGGCGACGTGATCGGGTTCCCGTCGCTCGCCGCCACCTCCATGGAGCAGGGCAGGATCGCCGCCCAGCACGCCTGCGACGAGCCGCTGGCCGGCATGACCCCGCTGCAGCCGATCGGCATCTACACCATCCCCGAGATCTCCTTCATCGGCCGCACCGAGGACGAGCTGACCAAGTCGCAGGTGCCGTTCGAGGTCGGCGTCTCCCGCTACCGCGAGCTGGCCCGCGGCCAGATCATCGGCGACACGTACGGGATGCTCAAGCTGCTCGTCTCACCCGAGGACCGCTCGCTGCTGGGCGTGCACGTGTTCGGCACCGGGGCGACGGAGCTGCTGCACATCGGCCAGGCGGTGATGGGCTGCGGCGGCGCCATCGACTATCTGGTGGACGCGGTCTTCAACTACCCGACGCTGGCGGAGTCGTACAAGGTCGCGGCCCTGGACGCGATGAACAAGCTGCGCCGCGTCGCCCGCTTCGAGCTCTAGTCCTCCGTGGCGCGCCGCGACCGGGGCGCCGGCTTCTTGCGGCCCGCCACCAGCGTGTCGCCGGGGGAGGGGGAGGGCTCCTCGGTGGTCGCCGCGCGCGGCCTCGGGTGCGGCGCGGTGTCTTCGAGGGCGGGCTCCGCTTCCTTGGAGGTACGGGGGCGCGCCGGTTTCTCGGCGGGCGGCTCCTTCTTCCCCGTGGTCTCCGGCTTCCCGGTGGCCTCGGGCTTGGCCGGGGCGGGCGGGCCGGTGGGCTTGTCGGGGTCGCGCAGCGAGGCGATGACCGCGTCCGCCTCCTTGTCGGCGGCGAACTCGTCGGCCGCCGCGGACTCCCGCCGCCTGATCACCACCATGTGGTCGACCGAGACGCGGCCCGCGCCCACCACGGCGAGCAGCAGCGAGGCCGCGCCGAGCAGGATCAGCTCGTTCAGCGTGATCGGGTTGAGCGGCGGGGCCACCCACAGCACCGCGACCGCCTCCGCGAACAGGACCAGCCCCATCACCGACACCATCAGCCCGGCGATCAGCAGCGCGCCGCCCACCAATTCGATCAGCATGGTGACTGTGGCCCAGGCGCGCGGGGCGGGGGCTCCCTGGGACTGGAACTGGACTCCGGTCTCCATCAGCCCGATTTCCAGCTTGCGCCAGCCGTTGGCGAAGAAGATGCCGCCCACACCCAGGCGGGCCACCAGCGCGGCGAGATCACGGAGGGACTGTCTCACGGTTGTTGACTGCCCTAAGGGGGACATCGCACACCTCAATCACGGCGGAGCAGCATGGCCACCGCGACGGCGGTCAGGCTGAGCAGGACGACGCTCACGACCACGGTCGTGTGCAGGGCGTTGACGAAGGCCCAGCGGGCCGCGTTCAGCAGGGCGCCGCCGGCGCTGCCGCCTATCTCCTCGGCGACGTGGGCGGCTCCCGCGAGTGACTGCCTGGCCTGGTCCATGCCCCCGCCGGGGATGCCCCGCACGTCGGGCACCGCGGGCGCGTACGCGATGGTGGTGATCGTGCCGAGCACCGCGACGCCGAGCCCGGCGCCGAGCTCGTAGGCGGTGCCCTCGATGGCGGCGGCGCCGCCCGCGTGGGAGGCGGGCGCGGCGGACATGATCGTGTCGGAGGCGGCCAGCAGCGCCACTTGCACACCGAAGCCGATGCCCACGAAGCAGCACGCCAGCATCACGGGATGGCCCTCGACGCCCCAGGTCAGCGTGGGGGTGAGGGCGAGCGCGACGAGCGCGAGGCCGCCGCTCATGGTGGCGCGCATGCCGAGCCTCGGCAGGATGTGCGCGGCGACCAGCCCGCCCGCGACAGCCGACAGCACCAGCGGGAGCATCCGGAACGCGGCGCGCACCGGGGTGTCGCCGAGCACGAGCTGCAGGTACTGGGCGAGCATCAGCTGCAGCCCGACCAGCGCGAACACGCCGAGCAGCACGCCCAGCACGCCGGTGGTGAACTCCCGCCGCCGGAACAGCGAGACGTCGAGCAGCGGCGTCTCCAGCCGGGTCTGCCGCCGGGCGAACCACACCAGCAGCCCCGCGCCCGTCAGGAAGACCGCGACGGCGGCCGGGAACGGCATCAGGCTGCCCGACCCGGCCTCCTTCAGACCGAAGGCCAGCGCCAGGATGCCGAACACGGACAGCACGGCGCTGGTCACGTCCCACGGGCGCGGCTCGGGGTCGCGGTACTCGGGGAGCATGCGCAGGGCGGCGGGCAGCAGCACGAGCAGGATCGGCACGTTGATCAGGAAGACCGCGCCCCACCACCAGCCGACCAGCAGGCCGCCGATGAGCGGCCCCACGGCGGCCCCGGCGGCGGCGACCGCGCTCCACACGCCGAGCGCGATGGCGCGCTCGCGGCGGTCGGTGAACACCTGGCGGATCAGCGACAGCGTGGCCGGCATGATCATCGCGCCGCCGACGCCGAGCAGTGCCCTGGCCAGGACGAGCGCCAGCGGCGTGGGGGCGAAGGCCGCCCCGGCCGAGGCCACGCCGAACAGCACGAAGCCCGCGATGACCAGGCGTTTGCGCCCGTAGCGGTCGCCGAGCGTGCCGAAGAGGATGAGCAGCGGGGCCACGATCAGCGAGTAGACGTCGATGATCCACAGCAGCTGGACGGCTGACGGCTCCAGGGCGGCGGTGAGTGCGGGGACCGCGATGTGCAGGACCGTCGCGTCGACCGTGATGAGCAGGAGGCTCACGCAGAGCAGCACCAGGATCTTCCAGCGGTTTTCCTGATGCTCGCGGCCGGCGCGGCGTGCGAAGGGCACGGCCTGGGTGACGGTCATGGACCTCCTTGCGGGCCGATCCCTTCACAGCGGGCCCGCACGAAACTTGCGTGGCAGCTTATGGCATGCCGCGGGATGGGTGCAGCGGTATCGAATGATCCAGGAATGGCTGTCCGTCTATTGACCGAAATGCCACCATTTATCGGGATCGGCATTCATGGTATCCGGACTCCACGCGCCGGGCCGCCCGCGGACTAGAATCATGTTCTATGCGGATCCTGCGTACACCCGACGACCGCTTCACCGACCTGCCCGGCTTCCCGTACGAGCCCCGCTACGCCGAGATCGGCGACGGGCTGCGGATGGCCTACGTCGAGACCGGGCCCGCGACCGGGGAACCCGTCGTGCTCCTGCACGGCGAGCCGTCCTGGTCGTTCCTCTACCGCCACGTCATGCCCGAGCTGGCCGCGGCCGGACTGCGCGCCATCGCCCCCGACCTCGTCGGGTTCGGCCGCTCCGACAAACCCGCCGAGCCGTCCGACCACACCTACGCCCGCCACGTCGAGTGGACCCGCGCCCTGCTGTACGACGCGCTCGGCCTGACCGGCGTCACCCTCGTCGGCCAGGACTGGGGCGGGCTCATCGGCCTGCGCCTGGCGGCCGAGCACCCCGGCCGGGTGGCCAGGATCGTCGCCGCCAACACCGGCTTGCCGACCGGTGACATTCCCATGCCCGAGGTGTGGCACCGCTTCAAGGACGCGGTGGCGAGCGCCCCCGCCCTGGACGTCGCCCGGTTCGTGCAGTCCGGCTGCGCCACCCGGCTCTCCCCGGAGGTGCGCGCCGCCTACGACGTCCCCTTCCCGGACGAGTCGTACAAGGCGGGCCCGCGCGCCATGCCGGGACTCGTCCCGCACACCCCCGGCGACCCGGCCGGGCCGGCCAACCGCGCCGCCTGGCAGGTGCTCACCACCCTCGACCGGCCGTTCCTCGTCGCGTTCTCCGACGGCGACCCGATCACCGGCGGCATGGCGCCGATCCTGCGCTCGTCCATGGCCGGCGCCGCGGGCCTGGACCATCCCGTCATCAAGGGCGCCGGTCACTTCCTCCAGGAGGACGCGGGCACCGAACTCGGCCGGCACATAGCCGCTTTCGTGACCTCCACCTAGCGTGTCAGGTCCGCCCACACCGGGGTTCCGTACGGTATAACCGGGGGCGGACACCGGGGAGGCGTGATGCAGGAGTCCGGCAGGGCCCGTCCCGCGGGCCGAGCCGCGGTGCGAGATCTGTTCGAGCAGGTGCGGCTGCGCTATTTCCGGCTTCCCCCCGCCGTGCGCAGAGTGCTCTACGCGGCGATCCTCATCGGGGCGGTCGGCACCGGCGCGGCGCTCGGCTGGGACCTGCTCGACACGTTCCTCACCACCGCGCTCATCCTCTGCTTCGTCGCGCTCACCCTCCGCTTCCCGCAGGCCGCGGCGACCGTGCTCGTCCTGGCGGGCTGGATCGCGCTGCTGCCGCTCTTCTCCCCGCTCTTCCCCGCGCAGCCGATGGCGCCGACCCTGCTCATGCTGCTCGCCGTGCCGGTCGCCGTCGCCGCCCACCTGATCCGCTGGGTCACCCCGTGGGTGTCCGCGCTGCTCGCGCTCGTGCCCGCCGGCGCGCTGGCCGCCGCGCTCTCCCTCGTCTCGGAGAACCTCGCCGTCTGGGTCGCCTACGGCGCCGCCGCGGTCGTGCTCGGCTACCGTTTCCTGCTCGCCCGCCGGGCCAGGGCCGAGCTGGGCGCGGAGGAGCGGGTACGGGTGCGCGCCCGCGAGGGCAGGCCCGAGGCGCAGCCGGAGAAGGCCCAGGGCCTGCCGCAGATCTCGGTCGAGGAGGCGCTCGCCGAGCTCGACGCCATGATCGGCCTCGCCCCCGTCAAAGAGCAGGTCCGCTCGATCGCCGCCTCCATCGAGGCCTCCCGGCTGCGCGCCGAGGCCGGCTACACCGCGGGCCGTCCGGTGCGCCACTTCGTGTTCGTCGGCCCGCCGGGCACCGGCAAGACCAGCGTCGCCCGCACCCTGGCCAAGATCTTCTACGCCTTCGGCCTGCTGGAGACCCCTTACGTGGTCGAAGGGCAGCGCGCCGACCTGGTCGGCGAGTACCTCGGCGCGACCGCGATCAAGACCAACGAGCTGGTCGACCGGGCGCTGGGCGGCGTGCTCTTCGTCGACGAGGCGTACGGTCTGATCAACTCCTCCGACGGCCAGCCCGACCGGTTCGGCGCCGAGGCCGTGCAGACCCTGCTCAAGCGCGCCGAGGACGACCGCGACCGGCTGATCATCATCCTGGCGGGCTACGAGCAGGAGATGACCTCGTTCCTGTCCAGCAACCCCGGGCTGGCCAGCCGGTTCGCCACCCGCGTGCGCTTCCCCGCCTACTCCGCAGCAGAGCTGGCCCAGATCACCGAGCTCCTGCAGCGCAGGCGCGGCGACACCATGGGCGACGACGCCAAGGCCGCGCTGCTCGGCCTGTACGAGGACGTCCACCGCCGCGGGCTGGTCGACGAGCTGGGCAACGCCAGGTTCGCCCGCAGCCTGGTCGAGGCCGCGGCCCAGGCCCGCGACGTGCGGGTGGTGGGCGCGGGCGGCACGCCGACCACCCAGGACCTGGTGACCACCACCACCGCCGACGTGACCAAGGCGTTCGACGAGCTCACCGCCCGCTTCCGCGGCTACGTCGCCACCCCCACGCTGGAGGAGGCGCTCGCCGACCTCGACCGGATGGCCGGGCTCGCCCCCGTCAAACGGCAGGTCCACGCCATCGCCGCGCAGCTCCAGGTGGCCCGCATGCGGCAGGAGCGCGGGCTGCCCACCCCGCCGCAGATGCGACACTTCGTGTTCGCCGGCCCGCCCGGCACCGGCAAGACCAGCGTCGCGAGGGTGCTGGGCCGCGTCTTCGCCGCGCTCGGCCTGCTCGCCCGGCCCGACGTGGTCGAGGCGCACCGCGCCGACCTGGTCGGCCAGCACCTCGGCGCGACCGCGATCAAGACGAACGAGCTGGTCGACCGGGCGCTGGGCGGCGTGCTCTTCATCGACGAGGCCTACAGCCTGGTCAACCCCGGCTACTCCGGCGGCGACGCGTTCGGCGCCGAGGCCGTGCAGACGCTGCTCAAGCGCGCCGAGGACGACCGCGACCGGCTGGTCATCGTGCTGGCCGGCTACGAGCGCGAGATGGACGCCTTCCTCGCCACCAACCCCGGCCTGTCCAGCCGCTTCAACCAGCGGGTCGCCTTCCCCAGCTACGCGCCGCGCGAGCTGACCGAGATCGCCGTGCTGCTCGCCCAGCAGGCCGGCGACCGGTTCGACGACGACGCGCTCAACGACCTCGACGAGGTCTTCACCTGGGTGTGCGAGGAACGGCTGATCGACGGGCTGGGCAACGGCCGGTTCGCCAGGTCGCTGTTCGAGCGCGCCGCGATGCGCCGCGACGTGCGGCTGGCCGCGGGCGCCTCGGCGGAGGAGCCGGCCAGCGCCGCCGAGCTGACGACGATCACCAGCGACGACGTCCGCACCGCCGTCGACGAGCTTTCCGGACGTTAACCAGACCCCTCTTTGGCACTCGCCTGCGCGGCGCCCGTCGCATCCTGTAGCAATATGGCTACGCAGTGTTGCGGTAGGAGCGGTGTCGCGGAGGAGGGGAGATGGCCGGGTTCCTGGCGCGCAGGCTGGTCAGCTCGGTGGTGCTGGTCGCCGTCGCGGCCTCCCTCGCCTACCTGCTCGCCGCCGCCGCGCTCGACCCGCGCGCCAACTACGCGGGCCGCACTCCCGCCCCGCCGCCCGCCGTCGTCGACGCGCAGCTCACCGCGCTCAACCTGAACGACCGCACCCCCCTGACCGAGCGCTACCTCACCTGGGCGGGCGGAGTCCTGCGCGGCGACTTCGGCAAGAGCGTCAGCGGCGCGCCGGTCGGCGACGACCTCAAGCGGCGGGCCGGTGTCACCCTCCGGCTGGTCCTGCTGGGGCTGGTGTGCGGGAGCGCGCTGGGCGTCATGGCGGGGGCGCTCGCCGCCGCCCGGCAGTACGGCTGGTTCGACCGGCTTTCGGCGGCCGTGTCCTTCCTGCTGCTCGCGGTGCCCGTGGTGGTGCTGGCCAACGTGCTGATCCTGGCCGGCACGTGGGCCAACGACCACCTGTTCGGCGCCCGGGTGCTGCTCGTGGCGGGGGAGGCGAGCGCGGGGCTGGAGGCCGGGCTCTGGGAGACGCTCCTCGACCGGGCCCAGCACCTCGTCCTGCCGACCGTCACGATCACGCTCGGGCTCGCCGCGGTGTTCAGCCGCTACCAGCGCAACACGATGCTCGACGTGCTCGGCGCCGACTACCTGCGCACCGCCATGGCCAAGGGCCTGACCAGGCGGCGGGCGCTGATCCGCCACGGGCTGCGCACCGCGCTCATCCCGGTCGCGACCTACTTCGCCTTCACCTTCGGCGCCCTGCTCACCGGGGCCACGTTCACCGAGAAGATCTTCGGCTGGCACGGGCTGGGGGAGCGGCTGATCAGCTCGATCTTCACCAACGACGTCAACACCGTGGCCGCCATCTCCTGCCTGGCCGCGGTCGCCGTGCTGGTCGCCTCCATGGCCGCCGGACTGCTGCAGGCCGTGCTCGACCCCAGGGTGCGGGCCGGATGACGCTGTCGGAGGAGGTCGCCGAGGAGTCCGCCGGCGACGACGCCGGCCGGCCGCCCCCGCCGTCCAGGGCCAGGGCGGTGACCGGCCGCTTCCTCTCCTCGTGGCAGGGCAGGGCAGGCGCGCTGGTGCTGGCGCTGGTGTTCCTGTTCGCGTTCGCGGGCCCGCTGGTCAGCCCGTGGTCCCACACCGACAAGGACTTCGCCGCGTTCCTCGCCCCGCCGTCGGCCGCCCACTGGTTCGGCACGCTGCAGACCGGCGCCGACGTGTTCGCCGTCACGCTGCGCGGCCTGCAGCGGTCGCTGGTCGTCGGGCTGCTCGCGGCCGTGGTGTGCACGGCGCTGGCCGCGCTCGCCGGGGCGTTCGCCGGCTACTTCCTCGGCTGGACCGACCGGGTCATCACCTGGGTGACCGACCTGCTGCTGGTGCTGCCCGCGTTCCTCATCCTGGCCGTCATGTCGCCGCTGTTCGGGTCCGGGCAGTGGCCGCTGTTCGTGCTCATGCTGGCGCTGTTCCTGTGGATGGTGACCGCCAAGATGGCCCGGGGGATGACGATCTCGCTGCGCGAGCGCGAGTTCGTGCGGGCCGCCCGCTACCTGGGCGTGCCGCCCGTAAGGATCGTGCTCTCGCACGTGCTGCCCAACCTGTCGTCGCTGCTCATCGTCGACGCCACGCTGAACGTCAGCGCCGCCATCCTCACCGAGACCTCGCTGTCGTACTTCGGGTTCGGCATCCAGCCGCCCGACGTGTCGCTCGGCACGCTCATCGCCGACGGCTCCAGGACCGCCGTGTACGCGCCGTGGACGTTCTGGTTCGCCGCCGGGCTGCTCGTGGTCACCGTGCTCGCGGTCAACCTCATCGGCGACGCGCTGCGCGACGCCTTCGACCCGACGGCGAGGGAGCCGCGATGACCCCCGCGCTGGAGGTGACCGACCTGCGGGTCACGCTCGGCGGGGCGCCCGTCGTGCGCGGCCTCGGCTACGCCGTGCGCAAGGGCGAGGTGCTCGGCCTCGTCGGCGAGTCGGGCTGCGGCAAGTCGGTGTCGGCGGCCGCGGTGATGGGCCTGCTGCCGCCCGGCGCCCGGGTGACCGGTTCGATCCGGCTGGGAGGCAGGGAGCTCGTCGGCCTGCGCGAGCGGGAACTCGCCGCCGTCCGCGGCAGCGCCGTCTCGATGGTGTTCCAGGACCCGCTCTCCGCGCTCACCCCGGTCTACCGCGTCGGCGACCAGATCGCCGAGGCCGTCCGCACCCACCAGAAGGTGACCAAGGAGCAGGCCGCGGTCCGCGCCGTCGACCTGCTCGACCTGGTCGGCATCCCCGACCCGGCCCGGCGGGCGCTGGCCTTCCCGCACGAGTTCTCCGGCGGCATGCGCCAGCGGGTGCTGATCGCCATGGCCATGGCCAACGACCCCGACGTGATCATCTGCGACGAGCCGACGACCGCGCTCGACGTCACCGTCCAGGCCCAGGTGCTGGAGGTGCTCAAGACCGCGCAGCGCCGGACCGGCGCCGCCATCGTCATGATCACGCACGATCTGGGGGTCGTGGCCGGCTTCGCCGACCGGGTGCTCGTCATGTACGCGGGCCGCCCGGTCGAGTCCGGCGACGTGGACGACGTCTTCTACCACGCCCGCATGCCGTACACCGCCGGGCTGCTCGGCGCGGTGCCGCGCATCGACGCGGCCGGCCGGGCCGCGCCCGCGCCGATCGACGGCGCCCCGCCCGCGCCCGGCGACCTGCCGCCGGGCTGCCCGTTCGCGCCACGCTGCCCGCTGCGGGTGGAGGCGTGCGACGAACGCGAGCCGCCGCTGTTCGAGGTGGGCCCGGGACACCGCGCCGCGTGCATCAGGTGGGACGAGGTGAGCCCGCCGCTCCCCGCGCCCCCGGGCAGGACAGGGCCGGGCGCCCGCGGGCCGCGCACGGTCCTGGCCGTCGACGGGCTGGTCAGGCAGTACCCGCTGGTCAAGGGCGCCGTGTTCAGGAGACGCGTCGGCACCGTCCACGCGGTCGCCGGCATCAGCTTCGACATCCGCGAGGGCGAGACGCTCGGCCTCGTCGGCGAGTCCGGCTCCGGCAAGACCACCGCGCTGACCGAGATCCTGGAGTTGACCCGCCCGCAGCAGGGCCGCGTCGTGGTGCTCGGCCGCGACACCGCCGCGCTCACCGCCGCCCAGCGGATGGAGATCAGGCGTGACGTGCAGGTCGTCTTCCAGGACCCGCTGGCCTCGCTCGACCCGCGGATGACGGTCCACGACATCCTGGCCGAGCCGCTGCGCACGCATCGGCGCGGCGATCCCCGGCGGCGGGTCGGCGAGCTGCTCGCCCTCGTCGGGCTGGACCCGGCGCACGCCGCCCGCTACCCGAAGGACTTCTCCGGCGGCCAGCGGCAGCGCATCGCCATCGCCCGCGCGCTCGCGCTGGAGCCGCGCCTGCTGGTGCTCGACGAGCCGGTCTCCGCGCTCGACGTGTCGGTCCAGGCCGGGGTGCTCGGGCTGCTCGGCGCGCTCAAGACCGAGCTCGGGCTGTCCTACCTGCTGGTGGCGCACGACCTGGCCGTGGTGCGGCACATCGCCGACCGGGTGGCCGTCATGTACCTGGGCAGGATCGCCGAGATCGGCCGCGCCGACGCCGTCTACACCGCGCCCGCTCACCCGTACACGCAGGCGCTGCTGTCGGCGATCCCGCTGCCCGACCCGGCCCGCGAGCGCGCCCGCGAGCGGATCCTGCTCACCGGCGAGCGGCCCGACCCGGCCTCCCCGCCGTCCGGTTGCCGGTTCCGCACGCGGTGCCCGACGTTCCGTTCGGTGCTGACGGAGACGGAGCGCGGCCTGTGCGCCGACACCGAGCCCGAGATGCGGCCGCTGGGCGAGGACCAGTCGGCCGCCTGCCACTACGCGGAGAGGCTCGCCGTCGTCTGACCCGGCTCGTACCCATTGGAGGAGAACCACCCATGAAAGCCCCGTTGACAGGCGTGCGGCTCGTCGTCGCCGCCGTACTCGCGCTGACCCAGGCCGGCTGCGGCACGCGCGGCCCCTCCGGCGGCGCGGGGCAGGGCGACGACACCATCAAGGCGTCCGACATCAACCTCCAGCCGCGCGACAAGGTCAAGGAGGGCGGCACGCTCCGCTGGGGCATCAACGAGTTCCCCACCCAGTGGAACCGCAACCACATCGACGGCAACCTCGCCGTGGCCGCGGTGGTCAGCAACGCGCTGCTGCCGTCGGCGTTCACCTCCGACGGCAACGCCAGGCTCTCGGTCAACCGCGACTACGTGCTCGAAGCCCGCATCACCGACCGCAGCCCCCACCAGGTCGTCACCTACACCCTCAACCCCAAGGCCCGCTGGTCCGACGGCAAGCCCATCACCTGGGCCGACTACCGCGCCCAGTGGGAGGTCATGCGCGGCGCCGACCCGGCCTTCCGCATCGTCTCCGCCACCGGCTACCAGGACATCGCGAAGGTCGAGCGGGGCGCGGGCGAGCACGAGGTGGTGGTGACGTTCACCCGGCCGTTCGGCGACTGGCAGGCGCTGTTCGGCCCGCTGCTGCCCGCCTCCGTGAACGAGAACGCCGAGGCGTTCAACTCCTCCTGGGTGAACGCGATCCCGCTGACCGCCGGGCCGTTCAAGGTCGGCGCGCTCGACCAGACCGCCAAGACCGTCACGCTCGTCCGCGACCCCGCCTGGTGGGGGGACCGCGCCAAGCTGGACCGGATCGTCTACCGTGCCGCCGAGCAGGACTCCCTCACCGGCATGTTCGGCAACGGCGAGCTGGACGTGGCCGACATCGGGCCGTCCGCCCCCGACTACGCCAGGGCCAGGAGCGCCACCGGCGCCCAGGTGCGGCTCGCCGCGGGGCCCGACTTCCGCCACTTCACCCTCAACGGTTCCAGCGAGAAGCTCCGCGACGTGCGTGTGCGGCAGGCGATCCAGCTCGGCGTCGACCGGATGTCCATCGCCCGATCGGACCTCCAGGGTCTCGACTGGCCCGCCACGCCGCTCGGCAACCACTTCTTCATGCCGACCCAGGAGGGCTACCGCGACAACGCGGGCAGCTTCGGCGCCTACGACCCTGAGCGGGCCAAGCGGCTGCTGGACGAGGCCGGGTGGAAGCTGGACGGGACCGTACGGAGTAAGGACGGACACCCTCTGGACCTGCGGTTCGTGGTGCCGGCCGGGTCGCAGCTCAGCAAGTCGGAAGGCGAGCTGGCGCAGAGCATGCTCGCCAAGATCGGGGTCAAGCTGACCATCCAGGCGGTCCCGGGCGACGACTTCTTCACCAAGTACGTGATCCCCGGCGACTTCGACATCGCGCCGTTCGCGTACATCGGCACCCCGTTTCCCGTGTCGAGCAGCTACGGCGCTTACGTGAACAGCCCCGACGGCAAGACCTGGAACGCCAACCTGGGGCGGTCCGGCTCGGACGACATCGACGCCGCGCTGGACCGCGCGGTGGCCGCGCTGGACCCCGCCAGGGCCCGCGCCGGGGTCAACGCCGCCGACCGGCTCATCTGGGCGCAGGCCAACGTGCTGCCCCTCTACCAGCGGCCGCAGGTGGTGGCGGTCAAGGACACCCTGGCCAACGTGGGCGCCCGCGGCTTCCACGACCTCCGCTACCAGGACATCGGCTTCACGCGCTGACGTCGTTGTCGGGGGCGGCTGGTAGAAGTGTCCGGGTGACCACTTCCGTGACCTGGCCGCAGATCCTGGCGTGGCGGCTGCGCCGTCAGTTCGTGAGCGAGCCCTGCGACGGCGGGCCGGTGGAGGTGGCCCGGCGGCTCTGCGGGGTGCAGGCGCAGGTGGCGTCCTCCGCCCAGCTCGCCGTCGCGGTGCGGAGCGACCGGCCCGACCCCGGCGCGATCGACCGCGCGCTGTGGGCCGATCGCACGCTCGCCAAGACGTGGATCATGCGCGGCACCCTCCACCTGGTGCCCGCCGACACCCTGCCCGACCACTGCGCGGCCCTGAGCACGCTGCGCTTCTGGGAGAAGGGTTCCTGGCAGCGCGGCCACGGCGTCACCGCGGGCGAGATCGAGGCTATCGTCGACACCGTCCCGAAGATTCTCGGCGAGCGCCCGATGACCAGGGAAGAAGTGGTCGACGCGGTCGTGGCGGCCACCGGCGACCGGCATCTGCGCGAGGCGCTCGGCTCCGGCTGGGGCGCCCTGCTCAAGCCGCTCAGCCGCCTGGGCGAGCTGTGCTACGGCCCGCCCCGCGAGGGCCGCGTCACCTTCGTCGCCCCGAGAGCCTGGCTGTCGGGCTGGCCCGGGGCCCTCCCGCCGCCCGAGGAGGCCGGGGTCCGGGTGGTCCGCGCCTTCCTGGGCGCCCACGGCCCGGCGACGCCGGAGATGCTCGACGGCTGGCTGTTCGGCGGCGTCGCCAGGAAGGCCGTGCTCAAGGGCTGGTTCCGCGACCTGGCCCCCGAGCTGGCCGAGGTGGAGACCGGCGACGGCCGCACCCTCCTGGCCCTCGCCGAGCACCTCGACGACCTGGCCACCACCCGGCCCTCCGAAGAGGTCCACCTGCTGCCCGGCTTCGACCCGTACATCCTGGGCGCCCCGCGCGCCCTGGAGCCGCTCGTCCCGGCCGCCGCCAAGCCCAAGGTGAGCCGTCAGGCCGGCTGGATCTCCCCGGTCGTGGTCCACCGGGGCCGGGTGGCCGGCGTCTGGAAGGCCGAGGCGGGCCGGGTGGAGGCCGAGCTGTTCGAGGACGTCCCCGAGCCGCCGCTCGCCGCCGCGGCGGCCCGCGTCGAGGCCCTGCTCACGACCGTCCGCACCGCGGAGTGACCGGTCCGCCGTGCGACACTCGCGTGCATGGGACGAGCCTTCCGCCAGGTCGACGTGTTCACCGACACCGCCTATCACGGCAACCCGCTGGCCGTCGTGGTCGACGGCGCCGGGCTGACCGACGAGGAGATGGGGCGCTTCGCCAACTGGACCAACCTGTCCGAGACCACCTTCCTGCTGCCGCCCTCCACCGGCGAGGCCGACTATCGCGTGCGGATCTTCACGCCGTCGGGCGAGCTGCCGTTCGCCGGGCATCCCACGATCGGCAGCTGCCACGCCTGGCTGGAGACCGGCGGCGCGCCCCGTGACCCCGGCATGATCGTCCAGGAGTGCGCGGCGGGCCTGGTGCGCGTCCGGCGCGACGGTTCCGGGCTGGCCTTCGCCGCGCCGCCGCTGCTGCGCTCAGGGCCCGTCGACGAAGACCTGCTCGGGCGGCTCGCCGACGGGCTGGGCATCGGCCGGGGTGAGATCGCCGACGCCGAGTGGGCCGACAACGGGCCCGGCTGGGTGGCGCTCCTGCTCCGCGACGCCGACGCCGTGCTCGCCCTAAGGCCCGGCCGCCTTCCCGTCGACACCGGCGTCGCCGGGCTCTACCCCGAGGGCTCTCCTTACGCGTACGAGGTGCGCGCGTTCTGCCCGTACGAGGGCGGCATCATCGAGGACCCGGTGACCGGCAGCCTCAACGCCTCCCTCGCCCAGTGGCTGCTGCGCACCGGCCGCGTCACCGCGCCGTACGCGGCGAGCCAGGGCACCGCGCTCGGCCGCGCCGGCCGCGTCCGGATCTCCGCCGACGACACCGGCGTCTGGGTGGGCGGCTCCGCGGTCACCTGCGTGACCGGCGAGGTCACGCTGTGAGGTCACGGTTCGCACCTGACCTCAGCGGTGCGGCACGACCTTGAACCGCACCGCGTCGCCGGGGCACAGCTGGGCCGCGACAGGCAGGTCCGCGCTCGACACGACCGCGATCACCGGATAGCCGCCGGTCGGCGGATGGTCGCTGAGGAACACGATCGGCTGGCCGCTCGGCGGCACCTGCACCGCGCCCGTCACCATGCCCTCGCTCGGCAGCTCGCCCGCCCGGGCCCGCGCCGGCTCCGCGCCGCGCAGCCGCACCCCCACGCGGTTGCTGTCCTGGCTCACCGTGTACGGGGACGCGCACAGGGTCTCCAGCGCCCCGGGGGCGAACCAGTCGTCGCGCGGCCCGGGCAGCACCCGCAGCACCGGCGGCCGGGGACCGGCGGGCGGCGCCAGATCCACCGTGATCTCCCCCAGCCCCGCGCCCGGGCCGACCGGCAGCACCGTGCCCGCCCGCAGCGGCGGCGGGCCCAGCCCTGACAGCGAGTCGGTCGAACGGCTGCCCAGCACCGGCTCCACCGCGATGCCGCCGCGCACCGCGAGGTAGGTGCGCAGCCCCCACTCCGGTGTGCCCAGCCGCACCTCGGCCCCCTTCGGCACCCAGAACGGCACCCCCATGCCCGCCCCCGCCGCGCCGGACACCGGGCACGGCGCGCCCGCGAGCGCCGCCCACGCCCCTGTCAGGAAGCGCAGCCTGGCCAGCCCGAACGTGACCTCCACGCCCGCCAGCCGCTCCGGGTTGCCGACCAGCCGGTTCGCCAGCCGCAGGCTCGCCGCGTCGGCCGCGCCCGAGGACGGCACGCCGAGGTGCGCGTACCCGTGCCGGCCCAGATCCTGCACGGTCGCGTACGGGCCGGGCGCCAGAACCTCGATCATGCGACCTCGAACCGCACCCGCGTGCCGGGCCGGAACGGCGTCGGCGGCTCGGCCGACACGTCCCACACCCGCGCGTCCGTACGCCCGAGCAGCCGCCACCCGCCGGGCGACGCGCTCGGGTAGACCGCCGAGTACGGGCCGGCGATCGCGACCGACCCGGCCGGCACCGACGTGCGCGGCGTCGCCAGCCTGGGCACGTGCAGCACCGGATCCAGACCGATCAGGTAGGCGAACCCCGGCGCGAACCCCAGCCAGCCGACCACCAGCTCCCGGCCGGCGTGCCGGGACACCACCTCGTCCACCGAGATCCCGGCCGCCTCCGCCACCGACTCCAGATCCGCACCGTCGTACACCACAGGAATCGTCAACACCTCCGCACCCCCAAGAGCCGCCCCCGACCTCACCGTCGGCTCCCCACCCGCGCCCACAACGTCGAGCGGCACGGGAGTGGTCCCCTCAGCCGTACCGCGCCCCGTGGTTCGCTCGGTCGTACCGTCGCGCCCGGTGGGGGTCGTCTGTGGAGTCGCGGTGTCGTGCCCGGTGGGGGTGGTTCGCTCGGTCGTACCGTCGAGGGCTGTGCGGGGTGCTGTTGTGGTCGTGTCGTCTCGCACGGACTGGTCGTCTGACGGGACGTCGTGGCAGTGGGACAGCAGCGTCTCCAGCAGGCCGCGCAATCTGGACTGGTCGGCGCCGGGGGCCACGACGAGGACCGTCTCGGGTCCCGGCACCACTTCCAGCACCTCCGGAGGCCGCTCGGCGCGCAGGGCCGCGTCGAGCCGGTGAGAGACCTCCAGTGCGCCCGTCTCCACGAGCAGCCCGTGCTCCCCGGCCCGCCGGATCATGCGTACTCCACGACACCCGCGTCACGACTCCCGGCGAAGCCAGGCCCGCTCGCGGCGGCCACCCGGGACGGCAGTTCCGCGACCGGACGAACGGCGGGAGGCGGCGCGTCCGTCGTACGGGTGGTGCCCGCGAACCGCCCGCCACGACGGGAGGTCTCGCCGGACGCGCGGCCGAGGGCAGGAGGTGTCATGCGAACGCCTGCAGGACCACACCGGCCTCCAGGAGCCGGTCGCGGACGGCGCGGGCCAGGGCGACCGCGTCGGGCGTGTCGCCGTGGACGCAGATCGACCGGGCGGCCACCGGAACCTCGGTGCCGTCGGCGGAGGTCACCAGCCCTTCCTTCGCCATCCGCACCGCGCGCGCGGACACCGTCTCCACGTCGTGGACGACCGCCCCCGCCGCCCGCCGTGACACCAGCGTGCCGGCGGCGGTGTAGGCGCGGTCGGCGAACGCCTCGCTGACCGTCGGCACCCCGGCCGCCGCCGCCACCTCGTGCACCACCGACCCCGGCAGCGTCAGCACCGGCAGCGAAGGGTTGTAGTCGGCCACCGCGTCGACCACCGCCGCGGCCTGCTCCCGGTCGCGGCAGACCCGGTTGTAGAGCGCGCCGTGCGGCTTGACGTACGAGACCCGCCCGCCCATCGCCCTGGCGATGCCGTCGACCGCGGCGAGCTGGTAGAGCACCTCGGCGCAGAGCTCCTCGGGCTCCACGTCCATCTCCCGGCGCCCGAAGCCGGCCAGGTCGCGGTAGGACACCTGCGCCCCGATCGCCACCCCCCGGTCGACCGCCGCCGCGCAGGTGCGCCTGATCGTCACCGGGTCGCCGGCGTGGAAGCCGCAGGCGACGTTGGCGCTCGTGACGATGTCGAGCAGGGCGAGGTCGTCACCGAGGCGCCAGATGCCGAAGCCTTCGCCGAGATCCGCGTTGAGGTCGATCACCATGGGGTCCATCGTGGCTCCTCCGCGCCCCCGAGGGAGCGGATTCCGCCCTCACGGGCATGCGGAAACGCTATCAGGACGCCTCTCGCGGGGCGACGAACAGGGTCTGGGATGCCGAGCCGACCTCGCCGGCCGAGTCGTACAGCGTGGAACGGACCAGGCCGCGCCCGGACGGGCCGACGACGGTCTCCGCGTCCATGCAGATCCACTCGCCCTCGGGCGCCCGGAACAGCGAGATCACCAGGTCGACGTTGACGAACAGGTGGGTGTCGAAGTCGAGCGCGTAGCTGATGCCGTTGCCGCTGTCGGCGAACATCGCCAGCCGCTCCAGCGGGGTGGTCTCCTCGTCGCTCACCAGCGGCACCCGCGACCGGCCCCAGGCGGTGGCGGGACCGGTCTCCGCCGCGCTGCCGCGGGTGAAACGCCATTCGGTCGCGCGCCCGTACCCGAAGCCCGTCGTCAGCCACGACGGCTCGCTCTCGGACGGCGGCAAGGGCGGCGGCGGGCTGGAAGTGCCCGGCGTCCCGGCCTCGCGGATGCGCCAGGCGGTGGCCCTGACGTGCTCGCGGCCGCCGGAGGAGACGGACGCGGCCAGGCACTGCACGCGCTTGCCGTCGCGCACGACCTCGGTGCGCACCTCCAGCTCGCCCACCGGCACCGGCCCGAACACATCCACCGCGAGCCTGGCCAGATCGAGGCCGGGGCGCGGCGCGGTCCGCGCCAGCTCGTGCGCGATCAGGGCCGTGACGGGGCCGAGGTGCTGGGTGCGCGGGTCCCAAGGGCCCTGGGTGTGCTCCGTCGCGCGGTAGCGACCTTCGCTCAGGGGGACGTACATCGCCATACGGGGCAGCCTAGATCCCGTCGGGTATGTCGGCGATGTCGTCGAGGGCGGCGGCGAGCTCGTCGGGGTCGCCGCCGATCCGCTCGGCGATCTCGATCAGCACGTGCAGCACGTCGTGGCGGTCGTGGCCCAGGTCGAGCAGGCGCTGGGCGGCCTCCCACAGCTGCGGCGGGTCGCCCTCCCACAGCCGGGTGGCGATCTCCTCGTGCCAGGCGAGGTGTTCCTGGTCGATGCCGCCCACGTGGTCGATCTCCAGCAGCACCCGCCGGTCGGCCTCGTCGGCGGGGTTGAGCCGGTCGAGGTCGACGCCGTTGTGGGTGCCCTGCAGGAACGGGAACGCGAAGGCCCGCCTGGCCAGCGCCGACAGGTCGCCGTCGGGCAGCAGCCGCACCAGCAGCGACCGGTCCAGCCCGAACGAGGCGGGATCGCGGTACGCCTCGGGGAACTTGCCCGTCGCCTCCCACACCGCGTCCAGCGTGGCCTTCAGTCCCTCGTCGGGCAGGCCCGTGCGGTGCGCGGCGAAGCGCGCCCACGCCGCCAGCACGTGCGGCATCGCCTCCTGCTCGGCCTCCGACAGCATCACCTTGCGCGGCAGCCAGTCGAGCAGGAACGTCTCGCACTTGGTCGGGCTCACCCGCAGCGGCCTGCTGAAGTCCTGGTCGCACCCGTAGTCGATGATGTGGTCGGCGCACCGGGAGGCGGCCGACGGGTCCGACAGGTGCTCGGCGTCGTCGGAGGCGAGGAACTCGGCCGCCAGCATCGCCCGCCGCTCCCTGTTGTACGGGGCCTCGATGTGGAGCGGCGCCGGCCGCTTGCGCCCCGGCGGCAGCGCCTTGAGCCGCGCCCGCGCGAAGGCGTGGTAGGCGCTGTAGCTGTCGCTGACGGGCGGCGGCGTCTTCGGCTCGCCGGTGGCCTTCATGGCCGACTCCAGCAGCGCCCTGGCCTGCTGCGGCTCGATCTCCTCGAACAGCAGCATCGCGTTGCCCGCCGCCTCGGCCCTGGCCTGGTCGAGCAGCTTGTCGACCTGGGAGGACACCCAGGCGTCGCGGGCCATGCCGGACATGTTGTAGTCGACGACCATCACCAGCGCGTGGCGGTCCTGCCGGTTGCGGGCCTCGTCGCCGTTCCACCGGTAGCCGAACGTGCAGATCACCGTGTCCTGGTCGCCGTAGGCGTCGCGCGAGACGTAACAGCCGGTCGGCTTGACCGCGCCGACCCGGTCGGCCCAGCCGGGCCTGGCCACGCCGGACTCCATCATCGCCAGCGCCGCGCCCTCCGCCTTCGCGCCCTGGCGGGCGGTGCCGAGGTAGGCCAGGCAGATCAGCAGCGTCAGCGAGGCGGGAGTGCCGGTCTTGGCGGCGTAGTCGACCAGCCCTTCACCGAGCACCTGTTCGACGTCGCCACCTCGGACCCGGCTGCCCCACCAGGCGCCGATCATGTCGGAGACCATCAGCTCCGCGTCGAGCGGGCTCCGCACGGCGAGCAGCTCGCGTGCGGCTTGGACCATCTCCTTGAAGACGTCGTCAGGCGGAACGCTCTCCCGGGGGTCTCGTCGGTGTCGGCGCACGCCCTCACTCTCTCGCATTCCAGGCGCAAACGGTGCGTAGAACGCGGCCTGATGACTTCGATGTTATCGATGGCTTCGGGGCGGTGGTGCGGAGTTGACGATGGCGAGCAGATGCTCACGCGCGACGCGTTCCACGATCTCGGGCGTCGCCGTGATGCCGAGGTGCTGCGCGCACGCGCACACGTCGGCTACACACCGGTCGATGGTGTCCACCGGCACGGTGAGGAACTCTTCGGCCAGCCGTAGACTGACCGGCTCCCGCAGGAGGCGAGTGGCCAGAGCGAGCATAGGTGTCAAATTCCTCTGGAGACCGGGGGGCAAACCCCCAGGAGTGGACGCAGGCGACTTGCGCTCCCATTTCATCTTTTATCGAGGCAGTGTCAAGGCTCCGAGGCGACTGTGTTCGCTTCTCCGCGGCGGCTTTCGTGCGAAGCTGTCTCCATGCGCATCCAG
Source organism: Nonomuraea sp. NPDC050478 (assembly GCF_044458265.1). Taxonomy (NCBI): domain Bacteria; kingdom Bacillati; phylum Actinomycetota; class Actinomycetes; order Streptosporangiales; family Streptosporangiaceae; genus Nonomuraea; species Nonomuraea sp. NPDC050478. The sequence goes on along the minus strand of NZ_JBITHT010000003.1, from coordinate 1,038,944 downwards.
CTCACGCAGCGCGCCGATGCCGACGAGCTCCTCGGCCGCAGCCCGCTCGCCCTGCTCGTCGGCATGCTGCTCGACCAGCAGGTGCCGATGGAGTGGGCGTTCACGGGTCCGCAGACCATCTCGGAGCGGCTGGGGCACGACCTGACCGCAGAGGAGATAGCCTCCTATGACCCCGAGGCGTTCGCCGCGCTGCTCGCCCAGAAGCCGGCCGTCCACCGCTACCCCAAGTCGATGGCGGCCCGGGTCCAGCAGCTCGCGGCCTACCTCGTGGCGCAGTACGACGGCAAGGCCGAGCTCATCTGGGCCGACGCCGCCGATGGCCAAGAGTTGCTGAAGCGCCTGCTGGCTCTGCCGGGTTACGGCAAGCAGAAGGCCCAGATCTTTTTGGCATTGCTCGGCAAGCAACTGGGGGTCCGGCCGCCAGGATGGCGCGAGGCGGCCGGCGCGTACGGCGAGGAGGAGTCCTACCGATCGGTGGCGGATGTGGTCGACGCCGACAGCCTGGCGCGGGTGCGTGCTTACAAGCAGGCTGCCAAGCAGGCGGCGAAGGCCGAGTAGCCTGATCTTGCTGCGCAACGTGGAGCGATTTTGACAGGATGCGTTGACCGTATGGCGGCCGGGGCTTCCGTCCGCGCATGCCCATCGCCGATGATGTACTGCAGAATCCGGTCGCCCGGAGCTGCGCTACGCCGATACACGATTATGGAGATGTGCCGCGTGGGAGACCCTGGCACGCGACGGAGGTACGGACCATGAGCGCCGAGACCTCCGTTCCCCGTCCCCGGGAGTCGGATGTGGACATCTCAGACTCCGCCCTCCTGAAGGGCCTGCTGTCCGAAGCAGAGTTCGCCTTCGCCTTCTTCGACGTCGAGGGCCGCATCCAGCGGGTCAACGACGTGTTCAGCGATCTTGTCGGCGTGCCCGCCGACCGGCTGGCCGGCCGCGCCCCCGTGGAGGCGCTCGCCGCCGACCTCAGCCAGGCCGTGACGCAGGGCGTCCAGGCCGTCATCGAGAGCGAGGGGCCGGTCGCCGAGCGGCGGCTGCGAGTCCGCTCGACCGAGGGCTCCGACCGTCACTGGTCGATGTCGTTCTCGCCGATCCACGACGAGGGCGGCGAGCTGCGGGCCGTCACCCTGGTCGGGCTCGACGTGACCGAGAGCCGCCAGATCGAGGAGGACCTGCGCCGCAGCGAGGAGCGCTACCGCTCGCTGGTCGAGGCGCAGTCCCAGCTCGTGTGGATCACCACGCCCACCGGCACGGTCGCCGAGGACGCGCCGCAGTGGCGCGCCATCACCGGTCAGGGGCTGGAGGAGTACCTCGCCTACGGCTGGCTGGACGTCGTCCACCCCGACGAGCGCCCGGCCACCGAGGAGGCGTGGAAGGAGGCGCTGCGCGGCCGCACCATGTTCGAGTGGAACTACCGGGTGCGCACCCGCGCCAGCGGCTACCGCCACTTCGAGGTGCGCGCGGTGCCCATCATCCGCCACGGCCGGGTGGTCGAGTGGGTCGGCGCCAACACCGACGTGACCCCGCAGCGCGAGGCCGAGGAGATGCGCGGCAGGCTGACCGACCAGCTCGGCGCCGCCGCCCTGCGCACCGCCAGGCTCCAGGGCGCCACCGCCCAGCTCGCCGAGGCGCTGACGGTCGAGCAGGTGGTGCAGGTCATCATAGATGTCGGCCGCACGGCCCTGGCCGCGGACCGGTCCGCCGTCGCGCTGCTCGACACCGACCGCGCCGCGCTCAAGCTGATCAACGGCGAGGGCATCCCGGAGGCGTCCGGCTCCTCCGGCGAGGAGATCCCGCTGTCCCACTCCAGCGTGATGACCATGGCCGTCAACAGCCGCAGGCCGGTCTTCGCCGAGTCGCCGGTGAGCCTGAAGATGCAGCTCCTGGAGGCCGGCGGCGACGAGCAGGTGCTCGCCCACTACCTCGCCAGCAGCGACGAGCAGGCCTGGGTGGGCCTGCCGCTGCTGGCCGCCGGCCGCGCGCTGGGCGCGCTGCGGTTCTCGTTCACCAGGCCGCAGAAGATCTCCCAGGAGGACGGCGTCTTCCTGGAGGCGCTGGCCGGCCAGTGCGCGCTGGCGGTGGAGCGGGCGACGCTGTTCGAGCGCGAGCACCGCACCGCCGAGACGCTCCAGCGCAGCCTGCTGCCCGACCACCTGCCGGTGGTCAAGGGCCTGGAGCTGGCCCAGCGGTTCCGTTCCGGCAGCCGCCACGTGCAGGTCGGCGGCGACTGGTACGACGCGTTCGTGCTGCAGGACGGGCGGGTCGCGGCCGTCGTGGGCGACGTCATGGGCAAAGGCGTCAAGGCGGCGGCCGGGATGGGCCGCATCCGCAACGCGATGCGGGCGCTGGCGCTGACCAACCCGCCGCCCGCCGCGGTGCTGGCCGGGCTCGACCGGGTCTTCGACGCGACCGAGGAGGAAGACCAGGTCACCACCCTGGCCTACATGGTCGTCGAGCCGGCCACCGGCGAGGGCACGCTCGCCCTGGCGGGCCACCCGCCGCCCGTGCTGGTCTCACCGCAGGGCACGGCGATCCTCTGCGACGCCGAGCCCGGCACGCCGCTGGGCTGGCCGACCAGCCGCCGGCAGTTCCGGTTCGTGGTGCCGCCGGGACACACCGCTGTGCTCTACTCCGACGGTCTCGTGGAGAACCGCAAGCGTGGCTTGGACGCCGGCCTGACAGAGATTTGCAGTGTTGTGACCGAAGCGCCGCCTGAGGTGGTGGCAAATCCGCACATGCTGCTGGATTTCCTGGTTGACGGGATGTTGTCGGGATATGAACAGGATGATGACGTTACTGCGCTGGCCATCCACGTCCCGGCCATCACGAAGAGTGACTGAATGAAACAGTCATAAGGGTTGCTTTCGGGTATCAGTGCCGCCCTTGCGTACGCACTACTCTCTCCGTCGGCCTAGGGTGGAGGACAACCGCCGGGAGGTGGCCGTATGGAGTGCGTGGGCGTGCCAGAATGCTGGAAGGTCCGTAGCGGTCCGCACGGCCTCACCGATCTCCGAGAGAGGCAACAGCCCCCTAGCGGGCATCTGGGTCCATTGTCGCCACGCGTTCGTTCGAGAGGTGTTCGTGTCGCCTGCAAGTTCGACTCGCTCGAAGCCACAAGAGCTGAACGAGCCCGTCATTCAGCGACTGCTCGAGCGTGGGCGCTCGCAGGGTTTCCTCGAGTCTGAGGATGTCCGTCAGGCCTTCGAGGAGGCGGACATCCCCATGTCGCACGCCGCCGCGTTCTTGCGGAACCTCAGCAAAGAGGGCGTGACCGTGGTGGTGACCGCCGCGGATTCGGCTGCGCCGAAGAAGAAGTCTCGAGGTTCAGCAAAGCGCCAGACCGCCGCGCCCGTCAAGAGCAAGACGGCGGCGGCCGCCAAAGAGCAGCAGCCGGAGACCGTGACCGCGGTCGTCGGCACCGCCGAAGCCGAGCCCGCGCCGAAGAAGCCGGCCCCCGCCAAGAAGGCCGCTCCCGCGGCCAAGAAGGCGGCCCCGGTCAAGGGCGCCCCCGCCAAGAAGGCCAAGCCGGAGAGCGCTGGGCCTGCCGAGACCAAGCAGAAGACCTCCGACGGCGTCAAGTCCGAGGTCGACGACGACGACATCGAGCTCGACGGCGACGTGGAGCTGGAAGACCTCGAAGACATCGAGGTCGACGACGAGGAGATCGTCGCCGAGGGCGACTCCGAGTCCGAGGGCGACTCCGACGACGACACCGAGGACGAGCCGAAGGCCGAGACGGCCCCGGCGGTCAAGGAGAAGAGCGAGGACGAGGTCCTCATCCTCTCCGATGACGACGACGACGCGCCCGTGGCGCAGGTCGCCGCCGCCGGAGCGACCGCCGACCCGGTCAAGGACTATCTGAAGCAGATCGGCAAGGTCCCCCTGCTCAACGCCGAGCAGGAGGTCGAGCTCGCCAAGCGCATCGAGGCGGGCCTGTTCGCCGAGGAGCAGCTCGCCAGCGACGGCGACGGCCTCCCGGTCGACGTCCGCGCCGAGCTGGAGTGGATCGCCGAAGACGGCCGCCGGGCCAAGAACCACCTGCTGGAGGCCAACCTCCGCCTCGTGGTCTCGCTGGCCAAGCGCTACACCGGCCGCGGCATGCTCTTCCTGGACCTGATCCAGGAGGGCAACCTGGGCCTGATCCGCGCGGTCGAGAAGTTCGACTACACCAAGGGCTACAAGTTCTCCACCTACGCCACCTGGTGGATCCGGCAGGCGATCACCCGGGCCATGGCCGACCAGGCGCGGACCATCCGCATCCCGGTCCACATGGTCGAAGTGATCAACAAGCTGGCCCGCGTCCAGCGGCAGATGCTCCAGGACCTCGGCCGCGAGCCGACCCCGGAGGAGCTGGCCCGCGAGCTCGACATGACCCCCGAGAAGGTCGTCGAGGTCCAGAAGTACGGCCGCGAGCCGATCTCCCTCCACACGCCTCTGGGCGAGGAGGGCGACAGCGAGTTCGGTGACCTCATCGAGGACTCCGAGGCCATCGTCCCGGCCGACGCGGTCAGCTTCACGCTCCTGCAGGAGCAGCTCCACTCGGTGCTCGACACCCTGTCGGAGCGCGAGGCCGGTGTGGTGTCGATGCGCTTCGGCCTCACCGACGGGCAGCCCAAGACGCTGGACGAGATCGGCAAGGTCTACGGGGTGACGCGCGAGCGCATCCGGCAGATCGAGTCGAAGACGATGTCCAAGCTCCGCCACCCGTCCCGTTCGCAGGTTCTGCGCGACTACCTCGATTAGGTCGACGCGCGGGAAAGGGCACGGCCACTCGCGGGCCGTGCCCTTTCCGCTGCCCGGCGTTCAGGGCAGGAGGACGTCGAGTCTGCCGCCCGTGAGCGTCACCTGGTAGCCGAGGTCCTCCAGGGTCTTGACCAGCTCGTCCGGGGTCTCCGGTGCGAGGCCGCTCTCCAGGAGCCGCCTGGCGACCTCGCCGCGGGTGGCCTTGGCCATGTGGCTGACGACCTTGCCGCCCTTGAGCACCCGTACGGACACGCCGCGCGAGCCCGGCCGCCAGGCGGCCGCGTACGCGGAGGAGCGCAGGTCCACCACCAGCCCGGGCAGCCGCTCCAGCTCCGGGGTGATCAGGGGCCTCCAGAATGCCGCCAGAGGGCCGATCGGCGGCAGACTGACCCCCATGGCCAGCCGGTAGGGCGGGATGCGGTCAGCGAGCCGTAGCACGCCCCACAGGCCCGAGAAGATCAGCACGTGCTCCTCGGCCCTGGCCCGGGCCTCAGGGGAGAACTCGCTCAGGGCCAGGTTGTCGTACAGCACCCCGGTGTAGAGCTCGCCGGCGGGTAGCGTCGGCGCCGTCTGGAGTTCCAGATTTTTCGCGAGTTCCGGTGCCAGGCCGGGGGACAGCCCGAGCACCTCCAGGGCGTTCCGCCGGCGGGACGCGCGGACGAGGGCGTTCAGCACCCGCTTGCGGGGGCGGTCGAGCTTGGGGAACGACAGGTCGCCGACGGGCGGCCCGTCGCCTGCCGAAGCCTTGCCCTCCGACGGGGGCAGCAGAATGAGCACGTCCCGCAGCTTACTGGCGGTGAATCGCCGCTGTGCCTGGTCAGGGGGTTGTGGCGATCCGCTGGGCCGATTTCCGCCACTCACGTCCGGGGGGCGGTGCCGGGGAGGTACGGATCCGTTCGGCCGGTTTCCGTCACCCGCGTCCGGCTGGGGGTGGTGCCGGGAGGTGTGGGTCCGCTGGGCTGGTTTCCGTCACCGGGGTCCAGGCGGGGGTGGTGCCGGGAGGTGCAGGTCTGCTGGGCTGGTTTCCGTCACCGGGGTCCGGCTGGGGGTGGTGCCGGGAGGTGCGGGTCCGCTGGGCCGATTTTCGTTACCCGCGCCCGGCTGGGGGAGGTGGCGGGAGGTGCAGGTCAGCTAGGCTGCGCGGGTGGATGTCGATCTTCTGGTGGACGGGGCGTGGCCGGCCTGGGAGCGGCGGGTGCTCGGCGGCTGGGTGTTGCGCTACGCGGGAGGCGTGACGAAGCGGGCCAACTCGGTGCTCGCCGTGGGGGAGTCGCTCGTGCCGGACGATCTTCTTGCCGCCATCCGGGTCGCCGAGGAGTTCTACGCGGAGCGCGGGGCTGCGTGCGCCTTCTCGATCGGCGCCGGCGCGCCGCCGGGACTGGACCGCGCGTTGGACGCGCGTGGGTACGCGCTGGTGGATCCCACCGTCGTCATGTCCGGCACGATCTCCGGTGAGCCCACGGTGCCGGTACGGGTCGAGCCGCGGCCCTGGCGGGGCTGGCTGGAGGCGTGGTGGGAGGTCGACGGCCGCTACGGCACCGGGCTGGAGGCGGCCGAGCGGATCGTGACCGGCGTGCCGGCGCTCTACGCGGCCGTCGAGGAGGACGGGGCTCCGGTGGCCGTCGGACGGGGCGTGCCGCAGGGCGACACGCTCGGCGTCTACTGCATGGCCACGCTGCCGTCGGCCCGCCGTCGCGGCCTGGCCCGTGCCGTGCTGCGCGCCCTGGCCGTTGAGAGCGGGGTGCGGAGCGCGTACCTGGTCGTCACGGAGCGCAACACGGCCGCGCGGAACCTCTACCGGAGCGAGGGCCTGGAACAGAAGGGCGGCTACCACTACCGTGTGCGCTCAACCATGGACCCGCGCCCTCCGGCCCTGGACGCTGGCGCCGCGCGTGTCCGGTCGCGGACGGTGGGTGCGTGATTTGTGCGGGATCGGCCTCAGACGTCCAGCGTGTGCGGCGCGGGTGTCCGGTCCCGGACGGCGGGTGCGTGATTTGTGCGGGTTCAGTCTGGGGCGTCCGTTGTCTGCGGTGTTCGTGTCCGGTCCCGGGTGGGTGGGGGGCTCGTACGGGTGCAGTTTCGGGGATCCGGCGCGCATGTCTCGCGTGCCCGGTCGCGGACGGCGGGTGCGTAGTTTGTGCGGGTTCAGTCTGGGGCGTCCGTTGTCTGCGGCGTTCGTGTCCGGTCCCGGGTGGGTGGGGGGCTCGTACGGGTGCAGTTTCGGGGATCCGGCGCACATGTCTCGCGTGCCTGGTCGCGGACGGCAGGTGCGTGACTCGTACGGGTTCGGTCTGGGGCGTCCGGCGCACGCGCCTCGCTGTCCGCTTTCGAACGGAGGGTGCGTGACTCGTGCGGGTGTTTCGGGCATCCGGCGTGCCGCACGTGTCCGCGCTCAGAGGTGGGATGTGGGTCGCATGGGGCGAATGCGTGCGCGCCCGGCACCGTGCGGCGGGAGCGTCATATGCCCGGCCTTGTGCGGCGGGAGTGTCACATGTACGTGCTCGTGCGGCGGGAGCGCATACGTACGTGCTCGGCTTGGGGAGCCCGGAGCGTGAGCTGCTCGTGTTCGTGCGCGGGTGCCGGGGGTGTGCGCCGCGTGTGGCCGCCGGTGGGCCCTGTGGGCGTGCTGCTGTCTGGGCGGAGGGCGGGCTGGGTCGTGGAGGCAAGACGGCGATCCCGGTTGAGCCGGGATCGCCGTCTTGTCGAGATATATGTGGTTATGTCATCACGGCGAGCACGTCAGCGCTCGTCGTTGGGGCTTATCTTCGGTGTTTCGCTGAGACGTGCCGACTCGTCCAGGATGTCAGCGCCCTTCTCGCGCAGCGCCGCGATGTGCTTACGCCCATGGTGGGCGCAGAACAGCAGCTCCCCACCTACCGGCAGGGTCGCGCGAATGTACGCCTGGGCACCGCAACGGTCGCAGCGGTCGAGGGCCGTCAGCGGCTTAACGGGGGCAAGAGCTCCAGTCACGTATCGCCTTTCGGGTCACCCCCGCCGAAGCGAGGATCTGGCGTCAGTCACTTGGAACAACATCTAACCGGACGTGGACGTTCCCAACCCACAGGTCTCTACGCCCAGAGCGGAATGTGTCCGAAAGTAATGGGGATCACCCTGCTGGTAACGGCAAACATGGCGCCATGGCAAGCTTGTACGCGTGCGTAAGGGAAGAACGGTAAGCTACGCACACGTGTTCGAACTATAGACCCGGAGGGCTGGAGTGACGGTAGTGGAGGCGGGTTACACGGCTCGGCACCTCTCGGTGCTCGAGGGCCTCGAGGCCGTCCGCAAGCGCCCGGGGATGTACATCGGATCCACCGACAGCCGCGGGCTCATGCACTGCCTCTGGGAGATCGTCGACAACGGCGTCGACGAGGCGCTGGGCGGCCACTGCGACCGCATCGAGGTCGAGCTCCACGCCGACGGCTCCATCGAGGTGCGCGACAACGGCCGCGGCATCCCCGTCGACGTCGAGCCCAAGAGCGGCCTGGCGGGCGTCGAGCTGGTCTACACCAAGCTCCACGCGGGCGGCAAGTTCGGCGGCGGCTCCTACACCGCCTCGGGAGGCCTCCACGGCGTCGGCGCCTCCGTGGTCAACGCCCTGTCGGCGCGGCTCGACATCCAGGTCGACCGCGACGGCAAGGTCCACGAGATGAGCTTCCGGCGCGGCGTGCCCGGCGTGTTCGACGGGCCGGAGCCGACCGCCAAGTTCAAGAAGAAGTCCGGCCTGCGCGACGGCGGCAAGCTGCCCGAGAAGGTCACCGGCACCCGCGTGCGCTTCTGGGCCGACAAGCAGATCTTCCTGCCCGACGCCGAGGTGTCGCTCGACGAGATCCACGTCCGGCTCCGCCAGACCGCCTTCCTGGTGCCCGGCCTCACCCTCGCCGTCGTCGACAGCCGCCACGAGGAGCAGGTCCGCGACGAGTTCCGCTTCGAGGGCGGCATCTCCGAGTTCACCGAGTTCCTCGCCCGCGACGAGGCCGTCTGCGACGTGCTGCGGCTGCAGGGCGTGGGCCACTTCCGCGAGACCGTGCCCGTCCTCGACGACCAGGGCCACATGACCTCCACCGAGGTCCAGCGCGAGCTCAGCGTCGACGTGGCCGTGCGCTGGGGCAAGGGGTACGAGTCCACGGTCCGCTCCTTCGTCAACGTGATCGCCACCCCCAAGGGCGGCACCCACGTCAACGGCTTCGAGCGCGGCCTCGTCCGCACGATCAACGAGCAGCTCCGCGAGACCCGCCTGCTCAAGAACGGCGACGACCCCGTCACCAAGGAGGACATCCTCGAAGGGCTCACCGCGGTCGTCACCGTCCGCGTGCCGGAGCCGCAGTTCGAGGGCCAGACCAAGGAGGTCCTCGGCACCTCCGCCGCCGCCCGCATCGTCTCCCACGTCGTCAGCCGCGATCTCAAGGAGCTGTTCGACAATCCGCCGCGCGGCTACAAGCAGCCGCTGCGCGCGGTGCTGGAGAAGATCGTCGCCGCCGCCAAGGCCCGCATCGCCGCCCGCGAGCACCGCGAGAACCAGCGCCGCAAGAGCGCACTGGAGAACTCCGCGCTGCCCGCCAAGCTCGTCGACTGCCGCAGTGACGACGTCGACCGCAGCGAGCTGTTCATCGTCGAGGGCGACTCCGCCCTAGGCACCGCCAAGCTGGCCCGCGACTCCGAGTTCCAGGCCCTGCTGCCGATCCGCGGCAAGATCCTCAACGTGCAGAAGGCGTCCGTCAGCGACATGCTGAAGAACGCCGAGTGCGCCGCCATCATCCAGGTCGTCGGCGCGGGCTCCGGCCGCTCCTTCGACATCGACGCCGCCCGCTACGGCAAGATCATTCTCATGGCCGACGCCGACGTCGACGGCGCCCACATCCGCTGCCTGCTGCTCACGCTCTTCCACCGCTACATGCGGCCCATGGTGGAGGCGGGCAGGGTCTTCGCCGCGGTCCCCCCGCTCCACCGCATCGAGCTGACCAACCCCGGGCGCGGCAAGGACAAGTACATCTACTGCTACTCCGACGCCGAGCTGCACAAGGTGCTGCGCGACCTGGAGCGGCGCGGCAAGCGCTGGAAGGACCCGGTCCAGCGCTACAAGGGCCTCGGCGAGATGGACGCCGACCAGCTGGCCGAGACCACCATGGACCCGCGCCACCGCATCCTGCGCCGCGTCCGCATCGAGGCCGCCGAGGAGGCGGAGCAGATCTTCAGCCTGCTGATGGGCAGCGACGTGGCCCCGCGCCGCGAGTTCATCGTCAAGAGCGCCGCCGAGGTCGACCGCGACCACATCGACGCCTGACCCCGCGCCCGGGGGTCAGCCGAGCGGGATCAGGCGGCCCGTCTTCACGTCGTAGACGGCGCCCACGACCGGCATGCCCGCCGGCAGGAACGGTGACGACGTGATGCGGGTCAGGTCGTGCACGAGAGCCTCGGTCTGGTCCGGCACCATGTGGAACTCCAGGCTCCGGGTGTCCACGCCCTGGTCACGGGTCAGCTGGTGCACGTCCGCGTCGGTGGCCTTGGTCATGCCGCAGTCGGTGTGCGGCATGACCAGCACCCGCTCCACCCCCAGCAGGTAGACCGCCAGCACGAGCGTACGCAGGACGTCGTCGGTGACCCGCGCGCCGGCGTTCCTCAGGATCTTCGCGTCGCCCGGCTGCAGCCCCAGCAGGCCGAGCGGGTCGATACGCGAGTCCATGCAGGTGACTACTGCCAGCCCACGTGCCGCGCGCCCGGTCAGGTCGGACCCGCGGAAGGTGCGGGCGAACTCGGCGTTGGCGGCAAAGAGGTCGTCGAACGCATCCATGCCAAAGATGATCCCCCATGACCGTTTCGTCGATGCGTCCGGGGGCCACGAATTCGCCGGAGGTGAGCAAGCTCACGCGATCACTGCTAACTTTGCGTGATGATTCCGTAGCCCATTGTGCGCATGATCGAAGAAGGTCGTCTTGAGCAGGTCCGAATCGCTTGCCGCGTATCTCCGTGCCCAGGCCCGGCGCTGTCTGGATCGAGTGGAGTCCGACGACGGCGGATGCAACGCCAGGCGCACGCTGGCCCTGCTCGACGCCGCCGCCTACGCCGGCGGGCTGGCCGACGACGACCCGCTGATCCTCATGCTCGACCAGGCCGGCTGCTACGGGCCGCTCGGCTGCGAGGCGTTCGACCCCGGCGAGGCCGGCACCCGGCTCGTGCGCACGTGGGAGGGAGCCGAGCCGCACGAGCTCCTCCTGTCGCTCCCGGCGGCGATCACCGCCGCCGGGCGGCGCGACCAGGAACACGGCACCAGACCATGCTGACGTGCGGCCCCCGGCTCCTCAGGCCGGTTCGTTGCCCGGCTTCCACTTGATGCCGCAGCCCAGCGACGGCGTCTGGTCGTCCTCGACGGGCTTGCCGGCCAGCAGCGCGTCGACGGCGGCCCGGAGCGAGGCGCCCGTCACCGGGACCTTGTTGCCCGGCCTGGCGCCGTCGAACTCGCCCCGGTAGGCCAGCTTCAGAGCGGCGTCGTACAGGAAGAAGTCGGGCGTGCAGGCCGCGCGGTAGGCCTTGGCCACCTCCTGTGTGTCGTCGAGCAGGTAGGGGAAGGTGAAGCCGGCCCTGGCCGCCTGCTCGGCCAGGTGTGTGGGATCGTCGTCGGGGTAGTTCACGCTGTCGTTGCTGCAGATCGCGACGACCGAAAGGCGGGAGCCGTATTCGGCGGTCAGCTGCCCGAGTCCGTGCTCGATGTGGCGGACGTAGGGGCAGTGGTTCGACAGGAAGATCACGAGGGTGGCGGGGGAGCCTTCGAGGTCGGCGAGGGACACACTGCCGCCGTCGACGGCCGTCAGGTCGAAGTGCGGTGCGGGTGTGCCGAGCGGAACCATGAACGAATGCGCAGCCATGTCTCCCATTGTCGCCGGTCGTCCCTGTCGGAGGTGAATCCATGGAAGGCATCGCCCGGTTCCGGTCGACGGTGTTCGACTGCCCGGACCCGTCGGCTCTGGCCCGGTTCTACTCCCGCCTGCTCGGCTGGCCGATCACGGACGAGGACGACGGCTGGGTGGTGGTGAGCGACGGCGGATCGCCGGACCGGCTGGCGTTCCAGCTGGTGGAGGACTACCGGCCGCCGATGTGGCCGGAGGGGGAGCGGCCGCAGCAGCTCCACCTCGACCTTCGGGTGGACGATCTCGACGACGCGGAGAAACGGGTGCTGGAGATCGGCGCGACCAAGGCGGAGGTCCAGCCGAGCGAGGACGACGCTTTCAGGGTCTTCCTCGACCCGGCCGGACACCCGTTCTGCCTGACGGTCTAGCGGGCCGACCGCGCCAGCAGTTCCACCGCCTCGCTCAGGTCGCCGGAGGCCAGTTCGTGGTCCGCCCGCGCCTGCAGGTCGAACCGCTTGCCGGCCGCCTGGGCGGCGTCCCTGGCCACCGAGACGACCGTGTCACCCTGCTGGAAGGTGGCGCTGCGCGACCTTTCGAGCAGCGCCGCCGCACTCTGGACGGCCGCGGTGCTCCGGATGGTGCCGCCGGGGTGCCAGTTGCCGGGACGGAGCGCCGGGGTCAGCGCCGCCGCCGCTGCCTTCGCCGGTCCGTCGCCCTTGAGCAGCCGGTCGCGTACCTTCTTGAGCCGGTCGAGGCCGGAGTCCGTGCGCAGCCCCCACCCGTACGGGTAGAGCGGGTCGTAGGAGGCGTCGCCGACGTTGATCGGCACCTGCTCCTCGCCGCGGAACCAGGTGAACGGGAGCCGCCCGGTGTACGGGACCGCGCCGAACAACGGGTCGGCCACGCCGTCGCCCTCGGTGCCCGGCAGCCAGGCCGCCACCACGGCCTCCACCCGCGACAGGTCGCCGAGCAGCAGCGGCCGGCCGGAGACGACCAGCACCACGCAGTCCATCGCCCCGCACACCCGGTCGATCGCGGCCCGGTCCGCGCCGGTCAGGTTCAGCGTGCGCCCATTGACGCCCACGTCGCCCTGGCCTTCCGCGTACGGGGTCTCGCCGACGACCACCACGCCCACGTCATGCCCGTCGAGCGGCGCCGAGGCGTCGCGCGAGTAGGTGACGGACGGGGCGCGCTTCCGGATCGCCGACAGGATCGTGGTGCCCGGCGTGATCGGCCCGGACGAGCCCTGCCAGGTGATGGTCCAGCCGCCGGACTGGTTGCCGATGTCGTCGGCGTTCGAGCCCGCCACGTACACGCGGGCGTCCCGGTCCAGCGGCAGCAGGCCGCCGTCGTTCTTCAGCAGCACCTGCGAGCGGGCGGCGGCCTCGCGGGCCACCTCGCGGTGCGCGGGCGAGCCCACCTCGGCCAGCCGTGACCGGTCCGCGTACGGGCGCTCGAACAGGCCCGCCTCGAACTTCTGGGTGAGGATCCTGGCGACCGCGTCGTCGATCCGCGACATCGGGATCCGCCCGGCCCGCGCCTCGGCCTTCAGCGCGCCGACGAACTCCTGGTACGCGTACGGCACCATGATCATGTCCAGCCCGGCGTTCACCGAGGTCCGCACGTCGCTCGCGTAGTCGCCGGGGATCTGGTCGATCGCCTGCCAGTCGCTGACCACGAACCCCTTGAACCGGAGCCGCCCCTTCAGCACGTCCGTGATCAGCTCCCGGTGCGCGTGCATCTTCAGCGGCCCGTCGCCGGAGTCCACGCTGGAGAACGACGGCATGACCGTCGCCACCTCACGCTTCACCGCCTCGGCGAACGGCGACAGGTGGATCGCCTCCAGCTCGGCCCGGCTCACCTCGGTGACGCCCTGGTCGATGGTGTAGTTCCCGGTCGTGGACGAGCCGTACGTGGTGCCGCCGTCGCCGACGTAGTGCTTGGCGGTGGCCAGGACGCCGTTCTCCTGCATCCCGTCGATGATCGTCGCCATCCGCTTCACCAGCGCGGGGTCCTCGCCGAAGGACTCGTACGCGCGGCCCCACCGGTCGTCGCGGGACACGCACAGGCACGGCGAGAAGTTCCACGGGACGCCGGTCGCCTTCACCTCGCGTGCGGTGATCTTCCCCGTCCGCTCGGTGAGTGCGGGGTCGCGGGCGGCGCCCAGCCCGACGTTGTGCGGGAAGATAGTCGCCCCGACCACGTTGTTGTGGCCGTGCACCGCGTCCACGCCGTAGATGAGCGGGATCTGCAGCCGGGTCTGCCGGGCGCGGAGCTGGAAGCCGTCGATCATGTCCGCCCACGCCTCGGGCGTGTTGGTGGCCGGCGTGGAACCGCCGCCCGACAGGAGCGAGCCGAGCAGGTAGGCGGCGATGTCGTTCTGGCTGCCGAGCGCGCCGCGCTCGGCCTGCGTCATCTGCCCGGCCTTCTCCTCCAGCGTCATCCGGCCGAGCAGGTCGGCCACCCGCTGTCTGACGGGCCTGCGTTCGTCCAGGTACGGCAGGCCGTGCGCGTCGATGACGACGACCGGGTTCTCGGCCGGCGGCCTGACGCCCTCGCCGGACAGCAGGATCGGGATGGTCTCGGCGACCTCGGCGTCGCGGTCGCCCTTGGTCCTGACCAGGAACGATCTGGCCGTGCCCGAGGGGGTGCCCGCCGGGAAGGTGAGCGTGCCCGCGGCGGGGGTGTAGTCCTCGCCGGGCGTGGCGGTGCCGGCGCCGGTGGCGTAGTGCACGGTCAGGTCCGAGGGGAGCGGCCCGCCGGTGGCCGTGCTGACGGACACCCGCACCTCGGCCGAGCCGCGCTCCTTGACCGGGTAGACCGGCTCGTCGGTGGCCAGCCGGGCCGGCCGGGGCGGCGCCGTCCCGTACACCTGGACGTCGTCCCAGAGCAGCGTGCCCGAGGAGGCGGCGGGGAGCCGCATCGAGTAGCCCCACATGGCGATCAGGTCCAGCTCGCCGTCGGTGGGCGAGCCGCCCGGCTGGTAGTCGGCGCGGCGGGTGAAGTCCGCGAACGGCACGCTGACCTGCCGCCATCCGGCGGTGTCGTCGGTGAACGACGACTCGAACAGCTCGGCGCTGCCCGCGCCACCTCCTCCGTCCTTGACCTCGAAGAAGACGCGCTGGCCGGTGCCCGCGCCCTTCACCCAGAACGAGAATCCCTCGTACGGTGACCAGTCCTGGGCGGTGGTCAGGTCGTGAGACCAGCCGCCCCACTGGCTGACCGTGTAGACGGTGCTCAACGCCCGGTTGCCCGCCGCCGCGCCCGGACGGTCGTCGGCGGGGGTCACGGTGAGCGTGGGGGTGGAGGCCGCGTCGTTGCCCCAGCCGGTCACGCCGGGCGGCAGGGTGGCGGACTCGAAGTCGGTCACGGTGTGCGGCTCGGCGGACGCCTGCACGGGTGGTGCCACCAGGAGCGAGGCGAGCACGGCCGCCGCGGCCCACAGCGGAGTTCTTAATCGGATCACTGAACCTCCCAGAGAGCGCTCTCGCCAAGAGATCGGACACGGGCCGTGGTTCATAACAGACGTTTCTTGACGAGAGTGAACCAGAGGCGCAAGATGACCTTATTCAACGAGTGATGAAATCTGGTGAGAGCGATGACCGGACACTGCGTCATCATCGGGGGCGGCCCCGCCGGCATGGTCGCCGGGCTGCTGCTCGCCCGGGCGGGCGTGCGGGTGACGGTGCTGGAGAAGCACGCCGACTTCCTGCGGGACTTCAGGGGCGACACCGTCCACCCGTCGACGCTCGCCCTGCTCGACGACCTGGGCCTGGGCGACCGGTTCGACCGGCTGCCCCAATATCACATCACCGAGATCGCGTTCCCGGCCGCCGACGGGCCGGTGGTCATCGGAGACCTGTCGCGGCTCAAGGTCCGCCGCCCGTACATCGCCATGGTCCCGCAGTGGGACCTGCTGAACCTGCTGGCCGGGGCCGCCCGCGAGGAGCCCGGCTTCACCCTGCGGATGCGCACCGAGGTCACCGGTCTCATCCACGAGGGCGGGCGGATCGCCGGGGTGCGCTACCGCACCGCCGGCGGACAGGACGGGGAGATCCGCGCCGACCTGACCCTGGCCTGCGACGGCCGCTGGTCCCTCGCCCGCCGCGGGGCCGGTCTGCGCGTCAAGGAGTACGGGGTGCCGTTCGACGTGTGGTGGTTCCGGCTGCCGCGCGACCGGGAGAACGGCATCGGGGCGCTCGTCCCGCGCGTCGTCGGCGACCGCCTGCTCATCGTCCTGCCCCGCGAGACCCACTTCCAGGTCGGCTACCTCGGCCCCAAGGGCCACGACCGCGAGTTCCGCGCCCGCGGGCTCGGACCCCTCCGCCGCGAGATCGCCGCGGCGGTGCCCGCGCTGGCCGGCGAGGTGGACGAGCTGACCTCGATGGACGACGTCAAGCACCTGGACGTCCGGCTCAACCGGCTGACCCGCTGGCACGCCGACGGGCTGCTGTGCATCGGCGACGCGGCCCACGCCATGTCGCCGGTCGGCGGCGTCGGCATCAACCTGGCGGTCCAGGACGCGGTCGCCGCCGCGACGCTCCTGGCCGTACCCCTGCGCAAGGGGCGGCCCACGCCCGCCGCGCTCGCCCGCGTCCGCGCCCGCCGCCTCATGCCGACGGTGGCCGTGCAGACCCTCCAGCGGCTGCTGCACCGGGCGTTCACCCTGCGGGTCATCCAGGGCACCTGGTCGGGGCCGCCCAGGTCGCTGGTGTGGATCATGCGCCGCTTCCCGGCGCTCTCGTACGTCCCGGCGTACCTCATCGGCGTCGGCCCGCGCCCCGAACGCGCCCCCGCCTTCGCCCGCCGCCTGCCCGAGAAGACCTCCACGGGTACGTGAGCAGGCACGAGCTCACGGACCGAGGATCACCGTCTCCTCGGCCGCTGTCGTCTCGCCCCCGGCATGCGCCGCGAACGCGGCACCGCCGGCGAAGGACATGATCAGCGCGGCTGCCACCACGGCGACCGGGCGCAGGCGTTCCCGGACCGCCGGTGGGGCCGCCGTGCCGGCGGCGATCTCCGCACGGGCGGTCACCCACGATCGTGCGTCGTCCCCGTCGAGACCGCAGGCCCTGACGAACGTCACGAGGAGCTCCTCGCGCGGCAGCCGGTCCCTGCCGAGCATGGTGGAGGCGGTGGAGTAGGGCGGGACGTCGCCGGCTTCCTGGCGCGCACACTGCCCGACGGGTCAGGCGGCACCGTCATCACCGCGCACGGCGACCGGATCACCTACTGCGAAGGCTTCGGCCTGGCCGACCGCGCCGCGCGGATCGCCGCCACCTGCGACACCGTGTACGACGTCATGTCGATCACCAAGCAGTTCACCGCGGCGGCGATCCTGAAGCTGGAGGCGATGGGGGAGCTCCGGGTGACCGACCCCATCAGCGCGCATCTCGGGCCGCTCCCCGGCGGCGAGCGCGGCATCACCTTGCACCACCTGCTGACGCACACCGCGGGCCTGCCGGAAGCGCTCGGTGACGACCACGACCCGGTGTCGCGCGACGGCCTGCTGGTCGGGGCGCCGGCCGCCGAACCGGCGGGAGCGGAGTTCCGCTACTCCAACACCGGCTACAGCGTGCTGGCCGCGATCGTGGAGAGGGTCTCCGGCCTGAGCTACGAGGGCTTCCTGGCCGAGCACCTGTTCGGGCCCGCCGGAATGACGGCGACCGGTTACGTGCTCCCCCGCTGGGACCGCCACCGGGTCGCCGTCGAGTACGACGCCCGGGGGAGCGACCGGGGCCGGCCGTACGAGCATCCGTGGGCGGACGACGGCCCGCACTGGAACCTGCGGGGCAACGGCGGCATGCTGTCGACCGCACGTGACCTGTTCCGCTGGCACCGCGCGCTGACCGGCGACGCCGTCCTGCCGGCGGCGAGCCAGGAAGAAGCTCTTCACCGCGTACGCGCCGGTGCCGGACTCGGACGAGGCGTACGCGTACGGCTGGAACATCCGCGGCACCGGCGACGGCCGGATCGCCTGGCACGACGGAGGCAACGGATGGTCGCCGGCGAACTACGCGCTGTCCCCAGGCGACGGCACGATGGCCTTCTGGGTCAGCAACCACGCCTACCGGCGGGGAGCGTGGAACTTCGAGGACCTGGAGCCGGACCTGACCCTGGGCCTCCTGGCACGCGCCTGTGAGACCCGCCCCGGAGACCGGGACGGGTGACATGGGACCCGGCTCAGCCTTCCGGCGTCGCGGAGGCGGGCGTGGGGACGGAGGCCAGGGCGCCGCCGACGGCGCCGATGGTGTGGGTGAGACGGACCCCGGAGCCGTCGCGGCGGCCGAGCTCCTCGGGCAGCGGCACCGGCTTGCCCACCGGGGATACCGCCCTGGCCGGCGCCGGGCCCGCCCAGGCCAGCAACAGCACGTCCTCGCCCTTCAGGAACCGCTGGGCGCGCACCCCGCCCGTGGCCCGGCCCTTGGCCGGGAAGTCGGCGTAGTCGGACACCTTGCCGCCGCCGATCTGCGTGCCGGGAAGCGCGGTGGACGAGCCCGCCACCGTCACCACCCGGGCGGGCCTGGACGGGTCGACCACACCGAACCAGATCACCCGCGCGGCGCCGTCGAGGCGGACGCCCGCCATGCCGCCCGCCGGCCGCCCCTGCGGCCTGACCAGCGACGCCGGGAAACGCAGCAACTGGGCCTCGGACGTGATGAACACCACGTCGTGCTCCTCGGACTCCAGCTCGACGGCGCCCACCACCGTGTCGCCGTCCTTGAGCGTGATCACCTCGAAGTCGTCGCGGTTGGCGGGGTATTCGGGCACCACCCGCTTGATCACGCCCTGCGCCGTGCCGAGCGCCAGGCCCGGCCCCGACGGGTCGAGCGAACCCAGCCCCACCACGGTCTCGCCGGGCTCCAGCGACACGAACTCGGAGACCGGATGCCCGCCCGACAGGGTCGGCGGGGCGGCCGAGGCAGGCAGCGTCGGCAGGTCGACCACCTGGACGCGGATCAGCCGGCCCTGCGACGTCACCACGCCCACCTCGCCCCGCACGCTCGTGCGGACGACGGAGACCAGCACGTCGTGCGGCGAACGGCCGCCCTCGGCCGCCAGCGGCTCGGCGTCGGCGGTGCGCGCCAGCAGGCCCGTGGACGACAGCAGCGCCAGGCACGGGTCGTCGGCCACCTGCAGCGACACCACCGGGGTGCGGGTCTGCCCGGAGGCCTCACGCAGCTCGGTGCGGCGCGGCGTGCCGTACTTCTTCGACACCTCGGCCAGCTCGCCGGAGACCACCTGGCGCAGCCGCGTCTCCGACGAGAGGATCGCGGTCAGCTCGGCGATCTCCTCGGTGAGCGTCTCCTTCTCGCGGTCGAGCTCCAGCTTGTCGTAGCGGGTCAGGCGGCGCAGCGGCGTGTCGAGGATGTAGGAGGCCTGCACCTCGGTCAGGTCGAACACGCTCATCAGCCGCTCGCGCGCCTGCGCCGAGTCGTCGGACGCGCGGATCACCTGGATGACCTCGTCGATGTTGAGCAGCGCGACGATCAGGCCGTCGACCAGGTGGAGCCGGTCCTCGCGCTTGCGGCGCCGGAACTCCGAGCGCCGCCGGACGACCTCCAGCCGGTGGTTCACGTACACCTGGAGCAGCTCGCGCAGGCCGAGCGTGCGCGGCTCGCCGTCGACCAGCGCGACGTTGTTGATGCCGAAGGTCTCCTCCATCGGCGTCAGCCGGTAGAGCTCCTCCAGCACCGCCTCGGGGATGAAGCCGTTCTTGATCTCGATGACCAGGCGCAGGCCCTTGTGCCGGTCGGTGAGGTCCTTGAGATCGGCGATGCCCTGCAGCTTCTTGCTGGTCACCAGCTCTTTGATCTTGGTGACCACGCGCTCGGGGCCGACGTTGTAGGGCAGCTCGGTGACGACGATGCCCTTGCGGCGCGGGGTGATCTGCTCGACCGTGCAGGTGGCCCGCATGCGGAAGGTGCCGCGCCCGGTCTCGTAGGCGTCGCGGACGCCCTGCAGGCCGATGATGGTGCCGCCGGTCGGCAGGTCGGGCCCGGGCACGAACTTCATCAGCTCGTCGAGCGTCGCCGCCGGCTTCTTGATCAGGTGGCGGGCGGCGGCGACGACCTCGGTCAGGTTGTGCGGCGCCATGTTGGTCGCCATGCCGACCGCGATGCCGGTGGTGCCGTTGACCAGCAGGTTGGGGAACGCCGACGGCATGACCGTCGGCTCCGTCTCCTGCCCGTCGTAGTTGGGCTTGAAGTCGACGGTGTCCTCGTCGATCGACTCCACCATGAGCATCGCCGCCGGGGCCAGCCTGGCCTCGGTGTAACGCATGGCCGCGGGCAGGTCGTCGGGCGAGCCGAAGTTGCCGTGGCCGTCGACCAGCGGCAGCCGCATCGAGAACGGCTGCGCCAGCCGCACCAGCGCGTCGTAGATGGCGCTGTCGCCGTGCGGGTGGAGCTTGCCCATGACGTCGCCGACCACGCGGGACGACTTGACGTGCCCCCGGTCGGGCCGCAGGCCCATCTCGCTCATCGAGTAGAGGATGCGCCGCTGCACCGGCTTGAGGCCGTCGCGGGCGTCGGGCAGCGCCCGCTGGTAGATGACGGAATAGGCGTACTCGAGGAAGCTCGTGCGCATCTCGGACGACACGTCGATGTCGACGATGCGCTCCTCGAAGTCCTCGGGAGGGGGTGCGGTGCTGCGTCGGGCCATGTCGAACATTGTGCCGAAGAAAAGAGGGTGCGTGCGACTCCATCGCCCCGGCTCGGAATCGTCGGCCGGACCTGGTAACAAGGAACCCATGATTGACGCCCCCGACGCGGCGATGCTGCGCGAAGAGGCCGAGGAGAAGCTGCGGGCGCTGGCGGGCGAGCACGCCCGGTTGCGCGACGACCAGTGGACCGCCATCGAGGCGCTGGTCGTCGACCGGCGCCGGGTGCTCGTCGTGCAGCGCACCGGCTGGGGCAAGTCCGCGGTCTACTTCGTGGCCACCGCCCTGCTGCGCGAGCTGGGCGAGGGGCCCACGGTCATCGTCTCGCCGCTGCTCGCCCTCATGCGCAACCAGATCGCCGCCGCCGAACGCGCCGGCATCCGCGCCGTGACGATCAACTCGGCCAACCCCGAGGCGTGGGAGGAGGTCTACGGCGAGGTCGCCGCCGGCCAGGTCGACGTGCTCCTGGTCAGCCCCGAGCGGCTCAACAACCCCGACTTCCGCGACAACGTCCTGCCCGAGCTGGCCGAGAGCGCCGGCCTGGTCGTGGTCGACGAGGCCCACTGCATCTCCGACTGGGGCCACGACTTCCGCCCCGACTACCGCCGCCTGGCCACGCTGTTCGAGGAGCTGCCGCCCGGCATCCCGGTGCTCGCCACCACCGCCACGGCCAACGCCCGCGTCACCCGCGACGTCGCCGAGCAGATGGGCGAGGACACCCTGGTCCTGCGCGGGCCGCTGGAGCGCGAGAGCCTCCACCTGAGCGTCGTCAGGCTCCCGAGCGCCGAGCAGCGGCTGGCCTGGCTGTCCCAGACCCTGCACGAGCTGCCCGGCTCCGGCATCGTCTACACCCTCACCGTCGCCGCCGCCCACGAGATCGCCGGCCACCTGCGCGACCAGGGCCACGAGGTGGCCGCCTACTCCGGCCAGACCGAGCCGGCCGAGCGGCTGGCGGCCGAGGAGGCGCTGCTCGCCAACAAGATCAAGGCGCTGGTGGCGACGAGCGCGCTCGGCATGGGCTTCGACAAGCCCGACCTCGGGTTCGTCGTCCACGTGGGCGCCCCCCAGTCGCCGGTCGCCTACTACCAGCAGGTCGGCCGGGCCGGGCGCGGCGTCGAGCGGGCCGAGGTGATCCTGCTGCCCGGCACCGAAGACCGCGACATCTGGGCCTATTTCGCCTCCCTCGCGTTCCCGCCCGAGCCGGTCGTCCGCACCGTGCTCCAGACGCTGGAGGACCGGGGCGTCATGTCCACCCCCGCCCTGGAGACCGCCGTCGACCTGAGCCGCAGCCGCCTGGAGATGATGCTCAAGGTGCTCGACGTCGACGGCGCGGTGCGCCGGGTCAAGGGCGGCTGGGAGGCCACCGGCGAGCCGTGGGCCTACGACGCCGAGCGCTACTCCCGCATCTCCGCCGAGCGCGGGGCCGAGCAGGAGGCCATGCTGGGCTACCTCACCACCGACCGCTGCCGCGAGCACTACCTGCGCGAGCTGCTCGACGACGAGGCCGCCGGGCCGTGCGGCCGCTGCGACAACTGCACCGGCCACCACCGCTCGCCCGGCATCGCCGCCCCGGCCGTCGAGCGCGCCCGCGAGCGGCTGGCCCGGCCCGGCGTGGAGATCGACCCCCGCAAGCAGTGGCCGACGGGGCTGGCCGACCTGTCCGGCAAGATCAAGCCTGAGCTCCGGGCCGAGCCCGGCCGCGCCCTCGGCCGGCTGACCGACATCGGCTGGGGCAACCGCCTGCGCGACCTGTTCCAGGGCCCCGACGGGCCGATGCCCGACGACATGTTCGCGGCCGTGATCAAGGTGCTGTCCGCCTGGGAGTGGGAGCAGCGGCCGGTGGCCGTGGTCGGCGTGCCCTCCTCGGCCAGGCCGCTGCTGGTCCGCGCCTTCGGCGAACGGCTCGCGCAGGTCGGCCGCCTGACCTACCTCGGCGAGCTGGGCTACCGGTCGGGGCCGCCCGGCCGGCAGTTCAACAGCGCCAAGCGGGTCCAGGCCGTACGGGCGACGCTCGCCATGCCGAAGGAGCTGGGCGCCGCGGTGGCGGCGTGCGGCGGCCCGGTGCTGCTGGTCGACGACCGCGTCGACACCGGCTGGACCGTGACCCTCGGCGCCGCCCTGGTCCGCCACGCGGGCGCCCCGGCCGTCCTCCCACTGACCCTGGCCGTCACATCCTGATCAGCGCGCGCCCGGCTCGTCCCGTACACGGGGCTGATGCGCGCGCCCGGCTTGTCCCGTACGCGGGGCTGATGCGCGTCCGCGCCGGTCGGCGGCCCAGGCCTTGCCGATCAGCCCAGCCCGGCGAGCGCCGCCTCAGCCTTTCGTGTGAAGCGCCGTGCCGTAGGCCTCGCGCGTGAAGCGGGTGCTGCTTCAGCCTCTTGTGGAAGCGCGACGCCGCCACAGCCCTTTGCGGGAAGCGCCCACGCCGCCCTGGGCCTCTCGCGGGAAGCGCCACGCCGCCCCGGGCGTCGTTGGTGATGCCGGCGTGCGGCAGTTTGCCTGTCACCTGCTCGCCTGACGTTGAACGCGCAGGTAGACGCCGCTCTCGCCGAGAAACCGGGGGTCTCGTACGGCGACGGACCGGGGATCGCCGGGCAGTCACGGACGCGTGCAAGGCCAACTGAAGGCGCGACCCGCTGAAGGCGTGGCCTGCTGAAGGCGCGGCCCGTCTGAGGCGCGACCCGCCAGGCAGGACCCGCTAGAGGCGCGGGCGGGCGCCGAGGTGCACGATGGCCTTGGAGGCCAGGCTGCAGCCGGCGCTCAGCGACTCCGCCGCGGGCTTGCCCGCCAGCCACGCCGGCAGGAACCCGGCGCAGAACGCGTCGCCCGCGCCCGTGCCGTCGACGATGCGGTCGACCGGCTCGGCCGGCGCCCGCACCGGCTCGGGGCGGCCGTTGCCGTACCACAACGCGCCCTCGGCGTTCATCTTGATCACGACCTGCGGGAACCACGCGGTCAGCACCTTGGCCGCAGCCTCGGGATCGTCGCGGCCGGTCAGCACCTTGGCCTGGTCGGTGTTGGCGAACAGCAGCTTGGCGCCGCCCGTCCACTCCAGGAACGGCTCCGCGCCCGTACGTTCGAGCGGGGCCGACGAGGCGCAGTCGACGGAGATCGACATCCCCGCGCGGCGCGCCATGTCGAGCGCGGCGAGACCGGCCTCGCGCGAGCCCTCGTTGATCAGCGTGTAGCCGGACAGGTGGAGGTGGCCGCCGCCGAACAGGTCGCGCGGCAGGTCCTCGGGGGCCAGCGCCGCGTTGGCGCCGGGGTCGGAGAGCATGGTGCGCTCGCCCTTGTGCGTCACGAGCACCACGCAGGTGCCGGTGGGACGCTCCGGGTCCATGACGAGCCGGGCGTCGACGCCGTAGCCCATCAGCTCCATGTCGCGGTTACGGCCGGTGATGTCGGCGCCGCGGCGGCCGATGAAGGCCACCTCCGCGCCCTCGACCGCCAGCCACGAGGCGATGTTGGCGCCCGAACCGCCTCCGTGCATGGTCACGACCGCGGGTGTGTCGCTCGCTCTGGCGAGCGCATAACGGGCGCGCGCCACCGCGTCGGTCATGAGATCGCCCACCACGACGACCCGCGTCATGATGCCACCACCTTGCTTGCTGCTACAGATCGAGCCTGGCCACGGCAAAACTAACAGCTTCGGGGCTGCTCGTGGGGCGGACCCCCGACACCCGGCCTGAGTCGATGCACATCCGTTGCCCAATCGGGCCGGGGATTCTTGGCATGTGGGATGGGGGTTTAGTCTCGGGACTGTGGAGGCACAATATCCCGCTCACTGGGAAGCGGATGTCGTCCTGGCCGACGGCGGCACTGCTCACCTGCGCCCCATCAGGCCCGCCGACGCCGACCGGCTGCGCGCTTTCTACTCGCGGCTGTCCGACGAGTCCATCTACTTCCGGTTCTTCGGGCCGCGGCCGCGGCTGTCCGACCGCGAGGTGCGGTGGTTCACCAACGTCGACTACGTCGGCCGGGTCGCCCTGATCGCCACGATCGGGGCCGACATGGTGGCCGTCATCCGCTACGACCGCACCGGGCCGGGCGAGGCGGAGGTGGCGTTCCTGGTCGAGGACGCCCACCAGGGCAGGGGAGTGGCCTCGGTGCTCCTCGAACACCTGGCGGCGACCGCCCGCGAGCGCGGCATCGAGCGCTTCGTCGCCGACGTGCTGCCCGCCAACATGAAGATGATGGGCGTGCTCCGCCAGGCCGGCTACACCGCCGAGAGCCGGTTCGCCGACGGCGTGGTCCGCATGACCCTCGACCTGACCCCCACCGAGACCTCGACCGAGGTCACCATGGCTCGCGAGCACCGCGCCGAGGCCCGGTCCATCGCCCGGCTGCTGGCCCCCGGCTCGGTCGCGGTCATCGGCGTCTCACGCGAGCCGGGCGGCGTCGGCCAGACCGTGCTGCGCAACCTGCTCGCCGCCGACTTCACCGGCCCCGTCTATCCCGTGCACCGCGAGGCGCGCGCCGTGGCGGGCGTGCGCGCGTACCCGAGCATCGGCGCCATCGACGACGAGGTCGACCTGGCCGTGGTGGCGGTGCCCGCCGGCAGCGTGCTCGACGTCGTCGAGGAGTGCGCCGCCAAGGGCGTGCACGGGCTGGTCGTGGTCTCCTCCGGTTTCGGCGAGCTGGGCGAGGAGGGCCGCGCCAGACAGGACGAGCTGGCCCGCATCGCCCGCGCCCACGGCCTGCGCGTCGTCGGCCCCAACTGTCTCGGCATCGCCAACACCGACCCCGCCGTCAAGCTCAACGCCACCCTCGCCGCCACCGTCCCCGGCCGCGGCACGGTCGGCTTCTTCAGCCAGTCGGGCGCGCTCGGCACCGCGCTGCTGCAGCGGGTGGCGCAGCGGGGCATGGGCATCTCGTCGTTCGTCTCCGCGGGCAACCGGGCCGACGTGTCGGGCAACGACCTGTTGCAGTACTGGGAGGAGAACGACGCGACCGAGGTGATCCTGCTCTACCTCGAGTCGCTGGGCAACCCGCGCAAGTTCACCCGCCTGGCCAGGCGGATCTCCCGCAGCAAGCCGATCGTGGTGGTCAAGAGCGGCGGCACCCCCTCCGGTCACTCCGCCCAGGAGCTGGGGCTGCCCGACTCGGCGATCAGCTCGCTGTTCGAGCAGGCGGGGCTGATCCGGGTCGACGACCTGATCCAGCTCTTCGACGTCGGCCAGCTGCTGGCCTACCAGCCGCTCCCCGCCGGTCCGCGGGTCGCCGTGATCACCAACTCCGACGCGCTCGGCCTGCTCGCCGCCGACGCCTGCGTCGCCGCCGGTCTGTCGCCGCGCCCGCCGGTCAACCTGGGTGCGGCCGCGGGGCCGTCCGAGTTCGGTACGGGGCTCGCCGGCGAGCTGGCCTCACCCGAGGTGGACGCGGCCGTCGTCATCTACATGCCGCCCATCCCCGGTGACGCGGCCGGGGTGGCGGCCGAGCTGCTGCGGGTGTCGAAGGGCGCGTCGAAGCCGGTGCTGGCCACGTTCGAGGGATATCTCGGCATGCATCCGCATCTGCGGGCCGGGCCCGCGCCGGAACGCGGGTCCATCCCCTCGTACGCGGCCCCCGAGGAAGCCGTGCGCGCCCTCGCCCAGGCGGTCCGCTACGCCCGCTGGCGCGCCGAGCCGGCCGCGCCGCCCCCGGAACTGGAGGACGTCGACACCGCCCGCGTCCGCGCCTTGGCCACCGAGACACTCGCGGGCGCCCTCCCACCGGAACTCTCTGAGACCACCGGCGCCCCCGAGACGGCCGACTCCGCCGAGGCGTCTCCCGAAGGTGGGAAGCGCTCGCCGGACGCTTCCGCTGCGGACGGTCCTCTGGAGGACTCCTCCGCCCCGCGTCCATCTTCGGCGGAGGATGCGGCCGGTGCCTCCGGCGGGGTGTCCCCGGAGGACGGTTCCGTCGTGCGGTCCGGTGATACGGAAGGGACATCGCATCCCCGCCCGTCCGGGAGCCCTTATCGGACGGGTGCTACGGAGGCCGTGCCGGGAGGCGGGAGGGCTCCGTACTTCGCGGCGGCCGGGCCGCCCGTGGAGGCCGACGCCGCGGAGCTGCTGGCCTGTTACGGGCTGACCGTCTGGCCCGCCGAGGCGGTCGGCTCGGCCGACGAAGCCGCACGGGCCGCCGAACGGCTCGGCTGGCCGGTCGTGCTCAAGGTGGCCGACCCCGAAGCGTCCCGCCGGGCGGGGACGGTACGCCTCGGGCTGCCGACCGCCGACGCCGTGCGGCACGCGTACGAGGAGTTCACCCGGCAACTCGGCGACGGAGTGGAGCTGGCCGTCCAGCGGATGGCGCCACAGCCGGCCGTGCCGACGGTGGTGAGCGTCGTCGACGACCCGGCGTTCGGCCCTGTCGTGTCGTTCGGGCTGGGCGAGGTGGCCGCCAGGCTGCTGCGCGACCGGGGCTTCCGGCTGGCGCCGCTCACCCGGGAGGACGCGGCGGGGCTGGTGCGTTCGGTGCGGGCCGCGCCGCTGCTGTTCGGCGAGTACGGTTACCCGCCGGTGGCGGTGGACGCCCTGGAGGACCTGCTCGTCAGGGTGAGCCGCCTGGCCCACGACCTGCCGGAGCTGGCCAGGCTGGACCTGGACCAGGTGCTCGTGGGCGAGGAGGGCGTGACGATCCTCGACGCCAGGGCCGTCCTGCGCACCCCCGCGGGCCCCCGCCTCGACGGCGGCCCCCGCAGGCTCAGCTAGCTCCCGGCCGCTCCGGCGTTCCCGTACGCGGTCGCGCAGACGTTATAGAGCGTTACATCCGGCGGGTGGTTGCACTGTGCGACCCTGGCAAACTGGATCCATGAGGGAAACCCGAGTCTCAGCCGCGGGCCTGCGTGAAGCGATCGAGCGCAGCGGCTACTATCCCGACCTCGTCACCGATGCGGTCGAATCCGCGCTGGGCAAGGAGGCCGTCACGGCCTTCGTGGTGCACCACGAGGCCACCTTCGATCCCGCGATGGAGGTGCGCAGGCACGTCACCGTCCTGGTGCTGACGGGCACGAGGCTCCTGGTGTGCCACACCGACGAGCACCCCGCCGTGGAGGGCGTCTCGACCGCGCACGCCTCCACGACCACCGAGGCCGTCCAGCTCGGCCGCATCCAGTCGGTGGCGGTCACCCGGGTGGTCCCCGAGCCGGCGTCGTACGTCCCCGGCGTCCCCCCGACGGAGGTGACGCTCACGATCGGGTGGGGCGCCATCTCCCACGTCGACCTCGAGCCCGCCACCTGCGGCGACGAGAACTGCGAGGCCGACCACGGCTACACCGGCGCCATCACCGCCGACGACCTCTCCCTCCGGGTCAGCGAGGCGGCCGACGGCCCCGAGGCGGTCACCCACGTCCTGGCCTTCGCCAAGGCCCTTTCCGAAGCCACCGCCCGCGCCGCCGCCTGACGCTCCGCCACCCGAGACGGTCGCCGACGTCGTACCGGCCGGACTCCCGCGCGCAACGGCGGCCGATGTCGTACACGGAGGCACAGCCACCGCGAGGCCCGGCTCCGAAGCCTTGCGGGATCTTCACCTGGGCCGCCGGCGAACGGGACGGATAGGATCGGAGCATGACCATCGGCCCCCTCGTGCCGGCGTACGGAGCCGGGTCACTGCCCGATCTGTCCCGGTCGCTGCTGGCGTCGCTGGGCCTCGATGGGCCCAACCCCCTGGGCCTCCCGCCCGCCGAGCGCACCTGCCTGTTCCTGGTCGACGGCCTCGGCGCCGAGCTGCTGGCCGCGCACGCCGCCTCGGCGCCGTTCCTGGCGAGCCTGCTCGACAGGTCACGTACGCTCACCGCCGGGTTCCCCGCCACCACCGTGACCAGCCTGTGCTCGCTCGGCACCGGCGTCTCGCCCGGCGAGCACGGGATGCTCGGCCTGACCCTGGCCGTCCCCGGCACCGGCCGCCTGTTCAACTGCCTGCGCTGGTCCGGGATGCCCATGGACCCTCTCGACTGGCAGCCCGCCGAGACCGTCTACCAGCGTGCCGCGGCCGCCGGCCTCGACGTCGTCTACGTGGCGCCCGCCGAGTTCGAAGGCTCCGGGCTGACCGGCGCCGTCTTCCGCGGCGTCCGCTACGCCGCGGCCGAGACCGTCGACGACCGGGTCGCCCGGGTTCTGGCCGAGCTGCGGCAGCCGCGCGCGCACGTCACCGTCTACTACGGCGACCTCGACGCGGTCGGCCACATGACCGGCTGGGGCACCGAGGAGTGGCTGGCGCAGCTCGCCATCGTCGACGCCATGGCCGAGCGCATCGCCGCGGGCCTGCCTCCCGGCTCCGCCCTCTACGTGACGGCCGACCACGGCATGGTCAACGCCTCGGAGAAGCTCGACGCCGAGGCCACCCCCGAGCTGGCCCACGGGGTGGCGATGCTCGGCGGCGAGGCCAGGGCGCGACACGTGTACGCGCTGGAAGGCGCCGCGGCCGAGGTGCTCGACGCCTGGCGCGAGGCGCTGCGCGGCCGGGCCTGGGTGGTGTCGAGGGAGGAGGCCGTCGAGTCCGGCTGGTTCGGCCCGCGGGTCCTGACCGAATGGCTGGGCCGCATCGGCGACGTGGTCGCCGTCCCCTACACCGACCTGGCCATCACCGCCCCGTCCACACACCGCATCGAGGCCCTCTTCACCGGCTACCACGGCTCGATGACCACGGCCGAGCAGAACATCCCGCTCCTGGAGGTGAGCACCCGGTGACCGGTCCACTGATCACTCCGTCCGCCCTCGCCGCGCTCGGCGACGTCACTCTGCTCGACGTTCGCTGGCGGCTCGGCGGCCCGTCCGGCATGGACCTCTACCGCGAGGGCCACCTGCCGGGCGCCGTCTTCTGCGACCTCGACAGAGCTCTGGCCGGCCCGCCGGGCGAGGGCGGGCGCCACCCGCTGCCCGCCGTCGACGCGTTCGAGCGCGCGATGCGGCGGCTCGGCGTCTCCGGCGCGCGGCCGGTCGTGGTGTACGACGACACCGCCTCGACCGCGGCGGCCCGCGCCTGGTGGACGCTGCGCTACTTCGGACATCAGGACGTACGGGTCCTCGACGGCGGGTTGCCCGCCTGGGAGGCGGCCGGACTGCCGGTCGTCAAGGAGGAGCCCGTGCCTGCGCCCGGCGACTTCACGGCCAGGCCGGGCGGGATGCCCGTGCTCGACGCCGACCGGGCGGCGGCCCTCGCCTCCTCGGGAGTGCTGCTCGACGCCAGGGCCGCCGAACGCTACCGCGGCGAGGTCGAGCCGATCGACCCGGTGGCCGGCCACATCCCCGGCGCGGTCAGCGCCCCGACCACGGAGAACGTCACTCCCGGCGGCACCTTCCTGGCCCCCGGCGAGCTGCGGGAGCGTTTCGCCGCGCTGGGCGCCCGCGAGGGGGTCGCCGCGGGCGCCTACTGCGGCTCCGGCGTGACGGCCGCCCACCAGGTGCTGGCCATGGAGGTGGCCGGGCTGCCCGCGGCCCTCTACGTCGGCTCCTGGTCCCACTGGGTGACCGACCCGTCGAGACCGGTCGCCACGGGCTGACCGCCTGGTGGCTGGGCCGGGGCTCGGGTGTCGACGCCGGCTCGTCAGGTCAGCCGGTCGGCACGATGGGCCGCCTGTCGCGTTCCCGGTCGTCCTCGCCGTGGACCGGGACTGGTGCCCGGCCGATGTCGGCAGGGCACCCGGCGTCCGGCTCGCGGTGGATGAGAGGCTGGTCGCCGGCGCCGAAGCAGGTGAAGGCGGTGATGCCGGTCCGCGCCGAGGCGTACGCGAGCGCGGACGCCGGGGTGTGACCCGCGGCGAGCAACTCGTGGAAGCGGCTCATCACGGCCAGCGCGTCCTCGTCGCACACCGGCACCATCCCGGCCACCACGCACGCCGTCCCCTGTGCCAGGAACGCGCCCGCGAGGCCCAGCGGCGCGCCGTCCGTGGGCGTCCTGGCCATGCCGGAGTCGCACGCCGACAGCACCACCAGCCTGGCCGTACGCGAGCTGCCGAGCAGGTCGTAGGCCATGAGCGGGCCGTCTTCCAGCGTGATGCTCGACAGCAGCGGGCTGCGGGCGTGGAACACCCCGTGCGCCGCCAGGTGCACCACGTCACAAGTGGCCAGCGCGGCCAGCACCGCGTCGCGCCGGGCGGCCACCGGTCGCGCCCCCGGATGACATGCCACCACCCGGTCCCTCTCCTCGTACGCGTGCGCCAGCCCCGGCCCCGCCGCCGCAACCACCTTGAGCGGCCCCGACCCGGAGTCGCCAGAAAGCCCCACCCAGGAATCGACTGAAGAGCCGACCGGATGCGCGGCCCCCGAAAGCACGACGCCATCAGAGTCCCCCGCCCCCGGAACACCGGCGGGCGGTGTGGTCCCGGCTTCGGGAGGGTCGGTGGGTGGGGTGGTTCCCGGAGCCGGAGTTCCTGCCAGGCCGGAGGGTGGTGTCGCTGCCTCCGGAGAGGTGGTCCTCGGCGGGCCGGAAGGGCGGGTCATGACCCGGGGGCCGGGTGGGCGACGGGTTCGGAGAGGGGAGGGGTGGCGGGTGGCGGCGAGCCAGGAGCGGGCGCTGGCCGCCACCGTCACCGGGCGCTCGCGCAGGCAGGGGAGGGCCGCCCAGGGCAGGGTGTGCAGGATGCCCGTGGGCACCACCACCAGGGGACGCTCGCCCAGCTCGGCGGCGAGCGGGGCCAGCAGGAGCAGCTCCAGCTCCGACCCGGCAGCCGCGACCGGCTCGGCCCCCGCCGCCCCGTCGTGCAGGGCCGACCGGCGCAGCGAGTAGCGCAACCGGATCAGCGCCTCCTTGACCGGCCGCAGCGCGCCCAGAGGCCGCAGCGCCAGCCGCTGCCCCGTCACCACCACGGCGAAAAGAGAGCTGTCGTCCGTGACGTACTCCACCAGCGCGGCCCGCCCCAGCGCCGCCCGCACCTCGGGCAGGCCCGCGCCGTGCGGCGAGCGGGCGTGGGCCGGCGCCGTGACGGCCCGCCAGCGCTCCGCCCACTCGAACACCTCCTCGGCGCACCCGTCACGCACCGCCAGCCGCAGCCCGAAGGCCGCCAGCCGCCCGCCGGCCCGGGCCGCGTGCGCCCGCAGCGACGGGTCGTCCAGGCTGTCGATCTGGCCGCCCATCCCGGCCAGCCCCTCCTCCACGGCACGGAACGCGGCCGGGACGTCCTCCCGCAGCGCCGCCTCCAAGGCCAGGGCGTGCTGGCGCACCAGGGGCGGCACCTGCCCCGCGGCGGCGTAACCCGCCTGCGCAGGCGAGGCCAGCGGGGTGCGGCGGCCGCCCGGCGGGAGCCACCGCTCGCGACCGGGCTGCTCCGTCAGCCGTGACAGCTGAGCCGAGGCCGCGGCGCGGTTGCCGAGCGCGAGCGCGGTCTCCGCCGCCGTCAGCCGCAGCGAGGCGCCCTCGGCCAGGTGGGCGGCGTCGCGTTCGAGGTCGTCCGCGCACCCGGCCAGCTCCGCCAGCAGCCCGGGCGTCGGCGGCTCCAGGACCAGGCGGGAGCGCAGCACCACCTCCCTGGCCAGCGGCAGCCAGGCCTGCCGGTCCTGCTCCGACAGCTCGCGCATGGCTCGCTCGGCCACCGTCATGGCCTCGCGCGCGTCGCCCGTCAGCAGCTCGACCTGGGCGAGCTTGAGCCGCGCCTCGGCCAGCGCCACCTGCGCCCCGGACTCCTCCAGATCGGGCACAGCCAGGCTGAGCAGCGCCCGCGCCTCACCGGGCAGGTGGGCGGCCAGCAGCGCGCCCGCGAAGTCCGCCCGCATCGTCGCCAGCCGCTCTGGATACCCGAACAGGGTGTCCTCGGCCTCGCGGTAGTGGGTGAATGCCCCGCCGATGTCGCCCCGTCGTACGGCCAGGAACGGCAGGTTGGCGGCGGCCAGCCGCGCGAGGTGGGACAGCCGGGCGTGCCCGGCGATCTGCAGGCAGGCGCTGATGTCGCGCATCGCCTGGTCCCAGTCGCCGCGGTAGGCGTGCACCAGCCCTCGGTTGAGCAGCCCGCCCGCCAGGAACCGCCGGTCGTCGATGGTGCCGGGAGCCGCCACGAGCGCCCGCAGCGCCCGGTCGCAGGAGGCGATCGCCTCCTGGTAGCGCCCCAGGTGGGCGAGGGCCACGGCGCGCTGCGTGTCGAGCTTGGCCCGGTCGAGCGGCGACAGGTAGGCCCACGCCAGCGCGGCCAGCCTGAGAGCCTGCAGCGGGTGGCCCCGCTCGGTCCGCACGGTGACGAGGGACAGCCTCGCCTGCGCCATCCGCTCGGCGGGCGCGCCCCGCGTCTGGACGGCCTGCCGCAGCCGCTGCTCGGCGGCCTGCAGATCGCCCAGCTCGCGCGAGGCCAGCGCCATCGCGCGCAGCGCCACGGACGCGGCCTCGCCGTCGCCGGCCTTCTCGGCCGCCTCCAGCACCTTGTGCCCCGCGCGCAGCGCCTGGCCCGGATCGATCACCGAGCGCAGCACGGCCATCTCGGCCGCGCGCACCAGCAGGCCGCCGCCGGAGGAACGATCGAGCGTACGGATGATCTCCGGTTTCGCCATGCGCCGCCTCGGGGGAGAAGCGGCCGGGACCGGGGGATGCGGACCCCTCGGCCCCGGCCGAGGAGTCACGGTCGGACGCGCACCCACCTGGTCTGGACGGGTGGGTGGCCGGGCCGGTGGCAGACCACGCTGAGCCAGCCCGGAGGCAGGCCCGTGGCCGCGAACTGGCCCGTGGTGGCGACGGGCCTGGTCAGCGTCAGGTGGGGAGTGCGGACGTCGACGTGGCACCCCTCCCCGGGGGGTGGGGACACCTGGCCCGCCACGTCGATCAGACCGTCGCCGATGGTCACCTCCAGGTCGAAGGTGAGGCCCTCCGTGACGAACCGGACCAGCTGCGGGCCTTCGGCGCCCCGCACTCCCCGCGCGGCCGTGTAGCCCGTGGGAAGGGCGGTCACCGCGTGCGGGACCCGTAAGGCGAAGGCCTGCCGGGCCGCGGTGGACACGTACGCGGGAACCGGGTCGTGTCCGGAGGCCAGCCGGAGAGCCGCCAGGAAGTACTCGTCGTCGATCATTGCACCGTCTCCTGTAGTGAGATCAGGGTGCGCAGTTTCTCCAGGCAGCGGGCCCTGGTCGGGCCGACGCTGCCGATGGGCAGGCCCAGCCGCACGGCGACCTGCCGGCTCCCGAGATCGCTCGCGACGAGCGTGAGCAGGCTGCGGCATGGCTCTTTGAGGGTGGAGACCGTCTTCCAGAGCATGCGGTTGCCGTCGGCCTCCAGGACGGCTGACTCCGGGTCGGGGTCGTGCGTGACGTCGAACGGGGCGGGCCCCGGCTTCGCCTTCCGGATCAGCAGGAGCGCTTCGCGGCGGGTGGTCGTCGCCAGCCACGCGCCCACGCCTGCCGGGTTGCTGATGTCGTGCAGGTGTTCGAGCAGGCGCAGCCAGGCTCCCTGGACGGCGTCGGCGGCGTCGGGCTCGTTGAGCCCGCAGGCGCGTGCCACCGCCCACATGCGCGGGCCGAATCTGGCCTCCAGCTCGTTCCAGGCGCTCTGGTCGCCGGAGGCGGCCGCCGGGAGCAGCTCCGCGGGCTGGCGTGGATCGGGCATATGGCCTCCTTCCAGACCGGCGGAGGGGGCTGTTCTGCCTCCACGTGATCGCCTGTGGACTGAGCGTAAACTCTACAGACTCGACGGAACGAGAACTCCCAGATCGGGAATTTGCCGGGTCTCCCTGAGACTGAGGAGCTCGTCGGCCGCCTGCCTGGCCGGCCGGTCGTGGGCGGCCGCGGCGATCGTGCCCGCCACCACGGCGGTGGCGAAGGACGTGCCGCTCCAGGTCGCGTAACCGGCGAACTCGCCCTGCTCCAGGAAACTGCTGGTCACCCAGTCGCCGCGGGCGCACGCGTCGACCCAGCTCCCGTGGGCCGAGTAGGGAGCGCGCCGGCGCTCGCTGGAGTCGACGGCGCCGACGGCGATCACGCTGCCCAGCGCGGCGGGGTAGAACGGGCGGTCGGACGCGGTGTTGCCGGCGCACGCCACCACCACGGTGTCGGACAGCTCGGCCAGCGCGTCGGCCAGCAGGGGCGGCGGCCGGTCGTCGAAGGTGTGGCCGCCGAAGGAGAGGTTGAGCACCTGCGGCGGACGCCCGCGCATGCGGTGCAGCGCCCTGATCACGGCCGCCTCGTCGCCCACCCCCTCGCCGTCGAGCACCCGGGCCACCTGGAGCGACGCGCCGGGCGCCTGGCGGGCCAGCAGCCCGGCGATGAACGTGCCGTGACCCGCCTGGGCGCCCTCGACGGCGTCCGGCGCGTCCTCGGCTGCCTGCTCGTACCAGTCGGCGTCGGCCCACCAGCGGTGGCCGGCCACGCCGGTGTCGAGCAGGCCCACCGTCACCTCCGACCGGGACCGCCCCGGCCGGTAGTGGACCGGTTCGGCCGGGAACGGACGCGACGCGGGACCGCCGAAGAACAGCGGCTGCCCGGTGAGGACGTGATTGGGCGAGGCGCGGAACCCGTGCTCGCGCAGCTCGGCGGTCAGCTCGCACGGGTCGACGCCCTGGGAGAGATGCACCATGCAGACGCCGTCGCCCTCGGACACGGCCTGCGTCCAGCGCGCGGCCGTCGACAGCGCGCCGCGGTCGGTCAGCAGCTGACCCGGTCGGATGAGCGCGTGGCCTGCCGATTCGATGTCCATGAGCGGGTATCTATCCCCGATGGAGCGACTGTCACGTGCCACACGCGCACCAACTTGGTATGGCCCCCCTCTGGTGTCCGATTGCGACCGACGGTAGTCTCTCCCTAGTCACATGTGATCATCCCGTTGGACGAGGCCGTTGGGGAAGGCGCACCTCGTACCGAATCGGGAGGTCCGGTGTCTGCTCGTGGCGTGCTGTACGTCCACTCGGCTCAGCCCGCGCTGTGCCCGCATATCGAATGGGCAGTCGCGGGTGTCCTTGGCGTGCCCGTGGACTTGACGTGGACACCGCAACCTGCCGCGCCCAACGTCGTGCGGGCGCAGGCGGAATGGGAGGGCCGCTCCGGCATAGCGGCCGCCATCGCCTCCTCTCTCATGGGGTGGCAGCGCCTGCGGTTCGAGATCACCGAGGACGCCTCGCAGGGCGTCGACGGGACCCGTCACGCCTACACGCCGACACTCGGCCCGTTCAGCGCGGTCATCGGCGCCTCCGGCGACATCATGATCCCCGAAGACCGGCTGCGCGCCGCCATGCTCATGGCCTCCCAGGGGCGGTGCGTGCTGGAGGAGGAGCTCGACAGGCTGCTCGGCAAGCCCTGGGACGAGGAGCTGGAGCCGTTCCGCTACGCCGGCGACGGCGCGCCCGTCCGCTGGCTGCACGCCGCCGTGTGACCCGTCCCCGCGCCTGCGACGCGAAAGGGCCCCGCACCGGTCACGGTGCGGGGCCCCTTTCTCGTGCTTGGACTACAGCGGGATGTTCCCGTGCGCGCCCCTGGCGGGAGTGGCCTGGGCGAGGACCTTGGCGATCGCGCCGCGGGTCTCCTCCGGCTTGATCACCTCGTCGATGACGCCCAGCTCCTGCGCGCGGGTGAGCCCGCCCGCGAGCTTCTCGTGCTCCGCGGCCAGCCGGTGCTCCAGGTCGGCCCGCTCCTCCTCCGGCGCCGCCGCCAGCTCGCGCCGCTTGAGGATCCGCACCGCCGCCACCGGGCCCATGACCGCGATCTCGGCCGTCGGCCAGGCGAACACCTTGGTGGCGCCTAGCGAGCGGGAGTTCATCGCGATGTACGCGCCGCCGTAGGCCTTGCGCGTGACCAGCGTGACCCGCGGCACCGACGCCTCGGCGAACGCGTGCAGCAGCTTGGCGCCGCGGCGCACCACGCCGTCATGCTCCTGGCCGACGCCGGGCAGGTAGCCGGGCACGTCCACGACCACGACCAGCGGCACCCCGAAGGCGTCGCACATGCGGACGAACCGCGCCGCCTTCTCGGCGGAGGTGGCGTCGAGGCAGCCGCCCAGCCGCATCGGGTTGTTGGCGATCACGCCGACGGTGCGGCCGCCGAGCCGGCCCAGCGACGTGACGACGTTGGGCGCCCACTTCGGGTGGAGCTCGATGCCCGGCTCGTCCAGCAGGCCGTTGACCAGCGGCTTGACGTCGTAGGCGCGGCGCGCCGACTCCGGCAGCAGGCTGGAGAAGTCGACCTCCTCGATGCCGGCGGGCCGGACCCGGCCCTGGTGGCCGAGGAGCATGGCCAGCTGGCGCGCCTTGAGCAGCGCCTCGGTCTCGGTCTTGGTGATGACGTGGACGACGCCGCTGCGCTTGCTGTGGGGCTCGACACCGCCCAGCGCGGCGCTGTCGACGTTCTCGCCGGTGACGCTGCGTACGACGTCGGGGCCGGTGACGAAGATGCGGCCGGAGTCGGCGAGGATCACCAGGTCGGTGAGTGCCGGCCCGTAGGCGGCGCCGCCGGCGGCCGCGCCGACCACGACCGAGATCTGCGGCACGATGCCGGACGCCTTCGTCATGGCCGCGAACACGCGGCCGACGGCGTGCAGCGACTCGGCGCCTTCGGCGAGTCGCGCACCGCCGGAATGCCAGATCCCGAGGATCGGCACCCGCTCACGGACGGCCACGTCGTAGGCGTGCACGATGTGCTCGCAGCCCTCGCTGCCCATCGCGCCGCCCTGGAAGCGGGCGTCACTGCAGAAGGCGACGACGGGAACACCCTCGACGCGGCCCATGGCGGCGAGCACGCCGCTCTTGTCCTGGGGAGTGATCAGCCGCAGCGAACCCTCGTCGAGGAGCGCGGCGAGTCGTACGACGGGGTCTCGGGGATCAGCAGGCTCCTGGTCGGCGCCTTCGGTGGGCACACGGTTGTCGAGCACGGTCATTTAAGCCCCCTTGAACACGACGGTCACGTTGTGGCCGCCGAAACCGAACGAGTTGTTGACCGCGGCGATGTCGCCTTCCGGCAGGGTGCGGTTCTCGCCGTGGACGAGATCCACCTCGATGCCGTCGTCGATGTCGTTGAGGTTGATGGTGGCGGGGACGATCCGCTCGTGGAGCGCCTTGACGGTGAAGACGGACTCGATGCCGCCCGCGCCGCCCAGGAGGTGACCCGTCATGGACTTGGTCGAGGTGACCAGCGGGTGGGTGCCGATGGCCTTGGCGACGGCCTGCACCTCGATGACGTCCCCGGCGGGGGTGGCGGTGGCGTGCGCGTTGACGTGCTTGACGTCCTGGCCCGTCAGGTCGCCGTCGGTGAGAGCCTGGGTCATCGCCATGATGATGCCGCGGCCCTCGGGCTCGGGCTGGGTGATGTGGTGGGAGTCGGCCGAGTAGCCGACACCGGCGGCGTAGGCGTAGATGCGCGCGCCCCGCGCCCTGGCGAACTCCTCGCTCTCCAGCACCAGGATGCCCGCGCCCTCGCCGAGCACGAACCCGTCGCGCTCGCGGTCCCACGGCCGCGACGCCCCCTGCGGGTCGTCGTTGCGCGTGGACATGGCCCTGGCGGCGGCGAACGCCGCGATGTTGAGGCCGTGGATGGCGGCTTCGGTGCCGCCGGCGATCACCACGTCGGCCCGGCCGGCCCTGATCATGTCCATCGCGTAGCCGATGGCCTCGGCGCCGGAGGCGCAGGCGGACACGGTGGCGTGCACCCCGGCCTGGGCGCCCCGGTCGAGGCCGATCCAGGCGGCCGGCCCGTTGGGCATGAGCATCGGCACCGTGAAGGGCGACAGCCGGTTCCAGCCGCGCTCCTTGTAGGTGTCGTAGGCGGACAGGGTGGTGTTGATGCCGCCGATGCCGCTGGACACGACCACGCCGAGCCGCTCCGGCGCCACCTCGGGGGCGCCGGCGTCCTGCCAGGCCTCGCGGGCGGCGACCATGGCGAACTGCTCGCTGCGGTCGAGCCTGCGGGCCTCGGGCCGGGGCAGGACCTCGGCCGGGTCGACGGCGGCCGTCCCCGCGAACGTCACGGGGACGGTGTCGACCCAGTCTTCGGTGAGCGTCGCGACGCCCGACTGACCGGCGAGGAGCGCCGACCAGGAGGAAGTGGCGTCTCCACCGACGGGCGTCGTCGCGCCGAGCCCGGTGACGACGACACGTACCCGGTTTGCACTCACGTTCCGCACTCCTTGTCGATCAGCTGGTGTTGCCGGACTTCAGTTCTGGATGAAGGTGAGGACGTCCTTGACCGTCTTCAGGTTCTTGAGCTGGTCGTCGGGAATCTCGACGCCGAACTCGTCCTGGGCGGCCACGGCGATCTCGACCATGGACAGGGAGTCGATGTCGAGGTCGTCCACGAAGCTCTTCTCGGGGGTCACCTCAGAGGCCGGGATCCCGGTGATCTCGTTGATGATCTTGCCGAGGCCCTCGAGGATCTCCTGCTCGGTGGCAGCCA
This sequence comes from Nonomuraea sp. NPDC050478, assembly GCF_044458265.1. NCBI lineage: Bacteria > Bacillati > Actinomycetota > Actinomycetes > Streptosporangiales > Streptosporangiaceae > Nonomuraea > Nonomuraea sp. NPDC050478. The sequence continues at coordinate 1,000,422 of NZ_JBITHT010000003.1, read as the reverse complement.
TGTCGTTGGTTCTCCTTTGGTTTCCTGGGTTCTGCACGGACTGGCCGTGCAAGCTCTGAGAGATCGTACGGGGGACTAGGGGATCTCGATGACCTGGCCCGCGTACGTGAGGCCGGCGCCGAAGCCGAGGACGAGCGCGAGCTCGCCCGAGCGGACCTCGCCGCGCTCCAGCATGCGCGAGAGCGCGAGCGGGATCGAGGCGGCCGAGGTGTTGCCGGCGTGCACGATGTCACGGGCGACGACGGCCTTGTCGGCGCCCAGCTTGCGGGCGATGGCCTCGATGATGCGCAGGTTGGCCTGATGGGGGATGAAGGCGGACAGCTCGGACGGGTCGACGCCCGCGCGCTCGCACGCCTGCTTGGCGACCGGGTGGAGGGCGGTGGTCGCCCACCGGAACACGGTCTGACCCTCCTGGCGGAGGGAGCCGTGGCGGTCGGGGATCATGATGGCGTCGGACCTGTCGCCCGAGCTGCCCCAGACCACCGGGCCGATGCCCGGGGCGTCGGACGGGCCGACCACGGCCGCGCCCGCCCCGTCGGCGAAGATCACCGCGGTGGACCGGTCGGTCCAGTCGATCCACTGCGACAGCTTCTCCGCGCCGATGACCAGCACGTGCCTGGCCGAGCCCGCGCGGATGGCGTTGTCGGCCGTGGCGAGCGCGTAGCAGAAGCCCGCGCACGCGGCGTTGACGTCGAACGCGCCGGGCGCGTCGATGCCCAGGCGGTGCGCCACCACGGCGGCGGCGTTGGGGATCTGGCTCTCCAGCGTGCAGGTGGCCACGATCACCAGGTCGACGTCGGAGGCGGCCAGGCCGCTCGCGGCCAGAGCCTTACCGCCCGCCTGGGCGGCCATGTCTTCCAGGCTCTCCGCGTCGCCGGCGACCCGGCGCTCCTTGATGCCGACGCGGGACTGGATCCACTCGTCGCTGGTGTCCATGGTCTTGGCCAGCTGATCGTTGGAGACGATGGTGGAAGGCTGATAGTGGCCGAGCGCCAGCAGCTTCGCCCCCGGCGCGGTTTCGAGGATCCTCACTTCATCAGCTCCCTGGCTGCGTCGAGGTCGTCGGGGGTCTTGAGCGCCACGGTCTCGACGCCGCGCAGCCCGCGCCTGGCCAGGCCGGTCAGCGTGCCGCCGGGCAGCAGCTCGATCATCCGGGTGACGCCCAGCTCGGCCATCGTGGCCATGCAGGCGTCCCAGCGCACGGGGTTGCTCACCTGGTCGACGAGGCGGCGCATGAGCTCGCCGCCGCTCGCGACGGCGGCGCCGTCGGCGTTGGACAGCAGCGTGACCTCGGGGTCGCCGGGCTCGATCTGGGCGGCGGCCTCGCGCAGCTGCTCGACGGCGGGGGCCATGTGGACGGTGTGGAAGGCGCCCGCGACCGACAGCGGGATCAGCCGGGCGCGCGCCGGAGGCTCGGCCTTCAGCGCGGCGAGTTGCTCGACGGTGCCGCCGGCGACGATCTGACCGGCGCCGTTGATGTTGGCGGGCGTCAGGCCGTGCTTGTCGAGCGCGGCCAGCACGTCGTCCTCGGCGCCGCCGAGCACCGCGGTCATGCCGGTCTCGGCGGTCGCCGCCGCCTTCGCCATGGCCTGCCCGCGCTCGCTGACCAGGGCGAGCGCCTGCTCCGGGGTCAGCACGCCGGCCAGCGCCGCGGTGGCGAACTCGCCGACGCTGTGGCCGGCCAGCACGTCGGGCGCCGCGCCGAGCACCTCGGCGGAGGCCAGGGCCGCGGCCACGAGCAGCGGCTGGGCGATGGCGGTGTCGCGGATCTCGTCGGCTCCCGCGACGGTGCCGCAGGCGATCAGGTCGATCCCGGCCACGTCGGACCAGGCGGCCAGCCGGTCCGCCACGCCGGGAAGCTCGAGCCACGGAGTGAGGAAACCTGGTGTTTGGGCGCCTTGGCCCGGCGCGACGAGTACAAGCACGAAGTCAACCATGCCCTGTAGAAGTCCGACACGCTGATGAAGATCTGCACACACTTTGTCCGGGGTGCTTTGTAGGAACCCCACAGTTCGGGTTTCCCTCCGGTTACGTTAAGGCCGCCAGGTTACGGCGCTTTCCGCGAGCCGGCCGAGGATGAGCCCGACCTGCAGCGTGAAGGCCGAACGGCCCTCGGTCGGCTGGTATCCGGTCAGTTCGGTGATCTTCTTGAGCCGGTAGCGCACCGTGTTCGGGTGCACGAACAGCAGCCGCGCGGTCGCCTCCAGCGAGGTGCCCTGCTCCAGGTACGTCGCGAGCGTGTCGAGCAGCGGGGTGCCGGCCAGCGGCAGGTAGACGTTCTCCACGAGCTGCTCCCTGGCGGCCTCGTCGCCGTCGAGCGCCCGCTCGGCGAGCAGGTCCTCGGCGTGCACCGGACGGGGCGCGTCGGGCCAGCCGGAGCTCGCCTTCAGCCCGGCCAGCGCGGCCCTGGCCGAGTTGGCGGCGGCGTGCAGGTCGGTCACCTCGGGCCCGATGACGATCGGGCCCTGGCCGAAGCGGGCCACGACCTGGCGGGCCGCGTCGTTGACGCTGCCCGCGCCGCCCACGATCACGATCAGCCGGTCGGCCTGCACCCCGGCGAGCAGCTCCATGCCGATACGGCGGCCCCGCTCGCGCAGCCCGTCGATCACCTCGCGCGAGTCGCCGTCGGGCGCGTGACCGGCGATCACGACCACGGGAGAGGACGTCCAGCCGAGCGCGGCGGCCCACGAGTGGAGGCCGTCGTCGACCTCGCCGCGCACCAGGGCGTCCACGATCAGCGCTTCCAGCCGGGCGTCCCACGCCCCCCTGGCCTCGGCCTCGCGGGCGTAGACGTGCGCCGCCGCGAACGCCACGTCGCGGGTGTAGCGGAGCATGGCCTGCTCCAGCTGCTCCTCGCCGCCGGGCGCGGCCAGCTGGTCGACCTGTGCCTCCACCACCTCCACCACGACCCGGACGATGTCGACGGTCTGCTGCAGCGAGATCGAGCGCTTCAGCTCGCGCGGAGCGGTGCCGAAGAACTCGATGCTGGGTGTCGGGCGGTCCTCGCCGGCGTACTGGAACCACTCCACGAACGCGGCGATGCCCGCCTGGGCCACCAGCCCCACCCACGAGCGGTCCTCGGCGCTGAGCGCCCGGAACCAGGGCAGCTGCTCGTCCATGCGGGCCATGGCGGCCGTGCCGAGCGCGCCCATGGCCCGCTCAAGCCTGCGAGTGGTGTCCTCCCGGGTCCGGTCTGTCACGCTCCTAGAGTGCCAGGTCCCGTCAGATGACCGCGACGGCGGTGATCAGGCCGATCGCGACGTGCGTGACCGCCAGCAGCCTGGCGCCCGGCTGCAGCTCCTGTTCCTTGACCAGATCGCGCACCGAGATGCCCGCCACCCGGTCGAACAGCAGCATCGCCAGCGTCTGCACCACGATGCCGACCAGGCCGAACACGGCGGTGCCCGCCAGCCCCTCGGCCAGCCGCCCGCCGGACGACCAGATCGAGGCCGCGACGATGAGCCCCACGGCGGCCATCGCCGAAGAGGCCAGCAGCGTGGCGTTCGGGTTGCGCTGGCTCCGGATGACCTCGCTCAGCCGGCCAGGGGTCGCCAGGTCGATCACGTAGAAGCCGACGATCATCAGGATGACGCCGACGGCCGCGTAGGAGGCGATGGCGCCCGCGCCACGCAGAAGGGTCTCCAGCAGAGTCATGTGAGCTCGATTCGGTGAGGTACGAAGGACGAGGTGTCGTCGGTGATCAGGCCGGTGGTCTCCCGGATGCCCAGCCCGGCCGCCTCGTCGCCGATCACCCAGGCGCCGAGCACCGGCCGCTGGCCGCCGAAGTCGGGCAGGGCCTCGAAGCCCTGGAAGACGTATCCCTCCCGGCCGTAGGAGCCCGCTGTCTCCTGGGTGTGGGCCGGGGTGACTATCCGCATAGAGGCGCCCTCACGGCCGAGCAGCGGCTTGGCGATGTAGGACTCCAGCTCGCGCGGGCCGTCGAGGTAGGCGGGCAGCAGGCTGGGGTGACCGGGGTACAGCTCCCACAGCACGGCCAGCAGCGCCTTGTTGGACAGCAGCGCCTTCCACAGCGGCTCGATCCAGGTGGAGTGGCGCACCGCGTGGCGGCCGAACGGCTCCGACAGCATCCACTCCCACGGGTAGAGCTTGAAGACGGAGCGGATCATCTCCTCGTCCATGTCGACGAAGCGCCGGTTGAGCGCGTCCCAGCCGATGTCCTCCATGGCGACGGCGACCGTGCGCAGGCCCGCCTGCTCGGCGGTCTCCTGGAGGTAGGCCAGGGTCATGGCCTCCTCGCCCGTCTCGTCCATGTTGGTCCAGGCGAAGTGGGTGGCGCCGGCCGGCAGCGGCATCTCGCGCCACCGGTCGATGAGCCGCTCGTGGATGGAGTTCCACTGGTCGTCGCCGGGGTGGGCGTCCTTCAGCCAGAACCACTGGATCACCGACGACTCCAGCAGCGAGGTCGGCGTGTCGGCGTTGTACTCCAGCAGCTTGGCCGGGCCGGCGCCGTCGTAGCGCAGGTCGAACCGGGCGTACAGGTGGGCGTCGCGCCGCTCCCACGACCGGGCCACGTCGTCGGCGGCCCATTCGGGGATGGCGAAGTCGGCGAAGCGCCCGGTCTCGACCACGTGCCCGGCGGCACGCAGGCACATCTCGTGCAGCTCCTCGACCTGCTCCTCCAGCGACTCCACCTCCGCCATGGAGAAGACGTAGTGGACCGACTCGTCCCAGTAGGGCCTGCTGAGGCCCTCGGGGTGGGCCGCCCGGTGGTAGGCCAGGCCATGGCCCTCGATGGTCTTCTCCCAGCCCTCGCGGGGGGCGCCGTGCTCGCGCCGCACCGCTCAGCCCCCGCCGGTGCGGGAGCTGCCGAAGCCGCCCCGCTGGATCGAGCGCCCGTCGCGGCTGGTGATGGTGGCGTCGGCGGGGCGGAGCGTGGTGCCGCTGCGCACCCGCTGCCCCACCCTGGTGCCGCCGTAGTACCAGTGATAGGCCGCGCGGGAGCCGCCGTAGTAGTGGGTGCCGCCGTTGTCGTCGTCGTCGCAGTAGTAGTCCTCGACCACCATGTAGGAGCCGTCGTCGGCCCGCTGGCTGGTGTCGACGCAGTCGGCGGTGACGTCCTCGGCGTTGGAGGTGGCCGCGCAGTAGCCGACCACCATCACCGACACGACGCCGATGACGGTGAGTGTCACGACGTTGGACGACTTCTTCTTGGGGGGCGGCTTGCCGGGGGTGGCGGCGTGGTGCGGCGTCTGGGCCATCTAGCTCCTGCTCTCTTGCGGTCGGAAAGCCTAGCGGGGCCGCGCCCGGCCGTACAATTCCCCGTCGGGCCGCTTCTGGTAGGGATGAACGTATGGAACCGGTCGAGGCGTTCCGGGAGATCGCCTTTCTCCTGGAACGCGCTGGTGAGCCCGCCTACCGGGTGCGCGCCTTCCGCCGCGCCGCCTCCGTCGTCACGGAGCTGCCGCGCGATGAGCTGGTACGGCGCGCGCGGTCCGGCGGCCTGGCCGAGCTGCCCGGCATCGGCAAGGTGACCGCCCTGGTCATCAGTGAGGCGCTCGACGGGCAGGTCCCGACCTACCTGCGCAGGCTGCGCGCGACGGAGGGCGCCGACCTGGGGGAGGAGGCCGCCGGGCTGCGCGCCGCGCTCAAGGGCGACCTGCACAGCCATTCCGACTGGTCCGACGGCGGCTCGCCCATCGAGGAGATGGCCGAGGCGGCCCGCGCGCTCGGCCACGACTATCTGGCGCTGACCGACCACTCGCCGCGCCTGACCATCGCCCGCGGCCTGCCGCCGGCCCGGCTGCGCGAGCAGCTCGACGTGGTCGCCGAGCTCAACCGCCGGCTCTCCCCGTTCAGGATCCTCACCGGCATCGAGGTCGACATCAACCTCGACGGCAGCCTCGACCAGGAGCCCGAGCTGCTCGGCCGGCTCGACGTGGTGGTCGCGAGCGTCCACTCCAAGCTCCGCATGGATCGTGAGGAGATGACCCGCAGGATGGTCACCGCGATCGCGAACCCGCACGTCGACGTGCTCGGCCACTGCACCGGGCGGGTCGTGCGCGCGGGCGGGGAGCGCGGCGCGCGCAGGCCCGAGTCGGAGTTCGACGCCGAGCTGGTCTTCGAGGCGTGCCGCCGGTTCGGCGTGGCCGTCGAGATCAACTCCAGGCCCGACCGGCTCGACCCGCCCAAGCGGCTGCTGCGCCAGGCGTACGAGCAGGGCTGCGTGTTCGCGATCGACTCCGACGCGCACGCGCCCGGCCAGCTCGACTGGCAGCGGTTCGGCTGCGAGCGGGCCGCGCAGTGCGGTGTCGGGCCGGACCGGATCGTCAACACCTGGCCCGCGGACGAGCTCCTGGAGTGGGCCCGCTGACGCGGAAACCCCGGCGGGCAAGGGATTGTCGGTGCCGGAGCGTACCGTCACAAGGGTGAACCGCACCGACCGGCTCTACGCGCTCGTCGAGGACCTGCGCGCCATCTCGCCGCGCTCGCGTTCGGCCCGCGAGCTCGCCGCGCGGTTCGAGGTGAGCGTGCGCACCATCGAGCGCGACATCACCGCGCTGCAGCAGTCCGGGGTGCCCATCTACGCCGAGGCGGGCCGCAGGGGCGGCTACGCGATCGACAAGAAGATGTCCCTGCCCCCGCTCAACTTCACCCCCGCAGAGGCGGTGGCCATCGCGGTGGCCCTCAGCCGGGCCGGTGACCAGCCGTTCGGCCGCCAGGCCCGCAGCGCGTTACGCAAGGTCGTGGCCGCCATGCCGGGCCGCGAGGGCGAGCTGGCCCGGGAGCTGGCCCGCCGCGTCATGCACGTCGCCGGGCCGCCGGAGCCCGGCGGCCCGGCCCGCCCGCTCGGCGCCGAGGGCGTCTCCCGCGCCATCGAGGAGGCCCTGCTGCGCCGCAGGGTGCTGCGCCTCGACTACGCCGACGCCAAGGGCGCGCTGACCTCCCGCGACGTGGAGCCGGGCGTCTTCCTCGGCGGTCGCGGCGGGTTCTGGTATCTCGTGGCGTGGTGCCGGCTCCGCGACGACGTGCGCGTCTTCCGCCTCGACCGCATCGTCGGCGCCGCCGTCTCGGCCGAGCGCTGCCCCGACCGGCCGCTGGAGGGCTTCGCCGCCGACGTGCCGGAGATGATCGTCCACGGCACTCTTCTCGATTAGGAGTTCGAAAACACCGACATAGGGTTGTCGCCCGAGCGCCACATTCTTGTTCTCGTCCGGAAAGCGACATGAGGAGATGGGATGAGCGACAACACGGTGGCCTGGTTCGAGGTGCCTCCCACGTCGTCTTCCACGTCCTCGTGGCCGACGTCGAGGAGACCTGCGGGCGGGTCGAGTCGCTCGGCGGCAAGGTGGTGCACAAGGTGATCGACGACGGCGCCGACTTCGCCTGCGCGCACGACACCTCGGGCAACCTGTTCGGCGTCTTCCACCGGCGAAACTGATCGTCGTGGGCCCGGCGTACGCCTTCCCCGCGAAGCCCGGGCCCGCGTCCGGCCGCCCTCAGTGGCGGCGCCCCCGCCCCGGACACGCCGCCGACCGCCGAGTGGCGGCGCGTCCGGGGCTCACAGCCCGGCGACCGAGAGCCACCTCTCCAGCAGCGCCCGGTCGCCGAACACCTCCAGCCCGTCGCACGAGCGCCTGCCGTACATCAGCAGCAGCAGGTCGCGGGCCGGCGCCCGCACCGCGGCGTCGCCCTTGGCGTGCCCGCGCTCCCACGTCACCGCGCCTTCGGGCCCCTGCGTGAACGTCCACTCGCCGGGCAGGTCGGTCGCGTGCAGGTGGAACGTCGCGCCCTCCAGGCCCAGCTCCGCCAGCCGCCTGCTCACCCACCGGGCGCCCGGCAGGTTGCCGAGCAGTTCCTCGACGCCGTCGGCCGCCACCTCTGCGGCCACCTCGGGCTCCACGCCGAGCGCCTGCTCGGCGTCCACCCGGTGCACGACCAGCTCGAACGCCATCCGCCTGGCCCACCAGCCCGCGGTGCCGCCGGGCCCCCACGTCCACAGCGGCGTCGCCGGGTCGGTGGCGCGCAGCGTCCGCACCATCTCGGCGGACCCCTCCGCCAGCCACGCGGCGTCGCCGTGCGCGCCCTCGTCCAGGCCGTTGGGCACCTCGCGGGACCAGAGCCGGTCCTGGTTGCGGGTCGACACCATGTGGGTGACCCACCGGTGCATGGTGCCCAGATGCGTGATGAGGTCGCCGAGAGCCCAGCCCGGGCACGCGGGCACCGGCGTGTCAGCCGGCGCGGCGGCCAGCCGGGCCACCCGCGCCGTCTCGTCCTCCACCAGGGAGCAGTAGTCCGTCACATGTCAGAGCCTAGGCCGCCGGGCAGGTCGCGCCGCGCCGGGGCAGCTTGCCGTCGAGCAGATAGGAGTCGACCAGCTTGGCGACGCACTGGCTGCCCGACAGGTAGGCGCCGTGCCCCTCGCCCTCGTACGTGACCAGCGTGGCGGTCTTGAGCTGGGCGGTCAGCTTGGGCGCCCACTCGTACGGGGTCGCCGGGTCGTTCTTGCCCCCGATCACCACGATGGGGGCCGAGCCGGTGGCGTCCACCCGCTTGGCCTCGTCGCCGCCCGCCGCCGGCCAGACGCTGCAGATCCCGCCCGAGCCCTCGCTGCCGAACAGCGGCGAAATCCTCAGCGCGGCCTCTTCCGTGCGGCGCAGCGTCCGCGCGTCGGGCCGCTCGGCCGTGTCGACGCAGGTGATGGCCGGGAAGCTGGTCATCTGGGTGGAGTAGGTGCCGTCCTCGTTGCGGCCGGTGTAGGTGTCGGCCAGATACAGCAGCGCGCCGCCCTGGCCCTTGAGCGCCTGCCCGAGCGCGGTCTCCAGGAACGGCCAGCTCAGCTCCGAGTAGAGCGCCGACGCCACCCCGGTGGCCGCCAGCCCCTGGGTCAGCTCGCGGGTGCCGACCTTGAGCGGCCGCGCCGCCAGGTCGTTGAGCAGCTTCTCCACGTTCGCGTTGGCGGCCTCCACGCTCGCGCCGACCTCGCACCGCTCCTTGACGCACGCCTTCAGGAAGTTCCGGTAGACGTGCTGGAAGCCGCGGGTCTGGGCCAGCGTGCGCTCCTCGAAGCTGACCGTCGGGTCCAGCGGCGCGTCCAGCACCATGCGGCCGACGTTGCCGGGGAACAGGGTCGCGTAGACGGCGCCGAGCTGGGTGCCGTACGACATGCCGACGTAGTGGAGCTTCTCGTCGCCGAGCGCGGTCCGCATCCGGTCCATGTCGCGGGCGGCGTTGACCGTGCCGACGTACGGCAGGATCTTGCCCGAGTCCTGGCCGCACAAGTCGGCGAACTTCCGGTTGGCCTCGTTGATCCTGCGGCGGGTCTCCTCGCCGGGCGGCAGGGTGTTCAACGCGGTGAACTCGTCCAGGTCGGCCCCCGTGCCGCAGCGCACCCCCGAGCTGCGCTCGACGCCCCGCGGGTCGAAGCTGATCAGGTCGTAGCGGGCGCGCAGCGACGACAGGGCCTTGGCCGCCTGGTCGAGCGTGTCGACGCCGGACGCGCCGGGGCCGCCGAAGTTGAACAGCAGCGAGCCGATCCGGTTGCCCTGGTCGACCGCCGGGATCTTGATCATGGCCAGCTCGATCTTCTCGCCCTCAGGGTCGGAGTAGTCGAGCGGCACCGCCAGCTTCCCGCAGCGTACGTTCTTGTCCTGGCGGGCGGGTGGCTCCCCGTCGGCACGCTTGATGTCGGTGCACGGGCCCCACGCGATCTGCCCCCCGGTCGGCTCCACGGGCGATCCGTCGCTGGCGGGCTCGGCGGTGTCGACACAGCCGGCCGTCATGGCGGCTGTGGCGGCCACGAGTGCGGCGGCAAGGACGCGGCGCATCACGAACAGTCTCCCCCTTGTCGACTCCGGGGGAAGCCCTGCCCACAATACGGGACCGCGCACGGGATCGGGCGGCGCGCCACCCCTCCGCACGCGCGCCGCCTTCCCGGGACGGGCGCCCCCGGAACGGAAGGCGCCCCCGCGCATGTTCTTCGCGGGGGCGCGCCTCACGGATGTGTCAGACGCCCATCGACTGGGTGTCGTTGGTCTCCGGGCCGCCGGCCTCGGTCACACCGTTCTTCAGGTGGTAGCGGGCGATCGCCTCGCGCAGCACCTCGCCGTCGAGCTCGCCCCTGCGTACGAGGGACGTGAGCACCGCCAGCGTGATGGAGGCGGCGTCGACGTGGAAGTGGCGGCGCAGCGCCGAGCGGGTGTCGGACAGGCCGAACCCGTCGGTGCCCAGCGAGGACCAGTCGCCCGGGACCCACTGCGCGATCTGGTCCTGCACGGCCTTCATGTAGTCGCTGACGCCCACGAACGGGCCCTCCGCCTGCGACAACGCGCGGGTCACGTACGGCACGCGCTGCTCGGCGTCGGGGTTGAGCAGGTTGTGCTCGTCGCAGGTCAGCGCCTCGCGGCGGAGCTCGGTCCAGGAGGTGGCCGACCAGACGGAGGCCGACACGCCCCAGTCGTCGGCCAGCATCCGCTGGGCCTCCATCGCCCACGGCCCGGCCACGCCGGAGGACAGGATGTTGGCCTTCGGCCCCTGCGTCTCCGGCCCGTCGGCGTACTTGTAGAGGCCCTTCAGCAGGCCGTCGACGTCGACGCCGTCGGGCTGGGCCGGCTGCAGGTAGGGCTCGTTGTAGACGGTCAGGTAGTAGAACACGTCCTCGGGCTTGTCGCCGTACATGCGGCGCAGGCCGTCCTTGACGATGTGGGCCACCTCGAACGCCCACGACGGGTCATAGACGATCGCCGCCGGGTTGGTGGAGGCGATGAGCGGCGAGTGCCCGTCTTCGTGCTGCAGGCCCTCGCCGTTGAGCGTGGTGCGGCCGGCCGTGGCGCCGAGCAGGAAGCCCCGGCCCATCTGGTCGCCCATGGCCCACATCTGGTCGCCGGTGCGCTGGAACCCGAACATCGAGTAGAAGATGTAGATCGGGATCATGGGCTCGCCGTGCGTGGAGTAGGACGTGCCGGCCGCGATCGCCGACGCCATCGACCCCGACTCGCTGATGCCCTCGTGCAGGATCTGCCCCTGCACGGCCTCCTTGTACGACAGCAGCAGCTCGCGGTCGACGGCCTCGTACATCTGGCCGTGCGGCGAGTAGATCTTCGCCGTCGGGAACATCGCGTCCAGGCCGAACGTGCGCGCCTCGTCGGGGATGACCGGCACGAACCGGTGGCCGATCTCCTTGTCGCGCATGAGGTCCTTGAGCAGCCGCACGAACGCCATCGTGGTGGCGACCTGCTGCTTGCCCGAGCCCTTGGTGAAGCCCTTGTAGACCTCGTCGCCGGGCAGCTTGACCGGCTTGGCGCGGTTGACCCGCTTGGGCAGCACGCCGCCGAGCGCCGCGCGGCGCTCCTTCATGTACTCGATCTCCGGGTCGTTCTCGCCCGGGTGGAAGTACGGCGGGAGCTCACCCTCCAAGGCGGAGTCCGGGATCGGCAGGTAGAGCCGGTCGCGGAACTCCTTCAGCTCGGCCTTGGTGAGCTTCTTCATCTGGTGGGTGGCGTTGCGCGCCTCGAAGTCCTTGCCGAGCGTCCAGCCCTTGATGGTCTGGGCCAGGATGACCGTCGGCTGGCCGACGTGCTCGCGGGCCGCCTTGAAGGCCGCGTAGACCTTGCGGTAGTCGTGGCCGCCGCGCGACAGCTTGCGGATGTCGTCGTCGCTGAGGTGCTCGGCCATCTTGCGCAGCCGGGGGTCGGTGCCGAAGAAGTGGTCGCGGATGTAGGCGCCCGACTCCACCGAGTAGGTCTGGAACTGGCCGTCGGGAGTCGTGTTCATCTGGTTGACGAGCACGCCGTCGACGTCGGCGGCCAGCAGCGGGTCCCAGTCGCGGCCCCAGACGACCTTGATGACGTTCCAGCCGGCGCCGCGGAAGTAGGCCTCCAGCTCCTGGATGATCTTGCCGTTGCCGCGTACCGGGCCGTCGAGCCGCTGCAGGTTGCAGTTGATCACGAACGTGAGGTTGTCGAGCTCCTCGCGGGCGGCCACGCCGATCGCGCCCAGCGACTCGGGCTCGTCCATCTCGCCGTCGCCCAGGAACGCCCAGACGTGGCTGCGGCTGGTGTCCTTGATCTCGCGGTTGAGCAGGTAGCGGTTGAACCGCGCCTGGTAGATCGCGTTGATCGGGCCCAGACCCATGGAGACGGTCGGGAACTCCCAGAAGTCGGGCATGAGCCGCGGGTGCGGGTAGGAGGGCAGGCCGTGGAAGCCGTGCGACAGCTCCTGACGGAACGCGTCGAGCTGGCTCTCGTTGAGCCGCCCCTCCAGGAAGGCGCGGGCGTAGATGCCGGGCGCCGCGTGGCCCTGGAAGAACACCTGGTCGCCCGACTCGCCGTGGTCCTTGCCGCGGAAGAAGTGGTTGAAGCCCACCTCGTAGAGCGACGCGGCGGAGGCGTAGGTGGCGATGTGGCCGCCGACGTTGGTGCGGGCGTTGGCCCGCGACACCATGACCGCGGCGTTCCAGCGGATGTAGGCGCGGATCCGCCGCTCGACGTGCTCGTCGCCGGGGAACCAGGGCTCGCGCTCCGGCGGGATGGTGTTGATGTAGTCGGTGCTGCGCAGGCCCGGCACGCCGACCTGGTGCTCGCGCGCCCGCTCCAGAATGCGGAGCATCAGATAGCGGGCTCTCGTGCGGCCCTCCGTCTTGACGACGTTGTCGAGGGACTCGAGCCACTCGTTGGTCTCACTGGGATCGACATCAGGCAACTGGCTGGGTAGGCCGTCGCTGATGATCGAGAAACGCTGGCGTCCGGAAGCCACTGGGTCTCGCCTTCCGAGGTTGACTGATGTCTGGTCTGGGGTCGCTTTCCATCCTGGTCGCTCACGGTCGAAAGTGCATCTCTACCGATGAGTAACCAGGACATCCCTGCTGGCAGGGCCGCCATCGGTGGCCTAGACCACCGATGGTAGGACGAATTACCGGCCAAGGTTACAACGGCAGTTCAATTTAACAAGACCGGAAAACCTACGAAATTTTGCCTCACATGGTCGAGTATCCCCCCGCCGGGGGGTGGCGTCACCTCCCGGGTCGCCCCAACGCCCCCTACCCGTCCGTCGGTCCGCCCGAACTGGCTCGCCCCCGCGCGGTCTCCGCGAAGATTGCCAGGAAAGTCTCAGCTTCGCGTCGATCATGCCCCCGGCGGGCCCCCGTTGCGCCCGCCCGCGGGAGGGTGTTTCGGGCCTCTCTTACCCACACTTGGGGAAGCGTGGACGATTCCCCTCTTTTCGCCAGGCCTTCCCCGTACGAATCTGGACCTATGAATGCGACGGCAGGCGACCGGCTTCTCGTGCACGGGAGCACGGTGGGCGAAAGGGACCGAACCGGCGTCATCATCGAGGTCCGGGGGCCCAACGGGGGGCCTCCGTACATCGTGCGGTTCGATGACGGCCACACGGCGCTGGTGTTTCCGGGCCCCGATTCCGTCATCGTGCCTCAGTAGGATTCACGGGTGAGATCCGAACTCATCTCCGTGGCCACGGGATCACGAGAGACGGTGCACGACATCACCGCCGAATGCGCCGTTTTCGTCCGCGAGCAGGGTGAAGACGGGCTGCTGCACGTCTTCGTCCCGCACGCGACGGCGGGCGTCGCCCTGCTGGAGCTGGGCTCGGGCAGCGACGACGACCTGCTGGCGGCGCTCGGGGATCTGCTGCCGGCCGACGACCGCTGGCGCCATCGGCACGGTTCGCCGGGTCACGGCAGGTCACATGTCATGCCCGCGATCTTGCCGCCGTACGCCACGATCCCCGTGCTGGGCGGCAGGATGGCGCTCGGCACCTGGCAGTCCGTCGCCCTGGTCGACCTGAATGTCGACAATACGCAACGTCAGGTTCGGCTGTCGTTTCTGCCCGGTTGAACCTGGCCGAGTACGGCCGTACCCGTGGCGACCGTTGACGACTGAGGGTCACAGCGTGTGGACTGTCCCGAAGCGATAAACCGCATATGCGGGGCCACTCAAGCAGGAGGGATAAACGTGAGCGCGACCGCGGGTCAGGCGCAGGGCGAGCGCGGCCTGGCCGAACGACTCGGCCTCAAGCCGGGTCAGGTGGTGCAGGAGATCGGCTGGGACGAGGACGTCGACGAGAAGCTTCGCGAGTCCATCGAGGACCTGACCGGCAACGAACTGCTCGACGAGGACACCGACGACGTCGTCGACGTGGCGCTGCTGTGGTGGCGCGACGGTGACGGGGATCTGTTCGACGCCCTGACCAACGCCATGCGATCTCTCGCCGAAGGCGGTCAGATCTGGCTTCTCACGCCCAAGGCCGGGCGCGACGGCCACGTGGAGCCGAGCGACATAGGTGAGGACGCCGTTACCGCGGGTCTCTCGCAGACCAGCAGCATCTCCGCCGCACCCGACTGGTCGGGGACCCGGCTCGTCACGCCCAAAGGCAGGCGGTAGGAGAGCGAGAGCGCCAGCCCGTACGGCAGGATGAGGCGTGTGAACGGACATCCTGTCGAGGTCGGCGCCACCGCTCCGGATTTCGAGCTCCAGGACCAGCACGGCAGCCCGGTGCGGCTGTCCGAGTTCAGGGGCACGCGTGTCGTGCTGGTCTTCTACCCGCTGGCCTTCAGCGGGGTGTGTCACGGTGAGCTCTCGGCGCTGCGCGCTTTCCCGGCTGACGCGCAACTGCTCACCGTCTCCGTCGACTCCGTCTTCGCCCACCGCGCCTGGGCGGACCAGGAGGGTTACGCTTTCCCGCTTCTCTCCGATTTCTGGCCACATGGACAGGTCGCGCGGGCGTACGGTGTGTTCGATGAGGGGAAGGGCTTCGCGCGCCGGGGGACCTTCATCATCGACGGCGAGGGCGTGATCCGCTGGTCGGTGGTCAAGCCGATCGGCGAGGCGCGTGACGTCGCCGACTACCTCAAGGCACTCGCCGACATCGCCTAAACGGAGGAAACCATGCCCTGCTACCGCTGCGGGGCCCGGCAGACCGACCCGGTCCGGGGCGTCAGCCCGTGGAGACGCGGGGTCCACCACGAGACCCAGGTGCTGGTCTGCCCGGACTGTCAACGGTCGCACGACCTCGACCTCGACACGTGTGCGGGATGCGGGTCGGCGGCGCTGATCTGCCGGCTCGGAGAGGTGGAATGCCGCTCCTGCGGCGCCGTGCGGGTCGCCAGGACCACCACGCCGGTCGACTCGGACGCGCTGCTCGCCTCGGGCTCGCCGCCGGGCCTCTCGGCCGAGGTGGAGGCCGCGCTCGACCGCGTGCTCGGCCGTACCTGAAACGCAGGGGACTTTTCCAGACAAACGCTGAGCTGCGCTATCGTCTCCTTCCGTGTCCCACACCCCTGCGTACGTCGTCGCGCTCGACGTCGGCGGCACGTCCATGAAGGGCGGCCTGGTCAGCGAGAACGGCGTCGTCCTGCTCTCCGAGCGGCGCCCCACCCCGCGCGCCGACGGCCCGGAGGCGGTCGTGACCGCGATCCGCGACTTCATCGGCCACCTGGCCGAGACCGGCGACGGCAGCCCGGCAGGGGTCGGCCTGGCCGTTCCCGGGCTGGTGTCGGACGACACCGCCCTCTACGCCGCCAACCTCGGCTGGCGCGACATCCCCGCCCAGGACTTCACCGACCTCGGCGTGCCCGTCATCCTGGGCCACGACGTCCGCACCGGGGGCCTCGCCGAGAGCGTGCTCGGCGCCGGGCGCGGCGCCGCCGACTTCCTGTTCCTGCCCATCGGCACCGGCATCGCCGGCGCCATGATCGTCGACGGCGCCCCGTACGGGGGAGCGGCGGGCTGGAGCGGCGAGATCGGGCACATCCCCGTCTTCCCCGACGGCGAGCAGTGCGCCTGCGGCCAGTACGGCTGCCTGGAGACGTACGCCTCCGCCGCCTCCGTCGGCAGGCGCTACGCCCAGCGGGCCGGCCTGGAGAGCGCCAAGGCCGAGCAGGTCGTCGTCTCCGACGACCCGATCGCCATCGAGGTGTGGGACGAGGCCGTGGAGGCGCTGTCGCTGGCGCTGGCCACCTACACGCTGCTGCTGGACCCGGCCATGATCGTGCTGGGCGGCGGGCTCTCCCAGGCCGGGCCCGCGCTCTTCGACCCCGTACGGACCCGCCTCGTCAAGCGGCTGTCGTTCAGGGAGGCCCCGCCGCTGCTGCCGGCCGCCCTGGGGGTGGACGCGGGCATGCTGGGCGCGGCCCTCCTGGGCTGGCGCGCGGCCGGACGGCCCGACCTGGGGGCGAGCTGGGACGTGGATGTGCGAGCGGCGCCGTTGGTGTCGTAAGGTGTAGTGCCGATCAGGGGCGGTTAGCTCAGCGGTAGAGCACTCGCCTTACAAGCGAGGGGTCACTGGTTCGAACCCAGTACCGCCCACCTGCGAAAACATTGGATCTCTGATCTTGAAAACGGCGTCTGAGTGACTAAGTGAGTGACTAACTCCCGAAGATCTTGTCCATCGCTGCAGCTCCCTGCATGATCACGGGCCGGATCTGGTGCCGGTAGACCGTCTCGGTGACCACCGTGTTGGAGTGGCCCACCAGGCGCGAGATGTCCTCGATGGGGACGCCCGAGTCTGACAGCACGGACACAAAGCTGTGCCGTAGCTCGCGAGGTGACCACTTTCGTTCTGTGAGCCCTGCCGTCACGACGACCTTGCGGAAATCACGCCGTACGTTGTGAGCCGTGACGGGCGTGCCCGTTCGCGTACAGAACACGAGATCTGTGTCCTGCCATCGGGTGCCCGCCTTCTCCCTCGCGACGTCTTGCGCTTCCTTGAGGAGACGCAACGCGTCCACGCAGCGCTGGGGGAGCTTGAGTGACCGGCGGGACTTCACCGTCTTGGTGTCGCCCTTCTGCCGGACGGACCGCCAGACGTAGACCGCGAAGTCGTTGTGCTTCCGCCACCGGCAGCCAGGCTTCACGGCTCTCGTCGTACGCCACGACGTGCGACCAGAGCAGCGCCCGCAGTTCCTCTGTACGGGCGCCGGTCAACAGGGACAAGACGATGTAGGCCCGTATGCGCTCGCCGCTCTTCTCGGCCTGTGCGAGGACAGCGAGTGCTTGGGCCAGCGTCAGAGCCTTGGACGGACGACCGGCGCGCCCCTCCGGGATGTCGCACAGATCCACGACGTTCCGCTTCACCTTGTCACGGCGCATGGCGCTCTTGACCGACCGGTTGAGGATGCCGTGGATCAGCTTCAGCGACCGGGTCCCCAACTCGCCGGTCTTACCGGCGAGCCACTTGTCGACGTCCTCCACAGAGAGGTCGCGCAGCTTGCGAGCGCCGAGGGCAGGGATCACGTGCTTGTCGGCGTACGTGGTGTACATCTTCACCGTGGCCTCCGACCTCGCGCCGAGGCCGTGTTCCAGCCAGTAGCGCACCGCGTCGGCCACGGTGTAGTTGGTCGGCGCGATGGCCAGACCGTCCTCGTAGTCGCGGATGATCTCTTTCAGCTTGGCTTTGGCCTCGGTCTTGGTCTTGCCGCTGGCCTTCTTGACGATGCGCTTGCCGGCCGGGGTGTAGCCGACCGTCACCGAGGCGATCCAGCGTTGCCGCTTCTCGTCCCAGTGCAGGCCGCCGTCGCCCCGGCTGCGTCGTTCGGTCATGAAGCCTCCTGTTCGAGTAGAGCGATGTAGTCCTCTATGGCTGAGGCGGGGATGAGGCGCGTGCGCCCCTGGGTGACGGAGCGGAGCCGTCCTGAGCGGATGAGTTCGTAGATCACGCTGCGGCTGAGGCTGAGTAGGTGCATGGCCTCGCAGACGCGGTAGAGCCGCCGATCATGGGCGGGTTGGGGTGGGGTCATCCATCCGCCTGCTCTGCCGCGATCCGGCGGGCGGTCTGGACACGCTGGCGGATGTGTTCGGCCATGATCGCTTCGCCTGGGGTGTAGCCGATCCCGGCAAAGCGCCAGTGGCCCAGGACGAGTGTGGTGGCGTCGTTAAGGGCGGGCAGGCCGTGGCGCTCGCGGGCTTCGGCGGCGCGGTGTGCTGCGCGGGCGTTGCGCAGATCGGTGAGCTTGAGTGAGTAGGCGCGGCTCTTGCTGGAGAAGTGGCCGCGAAAGCCGAGCATGTGTGCCCAGGGACGGAGCCGCAGCGCCCTGAACTCGGGGCGCGCGCCGAGATCCCAGCAGGTGCGGATCATGCGCCGTGCGTGGTCGGTGACGGGGAGAGCATCGAGGTTCAAGCCGGGTTTGAGGCCGCTGCCGCGGCACTGCCCGCAGGCGGTCATCAGGCTCAGCCGCCCGCGTCCGGCACAGGATCGGCAGGACAGGCGGTGGTCGATGGTGCCGGAGGCTTCGGCGCCCTTGGTGGCGTACTTGGCGATATAGGAGGCGACGGCTCGTTCGCTGAGCCCGTCGGCATCGGGATCGAGCAGGATGGGACGAACGTCGAGCTGGTCACCCCAGGTGAGGGTCCACCTGCCGAGATCGCTCGGCGGTGTGGTGACGGTGACCTGGCGGACGGAGGGTGGGATGGCCTGAGTGAGCAGATGGTGGTCTGCCCAGTCGGGTGGCGGCTGGGTCGGTCCGGCGGGTCCGTCGAGTCGGATAACGGTGTGGAAGTGGATCAGGCCACGCCGCTGGTACTCGGCGACCTTGGCGAAGGACACCTTGGCGTGCTGGGCGAAGCCACGACGGGTCATCCCGGTCTGGTGGGCGAGCTCCTGGCGGATGGCCAGGGTGAAGCGGTGCCACAACGCGCCCGCGTGCGCCTGCCACAGCACCGCACCCGTGTAGTCGTAGCAGTCGGGGCAGATCGGCTGGCCGAGCCGTTCGTCCTGGGGCTCGTGCCGGACGTGGCAGCCGACCGGCCGCCCGTGCTCGCACAGCCTGTCGCGGTTGCGGGGACGGCAGGGACGTCCGTCGCGGTGCGAGTGGACAGGGCCGAAGGAGGGTGCGGTCAGGGTGACGAATGCCCGAGGGTGCGTGCCGACCGTTTCAGGTATGCCCTTGCCGCCCGACAGCCCTGCCCGGATCAAGTGGAACGTGTCGGCCTGGTAGGTCTGTGAGCAGGCCGGGCACACCGAGGCTCGCCGATTGCCGCAGGCCACCAGGAGATGCCCCGAGGGCTCATCATCCGTTGTGTACGCGTGAAGGATCTCGCCCGTAGCTACGTCCACGATCATCGACTGTCCGGCCAGGTGCACCGGATGGGCGCACCCGCCGACTGCCGCGACCATGGCTCGCCACCGCCCATAACCCGGCGCGTTGACCAGGCGGACCAGATCGGCCATCCACTCGGCACTGGATAGCTGATCGTCGCGCTTTTCCTCCTTGCTCATAGGGCACCACCTCCCTTGCTTGACTGCCTGTACTACAGGTTGACAGACATCGCGCATGGTGGTCAACCTGTAGTACAAGTAGTCCTGAAAGCTTTACCGAGGAAGGCCGATCATGGAGACCAGCACCGACGACAAAGACGCCCGCTGGCGCGTCATCGCCACCGACCTACGAGCCGCCATCCTGGACGGCCGCTATCCGCCCGGTGGCGCGCTGCCCAGCGAACCGGAACTCGTCAGGAAGTACGACGTCTCCCGCCCCACCGTCCGCAAGGCCATCGAAACGCTTGTCTCCGAAGGGCTGGCCTACGTCATGCGCGGACGCGGCTCCTTCGTCCGCCCCATGCCCGAACGCCGCGCCATCCTCATCACGGACCGAGACCGGCCTGACCTCGCCGCACCCGGCAATCACCCCGACGTCCAAGCCTTCGGCTGGGACCTCTCTCAACGCGACCATGAGGCCCCGATCTTCACCGGCGAAAAGACCACCGCCAACCGCGATGTCGCGGTCATGCTTAGCGTCCGCCCCGGCCACCCGGTCATCCATCGCCGCAGCATGTGGCACCGCGGCCACAGCGCCGCCATCCACGGAGCATCAATCCGCCTGGAGATCAACTCCTATACCAATGCCGATATGCTTCCTGACTGGGACGACTCCCAGCGCAATGCGCAGTACCGCAAGCGCTCCGGCTTCTTCTTCCAGTCACTCATCCGCGAGCACGGTCCCGTCCGCTGGTTGACCCTCACCACTGCCCGCATCGCCTACGAAGACGAACGCGCCGCGCTCGGCATGGACTACGCCGAAGCCGTCCTCATCATCCGCCGGACCATGGCGCACCCGAACGGCCACCCCATCGAGGTCACCGAGGTCAAGGCTCCCGCCAACCGCTACGAGATCGGCTATCATCGCGAACTCGCCGACGACTCGGACGCCGACTTCACGCCGCAGGAACTCAGCGACAACGGCATAGACCTCGTGATCTAGACGGCCCGCGGGGCGTCGATCTGGCTCATAGTTTCTTTACTGGTTCAAGGCGACGGCGCTCCGCGCCGTGCGCACGGCCCCGCGCACGCCCGCCGCCCGGGCGTGCGGCCTGGGGGCCGGTCCCGGGCGGCAGCGGCTCGGGCCGTACCACCGCACGGCCGCCGCACCGCCGTACACCTTCCGTGGCCGACCTCCGCACCGTCGCCGCCGTTCCGCCGCCGGCCCCCACCGCTTCGCGGCCCTTCGGGTGCTTCGCATGGGCGCCGGCCGCTCCACTCACCAGGAAGGGGGGGACTCTTTAACCCTCATGCCTCCGGCGGGAGCGCTCTGGCCCCGAGGTGGGGGATCACCTCGCACGCCATCGACTCAGGCAAGCCCAGCAGCCCGGCTCCTCCGCATCAAGCCCTGCTCTGACCGCAGGACAACACATGATCGAGGAACGGCGACCGGCGGACGTACACGCGAAGCCGGGCTTGACGCTCCGCCCCCGGCCCGCTGCCGCTACGCGGTGAGTCGACGGCGTACGAGGTGCTAACACCGCGGCAATGGGACAGGATCTGAACGGGAATCGCTAGTGTCTATACTGCAAGATTTTCTACATCCCTCAATAGGGCACTGAGTAGCGCTGCTTGTACTATGAGAAATCGGTCGGGTGCGAGAGTCGCGGGCGAAGTAGCGCCACCAGCATACTTCGCGAATGTTGCACCGATATTCACGCGCTTGTTCGAAGCGGCCTTCTCTTTTCCGTGATCAACATCGTGTTGAAGCCCGGTTCTCAGGAGATTTACATCTTCAAAAGAAGGTGGTACCGCTCCTGCAAGGCGTTGCCCAGGGCCTTCGCGGAAGAGGAAGTACAAACTATCTATGAAGGAGGAGTACTGTGCATAGTCTCGTACAGGCTCGCGAATTTTTCCTAGCGCTTCCATCGTCCTGTTTGTTGCTTTGAACAGGTCCGATCCAGTTTTGGCGGCATAGTCGTCGTTCTTCTTGGTGATCAAAGATGCAATGGTACGGCCTGTGCGATCAATCTCCTGGTCCAGGCCACTGGCGACTACAGCAGAAGGCCCTAGGACATCCATCCATGATGGATCAAAAGTCAGCAGTTTCCTCAGAAGGATCTCATGGCGAATCCGAGACCCGGCTCGCACGTTTGCGGATAGCGTGCCCTGAAACTCCAGGTAGTCTTTATCGGCTGCGTTGGTCCCGAGTTCGACCTGGCGGCTCAACTCCTGGCTGAATGCCTCAAGAAATAGGCGCAGCTTAGTTTCGCGGCTGGTTGCACGACCAGATTCTACTAGGCGGGCGGTTAGGGTGATGAAAGACTGAATTGCGCCTCTACTGCGGAAGACTCGACTCTTCTCGGGGAATGCGGCATCGAGGTAGTCGAAGGTCGCCCTAATCCTCTGGGAGACGTTAGATCTCGTCGAGAAGCTTTCCTGAGACTCGAAGAAGTTCTTCAAGTCTTCGTAGCGTAGCCGAGTGTCCAGTCCGTCAATCTCGACAGCGACAACCTTAGACGATATGTCGAAATAAGCTTTGCGGATATCCTTAATAAAGACTTTCTTGGTAAAGAAGTCGTGCTTCGCTAGCTCTCGCGCGAAGGTCGTTAAATCGCTTTTGATCGAGTTTAGTTTCTCCGCGGCAGTAAGAATGACGCCTCTTTGGAGGCGTTGAAAGAACTCTTGAATGTCGTGGTCGGATGCCTCTGTGATCTCATCGTACTCGATTTCGAAATCGTCGAAAAGATCTGTAACTTGATCTGGAAGGTCGTCGTAGGTCCGCCCGCCAAATTTAGCTGCGCTGTCGTCGGATAGTTCCAGATCTCCCGAGAAAAACTCGAAAATCGCAGAGAGTCGCTGCTGACCATCTACCACATCGAATTCGTCTGGATTGCTCGATGTTTTGGCGAAGTAGAATTTAGGCAGTTTCCAGCCGCTGAGAATGGAGTCGATCAGTAGCTGTTTTCTGTCTGTTGACCAGACTTCATCTCTTTGCCATTCTGGGATGTCGTAACGATCGCGCCGCTTATAGACCTTATCGAGCGCCATCTTGCGCGCTTCCATCTTCATGAGATTGCCGACACGCCTAAGAGTTGACCTTGGCTTATAGGGGAGACTGTATACCGCCTCGTGGTGGTGTGTGCAGCGTTTGGGCACAAATCGTGCATGCTCGTGTAGCTGAGGGGGCGAAGGGCAGGGACCAACCGCAGATGGGCAGCGGGTAGACCTTCTCTCCGCAAAGGCTGCTCTCGTTGCCTGCTGGTACTGCGTGCTGTACCGTCTGGCGGCCCGCGAATGACAGGCCGACGCGATAAGGGTGGCCGGGAAACCTTGCTGTGGTCTCCGGCGGGTAGATGAACAAGTCGTCCCACTGGACTGGCCAGCGCCGCACTCCGTCTGGGAGGTCGGCCCAGTCGGCTTCCAATTCTACGAGCGCCAGCGTGCCACTACGCAGGACCTCCGCCACCGTTCCGCGCTGCCCGATCAACAAATCTCCAACGGCCCGAGTGCGGGCGGGACTGTGGAGCATGGCCACGATTTCGACCCGACATCCCAACTTCTCGCGAGCTTCCTTCACTGAGGGCTCGCTCTCCTGGTCTCCCGGCGTAGATCGCGGATCCTCGCCGAAAGGGGGTGTCGTCGCTGGAGGTCCGCGTAGCGGAAGGCGACCCTTCGCGCGGCTCTCGACGGTTCGATAGCCGGATGGCGGGCGTACAGCACCCGTTTGCGGCGATCGTCCCAGCCTGCCCGCCACCAGTACCAATCGCCATCGCACCAGACGACGAGCCCGATCCACACGGACACCAGGCTCAGACCGTAGCCGTCATGCACGTCTGCGGATACGCCGTGAGAGGCAAGGGCGTCGGCCAGGGCGCGGGCAGCGTGCTTCTCTGGCGTGGGGTGTCGGTTCGGCGGTTGCATGAGTGGCCTCCCATCGCGTACGGCAGTGACGTAGCGTGACGGTATGTGTCGGCTGAGCTGCTAGCTCGGAAAGAAATTCAGGGGTCCGTCGTAGGCATCCGACGAGGATGAGGTGCATGCGAGGAATGACCAGCAATCTGTCCATCGGCCAGCGCGTAGCCTGGTACCGGCGACGGCGTGGGATGTCTCAAGACGTATTGGCCGGGTTGGTGGGCCGGACCGCCGATTGGCTGAGCAAGGTGGAGAACGACCGCATCACCTTGGATCGTCTGTCCGTCATCAAGTCCCTGGCGAGCGTTTTGGACGTGTCCCTCGGTGAGTTGCTGGCTGAGCCACACCTGTTCGAGTGGACGGACGGAAGCGGCGAACAGACCATCCCCGCACTGCGCGCCGCAATCACGGACTATCGGCAGCTCTCGCCGATGGCCGGGCTCGTGGAGAACACGGAACCCTCCAGTCAGGCCGACCTGCGACGTGCCGTTGTCGAGGTATGGCGGGCGTACCAGGGAGCCCGATACAGCTCAGTGATACGGAGTCTGCCTGGACTCCTGGGGGAGGCGCATCACGCTGCGCGCGCAGCGAACGGTGACGCGCGCATGGCCGCATCGGGAGTGCTCGGGCAGGTCTACCACGCCGCTGCCAGCATCCTGACCAAGGTGGGTGAGGCTGACCTCGCGTGGATCGCCGCCGAGCGGGGACTGTCCTTCGCACGGCAATCCGGTGATCAGCTCGTCACGGCCTCCTTGCTTCGCTCCGTGACCCACGCCCTTCTGTCCAACGGTCGCTACGAGGCAGCCAAGCAGCTCACGATGGACGCCGCCGACCTGCTGTCTCCTGACCTCCCGCACGCCACGGCTGAGCTGCTTTCGGTGTACGGCACGCTGTACCTCGCTGGGTCGATGGCGGCGGCGCGAGACGACGACCGCAGCACGACACGCGCGTTCCTCGCCGAGGCACAGGAAGCGGCGGTGCGGCTCGGCAGTGACGCCAACCATGTCTGGACCGCGTTCGGGCCGACGAACGTCCGCATACATCAGGTGGCGACGGCAATCGAGCTGGGAGACATCCAGGTGGCTGTGGAGCTGGGACCGAAGCTGGACACCAGCGGGCTTCCGATTGAACGTCGTGCTCGCCATGGCTTGGCCGTGGCCCACGCCTTGAGTCTGTGGAACCGCACCGACGAGGCGATGGCGGCGCTGTTGGAGGCCGAGACCATCGCTCCCGAGCAGGTACGCCATCACTACCTCAGCCGCCAGCTAACGATGTCCTGGATCAGGAGGCGAAAAGGCAAGCCCAGCTTCCAACTTGCTGCGCTTGCCCGGCGTCTCAACATCGTGTGAGAGCCGGCCTTGGTGGCATAAGGTCGAGGCCGTGAATGATCAGAAGGCCGCACTGTTCGCCCAGGCCCGTGCTGCCGCTGGAGTGCTGTTCTTCGACGACGGCGGACGCGTGCTACTCGTCCGGCCTACGTACAAGGCATATCTGGACATCCCCGGTGGATTCGTCGAGCCGGGAGAGACCCCGTACGAGGCGTGCGTCCGAGAGGTAGGAGAAGAACTGGGCATCCAGCCGGCCATCGGCCGTCTCCTTGTGGCCGATTGGGCGCCTCTCCCTCAGGAGGGCGACAAGGTTCTGTTCGTGTTCGACGGTGGCATCCTCGACGACGAGGTGATCAAGCAAATCAGGTTCGTGGACAACGAGCTGAGCGCGTATGAGTTCCGTCGTGTTGATGAGCTGGACGGCCTGATGATCGAGCGGCTTGCCCGCCGTCTCAAGGCTGCCGCCACCGCCCGTAAGCAGGGCAAGACTGTCTATCTGGAGCACGGCCGGGCCGTTCCCACTGACTGACTATGTGAGTGACAACGGCCCCGGACCAGCGTGGACAGTCGAGGATCTGAGTTACAAGCGAGGGGTCACTGGTTCAAACCCAGTACCGCCCCACCTGATGCAACGGCATGCCTTGCCCCGTACTATGAAGCGATCTTCCTGTAACGCAGGCCGATTGTTCAGGTCTGAGGGGGCGCGGTGTTCGGCTGGACAGCTCGACCGAAGGTGTCAAGGAAGGATCGTGACGCGCGGGCGCTGGTGCATGCCACTCGGCTGTTCGGCGAGGCACGGGAGGAGCTGAACCGGGCGGACACGAAGGCGCAGGTGCTGCTCGGTGTGGCGGGGGTCGGCGTCGGAGCGGTGACAGGTGGGTTCCTAGCAGGGAATTGGTCGCCGTTGATGCTGGACCCGGGAGTGCGATGGCTCTGGTGGTGCGGGGCGGCCTGCGCGTTGGGAGCGCTTTTCTGCCTTGCCAACGCGGTTTATCCTCGTCTCACACATCGGGCGTTCGGCATCACCTATTTTGGTGATGTCCGAAGGTACAGATCCACAGCGGAGATAACCGACGCACTGCGTGAATCGGACAGTGAAGGTGACCTAGCCGCACTGGCCGAGCAGATCCGTGTTGTCAGCATGATTGTCACGAGGAAGTATGGGCTGATCCGGTGGGGTTTCTGGCTGCTACTGGTGTCCGTTGTAGCGACAGTCGGTTCCTCGGTGGTTCAGCTGTTCCTCTAGCTCCTTTTTTCCGGTTGCCAGAGTCTCCGCTCTGGCATACGCATGAATCATGGACTCCTTTCCTCGATCCGTCTGGCGTACCCTGACCGAGGAAGGCGTGCTTCGCCGCTACAAGCCGGGAGACGTGCTGTTACGGCAGGGGGCGGACGGGACTCACGTGCTCCTGCTGGCGTACGGTCACGTCAAGGTGACCCGGCTCGAGCCGAACGGTGGCGAGCTTCTGCTGGCCGTACGCGGGCCAGGAGATCTACTTGGAGAGATGGCCGTTCTGGACGACGGCGAGCGGTCGGCAATGGTCTCGGCGCTAACGTCGTGTCTGGCCCACGCGGTCACGGCCGCGCGGTTCCACGAAATCGTACGCACATTCAATTTGCACGGCATGCTGATCCGCCGCGCCATCCAGCGTCTGCGTGAGGGCGAGGCCATCAGGGCGGAGCTTGCGAGTCTGTCCGCCCCCGTGCTCGTGGCACGTACTCTGATCCGGCTGGCGACCGGGCTGGAGGTTCGCCTGTCCCAGTCCGATCTGGCATCGGCGACGGGGTTGTCGAGGTCGGCGGTGGCGTCGGAACTGGCCACGCTCCGACGCACGGGGGCCGTGGAGACCTACAGGCAGCGGATCGTGATTCGGGACCTTGACGCGCTACAGGGAGCTGCTTCCTCCGAACGTCTAGTTCTGGACAGTGCGCTCAGGAAATGACCGGCATGGTGGAGTCGATCCATAACGGGACCACACGAGGAGACAGCGTTATGCTCCCCCTTCTGCACAGCCATCCCCTGCCGCCCTACCGCGGGCTGCTCGCCGTGGATGTCGTCAAGTTCACCGGGAACCGGGATAGACACCTTCCCGAGCTGAGCAAGATGATTCCCGATATCCTCCAGCAGGCGTTCACCGGTTGCGGCCATGAGCGTATCTGGCGAGAGAAGCGTTTCCCTGACAAACCCGGCGATGCGTACGTCTTCGGTGTCGCCCCAGAACATCTGCCTTTCCTGATCCATCCCTTCCTTGACAGCCTCCAGACCACGTTGTGGGAGAACGGGCCGGCTCTTCGCTCGGCTGACCGGAAACTCCTCATGAGGCTGCGAGTGAGCATCAACGTGGGGCCGGTCCACGACCGGGGCGACCCGGAGCGCGATCGCATCAGCAGGACCACCAATGACACGTTCCGGTTGCTCGACTCGAAGCAGTTGAAGCAGATCATGGCCGCTACGGACCCCGAGGTTACGCTCATCGGGGCGATCGTCTCCCAGCGTGTTTTCCGGGACACGGTGCTGGGCGGTTACACGGGTGTCCATGAGAGCCAGTTTCAGCGGGTGACAGCGGAGGTGCCGGAAAAGGGCTTCCAGGAGGAGGCGTGGATCTATGTGCCACGCCTCACTTTCCGCGAGACGGAATCCGATGCCGCCGAAGTGAGCGTTCGTACGCCGGAGGACCGCGGGCGGCATGGGCGAGGCGGTCCCGTGTTCAACGAACGGGTCGAGCAGGCTTTCACTGACGGCACTTTCAACGGCGACTTTCACTTCGGGGAACGGTAATCATGGAAGGCGACACGATGACGCCGCAGGCCGCCTTCATCAACAGCACCTTTCACGGCCAGTTCGTCTTCACCAGCAGATGGATTCGGCCACGCAGGCTTGGCAAGCAGGACATCGAGCGAATGCGTGCGGTCTACGTGCGACCCGAGGACGGCAGCTTCTCGAAGGCTGTGATGGCAGCGCGCGAGACCGGTGCGGTTATCTTGTGCGCCGAGCCGGGGACCGGTCGGCGCATCAGCGCCGTGAACGTGGCGGTCGAGCTGGGCGTGACCCCGGAGTGGCTGACACTTGACGAAGAGAACGTCCAGGCCTCGCTGTACGCCGAGAAGAGGCGGGCCTACCTACTCAATCTGCAGGACACTGAGCAGAATCTCATCCCCGCCGTGGGCAGGGCGGTGCCGGATTACGTCGCGCGGCTGCAGGAGGCAGGCTCCTACCTTATCGTGGTCGCCGCCGATCAGGAGCGGAAGGCGCTCGACCTCGTGGCCGGGCTTGCCATGGTGAAACTCACGGCCGGCGACGCGACGCGGGTGTTCGATGCGTATCTGACCGTGCGGCACGAGTATTCGCGGGAGCGGGCCGGGGCGTGGGCGACGCACGTCCAAATCGCCGGAGTGCTGGCCGACGCCTCCCCGGCGGACGCCGTGTCTTTGGCCGAGCATGTCTATGAGTCGGGGCATCGGACGCCGGAGAACGACGCGGTCGAAGAGGTCCTGTCGGCCTACTGGAACTGGGAGAAAGACCTGAGCGCCTGGTTCCAAGGGACTGATTCCCTGGGGGACGGGTACAAACGCGCTCTGCTGCTGTCGGTCGCCGCGCTGGAAGGTGGACCTTCAGAGAGGGTCTTCGATGCTGCCGACCGGCTCTGCGCTCTCACCGGCACGTCCTACCTTCCCGGGCGAGGGCTGATCGGCCCAGGTATTGCCCAGCACCTGGACGACGTCGGTGCCGACAGAGATGAGGAGGGGCTGATCCACTTCACCCGTTATCGGTATGGCACCGCCGTACTGGACTACGTGTGGCAGGACCGGCCGTTCTTCCAGAATCAGTTGGTCACCTGGCTCAGGGAACTTCCGGACGGACGACCTGCCGAGGTCATTTTCAACCTGGCCCTACGCGACGGCCGCCCCGAACTGGTGTTGGAGACAGTGCAGGAGTGGGCCACGTCCGCGGCAGACCGTGCGGCGATGCTCCTCACGGCGGGTGCCATGAGCGACAGCCTAGGACGGGCCGTACGCGACAGAATGTATAGATGGGCGCGGCAGCCCGGCCAGGAACGCGAACCCTTGCACCTCGTTATCGCGGAGGTCTGCGGTGGGCAGATGGCTGAAGAGGGGTTCGACCGTGCCGCGCTGACTCGTCTCCGTAACCTCGCCCGGTTCGGCACGGAAAGTGTCCGTAAAGCGGTCGTCGACGCGATCACACGGCTGGCCACCCGGCCGCGCCTGCTCGTCCGCGTGCTGACCGAGATCATCGGATGGATACAGGGCGCGGAACCTGCCCGCAGTACCGGGCTGTGGGCCTTCGCCGCTCTCGCCGCTCACCGCCTCGACGACGGCCGCCTGCTGCTCCTGCGAGACTCGGGTCGAGACGAGCGACAAATCGGTCTCATCGCGGACGGCTGGCGCATGAGCCTGCGTGACTCTGACACTGCTGGTCTGGCCAAGACCGCGGCCGTCGCCTGGCTGGAGCACGCTGTCAGCGGCGCCGCGGACAGTGGTGTCGTTCGCACGGTGCTGCTCGCGGCCTGCCGGACCAGCCGGGACACAAGCATGTTCATCCGCCTGGTCTGGCACTGGGCGAACTCGGCTCCCCTAGACGGCGTGGATCGTGAGGGATTTTGCGTCGAACTGTCGCGTGAGATCGCCGAACTCGATCCGCTCACTCCCGGAATCACACCCACGGGCACATACGGCCGGGAGGAGGTGACAAGTGGGCCTCCGAGACTGGCTTAGTAGGCTTATGCGTGGACCGGTACCGGAACCCTCCTTCACCACCTGCTCCAGCACGCTCGAACTGGTGTTGCCCAGCGATCGGAGAAACGTATCGTTCCGCGCCCGGATTACTGTCTCCTGGCGCCTGCCGGAGGGAACGGCGGTGCCCGACGAGACCCTTCTGTCGGTGTGTGATCAACTCGTCGCCGAAGCCAGGGATGTAACTAGGTCGTTTTCGGTTCTCCATCGAGAGGAGGCGGAAAGCGCTCTCGACATGGCACTGCGCCGCTTTCGAACACATGCCGGCCCTCATCATGCCCAGGCGACACTCGTCGTCGACCCCGAGGACGTCGAGTTCGCTCGCCAGGCGCGTGCCAGGGACCTGGAGGTCATGCGGCAGCAAGCCGAGGTCGAACGTCTCGCGATCTTTCGGGACACTGTGCTTGGCGATGCTCACACCGCCCGGCTCTGGTGGCTCGGTACTGACCCGAATCGCCTGATCAACCTGGCGAAACACGCCGACGACATCGAACTTGCCGTCGCCCTGATCGCTCCTCCATCAGGAACTAGCGGACAGAGGCCAGATGAAGCGGCGATCGCAGAACTTATCAACCAGTTCTTGGCCGAGCTCGATCCTGATTCCCGTTGGTTCCTTATCCGCCAATTGAGCAGAGTCTTTTGTAGCTATGACCGAAACGACCTGGCGTCACAGCTTTCTTCAGGGATCATCGATGGCACGCTCCCGGCGGCTCCGGACGACACCGGAGGAAACGGCGCGTCGCCCACGAAGAGCTGAAGGCGATCGTGGTGATCGCGCCTGGTACGGGCACTGCCTGGACCTACACTCTTAGGTATGAGCGTCATGCGCGAGGAACTGCACCATCTCGTGGACCAGTTGCCGGAGTCAGAGCTACGTCCGGCTCTGGAGTTGATCCGTGGCCGTCTGGACGAGCCTGCCCCCGCGGAGCGTGACCTTCCGTTCTTCGCGTCGTTCGAAGCTGAGCCGGACCTCGCCGAACGCCATGAGGAGATCTTGCGCTCCGAGATGGGCCGCTGACGTGCTTCTGTGCGACACCGGCGTCCTTCTCGCTGTCGGCAACGCCAAGGACAAGCACCACCAGGCCTGTCTCAAGCTGCTTCGCGAGGCGCAGGGACCGCTGCTCGTGCCGTCGCCGGTAATGGGAGAGGTCGGCTATCTCCTGGAGTCGCGTGTCGGCCCACAAGCCGAGGTCACGTTCCTGAAGTCGTTCGGCGGTAGCGGCTTCCACGTAGCCGAGCTGGAGGACAAAGACCTCCCTCGAATGGCGGAACTGGTCGAGAGGTACGTCAACCTTCCTCTCGGGCTGGTGGACGCCGCCGTCATCGCGATCGCCGAGCGCCTGGGGCTGAGGGAGGTCGCGACAGTCGACCACCGGCACTTCCGAATCGTGCGCCCACGCCATATCGAGGCTTTCACACTGCTGCCCGGCTGATGACGGAGGCTGCCGCCTGAGTGACTATCTGGGTGACAATCGCCATGGACGAGCCTGGACGAGGTGGGACGGCCATGGACTGCAGGGCCAGGTCAGGGCGGGTGTTGGTGCTGGTCCCGCCCCTTCCTGGATTGACTTACAAGCGAGGGGTCACTGGTTCGAACCCAGTACCGCCCACCCTGGACTTCGTCCGCACCCACCCCTTGCCCCGGGCATCCCTTGACCCCGCACGCCCGCCCGTCCACAAAGGGCCTCGCTGCGCTCGGGCGTTTTCTTTGGCGCCGGGCTTCGCCCGGCGGCTATCGCCCCTGGTGAGGCGGACTCATGGACCCTTGGCTCGACGACCTGGCGTGCCGCTGCGGGCGGCTGAACTTCATGACTCGCCTCGTCGTGCCCGTCTTCATCTAGCCACGTTCTCTGTCAGGACGTTCGCCGTGCCCTCCGGATCGTTGGTCAGGTGGCGCTTTGGCTCAGAGCCACGAGGCCTGGGACCTCGACGAGAAACGCCCAGCCAGCTGAAGCGGCCGTTGGTCGAGGCGTCGAAGTCCTTGACGGGCTCGACCGCGCCGACGATCAAATAGCTAGGCCGTAACTCTGACGTAGCTCGCTACGCCAAGTGCCTAAGGCGAGGTGACGGCCGTGTCACCAGTGCGGTAGACAGTCGCCCGGGCCGATAGTCCGATATCTACGGAGGATCTGGTGCGCATTCTGTGGGGCTGCTTAGCCGTGGTCGTGATCGTTCCGATAGCCGGGCTGGCCCTGCTGATCATGATGCCGGTGTGGCGCGACGATGCCCGCTTCGACGACTTCCGCGAGCGAGTACTTGCCTATCCGCTACCGCCCAAGACAGAGAGCGAAGGCAGCGACGCAACCTTTGGCAAGATACGGGGCGGGAATGGAGACTACTGTGAGTACCGCGTCCAACTGGTGCTTCGGACCGGCCTGTCTCAGGGCGAGATCCGCGCATACTACGACAAGGCTCGCATCAGCGGAGCCGACACCAAAGAAGAAGCGCAGGTGTCTCTGAACTTCGGCGACGACACGGGAGACGACATGGAACTCACCGTGGAGTTCGGCGACCTCAGCCCCGACGATGGGGACCTCCGCTGCGGATAGACGGCAGGCCCATCACATGATCGGGTAGGCGTCTTCCAACTCGTGCCGGTCAGCAGTAGCAGGACCTCGACGACTACAAGAGGTCGGCCGGAAGCGTCACGGACCGCGCCGAACACCGCCAGGAGCGGGGCGTTCTTGGGCATGGCCAGTTGCCCGGCATCTGCGGTTGTAGGCATGCGCGCGGTGATCTGCTCCACGATGTGATCGAACCGCACGCCCTCGCGCACGATCAGCCGCCGACGTATGAACGCCTTGTTCTTGGGCTGCGCATCGAGCAGCACGGCAACCCGGTTCGATGCGGCCACCGCGCCCACTTCGACAATCTCGCCCGTGGAGTCGATCTCCGGCTGGGTGAGGTAGGTCTGTCCAGGGCGCTTTTGCTCGATCGAGGCCATCGCCGGGCGGCCCCGTACGAAGCGGCCCTTGCCCTGCTGGGACTCGATCCAGCCCTGCTCGCGCTGCACGCGCAGAGCGGCGACCACGGTGGGACGGGAGACGCCGAACTCCTGGATGAGCTGGTTCTCGCCGGGCGGGTAGTCCCCGGACTCGATGCGCCTCTGGAGAGTCTGCACAAGCTGCGCATACTTCGGGGGTACGGACTCAAGCGACATCATGACCGTCCAACAGCCGACAAGTTGTTTACCAAACTTGCGGCTCGTCGCTGCCTGTCCACGCCGTTGCCGGAAGCCAAGCCGTACACGAGAAAGCCCGGCAGGCGGCGCAGCGGCCGGCCTGGGAAGGTAGCCGCGGGGGCGCCACTGAGACCACCTGCCGGGACAGGGGACGCGACGAGGCACCAGTGACGGCCCGTCCCCTCCCGGCGGGGCTCCATCACCAGCCTCGTCGCGTCCGTCTTCACCTGGCCACGTGCTCCGTCAGGACGTTCGCCGCGCCCTCGACATCGTTGGCCGGGTGCCGCTTCTCGGCGTTCTGCCAGGAGTAGTAGGCCCCGCCGTACCCGACGAACACCCACACCGGCAGACCCGGATCCGGCCGATGCACCATCAGGGCGGTGTTGTTGTCACGCAGCTCGGCGTTGACGCCCAGGCCCACGAGCCGATCCCGCAACCGGATCAGCGCGTCGGCCTCCTCCCTGTCGGTGGGGAAACCGGCTACCGCCGCCATGATCGAATTAATTTCGCGCTCCCTTCGGCCCGGCCGCTTCCGAGGCAGTCGAGACACGTCCACTCCCTGCTTGAGAACTCATCTCCGTCGCCGTCACTGACGAGAAGCGCACGACGCAAAACACGCAGTTGATCCCGCGTCCCCGGCAAGCCGGGCAGGGCAAGGTCTCACTCTTCTCATCAGGCCGGATCACCGTCGCCATCTCCTCGTTCATCCGGCGTTCCCTGTGTGCGGGAGGCCGCGTGACGTACCGTGGTTGATTGATGACAAGTCCACCGGCAACCGCGTCTGAACAGGACCCCTGATCGGCCTCCTTGTTTCCCCTTTCGAGCCCCCAGCCGGGAGGAAGGCCCACAGATGCCCGACTACATCCCAAACGTGCGGCTACGTGCCTGGAGAAACGAGCACAGGCTCTCCCGCTGGGAGATGGCTGGGAAGATCAACGCCACTCCGATCGGCATCGCCGAGCGACTCGCGTGTGACGAGGAGCGAATCCGACGCTGGGAGGCCGGTGAAGTCCGATGGCCCCGCACGCCCTACCGCCTGGCGCTGACCCAACTGACCGGCCTGGAGCCGGAAGCACTCGGATTCGCCCAAAACAGGCAGACGGGCAGCCGCCTCATCGAGGCCCGAGTGATGCCGGTGGATGCCCTGCGGGCCGAGGCTGAGCTGTACGGGACCATGGAACTCGCCCAGCAACTCCAGGCGTCCGACGTCGGAACCGGAACCTTGGAAGCCCTCGCCGAAGCCGTCGATCTGCTGTGCCGTGCCTATCCGGTCGTGCCCGCAGGCACGCTACGAGACCGTACACAGAAGCGCCTTGCCCAGATCAACCACCTACTCGCCGGGCGCCTCACTCTTGACCAGCACCGCGAACTGCTGGTGATCACTGGATGGCTTACCGCCTTGCTGGGGTGCGTGCATTACGACCTGGGGGAGAGGGAGGAGGCTGAGACCGCGCGACGGACCGCGTTCGAGATGGGCCGCCAGGTCGGGCACGGGGAACTCGTGGGTTGGGCACACGAGATGTCCGCGTGGTTCGCCCTCGTCGAAGGCCGCTATAAGGATGTCGTGACCGCCGCCCGGATGGGGCAGGCAGTAGCCGGCACCAGCAGCGCCATGGTCCAACTCACCTTGCAGGAAGCTCGCGGCCTGGCCCGCATCGGCGACCGCCGCGAAGCCGACCGCGCCCTGACCCGCGGAGCCGAAGTCCTCGGCAGCCTGCCCATACCCGACCACCCGGACCACCACTTCGTCTTCGACCACGCCAAGTGGATCTTCTACGCCGCCACCTGCTACACCTGGCTCGCCGACGACGACCGCGCCGAAGAACACGCCCGCGAAACCATCCAGATGCACACCCGTCCGGACGGCACCTCTAACGCTCCTATGCGTGTGGCAGACGCCCATATAGACCTTGGCATAGTTCACGCCCGGCGTGGGGATCTCGACGTGGCGGTTGCTGAGGGTCTGGCCGCGTTCGACATCGACCGACGCTCCCTTACGGACTTGGTCAACCGCGCAGGAGACCTGGACCGCGTTCTACGGCAGCGCTACCGCCGCGAAGCGCTCGCAGAGGAGTTTCACGAACGGTTCGTAACAGCTCGTGGAGCTCTCACCAGTCGACGTCCGGAACTGCTCGATTGATCTTAACTCAGGAGTACCAGTCGGCTGTTCTAGTGTAGGCCTTTTAGGCTATCTCCAGTTCTCGGGATCGGGATCTTGCGAGTCGTATTCGTAGTCATATTCATAATTAGGGTCTGAGTGACGCAGTTTCCATGAGTAGTAGTTAGTTCGTGCCTCGACAGAGTCCATGTCGATGAGATCAGGATCTAGAGGTTCGAGGTCATCTAGGTCCGAGGGGCTTGGGTGCTTCAGATCGCTAATATCGACATCTTGGGTGATCTCGTAAGGCATGTAAAATGGCAAGTTTGCTGCCTTAAGCTCGTCAGAGCCTGATAGGCGGAGATCGCATGAGCTGCAAACGAACATTTCGCCCCTCAGGACGAATGGCCGTTTCCCGTCCGGCTTGACTGGTTTGTAGTCCGGGTCGGCGTCTCTCGCTATGTCGAGCCTGCCGGTGTAGACCGATCCGCGGTTCGGGCATGCCGGGCATGCGTGTTCTATCTGTTCCAGGCCGTGGATCGATTCGCCGGTATGGCGAACCTGTCGTGCCATCAGTACTACTTCGTGCTGATCCTCAGGGAAGTGCCTTAGGAGTGACTCTATGCGATCTTTTGCTTGCGAGATTCGAAATCGAACCATTCTTGCTATCTCATCCAGCGATTCGGATATTAGTGAGTCTACAAGATCTTTATGTGGCCCCCAGTGTTGATCTCTCGATGAACCAAGCGCATCGCAAAGTTTATCGCTGAATCGTAGATAGGTGGCAAATGATTCCCTGTTCTCGTGCCTATCTAGGTGGCCCATATGTATAACGCCGTCTCTCACGTTAATTAGTTGCTTGATCGGCGCCTCCGGTGTTTGTGGTTTCGGTAGCAATAGCTGTGTGCGCCTAAATGCCTCCAACCCGCCAACGGTCCGGAGGTGTTTTGGGTTCTGAATCATGTGTCCATGTCCAGTAAGAAGCACCAGAGAGTCGAAGGTGCCATTCTTGATATCCGCCAATAGGGCGGGACTTAGGCTGCACAAATATGCCTTACATAGATGTTCAAGGCTGACGGCGGCATTCAGCAGCACTACCCTTATGTCGTTGCGTACGTAGGCGTCCAGAGCCCGCCTGGCGAAGTCCGTTGCGGACGCATGAAGTTCCTTGTGATCCATGGTTGTCACGCTGGAGAAGTTAGCGACGGCCGTGAAGAGCCGTCTAGATGTTTTGTTGAGCTCAAGCAACTGTGGAGGCAGCACCTGGCGACACAGCCTCGTGCGTTGCCATGTACCTTGCCGAGTTGTCCTTGTGAAGATCAAGCGGCGGCGCGGCGCGCCGCCGTACCACCGGCCCTCCGCCCGCCCGTCGTCCGGGCGTGCGGCCTGGGGCCGGTCCCGGACGGCGGCGGGACACCGGGCCGGGCACCACACGCCGGGCCCGCCGTACCGACCGAACACTTCGACCGGGGTTGCCGCGCCGCCTGCGCGCGCCAGCACGTTCCGCCTCTACACGCTCCGATCCTCACGCCAACGACGCCGTTGCCACCACGCCCAATCCGAATCGGGCGACGTAGGCGGCATGGGTGAGGTTCGGCGGAGGTAATACAGGTCGACGGGCAGCACCAAGGCATACAGATGCGCCCTGGCCCACGGCGGTAAGCCGATGAGAGCCTGTTGAAGTCGCCGGCGGGGCGCATCGCCGGTGCACTCATGGCACTCGCACCTGAAGAAGACGCGGTCAGCGGTCCCCATCAGGGTCGCCTCTTGCCAGGCCGCCAGGGCTGCCGCCACCGCGCCGGGCCACATGCGGGTGTGTTCGAGGGCGATCACCGCGGCCATGGGACGACGGCCAAGCCCGGGAACATGATGGATCACAGCTCTGTGGGTCCCACACGCCGATCCTCGTGTACGGACCTCGGAAGGGCGCCTACGCGGCATGGCCCTTTCTGATCGATGGCATAACCACGATGATCGCATGCGAGGGCGTGTCATCTGAGCCCCCAGCGCCGAGGAAACCCATGCCTCCGGCGGGGGCGCTCCAGCTCCGGGATGATGGCCATGCGTCACGCCGGGGTCGTAGGTGGTTGAGGTGGAGGCCTGATCATCTCGTCCGCCATCGACCCGGGACAAGCCGAGCGTGCCAGGGCCACGGGGGCTTGCGTCTGACCTGTCCACGGCGCTTCGGCCCGCCTGGAGATCAGCTCCTACACCAACGCCGACCTGCTCCCCGACTGGGACGACTCCAAGCGCCGTGTTGGGCGACCTGTATCGGCCTGGTAGCTGCGGAGGCCAGGCTGGAGAAGATCAGGTCGGACGGGCTTCTCGATGGCCGGCATTCGGCTCGTGGGCCGCGCGTGCGGTGTCGGCGTTCGGGATGTCAGGCAGGGCGATGCGGGCGAGGTGATAGCGCAGGATGTCCAGGGCCTGCTCGACGCTGCGCTGGCCGAGCAGGACGCTGGTGCCCAGACCGGCCGACATGACGAGCAGCCCGGCCGCCTCGCTCTCCGGGTCGAGGTCGGCGGCTACCTCTGCCGCGTCCCGGGCCTCGCGCAGCCGGTCGGCGACGAAGGTCTGCATCTGGTCGGGGGCGTCCAGGAAGGGCTGGGCAGCCAGCGCCGGATCTGTCACCGACAGAACCGCGTACGCCGTGTACACGAGGTGGAAGATCCGGCTCTCCTCGTCCGCGGGAACCGCCTGAGCGAGAACGGCCTCGACGACGCGCAGGGGGCTCGCGTTCGAGCCGGCCTCGGCCACCCGCTCCCGGACCCGCTCGCCCACTCGCTGCGCCAGGTGCTGCAGCGCGAACAGCAGCAGCTTCTCCTTGGACTCGAAGTAGTACTGCACGACAGCCACCGCGAAGCCCGCCTCCGCCGCGACCGACCGCATGGTGACGGCATGCAGCCCCCTGCTCCCGGCGATGCGCAGGAGTGCCTCGGCGATCTGGGCGCGACGCTCGCCATGGTCAGCCAGCTTCGGCATGCGACTCACTTTCTTGTACGATTTTGGTAGTACGATGGTACTACCAAAATTGAGGAGAGCTCGATGACCAGGACCGCCGTCGGCCGCTTCGTCAGCGACGAGGCCAGAGAGAGGTTCCTGAAGGCTTACGAGGAGGCCATGAGCCTGTGGCCCGAGCCCCGGGAGGAGTTCGACGTCGAAACCCGCTTCGGCGTCGTGCATGTGTATCGCGCGGGTGTCGAGCGGGGAGAGCCCATTGTGCTGCTGCACGGGCACGGCGCGAACTTCTCCAACTGGTACCCGCAGATCGAGGCGTTCGGCGAGCACCACCCCGTCTACGCCATCGACACCATCGACGACCCCGGTCGCAGCGTCCAGCACACCGTGGTCAAGGACTCCCGGGACAACGCCGCCTGGGTGAACGAGGTGCTTGAGAGGCTCGGTCTGGACCGGGTCCATCTGGTCGGCCTGTCCTACGGCGGCTGGCTGACGCTCAACCAGGCCGTTTACGGCGCCGAACGCCTGGCCTCCGTCACCCTGCTCGACCCCGGCGGTCTGCAGAAGGTCCCCCTCCGCTTCCTGGCCGGCACGATCGGCGGCCTGTTCGCGATGCTCCTTCCTCGCCGGTGCCGACCCTGGTTTGCGCGAGTGCTGGCCAACCACGCGCTGATCGCCCCGGCCCGGCTGATGGCGCCGATCGTGCTGAGCTCGCGTACGTACCGTCCCTCCTACCGTCCGGCGGCCAGGCCCTTCACCGACGAGGAGCTGAGCTCGATACGCGTCCCCGCGCTCGTCCTGCTCGCCGGGCGCAGCATGCTGCTCAGCCCTCATAAGGCGCTACGCCGTGCGAGCGCGCTCATCCCCGGCGTACGCGCCGAGATCGTGCCGGGCATCGGCCACGGGCTTCCACTGGAGGCGCCGGAACTGGTCAACACCCGCGTCCTGCGGTTCATCGACTCCGAAGCGCGTTCCCGTTTCACCGGGTAGCGACTAGACAGGGGTCCCGGGCTCAGGGCTGTGTGCGCTGGATGAGGAGCTTGTGTGACTCCTGCAGCCCTTGAGGGAGGTCGTGCGGCGAAAACCATGTCGCCTCCAGGATTTCCGCGGGATCGATCGCGAGTGTGCCGCCGATGAACGCGGCCTCGTAAGCCGCCTCCACCCGCAGCCGGTATCCGCTCTTGAGGTGGATGAGACTCCCCACCTTGACGTGCAGACCGGTCTCTTCCCGCACCTCGCGGATGACGGTGTCCTCGAACTTCTCGCCCCGGTTGGCGTACCCGGTGGGGCAGCCCCACTGCCGGTCGGGCGGCCACATGCGGTGCCGCAGGAGGAGCACGCGGCCCTCTTCGTCTCTGACGACGCCGGTGACGCCGATCATGAACTTGGCGTTCCACAACCACAGCAGACGCCATTGCAGCGGTCCGCGGATGAGCAGCCACAGGCGGGCGAGGAAGTTGTTCACGGTGCTCCCTTCGGAGTGTCATCCGCGTACGCCTGAGGGCCGGGCCGCGGTGCTGGCTTGGTGCACCCTGCCATGTCCGCAGCGGACAGGTGGGCCACTGGACGATGTGCAGGCGTTGAGGTTGCCACGGCTTCGGCCTGCATGGTCCTGCGAGCGTCCACGGCGGCCGCCGTACGACCATGCCTCCACATTTACATACATGGTGTATGTATGTATCGTCCTTGACGTCATCAATCCAGGAGGGGCGGTCATGCGGGCGATGCGGCAGGCGGCGTGGGGAGAGGCCGAGGCCATGGCGTTGGTCGAGGTGGAGGAGCCTGTGCCGGTGTTCGGCGAGGTGCTGGTGAGGGTCATGGCGGCCGGGGTCAATCCGGTGGACGTCTTCACGCGCCGGGGGCAGGCGTACAACCGGGTGCTCGACCTGCCGTTCGTCAACGGCTGGGACGTCGCGGGGACGGTGGTGAGGACCGGTTACGGGACGACCCGGTTCCGGCCCGGCGACCGGGTGTTCGGGATGCCGTGGTTCCCCCGGGCCGCGGGTTGTTATGCCGAGTACGTCACCGCTCCCGCCCGCCACTTCGCCCGGATGCCGGAGGGCCTGGGCTTCACCGAGGCGGCGGCGCTGCCGCTGGCCGGGTTGACGGCGTGGCAGATGCTCACCGAGGTCGCCGCCGTCGCCCCGAGACAGCGGGTCCTCGTGTCGGGCGCGGCCGGGGGCGTGGGGCACCTGGCGGTCCAGATCGCCAAAGCCCGCGGCGCCCATGTGACCGGCACCGCGAGCCCGGCCAAGCATGCCTTCGTCCGCGGGCTGGGGGCGGACGAAGTGATCGACCACACGACCGTGGCGCGTGACATGGATGTCGTCGTCCAGATGTTCGGCGGCGAGGCCGGGCTCAGGGCGCTGGAGTGCGTGCGGCCGGGCGGCATCCTGGTCAGCGGGCAGGCGGCCTGGACCCCCGGGCTGCACGAGCGCGCCGGCGAGCTCGGCGTGCGTGCCGCGGGCTACCTCGTCGATCCCGACGGCGCCGGGCTCGACGCGCTGGCCGGCCTCGTGGCCGAGGGGCGGTTGAAGGTGCACGTCGACGCGGTGTTCCCGCTGGCGGAGGCGGCCGAGGCGCACGACCTCCTCGGTTCGGGGCGTACCAGGGGCAAGGTCGTGCTCGCCGTCGGCGAGACGAACTGAGGAGGAGCAGTGTCGGAACAGCGCACCACACCGGCTGACGTCGTCCGGGCTTACGCGCGGGCCAAGAGCCGCGCCGATGTCCAGGAGGCCCTGCGGTACTGCGGTCAGGACACCGTCTTCGAGACGATCGCGTTCCAGGCCGTCGCGACCGGCCTCGACGAGGTCGCCCGGCAGACCACCGCGTTCCTGCGCGCCTTTCCCGATTACGGGGTGGAGCTCGACTATCTCGCCGCGGCGGATGACCTGGTCGTCGGCGCCGGGACGATCCGGGCCACCATGATGGAGAGCCTGGTGGGGATCGAGCCCACGGGCCGGGCCTTCGCGCTGCCGTTCGCCTGCCACTGGAGAGTGCGGGACGGGCTGATCCGCCACGAGCGGTTCTTCTTCGACTTCCATCAGATGTGCGAGCAACTCGGGCTGTCCACCGCCGACGCCGCGGCGCGGTTCGCCGCCTGGCGGGAGCGGGCGAAGGCGGTGCCGCGATGACGGCGTACGTGCTGGTCCACGGGGCCTGGCACGGCGGCTGGTGCTGGCGGCACGTGTCCGCGCGGCTGCGGGAGGCGGGTCATGAGGTTTATACGCCGACGCTGACCGGTCTCGGCGAGCGGGCCCACCTGGCCGGTCCGGAGATCGGGCTGCGGACGCACGTGGACGACCTGCTGGGCCTGCTGAGGTACGAGGATCTGCGGGACGTCGTGCTCGTCGGGCACAGCTACGCCGGCCTGGTCGTGCGCGAGGCCGCCGACCGGGTGCCGGAACGCGTCTCCCGGATCGTCATGGTCGACGCCTGGGCGGGCCGGGACGGGGAGTCGCTGGACGACCTGGCTCCCGCGTTCTTTCTCGACTGGATCGAGTCGGTCACCGTGGACGGCATGATCCCGCCCTCCCCGGCGGCCGCCGTCGGGGTGACGGAACCTGATCAGGTGGCATGGCTGGAGCCCCTGCTGACGGCCCATCCCCGGCGGACGTTCTCCGAGCCGACCAGGCTGTCCGGGGCCGTCGACGCGATCGCGTGCCGGGCGGTGCTCTGCACGCCCGGCGGCCCCATGCCGTTCCCGCGGCTGGCCGGCGAGCACGGCTGGGCGGCCACCGTCCTGGACGCCGGCCACGACGCCATGGTCACCGCGCCGCGGGCACTGGCGGACATCCTTCAGGCGACCGCATGACGACGTGATACCGCTGCACGGTCGGGGCGACACGTTCGCCGCGTATGTTCTTCTAACCTCGGGTTCGGAGCAGGAGGAGATGCGCGGGTGGCAGGGAACACGAGTGTGCGGCGGAGCCAGCACGAACGCACCAGGGCGACCACGGGCGCCTTGGTCGCGGCGGCGCGCGAGCTCTTCATCGGCGACGGCTTCTCCGCCACCGCGGTGGACGAGATCTGCGCCAGGGCCGGCGTGACCCGCGGCGCGTTCTACCATCACTTCAGCAACAAGGAACACATCTTCCGCGAGGTCTACGCCGCCGACCAGAAGGCGCTCGCGGCGATCGTCAGGCAGGCGTTCCAGGCCCAGCCGGATCCGTGGGACGGGGTGGCGGCGGGCTGCCGGCGGCTGCTGGAGGCGTCACTCGAACCCGCCGTACGCAAGATCACCCTGGTCGAGGCGCCGGGCGCGCTCGGCTGGTCCGCGATGCGCGACATCCAGGCCGGGTGCAAGGAGCAGATGCGGCGCGGGCTCGCCATCGCGATCGAGGCCGGGTGCATCCCGGACCGGCCGCTGGACCCCGCCACCTCGCTGCTGTACGGCGGGATCTGCGAGAGCGCCCTGGACATCGCACGCGCCCCGGACCAGCGTGCCGCGCTGGAGGAGTCGCTGGCCGAACTCGACCTGGTGCTCGCCGGCGTCGCCCGCCGTCCGGCTCCGGGCTGCGCGCACACGACTTAGGGGTCAGCGGCGGCCGAGGCCGAGCCGGCGGGCGACGCGCGCCATCAGCTGGGACATCTTGGACGGGAAAGCTTCGGGCTCGGGGACGGTGACGGGGCGGACGCGGCCGTTGTGAATGGCGCTGATCTTCCAGCCGGCCGCCGTCCGCGCCAGGACGATGGTCTGCCGCGACAGCCGCCGCGCCGGAAGCGTGGTGCGCCACGGCATCAGGACGGAGGCGGTGCCGTGCGCGACCGCCACGTCCGGCGTGAGGTGGCGGACCGACTCCAGCTCGCCGACCAGCGCCGAGCCGGCCAGGACGCCGCGGAAGAGTTTGTCGTGGTTGCGCTCGTGCTCCAGGCGGCCGCGGGCGATGGTGCCGTCGTAGGAGACGTAGTCGGAGTCGTCGGTGAACAGCGCGCCGAACGCCTCGGCGTCACCCGCCGTCCAGGCCGCCAGGAAGTCGGCGAAGAGCCTTTCGATCTGGGCGGTGTCGGTGAGGGTGGTCGGGCGCATGGCGGTGCCTCCGCAGGATGATATCGTTGGTTCGATCAGCGAAATGTACGATATCAGAAAGTTTCGAATGTCGAAGAATAGCGTCATCGGAGAGATCGCCATGGAGCTCCGGCGGTTGCAGCGGAGCTTCGACGCCTTCGACGAGGCGGCCGCCGACCGGCTCGGGCTCAACCGCACCGACCTGCGCTGCCTCGACGTGGTGCTGGCCGGCGGCCCGCTGCCCGCGGGTCGGCTCAGCGCCGCGCTGAAGCTCAGCCCGGCCGCCACCACCACGGTCATCGATCGGCTGGAGCGGGCGGGCATGGTGTCGCGTGCGCCCGATCCGGGCAACCGCCGCCGCGTCCTGGTCGCCGCGACCGACGCCGCCCGCTCGGCCGAGGCGGAGATCTTCGTCCCGGTGGGCCGGGCGGGCGCCCAGGCGCTGCAGAAGTACGGGCCTGAGGAGTTGGCCGTCATCCTCGATTTCCTGCGTACCGCCCGCGAGGTCCAGGAGGAGCAGGCCGCCCGGGTCAGAACCTCGTCCTGAGCCTCAGGCCCGGGGGATGTCCTTGCCCGTGGGCCGATACTCGCTCAGCAGGATCCGGCCGTCCAGAACGCGGTGGCCGGCCAGTTCGAGGTCGGCGGACGTGATGCCGGCGAACGCCGGGTCGCGGCCCGCGTCGCCCGCGAACAGCGGGAAGGTCATCAACCGGAGCCGGTCGACCAGGCCCGCGCTGACGAGCTGACGGGCCAGCGACAGGCTCCCCATCGTGCGGAGCGGCACCGCGCTCCCGGCCTTCAGCCGCCGGATCTCGTGCGCCAGGTCGCCCCGGAGGATCCTGGTGTTCGGCCAGGCGACCCGGGTCAAGGTCGTGGAGAACACGACCTTGTCCAGCCCGGTCAGCCGCTGCCACGACGCGTCCTTGGCCTCCTCGGGAAGCCCCGCCAGCGCCTCGTAGGTGCGGCGGCCCATCACGACCAGCTGTGGCGCGTCGCTCTCCGCGTTGATCCACTCCTCGAGCTCGGGCCCGAAGTAGCCGAAGTATCCGGGCAGCCCATCACTTCCCGCCCATCCGTCGACCGACAGGAAGATGTCGACGATCAGGTCACTGGTCATGGTCCGCTCCTCTGTCCGGGGTAGCTACTTGCAAAAGTGAAGCATGCTTGTAGAAGTGAAGTCAACGACCTAGGATGTGCTCGTGCGTACTCGCGAATACGGCCAGTACTGCGGCCTGGCCCGCGCCGCGGAAGTCCTCGGGCAGCGCTGGACCCTGCTGATCCTCCGCGACCTGCTGGTGGGGCCGCGGCGATACTCCGACCTCGCGGCGGGCCTTCCCGGCATACCGACCAACATCCTCGCCACGCGACTGAAGGAGCTTGAAGGCGACGGGCTGGTGACCAGGGAGCTGCAGGGCGGGCAGGGCCGATCGGTCGTC
Source organism: Nonomuraea sp. NPDC050478 (assembly GCF_044458265.1). Taxonomy (NCBI): domain Bacteria; kingdom Bacillati; phylum Actinomycetota; class Actinomycetes; order Streptosporangiales; family Streptosporangiaceae; genus Nonomuraea; species Nonomuraea sp. NPDC050478. The sequence continues at coordinate 956,582 of NZ_JBITHT010000003.1, read as the reverse complement.
TACCGGGCGACTCCGCGGGCCGGGGAGCTCGCGCCGGCCCTGGACGCGCTCGGCCGCTGGGGCGCCGCCGCGATGCGCGATCCGCACGAGGGCGAGGTGGTCACCGAGGCCGCCCTGGTGGCCGGGCTCAGGGTCGCCGCGGGCGGGGGAGAGGCTCCGCCGGAGGGGCGGAGCCGGGTGTACGTCGTGAGGTCGGGCGAGGCGGTCGCGTGCGCGACGGTCCGCGACGGCACGGTCACGGTCGAGGCCGGCGGGCATCCCGATCCCGACCTGGTCATCGTCGCCGGGCCGGGCTTCCGCGACCTGCTCGCGGGTGTGCTCGACGCCGGCGCGGCCGTCGCGTCCGGGGCGGTGACGCTCAGCGGGGACGCCGCGCTGCTCGCCGAGTTCTCGGCGACGTTCCGCGTCCCCTACACCGACGCCGTCGCCACCTGACGCGGGGCCCGTCCGGCCCGGCGACATCGACCGGGCGCGACGGTAGATTGGCGCCAGGAGAACCGGTACGGAGGATCGATGTCGCAGGTCGAGGTCCGGTTGCTGCCCGCTGCCGCCGGTGGCGACGCGGCGCTCGTCGGTGAGCTGACCGAGCTGGTCAACCGCGTCTACACCGCTTCGGAAGAGGGATTGTGGGCCCGCGAGGTCTCCCGTACGAGCACGGAGGAGATGGCGGAGCTGATCCGCGCCGGGGAGATCGCGGTGGCGTGGCTGGACGGCCGGGTCGTCGGTGGCGTCCGGGTGCGGCGGCTGGAGGGCGGGGAGGCCGAGTTCGGGATGCTGGCCACCGATCCCGCTTACCGGGGCGCCGGCATCGGGTCGCGGCTGGTGGGGTTCGCCGAGCGGCTGGGCCGTGAGCGGGGCGCGGAGGTCATGCAGCTGGAGCTGCTGGCGCCACGGGAGTGGACGCATCCCTTCAAGGAGTACCTGAACGAGTGGTACACCCGGATCGGCTACCGGGTCGTGCGCGTCGGCTCCCTGGAGGAGAGCCACCCCGACCTCGCGCCGCATCTGGCCGGTTCCTGTGACTTCCGCATCTACCACAAGGATCTCCGCCCGTCCTGACGGCGGTGGTCGCACCGCGATGCCGGCCCTGATGATGCCAGTCATTGCAGTCATTACTGCAGTGACTGTACGGTGGAGGCATGGTTGGTGAGAGCGTCCACATCCCTCAGCCCGAAGGCAGCCTGCGCGTCATCGTGCGCGGCGACACCGGTCCTCCCGTGCTCCTGCTCAGCGGCGCCGGCAACGACAACGCGCTGCTGAGCTGGCGGCACGCGATCCCGGCTCTCGCCGCGGAGCACCGGGTCCTCGCCCTCGACTGGCCCAAGCAGGGCGAAAGCAAGCCGTGGCAGGGCTTCGCGGGCCACGACCGGATGATCGAGTGCGTCACCGCCGTGCTCGACCACTTCGGCCTGCGGCAGGCGGCGCTCGTCGGCCTGTCCCAGGGCGGCGCCATCGCGCTGGCGTACACGATCAGGCATCCGGAGCGGGTGTCGCGGCTCGTCGCGCTCGCGCCCGCGGGCGTGATCTCGTTCCCGCCCGTCGTCCACCAGATGCTCTGGCTCACCGCCAAGTCGCGCCTGCTCAACCGGACCATCCCGTCGCTCGTCTTCCGGAGCCGGGCCGCCTGCGCGTGGTTCGCCAGGCGAGCCCTGTTCGCCGGGCCGGTCGCCGACTTCGAGGAGATCGTCGACGAGTACCACGCCGACGTCCTCGCCAACGGGGCCGGCTCCTCCGACTGGCAGAACGACTCGATCGGGTTCCGCCGGATGCGCGTCGACCTCCGCCCCGAGCTGCCCACGATCAGCTGCCCCACGCTGTTCATCCAGGGCAGCCACGACGCGGGCGTGCGGCCCCGGCACACCCGGGCCGCGGCCGGGCTCGTGCCCGGGGCGAGGTTCGAGCTCATCGAGGGCGCGGGCCACTGGTCCAACCGGCAGGAGCCCGAGCGGGTCAACGCCCTCATCACCGGCTTCCTGCGCGAATCACCGGCCGATGGGCGCGGGGACCCCGGCGAGAACACGACAATGAGATCATGACCGAGCCAACGGACGCCGAGCTCGACTTCGTCGACGACGTCGCGGCCTTCTTCGCCGCCGAGGGCCTGCCGCACATCGCCGGGCGGGTCATCGGGTGGCTGCTCATCTGCGACCCGCCGGAGCAGAGCGCCGCCCAGCTCGCGCAGGCGCTGCAGGTCAGCCGGAGCTCCATCAGCTCCACGACCCGCCTGCTCACGCCGAGCGGCCTGGTCGAGGGGGTGCGCAGGCGCGGCGACCGGCAGGAGTACTTCCGCATCGCCGCCGACGGCTGGAGCCGGATGCTCGCCAACCGCTACGCCAAGACCACGGCCTTCCGCCAGGTGACCGAACGCGGCCTCACCGTCCTGTCCGGCGCCGCGCCCGGACGCCGCGAGCGGCTGGCGAACGTCGCCGAGCTGTACCGCTTCCTGGAGAGCGAGCTCCCCGCCCTCTGGGACCGCTGGGAGCGGCGCCGGTCCTGACGGTCAGGGCAGGAGGCGGCCTACGTGGTAGCGGACGGCGGCCAGGGCCGCGTCCGGGTCCCGGAGGCCGAGCATGATCTCCGCCGTGAGGCCCTCGACCAGCGCCAGGAACACCACCGACTCGTGCCCGGGATCGAGGTCGCCCGCCGCCTGGCCGGTCCGCTGCGCCTCGCTGATCAGATCCGCCACCCGGTCGTGCAGCCAGGCCTGACCTTCCCGCAGCGCCTCGGCCAGCTCGGGCACGGCTCCGGCGCGGGCCCCGAACGCCTGCCCGGTTCGCCGCTCGGCCCTGCGGCGGTCGTCCAGCGGCAGCATCTCCGTCGCCATCGACACCAGGAAGCCCCGCACGTCCACGGACGCGAAGTCGACCCCGGCCGTGATCCGCGCCGTGACCTGCTCGCCCAGGTAGGCGACCACGTACCGGAGCATCTCGTCCTTGGTGCGCATGTAGTACTGCACCGCGCCGAGTGACATGCCCGCCTCCGCCGCCACGTCCCGCAGCGTGGCGGCGTCGAGACCGTCACGGCCCGCGATGCGCAGCACGGCCTCGGCGATGTGCCGGCGGCGCTCGTCGTGGTCGACCTTCTTCGGCACGGGCCCTCCCTTATTCCATACCCGTGTATTAACATACAGCAGTATGGGAACGTTGGCATTCTTCGCCCCGGCCGCCGCCGGCCACGTCAACCCCACTCTCGGCCTGGCCGCCGAGCTGGTGCGGCGGGGCCACCGCGTCACGTACGCCACCACGGAGGAGTACGCGCCCCGGGTCGCCGAGACCGGCGCCGAGGTCGTCCCGTTCACCTCGTCCTGGGAAGCGCTCAAGGGCCGGCCGGCGCCGCAGATGCACGGCCGGGAGTTCATCCGCGCCACCCGCATGCTTCTCGGCGAGACCAAGGCCGTGCTCGCCCAGCTCGGCGACGGCGAGCGCCCCGACCTGGTCGTCCACGACGGCCCGATGGCCTGGTGGGGCCGTGTCCTGGCCCACCGGTGGAACGTCCCGTCCGTGGAGACCTGGCCGAACCTGGTCGGCAACGAGCACTGGTCCATGCACCTCAAGTACACGACCTTCAACCCGCTCAGCCCCGGTTTCCTGGTCCTGTTCGCGCGCCTGGCCGCCTTCCTGCGCAGGGAGGGTCTCGGCGCCGACGTCCAGGGATTCATGCAGGGCTCGCGGGCGGAGCTCCGGCTGGTCATGCTGCCGCGCGCCTTCCAGTACGCGGGCGAGACCTTCGGCCCCGGTTACCGCTTCGTCGGCCCCGCCCTGACCGGCCGCGCCTTCCAGGGTGACTGGCAGCCGCCGGACGACCTGCCCGTGGTCCTGGTCTCTCTCGGCACGGGGTACAACGACCGGCCCGATTTCTACCGTACGGTCCTGGAAGCGGCGGCCGGCCGCCCGTGGCGCGTCGTGCTCGCGACGGGCGCGGCGGACCCCGCCGGCCTGGGCCCGGTCCCGCCCAACGTCGAGGTGCACCGGCAGGTGCCGCAACTGGCGGTGCTGCGGCACGCCCGCGCCTTCGTCACCCACGCCGGGATGGGCGGCACCATGGAGGGCCTCCACCACGGCGTGCCCCTGGTGGCGGTGCCGCAGATGGCCGAGCAGCGCGCCAACGCCGACCGCATCGCCGAACTCGGCCTCGGCAAGACTCTCCCGCCCGGCCAGGTCACGGCCGGGACGCTGTGGCAGGCGGTCGAGGACGTGGCCTCGGACGCCCGCGTACGGGAGAGGCTCGACTGGATGCGCGGCGAGATCGAGGCGGCGGGCGGCGCCACCGCCGCCGCCGACGAGATCGAGAAGCTGATGCGCGCACCGGGAGACGGCGCTGGGTGAGGACGAGAGCCCGCCTCGTCCCGCACCCGCGGCTCGCGCTGGGCGTTTCTCCGCGGGCTACCGGGCCCCGGTGCCGGGGCGGCTAGCCGCGTGGCAGGGCGCGGAAGACCCGCTGCGCGTAGTAGGCGGAGCCGGCGAGCAGGAGCAGGCCGGAGAGGACCCCGCTGACGATCGGGACCCAGGCGACCGCCTCCGTCCACACCATGGCCAGGCCCGCGAGGCCGAGGACGGTGAGACCGGCGCCGGGGACGAGGATGCTGACCTCCCGCCACACCGGCCACAGGGCGACGAAGTGGATGCCGACCACGAGGGCGATCCAGGCCACGCCCGACTGCTCCGGCCAGCCGAGGGCGTCCAGCACGCGGAGGCCGCCGAACAGGGCCAGCGCTTCGAGTACGACGATCACCACGTACCTGCGGTTGAACATGCCGCCGGGCGCGCCGCCGGGTTCCGCGGCGCCGCCCCGGGTGCGGCGGCCGGCGAGGAACCACAGGACGACCACGCTCGCGAGCGCGAGCCCCGCGATGACGCGGAGCGCCGTACCGGCTGACGGGGGGAGGGGCGCGTTCGCGTTGATCGCCACGAAGACCATGCCGAACACGGCCCCGATCAACACTCCGCTCAGTCTCTGCACGGTCGTTGATCGTATCCAGATACATGCCCTCTTGAGACCATGCGACTGGATTGAGGAACGATGACCCGTTCTGTGCCCGTGGTGCCGCCCTCGGCGTCGCTCCTGGGAGGTCTGGCGGCGCCGGTCGGGAGACGGTTCGACTGCTCTCCAGAATCGGCGCAAATATGGACAAATGGGCGGCGTGGTAAATCGGTCTAAATGGGGATTTTTGTAGTTCGGCACGGGCTGGCCTGATTATCTTACATGGTAGTACTTTGCTGGTAGCTGGCAATATCGGCGGGTTCGGCCAGAGGGCCACGGGTATTTCCGTACAAGTCGTGCAGAGGCGAAGCGCCAAGAAAGTAATAGCAGAGCCCTAGACGTATACGGAAAGAAAAATGACCAGACCAAACACGCAAAAGACAAATCGCCGGAACGGCCTGCTGTGGGTAGCCGCGGCCACGGTCGCTCTCGCGGCTCCCCTGGCTTCGACGGGACCCGCGTACGCAGGCACGGCCGACTGGCCGGGCCCCAACAGCACCATGTCCGACCAGCGCAACGACCAGTGGCACGAGGACGACTCGGCCGAGGAGGCCTGGGAATCCCGCGACCACGAGGACGCCGGGCACCGCGAGGACTCCCCGAACTACGAGGACACCCGGCACCGCGAGGAAGCCCACGAGTCGGCGCACCACCCGCATTCCTGGAACCAAGAGGACGAGCCTGGCTACGAGGAGGCCGAATACCGCGAGGACGAGCCTGGCTACGAGGAAGCGGAATACCGCGAGGACGAGCCTGGCTACGAGGAAGCGGAATACCGCGAGGACGAGCCGGCCCACCACGAATCCTGGGGCCACGAGGACGCGCCGGAGTACGAGGACGCCTGGGGCCGTGAGGACGGGCCGGAGTACGAGGAAGCCTCGTACCGTGAGGACGGGCCGGCCGACCACGAGTCGCGGAACCGCGAGGACGGGCCGGAGTACAGGGACGCCTGGAGCCGTGAGGACGGGCCGGAGCGCGAGATCTCCTGGAACCGTGAGGACGGGCCGGAGTACAGGGACGCCTGGAGCCGTGAGGACGGGCCGGAGCACGAGATCTCCTGGAACCGTGAGGACGGGCCGGAGTACAGGGACGCCTGGAGCCGCGAGGACGGGCCGGAGCACGAGATCTCCTGGAACCGTGAGGACGAGCCCGAGTACGAGGACGCCTGGAGCCGCGACGACGAGCCGAACTACGAGGAAGCCGCGAACCGCGAGGACGAGCCCGAGTACGACGAGTCGTGGGGCCGTGAGGACGAGCCTGAGTACGACGACTCGTGGGGCCGTGAGGACGAGCCGGAGTACGAGGACGCCTGGAGCCGCGAGGACGGGCCGGACCACGAGGACTCCTGGGACCGTCAGGGACCCGCGGACCGCGAGCCGATGATCGCCGAGGTCGCTGACCCGCAGGACCAGCCGGAGCCCAGCGACGCCGAGCCGGTGGGGACCCAGGCCGAGAACGAGGCCGAGAGGGCCGCCCGGCCCGAGGACCGGAGCGCCAACAACGCGCAGGCCACCAACAACTACGTGTCGGTGATCCTCCCCAGCTACGGTGCGCTCTTCACCCCATGGCTGGCCACCGTGGACCAGTTGAACGCGGACAGCCAGAACGCCTTCGGCCAGAACGCGTTCGGCCAGACCATGGAGGGCCTGTACGCCGAGGGCCCTGACGCTGAGGGTCCTGACGCTGAGGGTCAGGACGTCGAGGCTCAGGATGTGGAGGGTCAGGACGCTGAGGACCTGAACGTCGAGGGCCAGGACGCTGAGGCTCAGGACGTGGAAGGTCAGGACGCTGAGGACCTGAACGTCGAGGGTCAGGACGCTGAGGGTCAGGACGTGGAGGGTCCTGACGCTGAGGGTCAGGACGTCGAGGGTCAGGACGTGGAGGGTCAGGACGCTGAGGGTCAGGACGTCGAGGGTCAGGACGCTGAGGGTCAGGACGCTGAGGGTCAGGACGCTGAGGGTCAGGACGCTGAGGGTCAGGACGTCGAGGGCCAGGACGCTGAGGGTCAGGACGTCGAGGGCCAGGACGCCGAGGCTCAGGACGTCGAAGGTCAGGACGCCGAGGCCCAGGACGTCGAGGCTCAGGACGTCGAAGGTCAGGACGTGGATGGCCAGAAGCTGGACGGCCGGAGTGCCCACCAGCTGAGCGAGGACGGCCGGCTCTCGCTGGCGTCGCTCCTCGGTTTCTCGCCGGCCCAGCAGTTCTTCCTGCCGTACAGGAACATGCAGCAGACGGCGTGCGCGGTCGCGGGCGGCAACTCCCTGCCGGCCAGCTGCCCGTCCCTCGTCCACAGCGCGTAGCGGATCATCGCTGACGGAGCACCAACTCTCCAGCCCGGGCGGGCGCCGCGTTCAGCGCGGCGTCCGCCCGCAGGCGTTCCGGGCCGCGCCAGGACGAGGCAGGCGCCCGTGACGGACAGGTGTTCGGGTTGTCCCAGATACGGGGAACCGCACGGACCGGAAACCGGACGACCGTTGCCCACCCGGCACGTGATCCGGTCCGGTCACAGGTCATACTTCCGGCATGGCGCCGCGTATCCCCTCCCCGGTCGACTGGCTCGTGGCGGGCGTCGTCGGGCTGTTCGCGGTAGCCGAAGAGATCGGCGAGCGCACCGCCGCCCCCGACCGGCAGGAGGCGGCGTGGTGGATCGCCGCCGGGGTCGCCGCGGCGGTGCTCGTGCTGTTCCGCAGGCGGGCGCCGTTCGGGGTGCTGTCCGCGTACACGATCGCGAACGTCGCCGGGTTCCTGCTGGTCGCCGACGTGGCGGCGGCGTGGCAGTACTACACGCAGCTGCTCCTGCTGTTCACGCTGCTGAGCGAGGTGCGCCCGCGTGACCGGCGGGCGGTGACGGGGCTGGCGATGACCGGCGTCTTCGTGGCGGCGATGCTGGCCGCGTCCTCGAACGCGCCCGGGTGGGGCGACGTCGCGGTGGCCGTGGTCATGACCACCGTCGCGGCCGGCGCGGGCATCGCGGTGCGCCGCTACCGGGCGCTGGCCGTGCGGGCGGCGGAGCGCGGCGAGCTGCTCGCCCGCGAGGCCGTCTCCGCCGAGCGCGCCCGCATCGCCCGCGAGCTGCACGACATCGTGGTCCACAGCGTGAGCGTGATGACCATGCGCACCGGCGGGGTCCGGCTGATGCTGGGGCAGGAGCGGGCGCCCGAGCGGGAGATCCTGGCCACCGTCGAGGCGACCGGCCGGGAGGCGGTGGAGGAGCTGCGGCTCATGCTCAACCTGCTGCGCGGGCCCGAGAGCGACGGGACCGTGCCGATCGCGGGGCTCGACCGGCTGGACGAACTGGTGGACCAGGTACGCGCCGCCGGCCTGACGGTGAAGACGGAGATCTACGGCGAACCGGTGCCGCTGCCGCCCGCGCTGGACCTGTCGGCCTACCGGATCCTGCAGGAGGCGCTGACGAACACGCTCAAGCACGCCGGGCCGGCCGACGTGACGGTGACGGTCGGTTACCGGCCGCGCGAGCTCACGCTGGAGGTGGTGGACAGGGGGCCGTCCGGCCCGCCGCCCCGGCCGGGCGAGAGCGGCTACGGGCTGGTCGGGATGCGCGAGCGGGTGGCGATGTTCGGCGGGACGCTCGCCGCGGGGCCGGTCCCGGAGGGCGGGTTCCGGGTGCGGGCGGTGCTGCCGGTGTGAGCGTCCCGGGCCGGAAAAACTTCTGGCGGCCGTGTCGATCCGGCGCGGAGGCGTTCGACGCGTCGGTGAGACGACGAACGGCACCCTGAAAGGACGCTGTCATGCAGAAGATCACCACCTACCTCTGGTTCGACCACCAGGCCGAGGAGGCCGCCACCTTCTACACCTCGCTCTTCGCCGGCTCCCGGGTGGTGGGGATCCAGCCGGGGCCGGACGGCGGGGCGATGATGGTCACGTTCGAGCTGGCGGGGCAGCGCTACCTGGCGCTCAACGGCGGCCCGGCCCACACCTTCAACGAGGCGATCTCGCTGCTCGTCGACTGCGAGTCGCAGGAGGAGGTCGACGAGCTGTGGGGCAGGCTCACCGAGGGCGGCGAGGAAGGTCGGTGCGGGTGGCTGAAGGACCGCTACGGCCTGTCCTGGCAGATCATCCCCAGGGAGCTGCCCGAGCTGCTGAGCCACCCCGACCCCGAGGTCGCGGGGAAGGTGGCGCAGGCGATGATGGGCATGAGCAAGATCGACGTGCGGGCGCTGCGCGACGCGGCCAAGTCCTGACCCTCGCGGGGCCGGCGGGCGAGCCGCCGGCCCCGCGCCGGGTCAGTCGACCGCCATCTCGCCCAGCAGCGACCAGTCGTCCTGCGGGATCGTGGTGTTGACGATCCGCGGCGTCTCGGCCAGGTGCGGCGGCAGGTCCTGCTGGGCCTTCCTGAAATGGTCCGACTGGACGTGCGCGGCGCCCGCGTCGGCGTCCTTGAACGCCTCCACCAGCACGTACTCGTTCGGGTCGTCCAGGCTGCGCGACCAGTCGAACCACAGGCAGCCGGGCTCGGCGCGGGTGGCCCGGGTGAACTCGGCGGTGACCTCGGCGAACCGGTCGGCGGACTCGGGCCGGACGCGGAACTTCGCGGTGATGAAGATCATTTGGTCTCTCTCGTTACGGTACGGGGTCCTCACCGATGGTAGGGCGGGCGAGCCTGATCAGCCCGGCTCGCGGGTGGCGTGCTCCGGCGGGACGGTCGGCTTCGGCGTCGGGCCGGACCGCTTGGGCGTCGGGGTCGACGTGGGCGTCGGCGTGCCGGCCGGCGACGACGGCAGGCCGGAGAACCTGCCCTGCCGCGCCATCACGGGCACCGCCATCCGCACCGCGCCCGCGTCGCGGAACGTGAACGTCATCGGCACGTAGTTGCCGAGGATGCCGCTGGCCATGCCGATGGGCTGGTCGGGCCGGGTGGCGGCCTCGTAGGGGCGCAGTTCGACCGGCCCCACCAGCCGGACGGTCCCGCCGCCCTCCACGGTGACCCGCTCCAGCAGGTCGGGCCGGTCGCGGTTGCTGATCAGCACCGCGTACAGGGCCTGCTGGCCCGCGGGTGACGCGGCGGGTGACGCGGTGGACATCTCGCCGAGCAGGAACGCGTCGCGTACGTGCACCCCCTGCACGTCGCCGTTCGCCCCGTCGTTCTGCGGGCGGTTCAGGCGGGCGGGGTCGTTCGGGTCGACCGAGCTGGAACAGCCGGTCGACGCCAGGACCAGTGCGGCGGCGCAGGCGAGCAGCCGCGCTGACATGCCAGTGGACATGATTGGCCGCTACCCGGGCCCTCCTCGGTGAACCGCGCCCCGGCACGATCATGACGGAAACCGGGGACAACCGGGAGCCGCCGCCTACCGCGCCGCCGCCGCCCCGCCGCGAGGTTTCGCGTCACGCCGGGACGGGCACGCGTCGTCTACGCTCGGCTCACGAGCCGGACCGAGGTTGAGGGGGAATCTCCGTGACTGGCGAACTCGCGGGAGTGGCGGGGCTGCTGTACGAGTTCGGGCTGCTCAAACGCTACAAACGCACCGGCTGGCTGGTGGCCGGGGTGCGCGATCCGGAGAGCATCGCCGACCACTCCTTCCGCACCGCCGTCATCGCCGGGATGATCGCCAAGCTGGAGGGCGGCAACCCGGAACGGGCCGCGTTCATGAGTCTCTTCCATGACACGCAGGAGACCCGCATCACCGACATCCCGTACATCGGCAAGCGCTACCTCAAGCCCGCCTCCAACGAGGAGGTCACGGCCGACCAGACGCGCGGCCTGCCCGGCGAGGTGGCGGAGATGGTGAGCGGCGCGGTCCGGGAGTACGAGGAGAAGGACAGCCTGGAGGCGGTGTGCGCGCGTGACGCCGACAAGCTGGAGTGCCTTATCCAGGCGGTCGAGTACCGCGAGCAGGGCAACCAGAACGTGCAGCCGTGGATCGACAGCTCGCTGGCCGCGCTCAGGACCGTCACCGGCAAGCGCCTGGCGGAAGAGGCGCTGCGCACCGGCACGCTGAAGTGGATCACGCCGGTGCTCAACGGCGACTGATCGCGACACGCGAAAGGCCCCGGTCCTTGCTCACTGACCGGGGCCCTGTCGCGCTTGATCTCCCAGGATCTCCATGACACTTCATATCACGAAATTTCTCCGTACGAGTCAGAATGCGGGATATGAGGTGAAACTCCCGAAATTAAATCGGTTGTGATCGCGCGCGCCGGTCTGCTGAGCTGAGCGGCGGAACGGCATCCCGCGAGCGAGGAGCAGAAATGCGAGCGACTTTCATGTCCACCCAGCTGAAGACTTCCTTCTACGCACAGGACATGACGCTCCGTGAAAACACTCAACCTCGGGATCCTCGCGCATGTCGACGCCGGTAAGACGAGCCTGACCGAGCGGCTGCTGCACGCCGCCGGGGTCATCGACGAGCTCGGCAGCGTCGACCAGGGCAGCACCCGCACCGACACCCTCGCGCTCGAACGCCGGCGCGGCATCACGATCAGATCCGCCGTCGTCTCCTTCCCCATCGGCGACGTGACGGTCAACCTCATCGACACGCCTGGCCACCCCGACTTCATCGCCGAGGTCGAGCGCGTGCTGGACGTGCTCGACGGCGCCGTTCTGGTGGTCTCCGCCGTCGAGGGCGTGCAGGCCCAGACGCGCGTGCTCATGCGTACGCTGCGGCGGCTCGGCATCCCCGCGCTGATCTTCGTCAACAAGATCGACCGGCGCGGCGCCGCGTACGGTGAGGTGCTGGACGCGGTCAGGGCCCGGCTGGCCCCGTCGGGCGTCGCCATGTCGGCCGTCACCGGCCTCGGCACCCGCGCCGCCGCCGTCACCCCCGCCGCCGACCCGCGCCTGGCCGAGCTGCTCGCCGACCACGACGAGACCCTGCTCGCCGCGTACGTGGACGACCGGCCCATCACGGACCGGCGGCTGCGCCAGGCGCTCACCCGGCAGGCGCGTGACGGTCTGGCGCATCCGGTGTTCTTCGGCTCGGCCATCACCGGGGCGGGCGTGCCCGCGCTCATGGACGGCATCCGCGACCTGCTGCCCGCCGCCGAAGGCGACGCGTCGGGGCCGCCGTCGGGCGCCGTGTTCAAGGTCGAGCGCGGGCCCGCGGGGGAGCGGCTCGCCTACGTCCGCATGTTCTCCGGCACGCTCCGGGTCCGCGACACCGTCCCCGGCCACGGCAAGGTGACGGCGATCGGGGTGTTCGACCGCGGCACCGCCGTCCGCGCGGACGCGGTCGGCGCCGGTCGGATCGGCCTGCTGTCGGGGCTCGGCGGCATCCGCGTCGGCGACTACATAGGCGACTACATCGGCGACCAGCACGCCGATCAGCACGCCGATCAGCACGCCGACCACGCCGCCGACCACGTCATCGATCACGTCATCGATCACGTCATCGATCACCACGCCGATCGTGTCGCCGATCGCGTCGGCATTCGCGTCGGACCGGCTCGCGGCCGGGTGCGCCGCCACTTCGCGCCGCCGTCGCTGGAGACCGTCGTCACGCCCGTCCGGGCCGCCGACCGGGGTGCCCTGCACGCCGCGCTCACCCAGCTCGCCGAGCAGGACCCGCTGATCGGCCTGCGGCAGGACGACGTCCGGCAGGAGACCTACGTCTCCCTGTACGGGGAGGTGCAGAAGGAGGTCATCCAGCAGACGCTGGCCGAGGAGTTCGGGCTGGAGGTGACGTTCGAGGAGACCACCACGATCTGCGTCGAACGCCCTACCGGCACCGGCGCGGCGGCGGAGTTCATCGCCCAGGGCGGCAACCCGTTCCTCGGCACGGTCGGGCTGCGCGTCGAACCCGGGCCGATCGGGTCGGGGGTGACGTTCCGGCTGGCGGTCGAGCTGGGGTCGATGCCGTACACGTTCATGCGCGCCGTCGAGGAGACGGCGCGGCAGACGCTCCAGCAGGGACTGCACGGCTGGGAGGTGATCGACTGCGCGGTCACCCTCACCCACACCGGCTACTGGGCGCGGCAGAGCCACTCCCACGGCGTCTTCGACAAGAGCATGTCCAGCACCGCCGGCGACTTCCGCAACCTGACGCCGCTGGTGCTGATGGACGCGCTGAAGCAGGCCGGCACCCGCGTGCACGAGCCGCTGCACCGCTTCCACCTGGAGATCCCCGCCGACCTGCTGGGCGGAGTGCTGCCGGTGCTGTCGCGGCTGCGCGCCGTCCCGACGGGCTCGCGGCCGCACGGCGACACGTACCGGATCGAGGGGACGGTGCCGGCGGCGCTGGTGCACGGGCTGGAGCGGGCGCTGCCGTCGCTGACCCGCGGCGAAGGCGTCCTGGAGACCGCCTTCGACCGCTACCAGCGGGTGCCGGGGCCGCCGCCGGCCCGCCGCCGCATCGGCCACGACCCGCGCAACCGGAAGGAGTACCTGCTGCACGTGGTGCGCATGGTCTAGGCGGACCCGGAGCGCGCGGGGGCCGGCGCCGACCGCCACGGCAGCTGGTACGCCCACTGCCACGCGGCCTCGATCGGCCCCCGGCTGAACCGCCGCAGCCAGAGCGTGGACAGGGCCATGAACAGCGCGCAGATGGCCAGCCACGCCACCGGCACCCACCAGGGCCGCAGCCAGTCGAGCCGGGCGGCCAGCCCGAGCCCCCAGCCGTAACAGAGGGCCGAGGCGACCACGTTCTGGAAGACGTAGCAGCTCAGCGCGGTCCTGCCCACGTTGGACAGGCCGCGGCGCAGCGGCCCCGGCGCGGCGTCCCGGCGCACCAGCGAGGTGATCAGGGCGAGCAGGCCCAGCGCCACCAGGGGCGGCAGCAGGTACCGGTCCACCAGGAACCAGCCGGGGCCGGCGAACGTGGTGACCAGGTTGAGCGGCAGCCCTGCGCCCAGGCCGATCGCCATGAGCCTGCGCCGCAGCGCCGCGCCGCGCTCGGTGCCGTCGAACACGCCCGCCCGCAGCAGCCGGGCCCCCAGCAGGAACAGCACGACGCCCAGCGGCACGATGAACACCGCCTCCGCCCGGTACACCCCGGCCAGCTCGATCCGGGACGCCACCTGGTCCAGGTAGGACCCCTCGGTGAACAGCGAACCCGGCGAGGATCCGGCCAGGGAGGCTCCGCTGTAGAGGAGCGCGGCCGTGGCCAGCCCCACGAACAGCACGAACAGCGACCCGACGGCCGCCATCCAGGCGGTCACCACCCGGTCGCTCCGCCCGATCAGGTACGCGACCACGATCGCGGTCACCCCGTACCCCATGAGCACGTCGTACTCGAAGACCAGCACGTAGTGCAGCAGCCCCTCGGCGAACAGCAGCGCCGCCCGCCACAGGTAGCGCCCCGGCCAGCGCAGCCCGCGCCGCCGGGCCGAGCGGTACTGCAGCTCCAGCCCGACGCCGAACAGCAGGGTCAGCAGCGCCAGGAACTTGCCGTTGGCGAGGAAGCGCAGGAACGACTCCAGCGCCCCCGCCTGCCCCAGCGCCCCCGCCAGATCGGCGGGCCCGCCCGGGCTGGTGAAGATCCAGATGTTCGTGCCCAGCGTGCCCGCGATCGCCGCGCCCCTGAGCACGTCCAGTGCTTCGATCCTGTTGCCTGTCACCTTTCCACGATGCCGTCGCCCAGCGGGGAGAAGGTCCTCACATGGGCTGATCTCGGATACATCGATGGATGTATCCGGGGCAGCCGTCAGGCATGAGACTCGGGAACTGGGACATCCGGCCGGCCGGCGGCGGGCTGGGCTGCCTGATCATGATCATCGTGTCGGTCGTGCTGTCGGTGCTGCTGACGCTGATCCTGAATCTGCTGCTCTAGTGGATATGTCCTAATCTGTGTGCGTGATTCGCTCTGCCACCCCTGCCGACGTGCCCGCCATCCACCAGCTGATCCGTGAGCTGGCCGCATACGAGAAGTCGCTCGACGAGGTCGAGGCCACCGAGGAGCAGCTGCGCCAGGCGCTGTTCGGCCCCGAGCCCAAGGTGTTCGCCCACATGGCCGAGAACGACGACGGCGAGGTGGTCGGCTTCGCCATGTGGTTCCTCAGCTTCTCCACCTGGACCGGCACCCACGGCCTCTACCTGGAGGACATCTTCGTGCGCCCCCAGCATCGGGGCGGCGGCCACGGCAAGGCTCTCATGACCGAGCTGGCCCGGATCTGCATCGAGCGCGGGTACGGGCGCTTCGAATGGTCCGTGCTCGACTGGAACGAACCAACGATCAACTTCTACAAGTCCATCGGAGCCATCCCCTGCGACGAGTGGATCCGCTACCGGCTCAGCGGCGACGCCCTGGAGCGGTTCGGCAAGTCGTAGCTACCGGCCCGTGGACGGCGAGGCGTACAGGCTGTCGAGGCCGAGCGGGGGCGGGGGCGGCAGCGGCCCGGCGTGGTCGGCCTGGAAGGCCTGGAGCTGGTAGGCGACGAAGCGGCGGGAGGCGGCCGCCGCGGCCCCGGACGACTCGGTGACGATGCCGTTGTTGGCCAGGAGCAGCAGCACGAGGTCGGCCAGGTCGAAGTCGGGACGCAGCCGTCCGGCGGCCTTGGCGCGACGGGTGAGCTCGGCGAAGCCCCGCTCGGCGCGGGCGCGTTTGTCCTCGTAGTCCAGGGCCTCGGGGAACGCGGTCAGGAAGGCGGCGGTGAACCCCCGGTCGGCGGCCTGCATGGCGCAGAGCGTCTCGATGACCGTGCGGAAGGCGCGCCACGGGTCGGGGTCCTCCAGGGCGTCGTCGACGGTCGAGGCGCAGGCGGAGAGCTGGTCGGCGAACACCTCCGCGACCAGCGACTCGCGGGTGGGGAAGCGCCGGTAGAGGGTCGCGACGCCGACCCCTGCGCGGCGCGCGATCGCCGCCGTCGGCACGTCGAGCCCGCGGGCGGCGAACGCCTCGCGGGCCGCCTGGAGGATGCGGTCGCGGTTGTGCCGCGCGTCGGCGCGCAGCGTTATCCGAGAGGAACGGGCAGGCACTCTTCTCACATTAGCGCCAAGTGGAGCACCCCCTCCGGTTGCGGCCTAGGGTCGGGCCTGACACACGAGGAGGACCAGTGAGCGAGATGCGCGCCGCCCGTTACGACAGGTACGGGCCCCCGGAAGTGCTGTACGAGGCCATGGTGCCGAAACCGGTCGCCGGGCCGGGCGAGGTGCTGGTGCGGGTGCACGCCAGCAGCGTCAACGGGGGCGAACTTGCGGCCCGCGCCGGGCGGCTCCGCCCGCTGACCGGCCTGATGAGCCGGGGCTTCCCGAAGACCCTCGGCATGGACTTCGCCGGAGAGGTCGCCGCCCTGGGCTCGCCCATGCGCGGCCTCGCGGTGGGCGACCGGGTGTGGGGCGGAGGCCGGGCGATCAGCTCCGCGGCGGCCGAGTACGTCGTCGTCCGCCCGCGCCACCTGGCCCTCGCGCCCGCCGGGACGGACCTGGTCGAGGCCGCCTCCCTGCCCGGCGTGGGCACGACCGCGATCACCGCGCTGCGCGACCGGGCCGGGCTCAGGGCGGGGGAGCGGCTGCTGGTGCGCGGCGCGAGCGGCGGCGTCGGCAGCGTCGCCGTCCAGCTCGGCCGGGCGTACGGCGCGCACGTCACGGGGCTGGCCAGGAAGGGCAACCTCGACTTCGTACGGGACCTCGGCGCCGACGAAGCCGTCGACTACGCGACCACGAGCCCCGGCGACCTCGGCCGGTTCGACGTGATCCTCGACACCGCAGGCACCGCCCTGAGCGCCTACCGCCGGCTCCTCACACCCGGCGGACGCATGGTGACGATCAGCTTCGACCTCGGCCGCCTCGTCCCGTCCCTGGCCTCCATCCTGGTCTCCACCGTGTACGGCTCGCGACGCGTACGGTTCTTCAGCGGGAACCCCACCCACGAGCTCTTCGCCGACCTGACGCGGCTCGTGGAGAGCGGGGCGATCCGGCCGGTGGTGGACACCGTCCATCCGCTGGCGGACATCGCCGGGGCGCACCGCGCGCTGGAAGCCGGCGGCGTCCGCGGGAAAGTGGTCGTCCGGACCGTGGGCGCGGCCAGCTCCCAGACCTGAACCACGAGCCGGGGATCCAGGGCGGGACGCGAGAAGGCCCGCAGACCTGGCGGGCTGCGGGCCTTCTCGGAAGTCACATGCCGGTGCCCGCGTGCACCCGTTCCGGCTGGCGGCCGGTCTGGCCGTACATCTCCTCCGGACCTTCACCCAGCTCGCGGTGCGTCTCCTCGATGCGGAGCGCCACGCCCATGGCGAAGAACGTGGGCGCCCACTCGCCGATGAAGATCCCCCAGCGGTCGGCGCGATCCAGATCCGCGCCTTCGTAGTTCTTCGACATCATCCAGCTGGCCAGGGCCAGGCCGACGGAGCCGATTCCTGCCAGATACATGTGATTTGACTTGATGCCCATCTTGTGGAGCATTTTGATCATGATGTCCCCCCTTGCTGTGAATGCTGTTCCCCTGTCCCGAGCGCCGTAACCTCGGCCCGCGCCGAGAGGGTGCGCAGAGCTTCCAGCAGCTCAGGGGGGTCGTCGACGGTGAAATCGGCGTCGAGGGCGAGGATGTGCAGCGCCAGCCGCATCGGGGTCTCGCCTCCTGCGTGCACCACGCACGTACGGTCGCCGGCGCTCTCGACGAGCACCGATTCCGGCAGGTGCGGGGCGATGGCGGAGGCGGGGGCGTGCACCGTGACCCGCGCCCGGTGCCGCATCAGCGCCGTGTCGACCCCCTTAGGCACCATCGACGCGGGCGGCGCCTCCCGGGGGGTGAAGCGAGGGCCGCCGGGTGTCCGGAGCGCGATCCGGTCCACCCTGAAGGTGCGCCAGTCGTCCCGCTCCACGTCCCAGCCGATCAGGTACCACCGCCGCCCGGTGTGCACCAGCCGGTACGGTTCCACGTCCCGCATTCGTACGGACCCGTCGTGCGTCCGGTAGTCGAACCGCAGCCGGTGCCGGTCGCGGCAGGCGGTGGCGACGGCGGTCAGCGTCTCGGCGGGGACGGCCGGCCCGCCCGGCGCCAGGGACACGGTGGCCGCGTGCAGCGCCCGGACCCGGCGGCGCAGCCGGTCGGGCAGCACCTGCTCCAGCTTGGCCAGGGCGCGCAGGGACGTCTCCTCGATGCCCTCCACCGCACCGGCGGTGCGCAGCCCCACCGCGACCGCCACCGCCTCCTCGTCGTCCAGCAGCAGCGGCGGCAACTCGGCCCCGGCGCCCAGCCGGTAACCCCCGGCCACCCCGGGCGTGGCGTGGACCGGATAGCCGAGGCCGCGCAGCTTGCCGATGTCGTAGCGGACGGTCCGAGGGCTGACCTGGAGGCGTTCGGCCAGCTCGGCGCCGGTCCAGGCGGGCCGGGTCTGCAGGAGCGACAGCAGACGCAGCAGCCGCGCGGAGGTTTCCAGCATTTGCCGATTTTCCCGGAAAAAGCGGCAAAAAGCTTGCCACAATCCCTGGGACGGTACATCTATGACCATCAGGGAGTTCCACCTCGACATCCCCCAGGCCGACCTCGACGACCTGCGCGAGCGGCTGAGCCGGACCCGTTACCCCGTACAGACCCCGGGCGCCGGCAGCGAGCGCGGCGTCACCGTGGCGGAGCTGCGCGAGCTGGCCGACTACTGGGCCACCGGCTACGACTGGCGGGCGCACGAGGCCGAGCTCAACGCCCACCCGCAGTACGTCACCGAGATCGACGGCCAGGACATCCACTTCCTGCACGTGCGCTCGCCCGAGCCGGACGCCACCCCGCTGATCCTCACCCACGGCTGGCCGGGCTCGGTCGTCGAGTTCCTCGACGTGATCGGGCCGCTGACCGACCCGGAGGCGCACGGCGGCGACCCGGCCGACGCCTTCCACCTGGTCATCCCGTCCGTCCCGGGCTTCGGACCCTCCGCCCCGCTGCGCGGCACCGGCTGGACGCTCGGCCGGATCGCCCGCGCCTGGGCCACGCTGATGGCCAGGCTCGGGTACGAGCGGTACGGGGCGCAGGGCGGCGACTGGGGATCCGGGATCTCCCGCGAGCTGGGGCTGACCGACGCCGAGCATGTGATCGGCGTCCACGTGAACTACCTCATGACGTTCCCGTCGGGCGACCTGGGCGAGGTGAGCGAGTCCGACAAGGCGCGGCTCGCCAAGCTGGAGGAGTTCACCGGGGACATGGGCGGCTACATGGCGATCCAGTCGAGCCGGCCGCACACGCTCGGGTTCGGGCTGGCCGACTCGCCGGCGGGACAGCTCGCCTGGATCGCGGAGAAGTTCCGCGAGTGGACCGACCGGCCGGTGGACCGGGACCGGCTGCTCACCAACGTCAGCCTCTACTGGCTGACGAACACGGCCGACTCGGCGGCGCAGATCTACTGGGAGTTCTCCCACGCCTGGTCCATGCCGCAGTCGTCGCCCACCCCGCTCGGCGTCGCGGTGTTCCCGCACGACATCGTGCTGCCGATCAGGAGGCTGGCCGAGCGGACGGACAAGGTGGTCCACTGGACCGAGTTCGAGACCGGCGGCCACTTCGCCGCGATGGAGGAGCCGGAGCTGCTGGTCCGCGACATCCGGGCCTTCTTCAGGGGCGTTCGTTAACGGCGTGTTTCCGGCGTGACGCTTGTGTATCGCCTGTTGCCCGGGTGAGTCACCCGTAACGAACGCACAGCGCCGATCCGCCTCTGTGCGTAACCCCGGATTCCTACGTTCGAGTCAGCTCAGAACGTAGGAGGAATGATGGCGCGCTGGATCGCCGAGTGGCATCCCGACGACGCGGCCTTCTGGCGGACCACCGGCCGGAAGGTCGCCCGGCGCAACCTGGTCTTCTCGATCCTGGCCGAGCATCTCGGTTTCACCGTCTGGACGCTGTGGAGCATCGTGGCCGCCCGGATGGGCGGCTACGAGTTCACCACCGACCAGCTGTTCTGGCTGGTCGCGCTGCCGAACCTGATCGGCTCCGTGCTGCGGGTGCCGTACACGTTCGGGCCGGCCAGGTTCGGCGGACGCAACTTCACCGTCGTCAGCGCGCTGCTGCTGGTCGTGCCCGCCGTGCTGCTCGGGGTCGCGGTGAGCAGCCCGGACACCCCGTACTGGATGTTCCTGCTGATCGCGGCCACGGCCGGGGTGGGCGGCGGCAACTTCGCCTCCAGCATGGCCAACATCACCTACTTCTACCCGCGGAGCAAGCAGGGCGTCGCGCTCGGGCTGAACGCCGCCGGCGGCAACATCGGCGTCAGCTCGGTGCAGCTCGTCATGCCGCTGGTGATCGGCGCGTTCGGGCTGGCCGCCGCCGGGTGGTTCTGGCTGCCGTTCGTCGTGGTCGCCGCCGTCTGCGCCTGGTTCTTCATGGACAACCTCACCAGCGCCAAGGCCAGCCCGCGCGAGCAGCTCGCGGTGGCCGGCAAGGCCCAGACGTGGGTGATGTCGTTCCTGTACGTGGGCACGTTCGGCTCGTTCATCGGCTATTCGACCGCCTTCCCGCTGCTCAGCACGAGCCTGTTCCCGGACGCGCCGTGGGCCGCGGTGGCGTTCGCCGGGCCGCTGATCGGGTCGCTGATCCGGCCGGTGGGCGGGTGGCTGGCCGACCGGCTCGGCGGGGCCCCGGTCACGCTGTGGAATTTCGCGGCCATGGGCGGCGGCGTCCTGCTCGTCTGGGCGGCGTCCGGATCGGGCAGCTTCTGGCTGTTCTTCCTCGCCTTCCAGACGCTGTTCCTGACCGCCGGCATCGGCAACGGCTCCACCTACCGGATGATCCCCGCGATCTTCCAGGCCAAGGCGGTGGCCGAGAAGGGCGACGACGAGGCGGCGCTGCTGCACGGCAAGCGGCAGGCGTCCGCGGCCATCGGCATCATCTCCGCCGTCGGCGCGCTCGGCGGCTTCCTCATCAACCGGGCGTTCGGCATGTCGTTCGCCGCCACCGGCAGCCCGGCGGGCGCGTTCCTCGCCTTCGGCCTCTTCTACGCGAGCTGCGCCGCCCTGACCTGGTGGTGCTACCTGCGCACCGTCGGCGTCTCGCGGGTGGCCAGCCTCGCCCACGCGAGGGTCTGACCGGATGGCCGAGCCGGTGAAGACCCACTGCCCGTACTGCGCGCTGCAGTGCGGGATGGCGATCAGCGCCACCGCGTCCGGGATCACGATCACGCCGCGGACCGACGTCCCTGCCAACGCGGCCGGAGCCCTGTGCCAGAAGGGCTGGACCGCCGCCGACCTGCTCACCAACGGCGCCCGCCTGACCAGCCCGCTCCTGCACGGGCGGCCGGTGGACTGGGACGTGGCGCTCGGCCACGTCGCCGACCGGCTGTCCGCCATCAGGCTCGAACACGGCCCCGACGGCGTGGCCGTGTTCGGCGGGGGCGGGCTCACCAACGAGAAGGCGTACCTGCTGGGCAAGCTCGCCAGGGTCGCCCTCGGCACCAGCCAGATCGACTACAACGGCCGCTTCTGCATGTCGTCGGCCGCCGCCGCCTCGATCAGGGCGTTCGGCATGGACCGCGGCATGCCCTTCCCCGTCACCGACCTGGCCGGGGCCGACGTGGTGCTGCTGGCGGGCGCCAACCCGGCCGAGACCATGCCGCCGTTCGTCCGCCACCTGGACGGGCCCCGGCTCATCGTCGTCGACCCGCGCCGCACCGCCACGGCCAGGCTCGCCTGGCTGCACCTGCGGCCCGCGCCCGGCACCGACCTGGCGCTCGCGCTCGGCCTGCTGCACCTGGCCGTCGCCGAGGACCTGGTCGACGCCGCGTACGTCGAGGAGCGCACGAGCGGGTTCGACGCCGTACGGACCTCGCTCGCCGCCTGGTGGCCGGAGCGCGTCGAGCGGATCACCGGCGTGCCGGTGCCGCGGATGCGCGAGGCCGTGCGCGCGCTCGCGTACGCGAAGAAGGCGTACGTGCTCACCGGGCGCGGCGCCGAGCAGCACGCCCAGGGCACCGACACCGTCACCGCGTTCGTCAACCTGGCGCTCGCGCTGGGCCTGCCCGGACGGCTCGGCTCCGGGTACGGGTGCCTCACCGGGCAGGGCAACGGCCAGGGCGGCAGGGAGCACGGGCAGAAGGCCGACCAGCTCCCCGGCTACCGCAGGATCGACGACCCGGCGGCCCGCGAGCACGTCGCCGGCGTGTGGGGCGTCGACCCCGGCGATCTGCCGGGTCCTGGGCGGTCGGCGTTCGAGCTGCTGGAGGCGCTCGGCACGCCGGCGGGGCCGAAGGCGATGCTGCTGTTCGGCTCCAACCCGGTCGTGTCCGCGCCCGACTCCGCCCGGGTCGCCGAGCGGATCCGGTCGCTGGACCTGCTCGTCGTCTGCGACGTGGTCATGTCGGAGACGGCGGCGCTGGCCGACGTGGTGTTCCCCGTCACCCAGTGGGCCGAGGAGACGGGCACCATGACCAACCTGGAGGGCCGCGTGCTGCTGCGCCGGCAGGCGGTCCGGCCGCCGCCCGGGGTGCGGAGCGACCTGGAGGTCATCGCCGGGCTGGCCCGCAGGCTCGGCCACGACTTCGCCGACGAGCCGGGCAAGGTGTTCGAGGAACTGCGCCGCGCCAGCGCGGGCGGCCCCGCCGACTACTCGGGCATCACGTACGACCGCATCACGGGAGAAACGGAAGACCCCCGGGAAACCCGCGATGAGGGAGACATCCCGTACGGAGGAGAGGTCCGGGACCGCGCGGATGTTCGGAGTGGCGCGGGCGTGCCGGGCGGCGGGGAGGTCGGGGACCGCGCGGATGTTCGGAGTGGCGCGGGCGTGCCGGGCGGCGGGGAGGTCGGGGACCGCGCGGATGTTCGGAGTGGCGCGGACGTCCCGGGCGGCGGGGAGGTCCGGGACCGCGCGGATGTTCGGAGTGGCGCGGACGTGCCGGACGAAGGAGAGGTCCGGGACCGCGCGGGGGTTCGAGGTGGCGGGGAGACCGGGCAGGGGCGGGAAGTCGGGGTTTTCTGGCCGTGTCCCGCGCCGGGGCACCCCGGGACGCCGCGGCCGTTCCTCGGCTCGTTCGCCACCCCCGGCGGGCGGGCCAGGTTCGTGCCGGTCGAGCACCGGGGCCCGGCCGAGGAGATCGACGACGACTACCCCGTCTACCTCACCACGGGCCGCGTGCTCGCGCACTACCAGAGCGGCGCGCAGACCCGCAGGATCGCCGCCCTCGCCGCCGCCGTGCCCGAACCGTACGTGGAGCTCCACCCCGATCTGGCCGGGCGGCTGGACATCGGGGCGGGGGACCTGGTGCGGGTCACCAGCAGGCGCGGCCAGGGACAGGGCGTGGCCAGGATCAGCGACGCGATCAGGAGCGACACCGTGTTCATGCCGTTTCACTGGGAGGGGGCGAACCGGCTGACCAATCCGGCGCTCGACCCCACGTCCCGGATGCCGGAGTTCAAGGTCTGCGCCGTACGGGTGGAGCGGGTCACATGAGGCTCGTCGTCGTCGGCAACGGGATGGCGGGCGCGCGCCTGGTCAGCGAGGTACGGGCGCGCGACCCGCGGATGCCGGTCACCGTGTTCGGGGCCGAGCAGGGCAGCCCCTACAACCGGGTGCTGCTGTCGAACGTGCTCGCCGGGCAGGCCAGGCCCGAGCAGCTCGGCCTGCACGACCTGTCCTGGTACGACACGCACCGGGTGGAGGCGGTGCTCGGGAGCGCCGTGGCCTGGATCGACCGCGAGTCGCGCGCCGTGCACACCGCCGACGGCCGGCGCGCGCCGTACGACCTGCTCGTGCTGGCCACCGGCAGCGAGGCGATCGTGCCGCCCATCCCCGGCGTGGGGCGCGCCATCCCGTTCCGGACGCTCGACGACTGCGACCGCATCGTCAAGGCCGCCGCCGACAGCCGCCGCGCGGTGGTGATCGGCGGCGGGCTGCTCGGCGTCGAGGCCGCCCGCGGGCTGGCCGGGCGCGGGCTGCCCGTGACGCTGCTGCACCTGGCCGGCCACCTGATGGAACGGCAGCTCGACCCCGAGGCGGGCCTGGTGCTGGGCGAGACGCTGGCCGGGCTCGGCGTCGCGATCAGGACCGGCGCCAGCGCCGTCGCCGTCGAGGACGGCGGCGTCCGGCTGGCCGGCGGCGAGCTGGTCGAGGGCGACCTGGTGGTGCTCGCCTGCGGCGTCCGCCCGCTCACCGCGCTGGCCGCCGAGGCCGGGCTGGAAGTGCGGCGCGGCATCGTGGTCGACGACGAGCTGCGCACCGACGACCCGTCCATCCTGGCCATCGGCGAGTGCGCCGAGCACGACGGCACCGTGTACGGGCTGGTCGCGCCCGCCTGGGAACAGGCCGCCGTGGCCGCCGACGTGATCACCGGCGGCGCGTCGCGCTACCGCGGCTCCCGGCTGGTCACCCGGCTCAAGGCGAGCAGCGTCGAGCTGGCCGCGATGGGCGAGACGCACCTCACCGACGAGCAGGCCGAGGTGGTGCGCTTCAGCCACCGGGCCCGGGGCACCTACCGCAAGCTCGTCATCCGCGACGACCGGCTCGTCGGCGCAATCCTGCTGGGCGACACCGACGCCGTCGGCACCCTCACCCAGCTCTACGACCGCGGCGGGCCGCTGCCGGGGGACCGGGCCGGGCTGCTGTTCCCCGGGCCGGCGCCGGCGGCGAGGGCCGACAGCCCGACGCTGATGCCCGACGCGGCCAAGGTGTGCCACTGCAACGACGTGACCAAGGGACAGATCAGGGCGTGCTGGGAGGCGGGCGCCAGGGACGTGGCCGGCGTGGCCGCCGCCACCAGGGCCACGACCGGCTGCGGCACCTGCCGTGACGCCGTGGCGGGCATCGTCGGCTGGCTGTGCGAACAGGAAGGGGTTCCCGCATGAGGAAGATCGTCGTGGCCGGGTACGGGCCGGCCGCCCACCGGTTCGTGGAGGCCCTGCTGGAGCGGGGCTTCGACGGGACGATCACGGTCATCGGCGAGGAGCCCAGGCCCGCCTACGACCGGGTGGCGCTCACCTCGTACCTGGACGGCGTCTCGGCCGAGGAGCTGTCCTACCCGGTGCCGCCCGGCGTGGTGACCAGGCTGAACAGCCGCGTCACCGGCATCGACCGGCGGGCCCGCCGGGTGACCGTCGAGGGCGGCGAGCCGGAGCCGTACGACGTGCTGGTGCTCGCCACCGGGTCCAGGCCGTTCGTGCCGCCGGTGCCGGGGGCCGGGCACGCGCACGTCTACCGCACCATCGACGACCTGGACGCGATCAGGGCGGCGGCCGAGGGGGCCACCGACGGCGTCGTGGTCGGCGGCGGGCTGCTCGGCCTGGAGGCCGCCGACGCGCTGCGCGGGCTCGGGCTGCGCACCCACATCGTGGAGATGAGCCCGTGGCTGATGCCCCGCCAGGTGGACGAGGGCGGCGGCGCGGTGCTCAAGGGCCACATCGAGGCGCTCGGGCTGAGCGTGCACGCGGGCTCGGGCGTACAGGAGATCGTCACCGACGGCCGGGGGAAGGTCACCGGCCTCCGCACGCCGGACGGCACCCTCGTCGAGGCCCAGATCGTGGTCTTCTCCGCCGGGGTCAGGCCGCGCGACGAGCTGGCCAGGGAGTGCGGCCTGGCGGTGGGGGAGCGCGGCGGCGTCGTCGTCGACTCCGCCATGCGGACCTCCGACCCGCACATCTACGCCGTCGGCGAGTGCGCCCTGCACGACGGCATGGTGTACGGGCTCGCCGGGCCGTGCTTCACCATGGCCGAGGTCGCCGCCGAGCGGATCACGGGCGGCGGGGCGGCGTTCGGCGGCGCCGACCTGTCCACCAAGCTGAAGCTGCTCGGCGTCGAGGTGGCCCAGTTCGGAGCCATGGAAGGGGCGCTCGACGTCACCTATATGGACCCGGTGGGCGGCGTCTACAAGAAGCTGTTCATCAGCGACGACGCCACCACCCTGCTCGGCGGCATCTGCGTCGGCGACGCCTCCCCGTACGGCACGCTGCGCTCCTACGTCGGCAAGCCGCTGCCCGCACCCCCCGCGGACCTGCTGTTCGCCGGCGGCGGGGTCCAGCTCGACCTGCCCGACGACGCGCAGGTGTGCTCCTGCAACAACGTCAGCGCCGGCGCCGTCCGCGCCGCCATCCACGACCAGGGCTGCGCCGACGTGCCCGGCGTCAAGGCGTGCACCCGCGCCGGCACCACCTGCGGCAGCTGCGTGCCGATGCTCAAGCAGCTGCTGGGGAAGGCCGGCGTGGACACCGGCAAGGGGCTGTGCGAGCACTTCGCCCACTCCAGGGCGGAGCTGTTCGACATCGTACGGGTGCGCGGCATCCGCACGTTCTCCCAGCTCATCGCCGAGCACGGGGAAGGCCGCGGCTGCGACGTGTGCAAGCCCGCCGTGGCCTCCATCCTCGCCTCGCTGCACAACGGGCACGTGCTGGAGGGCGAGAACGCCGCCCTGCAGGACACCAACGACCACTTCCTCGCCAACATCCAGAAGAACGGGACGTACTCGGTCGTGCCGCGCATCCCCGGCGGGGAGATCACCCCCGGCAAGCTCATCGTCATCGGCGAGGTGGCCCGCGACTTCGGCCTCTACACGAAGATCACCGGCGGGCAGCGGATCGACCTGTTCGGCGCCCGCGTCGACCAGCTCCCGGAGATCTGGCGCAGGCTCGTCGACGCCGGGTTCGAGTCCGGCCACGCCTACGGCAAGGCGCTGCGCACGGTCAAGTCGTGCGTCGGCTCGGCCTGGTGCCGGTACGGGGTGCAGGACTCGGTGGGCATGGCCATCGCGCTGGAGCTGCGCTACCGGGGGCTGCGCTCGCCGCACAAGCTCAAGTCGGCCGTCTCCGGCTGCGCCCGCGAGTGCGCCGAGGCCAGGTCCAAGGACTTCGGCGTCATCGCCACCGAGCAGGGCTGGAACCTGTACGTGGGCGGCAACGGCGGCTTCAAGCCCCGCCACGCCGACCTGCTCGCCGCCGACCTGACCGGCGAGGAGCTGATCAGGACCATCGACCGGTTCCTGATGTTCTACATCCGCACCGCCGACCGGCTGCAGCGCACCTCCGCGTGGCTGGAGTCGCTCGACGGCGGGCTCGGCTACCTCCGCTCGGTGATCATGGACGACTCGCTCGGCATCTGCGCCGACCTCGACGCGCACATGGAGCGGCACGTCGCCACCTACGCCGACGAGTGGCGGGCCACGCTGGAGGACCCGGACAAGCTCGGCCGGTTCGTCAGCTTCGTCAACGCACCAGGGGTCCCCGACCCGTCCATCGTCTTCGCGACAGAGCGAGACCAGATCAAACCGGTGGTGATGTCATGAACTGGATCGGCATCTGCGGCTACGACCTCCTGCTGCCCGAGCGCGGCGTGTGCGCGCTGGTGGACGGCGAGCAGGTGGCGCTCTTCCGCACCTACGACGGCACGGTGCACGCGCTGGGCAACCGCGACCCGTTCAGCGGGGCGTACGTGCTCTCACGCGGGATCGTCGGCACCAGGAAGGGCGAGGCGACCGTCGCCTCGCCGCTGCACAAGCAGGTGTTCTCGCTGGTCACGGGGCGCTGCCTGGACGAGCCCGCGGTCGCGGTCCCCGTCTACCGGGCGCGCGTCCGCGACGGCGCGGTGCAGGTGTCCGTAGGTGTCCTACCGTCCGGCACGCGCGCTCAGGATCGCGGGCTCGTGTCGGTGGGCGGGTAGACGTGGGCGCCCGGGTGAGTCGCCGGGAGCACGCAGCGTCGGCCGGCGTCGACCGCGGCACAGCGCTCGGCCTCCTCACGCAGGGGCAGGGGCTCGGGCTCCGTGCTTAGGTTCGCCTTAATTTGCGGCACTGAAGGGACGCTATAGGCGACGCCTCGCCAAATTGGTATCGAGGTGGCAACGATCGCACCTCTGAACGATCTCGACAAATCGGGTGAACCATTCGTGTGAGTAATCCGCAGCCGGTAAAGGACTCGTCCGGACTGGATCAAGCGCGCATTCCCGGACGACCGGGGCGGGCATCACTGCGGCCATGAGCAAGAAATTCCTGCGCAGGGGCGTCCTGCTGGCCATGGTCGTTCCTGCCCTACTCACCGCCGGCTGCGCCGCGGGCGGCACCGGACAAGCGATGAAGGGCGCGGCGAGCCCCGCCTCGCCGACGGGCACCGAGCCCGGCATGACCGAAAGCCCGATGCCCGGCGAAACGGGCACGGCGACACCGACCGAGACCGGCAAGGGCTCGCCCCGGTCGGTGGTGGAGAAGTTCTACCAGGCGCTCGCCTCGGGCAACGGCGAGCAGGCCGCCAAGATGTTCACCTCGGACGGCGTGGCGGCGGTGCAGGGACAAGAGACGGCGGAGGGCACGCAGGCGCTGACCGAGCTGTTCAAGGGTCAGCAGGGCGGCGGCGGCACGCCGAGCATCGAGGAGTCGGAGACCATGGGCAAGAGCGCCTTCGTCTTCGCGTCCTCCGGCCAGGGCGCCGAGGCGACCCGCGGGTTCTTCCTGCTGATGAAGGACAACGACTCCTGGAAGATCGACCGCTACATGAGCAACAGCGCGTCCTGAACGAGGCGTCGGCGCCCGGTACGCCGGGCGCCGTCGCCCGGCTTGTCCGCATACGGTGGGAGCCATGCAGGATCTCTCGCGGTTCCAGCATCCCCGGTTCGCCCGCGCGTACGACCGGATGAGCCGGCGGGCCGAGCCCGTCACGGGCGAGCTGCGCACGCGCCTGCTGGACGGGCTGAGCGGCCGCGTCCTGGAGGTCGGCGCCGGCAACGGGCTCAGTTTCCCCCACTACCCGCGGGGCGTGCGCGAGGTCGTCGCGGTCGAACCCGACGACGTGCTCCGCGCCGCCGCCGAGCGTGCCGCGGCCACCGCCCCCGTGCCCGTACGCGTCGTGCCCGGCCACGCCGGGGCGCTGCCGTCCGGGCCGGCCGAGTTCGACGCGGTGGTGGTCTCGCTCGTGCTCTGCTCGGTCCCCGACCCGGCGGGCGCGCTCGCCGAGCTGCGCAGGGTGCTCAAGCCCGGCGGCGAGCTGCGCTTCTTCGAGCACGTGCGCTCCGACCGGCCCGTCCGCGGGCTGCTGCAGGACCTGGTCACCCCGGTGTGGTCGCGGGTGGCCGGCGGCTGCCACCCCAACCGCGACACGGCGGCGGCCATCGGCGCCGCGGGCCTGGTCATCGAGGAACACGACCGGTTCACCCACCGGATCCCCGGCGCGCCCCCGCTCGCCCACATCCTCGGCCGGGCACGCAACCCCTGATCACGTGCCGCCCGGCAGCCGAGGGCTGATGCGGCCCTGGTCGACCAGGGCCAGATAGGCGGCGAACGCGCCGTGCGTCCACATCGCGGCCTGCGACGACGTCAGCGTGACCTCCTCGCCCTCATGCGTGCGGAGCACGTAGCCGTCGGGCGACTCGCGCCGCCACTCGGCCAGCATCCCCTCGTGCACGAGGACGTCGAGCATCCCCGTCAGGTATTCGCGTCCGGTGGCGAACACGGCGCGGGCCTCCTCGCATCTCGCCGGATCCCCCGCATGGCCCCTCAATTCTGCGTCGCGCGGGCGGGAAACGCACCGCCCTCGGGAACCTGGGACCGCCGGGCGGTGTATCACGGCCGGAGGTGTGACATGAGAAGGTTGATGGTCATCCTGGCCGCCGCTGCCGCGCTGATCGCGGGCGCGCCCCCGGCCTCGGCGTCCGGCGGGTGGGCGCTCACGTATCTCGATCCGGTGCCGTCCTCGCTGGCTCCCGGCACGTCGTACACGATCGGGTTCTGGGTCCTGCAGCACGGCACCCACCCGTTCGAGGGCGAGCTGGGCCCGACCGCGCTGCGGCTGACCGGCGCCGACGGCCTCGTCCGCGAGTTCCCCGGCAGCCCGCTGCCCGAGCCCGGCCACTACGCGGCCGCCGTCAACGTGCCCGAGGGCGTCCACAAGCTGACCGGCGTGCAGGGGATGTTCCAGCCGTACGAGATCGGGACCCTCACCGTGCCGGGCCGGATCGAGATCAACCCCCTCGACCCCGAGCTGGTCAAGGCCCTTCGTGAGCCGACCGTGGACTACTGGGGCGTGATCCGTCCCCCGGGCATCCCCGACCTCGAAGGCGTACCGGACGCCTCCCCAGCCCCTCCCACCGCGGCATCCGCCCCCACCGCCTCCGCTGCACCCGCCGCCTCTGCCGCGCCCGCCCCAGTAACATCCACCGTCGGCGTCCCCCCGTACACACTCCTGCTCGCCGCAGCAGGCGGCGCGCTGCTGGCGGTGGCGGCACTGCGGTTGCCGCGCCGAGGACGCGAACCGGACCCGCCAGTCGACGACAAGGCGGAGACGATCGTCATCTCGGGGTAGGCGCACGCCGCGCTTCAGGGGTGATCACGGGCGTTCCCCGTACGGACTGCTGGCGGCTGCGACGGTGGCGGGTTGCTGGCGGTGGTGGCGCTGCGGTTGCCGCGCCGAGGGCGCGAGCCGGACCCGCGGGTCGGTGACAAGGCGGACACGATCGGGGTAGCGCCCGAACCGCTCTGGAGGTGATCACGGACGTCCCCGTACATGATGCTGCTCGCCCCAGCGGGTGGCGGGTTGCTGGCGGTGGTGGCGTCGGGCGGGAGCTGGTCCGCAGGTTGAGGACAAGGCGGAGACGATCGTCATCTCCGGGGAGCGCCCGCCCGCTCTGGAGGTGATGTTCCGCGCACGTCGTCGCTGTGGGCGGCGGGCTGCTCGTGTCGGCCCGCGGTGGCCATGGCCGCGCGCGGGCCGTGCGGGTGTGTGGCGTGGTGCGGGCGGTGTTTCGGCTCGTGGGGTTCGTAACGGGTGTGGCAAAGGGCTCGGACAGGGGGCTGGACGGCGGGGGGTAGATCTTGTCAGGGCGTCGGGGGTCTGAGAGATTGCTCGTACTTTGTCAGCCCCCCGGAGGTCACGCGTGCCACCCTTACGCCCGGCCCTCATCGCCGCCGCCCTCATCGTGGGGACGGCCACCCCCGTCCAGGCGGCAACCGCTCCAGAGATCACCGTCGAGAACGGCCGCACGCAGCCGGTCTTCTCCTACGCCGACGCCATCCGCGAACACGTGTACGTCGAGTCGACCGTCGACAGCGACGCCGACGGCAGGCTCGACCGGGTGCGTGTCGACATCATCAGGCCCAAGGAGTCCGGCCCCGGCCTCAGGGTGCCCGTCATCATCGACGAGAGCCCGTACTACGACAACTCCGGTCGAGGCAACGAAGGCGAGCGGAAGGTCTACGACGACGCCGGCAACGTCGTGAAGTTCCCGCTCTTCTACGACAACTACTTCGTGCCGCGCGGCTACGGCGTGCTCAACGTCGACATGCTCGGCACCACCCGGTCCGACGGCTGCCCCGACATCGGGGGCAAGGCCGACGTGCTGGGCGGCAAGGCCGTCATCGACTGGCTCAACGGCCGCGCCAAGGCCTACCGCGCCGACGGCAGCCCCGCCGTCGCCGACTGGACCACCGGCAAGTCGGCCATGATCGGCAAGTCGTACGACGGCACGCTCGCCAACGCCGTCGCCGCCACCGGCGTGCGCGGCCTGGAGACGATCGTGCCCATCTCCGCGATCAGCTCCTGGTACAAGTACCAGCGCTCCAACGGCGTCATCTACAACTACGACTACGCCTCCTGGCTGGCCAACTACATCGACACCGACCCCGAGCCCAAGTGTCAGGCCGTGCGCGACCGGATGGACGCCGAGGACGGCGACGACACCGGCGACCACAACGCCTTCTGGGCCGAGCGCGACTACATCAACGGCCTGCTCGGCGACGTCTCCAAGGTACGGGCGAGCGTGTTCGTCGCGCACACCGTCAACGACCTCAACGTCAAGCCCGACAACTTCTCCGAGTGGTGGGAGGCGCTGGCCAAGCGCGGCGTGCCCCGCAAGATCTGGCTCGGCCAGACCGCCCACGTGGACCCGTTCGACTTCGAGGGCCGCAGAGGGCTCTGGGTGGACACGCTGCACCGGTGGTTCGACCACTGGCTGCACGGCGTGCGCAACGACATCATGCGCGAGCCCCGCGCCGACATCGAGGTCGCTCCCGCCCAGTGGATCACCGAGCGCGACTGGCCGGCGCCCCGCGGCCACAAGCTGACCCTGCGCCCGGCCGCCGACGGCTCGCTCCGCCTCCTGCCCGGCAAGAAGGCGACCGCGAGCTTCACCGACGTACGCATGACCGAGTCCGACATGGTGTCCGACGTCGGCACCGCCAAGCCGGGCCGGATCGCGTACACCACCGGTGAGCTGCCCCTCGACCTGCGCCTGTCCGGCACCCCGGTCGCCGACCTGCGGGTCAAGCTCGACAAGCCGACCGCCAACCTGACCGCGCTGCTCGTCGACTTCGGCGACGACACCCGCGTCGACTGGCGGCGCGGCGGGGGCATCACCACCCTGACCGAGGAGGACTGCTGGGGCGACAGCACCGCCGGGGACGACGCCTGCTACCGCAAGGTCGTCACCAACACCGTCAACCGGCCGGTCGAGATCGTCGCGCGCGGCTGGATCGACGTGCAGAACCGCCTCTCGCTCAGCCGCTCCGCACCGCTGCCCGTCGGCACGTACGGGAGCGTCAAGTGGGAGACCCTGCCGCAGGACTACATCTTCAAGAAGGGACACCGGATCGGTCTGGTGATCGCCGGCACCGACTCGAACTACAGCAACGAGATGGGCACCGGGGCGAACGTCACCGTCGACCTGTCCAAGAGCTCGATCGCGTTCCCGGTGGTGCTCGGGACGCCGCTGGAGAGCGTGCCGCAGGACAGGGCGAGGTTCATCGGACCGCGGGAGGTGACCCTGCCGGAGCCGGAGCGGGAGTTCTCGTTCTTCTGACCTGACCTGCCGCAGTGACCGGGCCTCGGGCGGATCTCCGCCCGAGGCCCTCTTGCTCGTGTGTGCATCTTCGCCTTGGTCATTCACGTGTTCGTGGGCAGTTGCTCCAATAGCCGCCTCCGTTCGTGTCGGGGATGAGGGCGCCTCTGTCATGGGTGACGGTCCACGACACCATGAGCGTGAGGGTTCCGTCCGCCGTGGTCGTGCCTTCGGTGGTCTCGCCGTCACCCTTGGCGGTGCCGGTCCAGTGGACGGTGACGACGCCGGACTCGGTGACAGGCGGGCCCAGGCAGCCGGGGCGGGCGGCCGGGGCGGCGACGGTGAAGGCGTTGCCGGAGACGGCGATGCCGTTCGTGCCGGAGAACGAGGTGACGCGGCAGTCCCCGGTGCACGTCAGCCTGAACGTCCCGGACCGCTTTTCGCCCAGCTTCACGGACGTGGGCGAGATCGCCGCCCCGGGCGCCGGGGGAGAGGCATTTCCCTGCCCTTCCGCGTCCACCGGGGCTGCGGTGTCCGCGGGGTCGGCGGGTGAGCCGGTGTCCGCGGGCGCCTGGGTGCCTCCGGGGTCATCGGACGTACGGGCGTCGGATAGCGCGTTGCCGGATGGGCCGGTGTCCGCGGGCGCCTGGGTGTCTTCCGAGTCCGCTGGCGCGCTGGTGTCCGCCGGTACCTGGGTACTTCCGGGGTCGGCGGGTGCTTGATCCTGGTCTGTCGTGGCCTGGGGGCCGGCCGGTGCCTGTTCCGTTCCCGCCGTGGCTCCTGGATCCGCCGGGGACTGGCCGGTCGCCGGGTCCGGTGTGGCCGGGGCCTGGCGCTGGCGGCTCTGGATCCCTGCCCAGACCAGGCCCGCCACCAGCATCACCACACCGACGATCAGCGCCGCCCGTACGAGCCACTGCAGCGAGATCCTGGCCTCCGGGTCGTCCTCGTCCGGTCGCTCCCGCCAGAACTCGTCCCACGTCTCCCCGTGGCTCCCGGCAGGACTCTCCACGGGCGGGTTCGCGAACACCAGTTTGTCCCCGTACTGGGTCACCGGCGTCCTGCCGCTCCGCCACCCGGGATCCAGCGTCCGCATCGGCGCGTGCTGCCGCGGCGGGTCGTCACTCCGCCTCGGCAACGGCACACTGATCCACCCGTCCACCCCGCCCTCACCCAACCGAGGCGGCGTCTCATCCCCGAACCCGCCAGAACTCCAGGAGTGCGGCTTTTCGGGGCCGAGCCCGTCGGGAGGTGGTGTCTCGTCCCCGAGCTCGCCTGAACCCCAGTTCTTGGTCCCGAGTCCGTCAGGGCTCAAGCGAGGTGGTGTCTCATCCCCGAGTCGGCCGGAACTCCAGGGAGGTGGCTTGATGGTCCCGAGCCCGTCAGGGCTCAAGCGCGGCGGTGTCTTGCCACCTAGTCCGGGGAGGCTCCGGCGGGGGACTGTGTCGCCTCCGTGCTCGCCATCGCCCGAGCGGGTCGGCGTGCCGGGTTCGGTCGCGTCCCACCGAGGTGGTGTCTCGTTCCCGCGTCGGAGGGTCGTGGGGTCGATTCCGCGTTCGCCCCGGGGAGGCGCGGGGGCGTTCGGCGGAGCTTTCTCGTCACCCGCATTCGGCGCGCTCCCGTCGTCGCGTGTCCTGTCCGTGTCACCGCTCACCTCGGCGGCTTCCGCGTTCTCGTCCGTACCGTCTCGCGGTTCGTCCGGCGGGGCGGCGGAGTCGGCCCGGTCCGGTGACGCGCCGGTGTCGAAGGGGTCTTCCCCGAAGGGTGCCTCGGCGGGACGTTCCTCCTGTGCCGTGCCCCAGTGCGGCGGGGCGGTCTTCTTCTCCGTGGGGACGCGCATCGGGGGGAAGTCGCCGCGTTTGCGGTACGGGATGGTGTCGCCCGAGGAGGAGTCGTGGCCCGCGGGCGGCGTGGGAAGCCCCGTGGTGCCGGTGGGCACCAGGCGCTCGCCCGTCTGGTGGGCCGCCCGCAGCAGAGCCTCGGCCGTGCCCGGCGAAGCGGACGGTCCCCGGCGCGCCCGGGAGCCGGGCTCGTCGGGCTCCGGCGGGCCGCCGCCGGAGGGTTCCTGGCCGGTGGCGGCCGCGCCCGCCACCGGCCAGGAGTTTTCCCTGGTGCCCGTCGTGGGGCCGGGGACCAGGGAGATCAGCGCGGGCGGCGGCTCCATCAGACCGCGCGCCTGCGCCGGGAACCCGTCGGAGCGCCACGCCGCCGGATCGCCGGGCAGCGGGTCACCCCAAGCGGGCTGGTCGCGTAACGTGTCAGGGATCGCGGCCAGCGGCAGGCCGAGCAGCAGCACACCGGCCCGCACCCCCTCGCGGGGCGCCGCCTGGCAGGCCTGGCAGGAGCGGACGTGCCGGGCGATCCGGGTGCGGTTGCGCCGGCCGGGCGCCCTCGCCCAGTCCGTCACCCGCACCGCCAGCCGCGCGCACCCGTCGCGGGTCCGCGCCGCGCGCACCGCCGCGACCCACTCCTCCAGCCGGTCGGCGGCCTCCGCGATCATGGTGTTCACCTCGATCGCGGAGACGTCGAAGATCACGGCGATGTCCGCGCTCGCCAGCTCGTGCCGTACCGAGAGGTCCAGCAGCTCCCGGTGCGGCGGGTCGAGCGCCCGCAGCGCGTCGGCCACCTCGCCCGGCGCGCCCGGCCGGGTCCACGAGCCGGGGCTGGCCGGCCTGGACGCCGCGACGGCCGCGCGATGGCACCGCGCGAGCGCGTACAGCCACGGACGCAGCCGCTTCCGGTCGCGCAGCCGCTCCCCGTGCACATGCGCCGACAGCAGCGCCCCGGCGACGGCCAGCTCCGCGTCGGAGGCCGACAGGCCCGTGCGGCAGTAGTCGTACAGGTGCCTTCCATGCTGCTCGCACAGCCTGCCGATGGCCTCGCGCGCCTCGTTGGACAGCGTCCGCCACATGATCGACTACTCCTCCAGCTAGCACGGCGTCCCTCGCCCGGCCCCTGGCTACGTCAGGGGGCCCGCTAGACGGCCTCCGGCAGGGTGGGTTCGGGGTCGCCGGCGCCGGATCGGGCACCGTCCACGCCGGCCGCGGGCGTGGTGCCGGCGACCCCCGTCCAAGGAGCGGGGAAGGCGGTCATGACGCCCTCCCGTGCGCGGCCGCCCGCGAGGGCGGCCGATTCAGCGTGACCGGGCGGCCCGTCGCCCGCGACAGCGCCCACCACGCGCTGCACAGGTTCGAGGTGAGCAGCGTCCGGTCGTTGCCCGCGCCGAGCGTGCCCAGCACCGGCAGCGTCGCCATTCCGCTGCAGGCGAACAGCAGCACCGCGTCGACGGGCAGGTCCGTCTGCTTCACCTGGTCGACCAGTTCCGAAGGGGTGATGTCGTACGGGGAGAAACCGCCCTGCGCCCGCACCGGCACGACCCCGGCGATCCGCATGCCCGCGGCCTTCCAGAACCGCTCGGCCAGCTCCGTCAGCCACGGCTGGTACGGCGAGACGATGTGCACCTCCTCCACCCCGAGGTGCCCGATCGCCTCCATGATGGCCACCGTCGCGGTCGCGAACGGCACCCCGAACCGCTCGCTCATCCGCTCGCACTCGTCCTGGTCCTCGTCCGGGTCGAGTAGGTAGCGGGGGCCGTCGCAGGCCATGACGAGCGCGTCGAGCGCCAGGTCGCCGAACGAGCACGCCATCGCGGGCAGCGCCGCGTTGTAGCTCTCCAGCCGCTCGGCCATCGCCAATCCAGGGCGTACCGGGAACCGGCTGACGTGCATGTCGGCGCGGGAGCCGAGCAGGCGGGTCAGCTCGGGCTCCGCCGACGGGTTGGCGGGCGGCACCAGCACGCCCACCCTGCCGCGGTTCATGCCGCCCTCCCGCCGGGTTCCTCGGGCGGCACGTCAGGCGTTCTGTCCGGGAAGCCGTCGGCCGGGGCGACCGTCCGTCCGGACACGTGCCGGATGCCGTGCAGCCGGTGTGCCGTCCTCGCGGAGCGCTGATCGGCCGGCCGGGTCCCGCGTACGGGAACGCCGTGGTGCCGCGGGCCGCGGACCTCGTCGGTGAGCATGATCACTCCTGTCCATGGGGGTTGCCCCAAGGGGCTGGAACGTCCTGGAGGCCGAGGCGGACCAGCTCTCGATCGGCCTGGCCACGTACTTCCGTGAAGGTGGCGCGGAGCTCCAGCAGGAGCCCGCGCAGTGACTCGGCCTCCTGCCGCGCCGCGCGCAGAGAGGCCTGTACGGCGCGGCGCCGTCGTGCCGTCACCATCCGCCACGACGCGGCGGCGGCCGTCAGGACCGCCACCGCCACGCAGGCGAGCAGGACGGCGTCCGGCCCGGCGCCGGTGATCCCTGGGACGCCGCTCGTCGTCAGGACCGCCGCACCCGCCAGCCCGGCCGCCGCGCCCACCACGCGGGCGGTTTCGACCGCGCCCACACCGGCCGAGAGGTTCCCCTGCCCGGCCGCGGCCGTGCCCGTCGTCAGCGCGCCGGTGGCCAGCGCGCCCAGCCCCGCCCCCGCCAGCAGGGCGCCGGCGAGGACCAGGAGCGGGTACGGACCAGCCAGCAGCGATCCGCACCCGGAGGCCAGCGCCACCGCGCCGCCGAGCACGACCCCGTCCATCCCGTGGCGTCGGCCCACCCGGGCCGCGAACGGAGCCGCCGCGGCCGTCCCCACCAGAACGGGCACCAGCCAGAGCCACCCGGGCCCGGCGCCGGAGCTCCCGTCCAGCACGGGAACTCCCGCCACGTAGGCCGGCCCGGTCGCCAGCAGAGCGAAGAACACACCACCGAACGCCCCGGACACGCCCGCCGCCCACCCGAGCCCAGCCCGCGTGTCCGGAGAGTTAGCCGCCCGTCCGAGATCTGCCCGCGCCTCTGCGGAGTCTGCGGTCCAGTTGAAGTCAGACTGCGGGTCCGCTGGGGCTGCGGCTCGTCCGCGCCCAGCTTGCCCTGTCGCCCGCGTAAGCACGGTGCCCGGAGAGTCTGCCGTCCGTCCGAGCCCTGCCCGTGCCTCTGCGGAGCTTGCGGTCCAGCCGAGGTCGGTTCGTGTGGTCGCGGAGTCTGCGGCTTCGGGGTCGGGTGTGTGTCTCAGGGTCAGCGTCGCCGTCAGGAGGAGCAGCGTCGCCGCGCCCGCGCAGCCGAGTGTCAGTGCGGAGGTCCAGCCCCACACGCCGCCCCTGGCCAGGGTCAGTACCGCTGCCGCGATCCCCGTGACGACCAGGACCGCGCCCGCCAGGGCACGCGGGGCCGAGGCGTGGCCCGGAGCACCGAGAGACCGGGGCAGCGCGGGGGCGAACAGCAACAGCGCCGTCGCCAGCACCGCCCCCGGCAGGAAGAGCCCGCGCCATCCGAACGTGGCCAGCAGCCATCCGCCGCCCGCCTGCATCCCCAGCACCCCGGCCGCGCAGGCCGCGGTCCACAGCGCCACCCCGCCGGGCCGCCGCCGCTCCGGCAGCGCGGCGAGCAGCATCGCCAGCGCGGCGGGGACCATGAGCGCGATACCCGCCCCCTGCCCCAGCCGGGCCCCGACGAGCACCGGCCACGACGGTGCGACGATCACCGCCGAGGCTCCCAGCACGTACAGGGCCAGTCCGACGGCCAGCACGCCCCGCCGTCCCGCCAGGTCGGCCATCCGCCCGGCGACGGCCGGCAGCGCCGCCATCGCGACCAGGTTCACGGTGACCGCCCACGCGACCCCGGCCGCCGGAAGCGCCACCGCCAGCGGATCGAGGTCCAGCATCGGCGCGGCCAGCATCCCGGCCACCCAATCCCCCATGACGACACCGGCCACCCCTGCGGCCACCACCCGCAACCCCACGAACCCCCGCCGGCGCGGAGCGGACACCCGCCGCACGCCCACCCGCACGTCAGAACGCCGCTGCCCGGGTGCGGAGGTCCGCCGGGGAACACCTCTCCTCCCTGGTTCGCTCCGGCGGGCCCGCCCGGAGACGGGGGAGCCGGGGCTTCCCGCCTGGATGCGCCTCCCGGCCGAGACGGGGGAGGGCACACGGGGCACGCCGCCGGGCTGTGCGGCGTCCCGGTGATGGTGTGCGGGTTCCGGCTCGTACGGGGTCATGGGGGCGTACGTGGGCCGGTGAGGTTCGCCTGGCAGCCGTGCGGGCGCGGGGCGACGGTCCGGGCCGGGGGCCGGGCCGGGGAAGTGGTGCGCCGGGGGGCGGGTCATCGCGACGGCGCGCAGGCGTCCGGGAGTGGAGGGACGGAGAGGCCGGGCGGCCGGTTGGGCACGCTGGCCGCGACCACGCGCTCGGACAGGCAGGTCGTCAGCCGGGCCGGGCGGACGCGCGGCGGCACCCGGCCACCGGCGACCGTCGTCGCCACTCGGACGGCCAGCGACAGGTGCTCGGCGCAGCGCCGCCGCACCTTCGCCTCCAGGCCCACGACCTGGGCCAGCCGGAGCCGCAGCGGCTCCAGGGTGGCGGTCCGCTGCAGGCCGTCGAGGTCCTCCAGGCGGTCCGGCCAGCGCAGGTCCTCGCGCAGCCGCGCCTCCACCTCGGCGACGATGCTCCCGGCCCGCCGCCCTTCCTGGCGCAGCCGGGTGGCGATGGTGACCGCCGTGAAGATGGTGAGGTCGTAGTCGGCGAGCCGGCCCGCGAGCGCGGCGGCGAGCACCTGGACGCGGTGCGTCAGGCCGTCGGCGCTCCAGCCGAGCACCAGCAGCCGGTCGGCGGCCGGCTCGACATGCCAGCCCGCGAGCCGCAGTTCGCGGGCCATCCGGTGGTACAGGCTCCACCTGTCACCGTCGCCGTCGATCCAGATCTGGACGCCGCCGAAGGGCAGGTCTGACACGTTGACCGGCTCGCCGTCGGGGGATGACCGCGCGCAGATGCGCTGGATCACCCGCTCCTGCACTGGCGAGACCGGGGTTCTGGTGAACCAGGGACTGACCTGGTGATCGATGGTCACGTCCGGCCACCTCCCTGCCGAGCGGCTCCGTTGAGCGTCCGGCTGTCAGGTAACAGTTTCCACGTGTCGTACGATACTGGCTAGATGCGGGATAGTGTGTCAACTCTCAGTTTTCGCCGAAAGAAGATGCCCCGGGTGCGGGAAGGGTGACCTGTCCGGTCAGGACGTCCCGCCGAGGGGTCAGGTCTACGCTTGATTGCGTATTACGGGTAGCAGGAGGCATGCGTGGCGAAGTTCGCCGAGCGACTCGACCTGGCGCTGGCCAAGCGCGGTTTCACGGGTGCTCAGGTCGCCGCAGCGCTCACCGAGGCCGGAATCCCCATCACCCGCGCCTACGTCAGCCAGTTGCGCACGGGAAAGCAGACCAACCCCACCCTCCAGGTGCTGCGGGCGCTGGCCGCGTGCCTCCAGGTGAGCGTGGGCTGGCTGGTGGGCGAGGATCACGTCGAGGCCGGCACGGTCGAGGACCTGCAGCTCCGGGCGGCCGGCATCGGCCTGTCCGCATCCGGGCTCTCCGAGAGCTCGCTGTCCGTCCTGCGGGGGGTGATCGAGCTGGCCCGCAAGGCGGAGGACCTGCCCGCGGACCCGGAGCCCGCCATGGAGATCCCCGACGCGGCCGCGCCGCTGGAGGAGTCCGTGCGCCGCGCGCTCGGCGAGCGGCTCCACTCGCTGCGCCTGGCCGCGCAACTGTCGCCGGAGAAGGTGGAGGCCGTGCTCGGCAAGGGCGCCATCGCGGTCGAGGCGGTCGAGCAGGGCCGCATCGCCCCGGCCCCCGCCACGGTCGAGCGCCTGCTCACCCTGTACGGCGTCACCGCCATGCCCGCCCGCGAGTACGTCCTGTCGATCGCGCGCGGCGAGCGCGAGCTCGAATGGTACGACTCGAGCAACTTCCCCGTATGGCTGGCCACGACCTGCTCCATCGACAGCAGGGCGTCGGTGATCCGCACCTATCACACCCACTTCGTACCGCCGCTGCTGCAGACCGAGGACTACGCGCTCGCGGCGATCGCGGCGGCCGACATGGGATCTTTCCGGCACACCACGGCCGACTCGGCGGTGGACATCCTGGCCGCCCGCCAGCGGCTCATCCTGGGGCCGAACGGACCGGTCGTGTGGGCGGTCATGGACGAGGGCGTGCTGCTGCGCTCGATCACCGAGACCCCCGTGCTGCTCGATCAGCTCAACCGGCTGATCGAGTTCGCCAAACGCCCCAATATCTCTCTGCATATCGTGCCGATGGAGGATCCCGCTTACGTCCCGCGTACCGGCCCGTTCACGCTCTGGCGTTTCGACGAGGCGTTCGAGCCCGACATCGCGTGCGCGCACGCGCTGGAGGCGGACGAACTGATCACGGACGCCGTTCAGGTGGAGGCCTATCACCAGGCCTTCACCAAGCTGTCGGTGACCACGACCACCCGCGACGAGACCCTTGAGACGCTGTGCGCCCACCGCGACAGGCTCGCCCGCGCCGTGGGGAATTGATCGTTCCACCACACCCGATAGAACGAAAGAGCATAAATCCCAAAAAATCTAGGGCTGGGTGCTTGGATAAAGGGATTTTTCCACCATTATGAATTTGGGCAACCGAGTGGGGTCAGCAACCGGAACTTTCCCAACAGAAAGTGGGCGAGGGGAAAGGGGCGACACCCAATGCGCCAGCGGGCTATCCGAAACCTGGCCAATCTCGACACTACCCATGCACGGGTTACCCGCATACTCGACGCGGCGACGGGAGGAAAGAACAACTTCAGAGCCGACAGGGAGGCGGTCAACCGCTACGACGTGGCCGCCGAGATCACCACTGCTGCCGCACAAGCCATTCTCGGGTATTTATCACGGGTCGTACGCCACCTGGCGCTGGAGGGCGTCGACCAGTTCCTGATCGTGGGCAGCGGGGTGCCGAGCGGCCTGCCACCGGGCCGCAGGCTGCACGACATCGCACGCGAGACGCCGCGCACGGCGTCCGCCCGGGTCGTGTACATCGAGAACGACCCGATGGTGCTGGCCAACGCGCAAGCCACCATCGAGCCGATCACCGATCTCGTGCGGGTGGTCGAGGGTGACATCCCGCAGATCGACGAGATCCTGGACGACCGTGTCGTGCGCACGTTCGTGGACTGGAACCGGCCCATGGCCTGGGTCGTGGTCTCGGGCCACAACGTGAGCGACGACGAGCAGGCCCGTCACGTCATCAAACGGCTGCGGGAGAACGCGCCGCGGGGCAGCTACCTGGCCCTGCTGCAGACCACGTTCGACGGCATCCCGCGGGAGTTGCTGCCGGCGATCAACGATCTGCTGGCGATGACGCTGCCGGGACACGCGGTCCGTACCCGCAAGGAGCTCGAAGCCCTGCTGGAAGGGCTGGAACTGCTGGAACCGGGGCTGGTGTGGGTCCCGGAGTGGCGGCCGGACGGCGACGACGACGCCTGCGCCGACCAGCCCGGCAGTTCGGGCAACTACGGGGCGGTGGCGCTGCTGCCATGATCCGCGGAACACCGCCGTCCGGGCCGAGGGCACCGCCCCGGCCCGGGGCGGCGGCGCCCGCGCGTCAGTCCCACCAGAAGGACCAGGCGTGCGAGCCGATCAGCTGCCCGGCGTACCCGTGCAGGTCGCCGGGACCCTGAAGCACGTTGTCAGGGCAGAACGTCCAGTGTTCGGCCGCCACGTGCAGCGCGTGCTCCTGATCGGCCGGAGGCGCGGCCACGCTGATCTCCAGCGTGTTGAACCCGACGCCGACCACCCGCGCCCCGAAGCGGTCCTCCCAGCTGCGCACCACGGCGGCCAGCGGCACCATCCACTCGTTGTGGTGCAGCGCGCCCTGCCACCCCATCGCGGCCAGCGCGTCGGCCCCTCTCTCCGCGGCCACGAGCCCCAGCGGCATGCCCTTGACCGCCAGCTCGTCCGCGTACCAGGCGGCCACCACGTCGGGATCGGCGACCGGCCGGCCCGCGGGCGCGAGCCCCGGGCAGATCGCCCCGTACGGCTCCAGCTCGGCCAGCGCGTCGGCCGGCATCTGCGCCACCCATTCCTCCCAGACCTCCGCCATGAAGCCCTCGGCGGTGAAGTGGTCGATCTGCACCGGATCGTCCGGCACCACCTGCCCCACCGACCACGGCTGGGCGGACTCGTCCAGCAGGACCGGCCACAGCCCGCTGCGCGGATGCTCCTCGCGGAAGCGCCGCCAGTCGTCGCCCGTCGCGGGCTCGTCGCTCATCCAGAACGCGGGCCTGACGGGCTCACCCTGGCCGGTGTAGCCCGGATCGGGCCAGATCACCTCGCCCTCGGGCAGCCCGGCCGACAGGCCGCGCCCCCTGCCGCCGTCGGCGAAGAGCCGGCACAGCTCGCCCGGCAGCCGATGATCGTTCATGCCCTACCATTCCGAGACGGAATCCTGCCTCCGAGATGGTAGTGCCGCCACTCGCTTCAGGACTTTTGTCCTGGGCGATCCCGTATCAACGAATCCCGCGCACCGTCATCGGCCGGGCTTCCGGCGTTCGGCCACAATGGGGGTCGTGACGACCTTCGACGCCATCCTGTGCGACCTCGACGGCGTGCTGCGCCAGTTCGACCATGCCGTCCAAGCCGACATCGAGGCCCGCTACGGGCTGCCGCTGGCGTCCACCGCCTTCGACCCGGCGCTCATCATGCCCGCGACGCTCGGCCACATCACCGAGGCGCAGTGGGCCGAGTCGATCGTCGTCGCGCTAGGCGGAGGAGAGCAGGCCGAGAAGGCGGTCGAGGAGTTCATGGCGGTGCCGTTCCGGGTGGACGAGGAGGTGCGGGCGCTGCTGGCGGCGGCGCGGGCGCGGATGCCCCTGGTGCTCGTCACCAACGCCATGGACACCCTGGAGGATCATCTCGAACGGCTGGAGCTGACGGCCTTCGCCGACGCCGTGGTCAGCAGCGCGCGGGTCGGCCTGGCCAAGCCCGACCGGCGCATCTACGAGCTCGCCGCCGACCTGGCCGGGGTCGCGCCCGGACGCTGCCTGTTCGTGGACGACCGGCTGGAGAACGTGGTGGCCGCCAGGGCGCTCGGCATGACCGGCGTGCACTTCCGGAGCGTCGCGGACCTCGCGGCCGTGCTGCCGCCGTCGTGACCCCCTTCCCGGCACGGCCCAGGTCCGCCGTGCCGGAAAGGCCGGGGTCAGTAGCCGCGGTACGGCGACTTCGACTGGTTCCCGCTGTCGGTGGTC
This sequence comes from Nonomuraea sp. NPDC050478, assembly GCF_044458265.1. Lineage (NCBI taxonomy): Bacteria > Bacillati > Actinomycetota > Actinomycetes > Streptosporangiales > Streptosporangiaceae > Nonomuraea > Nonomuraea sp. NPDC050478. The sequence continues at coordinate 912,989 of NZ_JBITHT010000003.1, read as the reverse complement.
GGCGTCGCCGCCGGCGTCGGGGCCTTCGTCCCGGCGGGCCTGATCATGCCGAGGAGCCCGTGCTTGCCGCCGTCCGAGCCGGCCGAGAACCAGAGCGTGTTCTCGCCGCCGATGGCGGCCGTGCCGGGCTCCAGGTCCCACAGTCCCGGCAGCGTGATCGGGCGGTTGTCCGCCGCGCGCAGGGCGCCCAGGTGGCGGTTGCCGCGGTAGGCGTGGATGGTGCCGTCGCCGAAGTTGCCGACCAGCAGCGTGCCCGCGTACCTGCCCATGCCGCGCGGCGCCTTGGTGATCGCCCACGGCGCGTTCAGGCCGACCCGGGCGATGCGGCCGGTCAGACGGCCGTTCAGGTCGAAGCGGCTGACGAAGCCCTTGCCGCTGCCGGCCACGGACTTGCCGGTCTCCGAGTCGCGCAGGGCGTAGGCGACCCAGACGTTCCCGTTCACGACCTCCACGTTGAACGGGTGGTAGTTGGCCGGGACCGTGCGGTCCCTGAACTGCGAGCGCGACAGCCTGATGCGCCGGAAGTCCTCGTCGAAGGCGTGCAGACGGCCGCCCGCGAAGTCCGCGGCGAGCAGGAACGCGCCGTCGTCGGTCTCGGCCATGGCCAGGCCCTTGTAGTCGGCGCCGCGGGTGAAGGCGCCGATGATCGCGTTCTTCGGGTCCACCTCGGCGTTCCAGCCGGTGATCGCGCCGCTGGGGCTGGAGAAGATGAAGGTGGCGGGCTTGCCCTTGACGGTGAAGCCCTCACCGCCGTTGAACACCTGCCCCGTCGGGGCGCCGCCGGGGATGGCGACCTCGGTCCGCTCCTTCTTGCCCTGGCCGGAGTAGACGGTGGCGGTTCCCGTCCCGGCGTTGGAGACCCACAGGGTCTTGCCCATGGCCAGCCCCCACGGGTTGACCAGATTGGGATCGGTGACGGCCGCCTTCCCGCGGACATCGGACACCAGGCCGACGACGTCGAACCGGTTCTGCTTCGGTGTGGTGGCCTGCGCGGGAATGGTGAGGGTGGCTGCCGTCGAGACGGCGACAGCGCAGGCCGTGATGATGCGTAACCGCATCCGTGCCTCCTTGTTAGCGCTTGTGACGCGAGATACGCGAGATCCGGGATTCCGGTTCAGTACGGTCTCGAAGCAGGTTTTCGCGCTGTCTGAAGGGGAGTGAAGGGGAATGGACGCGTTGGGCATCGACATCGGCGGCTCCGGGATCAAGGGCGCGCCCGTCGACGTGCGGGCCGGCGAGCTGACCGCGGAGCGGCTGCGCATCCCCACCCCGCACCCCGCCGAGCCGGGTGCCGTCGCGGACGCGGTGGCGCGGATCGTCCGGCACTTCGACTGGACGGGCCCGGTCGGCGTGACGTTCCCCGGGGTGGTCGTGGACGGCGTGGTGAGGACCGCGGTCAACCTGAAAGGCTCGTGGGCGGGCGTGCACGCGGGCGACCTGTTCGGGGGCGCGACCGTGCTCAACGACGCCGACGCCGCCGGCATGGCCGAGATGACGTACGGCAAGGGGCAGGGGCAGCCCGGCGTCGTGCTCATGCTGACGTTCGGCACCGGGATCGGCAGCGCGTTGTTCGCGGACGGCGTGCTCGTGCCCAACACCGAGCTGGGTCACCTGCAGTTGCACGGCACGGACGCCGAGCACCGGGCCTCCGACCGGGCGCGCGAGGAGCACGGCCTGGGCTGGCACAAGTGGGCAGAGCGGGTGGAGGAGTACCTCAGGCACGTCGAGATGCTGTTCACCCCCTCCCTGATCGTCATCGGCGGCGGCGTGAGCAAGAAGGCCGGCAAGTTCCTGCCGCACATCAGCCTCGACACGCCCGTCGTCCCGGCCGCCCTGCTGAACCAGGCGGGCATCATCGGCGCCGCCCGGGCGGCGGCCCAGGCCGGCGCGCACGCTGGGTGACGGACCGCCCACACCACGGGCCAAAACGTGACCATGACTCATGGCAACCGATCTCCGCTTAGGGGAGTCTCATCTATGACCGTGGTCGCCCACGATGCAACTCTGGGGAGAGTGGGCCGGTCGCGGGCGATCACGGTCAACGGAATTCGAGATGCGCGCGACGCGCCCGTCGGGCACGATGGGCCGTTGGCTCCCGGCACGCGGGGCCCGAATATCCTGAAAGCAGTATGGGAACTCCTGCGTTGTCCTCTCCGTCCTCCTCTCTCACAGAGCTTCAGGCCCGCCTGCCCGACCTGATGCCGCGCGACCAGCGGCGGCTGCGGCGCAGGCTCGACGGCGTGCGCCGGGTGCGCTCCCGCGAAGCGCGGGAGAAGATCGCCGCGGAGATCCTCGCCGACGTGGAACGTGCCGAGCGGCGCCTTCAGCGCCGCCGCGAGAGCGTGCCGGAGATCGGCTATCCGGAGGCGCTGCCCGTCTCCCAGCGCAGGGACGACATCCTCGAAGCCATCCGCGACAACCAGGTCGTCATCATCGCCGGTGAGACCGGGTCCGGCAAGACCACCCAGATCCCCAAGATCTGCCTGGAGCTGGGCCGGGGCGTGCGCGGCCTCATCGGCCACACCCAGCCGCGCCGCATCGCCGCCCGCACCGTCGCCGAGCGCGTCGCCGAGGAGCTCCACACCGAGCTGGGCGAGGTCGTCGGCTACAAGGTCCGCTTCACCGACCAGGCGAGCGACCGCACCCTCGTCAAGCTGATGACCGACGGCATCCTCCTCGCCGAGCTCCAGCACGACCGCATGCTGGAGCAGTACGACACGCTCATCATCGACGAGGCCCACGAGCGCAGCCTCAACATCGACTTCATCCTCGGCTACCTGAAGCAGCTGCTGCCCAAACGCCCCGACCTCAAGGTCATCATCACCAGCGCGACCATCGACCCCGAGCGGTTCTCGCGCCACTTCGGCGACGCGCCGATCATCGAGGTGTCCGGCCGCACCTACCCCGTAGAGGTCCGCTACCGCCCGCTGGGCGAGGACGACGACCAGACCCAGGGCATCGTCGAGGCCTGCCGCGAGCTGACCGGCGAGGGGCCCGGCGACATCCTCGTCTTCCTCAGCGGCGAGCGCGAGATCCGCGACGCCGCCGACGCCCTGGCCAAGGCCGACTTCCGCAACACCGAGATCCTGCCGCTCTACTCCCGGCTCAGCGCCGCCGAGCAGCACCGCGTCTTCCAGCGCCACACCGGCCGCCGCGTCGTCCTGGCCACCAACGTGGCCGAGACGTCGCTGACCGTGCCCGGCATCAAGTACGTCGTCGACCCCGGCTACGCCCGCCTCTCCCGCTACAGCCACCGCACCAAGGTGCAGCGCCTGCCCATCGAGGCGATCTCGCAGGCCAGCGCCAACCAGCGCAAGGGCCGCTGCGGCCGGACCTCCGACGGCGTCTGCGTCCGCCTCTACGAGGAGGACGACTTCCTCGCCAGGCCGGAGTTCACCGACCCGGAGATCCTGCGCACCAACCTGGCCTCGGTCATCCTCCAGATGACCTCGATCGGGCTGGGCGACATCGAGGCGTTCCCGTTCGTCGAGCCGCCCGACCGCCGCCAGGTCAAGGACGGCGTCAACCTGCTCCACGAGCTCGGCGCGTTCGACGCCCACGGCAAGCTCACCCCGATCGGCCGCAAGCTCGCCACCCTGCCCGTCGACCCCCGGCTCGGCCGCATGGTGCTGGAGGCGGAGAAGAACGGCTGCGTGCGCGAGGTCATGGTGATCGCCGCCGCGCTGTCCATCCAGGACCCGCGCGAGCGCCCCGCCGACAAGCAGCAGCAGGCCGACGAGAAGCACCGCCGCTTCGCCGACCCCGAGTCCGACTTCCTCACCTACCTCAACCTGTGGAACCACCTGCGCGACAAGCAGCAGGAGCTCTCCTCCAGCGCCTTCCGCCGCCTGTGCAAGTCCGAGTTCCTCAACTACCTGCGCGTACGCGAGTGGCAGGACATCTACAGCCAGATCCGCCAGTCGCTCGGCGCGCACCCCAACAGCAACCCGGCCGACCCCGAGCTGGTCCACAAGTCGCTCCTGGTCGGCCTGCTGTCGCACGTCGGCGTCAAGGACGTGATGGACCGCCAGCGCGCCTCCGACGGCCGCCGCCCCATCCAGGAGTACCTCGGCGCCCGCAACGCCCGCTTCGCCGTCTTCCCCGGCTCCGCGCTGGCCAAGAAGCAGCCCCAGTGGGTGATGTCCGCCGAGCTCGTGGAGACCTCCCGGCTGTGGGCCAGGGTCAACGCCAAGATCGAGCCCGACTGGGTGGAGCCGCTCGCGCAGCACCTCGTCAAGCGCACTTACTCGGAGCCCCACTGGGAGAAGAACCAGGGGGCGGTGATCGCGTACGAGAAGGTCACGCTGTACGGGGTGCCGCTCGTCGTCGGGCGCAAGGTCAACTACGGGCGCATCGATCCCGAGCTGTCACGCGAGCTGTTCATCCGCCACGCGCTCGTCGAGGGCGACTGGGACAGCCACCACAAGTTCCTCAAGGACAACCGGCGGCTGCTCGGCGAGGTCGAGGAGCTGGAGAACCGCGCCCGCCGCCGCGACATCCTCGTCGGCGACGAGGCCCTGTTCGACTTCTACGACCAGCGCCTGCCCGCCGACGTGGTCTCCGCCCGCCACTTCGACTCCTGGTGGAAGAAGGCCCGCGCCGACCAGCCCGACCTGCTCACCTTCTCGCCGGAGATGCTGGTCAACGAGGGCGCCGACGTCAGCGCCCGCGACTATCCCGACACCTGGCGGCAGCTCGGCCAGCGGATGAAGCTGACCTACCGGTTCGCGCCCGACCCGGACGATCAGCAGGGCGCCGACGGCGTCACCGTCCACGTGCCGCTGCACCTGCTCAACCAGGTGACCTCCGACGGCTTCGACTGGCAGATCCCCGGCCTGCGCGAGGAGCTCGTCACCGCGCTGATCAGGTCGCTGCCCAAGCAGCTGCGCCGCAACTTCGTGCCCGCCCCCGACTACGCCAGGCAGGTGCTGGCCAACGCCGAGCCGGGCGCCGAGCCGATGCTGGAGGCCGTCGAGCGCGAGCTGATGAGGCTGACCGGCGTGCGGGTGCCGCGCGACGCCTGGCAGCTCGACCAGGTTCCCGACCACCTGCGCATCACGTACCGGGTGATCGACGAGCGCCGGCGCGCCATCGCCGAGGACAAGGACCTCGCGGCGCTCAAGCGCCGCCTCGCCCCGCGCCTGCGCAAGACCCTCTCGGAGGCCGGCGACGGCCTCGAACGCACCGGGCTGCGCACGTGGAGCTTCGGCACCCTGCCCAAGGTGTTCGAGCAGGGCCGGATGAAGGGCTACCCGGCGCTGGCCGACGCCGGCGACTCGGTCTCGATCAAGATCTTCGAGACGGAGGCGGAGCAGCGCCGCTCCCACTGGGCCGGCACCCGCCGTCTGCTCCTGCTGAACGTCGCCAACCCCGCCAAGCCGCTGCTGTCGGGGCTGTCGAACCAAGCCAAGCTGGCCCTGTCACGCAGCCCGCACGGCGGCGCCGTGGCCCTCTTCGAGGACGTGGTCGACGCCGCGGCCGACAAGCTCATGCGCGACCTCGGCGGCCCCGTCTGGGACCCCGCCGCCTACGACCGCCTCTACCAGCACGTCCGCGCCGAGTTGTACGACACGGCGGCCGGCATCCTGGGCCGGGTGGAGCAGATCCTGACGGTGTGGCACGCCGCCGGGATCCAGCTCGACGCCATGCGCTCCAGCGCCTCCGCCGACGACGTCCGCGACCAGCTCGGCAGGCTCGTCTACCCGGGCTTCGTCACCGCCACCGGCCACGCCCGCCTGCCCGACGTGCTGCGCTACCTGCGCGCCGTCGACCGCCGGCTCACCAAGCTGCCGGAGGACCCGTGGCGTGACGAGGAGTGGATGGACCGCGTCCACAAGGTCGAGGACGACTACCACGACCTGCTGGAACGCCTGCCCCCTGGCCGGCGCGCGGACCCGGACGTGGCGGAGATCCGCTGGATGATCGAGGAACTGCGGGTCAGCTTCTTCGCCCAGACACTCGGCACCCCGACCCCGGTGTCGGAGAAGCGCATCGCCAAGGCGATGGACCGCCTCAGGCCTTGAAGATCGACGTGTCGAGCTCGAAGTCGATCGGCGCGGGCAGGCGCAGGGGCGTGCCGATGGGGACGGTGGCGCGGGCGAGATACCCGCTGTCGCCGATCTCGCTGTAGACGGTGACGGAGGGAGTCTTGGCGACGAGGTCGATCAGCAGGTAGATCGGGATGCCGCCCGTGGCGTAGAGGAGCGGCTTCTCCTCACGGTCCCTGATCGCGCTACCGGTCGAGACGACCTCGGCGACCATGATCAGCCCGGACGACCGCAGCTCGCGCTCGCCCCAGAGCGGGCAGTTGAGCGGTGCCAGCACGAAGTCCGGCTCCACAGGCTCACGTGGGCCTTCGACGCACACATCGACGTTTCCGACCCACGACTCCCATCCCCGCTCATCCATGAGAGGGGCCAGAGCTCGGTTGAGGCGCATGGCGGAGCGGCCATGGGCGGGGGTTCCGACAGGGCTCACGATGAGGTTTCCTTCGATGACGTCGGCCCGGAAACCGGGGAGTTCGGGGAGTGCGTCGAACAGCTCTCGCGCGGTCTCCGGCATCCGCTTCTCGCTGGTGGGGGCGAGCTTCGCGTACTCGTCGTGCCGGATCGCCATGGCAACCATCAGATCTGTCCCTCCGTACTCGAACGGGCACGCTCAGTATTCCACGAATCTGGGCGTCGGGGCGGGCTCGTACAGTGGAGGGAAAATTCCAGATGACGGATGGGTTTTGATGATCAAGGCTGTGGTGCTGGACGTCGGCGAGACCGTGATCGACGAGACGCGGATCTGGTCGCGGTGGGCCGACCGGCTCGGGGTGCCGAGGTTCGTGCTGATGGGCGTCCTCGGCGGGATGGCCGCGCTGGACCAGTCCTTCAGCGAGGGGTTCGAGCTGGTGCGGCCCGGGTTCGACGTCGAGGCCGAGATCGCGGCCTGGGAGCGCGACGAGCCTGACAGCCTGCGCAACCACTTCGACGCCGACGACCTCTACCCCGACGTGCGCGAGGCGCTCGGCGGGCTGCGGGAGGCGGGCTACCAGGTGATCCTGGCGGGCAACCAGCCGGTGCGGGCCTACGACGCGCTGGTCGCGATGGAGCTGCCCGTCGACTCGGTGCACACCTCCGACGGGTGGGGGGTGTCCAAGCCGGCGCCCGGGTTCTTCGCCAAGGTGGCCGCGGTCGCCGGGCGCGAGCCGGGGGAGATCCTCTACGTGGGGGACCGGCTCGACAACGACGTGCGCCCCGCCGCCGCGGCCGGGATGCGGACCGCCCTGCTGCGCCGCGGCCCGTGGGGCTACCTGCACGCGGCGCGGCCGGAGGCGCGCGAGGCCGCCGACGTGATCGCCGACGACCTGCACGCGCTGCTCCCGGCGCTGCGCCGCCTGGCCTGACCCGCCTTGCCGGTCGGGTTCAAGACGTGGTCCGCCTGGCCTGACCCGCCTTGCCGGTCGGGTTCAAGACGTGGTCCGCCTGGCCTGACCCGCCTTGCCGGTCGGGTTCAAGACGTGGTCCGCCTGGCCTGACCCGCCTTGCCGGTCGGGTTCAAGACGTGGTCCGCCTGACCCGCCCCGCCGGCGGGTTAGGTGGTCTTGCGTACGGCTTCCTGCAGTTCTTCCTTGTCCATCTGGGAACGGCCGGGGATGTCCGCCTTCTGGGCCTGCTCGTACAGTTCGGCCTTGGTGGCGCCGCCGGCCGTCAGGGCCCGCAGCTCCTCGTCCCGGCGCTCCTCGAAGGCCTTGCCGAGCTCCCGCAGCCGCTTCTCGCCGGCCTGCTCGGCCAGTTGCGGGAGCAGTTCGCCCTCTTCCTCCTCGACGTGGTGGTTGACGGACTCGACGAGCTTGTCCAGCGTCCGGCGGAACTCGGGGGTGCCGGGCCGGGACCGCACCAGCTCGTCGAGGAGCACCTCGGCCTCCTTGTGCTCCTCCAGGCCGTGGTGCGCGTCGAGGTCCGGGTAGACCCGGTCCTCCTCGGCGCGGGCGTGCGCGATGAGCAGGGCGTGCAACTCGGTCACGGCCGCCTTGGGGTCGCCCTCCTCCTTCTTGAGCCGCTCGAAGAGCGCCTCGACCTTGCGGTGGTCATTCGTGATCAGGGTGATGACGTCGGTTGCCATGACGTCCGTGGCTACCCCTTCCCTCACCGCCCAATCGCCGCGCCGGTCAGCGCGCGCGGGTCCGTCGCACCGGCCAGCATCCCGTCCGGCAGGACGTCGATGAGGTGCGCGTGGCCGAACGCGCCGCCGGGCACCGGGGACACCCGATGGCCGAGCGCGGCCAGCCCGTCGCGCCAGCCGGTGCCGTCCTCCAGTTCCACCACCGCCCCCTCGGCGCGGCGCCAGGTGTCGAAGCCGGTGCCGCTGCCGAACCGCCAGCGCGGCGCCGCTATCGCCTCTCCCGGGCTCTGCCCGTACCGCAGCAGCCTGGTGATGATCTGGAGCAGGATCTGCGGCTGCGCGTCGCCGCCCATCGTGCCCGCGACCGAGCGGAGCGAGCCGTCGGGGCGGGTGATGAGCGCGGGCGTGAGCGTGTGCGGCGGCCGCCGCCCGGGGCCGTACTCGGCGGGGTGGCCCGGCTCCAGCGAGAAGCCGATGCCGCGGTTGTGCAGGTTGATGCCGGTACGGGGTTCGAACAGGAAGCTGCCGAAACCGGAGGCGTTCGACTGGATGAGGGAGACGGCGAGCCCGTCGCCGTCCACCGCGCAGAGGTACGTGGTGTCGCCGTCGGCGGCGGGCACCTTGAGGTCCCCGCGACCGGTCAGCGCCCGGCGGCGCTCGATCTCGGCGGGGGAGAGCAGGCCGGTGGCGTGCTCGTGCAGCAGCGCGTCGCGGTCGTGCGCGGCGGCGCGGGCGGACCGGGCCAGCGCGTGCGCCCAGGCGGCGTGCGCGGTCGAGGGCGGCAGCTCCAGCCCGTCCAGGATGCCCAGCGAGAGCAGCAGCAGGTAACCCTGGGAGTTGGGCGGGGCGGACCACACGTCGTGGCCGAACGCGCGCACCCGCAGGGGTTCCACCCAGTCGGCGTTGTCCCGCTCCAGGTCGGCCCGCGTGTACTCGCCTGACCCCAGCTCCAGCAGTCCCTCGCCGAACTCGCCCAGATAGAACCCGGCGCGCCCGCCTTCGGCCACCGCCTCCAGCGCGCGGGCCACGCCCGGCCTGCGGACCCGGTCCCCGGCGGCCCGGATCTCGGCGAGGTCGCCGGCGTCCGGCCGGTCCGCGATCTCCCGCGCCATCGGCGCCAGCAGCGGCGAGGCCGGGAAACCGTCGCGGGCCAGCCGTACGGCGGGCGCGAACACGTCGGCCAGCGGGAGCCGGCCGTACCGGGCGTGCAGCGCGAGCCAGCCGTCCACGCAGCCGGGCACCGGCACGGACCTGACGTCCAGCCGGTGCGGCATCCGCCGGTGCCCCTCCGCACGCAACCGCCCGGCGTCCGCACCGCTCCCGGCCCTGCCGGACGCGTTGAGCGCGTGAACCGGCCCGCGGTCCGCACCGGTCCCGGCCCTGCCGGACAGGTTGAGCGCGTGAACCGGCCCGCCGTCCGCACCGCCCCCGGACCTGCCGGACGCGTTGGGCGCGTGGACCGGCCCGCCGTCCGTCGGGTGGCCGTCTCGTACGGGACCAGGGCGCGGGCCGGATAACGCGGGGCCGTCGTGGACGAGGGCGAAGAGGTCGCCGCCGAGCCCGCACATGTGCGGGGAGGTGACGGCGAGCACGGCGTTGGCGGCGATGGCGGCGTCGGCGGCGGAACCGCCGCGGTCGAGCGCCGTCACCCCGGCGGCGGACGCGAGATGGTCGATGCTGCATACCATCCCAGAGGGGGCGTATCGGGTGTTTCGCACCCGTCGAGACTAGGCGTTCTCCATCGCCACACGCGCCGGAGCCGGGCCGGTGGCGGTCTTCCTGAACCGCGCCAGCGCGGCCGCCGCCAGCAGCGTCGCGACGACGCAGGAGACGCCGCCCACCTGCAGCGCCAGCCGGGGGCCGAAGGAGTCGCTCAGCCAGCCCAGCACCGGCCCGCCCAGCGCGCCCGACGCGGCGCCGGCCATGCCCAGCGCGGCCAGCACCCGCCCGCGCATGGCGTCCGGGCTGTCGAGCTGCGCCCGCGCCGAGACCGTGGTGTCGACCAGGATGGCGCCGGCCGCGATGGGCAGCATGAAGGCGGCGAAGGCGGCCAGCGACGGCATCAGGCCGCTCAGCGCCTGCAGCACGCTGATGGCGAACGCGGAGATCAGCAGCAGCCGGATCGTCAGCCGAGGCCGCGAGGCGGCGAGGAACCCGCCCACGACGGTCCCGGCGGCGAACACCGTGGACAGCAGCCCGTACCCGCCCGCGCCCGCTGCCAGCGGGCCCGCGCTCATCGCCGCCATGGTCACCTGGTAGTTGCGGCCCAGACTGCCCAGCACGATCGACAGCGCGAGCAGGACGAGCAGCCACGGGGTGCGCGCCACGTACCGCAGCCCCGCGAGCACCGCCCCTGGCCGGTGCTCCTCGGCGGCCAGCTCGTGGAACTCCGACGACCGCATGCGCATCACCGCGACGATCACCGCGAAGAACGTGAGCGCGTTCGCCGCGAACAGCACGGCGTTCCCGGTGATGGGCAGCATCATCCCGGCCACCGACATGCCGAGGATGCGCCCGGCCGAGTTGATGATCGAGCCGAGCGCCATCGCGTTCGGCAGGTCCTCCCGGGGCACCACCTCCGCCCCGAACCGGCCGAGCGCCGGCCCGCCCAGGGCCGACACCACCCCGCCGGCCAGCGCCACCGCGTAGATCGGCAGCGGCGACCGCACCCCGGTCAGCGCGATCACGGCCAGCACGGCGGCGAGCGCGGCCTGCGCGAGCTGGGCGGCGACCACGACGGGGCGGGTCGGCAGCCGGTCCGCCAGCGCCCCTCCCCACATGCCGAGCAGCAGCGTGGGCAGCGCCTGCATGACCAGGCTGAGCCCCACGCTGGTGGCCGAGCCGGTGATCGTGAGGACGAGCCAGTTCACGCCCAGCACCTGCATCCAGGTGCCGGTGATGGAGACGAGGTCCGCCCCTGCCCACAACCTGTAGTTGTGATGACGCAGGGCACGGAAAGTAGAGGCGGTGAGCGACAAGACTTGTCCCGGATTTGACGGTGCGGCCGAGGGGGGAACACGCCGCTCCGAAAGCTGGATTCCGGAATGACCGAAATGTGTGCTATTTCACCCCGTGGAAAGGTTTAGCCCTGCTGCATCAGGACCTGCCCGGCGGGGAACCGCTTCTCGGCGCCGAGCCCGAGCAGCGCCTGCGCTCCGGGTAGGGCAGGTAGGCATAGTGGTAATCCGTGGCCTGGCTGGTCAGGCAGGGTACACGCGGCCGCTGATGATCGTGGCCAGGCAGGCGGGGCCGTGCATCAGGGCGGAGTACGGATAGCGCCCGCGGGCCTCGAACACCGCGAAGCTGGCCCGGCCGCCGTGATGCAGGCGGCCGAGGCCGCCGGGCCCGCCCGCCATGCCGAGGGCCCTGGCGCCGCCGAGCGTGGCGGCCTCCACCAGCGCGCGGTCCAGCCCGCGCGGACGCAGCCCCAGCTCCCGCACCCGCGCCCGGACGGCCGCCGCGCACGCCAGCACGTCCCCGTGCGCCGGCGCGGTGCCGATGGCGAGCGGGATGCCCTCCTCGACCAGCGCCGGCCACTCGTCGACGCCCGGCCCGGGGCGCAGCGCCACCGTCGTGCCCCGCAGCTTGAGCAGCTTGCGCTCGCCCGGGTCCAGCGGCCGGGCGCACGCCGCGTGGCAGTGCGGCCCGAGCACGCCCGCCTCGTCCAGCCCGGCGAGGGAATGGCGGTCCAGGTCGACCAGCAGCCGCAGGCCGAACGTCCTGGCCAGCAGGGCCACGTCCTCCAGCACGTGCGGGTCGCGCGTGTGCGGGGCGATGCCGACGGGCCGGTCCATCTCGCGGATGGCCGTGATGAGCGCGTCGCGCCGGCTCTCCTCCCACTCCCGCTCCGACTCGCAGGTCACGGGCACGTACGCGACGCTCGCGGCCGGCCCTGGAGCGGCGGCGGGGTCGCCCAGCTCGGCCGCGCGGGCCACCACCCCCGGCCCGGGGGCGCCGCCCGACGCGTACGCGTCCACCAGCCCGGCGACGATCGTCCCGCGCCAGTGGTGCTCCTCGGTGACGCGGTAGCGGCCCAGCAGCTCGTCGCGCGGCCCGACGCGCAGCACCCGCTCGCCACGCACGGCGACGGCTCCGTTCCTGATCGGCTCGGTGGCGATGGGCAGGACCAGCGTCGCGGAATGGAGGACCACGGGTCTGGACACACGGGGGTTCAGAGCCGGACGCGCGCGCTTCACGACCCCCATCGATACTCCCGTGGCAAATATCCCTTTTATGCATTAAACGTGAGCGCGCGTGCACACCGCAATCATCCGATCCCGTCACGCGGCCGGTAGCGGCCTGACAGACGGGCCAGCTTGAGGCTCAGGTGCAGCGCCAGCCGCTCTCCGCCGTCCTTCAGGTCGGTACGGGCCAGCTCCTCGACGCGCCGCAGCCGGTAGTACAGCGAGGTCCGGTGCAGCCGCAGCGCACGCGAGGTGGCGACGGCGCTGCCCGCCAGGTCCAGATAGGTCTCCAGCGTCTCCAGCAGCGGCAGGTGCTGCGTGTCGCCCAGCAGGGGCTCCAGCCCGGGATGCAGCTCGGAGTCGGGCAGCCGGGTGAGCATCCGGTAGACGCCCAGCCGCTCCCACAGCGCGGAACGGCCGAGGCCCGGCACCCGCGCGGCCACGTCCGCCGCGTGCCGCGCCTCGGCGTAGGACCCGGCCGCCTCGGCCAGCGCCGGCCTCGGGCGGCCGATGCCGACCACGACCGGCACCGACATGGCCGCGTGCACCTCGTCGGCGGCGATCGGCGGGCCGGCCACGAGCAGCGCCGCGTGGTCGTAGCGGACCAGATGCAGCGGGTGGTGCCCGCTCAGCCGCCGCCGCAGCGCCAGCAGCCCCTGCTCCAGCGCCAGGCGCAGCGCGTCGTCCGGCTCGCCCGCCGGCGGTCTGGCCACCAGCACGGTCACCGGCTGCGCCTGCGGGAACGCGCCCGCCTCGATGAGCTGGAGCGCCGCCTCCCGCTCGCCCATGAGCAGCCCGCTGACCGCCTCCAGTTCCCGGTGCGAGGCCAGGCCGGTGGCCAGGCTCTCGTGGAACAGCGCCAGGGCCAGCGCCGGAGCGGCCGCGGCGGCCTCGGCCACCTGAGGGCCCGACATGGCCGGCGCCGTGTCGATGAACCACAGGAATCCCAGCAGCGCCGCCTCGTGCCGTACCGGGACGCACCACCGCGGCAGCAGCCCGAGCTGCGGCGCGCCCGGCGTGCGCAGCGGGTCCTGCGCGTCGTGCACCCCCGCGGCGCGCAGGAACTGGCGGACCTCCGGCGTGGTGCGGCGGCGCAGGATGGAGTCGCGGCGGATGTCGTCCATGGCGCCGTTCTGCTCGCTGTAGGCGATGACCCGCTGCAGCCGGTCCTCCAGCAGGAGCGGGCGGCCGAGCCGGGCCGCGAGGTCGTCGACGATCCGCTGAAGATCCGCCACGGGCGCCCCTTGATCAGGACTTTTCATCATTTGTTGGAAGCGCTGCTACAGGTCTTCCCTACAACTGAACGGTGATCTCGGTCAATATGCTCTATACCGTCGAGCCGTGATTGTCCCGAAGAAACTGCTGGGAGCCGTGCTGTCAGCCATCGTGCTGATCCCGGTGAGCCTGATGGCGACTCCCGCTTCCGCAGCACCCCCCGCAGACGACCCCGAGCATCCCTGGCGGCTCGACCACTGGCCCCAGACCCAGCCCTGGCAGCGTGACGCGCCCGCGGAGAACCCCAGCGCCCTGCGCGGCCGGCCTTCGGCGGGCTTCGAGCCGATCGACCCGCAGAACTGGGAGAACCCGGACCACATGACGTGGGCCGACTACAAGAAGATCCCCGGCACCAACTGGAACGACCCCTCCGCCGAGGGCTCCGTGCGCACCTTCAAGGGCGCGCTGGTGCTGCTGGACTACCCCAACCAGCCGTTCGTGGTCACCCAGCCCCAGGGCTCGACCATCTTCGGCAACCCCAGCGCCCAGGCCCACGACGTGCCCCGCGACCAGGTCGCCAAGTTCTACCAGGACTTCCTCAACACCCCGAACGACCTCAACAAGGGCCACACCATCCACGAGTACTGGATGGAGGACTCCGGCGGGCGTTACGGCGTCGATCTGACCGGGTTCGGCCCGTACACGATGCCCGGCAAGGACCACGAGTACGCGCTGGAGTACCAGCGGGACGCCTGCCCCGCCGGCGACACCTGCAACCGCAACCTGCGCACCGACGGCAACGCCGCCTGGCTCGCCGACGTCGGCCAGGAGGTGGCCGACCAGTTCGACTTCGTCTTCTACGTGAGCGCCGGCCAGGACGAGTCGTCCACCTGGCAGGAGTTCGGCATGATGAAGTTCCCCACGAAGGAGGACGTGCCCGACGCGTGGGGCCCCGAGAACGACCCCGCCCTGCCCAACTGGTCCAGGACCCGCTACGTCGAGTGGACCTCCTGGCAGGCGGGCTCCACGTTCTGGCCCAACGCCCGCTTCGGCATCGACTCGGTGCAGGCCGAGAGCTCGGGCATGGCGGTCTACGCCCACGAGCTGAGCCACATCATGGGCATCGCCGACAACTACAACAACCCGTACGGGGTGCCGCCGCGGCGCGCGTACACCGGCATCTGGGAGATGCTCAGCCGGGGCAGCTTCAACGGGCCCGGCGGCCCGCACTCCCGCTGGCTGATCCCGCCCACCGCGGGCGCGTCCATGGGCGCGCAGCACATGCTCCGCAACAAGATCAAGCTGGAGATGGTGGACGAGCGGAACGTGCTGCGCCTGTCCCGTGAGGCGCTGGACGAGTCCGGCCTCGTCACGGCCAAGGTGACCGCCCGCGCCGTCCAGCCGGGCGACAAGGGCCTGTCCGGGATCAACATCGCCTTCGACACCGGTGACAAGAGCCCCGCCTGCGACCCCGGCACCGACCCGATGTGCGACGGCGGCGGCTACGACAACTACACGGTCGAGGTCGTCGACCGGATGGGCAGCGACTCGTTCACCCCCGACTCCGGCGTGCTCCTGGCCAAGACCAAGAACGCCGACCGGGCACCGTTCGAGTGGGTGATCGACGCCAACCCGCAGGACATCGGCATGACCGACTACGTGATGCCCGACGGCACCGAGGTGCCGATCACGATCGGCGACTACCGTCAGCTGTCCGACGCGCTCTTCCACGCCGGCACCGACTCCGGCAGCGAGTACGAGTACGTCGACGAGGCCAACCGGCTGCACTTCTACATCACCGACGTGCACCGCGACCGCAAGGGCATCCTGTCCTACACCGTGGCGATCCGCTCCCTCGACGGCGCGGGCCCGCAGCGGCGCGGCGTGCGGCTGCTGCCCGGCGCCGGCGTCCCGTCCGGCAAGAACCTGTCCACCTGCAGATTCCCGCTGTTCAACACCGGCAGGTCGGCCCCCGCCCAGGGGCAGCACCCCGAGGACGTCAGCGCCTACCTGAAGTCCGACGTCTACCGCCTCACCGCGGAGGTCTCGGGCAAGGGCTGGACCGCTCAGACGCCCAACGCGCTGGCCACCGTCGAGTTCGGCGGGCACGACACCGTGACCGTCAACGCCGTCCGCGGCTCCGGCGGCGACCGGCTGGCCCGGGTCAAGCTCACCGCCACCTCGGAGAGCGACCCGGCCAAGTCCGCGACCGCCACGTGTCTCGTGGTGGGCGTCTGAATGAACGATGGGGTACGGCTGGCGCGAGCCGTGCCCCATCGGTTTGAATCCGATCATGACAGGTGACCTGCCTGACAAACCGCGACCGCGGCGGTTAAGAAAGATCGGGGTGGCCGCGCCGGTCGCCGCGGGCTTCGCCGCCGCCGCGGCCAGCATCTTCGCGGCCGCCCTGGAGTGGGAGATCCCGCCGGTGGCCAAGGTGGGCGTCACGGCGGCGGCCGCCCTCCTGGTGGGCGTGGCCACCTGGGCCACCACCGAGGTGCGGCCCCGCCGCGTGACACCGGCCGAGCCCGCCTCCAGGGCGCCCGAGCAGTGGCCGCCCGTGCCGGAGCACTTCACCGGCCGCGCCGACGCGCTGGCCGAGCTGCGCGAGGTGTTCGCCGCCCGCAGGAAGGCCGCGGCCCCCGCACCGGCGCTGGTGGTCTCCGTGTACGGCAGGGGCGGCGTCGGCAAGTCATCCCTGATCACCCGGTTCGGCCAGGAGGTCGCCGGATCGTTCCCCGACGGCCGCCTCTACGCCGACCTGCGCGGCGGCGTCGACTCCCCGGTACGGCCCGAGGAGGTGCTGATCGGATTCCTGCGCGCGCTCGGGGTCCGGCTGGCCATCGACCCCGGCGGGCTGGAGGAGCTGCGCAAACTCTGGCTGACCTGGACCAAGGACCGCAGGATCCTCATCGGCCTGGACAACGCGCACAGCGCCGATCAGGTCAAGGCGCTGATCCCGGCCGAACGCGGCTGCGCCGTGCTGGTCACCTCCCGCCAGCCGCTGTTCCTCGGCGGCACCCACGACACCCGGCTCGGCCCGTTCAGCGAGGCGCACGGCGTCGAACTGCTGGCCAGGCTGGCCGGCGGCGAGCGGGTCTTCGAGGACCTGGAGTCCGCCAAGGAGATCGTGCGGCTCTGCGACTACCTGCCGCTGGCCATCGGTATCTGCGGCGGCCGCCTGGCCACCCGCGAGCAGTGGACGCTGCGGCAGATGGCCGACCGGCTGGCCGACGAGCGCCGCCGCCTGGACCAGCTGGAGCTGGCGCCCACGGTGGACAAGAGCGTGCGGGCCTCGGTGCAGCTCAGCTACGACGACTGCACCGGCATGCAGCGGCGGCTGCTGCGGCTGCTCAGCGCCCTCAGCTCGGCGCCCGACGTGCCCGGCTGGGTGGCGGGCGAGCTGCTCGACATCTCCACCCTGGACGGCGCCGACCAGCTGGAGGCGCTGATCGACGCCCAGCTCGCCGAGTGCTCCGGCACCGACCTGACCGGCTCGATGCGCTACCGGCTGCACGACCTGGTCGCCCTGTTCGCCGCCGAGCCGGCGGGCGACGACGACCCGGCCAGGCGCGGCGACGCCGTCGAGCGCGTCCTGCACGGCTACCGCCGCCGCGCCGAGGAGGCGGCGCAGAACCGCTGGCCGCAGGACTGGAGCAAGGGCGGCCGCCGCTCCACCGCCGAAGGCCAGATCCACGCGGGCGACTGGCTGAACGCCGAGCGGCTCACGTTCATGGCGATGATCGGCATCGCCAGGCGGCTGGAGCTGTGGGAGCTGACGTGGGGGCTGTCGCGGGCGTTCTGCTCGCTGTGCCACTCGCTGCGCGCCTACTGGGCCGACTGGGCGGAGGCCGCCGACATCGGCTGCGAGGCCGCCGAACGGGCCGGCGACCGGCGCGCGCGGGCCATCGCCGCGCTGGACCGCGCCGCCGTCTGGGGCGGGCAGGGCGGCCAGGAGCGCGGCCGGGCGGACGCCGAGCAGGCGCTGGAGGCGTTCACCGAACTGGGCGAGACGTGGTGGGCGGCCAGGGCGCTGCGCACCATCGGCATGACGCTGTTCAGCGACGGCCACCTCGACCGGGCCCAGGAGTTCCTGGTCGCCGCCATCACCGCGTTCAAGGGCGTCGAGGACTTCTGGTGGATGGCGCGTACGCAACGCAACCTCGCCGAGATGCGGCTGGCGGAACGGCGCCCCGAGGAGGCCAGGGAGCTGCTGGAGGACGCGCTGGAGGTGTTCGAGCGCGAGGGCAACCGCTACTCCGAGGCGCAGACGCTGCGCGTGTACGGCGAGGTGCTCGCCGCCCAGGCCCGCGGCCTGCACCGGGCGGGAGACCAGCGGGCGGCCGTCGAGACCTTCACCAAGGCCGGCTACAGCCTGGACCGGGCGGCCGAGATGTTCCGGCGGCGCGGCGAGCTGTGGGAGGAGGCCCGCTGCCTGCGCGCCGCCGGCGAGGTCGGCGACCCGTCCAGCGGCCTGCGCGAGCTGGAGGTGGCCCGCCGGGCGGGGGAGATCCTGGAGGCGCTCGGCGACTCCTGGGGCGTCGCCCGCTCGGCCCTGTCGGTCGGCCGGGTGCTCGGCAGGCTGCGCCGCGTGGCGGAGGCCGAGCGCGAGCTGCGCCGCGCCGTCGACGCCTTCGAACGGCTGGGCGACCGCTGGTGGATGGCGCGCGGCCTGCAGTACATCGGCGAGGCGCACCTGGACGCGGGCGCCGGGAGCGCCGCCGGGCCGCCGCTGCGCCAGGCCAGGGACATCTACCGCAGCCTGGGCAACGAGGCCGGCGTGCGCCGCACGCTGGAGCTGCTCAAGGCCGCGGAGGCCTGAGCAGCTCGCCCGCCGCCTGCCTGGCCTGGTGGATGCTCTCCTCGAACAGCTTGCGCGCGTGCGCGGCCTGGTCGGTCAGCTCCCGCAGGTGCGCGCGCGCCATGTCGTCGCGCACCGTGTCGGCGATCAGCTCCTGGTAGTCGGGCGTGCGCGCGGCCAGCGCCTCCAGCCGCCGGTGCGCGTGGAACACCCGGTCGGCCTTCACCACCTGCTTGGCGTACTGCTCCAGGTTGCGCACCCGCTTCGACAACGACGTCCAGGCCGCGTCCAGCGCGGTGCTGTACGGCTTGAACGCGTCCTTCAACCCTGTGGGCAGCTCGCGGGGGACCAGCTTGCCGTGCTCGGCGTGCATGGCCGACAGCTTGCGCAGCCGTTGCGCGATCTGCCAGACCTCCTCCGGCAGCGTCACCCGGTTGTCGATGGTGTCGATCAGCCCTTCCCTGTGCACCTGCGACCCGAGGATCGCCTCGGCCGCCCGCTGGGCGCGCCGCAGCAGCACCTGGCAGGGGTAGTCGAGGTCCTCGGGGAGGATGTAGTAGTTGGCGTACTCGTAGGCCAGGGCGAGCCTGCGGCGGGTCGCCCTGTTGTACGACCCGACGGAGAGCCAGCGGATCAGTCCGAAGAGGCCGGCGCCGACGGCCGCCGTGATGACCGCGCCGGTCCCCGTCACCATCCACAGCAGCAACAGGAAACCGGGCAGGACGAACAGCCAGGTGAGGTTGCGAGGTGCCATCCGCCAGCCGGACCTGGCCAGTCTGAGCACGTGCGGGCTCGACCGGAGCTCGACGGAGACGTCCGGGGGCAGCGATGGATCGATCACCAGCCGAGGGGGCAGAGCACGTGGATCCATACGTTCATGCTGCGTTATGAACCGCGAATCCGCTCATGTTTGCAAGACATATAGGGTCGGCGGGGTGAACGTGATGAGCAGATGGATCGATCTCGACGGCGCCGTCAACGTCCGTGACCTGGGCGGGATTCCGACGCGTGACGGCGGCGTCACACAGTTCGGCCGCATCCTGCGGTCGGACAACCTCCAGGGACTGACCCCCGCCGACGTCTCCCGGCTGGTCGGCGAACTCAAGCTGCGGCACGTGGTCGACCTGCGCTCGACCCCCGAAGTGACGCTGGAGGGCCCGGGGCCGCTGGCCGAGGTGCCCGAGGTGACCCATCACCACCTGACGCTCTTCCCCGAGGGCGGGCGGCGCACCGACGTCGAGGCCGACACCATCGAGGCCGACCGGGTGCTGCCCTGGCACGAGCGCCAGGGCGACGTGGAGCTGCGCGTCACCGGCTTCTACTACGGCTACCTGCGCGACCGGCCCGACGCGGTGGTGCGGGCGCTGCGCACGATGGCGCGCGACGACGGCGCGGCCGTGGTGCACTGCGCCGCGGGCAAGGACCGCACCGGCGTGCTGTGCGCGCTCGCGCTGGAGGTGGCCGGCGCCACCCGCGAGGCCATCGTGGCCGACTACGCGGCCACGGGGGAGCGGCTGGAGCTGATCCTGCGCCGCCTGCGCGGCAGCTCCACCTACCGCGACGACCTCGACTCGCGCCCGGCCGACGACCACATGCCGCGCCCGCGCTACATCGAGCAGTTCCTGAGCGTGCTGGACGAGAGGTTCGGCGGGCCGCTCGGCTGGCTGGCGCGGCAGGGCTGGACCGACGACGACAGCCAGGCGATGTACGACCGCCTGCGCGGCTAGCCCACCCGCACCACGGTCCGCTCGCCGGCCGACCGGCGGGCCGCCTCGATCACGGCCAGCGCCTCCACGGCGCTCTCGGGAGTCACCGGAGGCGGCCCGCCGGTGCGCAGCGCGGACTCCATCTCGCGGTAGAAGTCGAGGTAGGCGCCCGGTTCGGTGGGCACCTCGCGCAGGTCGTCGCCGGCTCCCGCCACGCCCCAGCGGTCCGCGTCCTCCTCGCCGAACCCCGCCGCGGCCGGCGACCGTCCTTCGCGCAGCCGTTCCTCCTGCACGTCGAGCCCGTACTTCAGGTAGGCGCCCAACGAGCCGAGCACGCGGAAGCGCGGCCCCAGGCTCGGGGTCACCGCGCTGACCCACAGGTGGGAGCGCGCCCCGCCCGCGTGCGTCAGCGCGACGAACGTGTCGTCGTCGGCCGCCACCCCGGCGCGCCGCACGTCGCTCTCGCAGTAGACGTGGGTGACCGGGCCGAGCAGCTGGAGCGCCTGGTCGACCAGGTGGCTGCCCAGGTCGTAGAGGAGCCCGGCGGCGTCGCCGGGGCCGCCGGTCTCGCGCCAGCCGCCCTTGGGCGCCGGCCGCCAGCGCTCGAAGCGCGACTCCAGCCGCCGCACCTCGCCCAGCGCGCCCCCCGCGACCAGCCGGCGTACGGTGCGGAAGTCGCCGTCCCAGCGCCGGTTCTGGAAGACGGTCAGCATCAGGCCCTTCGCGGCGGCCAGCCGGGTGACGGCGCGGGCCTCCTCCGCGGTGCGCGCGAACGGCTTGTCGACCACCACCGCCCTGCCATGTTCGAGGGCCTCGGCCGCCAGGCTCGCGTGCGTCCGGTTGGGCGAGGCGACCACCACCAGGTCGCACCGGCCCCACAGCGCCGCGGCCTCGGAGACGGGCTCGGCGCCGTAGCGGGCGGACACCTCGTCGCGACGGGCCGGATCGCGCGTCACCACGGCCGTCAGCCGCAGCCCGGGCGTGGCCTCGATCAGCGGCGCGTGGAAGACCGCCCCCGCCGTGCCGTAACCGATCAGCCCGACCCGGATCTCGTCCATCGCCCCAGGCTACCCGGGGTGATCAATCGTCGTCGCGCTCCGCCAGGAACCGCTCGAACTGCGCCGCCAGCTCGTCGCCGGTCGGCATCGGGATGGACTCGGCGATCAGGTTCTCGCGCTCCTCGCCGGCCGCGAACGCGTCGTACTGCTGCTCCAGCCCGCTGATCGCGCTGGACAGCTCCGCCGAGGAGCTGATCTGCTCCTCGATCTCCACGGTCGTGCGCTCCGCGGCCTCGCGCAGCGCGTCGAGCGGGAACATCAGCCCCGTGTTCCTGGTGACCGCCTCCAGCGCGGCGACCGCGGCCGTCGGGTACTCGGCCTGCGACAGGTAGTGGGGCACGTGCACGGCGAAGCCGATCGCGTCCCGCCCCTCCGCGCCGAGCCGGAACTCCATCAGGGCCGCCACGCTGCCCGGCACCTGCACCCGGCCGAACGTGCTCGGCTTGCCGCTCATCAGCTCCGGCCGGCTGGCGTGCATGGTGAGACCCAGCGGGCGGGTGTGCGGCACGGCCATCGGGATGCCGTGCATGGTCACCATCTTGCTCACCCCGAACCGGCCGGCGAGCGTGCCGACGGCCCGGATGAACAGCTCCCACGCGCGGTCCGGCTCGGGGCCGGTCATCAGCAGGAAGGGGGTGCCCGTCGCGTCCTTCACGCTGTAGACGACCAGCTCCGGCGTCTCGACCTCCACCCACCTGTCGGTGTCGAACACCATGATCGGCCGCCTGGACCGGTAGTCGAGCAGCCGGTCCACGTCGAACGTCGCGACGACCCGGTGCTCCAGCTCGTCCAGCACGTGGCGCAGCGCGAGCCGTCCGGCGGCCCCGGCGTCGACGAAGCCGTCGAAGTGATACAGCAACACCGGATCGGTCAGCTCGGGGAGGTCCTCGGCGAGCCTGTATAGATCCGTCGGGTCGAACACGTTGGACAGCCTTTCCCTAGGTACTCACATCCAGAACCCACGGCGAGCCGGAACGATTCCGTGCAGGGCACCCTATCGAGACACAACGGGATACAGGGACGGGGACCCGGAGCCCGAAGAGTCCGCCACCAGGCTGTTCGACCCCGCCAGTTCCGGTGGCATGGAGGGCCTGAGCAACGGAGGGGGCGAATGGTTCACAGTATGAAATAACCTGCAAATGCATGATGGTAGCCGAGTGTGGCCTTTCGGACACTCTCTCGTCATGCTGGGTGGGTGGCTACTTCTGCGCACTCCTTTGGTAGGCGACCACTCCGCATCCCTCCGCTCCCGTGCCCCTTCCCCAACGAGATCAACGAGCACGCGGCCGAGGTCGACGCCGAGAGCCATCTGTGGCTGGCCGCCTCGTCCATGCTCGACGGAACCGGCGCGATCGAGCACTTCCGCCGCTCCAAAATCGGCATGCTCGCGGCGCGGACGAACCCGCCCGTGCCCCGCGAGAGCCTCAGACTGATCAACGATTGGTACAACTGGCTGTTCGCCTTCGACGACGCGTTCTGCGAAGGGGAGCTGATGGGCCACCGGCCCTCCGCCTTGGCCCGCGCCCTGCCGCCCCTGTTCGACGTCCTCGACAGACGCAGGGAACCGGCCCCCGGCGACCCCTTCGGCGTCACCCTGCGCGAGCTGCTCGACCGCATCGCCGAGCTGGGCACCCCCGCCCAGGTCGACCGGTGGCGGACGACCGTGAAGGAGTATCTCTTCGCCCAGATCTGGGAGGCCGCCAACCGCGAGGCCGACCTCATCCCCACCCCCGAGGACTACGTCCTCATGCGGCGCATCACCGGCGCCACGTTCACCTGCTTCGCCCTCATCGACGTCGGCGGCGGCTACCGCCTCGAAGCCGAGGAGTGGCACCACCCCGACGTGCGCGCCCTGTCCGACCTCGCCTGCGACCTCATCGGCTGGGACAACGACCTGCTCTCGTACGCCAAGGAACGCGGCAACGACAAGGCCCGGCACAACCTGGTCACCGTGCTGGCCACCCACCGGGCGCTGACCCTCCAGGAGGCGCTGCACGAGGTCTCCAGGATGCACAACGCCGCCATCGACGCCTTCGTCGAGCGGCGCGCCCGCCTCGAAACCTGGGCGCCGCTGCCGGTCCGCAAGTACGTCCTGGGCCTCGAACACTGGGTACGCGGCCACATCGAGTTCTCGCTGGGCAGCGCGCGCTACGTGCACGCCTGGCCGACCGGCACCCGCTGGCCGCAGGCCGTCTGATCCGGTCCCCCTCACGCCGTGCCGGTCCCGGGCACGGCGTTCACCGTCTCAGCCGGTGGAGTCCTCCGGGGCGTCCAGGTCGCCGAGCGCGAGCGCGGACGCCTCGTCGAGGTCCAGCCTGCCGCCCTCCTCGAACGCCGCCCAGTAGGCCTTCTCACCCAGCGACTTCTGGCACTCCTTGACGCACTGGTCGTGGTCGGTGGTGAGGAACGGGGCGCCCAGCATGGGCAGCCCGGCCGTCTTCCAGTTCTGATGGAGCGCGCCGAGCAGCACCGCGGCCACCCGGTCCTGGTCGCGCGCCACGCAGATGCGCGCCGTGGTCTCCAGCGCCAGGAGGGTGCCGAGCGTGTCGTGGAAGTGGCGCTTGACCCGCAGCCCCTCGCGGGCGCTGTGCAGCGCCTCGTCGGGACGGCCGGTGGCCAGCTTGGTCAGCGACATCGCCCACTGCGCGTACGAGCCGACCCACAGCTCGCCCCGCTCACGGCACACCTGCAGGCAGTCCTGCAGCAGCGACTCGGCCTCGTAGACCTCGCCCTGGGCCGACAGCACCAGCGACAGCTCGACGATGGCGGGCAGCAGGCCCGGGTTCAGCTCCTTGTTGTCGGTGTTGAACTCGATCGCCACGCCCAGCAGCGCGCTCGCCTTCTGCAGGT
Organism: Nonomuraea sp. NPDC050478; assembly: GCF_044458265.1. Taxonomy (NCBI): domain Bacteria; kingdom Bacillati; phylum Actinomycetota; class Actinomycetes; order Streptosporangiales; family Streptosporangiaceae; genus Nonomuraea; species Nonomuraea sp. NPDC050478. The sequence continues at coordinate 889,066 of NZ_JBITHT010000003.1, read as the reverse complement.
CGCCCTGGAGCAGCGCGGCCGTGCCCTGCATCTTGGAGGCCAGGATCACCGCCCGCGAGTCGCCCACCCGGACCGCCTCGGTGCTGCACGCCTCGGCCGCCTCCAGCGCGCCCACGCTGTCGCCCTGGGCGCTGCGCACGTACGACAGCACCCACAGCGCCTTGCAGCGCTCCTTGCTCACGCCGGGGTTGGCCTCCAGCGCCCGTTCCAGGTAGAGCCGTCCCTCACGGACGAAGCCGCAGCACACCCACATGAACCAGAGCGACGACAGCAGGGTCAGCGCCATGAGCGTCTCGCCGGGGGTGCGCAGCGCGTGCTCCAGCGCGAGCCGTACGTTGTCGTGCTCCTGCCGCATCCGGATGAACCAGTAGATCTGCCGCGGCCCCGACCAGGCGTCCTCGCTGCGGGTGGCCAGCGACAGGTAGTACTGCAGATGCTTGTGGCGCATGACCTGGGTCTGGCCGAGCTTGTCCAGCCACTCCTCGCCGTACTCCGCCAACGTGTCGATCAGCTTGTAGCGGACCCCGGCGTGGTTGCTGCGGATGAGCAGGATCGACTTCTCCACCAGCCCGGTCACCAGGTCGGTGATGTCCTCCGACGGCAGCCGCTCGTCGGAGCACACGAACCGGGCCGCGTCGAGCTCGAAGTCGCCGGCGAACACCGACAGCCGCGCCCACAGCAGCCGCTCGGCGGGCTCGCACAGCTCGTGGCTCCACCCGATGGCCGCCCGCAGCGTCTGGTGACGCGGCAGGGCCGTGCGGCTGGCCCCGGCCAGCAGGCTGAACCGGTCGGCCAGCAGGCCCAGGATCTGCTCCACCGACAGCGCGCGCAGCCGCACCGCGGCCAGCTCGATCGCGAGCGGGATGCCGTCGAGCCGGCGGCACAGCTCGGCCACCGCGTTGATGTTGTCCTCGTCGAGCACGAAGTCGGGCTGGACGGCCACCGCCCGGGCCGTGAACAGCTGCACCGACTCGTTGGTGAAGAGGTTCTCCATCGGGTCGTCGTCGGGCACCTGCAGCGGCGGCACCGGCACCACCTGCTCGTAGGGCAGGTGGAGCGACTGGCGGCTGGTGGCCAGCACCTTCAGGTTGGGCGCCGCCTCCAGCAGCTCGTGCACCAGCTCGGCGCACCCCTCCACGAGGTGCTCGCAGGTGTCGATGATGAGCAGCATGTCGCGGTCGCCGACCCACTCCGAGAGCGTCTCGGACTCGGCGCGCGAGGACTGGTCGGCGATGCCGAGCGCGGAGGCGATCGTGTGGCGGACCATGCCCGCGTCCTGCAGCCGGGCCAGGTCGGCGAACCACACGCCGTCGGGGTAAAGACTGCGGACCTGGTGCGCCAGCCGCAGCACGGTGCGGGACTTGCCGACTCCGCCGATGCCCGTGACGGTGACCAGTCGCGACTCACCGAGGTGTCGCTTGAGGTTGGCGAGGAGGCGGGTCCGCCCCACGAAGCTCGTCAGCTCCGCCGGTAGATTGCCGTCTCGCCGCCATCCTGTCGGGGTGGCCATCAACGACCTCACGGGGGATAGGCGACAACCTGCCCTCGCATCGTACCGCCGCTCCCGCGGGGTGTCCCGGCACCGGATTCCGGCCCGGGAGGGGGTTTGTAGCACCGAGTAGCATGATTGCCGTGCAGGATTTTCTCCCGGAGCAGACCTCCGACGACACCGACCTCGGCTGGGGCGACTGGCGCGACGACGACCCCGACGCCTTCTACCTCGACAACCGCCCCCCTCACTGGGGATAGTCCCGGAGCTCGCCGCGGGTGGCGAAGGCGTCGGTCAGCTTCAGCATGCCGCGCAGCAGCAGCCGCCGCTTGAAGACCTGGTTGCGCAGCGCGATGCGCGCCCGCGTCGGCGGGGCCAGGAACGGCCCCGCGTTGCCCTTCATGGCGGCCTTCGCGTAGGGGCGCATCACCTCCTCGTACTCCGCGAACGCGGCCCGGTGGTCCCCGCCCGCCGCGGCCAGCTCGCCCGCCAGCGTGTACGCGCCCAGCACGGCCAGCCCGGAGCCGAAGCCGCCCAGCGTGTTGCCGTAGGCGGCGTCGCCCAGCAGCACCACCCGGCCGCGCGCGTAACGGCCGAGTTCCGTCCGGCTGATCGCGTCCACGTACACGTCGTCCACGGCGGCGATCTCCCGCAGCACCTCCGGGATCCGCCAGCCACCGCCCCGGTACGCGTCCGCCAGGACGCGCCGCTGCTCGTCCACGTCGAACCTGTCGTAGGCGAGCGGCCCTGAGGCGAAGACGAAGAACGACGCCGCCTCCGGCCCGCCCAGCGACACCATCCGGCCGGGCTCGTTGTACATCTCGCCGGCGCCGTCCACGTCCAGCCGGGCCAGGGCGTAGTAGTAGCCCAGGTGCCGCACGTACCGCTCCTCGGGGCCGAACGCCAGCCCCCGCACGGTCGAGTGGATGCCGTCCGCGCCCACCACGAGGTCGAACACACCCGGCGCGCCCCGCTCGAACGCGACCCGGACCCCGTCCGCCGCCTCCTCCAGCGCGGCGATCGAGTCGCCGAACACGTAGGCGCAGTCGCCGGCGGTCCGCTCGTGGAGCAGCGCCGCCAGGTCGCCGCGCAGGATCTCCACCTCACCGCCGGTGAACTCGGCCGGCATGACCGCCAGCCGCCTGCCCGCGCCGTCCACGATGACCTGGTCACTCCCGCCGGTCTGGCGGCGCCGCACCTCCTCCAGCACGCCCATCCGCGCCAGGACCTCCAGCTGCGCGGCGCCCTTGAAGTCCACGGCCTGCCCGCCGGGCCGCGATCCCGGCGCCTTCTCCACGACGGTGACCTCGCACCCGTACCGGCTCAGCCAGTACGCGACCGCGGGCCCGGCGATGCCGGCGCCGGAGACGAGAATCTTGAGTTTCCGCATGTGTCCGAGGCTGCCGCCCGCCGCTGACAACCCGCCCCCGGTCCGCTGACAGCGTCGTCAGCGTCTCGCGGGCGCTCCGCCCTCCAGCAGCGCGAGCGCCTCCTGCCTGCTCATCGCCTTCCCTCGCGCGTACGCCTCGGCGAAGGCCTCCGCCCCGGACAGCGCCCGCCCTCCGGCGGCGGTACGCGCGGCGTGCCGATCACCCGTCACCGGCGCCCCCCGCAGCGCGACCGCCGCCCCCAGCAACACCCCCACCAGCCACCCGGCGTCCACCTCACCGGCGCCGGGCTCCGCAGGCGTCGCGACCGGCTCCCCGGCGTCCACCTCACCGGCGCCGGACTCTCCGGCGGTGCGCGTGTCCGATGGGCGGGTCCTCGTCCCGGCGAGGACGGCGGCGGCCCGGGCCTCGGCGGCGTCGGCCAGGACCGTGCCGAGCGGGACATCGCGCGCGACGGCGAGGATCTCGCCGGAGACGGCTTCCGCGCCGAGGGCCCCGGCGTCGCCCGCCTCGGCCAGGCGGGCGAGCCCGAGCAGCACCCGCACGAGGGCGTGCCGGGCCCCGAACACCGCGCCGTCCGACGCCGCGAGCGCCGCCTCCAGGAGGCGGCGGGCCTCCCGCAGGTCCCCTTCGAGCAGCGCGACCTCCGCCAGCCCCGCCGACACCGGCACCGGCACCTCGCGCCCCGCCCGCCGGGCCGCCTCCTCGGCCCGCCGGTAGCCCGCCAGGGCCTGAGCCGGATCTCCTTCGCGCAGGAAGGCCTCGGCGCGGTGGGCCAGCACATCCGCGGTCTCTTCCAGGGCGCCCAGCTCGTCCAGCAGCTCCAGCGCCTCCCGCCACAGCTCACGCGCCCGCGCCCACTCGCCGCGCCGCCCGGCGATGGTGGCCAGGGCGTCGAGCGCCTGCGCGGTCCCCCACCGCTCGCCGACCTGCCGGAACAGCGCCAGTACCGCCTCCAGTTCCCGCTCCGCCGCCCGGGGCTCCCCGTCCAGCCACCGGACCAGCGCCCAGCCGAGCCGGCCCAGCGCCATGCTCCACGGATCGGACCCCAGCACCCGATCGTCGGCCGGCCGCACGCCCGAGGCGAACGGGCCGGCCGTCATCCCCCACAGCGCCGCGGTGAACGGGTTGCGCAACGGCCGCCGGAACCCCCGCATGTACGCTTCGGCCCGCGCCCAGTGCTCCCGGCCGGCGACGGGCGCGGCGTGCACCACGCACAGCACGTACTCCTCCTCCAGCCCTTCGACCGGGCCGTCCAGCAGCGCGGCGGCCGGCGACGCGGCCTGGCTCTGCCGCCCGCTCAGCCACCAGTACGTCGCCAGCGCCGACACCAGCCGCAAGGCCAGCGGCCTGTCGTGCCGGACGGCCCAGGTGAGCGCCGCCATCAGGTTGCCGTGGTCGGCCGACAGGAGGCGTAGCCGGCCGATCTGCTCCCCGCGCCGCAGCCACGGGTCGGCCTCCCGCGCCATGCCCTCGAACCAGCCGGCGTGCCGCTCCCGCACCCGTTCCCGCTCGCCCGCCCGGTCGAGCCGCCCGGCGCAGAACTCGCGGATGGTCTCCAGCATCCGGTAGCGGTCTCCGTCGAACAGCACCAGCGACTTGTCCACCAGCCCTTCGAGCGCGTCCGCGGCGTCCGGTCCGCACACGCCCAGGACCGCCTCCAGCGCGGCGCCCCCGGTGAACACCGAGAACCGCGCGGCCACCGCCCGCTCGTCCGGCGTGAGCAGGGACCAGCTCCACTCCACGGCGGCCCGCAGCGTCCGGTGCCGCCCGACGGCGCCCCGCTCGCCCCGGTCCAGCGCCAGGAACCGGCCGTCCTCCGCCAGCCGCCGCGCCACCTCCCGCACCCCGAAGGCGCGCAGCCGGGCCGCTGCCAGCTCGATCGCCAGCGGTATCCCGTCCAGCGCCGCGCAGACGCGCACGACGTCGGCCACGTTGCCCTCGTCCACGGCGAACCCGCTCCGCACGGCCGCCGCCCGCTCCGCGAACAGCCTGACCGCCGGGTACCGCAGCGCGTCCCGTACGGGCGAGTCCTCCCTGGGCGGCAGGCCGAGCGGCGCCAGGTCCAGCCGGGCCTCGCCGGTGATCCCCAGCGCCTCACGGCCGGTGGCGAGGATCCTCAGGTCCGGGCACTCGTCGAGCAGCGCGCGCACCAGCTCGGCGGCGGCTTCGACCACGTGCTCGCAGTTGTCCAGGACGAGCAGCGCCGGCCTCCCCGCCAGCGCCGCCACCAGCCGCCGCACCGGATCCCCGCCGCCCGGCGCGCGCAACCCGCCCTCCCGCGCCCCGAGCGCCCACAGGACCACCCGCGCCACCTCACCCACCGAAGGCGTGCTCCCTGCGGAGGGGAAGGCCGGGAGGGTGGAGAGGTCCGCGAAGAAGGCGGGCAGGGGGTCACGGGAGGCGGCTTCGACGGCGAGACGGGTCTTGCCGGTGCCGCCGGACCCGACGACCGTCACCAGGCGGGAGCCGCGCAGGGCGGCCAGCCGGTGGAGCTCCCGTTCCCGCCCCACGAAGCTCGTCAGCCGCGCGGGCAGCCCGCCCCCGGCGGGCGGGGCGGACTCCGGGCCGCGCAGTACGGCGAGGTGGGCGGCGGCCAGCTCGCCGGACGGGTCCACGCCCAGCTCGTCGGCCAGCAGCCGCCGCCCCTCCTCGAACGCCCCGAGCGCCTCCGCCTGCCGCCCCTGCGCCGCCAGGGCCCGTACGAGGAGAGCGCGCAGGCGTTCCCGGAGCGGGTGGGCGGCCACCAGCCGCCGCAGCTCGCCCACGGAGGGGCCGCCGGGCAGGCCCAGTTCGGCCTCCGCGAGGTCCTCGGCGGCGGACACCCGCAGGTCCTCCAGCCGCGTCGCGGCGGCCACCGCCGACGGCAGGTCCGCCAGCGGCGGCTCCCGCCACAGCGCCAGCCCCTCACGGAGGAGGGAGGCCGCCAGCGGCGGATCCCCCGCCTCCGCCGCCCGCCGTCCCTGGCGGACCAGCCGCTCGAAGCGGTGCACGTCCACGTCGTCAGGGTCGACGTCGAGCCGGTAGCCGGCGCCGGTGAACCCGATGAGCCCCGGCTCCAGCACCCGCCGCAGCCGCGACACCTGGGCCTGCACCGCGTTGGCCGCCCCCGCCGGCGGGTCCGCGCCGTACTGCCCGTCGATCAGGTCCCGTACCGCGACCGGACGGCCGGCCCCCAGCAGCAGCATCACCAGCAGCGCACGCGGCCGCCGCCCCGGCACGGAGACCGGCTCGCCCGCCGCCCGGCGTACCTCCAACGGCCCGAGCACCCTGAACCGCATGGGCCGACCCTACTCAGCTGACGACGTCCTTCACCCGGAAGCGGCGGAAGGCGACCGCGATGAGGATCGCCGCGTACGTGATCGACACCGAGGCGCCCTTGGCCATGCCGCTCCAGTCGAGTTCGGGGGCCAGGGCGTCGATCCAGGCGTTGTTCCAGAACGTCGGCAAGAACTCGCGTAGCACCCCCAGCGCCTCCACCGCCTGCAGGATGGTGCAGACGATCCAGAGCCCCACCGCGCCGCCCACCGCGCCCAGCGGCGAGTCGGTGACGGTGGAGATGAGGAACGCCAGCGCCGCCACGACGAGCTGGCTGACCAGCGCGTAACCGATCACGATGCCGAAGCGGGGCAGCACGTCGAGCGCCGGGATGGTCTCGCCGGTGCCGGGCACCTGGATGTCGTCCCAGCCGAAGGCCAGCGTGCCCGCCAGCAGGGCCATCAGCGGCAGGCAGATCACCGCGGCGGCCGAGTAGCCGAGCGCCACGACGAGCTTCTGCCGCAGCAGCCGGTCGCGCGGCACCGGCGCGGCGAGCAGGTAACGCAGCGAGGACCAGCTCGCCTCGCTGGCCACGGTGTCGCCGCAGAACAGCGCGACCGCCACCACCAGCAGGAAGCTCGCCGAGGCCGACAGCGCGAACGCGGCGAAGTTGAGCCCGCTCTCCGTCGCCAGGTCGGAGATCCGCAGCCCCTGGCCGTTGCCGGGGCCCTGCGGCCCGAACTGGAAGGCGATGACCAGGATCCACGGCAGCGCCAGCAGCAGCCCGAACGCGACGATCGTGCGCCGCCGCTTGAACTGCCGGACGATCTCGACCCGCAGCGGCAGCGTACGCCGCGGCGCGTAGCCGGGTGCGGCCGTCATGCCTTGTCTCCGATCAGGTCGAGGAACACGTCTTCCAGGCGCGGACCGTGCCCGTTGGTCGCGGTGGCCGTGCTGAGCAGCACCGACACCGGCCCGGTGGTGACGAGCTTGCCGCGGTGCATCACCACCACGTGGCTGCAGGTCTGCTCCACCTCGGCCAGCAGGTGGCTGGAGACGATCACCGTGCGGCCGTCGCGCGCGTAGCGCTTGAGCACCTCGCGCATCTCCCTGATCTGGGGCGGGTCGAGGCCGTTCGTGGGCTCGTCCAGCACGAGCAGGTCGGGCAGGCCGAGCATGGCCTGGGCGATGGCCAGGCGCTGGCGCATGCCCTGGGAGTAGGTGCGCACCGCGCGCTCCAGCGCCTTGCCCAGCCCGGCGATCTCCAGGGCCTCGTCGAAGCGGGCGTCGGCGGCCGGACGGCCGGTCGCGGCCCAGTAGAGCTCCAGGTTGTCGCGCCCGGACAGGTGGGGCAAAAAGCCCGGCCCCTCGACGAACGAGCCGAGCCTGGACAGCACCGGCGCGCCCGGGGTGACGGGCTCGCCGAAGATACGGACCCCGCCGCCGTCGGGGCGGATGAGGCCCATCATCATGCGCATCGTGGTGGTCTTGCCGGCGCCGTTGGGGCCGAGCAGGCCCAGCACCTGGCCCTCCTCGACGCGGAACGACAGGCCGTCGACGGCGAGCTCGCCGTTGCGGTAGGCCTTGGTGAGCCCGCTGATCTCCAGCGGCGGCGCGTCGTCCGCCGCCGGGACGCGCTCGGCCGCGGGCGGCCCGGCGGCGCGGCGGGCGCCGGTGCGGCCGGTGGCGAGCACGACCGCGGCGACGGCGATCGCCGCCAGCGGCATCGCCCACACCCACCAGGCGATCCCGGACGGCGGTGCGGCCAGCGAGGACACGGTCGGCACCGACAGGGCGGGCGCGGCCAGCCCGATCCGGTAGGAGGCGGGCTCGGCCGGAGTGGCGTAGGCCATGTCGGTCGTGGACACCACCAGCCGCAGCCGGTGGCCGGTCTCGAAGCGGTGGTCGACCGCCGGCAGGGTGACGGTGGCCTCCGCGCTGCCGGCGCCCTCGGGGATCGTCACCCGGAACGGCGCGACCAGCCCCGCGGGCAGCGCCGGCGGCTGGAACGAGTCCGGCACGTCGAAGAGCTTGGCGAACAGCGTCACCTCGCCGCTGCCGTGGACCCTCACCTTGACCGAAGGGCTGCCGGTGAGCTGGAGCGGCGCGGTGAGTGCGGCCGACTCGAAGGCGGCGCTCTGGCCGGGCATGTCGATCGACAGACCGGTGGTGCCCTGGCCTCCGTCGCCGAGCAGGCCGCTCACGCCGGGCACGGTGGAGACGGCGGCGGGGGAGCCGCCCGGCGGGTTGGCGACGTGCTGCTCCGGCCCGCTCAGCGTGACGGCGGTGACGTCGGTGCCGCCGAGTCCGGGGTAGGCGTCGGCCTCGGGGTGCAGGCGGATGCGCTGGCGGGTGCCGGGGTCACGGCCGCCGTCGCGGGTGATGGTGAAGGCGCTCACCGCGGCGGTGTCGTCGCCCTTCAGGTAGCGGCCGAACCAGGCCAGCGTCCGCTCACGCAGCCAGTCGGCCTCGCCGTTGCCGCCGTCATGGCCGCCGTCGTACCAGGCCAGGGAGACGGGCGTGCCGGCAGCGGCGATGGCCCTGGCGTTCGCGTCGGCGTGGCCGAGCGGGAACAGCGAGTCGCGCTGGCCCTGGATGAGCAGCGTCGGCGCCTTGACGCGGCCCGCCACGTGGACCGGGCTGGAGGCTCTGAGCAGCTCGACGGCCTCCGGGGTGGCCTTGCCGGTCTCGGCGACGTCCTGGTAGATCTCGCAGATCGAGGGCAGGAAGCGGCCGCACCGCGCCTGCTCGGCGGTCATCGGCTGCGGCCGGCGGGTGAGCGCCTCCAGCCCCTCGGCGGCGCCGCTCTGGACCGCGCCGCCCTGGCCGAAGAAGATGCCGGCCCACATGCGCTTGAACACGCCGTTGGCGGGCCCGCCGCCCGCGGCGTCGGGGAAGAGCGCGTCGCCCAGGTCGGACCAGGTGATCTGGGGGACGATCGCGTCCACGCGGGGATCGTGGGCCGCGGTCAGCAGCGCGATGGCGCCGCCGTAGGAGGCGCCGGTGATGCCCACGCGCGGGTCGCCCGCCGCGTCGAGCAGCACCTCGGGACGCCCGGCTAGCCAGTCGATGAGCTGCTTGACGTCCTTGACCTCGTAGTCCGGCGAGTTCAGCGCGATCTCGCCGGTCGAGCCGCCGAAGCCGCGCGCCGACCAGGTCAGCACCGCGTAGCCCTGCCGGGCCAGCTCCGTCGCCTCCGCGCGGACGCTCCGCTTGCTGCCGCCGAAGCCGTGCGCGAGCAGCACGGCGGGCGCCCTGCCGCCTCCCGGCGGCGGGAAGAAGGTGACGTCGAGCTCGACCCGCTGGTCGTCGGACGGCCCGTCCACGACGGTGATGCGCTGGGCCTGTCCGCGCACCTCGGGCACGGACGGCCACACCAGCCACACCGTCACCCCGAGCAGAGCGAGCACCGCGACCAGCGCGGCCGTACGTTTCATGCGGGGAGCCTACTTTCCCGACCTGAGAAAACTCTGAGACGGCCCGCACACCGCCCGGAGCCCCTCACAGGTCGTCGGCGGACAGGCCCAGCTCCCTGGCGGCGGCGGTCTTGACCAGCTCGGTGACGCGGCGCCGGGGCAGCACGCGCCCGTGCACGTTCATCTGTATGGCCAGGCCGTCGCCGAGCGCGAAGATCCTCCAGGTGGCGCCCTCCGGGTCGGGACAGGTGAAGTCCCCGGCGGCGACCCCCGCCTCGATGATGCTCTGCATCACCTGCCTGCTCTGCACGTCCAGCCTGCGGGAGGTGCGCTGCAGGTCCTTGTTGCGCATCGACTCCGCCCAGGCGTCGATCCACAGCCGCCACCCCTCGGGGGAGGCGGTGGGGGAGGAGAGCCTGAGCAGCGCCCGCAGCCGGTCGAGCGGCGGCTTCGGGGAGCGCTCGACGGCGGCGAGCGACTCCATATGGCGTCGTGCGGCGTACGCGAAAGCCTCGGCGAACAGCCGGTCCTTGGTCTCGAAGTGGTAGAAGAGCAGCGCCTGGCTGACGCCGGCTGCTCTGGCGATGTCGATGGTCCTGGTGTGCCCGAACCCCTGCGCGGCGATCACCTCGCAGGACGCCTTCAACAAGTCATCACGCCGTAACCGGCCAAAACCTGGAGTCACAGGCCGTAACTCTAATCACCCCGCAGAGGCAATCGTAGGACGAAGCGGGCACCGCGGTCGGACTCTTCGATCGTGAGCCTTCCGCCGTGCTCGTGGGCGATCTCGCGGGCGATGGGCAGGCCGAGCCCGGTGCCGCCGGCGTCGCGGTTGCGGGAGGCGTCCAGGCGGGCGAACCGCTCGAAGACGACCTCGCGGTCCTCCGGCGCGATGCCGGCGCCGTCGTCGAGCACCTCCAGCGTGGCCTCGCCGTCCTTCCGGACGGTGATGATGATCGTGGACTCGGCGTGCCGCTCGGCGTTGTCGACCAGGTTGGTGATCAGGCGGCTGAGCCTCAGCCGGTCGCCGGTCACCAGCACGCCCGGCTGCAGGGTGGTGACCACCCGCTTGCCGCGCCGCCTGGCCGCCTCGGCCCGGGCCACCTCGGACAGGTCCAGCGTCTCCCGCTCGCCCGGCGCGCCCGCGTCCAGCTTGGCCAGCATGAGCAGGTCGGTCACGATTGCCTGCAGCCGGTCCAGGCTGTCGAGCAGTTCGCGGCCGGTCCTCGGCCAGTCGATCTCCTCGGGATACAGCAGCGCCTCCTCCACCCGGGTGCGCATCGCGGTGATCGGGCTGCGCAGGTCGTGGGAGGCGTCGGAGGCGAACCTGCGCTGCCGCTCGGCCGCGGACTCCAGCCGCTCCAGCGTGTGGTTCGCGGTGATGGCCAGCGCCCGGATCTCGTCGTCGTGGCGGGGCACCGGCACCCGCATGCCGACGTCGGTGGCGGTGATCGTGGCGAGGCGGGCGCGGATGCGGTCCACCGGCTTCAGCGTCTTGGTGACCACCCGCCACGCGCCGATCGCGGTCAGCACCACCGGCGCCAGGAAGATCGCCGTCAGGGCCAGCGGCACCCGCGGCGCGACGTACCAGGGAACGATCTTCTCGGTCGTGTAGACCAGCCAGTCGGGGCCCGACGGCCCGGCGAAGCGGTAGGCGACGACCCAGTTGCACTGGTCGGGGTAGAGGGGCAGGTCACACTGTTCCACGGTGGTGCTGACGCTGCCGTCCGGCGGCACCAGCGTGCTCATCCGCGGCTTCCCGGCGATGTCGGAGTTGGAGAGGACCACCCTGCCCGTCTCGTCGATCACCTGGATGTCGATCCGATGGTCGGACGCGATCCGCTTCGGGATCTCCTCGTGCTGGATCAGCTCGACCACCACCATGGCCCTGCGCTCCAGCGCGTCGCGCTGGTGGTCGGCGGACGTCTGGTAGAGCGCATACTGCAGGTAGCCGCCCGCCGCGAGGCACAGCACGGCCATGTACGCGGTGGCGATCAGCGTCAGCCGCCCCCGCATGGACCCTATGAACCGTGTGACCACCTGCTCCCCTCCGTGGTCATGTCATCACATAGAGTCACCTTAATTCCAATTGGCGGAGATTCGGCGACAAATGGTGCAAATCTCCACCAGATCATTGCTCTGTACGGTCCGCGAAGGCGTGGCTAGAGTAAGTGAGCACTGATGCGAGGGAGTCGATGTGAACCCAGCGGACTACCAGCGCGCCGCCAGGGACTGGCTGGAGCGGAACGTCCCGTCGGAAGGGCGCGCGGACGGTGATCCGATCGCCCAGGCCAAGGACTTCATGGCCCGGTTCTACGACGCCGGATACTCCGGCATCACCTGGCCGGAGCGGTGGGGAGGCCAGGGCCTGACCCAGGAGGAGGAGCGCGCGTTCGCCGCCGCGGCCCGCGACTTCACCCTGCCCATCTACGTGTTCTCCATCGGCCTGGGCATGACCGGCCCGACGCTGGTCGACCGGGGGACCGACGCCCAGCGCGAGCGGTTCGTCCGGCCGCTGCTGCGCGGCGAGGAGATCTGGTGCCAGCTCTTCTCCGAGCCCGGGGCCGGCAGTGACGTGGCCAGCCTGCAGACCAGGGCCGAGCGCGACGGCGACGACTGGATCGTCAACGGCCAGAAGGTGTGGACGTCGGTCGCCCAGCACGCCGACTGGGGGCTGCTGCTCGCCCGGACGAACGTGGACGTGCCCAAGCACAAGGGCCTGACCATGTTCGTGGTCGACATGCACCATCCCGGCGTCACCGTCAGGCCGCTGAAGGACATGAGCGGCCGGTCCAACTTCAACGAGATCTTCTTCGACGACGTGCACATCCCCGATGAGCACCGGGTCGGCGACGTCGACGACGGCTGGAGCGTCGCCGTCACGACACTGCTGCACGAGCGGCTGTCGATCTCCGCCGGGGTCGGCATGGGCGGCCAGAAGGACAACCCCGCCTCGCTGGAGGCGCTGCGCCGCACGCTCGACACGAGCGACCCGCTGGTCCGCGACGAGCTCGTCGAGCTGCACATCCGCTCGCGCGCCCTGGCCCTGTTCAACCAGAGGCTGGCCCAGGAGACCGAGGCGGGGGTGTTCCCCGGCGCCCGCGGCAGCGCCGCCAAGCTGCTGCTGGCCGAGCTGACCCTCTACCAGGCCGACCTCGCCACGCGGCTGGCCGGGCCCGGGTCGGTCGTCGGCGGCCACCCGCTCGGCACCGTGCTCGCCACCGCGCCGGGGCTGGCGCTCGGCGGCGGCACCAACGAGATCATGCGCAACATCGTCGGCGACCGGGTGCTCAACCTGCCGCCCGAACCCCGGGTGGACAAGACCGTGCCGTTCAAGGACCTGAAGGTGGGGACGCAGGCGTGAAACTCGTACCCAGCCAGGAGCAGCGCGAGCTGCGCGCCGCCGTCCGCGACTTCCTCGCCGCCGCCTCGCCGCCGGCCAAGTCCCGCCAGGGCCACGACCCGGAGGTGTACGCGCGGCTCAACGGCGAGCTCGGCCTGTCGGGGCTGATCGTCCCCGAGGAGTACGGGGGAGCGGGCGCGGGCTTCGCCGAGCTGGCCGTCGCGCTGGAGGAGACCGGGGCGGTGCTGCTCCCCGGCCCCTTCCTGGCCACCGTGTTCGCCGCGGTCGCGCTGACCCGGGCGCCCGACAAGGAGCTGCTGTCCGGCATCGCCGAGGGCCGCGTCGCCGCCACCCTCGCCCTGCCGGGAGCGGACGTCACGGCCGACGACACGGGCCGCCTCAGCGGCACGCTCCCGCAGGTGCTGTCCGGCATGGAGGCGGACGTGCTGCTCGTGACCGCCGGATCCGCGCTGCACGCCGTCGACCTCACCGGCGAGGGCGTCACCAGGACCCCGCTGGAAACCCTCGACATCACCCGCGGCCAGGCCCGGGTCGTCCTGGACGGCGCGCCCGCCCGGACGCTCGGCGAGCCCGCCGACGGGATCGCCGACCGGCTCGCCGTGGCGCTCGCCGCCGAGCAGCTGGGCGTGCTGCGGGCCGCGCTCGACGCCATCGTCGGCTACGCCAAGATCCGGGTCGCGTTCGGCCGCTACATCGGCTCTTACCAGGGCGTCAAGCACAAGCTCGCCGACATGCACTGCAAGCTGGAGCAGGCCGAGTCGATCGTCCGCTACGCCGCCTGGGCCGCCGACGAGGCCCCGGACGAGCTGCCGGGCGCCGCCGCGCTCGCGCAGGCGTACGTGGGCCGCGCCTGCTTCGAGGTGGCCCGCGACAGCCTGCTGCTGCACGGCGGCATCGGCTACACCTGGGAACACGACGCCCACCTCTACTTCAAGCGGGCCAAGACCGACGAGGTGCTGCTCGGCCCGCCCCGCATCCACCGTGCCAGGATCGCCGACCTGCTGGAGCTGTGATGGACATCAGCCAGTCGCCCGGCTTCTACGCCATCGCCCAGGCCGACCCCGGCCGGGTCGCCGTCATCGACACCGACGGCTCGCGCACCACGTACGGCGAGCTGCACGCGCTGGTCAACCAGGTGTCCCACGGGCTGCGCGGGCGCGGCCTCGGCAACGGGGACGTGGTGGCCGGCGTGCTGCCCAACGGGCTCGACCAGGTCATCATGCTCATGGCCACCGGCCAGATCGGCCTGTACTACGTGCCGATCAACTGGCACCTCGCCGCGCCCGAGATCGACTACATCGTCAAGGACTCCGAGGCCAAGCTCGTCGTCACCAGCCAGGAGTACGCGGTCCCCGGCGCCGAGATCGGCACCGCGGGGCTCGCGGACGGGCAGCCCGCCACCGCGCCCGGCGACCGCACCGCCGGGGCCGTCATGTGGTACACCTCCGGCACCACCGGCCGCCCCAAGGGGGTGCAGCGGCCGCTGCCCGGCGCCGAGCCCGAGGCGATCGTGCCGATGTACACCTGGTTCCTGGGCGAGGTCGTCGACCTGAAGCCGGGCGACGGGATCCACCTGGTGACCTCGCCCATGTACCACTCCTCGCCGTGCGCCCACACCCAGTTCGCGCTGCACTTCGGCCACACCGTGGTGATCGCGCCCCGGTTCGAGCCGGAGACCGTGCTGGAGCTGATCGAGCGCCACCGGGTGACGAACGCGATGATGGTGCCGACCATGTTCCACCGGATGCTGCAACTGCCCGCCGAGGTCAGGCGGCGCCACGACCTCTCCAGCCTCCAGCAGGTCATCCACACCGCCGCAGCCTGCCCGGTCGCCGTCAAGCAAGGGATCATGGACTGGTGGGGGCCGGTGCTCTACGAGTACTACGGCTCCACCGAGTCCACCATCGCCTTCTCCGTCAAGCCGCACGACTGGCTGGCCAGGCCCGGCACCGTCGGGCGGCCCGCGCCCACCTTCGAAGCCAGGATCCTCGCCGAGGACGGGACCGAGCTGCCCCCGGGAGAGCCCGGCCTCGTCTACGTCAAGTCCAGCCTCGGCAAGTTCGAGTACCGCAAGGACCCGGCCAAGACCGCGGCCAGCATGCGCGGCGAGTGGTACGCCCCCGGCGACATCGGCTACCTGGACGAGGACGGCTTCCTGTTCCTGTGCGACCGGCGCACCGACCTCATCATCTCCGGCGGGGTCAACATCTACCCCGCCGAGATCGAGGCCGCGCTGCTGGAACACCCCTCGGTCGCCGACGTCGCCGTCATCGGGGTGCCCGACGAGGAGTGGGGCCACAAGGTGGTCGCCCTCGTCGAGCCGGCCGAGGGCGTCGCCGCCGGCCCGGAGCTGACCGCGGAGCTGCTCGCCCACTGCGGCCCGCGCATCGCCAGGTTCAAGCACCCGAGGGTGATCGAGTACCGGGAGCGGCTGCCCCGCACCCCGACGGGCAAGCTGTCGCGGTCCAAGGTCAGGCAGGAGTACCTCGACGCGGGCTGAACACCAGCTCCTCGGTGTAGCGCTCCTCACCCAGGTAGAAGGAGGTCGACAGGGTCCGCTCGGCGGTGTCGAAGACGGTGCTCCAGAGCGTGCGGAACGGCCCGAACTCGGGCTGCCGCACCGCCTCCAGGCTGTCACGCAGGTCGCGGCCCGACAGCGTGACGCCCTTGCTGCGCTCGTACAGCGCGCGCAGCCGCCCGTACGTGCCGAGCGTGTTCTCGGTGTCGGCGGGCAGCGCCATCGGGTCCGGATTGCGGTGCAGCAGGTGGTTGGTGACGCACAGCGGCCCGCCGCCGAACTCCACGACGTGCTCCGAGCCGTCCCTGCCGCGCTCCCACACGAACGCCCCGCCGTGCGCGTCGGCCACCAGGTAGTGCAGCGGCGTGCCGTGGTCGTACTGCTTGGCGCAGAGCAGCGCCTGCTTGGCCTGCTCGGCGGTCTCGCAGGTCTCCACCAGGAACCGGGGCAGCTGCACGCTGCTCAGCCCCACCTGGGGGGAGACGTTCTCCGGCGGGGACGCCTGGTCGATGTCGGCGATGAGCAGCGTCACCGCCAGCCCCGCCTCGTTGATCCCGTCCATGCACCCGTCCAGGTCGGACATCGTGATCACGGTGGAGGCCAGGCCGTCGTCCGGGACCGTGGTGATCACGTACGGGCGCGACGCCATCGGCGGCTCGCCCGGCGCCGGATCACCGCCCATGATCTCACTGGTGGTCAGCGTGAAGAAGTCGTAGTTGCGGCCGATCCTGCCGTGCCCGTCCGCCGACGCCGACGGCGGCACCCACAGGGCCGAGCAGGCGGAGCCCGCAGGGACGTACCCGAGCCCGTCGAGGGCCAGCTCGTCCTGGTCCGGGTCCAGGCCGAGCGCCTCGGCCGCGCCGTCCATCCGGGCGTGCTGCTGCGGCCAGTGCCGCTCGAACCAGGCCCGCCTGGCCCGGTTCACGGTGGGGTGCGACGGCTGCGGCCGCCAGCCGAGCCGCAGCGCCTCCTCGGTGAGGCGGCGGCCGATCTCGGTCTGGCCGCCCTCCACGGTCATGTGGCGGACGAGCTGGAAGTCGTCCCTGCTGCCCGCGACTTGGGTGATGTTCATGCCGCCGAGGCTGCCGCCCGCCGCTGACCGGGCCCTTACCGCTCGCTGACCGCCCGCCCGTAACGCTCCGCCAGCCGCCGCACCGCCTCCGCCAGCTCGGGCGGGTCCAGCACCTCGAAGTCCAGGCCCAGGAAGCCGATCCAGACGGCCATGCCGTCGAGGTCGTCGCTGCCCAGCTTGAGGACGCAGGTGTCCGGCCCGGCCGGCTCGATCTCCATCCGGTCGCCGAGACCCAGCTCCCGCACCCGCTCGGCCGGGGCGTGCAGCAGCACGGTGCCGCGGTGACGCCACATGGCCGTGTTCACGCCGCGCTCCACGTACGCGGCCACGTCGCCGTCCTCCGGCAGCTCCCGCGCGGTGAACCGGGGGCCCGACGGGACGCGCGGCCTGAGACGGTCGACCCGGAACGTCCGCCAGTCCTGCCGGGTCACGTCGTAGCCCACCAGATACCAGCGGCCGCGCCGGTGCACCAGCCGGTACGGTTCCACGTCGCGGACGGTCGCCGACCCGTCGTGCCCGGTGTAGTCGAAGCGCAGCCGCTCCCGGTCGCGGGCGGCGTTGGCGATCGTGGTCAGCAGCGCGGGCGGCACCGACGGGGCCTCGCCGGGGATCTGCACCGTGTACGCGTTCAGCGCGCCCACCCGCGCCCGCAGCCGGGACGGCAGCACCTGCTCCAGCTTGGCCAGCGCGCGCACCGACGACTCCTCGATGCCCTCCACGCCGCCCCCGGCGGCCCGGCCGAGCCCGACGGCGACGGCCACCGCCTCCTCGTCGTCCAGCAGCAGCGGCGGCAGCGCCGCCCCAGCGCCCAGGCGGTAGCCGCCGGCCACGCCCGGCGTGGCGTGCACCGGATAACCGAGGCTGCGCAGCCGCTCGACGTCGTTGCGTATCGTCCTGGTGGTGACCCCGAGCCGCGCCGACAGCTCGGGGCCGGTCCACTCCCGGTGCGCCTGGAGCAGAGAGAGCAGCTTGAGCAGGCGGGCGGAGGTCTCCAGCATGCCCGCCAGTCTGCCCCTTATCGCGGAAAGTCCGGTTCCTCGTTCAGCGGTCAGCCGCCGAATATCCGCTGCGCCTGCTGGATCAGCGTGAGCACGGTCACAGGTGGCTGTTCTGTTTACTGGCCGTTGAACTGTCAGTGACGATATGATTACCGAGTCGCTCGTCGAATGTATGCCTCCCCCGGCGCAGCGTGCGGCCTCGGGTGTCAGCGGGACTGCTCGACACATGATGAGCGTCCAAGGCGGGTGAGCGTGCGCGGGTCCTACAAGTTCCCCCTCCGCCCCACCAGCAAGCAGGCCGTCGCGCTCGCGCAGTGTCTGGAGGAGCATCGCCAGTTGTACAACGCGGCGCTGGAACACCGCCGCACCGCCTACGCCAAGGCTGGCGTGAGCATACGATACGGCGATCAGTCGGCCGACCTCAAACACATCCGTGCCGGCGATCCGGACGGTCAGGGCCTGTGGTCGTTCTCCTCCCAGCAGGCCACGCTGCGCCGTCTGGACAAGGCGTTCGCCGCGTTCTTCTCCCGGGTCAAGGCCGGGCGCACGCCGGGCTTCCCCCGGTTCAAGGGGCGCAGCCGGTTCGGCACGGTGGACTGGCCGAAGGACGGCGACGGCTGCCGGTGGGACTCTCAGCCGCAGGACCCGTCCGCCACGTTCGTGCGATTGCAGGGCATCGGCCACGTCCGGGTACACCAGCACCGGCCGGTCCGCGGCCGCGTCAAGACGGTCAGCGTGAAGCGGGAAGGCAGCCGCTGGTACGTCGTGCTGTCGTGCGACGACGTCCCCACCGACCTCTTGCCGCCGACCGGCAGGGCGGTCGGCGTGGACATGGGCGTAGCCTCACTCGTGACGACGAGCGACGGCGCACAGGTGGGCAACCCGCGCTACCTGGTCGCATCCATGGGCAAGCTCGCCGCCGCTCAGCGTGATCTCGCCCGCAAGAAGCGGGGGAGCGAACGCCGCCGTAAAGCGGTCGCCCGTGTGGCCGCCCTCCATGCCAAGGTTCGGCGGCAGCGCCTCGATCACGCGCACAAGGCGGCGCTGGCCCTGGTCCGCGGCTACGACCTGATCGTGCGTGAGGACCTGCGGATCGCGAATATGACCCGCTCGGCGTCCGGCACGATCGAGCGGCCTGGCCGGAACGTCGCTCAAAAGTCGGGCCTGAACAGGTCGATCCTGGACGCGGGCTGGGGGGGGTGTTCTTGCAGATCCTCGCGTACAAGGCTGAAAGCGCCGGTCGAGAGCTGATCGCGGTGACCCCTGCCGGCACCTCCCGCACGTGTGCCCGATGCGGGCACTGCGCGAAGGAAAACCGCGTCACCCAAGCCGAGTTCGTGTGCACGGGGTGCGGGCATACCACGCATGCCGACGTGAACGCGGCGGTCAACATCTTGAGGGCAGGGCTTGCCCTTCGCGACACCGCGCAAGCGGCCTAGCGAGAAGCCGCTCCCTCCCCGGGAACGGAGGAGTCACGTTGATGAACCACTGCAAAGAAATCAATCCCGCTCCACGACATATTCCCCGTGACGGGTGAAACCGGTTACGCGAGCGCCCGCGGCCATGAGCCCGCCCAGCGTCTCGCGGGTCGCCAGCCGCCACTCCCGGGCCGCGCCGGGGTCCTGCCCGCGCAGCGTCTCGATGTCGGGCGGCGTCGCCACCAGCACCGTGCGCCCCTCGGCCGGCTTGACCAGCGGCCGCCCGCCCGCGTCGGCGAGCACGGCGGGGTAGCGGGCCTCCACCGCCGTGCCCGGCGGCCGGTCCAGCCGCCACACGGCCAGCAGCCGGTCGGACTCGTCGCCCTCGTTGATCTCGTCGGCCATCACCCCGTAGAACCGCTCCAGGTACGCCTCCGGCCTGGCCCCCAGCTTGACCAGGTTGAACCAGGCGTTCCTGCGGACCAGCGGGTCGAACGTCCAGGTGATCCGCTCCAGCCCGCGCCGCAGGCACCACTCCCGCTGGTGCAGCTTGAGCGCGGACCCGGCGCCCCGCCCCGGCAGCGCGCCGGTCACGTGCGAGTGCAGGGCCCGGTCAGCCGCCAGGAACCCGACGGACGCGCCCACGAGCCGGCCACCCTCGAAGGCGCCCGCGACGTAGCCGCCCGCGTGCGCGAAGGCGATCATCAGCTCGACCGGGACGGGCGCGTTGCGCGGGTCCGGGTGCCAGATGTCGTCGAAGAGCCGGTACGCCGCGTGGAACTCCTCCAACCGGCGCAGCTCGCGTATCTCCACCTGGTGGGTCTACCCGAGCGTGCCGGTGAGGAAGCGGTGCACGTTGCCGCCGATGATCTTCTGCACGTCCTTCTCCGGCAGGCCGCGCCCGAGCAGGCCCTCGGTCACCATGGGCAGCCCCGACGGGCCCTCCAGGCCGGGGATGGCGGCCAGCACGTCGACGCCGTAGCTCACCTCCTCGCACGGCGGCATCACGTCGGCCATCACCTCGCGGATGAAGTCCGGGCCCAGGCCGACGTGGTCGATCCCGGCCACGCCCGCGACGTGCTCGATGTGGTCGAGCAGATGGTCCAGCGTCGCCTCGTGCTCGTGCTCGGTCAGGAACCCGGCGAAGAAGTTCACGCAGATCACCCCGCCGGTGGCGGCCACCCCGCGCAGCTGCTCGTCGGTGAGGTTGCGGTGGTGGTCGCGCAGCGCCCGCGCGGAGGAGTGGGTCGCCATGACCGGCCGGGTGGCCAGCTCCAGCACGTGCGCCACGCCCGACGCGCCCAGGTGGGACACGTCGAAGATCATGCCGAGCCGTTCCATCTCGCGCAGCGCGGCCACGCCGTGCGAGGTCAGCCCGCTGCCGGTGGCGTCCTCGCCGCTGCCGTCGGCCAGCGGGGTGCGGCCCCAGTGGGCGATCGAGGCGATCCGCACGCCCAGCCGGTGCAGGGTGGGGATCAGCTCGACGCTGGCGTCCAGCCCCGGCATGCTCTCCATGGCCAGCACCAGGGCGATTAGCCCGTCGTCCAGCGCCGCGTCGACGCCCGCCGCGTCCGTGCAGAGCCGCACGTCGCCCGCGTTCCCCTCGGCGATCACGTGCGCGCACTCGATCATGCGCAGCGTCCGCCGCAGCGCGCCCTCGGGACGGTACGGGTCGTCGATGAAGACCGGCAGCACCTGCAGCCGCACCCCGCCCTCCTTGAGCTGGGGCAGCCAGCGCTCGCGGAAGAACGCCGCCCAGCGCTCGGGCGGCCTGGCCGAGACCGCCATCAGCAGGTCGTTGTGGGTGTCGGCGACGACGGAGCGACGGTGCAGGGAAGACGTCATGAGGCGGACGCTACCGCGCGGGCCCGCGCCGCCGCCATGTCGGTCCGCACGAGCTCCGGCCCCCTTCTTGGTCGGCGGATTCAAACCTCCCTGTAGGCGGCGCGCGGGGGCTTGGCGGTCAGCCTGCGGTAGAGCATCGTGGTGCCCGGCCAGTTGTTGGTGACCCGGCCGTCGGCGGTCTTGTACCAGCTCCGGCAGCCGTCGCCCCACACCATGCGCGCCATCGCCTCGTCCAGCCGCCGGCGCCAGGCGTCCATGACCTCCGGCCGCACCTCCAGCCGGCGGCCGTCCGACAGGTGCGGCAGGCAGTTCATGATGTGGTTCACCTGGCATTCGATCATGTAGATGATCGAGTTGTGCCCGAGGTTGGTGTTGGGACCGTACAGCAGGAACATGTTCGGGAAGCCCGGCGCCGCGATGCCCAGGTAGGCCTCCGCGCCGCCGGCCCACCGGGTGGCGAGGTCCGCGCCGTCGCGGCCCGTGACCCGCATCGGGGCGAGGAACTCGGTGCTGCGGAAGCCGGTCGCGTACACGATCGTGTCGGCCTCGTGCACCGACTCGGTCGTCTGCACGCCCTTCTCCGTGATGCGCACGATCTTGTCGGTCACCACGTCCACGTTGGGCCTGGTCAGGGCCGGGTAGAAGCGGCTGTCGATGACCACCCGCTTGCAGCCCGGCGGGTAGTCGGGGGTGAGCGTGGCCCGCAGCTCGGGATCCTTCACCTGGTCGCGCAGGTGGTTCAGGGCGCGCCTGCGCAGCAGGTCCTCGCTCCAGCCGCGGGCCAGCGCCGGGTAGAGCGTGGCTTCCGCGTACCGGTAGATGTACTCGCGGTAGGCGCGCTGCAGGCCGGGCACGAACCGGAACGCCAGCCTGACCGCGGCGTTGAAGGTGGCGTCGGGCTTGGGGATCACCCAGTTCGGGGTGCGCTGGAACACCTCCAGGCGCTCCGCCTGCCGGGCGACGGGCGGGATGAGCTGGGCCGCCGACGAGCCGCTGCCGATCACCGCGACCCTGCGGCCGGTGAGATCCTGGGAGTGGTCCCAGCGGGAGGAGTGGAAGGACGTGCCGGCGAAGTCGTCCATGCCGGGGATGTCGGGCAGGCGGGGGCGGTTGAGCTGGCCGACCGCCATGACCAGGACGTCGAAGGCCTCGGTGGTGCCCGAGGCGGTCAGCTGCCACCGTGAGCCGTCGAAGGTGGCGTCGGTGACCTCGGTGCTGAACCTGATTTTTCGCCTGACGTCGTATTTGTCGGCGCAGTGTTCTAAATAGCCTAAGATTTCCGGCTGTTCCGGATATCTCCGGGTCCAGCTCGCGTACTTCTCGAACGAGTACGAATACAGATGCGACGGGATGTCGCAGCCCGCGCCGGGGTAGCTGTTGTCCCGCCACGTGCCGCCCAGCCCGCCCGCCTTCTCGAAGATCGTGTACGAGCGGATCCCGGCGCGTTCGAGCCGGATCGCCATGCACAATCCGCCGAAGCCCGCGCCGATGATCGCGACCCTAGGTGTCATGCCACCCTCCACCGAGTCAGGATCCACTTACATTACGCGGAACCGGGTTCGGTGCCCACCCCTCGCCCGGACTCGCCGCCATGACCGACGGAGATCGCGCCGGCCGATAGTCTGCCCTGGTGGCTGCATGGACACTGACCGACGTTATCGACGTGCTGGAGGCGGCTTACCCGCCCGGCCGGGCCGAATCCTGGGACGCCGTGGGCCTGGTCTGCGGCGACCCGGCCCAGAGTGTGGAGAAGGTGCTGTTCGCGGTCGACCCGGTCGCCGCCGTCGCCGACGAGGCCGTGGAGTGGGGCGCTGATCTCATCGTCACCCACCACCCCCTCTACCTGCGCGGCACGACCACCGTCGCCGCCACCACGCCCAAGGGCAGGCTCGTCCACCGGCTCATCAAGAACGACATCGCCCTGTTCACCGCCCACACCAACGCCGACGTGGCCAACCCGGGCGTTTCCGACGCCCTGGCCCGCGCCGTCGGGCTGACCGGCGACCTGGTGCCGCTGCAGCCGTTCGCCGACGACCCGTGGCGCGGCCTGGGCCGCGTCGGCGACCTGCCGGAGGAGCTGACGCTCGGCGAGTTCGCCGCCCAGGCCGCCGCCGGGCTGCCCGCCACCGCCTGGGGCATCCGCGTCGCCGGCTCGCTGTCCCGCCGCGTCTCGCGCGTCGCGGTCAGCGGCGGCGCCGGCGACTCGCTCCTGGCCACCGCGCGCGCGGCGGGCGTCGACGTGTTCCTCACCGCCGACCTGCGCCACCACCCGGCCAGCGAGTTCGTCGAGGCGGGCGGGCCCGCGCTGATCGACGCCGCCCACTGGGCCACCGAATGGCCCTGGCTCGACACCGCCGCGTCCATCCTCACCGCCAGGGGCGTTAACGTTGAGACACGTGTCTCCGCCACGGTCACCGATGCTTGGACAAGAGGATATTGATCATGAAAGCAGCCCCCGAGGTCCAGAAGAGGCTCCTCGACCTCGCCGAGCTCGACTCCGCGCTCGACCGGCTGGCCCACCGCCGCCGCAGCCTGCCCGAGCTGGCGGAGATCGACGACCAGTCCAAACGCTACGCCAAGCACGCCACCGAGGTCATCGAGGCCGAGACCGAGGCCGGTGACCTGGCGCGGGAGCAGACCAAGGCCGAGAGCGACGTCGACACCGTCCGCACCCGCATCGAACGCGACCAGCAGCGTCTCGACTCCGGCGCCGTGTCCTCCGCGCGCGACCTGGCCGGCCTCCAGTCCGAGATCGTCTCCCTGAACAAGCGGCAGAGCGACCTCGAAGAGGTGGTGCTGGAGATCATGGAGCGCCGCGAGGCCGCCGACGCCCGCGCCGCCGACCTCAAGACCCGGCGCGACGAGGCCAGGGCGACCCTGGCCGACGCCGAGTCCCGCCGCGACGCCGCCCTCGCCGAGATCGACAAGGAGACGGGCGAGGTCCGGTCCCGCCGCGCCGCCGTCGTCGGCGACATCCCCGCCGACCTGCTCAAGCTGTACGACAAGCTGCGCGAGCAGTACGGGGTCGGCGCCGCCATGCTGCAGGGCGGCCGCTGCCAGGGCTGCAAGGTGGCGCTGTCCATCGCCGAGATGAACCAGATCAAGGCCGCCGCCGCCGACGAGGTGGTGCGCTGCGACGAGTGCCGCCGCATCCTCGTCCGCACGGCGGAGTCGGGCCTGTGACCCCGTCCCCCCGCGCTGAGAGGAAAGAGTGACCGCCTACATCGTCGAGGCCGACGGTGGCTCCCGCGGCAACCCCGGCCCGGCCGGCTACGGCGCCGTCCTCCGCGACGCGGCCGACGGCCGGGCCCTCGCCGAGTCGGCCGAGGCCATCGGCGTCGCCACCAACAACGTCGCCGAGTACCGCGGCCTGATCGCCGGCCTCCGCCTGGCGCTCGACGTCGGCGGCGAGGGCGCACGGGTGGCCGTGCGGATGGACTCCAAGCTCGTCGTCGAGCAGATGGCGGGCCGCTGGAAGGTCAAGCACGAGGGCCTGCGCCCGCTCGCCCTCGAAGCGGGCAAGCTGGCCAGGCGGCTGCGGGTGACGGAGTGGACCTGGATCCCGCGCGCCCGCAACGAGCACGCCGACCGCCTGGCCAACGAAGCGATGGACGCGGCCGCCCAGGGCCTCTCCTGGAAGTCCGGCGGGACGCCGTCCGGGGGCGCGTCCGTTCTGGACACGGGCCCGCCGTCCGGAGGCACGCCGGCGCCGGGCACCACGCCCCGGCCCTCCACCCGAGCCCCCCGCCTCGTGGAGCAGACCGACCTCCTCGACCTGTCGGGCCCCACCGCCTCCGTCGCCACCACCCAGCAGCGCACCGCCAAGGGCACCGGCTGGGCCCCGCCCACCCGCGTCGCCACCTCGCTCGTCCTCCTGCGCCACGGCGAGACCCCGCTCTCCGTCGAACGCCGCTTCTCCGGCCTCGGCGACCCCGAGCTCACCGCCAACGGCCTCGCCCAGGCCGCCGCGGCCGCCGACAGGCTCACGCGCGACCCGTACAAGCTCGACGCCGTCGTCACCTCCCCGCTCACCCGCGCCAGGCAGACGGCCGAGACCGTCGCCGAGCGCGCCGGCCTGGACGTGGAGACGGACGAGGACCTCAGGGAGACGGACTTCGGCGCGTGGGAAGGCCACACGTTCACCGAGATCCAGCGCCGATGGCCCGCCGAGCTGGCCGCCTGGCTCGCCGACCCCGACGTCGCCCCGCCGGGCGGCGAGAGCTTCACCGCCGTCGCCGACCGCGTCACCCGCGCCCAGCGCCGCCTCATCGACAGGTACGAGGGCCGCACCGTCCTGCTGGTCTCCCACGTGACGCCCATCAAGACCCTGCTGCGCCTGGCCCTGGACGCGCCCCCGGCCGCCCTCTACCGCATGCACCTGGACCTGGCCTGCCTGTCGCTCATCGAGCACTACGCCGACGGCAACCCGGTGGTGAAGTCCTTCAACGACACCGCCCACCTCCGATGACGGTTCGCGCTCTCGTACAAGTCCAGGAGCCGGTCGTGCCGGGCGCCGCCAGAACACCCGGCACGACCCCTGGCGCCACCGCCCCCCTCAGGCGATGACACCTCGTCATCTCATCGTGCGGATCTTGTCATTTGGTTGCGGACCGCTTGCATGCGCTAACCTCGACACCGGACGAGCCGGCCGGGCGACCGCGTCGAGCCTCTTCACGAGGCCCG
Organism: Nonomuraea sp. NPDC050478; assembly: GCF_044458265.1. Lineage (NCBI taxonomy): Bacteria > Bacillati > Actinomycetota > Actinomycetes > Streptosporangiales > Streptosporangiaceae > Nonomuraea > Nonomuraea sp. NPDC050478. The sequence continues at coordinate 863,617 of NZ_JBITHT010000003.1, read as the reverse complement.
CCGAGGAAGGTCCGGGCTCCACAGGGCAGGGTGGTCGGTAACGCCGACCCGGGGCGACCCGCGGGAAAGTGCCACAGAAAGCAAACCGCCTTCCGGATTTCCGGGAGGTAAGGGTGAAAGGGTGGTGTAAGAGACCACCAGCGCCCACGGTGACGTGGGCGGCTCGGTAAACCCCACCCGGAGCAAGGTCAAGAAGGGACGTTCCCCCCGGGGACCGTCCCGCGTGCGCCGCTTGAGGGCTGCCCGCCCGAGGCGCACGGGTAGACCGCTCGAGGCCGCCGGCAACGACGGCCCTAGATGGATGGTCGCCCCTTCGCCTCGGCGAAGGACAGAACCCGGCCTACAGGCCGGCTCGTCCCCTCTCCGTCCCTGTGACCAGGGGCGGAGCACCGTTCAGGATTGCCTGTTCCGTCAGATTCGGACGCAGAAGCGCGTCAATCGCCCCGCGCCCGAGATCGTCTTGGTCCGGGAAGAGGTGCCCGTAGGTGTCCATCGTCTCGGCGATGGTGGCATGACCTAGACGGGTCTGGATCGCCTTCGGGCTGAGGTTCGCCTTCGCCCCATCACGACCGACCTCGGCGCACGACTGGGCAGCCCCGCGGCTGGCCCGCTACCCGGAGGGTGGGACGACCGCACACGGGCAGCTCAGGCGGTTGCTGCGCTTTGATATCGCGTTCAGACTTGTGAGTTGCCTCTGCGATCAGCCGAAAGTGATTCATCCTGCCAACCGTTATACGATAGCCTTACTTTCGTCGCTTATTAGGCGATTGTGTCCGATATATGAGCTTTCCTCTGTCGCCACTTACAGGAGTGAAACGAGTGTCTGCCTCCTACCCTGACAACGGAACGGACGACACCTCGTCTCGGTACCCCAGTCGCACACCGTTGTGGCCCGCTCTGGCAATGGTCGCCTCATGGATCCTTGGCATCCTGTGGATCGTCGTGTACTACGTGAACCCAAACCTCCCGCTTCTCAGCGAGCTGGGGAATTGGAACCTGCTCATCGGCTTCATGCTCCTCATCCTGGGTGTGGTTTTCGCGTTGGTTCAAACAGTAGTAGCCATCGCGTCGGCACGCCGTAGACCCTGACCCCGCTGCCCGGCCAGAGACGACGCATCAATGCAGAGACGTGATTGGGTGATGAGCCCAAAGGGCGCCAGTCCGGGAGTCGCACCAGGTGAACCTGCTAGAAACAATTCCTCAGCTCAGAACCTCGATCGCGGATCAACACCAGGTCGGCGGAACCTTGCGACCAGAACCCGGCCTACAGGCGGGCTCGTCCTCCTCTGCCTCGTGACCAGGGTGGAGCGCGGTTCAGAATCCGCGGTGGTGCTTGAACTGTTCTGAATGCAGAAAGCGCTGGACAGCGCCACTCTTGGCTTGAACGACAATCGGGCCGTCAAGGGGTGCGGGCCATATCTGAAGATAATGGTCATCGACGCCGTCATGTCTCGCGCCTTCCCAGTCCATGCCCTTGACGTGATACCGAATGCGGTAGGTTCCGGGCCCGGCCTGGAGAGGGGGCAGGGGCCACATCACGGCCGTGTCGTAGGTGAACCCGCTCATCTCCACTTCGCCCGACTTGGACACATAACTGACTTCCACGATGTCCTCGTAGGTAGCGAGATCTGCCCCGGGGTCCCGGTCGGCGATTGTCACGGTGAAGTCGGCCGGCCCCCACTGATGGGTGATATGGAGGGTGACCCAACCCTTCTCCACCTCGATGATCCCAACGGACTGGGCGGGTGTTTCGGCGTAGCCGTCGGGTTCCCTGTCCTGCAGACCGGCGATGCCACAGTCGGCGACTTCGACTGTCACGCGTACGGTCCGATATCCGGCGTTACTCATGAGTGGAGAGCATAAATGCCACCACCGACAAGATCGCCTGGAGTCCAGTTCGTACAGGGCTGGATGTGCTGAAAGGACTTCGGTTTGTCTCTGTTCCACCACGAACCAGACGACGCCAGAAGCCCCAGGCAATAGCTGAAATCCAGTTCCGCAGCTGAGAGAAGAGATCAAGGAGCACCCAAGGTCACGCCAGATGCGCAAAGCATCGTCTTCGCCCACCAGGCGCTCCGCGCCCAAGAGCTCAGGCTGTGTTTCCTGGGGGGCACGGCCCCCCAGACCCCCGCTCAAACCCGCTTCGCCGCGCCGTTGACCGTAGCCGTTCGATCAACCCCTCACGTTCACGTCCGTGCCTTGGTTGCCTTTCTGAACAGCTCGATAGACACATGCTGAGAACGGCGCGGGTCTGAGGCCACTGCTCAATGTCGGAGACCGTTGAACCCGGATGCCGCCTGCCAGTCCTTGACCTGGACGGATTGCGGGAACTTCTCGCCAAGGACTGTGCCCAGATCCTTGCTCCGATCAGAGATGGCAGAAGCCGGGCGCGAGAGCTGCAAGGCGGAAACGCCCAAGGAGAGGGCGCTGTCGAGGTCGCGGAGCTGTGCTTTGGCGATGGCGAGGTCGAGCAGGCTGATTGCCCGCCGGGTGGGGGAGCTGCCGGGGGCGGAGGCGTAGAGGTCGAGTGCTTCCTTCGCGTGCGTCTCGGCCGACCGCGGATCACCCAGCCACAGGTACGAGGTGGCGGCGAAAGAGTGGAAACGGGCGACGTCGGCGGAGAACAGTCCGGCCTGGTGAGCAGGCAAGCGATCTGGCGCGGAGCGCAGGGTTCCAAGGCCTCTGCCGATCCTGGCGTTGATCCGCATCGTCTGAGAGACCAGGCGCGCGGCGGCTGATCCGCCGGTGGGCGCGCGGGCTGCGCCGGTTCGCGCCGCGCGAAGGGCCTCGGCCGGGCGATTGCCGTACAGCAGGATGGTCGCCTCCACGTCCTTGGCCCACGCTGCCGTTTCGGCGTGCTCTGCCTCGTCGGCGTGTCGCCAGGCGTCATGGGCGTAGGCGAGGGCGGTTCGTTGCTTGCCACCGTCGTGGGCGAGCCAGGCGAGGATGGTCGAGAGCCAGGCGGCGTCCACGTAGAGATCACGGCGCTGGCGCAGCGTGGTACGCCGCTGGAGCAGGGCGGCGACGCGACGACGGTCCTGCCGCGCTGGTTCCCACAACTCCGAGGCGGGTTGCGTCGCGTAGTCGGTGCCGTATGTGGCGATGGCCTGCCGTAGTTGGTCAAGTGTTGCCGCTCCCACGTCGGTTTCCTCGCTGCTGCGGGTGAACTCGCGGGGCTCGGCGTCCTCCGGCAGGCTGGCGAGAGCAGGCAGGAGGGCGGCGAATCTGAGGGCGTCTCGGCGGTTCGTAGGATCACCGTCCTCGGTGTCGGTCTCTTCTCCATTGATGGCAGCCGGCCCTTCAGGGAACAAGGCCGGTTCGTCGATCGACAGCGCGCGACAGTAGAGGAATCTGCGACGTGCTCTCATGGACGACGCGCTTCTGATGGTCAGCGATCACCAGGGTTGACTATGCAAGATGCGGGTCCAAGAATCTTCGGCGGCCAGGACTGGTAGTAAGGGCACGCTGTGCAGGACGATCCAGTAGTCGGCGAGGTCGCGAGCCGGGGAGGAATGGCGCACGGCTCGCCGTAGGGCAGGTCAGGGTCTGAGAAGCCTGCTGTCGAATCCGGCGCGGAGAAGAGCCTGGTAGGCATCATGGACCTCTCCCGGGACGGGCTGCTCGATCGCGTAGCCGAGTTTGGGATACTCGATCACGCGCTGGAGGTCGCCGACGAGCATGTCGATGACCAGCTTCGGATCACCGATCGAGCCGACGTAGTCGTCCAGATCCAGCGGCTCTGAGGCGCACATCACCTCGACCTCGGGCCACACCTTCCGTGCTGTGGCATACGCCCGGCGCTCCATGTACGGCTTGGAGATCAGGAGTACTGAATCAGGCTCGATCCCCGCATCGGCCAGCACCTGGCGGGACAGGCCGATGTTCTGGCCGGTGTTGGTCGCGCTCGGCTCCAGCAGGATCGCCTCGTCAGGCACCCCGAGGCCCAGCGCATGCTCGCGGTAGTGGACGGCCTCACCACGAGGGAAGCGGGCCGCAGTGGTGGGGCTGGTGGCCCCGGAGAAGACGAGCAGCGGGAACCATCCGGCGCGGTACAGCTCGACCGCCGCTCTGGCGACTCCCAGATCGTGGCTGCCCAGACCGATGGCAACGTCACAGCGGCGTAGGTCGTGGTGCATCTGGTGGTAGTTCCAGAGGGTACGGGCGTGTTGCCACTGTTCGTCGGTGATGCCCTGCTGCTTGACGCTCACTCGGCTGCTCCCTGATCGCCTTGGCAGAGGGAGACGGATCTCCCTCTGGATGTCCTTGATGCTGCGCAGTTGGTGTGCGAGCCCGTGCCGCGAGGCTTCCCGTGCGGCACGGTGGAGGATCATCAGCCCATCATGAACGGTGGCCCGATCGGACAGCAGAATGTGCCCGTAAGCCGTCTCCAGCCGTACGCGCTGCATGGGCACATCGGTGACGGCGGTGGCGCGGGCGAGGTCGATCAGGCGTAGCGCCTCCGAGAGGTTCCCGGCGCCTCGGTGGGCCAGAGCGAGTTTCTGGTGCGCGACGGACCAGTCCTCGGGCTCCCCCAGGCTCTCGAACTCGCGGATGGCGGTCGACATCATGCGGACGGCGTAGTCGTTCTTGTCGTTCTTGCTCAGAGCGGTGCCGACCCACAGCCTCGCTCGCGCCCGGTCGCGTGGTGAGAGCCGGTCATCCACCGCCAACGCCTCGTACTCCATGGCCGCGTCGTCCAACAGACCTGACATCTCGGCGACCACCGCCAGCGAAAGGTCGAGCTGGGCGACGCGGCGTCGGATGTCGATCTGGCTGTAGATCGAGCGAGCGTTGAGATAGGAGCGGCGGGCGGACAGGGGGCCGGCGACTGCGCCTTGGTCGCGTTGGAGGTCGCCGAGCAGCGTCGTGGATCGTGCGAACAGGTACAGACCTTTGTCGTCCAGCGCGTGTGGGTCGTAGCGGGTCAGCCATCGGTTCAGCAGGTCGGCGGCGTAGCTGAAACTCTGGCGGCCGAGGGCGATCACGGCCCGGTCGAGGTCGTCGGTCCATGTCTCGTACTCCGAGGCTCGCGGCCCCACGCGTGCGACTCGCAGCCCTCGGTCCACGTCCTGGCCGAGTTCCAGGAGCAGAGTCTCGAACCGCAACTGGGTCGCCGAGTCCCCGCGCGCCAGCGCGGTGTCCAGGATGGCCTGGGTGTCGGGGCGTGGCCGAGTGGCGGGGCCGAACTGGTCCCACTTCGCCACGGTGCGGGGAGCCACGCCGAGGTGCTGGGCGAACGTCCGCACGCTCATCCGCAAGGCGAGACGAAGTGCATGCGCTTCGCGGCCGGTCCACTCATGCACCGTCGTCACGTCGCCGCTCCCTTCCACGGCCATGAAAGCACGCAGAGTTACCGAGGGCCTACGGAAGTGCAACGGAAGTGCGACAGCGGGTCGTATCCAGCCGGGCCGGGACTGGCCATGCTCGATGAGCGTGCCATCAGCTCCGGACCACGGTAAGGACGGCTACCTTGTGGACACAGATGTGGACGGCCCATTCGCCTGCGGGTACCCGCGGGACCCAATGAGATCAGTGGCGCCTGAGGTCGCGGCGCACTCAAGTTCTCTCGGGCGGAGCGTGGTCTGGCGGCTTCGCGATGACGCGCGGGCGGTGGGGGACGCCCGCGACCTTCTCCGCCGTGCGCTCCTGCTAATCGGTCTGCGGCCGGACCTCGTGGACGACGCGGTTCTGATGGTCAGCGAGCTGGTCACCAACGCGGTGTTGTACGGTGCCGCGCCGTATGAGCTGGTGGTACGGGTCGATCCGGTCGAAGCGGTCTGCATGGTGGTCGACGCCGGGGCCGTTCTCCCGAAGCTGCGGGGTACGGATGCTCAGGCCGAGAACGGCCGGGGGTTGTCGATCGTGGCGGAACTGTCGGCCGGGCTCTACGGCTGCATCCCACAGAGGTTCGCCACGTGCCCTGAGGTGGAGGGAAAGGCGACCTGGTTCGCGCTGCCCCGTACGGAGGGCTGGCGATGAGTATCACAGCTTCCACGCGACCCCTGTCTCGGTAGTCGGCGTTGATGGTGCGCCGGGCCAGGGCTTGGAGCGGTAGCAGGTCATCTACAGGGTGATGGCGTTCTTGGCGCGGTCGAGCGACTCCTCCGAGGCCGGCCCGCCCGGGTTCTCGGTCGCCAGCGCCTGGTTGAGCTCGACGAAGGGGCGCATGCGCGTCTCGTACCGGGAAAGCGCCGTCGCGTGGTCGGCGGCGGCGAGTTCGGCGGCGAGCACGTACGCGCCGACGAGGGCGAGGCCGGTGCCCTGGCCCGACAGCGGCGAGGCGCAGTAGCCGGCGTCGCCGAGGAGCGTCACCCGGCCGCGCGACCAGGAGTCCATCCGCACCTGCGCCATGGCGTCGAAGTAGAAGTCCGGCGCCGTCTCCATGGCCGCGAGCAGCTTGGGCACCTCCCAGCGCAGCCCGCCGCACCGCTCGGCGACGAGCCGGCGCTGGGCGTCGAGGTCGCGGTGGTCGTACGGTACGGGATCGGACTCGAAGCCCAGGTTGACTCGCAGTTCGGTGTTGTCGCGCACGGGGTAGACGCCGCCGCCCGCGCGGCCCTCGCGGATCCAGACCTGCCAGTCGTCCAGGCCGAGGAAGTTGTCGGCGGTGAAGATCGACAGGTAGGTGCCGAGGTGGTGGACGAACTCCTCCTCGGGGCCGAACGCCAGCCGCCGCACCGTGGAGTGCAGCCCGTCGGCGCCCACGACCAGGTCGAAGGTCCGCGGTCCGCCCTTCTCGAACGTCGCGCGCACGCCGTGCTCGTCCTGCTCCAGCGCGGTGGTCGAGTCGTCGAAGACGTACTCGACGTCCTGCCTGGTCCGGTCGTACAGGAGGGTGGTCAGGTCCTCGCGCAGCAACTCGATGTCGTCGTTGTCGAGGCGGCCGCTGCTGATGGCGTGCTCGGTGGACCGCATGATCTCGTTGCCGTCGCCGTCCAGCATGGACATGCCACGCATCCGGGTGCGTACCTCGCGCAGTGGGGCCAGCAGGCCCATGCGGTCGACCACGTCCAGCGCCACGCCGCGGATGTCGATGGCCTGACCGCCGGCGCGCGGCGCGGGCGCCCGCTCGACGACGGTGGGGGTGATGCCGTGGCGGCGCAGCCAGTAGGCGAGGGCGGGGCCGGCGACGCTCGCGCCGGAGATGAGGACGGTGGTCATGTCTCGCTCCTTGTGTTGCGGTCTTCGCGGACCTGAATGTACAGCGTACTAATAGCGAGTGCAACGCTCTGACCTGCGTTTATGTACTAGGACAGCGAGGGCTGTGCTAGTTTCTGTGCTAGTACAGATGGATGAAGGAGCAGGTCGTGACCGATCCCACCGGGCCGCCCTATCTGCGCATCGCCGCGGAGATCCGCAGGAGCATCGCCGACGGCCGGCTCAGGCCGGGCGACCGGGTGCCGTCCACCCGTCAGATCGCCAGGGAGCACGGGGTGGCGCTCGCCACGGCCACCAAGGTCCTCAACCGCCTGCGCGACGAAGGGCTCGTGCACGCCCGCCCCCGCGCCGGCACGGTGGTCGCCGCCCCCGCCGAGCCGCGCGAACCCGCCGAGCCGCCTGACCCTGCTCAGCCCTCCGATCCCGCAGAGGCGGGTGATCACACCCCCGCCTCTGCGCGTGCCCCGGCGCGGGCACGCGAGCCCGGGGACCAGCCGCGGCGGCGCGGGCCGCGGCCGTCCGGTCAGCCCGACGGCGAGCTGAGCCGGGACCGCGTCGTGCGGGCCGCGATCGAGCTTGCCGACGCCGAAGGGCTGGACGCGCTATCCATGCGCGGCGTCGCCGCACGGCTCGGCGTGGCGACCATGACCATCTACCGCTACGTCGCGGGCAAGGAAGAGCTGGTCCTCCTCATGGCTGACGCCGCGTTCGGCGAGCTGGGCTATCCGGGCGAGCCGCGAGCCGGGTGGCGGGCCCAGGTCGAGCGCGCGGCGCGCACCCTGTGGGCGGTGCATCGCCGCCATCCGTGGCTCGCCCAGCTCAACTCGCTCTTCCGGCCGCTGCCGCTGTCCAACCTGCTGGCCCACGGCGAGCAGCTGCTCGCCGCGCTGGAGAGCCTCGGCCTGGACGAGACGACCAGGATGGACCTCCAGGTGGTGATCTACAGCCACGTCCAGGGCCTGGCCGTCCACCTCGAACGCGAGGTCCTGGCCGAGGCCGCCACCGGCCTGTCGGAGGAGCAGTGGATGGAGAGCCAGGGGCCCGCCCTCGGGTCGATCGCCGCGACCGGCGCCTATCCGGCCTTCTCGCGGCTCATGGCCGCGTTCGGCCGCGACGGCTACGACCTCGACCTCGACCGGCTGTTCGAGCTGGGCCTGCGCACCCTCCTCGACGGCCTGACGGTGCTCGTGGAGGAGCCCTGACAACACGGAAGGTCACGAATGAGATCGATGTCTTGATCGGCCCGACACCGGGCTGTTAGACAGGGGCAGCGGTTGCTCAGGCCCGAGGAACGGTGGTCCCCCCATGCAGCAGTCCGTTCTCACCACAGTCATGCTCCCCGCCGCGCTCGCACTGATCATGTTCGGGCTCGGGCTGTCCCTCACCCTCGGCGACTTCGCCCGCGTGGCGACCCGGCCCAAGGCCGTGATCGTGGCCCTGGTCGCCCAGGTGCTCGTGCTGCCCGCCGCCTGCTTCGGCCTGGTCGTGCTGTTCGGCCTGGACCCGCTGCTCGCCGTCGGGATGATGCTGCTCGCCGCCTCACCCGGCGGGACGACGGCCAACCTCTACAGCCACCTGTTCGGCGGCGACGTGGCGCTCAACATCACCCTCACCGCCGTCAACTCTGTCCTGGCCGCCTTCACGCTCCCCGTGGTCGTCAACCTGTCGCTGAACCACTTTCTCGGCGACGGCCAGGACATCGGGCTTCAGGCGGACAAGGTGGTGCAGGTCTTCGCGATCGTGCTGGTGCCCGTCGTGATCGGCATGCTCGTACGGCGGCTCAGCGTGCGGTTCGCCGACCGGATGGACAAGCCGGTCAGGATCCTGTCGGCGCTGGTGCTGGCGGCGGTCATCGTCGGGGCGATCGTGCAGGAGCGTGAGCGGCTGGGCGGCTACATCGCCGCCGTCGGGCTGGTGGCGCTGCTGTTCAGCGTGATCAGCCTGACCGTGGGCTACTGGCTGCCCCGCCTGTTCAAGGTGGAGCGGCGGCAGGCGATCGCGTCCGGGATGGAGATCGGCATCCACAACAGCACGCTGGCCATCACGATCGCGCTGAGCCCCTCGCTGCTGGCCAACTCGACGATGGCGGTGCCGCCCGCCGTCTACGGGGTGCTGATGTTCGGCACCACGCTGGTCTTCGGCTATCTCGTACGCCGCCGCGCCGGCCTCGCCGAACCCGAGGAGCGCCTGCCGTCGGAAGCCTGAGCGTCCGCCGGGAAGGCGACCGCCGGTCAGCCGTCAGGAGGACGACCACCGGCGCGTCCCCACCCTAACTTGGGCGGAATGTTAGGCAACCCCGTGACCTTCCGCCGCACCGCGGCGGGCATCCTGCTCATCCTGGCCCCGCTGCTCCAGGCCGTCGCCGTCGTCGTCGACCCCGGCACCTGGGGCGACGACAGGGAAGCCGTCAGCTTCGGCGACAACCCGGCGCTCGCCCAGCTCCAGTCCGTGCTCTACCACTGGAGCTGGATCCTCATGGCCTTGGCCGCCCTCGGGCTCGTCCATCTCACCCGGCGCAAGGCCACCGCCTTCGGCCACGTGACCGGTGCCTTCACGGTCGTCGGCTACATCTCGGCCTCGGCCCTGTTGATGAGCGACCCCGTCGAGTGGTGGCTGGGACAGCGGTACCCGCCGGAGGAGTCACAGCGGATCATGGAGGAGATGCTCGGCCTGCCCGGCGTCATCTGGGGCTTCCAGCTGCCATGGTTGCTCTTCGGGACCCTCGGGCTGCCCCTGCTGACCGCGGCGGTGTGGCGGGCCGGGTTCGTCGGTTGGTGGGTTCCCGCGCTGGTCGCCGGCGGGTACGTGCTGTCCTTCCCGGTGCCGTACGGACCGCTGACAGCGGTCTTCTGGGCCCTGCCCGTCATCGGCCTCGGCTGGACAGGGCTGAAGATCCTGCGCATGGGGGACGCGGCGTGGGCCGCGTACTATCCGGCGGCCGTGCGGGCCGACGCCTGAGACCCGGGGACTTACGCGGTGAAGAGCGGAGGCGGTGGTCTCGCCGCCGCCTCCGCCCTCCCGGCCCCTGGGAGTCAGGACCTCCGCGAAGCGCCACCTCGCGTACCCCGCACGCTAACCCCGGGCGGCCGGTCGAGTCTGTGCAGGAGTACGCAGAACGGGCATCAAGGGCTCACGCCTTCACGGAGAGCGAGGACGACACCGGCGGCAGCATGTGCACCCGGGCCGAGCCGATGTCGAAGTAGAGTCCCACCAGCTTCAGCCGGCCCGCGCGGACCTGGTCGTCGACCTTCCGGTAGGTGCGCAGGTTGTCCAGCTGCTGCTGCACGTTGACCTTGCAGAGCAGGTCGAGCGCGTCGGCGTCGAGCCGGTCGCCCGCGGTCTCGATGAACCTCGCCAGGCTGTGGTTGCCGTGACGCAGCCAGCGCCGCATCGACGGTAGGCTGCCCGCCTTCACCCCGCCGCTCAGCAGCCCGGCCATCGCCCCGCAGCCCGAGTGGCCGCACACCGTGATCGTGTGCACGCCCAGCACCTGCGTCGCGTACTCGATCGCCGCCCCCATCGAGTCGTCGTGCGGCTCGGTCCCGCGGCGCGGCACCAGGTTGCCGATGTTGCGCACGGTGAACAGGTCTCCCGGGCCGCTCGCGGTGATCAGGCTCGGCACGATCCGCGAGTCCGCGCACGTGATGAACAGGTGTGTCGGCTGCTGCTTGCGCGCCAGCTCGGTGAAGATGGGCCGCACCAGCGGAGCCGTGCGCCGGTGGAACTCCCGCGCGCCCTCGGTGAGCCGGCAGTCGGCCTGACCGGGCGTGCCGTGCGGCGGCTCCACCCGCTGCGAGGCGCGGGAGCGGCGGTGCGCCCACGGCAGCCACGACCGGTCGGGGCCGCTCGACAGGGTCTTCGCCGGATACATGCGCACCCCGCTGGCCGCCATCGCATACCACTCGTCGTGCAGCTCGTCGATGTCGACCGTGCCGCCGAGCCGTTCGTGGTCCAGCCGCCACGCGTGGATCGCCTCGAAGGCGGCGTTGTCCATGAAGTCGATGTTGAGGTCCAGGTCCACCGGCGCCCCGGCGGGGATGGCGCGCAGCTCCTGCGTCAGCCTCGGCACGCCGAGGAACGTGAGCGAGCCGGAGATCGTCGCGTGGTAGCGGCCGTCGGGCAGCTGCCGCGTCCGCACCGTCACCCCCGTCAGCCTGCGCAGCGCCAGCAGCGCCGCCAGCGCCAGCCCGAACAGCACGCCCTCGGCCAGCCCGAGCAGGATCACCGCCGCCATGGTCACGATGTAGACCGGCACCTCGCCATGGCCGTGGACCTTGCGGATGTGGCCCAGGTTGACCATCTGCACGCCGATGAACACCAGCAGCGCCGCCAGCGCCTCGATCGGGATCAGCTGGATCGACCACCCGAACCCGATCGCGAACACCAGCACCCACACCCCGTGCAGAATCGTCGAGACCCGGCTGCGGGCGCCCGCCCGCGCGTTCGTGGTGCTCCGCACGATCACGCCCGCCAGCGGCAGCCCGCCCAGCGCCCCGGACACCATGTTGGCCACGCCCTGCCCCGTCAGCTCCTGGTCGAGGTCGGCGCGCGGCCCGGTGTGCATGCCGTCGACCGCCACCGAGCACAGCAGCGACTCCACCCCGGCCAGCAGCGCCACCAGCAGCACCGCCGCCACGACCATGTGCCAGTCGCCCTGCGGCAGCACCGGGAACGTCCACTCGGTGAACGCGCCGGACAGGTCGATGCGGGTGACGTCCCAGCCGAACGCCCAGGCCGTGACCGCCGCGACCAGCAGCGCCGCCAGCGGCGCTGGCACCACCTTGACCTGCTTGGGCAGCCGCATCCAGAGCGCGAGCACCCCGATCGTCAGCATCCCGACCGCGATCTTGTGGCCGTGCGGCTCGACGAGCTGGCCCGGCAGCTCGATGATGTTGGCCAGCGCCGAACGCTGCGGGCTGCCGCCGAGCACCACGTGCAGCTGCGACAGCGCGATCACCACGCCCACCCCGGCCAGCATGCCATGCACGACCGCGGGGGAGACCGCCAGCGCCGCCCTGGCCGCCCGGAACACCCCCAGCAGGAGCTGCACCGCCCCCGCCAGCAAGGTGATCATGCAGGTGGCCCGCCAGCCGTAGGTCTGCACCAGGTCGGCCACCACCAGCGACAGGCCGGCCGCCGGGCCGCTCACCTGGACGGCGGAGCCGCCCAGCGCGCCCGCGACCACGCCGCCCACCACGGCGGCGATCAGCCCCGAGGCGAGCGGGGCGCCCGAGGCCATCGCGACGCCCAGCGAGAGGGGCACCGCGACGAGGAAGACCACGATCGAAGCGGGCACATCATGGCGGAGTGTGCTCAGCAGGCTACTCTGCGTAAGGCGGACCATGCGCAAACCCTAGCGGGGCCGACCCTCATTTGAGTGGCCCGCTAGGGGTTTTACGGATTCCTGTCTCGCTCCCGCGACGCCGATCAGCGGTAGTAGTCGGGGAACTCCTGCTCGGGCGTGGTGCGCCGGTGACCGCCGCCGTCGCGACCGGTCTCGGCCGCGCCGTACGTGTCCGCGCCGTAACCGGCGTTCGCCGGAGGTGCGGGCCAGGCCGCCTGGGAGGTGGCCGGGTTGGCGAAGTCGCCGGTCTCGTACGCGAACGACTGCGGCGACGGAGCGGGCATCGGCGTGGACGTCGGCGCGGCGAGCACGTCGTCGTAGGCCGGGACGGGCCTGGCGGGCGCGGCCGGGGCGGCGCTCGCGGGGGAGGGCCCGGACAGGGCGTCGGAGTCGTCGGCCACCGCCCAGCCCGCGCGCACCTCGTAGGAGGAGCGGTACGGCTGCTGCGGCTCCTGGAAAGCGGGCCAGGAGCCGCTCGTGGCGCCGGGCGCCGGGTCGTCGAGGATGTCGGGCGACGGGGTGGCGGGCCAGCCTCCGGACGCGGTGGCGGCGGGCTGCGCGGGCCAGGAGCCGCCCGGACCGGCGGCGGGGGCGCCCCCGTTGTAGGCGGGGAACGGGTCGCTGGTCGGCGCGGCGTTGATCGGCGCGGCGGGCACGGCAGGGAAGGAACCGCTGGAGGCGGGGTCGACCGCGGGGAAGGAGCCGCTGCCCGCGCCGGGCGCGGCGGCGTATCCGCCGGTGGACTGCTGGGGGGCGCTCTGGGCGCGGCTCTGGCCGCGGCCCTGGGCCGCGCGGGAGCCGCCGGTCTGCCGGGCGTCGGGGCGCGGCGACGGCACCGGCTGGGCGCCCGCGCCGAGGATGCTCATCACGTCCGACGTCTGCGCCGAGAACGTGACCGTGCGCTGGTCGGCCAGGTCGGAGGCGGACGGCGCGGGACGCTGCACCGGCTCCACCAGGTCGGCCAGACCGGCGGCGGCGGGGCTCGGGGCCTTCGCCGGCCGCTGGGGCAGCGGAGCCTGGACGGTGGCCGCGTTGGGGTCGACGGCGGCGGCGTCGACCGGCGTGGGCCTGGTGCGACGGGGAGCGGGGCGCTGGGCGGGGCGCTGGGTCTCGGTGGAACGGTCCCTGGCAGCCGGCTCACTCTCGCGCTCGGCCGGCCTGGACGCCGCCTTGCGGGCCGCGACCGTGCCGCCCGCGCCGAACCCGCCCTCCTCGGCGTCGCTGCGGATGTTGGCCCAGAACTCCTCGTCGTCGTCGTCCGAGCGAGGGTTGCCCCACTCGTCGACGCCCCGCTTGCCGCGCTGGCCGGTGCGGACCGGCTTGGGCTTCGGTTCGTCGATGGGGCTGAAGTCGGGGCTGAACTTGGTCATCTTCGGCTCGGCGGCCGCGAACTGATCAGTGGAGCGGGTGACCGTCCGCTCCTCCTTCTCGGCCATCTCCTTCAGACGTTCAGGAGGAAGCGAGCTCTCCCTGCGATTCATCGAACGCATGCCCAGTGCCACGACGACAAGCACGAGGAGCACAACAGCGACCAAGCTCACTACGACCGCAGTCATTGCACCACCCTCAAAGCCATGGCCTGCCTTCGGCACCGGTGAGATCGCGCGGCCATCGACGCGACCTGCCCCCTTTGATCACCAGCACCTAACAATTGGATCTGATTCTGTCGGACCACGACGAGCGTTGTCACACCCTAAGTGAAGAATTGGTAACCAGAACTACGCTCCGTGTCGTCCGTCTCACTCGATGTTCACCGCCGTGAGCCGGCCGCGGGCGATGGTGCGATCCGCGATCCTCTTCAGGACCGTGGAAAGGGACGCGCCCTCCTCCACATCGACCTTCCCGCTCAACGTGTAGACGCTGAAACGGTAGGTGCCCTTGCCCACGCAAGGAGGCTCGTAGCCCGCCTTGCCGCTGGTGACCTTGGCCTGACCTGACCCCTCCGGCGGGCTCTCGGCGGCGTTGGGCCCCAGCTCGGTCGTGGTGGCCGGGATGTTGTAGAGCACCCAGTAGACACCTGACGACTCGGCGGAGTTGGAGTCGACGACGATCGCGACGGTCTCGGCCTCCTCAAGAGGCCGGCTCGACCAGCGCAGCGGCGGGCTGCCCTGGCTGCCCTGGCACGAGAACTGCCGCGGCAGCGGCCTGCCCTCGCGCAGATCGGGGCTCGAGACGTTGATCCGCGCGATCTCCTGCGCCTCGGACGTGCCGATGATGGTGCCGCAACCGGACACGGTGAGCACAGACGCCACCGCCGTCACCATGACGGCGGCACGTCGCACTCGCCTCGTCCTGTTACACAGCCCCATGCCGCACGATGCTACGCGCGTCTCGGGCATGCGCCGACCGTTTCGGAAGGGTCGGTGGCCGGTAAAGCCCGGCAAATCCGCCACCGGCCGGAGCGGCAGAGGGGTGACGGTGGGCGCGGGCGCGAGCTCCGCCGTCCTCGATCAGGGGAAGCGGGGGCGAGACGTCCCGCCTGCCAAGATCACCTACCACTGCCTCCGCGCCGTGTCTGGCCTGCCGCTTCTCGACGCGGGCCACCCCGCGCCGCCGGACCGGATGATCGCCCGTTTCTGGGACGACCGGACGCTGTCCGCGGCGCGAAAAACGCCGCGGGCACCGCCTCCGCGCCCGCGAACCACCCTCCGAAAAAACCGCCCCCGAAGCCCTCGCCGATCACCACCCGACAACCACTGACCGATCCGTACGCGATCCGGCCGGCTGATTCGATACTGCTCGATCCAACCACGGGCCGAGCGGCGTGGCGGACGCGCGCCGCGTCGCCTCCGGGGGCGCTTGGGAGCTACCCGCCTTGAGGATGGTTTCCGGTGGGACGCCGGGCGTCCGAGAGGATGGCTCGGAAGGTCGTCCCTTCTTCAGAACCGGGCGGTCAGTGCCTCCCGAGCGATGCCCGAACGGCAGTCTGAATGCCCGGCTTCGTCGGTTGAGGGAAGGGTTCATGCCAACGCCCGCCCGCCGCCGGCGAACAAGATGGTCAGCCTCGGATCGTCGGGCGTGAATGAGATCATTCACGCCCGACGTCGGAACACCCTGATCGCCAGCGGCGCGAACACCACCATGAACCCGGCCGCCCACAGCAAAGAGATCAGCGCCGGCCGGGCCACCTCGCCGCCGATCAGCAGGCCCCGGATCGCGTCGGAGAGATGGGTCACCGGGTTGACCCCCGCCCACGCCGCCAGCCAGGAGGGGAATGTGTCGGGGTTGACCAGCGCGCTGCTGGTGAACGTCAGCGGCATCATCACCGAGAAGGAGAACATCTGCACCTTCTCCGGATTGGACGCCGTCAGCCCGATCAGCACCGACATCCACGACATGGCCAGCGCCACCACCACGAGCAGCGCCAGCGCCCCCAGCAGGCCGGTCACCCCGGTCGTCACCCGGAACCCCAGCACCATGCCGAAGCCGATGAGCAACGCGAACGCCCACACCTGCTTGAACGTGTCGGCGATGATCCGCCCCGCGAGCGGCGCCGACCGCGCGATCGGCAGGCTGCGCAGCCGGTCGAAGACGCCCTTGGCGATGTCGGTGTTGAGGCCGATGGCCGTGGACAGCGTGTAGAACAGGGCGTTCTGCACCAGCAGCCCGGGCAGCGCGAACTGCAGGTAGTCACCGGTCGATCCGGAGATCGCGCCGCCGAACACGTACGTGAACAGCAGCAGGAACATGATCGGCTGGATGCTGAGATCGAGCAGCTCCCACGGGTTGTGCTTGATCTGCACCAGGCTGCGCCAGGCCAGCGTCAGGGTCTGGCTCACGGTGGCGCCGGGGCTCACCCGCCTGGGCGGCGCCGGCAACGTGGTCGCGGTCACGCGTAGGCCTCCTCGTCGTCCTTGGCCGGCTCCTCCGCGCGGTGCCCGGTCAGCGCCAGGAACACCTCGTCGAGGCTGGACTTGCGCAGCGTCAGCTCCGAGGCGACGATCCCCAGGTCGTCGAGGCGGCGGACCACGGCCGGCACCACGGCGGGGTCGCGCACGGCCACGGTCAGCCGCCCGCCCGACACCTCCGGAACCTCGCCCACGATCTCCTCGACCACCTCCGACACCACCGGCACCTGGTGTCCGGCCATCGGCCGCACCTCCAGTACCTGCGCGCCCGTGGTGGCCTTGAGCTCGTCGGACGTGCCCGAGGCGATCACCTTGCCATGGTCGAACACCACGATGTCGTCGGCGAGCTGGTCGGCCTCCTCCAGATACTGGGTGGTCAGCAGCACGGTCACGCCGTCGGCCATGAGCCCCCGCACGACGCCCCACAGCTCCGTGCGGCTACGCGGGTCGAGGCCGGTCGTCGGCTCGTCCAGGAACAGCACCTGAGGGCTGCCCACCAGGCTCGCCGCCAGGTCGAGCCGGCGACGCATGCCTCCCGAGTAGGTCTTCGCGGCCCGCCCGCCCGCGTCGGACAGGTCGAACCGCTCCAGCAGGGCCGTGGCACGCCCGCGCGCCTCACGCCTGGACAGGCCCAGCAGCCGGCCGATCATCACGAGGTTCTCGACGCCGGTCAGCATCTCGTCGACCGCCGCGTACTGGCCCGTCAGCCCGATCAGCGAGCGCACCTGGTGGGCCTGACTCGTCACGTCGAACCCGAGCACCGACGCCCGGCCGGCGTCGGGCGTCAGCAGCGTCGCCAGGACGCGCACGGCGGTGGTCTTGCCCGCGCCGTTGGGGCCCAGCACGCCCAGCAGCCTGCCGGGCGGCACGGCCAGGTCGACGCCGTCGAGCGCCCTGGTCTCCCCGTAACGTTTGACCAGGCCTTCGGCCTCGATCGCGTAGTGGTTCCCCGTCATGGGGACACTCTGCCTGAGCCCACCGACATTCTTCGGATCCGGATCCGGACACCGGTGACAGATCAGCGATATGCCACGAGCCCTAAGCTGGCCTTGTGACGTCATCAGGTCCTTTGCGCGATCCCGCCAACCGCGTCTCGCCCCGGGCCCGCGGGCTCTGGCTGCTGGAGGCGCTGATCGGGTTCGTGCTGCTGGTCGGCGGGTCGGTGCTGGTCGCCGGCTGGGTCGGCGGCAGCGGCTGGCCGTGGGTGCCGCAGTGGTTCGCCGCGCGGCCGTGGCTGCTGCCGGTCACGGTGGCGGTCCTGACCACGCCGTTCCTGCTGGCCGAGCCGTTCGTGCGGTACGCGGTGCACCGGTGGGAGCTCTCCGGCGACGTCGTCTACGCCCGGCAGGGGTTCCTGTCCAGGGAATGGGTGTTCGTGCCGGTGAGCCGCATCCAGACCGTGGACAAGGGGCAGGGATGGATGGAACGGATGCTGGGGCTGGCGACGCTGGAGATCCGCACCGCCTCCCACGCCGGATCGTCGACGATCAAGGGGCTGGACTTCCGGGTGGCGGCGGAACTCGCGGAGGCGCTGGCGCACCGCGCCGAGCAGCTCAGGGACGACGCGACATGACCGGCCCCACCGGCCACCCGCAGCCGTCCCCCGACCCACCGCCCGAGAGGACTCCCGGCGAAGACACCCCGGCCCCGAGCGCCGACCCCACAGAGCAGACGCCTCATAAGAACCCTGCACCCCGCGAGGACGCCGCACCCCGCGAGGACGCCCCACCCCGCGAGGGCGTCGCGCCTGGGGAGGACGCCGCGCCTCGGGAGGGCATTCCACCTCGCGATGACACCCCGCCTCGTGAGGGCAGCCTCTCTGAGGTGGGTCCGCATGGGGAGGCCGGGTCCGGTGCGAGTGGGGCGCCGTATGGAGGTGGATCCCCTGAGGGCCCGTATGCGTCTCCTGGTGGGCCGTACGGGGGCGGTGGGTCTCCTGGTGGGCCGTACGCGTCTGCTGGAGGGTCGTATGTGGGAGGACCGCCGGGGCCGTTCTCGGTGCCGCTGCGGTTGAGCCCCAAGGTGCTGCTGATCGATCCCGTACGGATGCTGCCCTCGCTGCTGGTGCCCCTGGTCGGTGTGCTGGTGGTGGGCGGGTTCTCGCCCAGGTCCTACCTCTGGGCGGCGTTCGGCCTGGTCGGGACCGTGGTGTTCGCCCTCATCCGATGGGCGACGTTCACGTACGAGATCGCCGGCGACCGGGTGGAGATCAAGCGCTCGCTCATCAGCCGTTCGATCCGCACCATCCCGCTGGAACGGGTGCGCGGCGTCGACGTGTCCACCCCGCCCATGCACCGCCTCCTAGGTCTGGCGGTCCTGAAGATCGACACCGGCGCGAGCGGGGGCGACGGCGAGGCCACCCTCGACGGCGTCACCGTCGGAGAGGCCGAACGGCTCAAACCCCTCCTGCTGCGCCGCGCCCGCACAGAGGCCACCCCCACCGCCAGACCCGAGGAGGAGAGGCACGCGGAGGGGGTGCCGTCGGAGCGGGTCATCTTCGCCGTCCCGCGCAGGTGGCTGCTGTACGGGCCGCTGTCCGGCGCGTACCTGCTGACGCCGTTCGCGCTCGCGGGCGGCGCCGTCGGCCTGGCCTTCCAGTGGGGCGACGACCTCGGCTTCGGCCGCAACGCCGCATGGAGCGTCGGAGAATGGCTGTGGCAACGCCCCTCGCTGCTGGTGGCGGCCATGGTGCTGCTGATCGTGGCGATGCCGATCGCGGGCGGCGTCATGTACGCGGTCTTCAACTGGGACTTCCGGCTCAAGCGGCGCGACGGCTACCTGGTGGCCGAACGCGGGCTGATCAACCGGCGCAGCGTGTCGCTGGAGTCCCGGCGGGTGCGCGGCTACGAGATCGTCGACGGCCTCGCCGAACGCTGGGCCGGTGTCGTCCGCGCCTGGGCCATCGTGACCGGGCTCGGCGACTCAGAGACCCGCGGGCAGCTCCTGCCGGTGGTCCCCCGCGCGGACGCCACGGCGGTCACCGGCGACGCCATCGGCCCCTACCAGGCCGAACTGCGGCCCCACCCGCCGGTCGCCCGCAACCGCCGCCTGTTCAGGGCCGTCTTCCCGTGGCTCGTCCCGGCGGCGCTGGCCGGTCTGCTGCTCCTGCTGACGGGGCTGACCGTGTGGTGGGTGCTGCTCGTGGTCTCCCTCGTCATGGCGGCCCTGGGGGTTCCCCTCGGCCTCGACCGCTACCGCTCCCTCGGTCACGGCTACGACGGCGATCGCGTGGCGGTCCGCTCGGGCTCGCTCAGACGGTCGACGGCCGTGGTGGAACGCCGCGCCGTGGTGGGCTGGCGGCTCCACCAGACGTGGTTCCAGCGGCGGGCGGGCGTCCTCACCCTGACGGTGGGGGCCGGCGCGGGCAAGGGCGGATACTCGGCCATCGACGTCTCCGAAGCCCAGGGCAGGGATTTCCCCGCCGAGGTGACACCCGAGTGGCTGGCCCCGTTCCTCAACCCGCACACCCCCTCCGATCCTCCGTCCACCGGCTGACCCTTGCCCCGGGTGTGACAGGGCACGGGCAGCCCTTCAGAGGCACTTCTTGTCAGCGGTCAGGACTGCCGGGTCACGCGTACGGTGAAACGCCCGGCCAGGCGTCTGCCGCTTGCCTGGGCCGGGCGGGTGAGGCCGCAGTCAGTACAGACCCTGGCGGGCCCTGTGAGCTGAGGCCGCAGCGCGCACGGACCCTGGCGGGGCCTCTTGGGCTGGGGCCGCAGCACGCACAGACTCCGGCGGGCCCTGTGAGCTGATGTCGCGGTGGGTACGGACCCTGGCGCGCCATGTGAGCTGAGGTCGCGGCGCGCACGGACTCTCGCGGGCCCTGTGGGCTGGGGCAGTACAGACCTGGCGGGGCCCTGCGAGTTCAGGCGGGTGCGCTCACGTGCATCCGTCGCTGTCAGTCCTGGCGGCGGGCGCCGAACATGATCTCGTCCCAGGTCGGCACAGAGGCGCGGCGTCCGCGCGAGCCCTTGCGGGACTGGCGGGCCGGCTTGGGGGCGGGCGTCGGCGCGGGAGGCTCCTCCTTGGCCGGAGGCTCCTGCTCGGCCTGGTCGTCCTTGCTGGGCCGGGCCGCGGGCACCGCCTTCGCCCCCGGCTTGGCGCCCTTGGGCTGATGCTTGCGGCCGCCACCGGTCTCCGTTTCGGCCTGGACCTCGGGAGCCTTCTTCTCCGCCGCCTCGGTCTCCCGTACGGGCGAGGCGTCGCTTTCGGGAGCCTTTCGCGCGGCGGGAGCGCCGACCGTCACGGGGCCCTCCGTGGCGGGCCCGGAGGCGTCGCCGGTCGATCCCGGGCTCTGCGTTTCTGCGGCAGCGGGAGGCTCGGCGGCGGCAGCCGATGCAGCGGTCCCGCCGTCGGCGGCAGCATGGGTCTCGGCATCGGTGGCGTCGGACACCGGGGCCTCGGCAGTCTGGGTTGTCGTGTCGGCGGCGGGTGTGGTGGATGGCTGCGCCTGGGCGGGCGCGGATTCCGGCTCCCGCGTGGGTGACGTACCAGGCTGCTCAGCCGCGGGCGCCGCCTGCGCGGCAGGTGCGGTGCTCTGGTCAGCGGCTGGCGTCGCCTGTGCGGCGGATGTGGCGCCCTGCTCAGCCGCGGGCGCCGCCTGCGCGGTGGGTGTGGTGCCCTGCTCAGTGGTTGGCGTTGCCTGCGCGGCAGGTATGGCGCCCTGCGCAGGCGACGATGCCGCTTGCGCGCCAGGTGTGGTGCTTTGTGCGGGCGACGGTGCCGTCTGCGCAGGTGGTGTGGTGTCCTGTGCGGGCGACGGCGCCGACTGTGCGGCGGGTGCCGGGGTCTGAGTGGCCGACGGCGGCGTCTGGGTGGCTGGTGCCGGAGTCCCTGTGGCGGTCGATGCCGTCTGGGTGGCCGGTGTTTCCTGCTGCTGAGCAGGAGCGTCCGCGCTGATTGGAGCCGCTTCCGGCTGGTGGGCGGTTGCCGGAGGTTCGGTGGTCACGGCGTCTGCCGAGACGTCCGCGTGGTCGTCGGTGCCGTCGGTGATACGTGCCGGGGCATCGGTGGGCCGGGTGGCGGCGTCGGCAGCGGCGGGTGTCTGCGCCTGGGCGGGTGCGGATTCCGGCTGCTGGGTGGGTGACGTTCCGGACTGCTCGGCCGGTGATCCCGTCTGGGCGGCCTGCGCCGCGGTCTGCTCAGACGATTGTGCGGACTGCGCGGCCGGTGCCGTGTCCGGCGTTTCCTGCTGCTGGGCCGGTGTGGCGGACTGGGCGATGGCGGCTTCCGGACGCTGGGCCGCTCCGCTCGGCTCGGTGGAGGCGGAGGTCTCGGCGTGCTCGGCGAAGGGCGTCTGAGTGGACGCGGCGGAGCCCTGATCCTGTACGGGCGCGGCCGGTGCCGCCGGAGTCTGGGCAGCGGGCGAGTCGTTGGTCGGCGCCTGAGTCGCCTCAGGAGCGGAAGGTCGCCCGACGGTCTCCGAGGACGCGGCGGTCGGGGCCGACTCCACGGGCACGGTGCTCTCGGGCGTGGTCTCCCGGAAGGGGGAGCCACTAGGCGCGCCGGAGGAGGACGGCCCCGCCGGAGCGGCGTCGGTGCGCGCCTGCGGGACGAACCGGTCCGAAGCCGACTGAGCCGCCGTCGGACGCTCCGGCCTCGACGCCGTGCTCCGCTCCGGGTGTGAACCGGTCGGACGAGTCGTGCCGGGGTCTGTCCCCGGAATGGGGCTCCGGCCGGAGTATGAGCCGGTTTGACGGGTCGTGCCCGGGTCTGCGCCCGGTGCCACGCTCCGGTCGGGGTGTGAGTCTGCGCCCGGCACCGCACCCCGGTCCGGGTGTGGGCCGGTGGGGCGGTGGCCGGGACCGGCTGTGCGGTCGGGGGAGACGCGGTCGTCGGCGGGGGCGTAGAAGGGCTGGGGGCGGGACGGGCCGAGGTCCGGGAGCCATGGGGAAGGGCCGCCGCGGCGGGTGTCGTCGCGGGCGGGCGGCGCCGGGTCGGGGTCGCGGTCGAAGGCGGCCGGCGGAAGGTCCACGGGGAGCTCGCGGGCCGGCGGGTCGTAGCCGACCGCAGGCTCCTCGGGCTGGGAGCCCGGCCTGATGACGGACGGGAACGGCAGCGGGTCGGACGTCAGCGGCGGCACCGGCTGCAGCTTGGCCATCCGGGGCGCGAACGGCGTGACCGTGGTGTCCTCCACCACGGGATCAGGGTCGAAGTCGGCCGAGGACAGGCGGTGGGCCTCGTCGTCGTGCGGGCTGACGTGGCGGCGGCGCGGGTCGAAGAGCCACTCGGCGTGGCGCGTGTGACCGTTCCACACGTAGCCGAGCTTGACCCGCCACAGGCCGTCGTCGCGCTTGGCGGAGTCCCAGTCGATCTCGTCGGCGGGCACGCCGCGCCGGGTGAGCCGCTCGGCGACCAGCTCGCCCAGGGTCGGGCCGGCCGCGGTCTCGCCGGGCATGCGGACGGTGACGCGCTGCGCTTGCTGCGCGACGTACTCGCGCTCCTGGAGCACCGGCCCCTCGAACCAGCGGACCCGCTCGACCGGGATCCCGGCCGTGGCGGCGATCTCTTCCGCGGTCTCCCCGGCACGGATGCGGGCCTGGATCTCCTTGGGGCGCAACGGACTCTCCACTTCGATCTCGTACTGGCCGAGACGGGAGAAGTTGCCACGGACGGCAGCACGGAGCCGGTCGTCCACAGGAAGAGTGAAGCGCGTGCCCCGCCCGGCAGTAGCCAGCACGAGATAGGTGCCGTCCTCACTCACCGCGACGAGTCGGAGCTCCTGCATGCGAGTCCCTTCGTCAGCGTCGCCATTCTTCCCCCGGACCCTTGAGTCTCTCGCGTGTGCCGGTTGCCTGCCAGCACCGTACCCGGCATGTCCGAACATCGCCTTGCTGGGATAGCCGCGGGGCGTTGTGACGCCAGTCACATTTGACGAGTCCATCCTCTCAGAGCCCGCCCGTGCGCAGGAGGAGGTTAGACGTCCTCGTCGGATTCTGGCGAATCGGTTCGCACTTCGGGCTGGAGGCGGCCGGCGCGGTGAGGGCCGCGGTCGCGTACGGGGAGGGCAGGCCGGAACGTCGGGGCACGATCGACGAGGTTGCCGCCCCCGACGGGCGGAGGCACGGCGGGACACGCGTCCGCGCGCATTCTTTACCTGGGGGAGACCTGCCCGAGCACCCGGTCCAAATAGGCGTTGCCGAAAAGGCGGTCCGGGTCGAGGCGGTCGCGCAGGGCGGTGAAGTCGGCGAAGCGCGGGTAGACGCCCGAAAGGTACGCGGCGTCCTTGGTGTGCAGCTTGCCCCAGTGCGGGCGGCCGCCCAGCCTGGTCATGATCTCCTCGACGCCCTCGAAGTAGGCCGGGTTCGGGGTCTCACGGTAGATGTGGCAGGCCACGTACGCACTCGGCCTGCCGTACGCGGTCGACAGCCAGGCGTCGCTCGGCGGCGTCACCCGCACCTCGACGGGGAAGCTGATCTGCCAGCCCATCCGGTCGATCAGGTCGCGCGTCTCGCGCAGCGCCTGCCCGAGCCGCTCGCGCGGGATCGCGTACTCCGTCTCCAGGAAGCGCACCTCCCGCCGCGCGGTGAAGATCTTGTACGAGGTGTCGACGGCTTCGGAGTCGCTCAGGGCTGCGGCGCTGACGGCGTTGATCCGGGGGATCAGGCCGGGGAGGCGGGCGCCGACGGCGCAGGCGGCGCCGAACAGGGTGTTCTCCAGGAACACGGCGTCCAGCCAGTGCCGGAACGCGTTCGGCGGGGCGGGCGGGCCGGGATGCCGGTTGTTGGTCTTGACCAGGCACGCGTCGGTGTGCGGCAGCCAGAAGAAGTCCAGGTGCTCGTTCTCGGCGGTGAGGGCGTCGAGCGAGTCGAGGATGCGGCTGAGCGGCAACCGCCTGCGCCGGTGGTGCAGCAGGAACGCGGGCTCCACCCGGAACGTCACCGCCGTCAGCACGCCGAGCGCGCCCAGCCCGACCCTGGCGGCGTCGAACAGGTCCTCGCCGGGCGCGGCGGTGACGAGCGAGCCGTCGGCCAGCACCAGTTCCAGGCCGGTCACCTGGTCGGCCAGGCCGCCGCTGTCGCGTCCGGTGCCGTGCGTGCCCGTCTGGATGGCGCCCGCGACCGTCTGCTCGGTGATGTCGCCCATGTTGGCCAGCGCCAGGCCGCGCCCGTCGAGCAGCGTGTTCAGCGTCTTGAGCGGGGTGCCGGCCAGGACCGTGACCTGGCCGTCCGCCCAGGAGCGGACGCCGGTCAGCCCTTCGGGGCGCAGCAGGATGCCGTCGGTGAGGGCCACCCCGGTGAAGGAGTGGCCCGTCCCGGCCATGCGCACCCGCCGTCCGCCCGCCACGGCGTCCCGCACGGCCCGCGCCACGTCGTCGGCGGAGGCCGGCGTGCGCACCTCGGCGGGGGAGCAGGTCTGGTTGCCTGCCCAGTTGGTGAACGCCATGCGCGCGGGTTCTCCTGGCTGGGGCTTCGTTCCGGTCAAACGTGAACGATACTCACTGTTCCCAGCCTTCGGGAAGCGGGAAGACGTCGCCCGGCTTGAGTTCCTCGTGCTTGATGACGTCGTCGACCGTGACCAGGTGGTAGCCGTTGCGCTGGAGGGTCTTGATGATCGACGGCATCGCGTCGACCGTCTGCTTCACCCAGTCGTGCATGAGGACGATGCTGTTGCCCTTGGCGACCGACAGGGTCTGCTTCTTGATCTTCTCTTCGTTCTTCGACTCCCAGTCACGGGAGCCGCCGGTCCACAGGATGATCGGCATGCCGAACTCGACCGCGATGTCCTGGACCTGCAGGTCCGACATCCCGTACGGGGGACGCAGCAGCTTGGGCTCGACCCCGGCCGCCTTCTTGATCGCGTCGTTGGTCTTCTTGATCTCGCTGCGGATCGTGGCCGGGGTGGACTTGGTGAAGTCGGGGTGCGCGTAGCTGTGGTTGCCGATCGCGTGCCCCTCCTTCACCATGCGCTTGACGTAGGCGGGGCGGCTCTTCACGTACTGGCCTTCGAGGAAGAACGTGGCCTTGGCGTCGTGCTCTTTCAGGATGTCCAGCAGCTTGCCCGCGTACTTGCCGGGCCCGTCGTCGAAGGTCAGCGCCACGCACTTCATCCGCGTGCAGTCGACCTCCTTCGCCTTGGGGTCGGCGACCGCCGGCGCGGGCGCCGCCATCACGGCAACCGCCGCGATAGCCAGGAGTGAAGTCAAATGTCGGGACATAACTGTAGTTTCCAATGTGAAGGGTGATGCGAGGGATGTCCCGACGGTAGCGGATCAGCTCTCCGCCGGTGAAGGCGCTCCGGGAAGTCTCAGCAAACCCGAACCTCCGATTCCCACCACCACGGCCAGCGCCGCGCACGCCACCGAGAACCCGTACGCGCCGGACGCCCCGACCATCTCGGTGAGCCGGCCGCCCGCCCACGCGCCGATCGCCACGCCGAACCCGATCGAGGTCGAGATCCACGCCATGCCCTCGGTGAGCAGCGACGGCGGCACCAGCCGCTCGGTCAGCGAGAAGCCGGTGATGAGCGTCGGCGAGATGGCCAGCCCGGCCACGAAGAGCGTGACCGCCATGACCCGCACGTCACCGACGAACATGATCGGCAGCAGCCCGACCACGAACACGCCGAGCGCCCGGACGAACCGGCCGCGCAGCGAGATCCGCCAGCGCCGCGAGCCGAACCAGAGCCCCGACACCATCGACCCGCCCGCGAACGCGGCCAGCAGGAACCCGGAGGCGCCCTTGACCCCGTGCTCGTCGGCGTACGCCACCGTGATCAGGTCGACCGAGCCGAAGACCGCGCCGAGCCCCAGATAGACGCAGGACAGCAGGGCGACGCCGGGGATGAGGATGGGGGTGCCGCCCGCCGAGCGGACCGGCCGCACCGGCGGCTGGGTGCGCCGCTGCAGGGCCAGCGCGACCGACCCGGTGAGCATCGCCACCAGCGCCACGGTCAGGCCCGCGTACGGGTTCACGGCCGTGGCCAGGACGGTCACCAGCGCCGGCCCGGTCACGAAGATCACCTCGTCGGCGACGGACTCGAAGGCGAAGGCGGTGTGCAGCTTCGCCGACCCGGGGTGCAGGTGGGACCAGCGCGCCCGGACCATCGACCCGAGCGACAGCGACGTGGCGCCGGTCACCAGCGCGGCGGCGTACAGCGTCCAGTCGGGCAGCCCGAGCCCGGCGCTGAGCATGAGCGCGACCAGCGCGAGCGCGTTGAC
The DNA here is from genome assembly GCF_044458265.1 of Nonomuraea sp. NPDC050478. NCBI lineage: Bacteria > Bacillati > Actinomycetota > Actinomycetes > Streptosporangiales > Streptosporangiaceae > Nonomuraea > Nonomuraea sp. NPDC050478. The sequence continues at coordinate 837,108 of NZ_JBITHT010000003.1, read as the reverse complement.
CACGGCGAACGGCAGGATGACCCGGCCCTGCCCGAACCGGTCGGCGAGCCGCCCGGACAGGGGAGCGGCGACGGCGAAGGCGATGCTCAGCACCGCGGACACCGCCCCGGCCATCGCGAACGACCCGGTGAGGCCCTGGACCAGCAGCACCACGCCGATGCCGAGCATGGACATCGGCATCCGGCCGAAGAAGCCGGCCAGCACGAATCCCTTGACGCCGGGCCCTGTGAACAACCCCCGGTAAGGCCCGACCATCTCACTGTCTCCTTACTGTGCAGGCATAACTTCGCGCATCGTCTGTCCGGATGGCAACAGATTTCTTGGCGAGTGGGTTAACGTGTCCCGGGTGTCCGGTCTTCCCTCCTTGCGCGCGGTGCTGCTCATGGTCACCGCCGTGCTCGCGGTCACGATCGCGGCAGGCGGCGTGGTGCTGGTCATGGGGGAGGATCCGTCCGCCGGCCCGGCGGCGCGGGAGACGGAGAAACGGCCCGAGAGGCAGACCGCGGGCCTGGACAAGCTCGTCCCCACCACGCCCCCGACCGCCGCTCCGGTGAAGGAGTTCGGCGAGGGCGGCGCCGGCGTCACCCCCACCCCGCCGCGCGTGCTCGCCATCGCGCCGGGCGAGGTGCCCAAGGAGACCCGCTTCGCGCTGTCGGCGCTCAAGCACGTGCAGAAGGCCATCGTGGTGGACGCGGGCTCGGTCAAGGTGGCCGGCACCGGGCTCAACCTGCTCGCGGTGGACCAGGCCGAGTTCCGCTCCTGGACACCCGAGGCGGTCGCCGGGCACCCCGGCGTGTGGAGCGCGCTGGCCAGGGGAGAGTTCGTGGCCGACGCGGCGGCCGTGCGCAAGTACGACCTCAAACTCGGCGCGTACTACCAGGTGGACGGCGGGCCCCGGCTGCGGCTGGCCGCCTCCGCGCCGCTCGGCCTGACCGGGGTCGACGCGCTGGTCGGCACCGAGCTCGGCCGCGCGCTCGGGCTGGCCCCCGGCGTGGCGGTGCTGCTGCACGGCAAGGAAGGCAAGATCAGCGAGGCGGGCGTGCGCAAGGCGCTCGGCCAGGGCGCCCAGGTCGTCATGCTCGACAAGGCTCACCGGGAACGCGAGCAGCCGCAGCGGGCCGCCGTCACCACCGGCAGGCCGGGCAGCTACCTGGAGTTGTACCAGCAGGCGGCCACCCGCTGCCCCGGCCTGTCATGGACCGTGCTGGCCGCCATCGGCCAGGTGGAGAGCGGCCACGGCCGCAACAACGGCCCCTCCAGCGCGGGCGCGCTCGGGCCGATGCAGTTCATGCCCGCCACCTGGAAGGCCTACGGCGTGGACGGCGACGGCGACGGCAAGAAGGACATCTGGAGCCCGTACGACGCGGTCCCGGGAGCGGCGAACTACCTGTGCGCCGTCGGCGCCGGCCAGGGCGGTGAGAAGCTGCGCAAGGCCGTCTGGCACTACAACCACTCATGGGACTACGTGAACAAGGTGCTCGGCATCGCCGACGCCTACGCCCGCTCCTACACCTGATCCGGCACCTGAGCGGGCCTGCGCTTCGGCGCCGGGCAGCAGGTGAGCGCGCAGGGCACCGGCTCCGGCTCGTCCATCAGCTCGCGCACCATCCGCACGAACGCGGGGTGGGTGCCGGCCGTCGACGCCCGCTCCATCGGCAGCCCGCGCTCCTCGGCCACCTGCCTGGCCTCGGTGTCGAGGTCGTAGACGACCTCCATGTGGTCGGAGACGAACCCGATCGGCACCAGCACCGCGGCCTCGGCGTCGAGCCCACGCAGGTGGTCGCAGACGTCCGGCTCCAGCCACGGCACCTGCGGCGGGCCGCTGCGCGACTGCCACACCAGGTCCCACGGCGCGGTGCGGCCCAGCGCCCGGTTGACCAGCTCGGCCGTGCGGCGCAGCTGCGCCTCGTACAGGCCGCCCGACGGCCCCGCGGTCTCGGCCATGGAGACGGGGATGCTGTGGGCGGTGAAGACCAGCCGGGCGTGGTCGTGGCCGGCCCTGTCCTTGAGCCGGTCGAGCGCCTGCCGGGTGTGGTCGGCCATCGCCGCGACGAACCCGGGGTGGTCGCCGTAGTGGCGCAGCTTCACCAGCTCGGGGCCGCCGTCGAAGGAGATCCTGGCGATGTCCTCGTAGTACTGACGGCAGCTGGAGTAACCCGCGTAGGCGGAGGTGGCGAACACCGCGGCCCTGCGCACCCCGTCGTCGGCCATCCGGCGCACGGTCTCCTCGCCGAACGGGTGCCAGTTGCGGTTGCCCCAGTAGACCGGCACGCCCGCCACCGGGCGCAGCGCCTCGACCAGGTCGCGGTTCTGACCGTTGATCGGGCTCACGCCGCCGAAGCTCTGATAGTGCTCGGCGACCTCCAGCAGCCGCTCGCGCGGGACCCCCCGGCCGCGCACCACGTTCTCCAGGAAGGGCATGACGTCGTCGGGACCCTCGGGACCGCCGAACGACAGCACCAGCAACGCGTCGTAATGTGCCACGTGAACAAGCCTATGGCGACGTGCCGGTGGTCCCGCCAGGAGGTAGGTTCGGACAAGTGAGCCCCTTTGACGATATCCGTGACTATGTGGCCATCCCACGTGTCCACTCGCTGAAGCTCTCCCCCGACGACTCCCGGCTCGTCTCCGTGGTCCAGACGCTCAACCCGGACGGCAAGTCGTACGGCACCGCGCTCTGGGCGATCCCCCTCGGCGGCGAGCCGTACCGCCTGACCCGGTCGGCCAAGGGCGAGACGGCGGCCGAGTTCACCGGCACGGGCGACCTGCTGTTCACCAGCTCCCGCCCCGACCCCACCGTGAAGGACGCGGACGAGGAGGTGGCGGCGCTCTGGCTGCTGCCCGCGGGCGGCGGCGAGGCCCGCCGGATCGCCGCCCGCCCCGGCGGCGTCGGCGCCTTCAGGACCGCGGGCGACACGGTCGTGTTCGCCTCCGACGTGCTGGACGGCGAGGAGGCGGACGAGGCCGAGCGGCGCAAGGCTCGCAAGGACGCCGGGATCAGCGCGATCCTGCACGAGGGCTACCCGGTCCGCTACTGGGACCACGACCTCGGCCCCGGCCGCACCCGCCTGTTCGCCGGCAGGCTCGGCCCCGACGGCCTGGAGGACGTCCGCGACCTGACCCCCGACCCGGGCGAGGCGCTGCGCGACGCCGCCTTCACGCTCACCCCCGACGGCCGCACGGTGATCTCCACCTGGCGGATCCCGCTGTCCCACGCCGAGCAGCGCGTCGAGCTGGTCGCGATCGACGTGGAGTCCGGGGAGCGGCGCACGCTCGCCAGTGAGGAGGGCCACGACTTCGGCGGCCCGCTCGCCGTCTCGCCGGACGGCACCAAGATCGCCTGCGTCCGCGAGCGGCACGCCGCCCTGGACCGGTCCGTCCGCATCGAGCTGTGGATCGGCGACCTGGCCACCGGCGAGGGGCGGACGTACGCGCCGGACCTGTTCCCCTCGGACGTCGTGTGGGCGCCGGACTCCGCCGCCGTGCACATCGCCGCCGACCACCAGGGCCGCCGCCCGGTCTTCCGCGTCACGCTGGAGGACGGCGAGGTGACCAGGCTCACCGCGGACGACGCCTCGTACCTCGCGCTCAACGTCTCGGCCGACGGCGGGTCCCTGTACGCGCTGCGCAGCGGGGTCGCGCTGGCCCCAGGCCCCGCCAGGATCGGCCTCGACGGCGCCATCGCCGACCTGCCCTCGCCCGCGCCGCGCCCCGAGACCCCCGGCACCCTCACCGAGGTCACCGCCACCGCCGACGACGGCGTCACCATCCGCGGCTGGCTCGTGCTGCCGGAAGGCGCCTCCGCCGCCGACCCCGCGCCGCTGCTGCTGTGGATCCACGGCGGCCCGGTGGCCTCCTGGAACGACTGGCAGTGGCGCTGGCAGGCGTGGATCATGGCCAGCCACGGCTACGCCGTGTTGATGCCGGACCCCGCCCTGTCCACCGGCTACGGTCAGGGCATGATCGACCGCGGCTGGGGCGACTGGGGCCCGCGCACCATGGCCGACCTTGAGGCCATCGTGGACGCCGCGCTGACCAGGGACGACCTCGACGCCGGGCGCACGGCCGCGATGGGCGGCTCGTTCGGCGGCTACATGGCCAACTGGGTCGCCGGCCACACCGACCGCTACCGGGCGATCGTCACCCACGCCTCGCTCTGGCACCTCGACCAGTTCGCCGGCACCACCGACGCGGCCATGTACTGGCAGCGCGAGTTCGGCCCCGCGGGTTCGGAACGTTACAGCGAGCTCTCGCCGCACCTCGCCCTGGACAAGATCACCACTCCGATGCTCGTCATCCACGGCGACAAGGACTACCGCGTGCCCATCGGCGAGGGCCTGCGCCTGTGGTGGGACCTGCGGCGCAGCGGCGTGGAGTCGAAGTTCCTGTACTTCCCCGACGAGAACCACTGGATACTCAAGCCGGGCAACGTCGTCGCCTGGTACGAGTCCGTCCTGGCCTTCCTCGCCCACCACGTGCTCGGCGAGGAGTGGAAGCGCCCGGAGTCGGTGGCCTGATGCCCGGCACCACCACACCCGCCGGTTTCCTGCGGCTGGCCGAGGACATCGCCCGCGAGGCCGGCGACATGCTGCTGGCCAAGCGGCCCTCGATGTCCACCCGCTCGGCCGACATCGAGACCAAGTCCAGCCCCACCGACGTCGTCACCGTCCTGGACCGGGCCTCCGAGCAGCTCATCCGCGAGCGCATCCTGGCGGTCAGGCCGGGCGACCGGATCCTCGGCGAGGAGGAGGGCGACCGGCCCGGCGAGACCGACGTGCGCTGGGTCGTCGACCCGATCGACGGCACGGTCAACTTCCTGTACGGGCTGCCCGACTGGGCCGTGTCCATCGCGGTCGAGGTGCGCGGCCGGGTGGTGGCGGGCGTGGTGAACGTGGCGCCGCGCGGCGAGGTGTTCACCGCCGCCCTGGACGAGGGCGCCTGGCTCGGCGGCGAGCGGCTGCGGTGCGACCCGGCGCCGCCGCTCGGGCAGGCGCTGGTCGCCACCGGGTTCGCGTACGGCGCGGCGCGGCGGGCCGTCCAGGCCGAGGTGCTGACCGGGGTGCTGCCGCGGGTACGCGACATCAGGCGCGGCGGATCGTGCGCCGTCGACCTGTGCTCGGTGGCGCTCGGCCGGGTCGACGCCTACTACGAGCGGGGCGTCAACTACTGGGACTACGCGGCGGGCGGGCTGGTCGCCGCCGAGGCCGGGGCCAGGGTCGGCGGCCTGCACGGCGGGCCGTGCGGCGCCGAGATGGCGCTCTGCGCGCCGCCGGGGCTGTTCGAGGAGCTGCATGACCTGCTCGCGGCGCTCGACCCGGCACGCGACTCCTGAGGTGAGGACGCCGACGGCCGGAGCCACTCCTTCGGGGCTCCGGCCGTCGGCGTGAAAACCATGTCAGCGCAACGGGATACCGTGATCGTCCGCTAGGCGGCGCAGATCCTCGATCTCGGCGGTGAGGGTGTCGGCGAGGTAGTCGTCACCGGCGCTCCTGGCTTCCCGAAGACCCTTGTAAGCCTGGTCGAGGCGGCTTTCGATCGTGGTCGTGAACTCGCCCATCTCACCTACTCTCTCAGGGGTTCGATTCGTACGGGGCGAAGGCCCACCCGCCCGTGCGGAGCCCGAAGGGGACACGGGCGCATGGGTGTCTCGCAGGCATACCCAGACCTCTCGCCGTCCGAAACATGGAATTCTCTGTGGGCTGCGTCACCTGTCCCTGGACATGCCTTACCGTGCGCTTATCGAAGCGAGGGGCACAATGAGTCATCAGAACCAGAGGAAGGTGTGGCAGCGTGCGCGTACTGGTGGTCGAGGATGAGAAGGTTCTCGCCGACGCTATCGCGACCGGGCTGCGGCGCGAGGCCATGGCCGTGGACGTCGCCTACGACGGCGGCGGAGCGCTCGAACGCACCTCCTACATCGACTACGACGTGATCGTGCTCGACCGTGACCTGCCGGTCGTGCACGGCGACGAGGTCTGCCGCCGCCTGGTCGGGCAGCGCACCGCGTCGCGGATCCTGATGCTGACCGCGTCGGGCGACGTGGACGACAAGGTGGAGGGGCTCGGCCTGGGCGCCGACGACTACCTCGCCAAGCCGTTCGTGTTCGTCGAGCTGGTGGCCCGGGTGCGGGCGCTCGGCCGCCGGTCGGCGCCGGCCCTGCCGCCGGTGCTGGAGCGCTCCGGCATCCGGCTCGACCCGGGCAAGCGGCTCGTGGAGCGTGACGGCCGGGAGATCGTGCTGACCAAGAAGGAGTTCGCCGTCCTGGAGGAGCTGCTGCGCGCCGAGGGCGCGGTGGTCAGCCAGGAGGACCTGCTCGACAAGGCATGGGACGAGAACATCGACCCGTTCACCAACGTGGTGCGGGTGACCATGATGACGCTGCGGAAGAAGCTGGGCGAGCCTCAGGTGATCGAGACCGTCCCCGGCGTGGGGTACAAGTTGTGACAGAACCGTCGGATCGGGAGCCGGGCCGTGAGTCGGTGCCGACGCATCCGATGATCAGCCCGCACTCGGCGCGGGCCGCCAGGCAGGGGCCGCCGCCCCCGCCGAGCGGGCCGCCTGCCTGGGACGGCCCGCCGCCGCCCGAGTACGGCCCGGTGAAGCACGACCCGGCGGCGGGCATCAAGGGGCTGACCGGGAAGGTCAGCATCCGCTGGCGGCTCACGCTCACCTACAGCGCGATGTTCTTCACGGCCGGCGCGATGCTGCTCGTGGTCATGTACTTCATCATCCGCTCGACGCTCTACACCGGGTTCGAGTTCCAGCTCCAGGTGCCCGGCTACATCTCCCCGGAGTTCGCGGCCGACCTGCAGCAGCAGGTGCAGCTGCTGCGGGTGAACCAGATCAGCGAGGTGCTGGACACCCTCGTCAGGCAGTCGATCCTGGTGCTGCTCGGCGTCGGCATCCTGGCGGTCATCCTCGGCTACTTCGTGGCCGACCGGGCCCTGCGGCCCGTCACCCAGATGACCGCGACCGCCCGCAAGCTCTCCGAGAGCACGCTGGCCCACCAGCGCATCGGCCTGGAAGGCCCGGACGACGAGCTGAAGGAGCTCGCCGACACCTTCGACGACATGCTCACCCGGCTCAACGTCGCCTTCGACACCCAGCGCCGGTTCGTCGCCAACGCCTCCCACGAGCTGCGCACGCCGCTGACCATCAACAGGACGGTGCTGGAGATCGCGCTGTCCGATCCGGAGGCGTCCGAGGACCTCAAGGCGCTCGGCCGTACCCTCCTGGAGGTCAACGCGCGCAACGAGAAGCTCATCGAGGGCCTGCTGCTGCTGGCCAGGAGCGAGCGCGAGCTCGCGGTGCGCAAGCCGGTGGACGTCAAGGAGGTCGCGCAGACGGCCGTGGACCAGGTGACGCCGTTCGCCGCGGAGCACGGCGTCACGCTCACCACCGAACTGGTGAGCACCCCTACCATCGGCGATCCGGTGCTCCTGGAACGCTCGGTGAGCAATCTGCTGGAGAACGCCGTCAAGTACAACCTTCCCGAAAACGGAAAAGTCTGGATCCGTACGGGAATGGTGGACGGGGCCTTGGTTGTTCAGGTGGCCAACACGGGGCAGCATGTCCCGGCGTACGAGGTGAACAGCCTGTTCGAACCGTTCAGGAGGCTCAACGCCGACCGGGTGGATTCGGCCAAGGGAGCGGGTCTCGGGCTGTCCATCGTCCGTGCTGTGGTGCAGGCTCACGGCGGCAACGTCAACGCGGTGCCGCGGGAGGGTGGCGGACTAGTGGTGACGATCCGGCTGCCGCGACGTTGATCCGGCGTGTTGCCCCACGGGGGGCGTCTCGTTCGCGTCGCACATGTGGTTGGATGTGCCGTCGAACACGGTGGCGCATGACGCCAAGGCTGTGGGTTTCGCCATATTTGGCTAACCACTGCCGTCGGCAGCAGGCCCTGACGTGTTGGGAGGTTCGTCGTCCGTTTCCTCGGGGTACCGAGAGGAAATCTCCCCGGCGGAACGGGCACAAGATGAGCTTCCCGGACGTTAGAACACGCGCGATGAGCGCGAACACATATTGATGAGGGGGATGGAGTAAGCACGATGGCTACCGACTACGACAGCCCGCGCAAGACCGACGACGACCTGGGCGAAGACAGCCTCCAGGAACTCCAGGCGCGGCGCACTGACAAGTCGTCTGGCAGCATCGACATCGACGAGACCGACCTGGCCGAGTCGCTGGAGCTGCCCGGTGCGGATCTGTCGAACGAAGAGCTCAGCCTGCGCGTGATCCCGCGTCAGGCTGACGAGTTCACCTGCGCGCGCTGCTTCCTGGTGCACCACCGCAGCCAGCTGGCCTCGGAGAAGAACGGCCAGCAGATCTGCCGGGAGTGCGCCGCCTGATAAGGAGGCATACGCGTGGCATCACCTGATCGACACTCAGAAGACGAGGCCGCCGACCCCGGTCAAGAGGTCGGCGAACTCGTGGGCAGGCTCACCCAGCCGGGTGAGCTCGAACCGGCCGAGCGGCGCAAACTGCTCGGCCGACTCACACGCGCGCTTTCCGTGGGCGCGGCGAGAGCCAGGAAGTCCGGCGCCGGCCGCGGCCGATGGCTGGCCGACGTCTTCCTCAACATCGCGCCCCGCATCCCGATCAGGGACCTGCACACGCTCTCCCAGCACCACCAGGGCCTGACCGGCGAGGAGCTCGCCGACGACCTGGTACGCACCGCCATGAAGGGCACGATGACGGTCGGCGCCATCGGCGGCGCGGTCGCGGCGGCCGAGTTCGCCGCTCCTCCTCTCCTCCTCTCCGCCCCCGCCCAGCTCGTCGCCGAGACCATCGTGGTGGCCGCCATCGAGGTCAAGCTCCTCGCCGAGCTGCACGAGGTGTACGGGGTGCACGTCGACGGCACCGGCGCCCAGCGCGCGATCGCCTTCACCGCCGCCTGGGCCAAGCAGCGCGGGATCGACCCGCTGGCCCCCTCCTCGGTGACGCTGGCGCTCGGCGCCGCGACCAAGACCGCGCTGCGCAACCGCCTGCTGAGGGTCCTCGGGCGCCACCTGACCACGTTCGGCCCGTTCCTCACCGGCGCCGTGGCCGGCGGCACGCTCAACCGCATGGCCACCAAGAAGCTCGCCGCCGCCATCCGCGACGACCTGCGGGTCAAGACGCTGCCGCCCGGCCAGGAGCGCGGGCGCTTAGGCCCGTAGCCCGCCGAACCTCCGCACGTCCCCCTGTAGCCCGCCCCCGCTCATCTCAGCTCCCTGCTCCGCCCCCTGAACTCCGCCACCACCTTGCCGTCCGCCCTGCGCACCGTGACGTCGTAGACGCCGCTGCGCCCGTAGCGGGTGCGCTCGGCGGCCTCGGCCACCAGCACGTCGCCCTCACGGACGGGCGAGACGAAGGTGATGTCGGCTCCGCCCGCGACCGTGACGGCGCCGTAGGTGTTGCACGCGCACGCGAACGCCGTGTCGGCCAGCAGGAACACGTAGCCGCCGTGACAGAGCGCGTGCCCGTTGATCATCTGACCGGTGACCTTCATCCGGCACACGGCCCGGCCGGGATCCAGCTCGACCAGCTCGATGCCGAGCGCGGCGGAGGCGGTGTCGTCGTCCATCATGCGACGCGCGGTCTCCAATGGACCCTCCCGATTACCGACCGACTGTTCGGTAATCACTTCACGCCTGACGGCCCCTGTCAAGCACGCGGGCCGTCACCCGTCGACTTCGAAGAGGATCGGCGGGAAGAAGCGGATGATGGCCGGGTATGTCCTAGCTGCCGTCGCCTGACCGGGAGGGACCATGGCCAAGCCGTTCGCCTCGTCGGCGGACCTCGCCGACAAGACGCGCTCCTTCGAGGAACTGGCCGAGGGCGTGTACGCGCTGACCGCCGAGGGCGACCACGTCGCCCTCGCGGACGGGGGAGACGAAGGTGATGTCGGCGCCGCCCGCGACCGTGACGGGGCCGTAGGTGTTGCACGCGCACGCGAACGCCGTGTCGGCCAGCAGGAACACGTAGCCGCCGTGACAGAGCGCGTGCCCGTTGATCATCTGGCCGGTGACCTTCATCCGGCACACGGCCCGGCCGGGATCCAGCTCGACCAGCTCGATGCCGAGCGCGGCGGAGGCGGTGTCGTCGTCCATCATGCGACGCGCGGTCTCCAATGGACCCTCCCGATTACCGACCGACTGTTCGGTAATCACTTCACGCCTGACGGCCCCTGTCAAGCACGCGGGCCGTCACCCGTTGACTTCGGCCAGGATCGGCGGGAAGAAGCGGATGATGGCCGGGTATGTCCTAGCTGCCGTCGCCTGACCGGGAGGGATCATGGCCAAGCCGTTCGCCTCGTCGGCGGACCTCGCCGACAAGACGCGCTCCTTCGAGGAACTGGCCGAGGGCGTGTACGCGCTGACCGCCGAGGGCGACCCCAACGTCGGCGCCGTCGAGGGCGAGGACTTCCTGGTCTGCTTCGAGGCCATGGCCACCCCCGTGGCCGCCCGCGAATGGCTGGCGCTGCTGCGCGAGCACACCGGCAAACCGGTCCGCTACCTGGTCCTGTCCCACTACCACGCGGTGCGGGTGCTGGGCGCGTCGGCGTTCGGCGCGGACGTGATCGTCGCGCACGAGAAGACCCGCGAGCTGATCGCCGAGCGCGGCGCGGAGGACTGGGCCAGCGAGTACGCCCGCATGCCCCGGCTGTTCAAGGAGCCCGCGTCGATCCCCGGCCTGACCTGGCCGACGCTCACGTTCGGCGACCGGCTCGCCATCGACCTCGGCGGCGGGCGCGGCCGGCTGGAGCTGCACCACTGCGGGCGCGGCCACACCGAGGGCGACCTGGTGGCGTGGCTGCCGGAGCAGCGCGTGATGTTCGCCGGCGACCTGGTCGAGTCGCGGGCCGCCCTCTACACCGGCGACGCCTTCCACCGCGCATGGGCGTCGGCGACGCTGGACCGGGTGGCCTCGTTCGGCGCGCGGACGCTGGTCGGCGGCAGGGGAGAGGTGGCGCGCGGCCGGTCGGAGGTCGACGCGGCCATCGCCCAGACCCGCGAGTTCCTGCGGGTCATGCTGCGTGAGGTCGGCGCGGCCCACGAGCGCGGCGGCACGCTCAAGGAGGCGTTCCAGGCCGCGCACCGGGCGCTCGAACCCCGCTACGGCGCCTGGCCGATCTTCGAGCACTGCATGCCGTTCAACGTCTCCCGGCTGTGGGACGAGCTGGACGGGGTCGAGCGGCCGCGCGTCTGGACGGCGGAGCGCGACCGCGAGGTGTGGGCGCGGCTCCAGAGCTGAGGAGGGCCGATGCAGGACGCGCAGGTCATCGTGGTCGGCGCCGGGCCGGTGGGGCAGACCGCGGCGCTGCTGCTGGCCCGCTGGGGGGTGCGGGTGCTCGTCCTCGACGGGCGGCCGGGGCGCGAGCCGGCCGGGTCGAAGTCGATCTGCCAGCAGCGCGACGTGCTCGACATCTGGGCGGCCTGCGGCGCCGGCCGGATCGCGGAGGAGGGCCTGGCCTGGACCACGGCCCGCACGTACTACCGGGGCGAGGAGCTGTTCTCCTGGACCTTCGACGGCGGGCCGGGGCTGCCCGCGTGCGTGAACATCTCGCAGACCCGCACCGAGCAGATCCTCGACGCGGCGCTCGCCGCCCAGCCGCTGGCCGAGGTGCGGTGGGACCACCGGGTCACCGGTCTCGAACAGGACGACGGCGGCGTCACCGTGCGCTGCGGCGACCGCGTGCTGCGCGCCCCGTACGCGGTGGTCTGCGCGGGCGCCCGCGGCCAGGCGCTGCGGCAGGCGCTCGGGGTGACGTTCGACGGCGAGACGTTCGACGACCAGTTCCTCATCTGCGACGTCCGCGCCGACCTGCCCGGCTGGGAGCACGAGCGGCGCTTCCACTTCGACCCGGTGTGGAACCCCGGCCGCCAGGTGCTCGTCCACCCCTGCCCCGGCTCCACCTACCGCGTCGACTGGCAGATCCCGCCGCACGCCGTGCCCACCGGTGAGGAGGTGGCGCGGAAGATCCGGGCGATCGTCGGCGACCGCGACTACGAGCTGCTGTGGCAGACGACCTACCGCTTCCACTCGCGCATCGCCTCGCGGATGCGGGCCGGGCGGGTGCTGCTGGCGGGCGACTGCGCCCACCTGGTCGCGCCGTTCGGGGCGCGCGGCCTGAACTCCGGGGTGCCCGACGCCGAGAACGCCGCGTGGAAACTCGCGTTCGTGCTCAACGGGTGGGCGCCGGAGGAGCTGCTGGAGACGTACCACGACGAGCGGCACGCCGCCGCCCGCGAGAACCTGGAGGTCACGGCGGCCACCATGCGCTTCCTCGCGCCCCGTACGGACGAGGAGCGGGCGCGCAGGCGTGCGGCGCTGGAGACCGCGCTGGCCACCGGGCGGGCCGACGGCGTCGACTCCGGGCGGTTCGCCGAGCCCTTCTGGTACGTGGACTCGCCGCTCACGACCCCCGACCCCGGCCGGCCGTTCGCGGGCAGGCCGCCCAAGGGCGCGCTGTGCGATCCCTGCCCCGGCGTGATCGTGCCCGACATGCCGGTGCCCGGGGGGCGGCTGCGCGAGTTCTGCCCCGACGGTTTCCTGGTACTCCTGGGCGAAATGTGTGATTCGGGTTTGTTTGCGCAGGTCCTGGGCAAGGTCTGTACGGCGCCGCTCGTCGTCCGCGAGCTCGCGGAGGTGGATGGGTCGGGCGTGCTCGCTGAGAGGCTCGGCGCCAGACCCGATGAGGCGTGGCTGATCAGGCCCGATGCCCATATCGCCGCGATCGTCCCCCATGCGGGGCCGGACTCGGTGGTGGCCGCTGTGAGGCGCGCTTCGCGCCTTCCGTGACAGTGAGTCAAGGAGGAATTGGGTGGTTGGCCGTAGTTCGTTTCTGATCGTCGCGAACCGGTTGCCCGTCGACCGGGTCGTCGAGCAAGACGGAACGGCCTCGTGGCGCCGGAGCCCTGGTGGTCTCGTCACCGCCATCGCGCCGGTCATGCAGCGTCGCCACGGCGCCTGGCTGGGCTGGCCCGGGGCGCCGGACGAGGAGCTGGAGCCGTTCGAGCAGGACGGGATGAACCTCATCTCGATCCCGCTGACGGCCGAGGAGATCGAGCTCTACTACGAGGGTTTCTCCAACGCGACGCTCTGGCCGCTCTACCACGACGTGGTGGCGCCGCCGGTGTTCGAGCGGTCGATGTGGGAGGCGTACCGGGCGGTCAACGAGCGCTTCGCCCGCGCGGCGGCCGCGCACGCCGAGCAAGGCGCGGTCGTGTGGGTGCAGGACTACCAGCTGCAGCTCGTGCCCGCCATGCTGCGCGAGCTCAGGCCCGACCTGCGCATCGGCTTCTTCCTGCACATCCCGTTCCCGCCCGTCGAGCTGTTCTGGCAGCTGCCGTGGCGGCGCGAGCTGGTCCAGGGTCTGCTCGGCGCCGACCTGGTCGGATTCCAGCTGCCCGGCGGGGCCGCGAACTTCCGCCGGTTGTGCCGCAGGCTGCTCGGCGTCCCGTACAAGGGCAGTGAGATCTTCCTGGAGGACCGGATCGTCCGCACGCAGGCGTTCCCGATCAGCGTGGACTTCGGCGAGCTGGACGAGATGGTGCGCCGGCCGGAGGTGGTCTCGCGCGCCAAGGAGATCAGGATGGAGCTGGGCGACCCCGAGCACGTGCTGCTCGGCGTGGACCGGCTCGACTACACCAAGGGCATCGGGCAGCGCCTGGAGGCGTTCGGCGAGCTGCTCAAGGACGGCCGGATCACCCCCGGCGAGGCGGTGTTCGTGCAGATCGCCACGCCCAGCCGGGAGCGGGTGGAGGAATACAGGCGCCTGCGCGACGACATCGAGCTGCAGGTGGGGCGGATCAACGGCGAGACCTCGGAGTTCGGCAGCCAGCCGATCCAGTACTTCCACCAGTCATACCCGAAGGACGAGCTGGCCGCGCTCTATCTGGCGGCCGACGTCATGGTGGTCACGCCGCTGCGCGACGGGATGAACCTGGTCGCCAAGGAGTACGTCGCCTGCCACCACGACCTGAACGGCGCGCTGGTGCTCAGCGAGTTCGCCGGGGCGGCCGACGAGCTGCGCCAGGCGTTCCTGGTCAACCCGTACGACGTGGAGGACCTCAAGCGCCAGATGCTCGCCGCCATGCGGGCCACGCCGCACGAGCTGGCCCGGCGGATGCGTACGATGCGCCGCCGGGTCGCCACCTACGACGTGGACCGCTGGGCCAGCGAGTTTCTCAGCTCTCTGGAGTCACCGTCCGCTTCAGAGCCCGCCATGAGTCGTAGCGCTTCTTGGCCGTCCGGTTGACCACGATCTGCGCGACGGACATGCCGACGCCCATCACGACGGCGTAGCCGATCGCCTCCCCCATGCTGACCTCGGGTGAGTCTGGGTCGATAGGCGGCTCCTTGCCGGTCGCCTTCACCCAGGCGAACCCGAGCAGCTTCCTGGCGGCCCAGGCTGTCACCAGCCCCACCAGGCCCCCGACGACTCGCCAGGCGATGTCGGGCTTGTCATCCGCCATGCGATCTCTCCTTCCCCTTTGTAACGAACCCTAGTCTGTGCCGCTTCGAGGCCCCGGCAAGCCGTACCATAAGGAGGCATGACTCAGCAGCGACTACGCCATGCGTCCATGCCCGAGAAACCGTCTCTCGACGGCCTGGAGCAGGTATGGGTAGCCCGCTGGGAAGAGCAGGGCACCTACCGGTTCGACCGGTCGAGGCCGCGCGAGCAGGTCTACTCGATCGACACGCCGCCGCCCACCGTCTCCGGCTCCCTGCACGTCGGTCACGTCTTCTCCTTCACCCACACCGACATCATGGCCCGCTACCAGCGCATGATCGGCAAGTCGGTGTTCTACCCGATCGGCTGGGACGACAACGGCCTGCCCACCGAGCGCCGCGTCCAGAACGTCTACGGCGTGCGCTGCGATCCGTCGTTGCCGTACGACCCCGACTTCGTGCCACCGGAGAAGCCCGGCAAACGTGAGGTCTCCATTTCGCGGCGCAACTTCGTGGAGCTCTGCCACAAGCTGACGGAGATCGACGAGCGGGCGTTCGAGGAGGTGTGGCGGCGGGTCGGCCTGTCGGTCGACTGGTCG
Source organism: Nonomuraea sp. NPDC050478 (assembly GCF_044458265.1). Lineage (NCBI taxonomy): Bacteria > Bacillati > Actinomycetota > Actinomycetes > Streptosporangiales > Streptosporangiaceae > Nonomuraea > Nonomuraea sp. NPDC050478. Next base: position 822,070 of record NZ_JBITHT010000003.1, on the reverse strand, counting down.
CTGCTCTACACCACGATCAGCGACGAGTCGCGCCGGGTGTCGCAGCGGGCGTTCCTGCGCAACCTGCGGCGCGGCGAGGCCTACCTCGCCGAGGCGCCGACGCTGTGGGACGTCACCTTCCGCACCGCCGTCGCCCAGGCCGAGCTGGAGGACCGCGAGTGGCCCGGCGCCTTCCACAAGATCTCGTTCTACGGCGAGAAGGGGCCGGTCTGGATCGAGACGACCCGGCCTGAGCTGATCCCGGCCTGCGTGGCGCTGGTCGCCCACCCCGACGACGAGCGCTACCGGTCGCTGGTCGGCACGTCCGTGCTCACCCCGCTGTTCGGCGCCGAGGTGCCGGTGCTGGCCCACCACCTGGCCGAGCCCGACAAGGGCACCGGCATCGCGATGATCTGCACGTTCGGCGACGTCACCGACGTGACCTGGTGGCGCGAGCTCGACCTGCCGACCCGCCCGGTCATCGGCTGGGACGGCCGGCTGCTGCCCGAGCCGCCCGAGGGCGTCGAGACCGACCCCTACAAGGAGCTGGCCGGCAAGACCGTCCACAGCGCCCGCGAGCGGATCGTGGAGCTGCTGCGCGAGTCCGGCGATCTGGAGGGCGACCCGCGGCCGGTGCGGCGGCCGGTCAAGTTCTACGAGCGCGGCGACAAGCCGCTCGAGATCGTCACCACCCGCCAGTGGTACATCCGCAACGGCGGGCGCGACGAGGCGCTGCGCGAGCGGCTGCTGGAGCGGGGTCGCGAGCTGGCCTGGCACCCTCCGCACATGCGGGCCCGCTACGACAACTGGGTGGGCGGCCTGGCCGGTGACTGGCTGATCTCCCGTCAGCGGTTCTTCGGCGTGCCGTTCCCCGTCTGGTATCCACTCGACCAGGACGGGCAGCCGGTCTACGACGAGCCGATCCTGCCGCCGGAGGAGGCGCTGCCGGTCGACCCGTCGTCCGACGCCCCGCCCGGCTACGCCGAGGAGCTGCGGGGCATGCCCGGCGGCTTCATGGCCGACCCCGACGTCATGGACACCTGGGCGACCTCGTCGCTCACGCCGCAGATCGCCGGGCGCTGGGAGACCGACGACGACCTGTTCCGCCGGGTGTTCCCGGCCGACCTGCGCCCGCAGTCCCACGAGATCATCCGCACCTGGCTGTTCGCCACCGTCGTCAGGTCCCACCTGGAGTTCGGCGGCCTGCCCTGGAGCGACGTGGCCATCTCCGGGTGGATCCTCGACCCCGACCGCAAGAAGATGTCCAAGTCCAAGGGCAACGTGGTCACCCCGATGGACCTGCTGGAGCAGCACGGCTCCGACGCGGTCCGCTACTGGGCGGCCAACGGGCGCTACGGCGTCGACACGGCCTTCGACGCCGGACAGCTCAAGATCGGGCGCCGGCTGGCCATCAAGATCCTCAACGCGTCGAAGTTCGTGCTCGGGCTCGGCGAGGGCGGCGGCGAGGTCACCGAGCCGGTCGACCTGTCGATGCTCGCGGCGCTGTCCGGCGCGGTGCGCGAGGCCACCGAGGCCTTCGGCGGCTACGACCACACGCGGGCGCTGGAGGTCGCCGAGCGGTTCTTCTGGACCTTCTGCGACGACTACCTGGAGCTGGTCAAGGCCAGGGCGTACGGGAGCGACGCGGCGGCGGCGTCGGCCCACGAGGCGCTGCGCCGCGCGCTCGACGTGCAGCTGCGGCTGTTCGCGCCGTTCCTGCCGTTCGTCACCGAAGAGGTGTGGTCCTGGTGGCGCGAGGGCTCGGTGCACGGCGCCGCCTGGCCGGAGCCCGGGGCCGTCGCGGGCGACCCTGCGGTGCTGGAGGCCGCCTCCGAGGTGCTCCGCCAGGTGCGCAAGGCCAAGTCCGAGGCCAAGCAGTCGATGCGGGCGGAGGTGTCCAGGCTCACGGTGACCTCGCCCAGGGCCGGGCTGGTCCGGCTCGCCCAGGACGACCTGTGCGGCGCCGGGCACGTCGAGGAGTTCGTGCTGGAGCACGGCGAGGAGACCTCGATCGAGGTGGAGCTGGGCTGACGCGGGAGTTTCCCCGCGGGCGGGGTCGCCGCGGGAGGAATACGGGGCGGTCGATAGGCGCGCGTCCCGCGCTTGGACGTGCCAGTCTTGGAGTGTGCTGAGCGACCGCCCCACCAAACTCGTGCCGCCCGTGCTGGCCAAGATGGCGGCCTGGAGCCTGTGCCTGATCCTCACCGGCGTGGTCGTCTTCTACTTCGTCCAGATCATCGCCCGGCTCAGCTTCGTGGTGCTGCCCGTGGCGATCGCCCTGCTGCTGACCGCGCTGCTCTTCCCGATGACCAGGAGCCTGCGCCAGGCGGGCATGCGGCCCATCTACGCCACCTGGCTCACCATGATCGCGGCCCTGGCGGTCCTGGCCGGCACCGGCTGGCTCGTCGGGGCCCGCGCCACCGACGAGTTCCCCAACCTGGTCAAGCAGGTCCAGGCCACGGTGGGCGAAGTGCAGGAATGGCTCGTGACCGGGCCGCTCCACCTGCAGCAGACGCAGATCACCCAGTACTTCAACGAGGTGGTCGCCCTCATCGAGGCCCAGCGCACGGCCATCACCGGCACGGTGCTGACCGCCGGGGCCGTGGCCGTCGAGGTGCTCGCCTCCATCGTGCTGCTGCTGTTCGTCACGTTCTTCCTGCTCAAGGACGGCGACCGGATCTGGGGCTGGTTCCTCAAGGGCTTCGGGCGGATGTCGCCGCGGGTCGACAGGGCGGGCCGGGCCGCGTGGAGCACGCTCTCCCACTACGTGCAGGGCAGCGTGCTCGTCGCCGCCGTGCACGGCGTGGTCATGGGCATCGTGCTGGCCGGCATGGGGGTGCCGCTCTGGGCGCCGCTGGCCGTGCTGATCTTCCTGGCCAGCTTCATCCCGATCGTCGGCATCTTCTTCGCCGGCACCGTCGCCACCCTGGTCACGCTCGGAGCCAAGGGCATCGTGTACGCGCTGATCTTCGTCGGCATCCTGGTGGTCGAGCAGCAGCTGGAGAACCACGTGCTGCAGCCCCTCATCGTGGGGCGGGCGCTGAAGTTCCACCCGCTGGCGATCATCCTGGCGCTGTCGGTGGGCGGCATCCTGGCGGGCATCGCCGGGGCCGTGGTGGCCGTGCCGGTGGCCGCGGTCATCTACCGGGCGCTCCCCGAGCTGATGACCGACCTGCCGGCGCTTCCACCACCCTCCATGGTGGCGGTCGCCCCGCCGGTCGCCGCCGGCTCGGAGCTGCCCGGCGCCCCGGCCGGCTCCCAAGGACCCGCCGACGACGGGAAACCCGGTGCGGCGGGACGATCCGGTGCTGACAGCGAGTAATCTCATCACCCGTGACCCGCTCCACCCTGACCACCCCGCCACCCGGCGCCGAGCCCCCGAAGACGCACCCTGACGGGCCGTCCGCGGGCGGCTCGCTCGGCTCCCACTTCAGCCGCTGCTTCGGCTGCGGCGACGACCACCCCACCGGTCTCCACATCGCCGCCGTCACCCCCGACGGCGCGAGCGTCGAGGCCGCGTTCACCGTGGGGGAGTCGCACCAGGGCGCGCCCGGGCTGGCGCACGGCGGCGTGCTCGCCAGCGCCATGGACGAGGTCATCGGAATGTCCATCTGGCTGCTCCGTAAGCCCTATGTCACGGCACGGCTGGAGACCGACTACCTTCTCCCCGTTCCCGTCGGCACGACACTCCACCTGCGCGCCTGGTGCACCGGGATAGCGGGCAGGAAGGCGTACCTTGAGGCTGAGGGGCGCGTGGGCGCCCCGGGCGGCCCGGTCGCCGTCCGGGCGGCGGCGCTGTTCATCGAGGTGGACATGACGCACTTCGCCGAACACGGCGACCTCGCGGCCCTGCAGGCCGAACACCAGGACTACGAGGTGAACCCGTGAGCGAGCCGGAGGTTCTCATCCAGCGGCTCGACCCCGGCCTGCCGCTGCCCTCCTACGCCCATCCCGGCGACGCCGGCGCCGACCTCTACGCCGCCGAGGACGCCGAGCTGCTGCCGGGCGAGCGGGCCGTCATCCGGACCGGCGTGGCGATCGCGCTGCCCGACGGCTACGCCGCGTTCGTGCATCCCCGCTCGGGGCTGGCCGCGCGCCACGGCGTCACGCTGGTGAACGCCCCCGGCACGGTCGACGCCGGCTACCGCGGCGAGATCAAGGTCACCTTGATCAACACCGACGCGAAGGAGCCCTTCAGGCTGCGCCGCGGCGACCGGATGGCCCAGCTCGTCTTCCAGCGGGTGGAGACGGCGGCCTTCCGTGAGGTCGGCGAGCTGCCCGGGTCGGCGCGGGGCACGGGCGGCCACGGTTCCACAGGACGTTGATACAGGGAGAGTGAGACACAGTGTTCCGTCGTCGCCGTCGTGAGCAGCAGGAGCAGGTGGCCGAGGCGACCGCTCAGGCGCCCACCCGCGAGTCCGGCCCGTGGGACGCCGACGAGCCCCACCCCGACACCGAGCGGATCGACCTGGGCGGCCTGCGGCTGCCCCACAACCCGGCCTTCGACGTCCGCCTGGCTTCGGTGGGCGACCAGCACGTCGGCGTCGTCGTGCTGTGGGAGGAGAGCTCGCTGCAGCTCCAGGCGCTGGCCGCGCCCAAGTCGTCCGGGCTGTGGGAGGAGGTCAGAGCCAAGATCAAGAACGCCGCCAAGACGCTGGAGGAGCGCGAGGGGCCGTTCGGGGCCGAGCTGGTGGGCAAGGTGACCGTGGAGGGCTCCGACAGGGCCGCCCGCTATATGGGCGTCGACGGGTCGCGCTGGTTCCTGCTGGCCGTGGTCAACGGCCGGGCGGCGGTCGACGACGAACTGGCCGCCGCGTTCGTCGACTTCATCAAGGACATCGTGGTGGTGCGCGGCGACGAGCCGATGGCCCGCGAGGAGTCGATCCCGCTGCGCCGTCCGAACGACCAGGCCGCCGCCGAGCAGCCCGAGGTGCGTGAGAACCCCTTCAGACGAGGGCCGGAGATCAGCGAGATTCGCTGATCAGCCCTCATCACATAGGCTGATTCATCATGAGTACGGCAGAGCCTCCCAAACGTGGGGGATTGCGCGGTCTCCTGAGCCGGCTGACCTCCAGCCAGTCCGAGATCGAGGCCCAGGAGCTGCGCGAAGACGCCGACGAGGCCGGCGCCACCCCCATCGCCGCGTGTGGCGGCCGCCGCCGCTTCTGCGTCGCCGGTACGCTACGTACTGTCACCCTGCGCCCGAGAGGCGGGGCGCCCGCGCTCGAAGCCGAGCTCTACGACGGCTCCGACGTGATCGACCTGGTCTGGCTCGGCCGCCGCAAGATCGCCGGCATCGAGCCGGGCCGCCCGGTCAAGGCCGAGGGCCTGGTGAGCATCCAGGACGGACGCAAGGTGATGTTCAATCCGCGATACGAGCTGCGCCCAGGGAGTTGATCAGGTGAGTGCCGAGGCCGGAGAGGCCGCCCACCAGACCGTCGAGGCGGCGGTCCGAGCCCAGCTCGCCAAGGCGTTCGGCGGCGTCCGGGGCATCGCCGAGGCGGCCGTCCCGACGATCGCCTTCACCCTGACCTGGATCATCACCGAAGAGCTCCGCCTGTCGCTCATGATCAGCATCGCGCTGGCGGTGCTGCTCCTGGTCGTCAGGCTGGTGCAGCGGTCGACGCCGCAGTTCGTCATCAACAGCCTGATCGGCATCGCCATCGGCGCGTTCTTCGCCAGCCGTACGGGTGAGGCCAAGGACTACTTCCTGCCCGGCATCCTGTGGAACGGCGCCTACGCGGTCGCGATGCTGGTCTCGATCGTCGCCCGGTGGCCGGTCGTCGGATTCCTCATCGGGTCGGTGACCAACGACCCGGTCGGATGGCGCAAGGACCCGGGCATCGTCAAGCTCTGCACCCGGCTCACCTGGCTGCTCATGCTCCCGTGTGTGGTGCGGGTGGCGGTGCAGCTGCCGGTCTACCTGTTCGGCGGCGGCGACCAGGCGGTGGCGGCGCTGGGCTTCGCGAAGATCGTCATGGGGTGGCCGCTCCAGGTGGCGGCCCTGACGGCGATGGTCTGGGTGCTCGGCCGCGGCCGCACCCCGATCACCCCACCGGCCACCTGAGCCCGCCCTGCCGGGACCCCGCGCTCCATGGCGGGGTCCCGCGCCGGGAGACGGGTCAGTGCTGGGAGAGCAGGCGGGCGAGCTCCTGCTCCACCTCCTGGTTGGCCACGAAGAGCAGCTCATCGCCCGCCTCCAGCGGATCGTCGGCGGTGGGCACCAGCACCCTGCCCTCGCGCAGGATCGCCACCAGCGCCGAGTCAATCGGCCACGGCACCGAGCCCGCCCGCTGGCCCACCACCGGCGCGTCCTCGGCCAGCGTGAGCTCGACCAGGTTGGCCTGACCCTGGCGGAACGTCATCAGCCGCACCAGGTCGCCGACGCTCACCGCCTCCTCGACCAGCGCGCTCAGCAGACGCGGCGTCGAAACGGCCACGTCGACCCCCCACGACTCGTTGAACAACCACTCGTTGTTGGGGTGGTTGATCCGCGCCACCACGCGCGGCACGCCGTACTCGGTCTTGGCCAGCAGCGACACGACGAGGTTGACCTTGTCGTCGCCGGAGGAGGCGACGACCACATGGCAGTTGTTGAGCCCGGCCTCGTCGAGCGAGGCGATCTCGCACGCGTCGGCGAGCAGCCACTCGGCCCGCGGCACACTGTCGATCTTGATCGCTCTGGGGTTGTTGTCGATGAGCAGCACCTCGTGGCCGTTCTCCAGGAGCTCGGCGGCGATGGAGCGGCCGACGGCCCCCGCTCCGGCGATGGCGACCCGCATCAGTCTTCCTCCTCCGGCGCCGCGGCCAGCAGCTTGTTGACCCGGTCCATGTCGCGCTCCGCGGCGATCATGTGGAGGACGTCGCCCTCCTGCACCACCGTCGATCCGGTGATCACCACGGCCTCGCCCATCCGGTTGATGAACGCCGCCCGGGCCCGCGCCCGGTCCTCCAGGTCGACCACGCGGGTGCCGATCCACGCCGGGTTGACGTTCACCTCGGCCAGCACGACCGTGCCGGTCGGGTCGCGCCAGAGCGGCTCGGTGCCCTCCGGCAGGAGGCGGCGCAGGATCTGGTCGGCGGTCCACCGCACGGTGGCCACGGTGGGGATGCCGAGCCGCTGGTAGACCTCGGCCCGGCGCGGGTCGTAGATGCGGGCCACCACGTTGTCGACGCCGAACGTCTCCCGGGCCACCCGGGCGGAGATGATGTTGGAGTTGTCGCCGCTGGAGACGGCCACGTAGGCGGAGGCGGACTCGATGCCGGCCTCGGTGAGCACGTCGCGGTCGAAGCCGATGCCGGTCACCCGGCGGCCGCGGAACCCGGCCCGCAGGCGGCGGAACGCCTGTGGATCGCGGTCGATGATCGCGATCGAGTGGCCGTTGTCCTCGAGGATGTGGGCGAGGGTCGAGCCGACCCGGCCACATCCCATGATCACAATATGCATACTCCCCCGCACTTCGCGGTCATCTGGACGCTCGACACCAGTATGGACCGCGCCGGGCGCTCGCCGTCTGCCTGGATCCGGGAGCGGGCTAACATTCCGTAACGTGGCGAAAGCATCGGATCTCGTCAAACGCCTGCTCGTGGGACGAGCCCTGCGCAGCGGCCAGCTCCACGAGCAGCTCCTGCCGAAGCGCCTCGCGCTGCCGGTCTTCGCCAGCGACGCCCTCTCCTCCGTGGCGTACGCGCCCCAGGAGATCCTCGTCATCCTGTCCCTGGCGGGTGTGGCGTTCTACTCCTACAGCCCGTGGATCGCCATCGCCGTCATCGTCGTCATGATGACGGTGGTGGCGTCGTACCGGCAGAACGTGCACGCCTACCCCAGCGGCGGCGGCGACTACGAGGTGGCCTCCACCAACCTGGGGCAGAACGCCGGGCTCACGGTGGCCAGCGCGCTCATGGTCGACTACGTGCTCACCGTCGCGGTGTCGGTGGCCAACGGCGTCGACTACGTGGGCGCCACGATCCCGTTCGTCGCCCAGCACAAGCCACAGGTCGCGATCGGCATCGTGATCCTGCTCACACTGGTCAACCTGCGCGGGCTGCGCGAGTCGGGGCTGGCGTTCGCGGTGCCGGTGTACGCGTTCATGTTCGCCGTGCTCGGCATGATCGCGATCGGCTCGTACGAGCTGGTCTTCCTCGGCATCGAACTGCGCGCCCCCACCGCCGACTTCGGCATCGTGGCCGAGCAGAGCGACCTGACCGCCTTCGCCGCGGCGTTCCTGATCCTGCGCGCCTTCTCCACCGGCTGCGCGGCGCTCACCGGCGTCGAGGCCATCAGCAACGGCGTGCCCGCCTTCCGCAAGCCCCGGAGCCGCAACGCCGCGAAGACGCTGCTCATGATGGGCCTGATCGCGGTCGCCATGTTCGGCGGCATCACCGCGCTCGGCCTGGCGTCCGGCGTCAAGGTGGCGGATCCGTCGGTCGCCGCGACCGACCTGCTGCGGCCCGACGGCACTCCCGTCGGCCCCGGCTACCACCAGCAGCCGATCATCTCCCAGGTGGCCGACGCGGTCTTCGGCGGCGGCTCGGCCCCGTTCTACGTCATCTCGGGCGTGACCGCGCTGGTGTTGTTCCTGGCCGCCAACACCGCCTTCAACGGCTTCCCCGTGCTCGCCTCGATCCTGGCCCAGGACCGCTTCCTGCCGCGCCAGCTCCACACCCGCGGCGACCGGCTGGCCTTCTCCAACGGCATCATCATCCTGGCCCTGGCGGCGTGCCTGCTGCTGTGGGGCTTCCAGGCCGACGTCAGCCGCCTGCTCAACCTCTACATCGTCGGCGTCTTCGTCTCCTTCACGCTCAGCCAGACCGGCATGGTCATCCACTGGACGCGCCGGCTGCGTACCGAGGACGACCTGAAGGCCCGCCACCAGATGCACCGGTCGCGGACCATCAACTTCTTCGGCGCCGTGATGACCGGGCTGGTGCTCGTGGTCGTGCTGGTCACCAAGTTCGCGGTGGGCGCGTGGATCGTGTGCATCGCGATGCCGCTGCTGTTCCTCATGATGAAGGGCATCAGGCGCCACTACGACAACGTCGCGGCCGAGCTGGAGCTCACCGAGGACGTCGACATGACCACGCTGCCCGCCCGCAACCACGCGATCGTGCTGGTGTCCAAGGTGCACAAGCCGACCATGCGGGCGCTCGCCTACGCCCGCGCCACCCGGCCCTCCACGCTGGAGGCGATCACGGTCGGCGTCGAGGGCGAGGACGCGCGCCGCCTGCGGGAGGACTGGGAGCGCCGCGGCATCCAGGTGCCGCTGAAGATGCTCGACTCGCCCTACCGCGAGATCACCCAGCCGATCCTCGACTACGTCAAGTCCGTACGCCGCCGCTCCCCGCGCGACGTGGTGACCGTCTTCATCCCCGAGTACGTGGTCGGCCACTGGTGGGAACACCTGCTGCACAACCAGAGCGCGTTCCGGCTGAAGGCGCGGCTGCTGTTCAAGCCGGGCGTGATGGTGACCAGCGTGCCGTGGCAGCTCCACTCGTCCACCCGGTTGTCCGGCCGTCCCGAGCCGCTCGCCCCCGGCGGGGTGCGCCGCCCGCTGCAGCGCTCGTCCGGCGAGAAGGACGTCAACCGCCGCTGATGCGGACGCCCAGGCGCGCGGAGTCGGCGGCGGTCCAGCCGGGGGGCGGGGCGACGGCCGCCCACCCGTACACGATGAGCGACCCGTAGCGGTGGCCGTAGCCGGGCGGGGTGCCCAGCCCGGCCGTCATGTCGCCCAGCACCTGCCAGAAGGTCACCAGGGGGAACCAGTTCATCTGCGGGTTGATCGCCGGCGCGCGCGGCTCCTCCAGCCAGGCCGGCCGGTCGAAGATGAGCCGGGGTGTCCACCACACCACCGGGTCGGAGGCGTTCTGCAGGTAGACCACCCGCGGGCGCGGCTCGCCCGCCAGGTCGGCGGGTCGCTGCGCGAACCGGACGATCTCGCCCGACCCGTAGACGGGCCGCCAGACCGGGCTGCCGGGGTCGCGCTCCGTCGTGAGCTCGTACCAGATGGGGTTGGCGTACGGTGAGCCGACGAACAGCGCACCGTCCGTGCGGGCGACCATGTCGTCCAGCCCGCTGAACGCGCTCTCCATCGAGTAGGAGCCGAGGCTCTCGCCGCCCACCAGGAGCAGCGGCCGGTCGTCCGCGGGCAGCCGCTCCCAGCGCTCCCGGACCGCGTCGAACAGCGTCCGGCCGGCCACCGCCGCCCGGTCCCTGTCGACGAGGAACGACACCCAGCTCGGCAGGTACGAGTACTGCACGGCGACCGTGGCCGTGTCGCCGTTGTACATGTACTCCAGCGCCTCGCAGAGGCCGGGATCGACCCAGCCCGTGCCGGTGGTGCCCAGCACGGCCAGCACCGGCCGCTCGAACGCGCCGGTGCGCTCCAGCTCCCGCACCGCCAGGTCGGCCCGCGCGCGCGGCGTGGGCGCGGACTCCAGGCCCACGTACACCCTGATCGGCTGCTCGGCGGGCTTGCCGGAGAACGTCTCCAGCTCGCGCGGGGTCAGCGCGGCGCCGGTGAACGTGCGCCCCTCCTTGCCGAGTTCCTGCCAGCCCACCAGCGACCGCGGACCGCCCGACAGCTCCGGCGAGGCCGGGCGGCGCACGCCCGCCTGCGTGCTCTCGTTGGCCACCGACGAGACGTTGTTCATCGCGGCGACGAACCCGGAGAACAGCACGTCGTTGAAGAACACCGCGATCAGGAAGGCCACCAGGATCCCCCCGATCGCGTGTCCCACGACGTGCGGGACGTAGCGGTCGAGCCACCCGATCAGCTTGCGCCCGCCCAGCCGCACCAGCCGGGCCAGCGTCAGGAACACGCAGAACAGCACGGTGGCCAGCCCGATGATGACCGGCGGATACCAGGGGATCACGGTGTCCATGCCCATGAGCGCCCGCAGGTCGCGCTGCCAGCCGTAGCTGTAGGACAGCGCCGCCACCGTCAGCGCCGCGCACACCCCGAGCATGACCTCCCAGGCCCGCCGCACCCACCGCGCGGGCGGCCGGTAGCGGATCACCGCGCGGCACCCGGCCCCGATCGACGCGCCCACGCCGTAGCCGAGTATGGCCGTGACGGCCCCCATCACCCCCTGGTACTCCCACGTACGCGGCAGCAGCGAGGGCGTCAGCGAGGCGCAGAAGAACAGCGTGGCGAGGAGCGTCCCGGCGAAGCCGAGCCTCCTGCGCACCACCCGCCCCGACTCCGTCACGATCGTCAACCGTAGTCGAGCGGGCCGGGCGGGACCCCGCCGGGCATAGGCTGTCGGGTGTGGAACAGGCATCGCTCGAGCTGACGGTAGGTCCGGTCGCCCACGGCGGCTGGTGCGTGGCACGCCATGAGGGCCGTGTGGTCTTCGTCCGCCACGCGCTGCCAGGGGAGCGGGTCGTGGCCGAGGCCACCGAGGAGACGAGCCGCTTCCTGCGGGCCGACGCGGTGCGCGTCATCGAGGCGTCGCCCGACCGGGTCGTGCCGCCCTGCCCGTACGCCGGCCCCGGCCTGTGCGGCGGCTGCGACTGGCAGCACGCCACCCTGGAGGCGCAGCGCCGGCTCAAGGCCGACGTGGTGGCCGAGCAGCTGCGCCGCCTCGCCGGCATCGAGCGCGAGGTCGTCGTCGAGGAGGTGCCCGGCGCCAAGGACGGGCTCGGCTGGCGCACCCGCGTCCAGTTCGCCGCCCTTTCCGACGGCCGGCTCGGCCTGCGCAGGCACCGCTCCCACGAGATCCAGCCGATCGACGCCTGCCTGATCGCCCACCCCGAGGTGGAGGCCGTCGGCGCCGAGTCGCACGACTGGCCGGGCGCCCGCGCGGTCGAGGTGATCGCCTCGTCCGGCGGCGAGCGGGCCGTCGTCGTCACCCCGCACCACCGCCGCCCCGTCGCCGTGCCCGACCTCGACGCGCCCGCCGCCGTCCTGCTCGACGAGGGCAAGGGCCGCACCGCCGCGCGGCGCGGTTCCGGCGTGCTGCACGAGCGGGTGGGCGAGCGCGAGTTCCGGGTCGCGGGCAGCGGCTTCTGGCAGGTCCACCCGGGCGCCGCCGAGACCCTCCTCGACGCCGTCCTCGCCTACGCCGCCCCCGAGCCGGGGGAGTGGGCGCTCGACCTCTACTGCGGCGCCGGTCTGTTCGCGGCCGGCCTGGCCGAGGCGGTCGGCCCCGAGGGCGCCGTGTTCGGCCTGGAGTCGGAGGCCGCCGCCGTGCGCGACGCCCGCGCCAACCTGCGCGACCTGCCCCAGGCCAGGATCGAGCGCGGCCGCGTCGAGGACGCCCTCGACCGCTACCAGATCGAGCGCGCGGACCTCGTGGTCGTCGACCCGCCCCGCGCGGGCCTGGGCCGCGACGTGGTCTCCCGCGTCGCCGCCCTGGAGCCGTCACGCGTCGTGTACGTGTCCTGCGACCCCGCGACGCTGGCCCGAGACCTCGCCTGGCTGGCCGAGCGCGGCTATCCGCTGGCCGACCTGCGGGCCTTCGACGCCTTCCCGATGACCCACCACGTGGAGTGCGTCGCCCTCCTGGTCAGAGCCGGACAGCCTTAGAGCCAGCCCATGCGCTGCGCCGTCCTGATCGCCTCCAGCCGGTTCTGCGCGTTCAGCTTGGTCATGGCGCTCGACAGGTAGTTGCGCACCGTGCCCTCTGTCAGGTGCAGCTCGCCCGCGATCCGCGCGATCGGGTGGCCGTCGGCGGCCAGCCGCAGCGCGTCGCGTTCCCGGTCGGTGAGCGGGCTGTCGCCGGCCGCCATCGCGGCGGCGGCCAGCTCGGCGTCGAGATAGCGCCCGCCCGACTGGACCTTGCGGATCGCCATGGCCAGCTCCTCGGCGGAGGCGTCCTTGCCGAGGAACCCGCTCACCCCGGCGGCCATGGCCCTGCGCAGGTAGCCGGGCCGGCCCAGGCTGGTCAGGATCACGATCTTGCACGTGGAGCTGATCCGCTCGGCGGCGCTCAGCCCGTCCATGCCGGGCATCTCGATGTCCAGCACCGCCACGTCCGGCCGGTGCTCCGCGACCGCGTCCACCACCTCGTCGCCCCTGCCCACCTGGGCCACGACCTCGATGCCGTCCTCCAGGTCGAGCAGCGCCGCCAGCGCGCCCCGGATGAGGTGCTCGTCGTCGGCCAGCAGCACGCGCGTGGTCATGCCGGCACCACCACCCTGAGCACGTACGAGCCGCCGGGCGTGGGCGCGGCCGAGAGCGTGCCCCCGGCGCCGCGCACGCGCTGGGCGAGCCCGCCGAGGCCGTTCGGCGCGTGCTCGCCCGGCGGGCCGATGACGCCGTCGTTGGTCATCTCCAGGATCCCCTCCTTGATGGTGATCGTGCAGTGCTCGGCCTTGCTGTGCTTGAGCACGTTGGTGGCGCCCTCGCGGACCACGGTGGCCAGCAGGGTGCGGGTCTCGGGCGGCAGCGCGCCGGCGTCGCACTCCACGGTGCAGCGCACGTCGGCGGCCTCCAGCACCGCGCGGACGCTGGCCAGCACCTCGTCGAAGTCGAGCGCGCGGTAGCTCTGCACGGCCGCGCGCACCTCGCGCAGCGACCGCCGGGCGACGTCGCGTACCTCGAACATCTCGCGGGAGGCCGCCTCGGGGTCGGCGCGCAGCAGGTCCTCGGCCCCCGCCGTCCTGGCGGCGATGCCGGTGAGGCTCTGGCCGAGCAGGTCGTTGAGGTCGCGGGCGAAGCGCAGCCGCTCCTCCGACACCGCCAGCAGGGCCCTGGCCTCCTGGCCCTCGTGCGCCTCCCTGGTGATGCGCCACAGCCACAGGTTCACCGGGATGCCGCCGGCGAGCAGGCCGGTGAACAGGACCTGCATGAGCAGCAGCGCCGGCTCGAACACGCCGAGCACGATGAAGAGAGCGGTCACCGGGACCATGGACGCGGCCGACAGCAGGAGGGTGGTGCGCCCGCGGACCCACGGCGACACCATCGCCGGCCACAGCGCGATCGTCGGCACGGCCGCGAACGGCGTCAGCAGCAGCGCCATCACCCCGCCGGCGGCCAGCAGCCTGGTCGGCCGGGCCGCGCCCCTGACCGCCAGCCGGAAGACCCGCATCCCGAGCACCACGACCGAGACGACGAGCACGGCCCCGGCGGCGGCCAGCGGACCCGGCATGCCGCCGTCCCACGCCGCGTACACCATCATGAGCCCGATCAGGCCCAGCGCGAGGACGAAGTCCGTCGAGTAGACGATGAGCCAGCGGACCTTGTCGAGCTTGGTGGCGCGCCTCATGCCGGCACCCGCGCCCGCAGCACGAACTCCCCGTCGCGCACCGGCCCGGCGGAGAAGGCGCCGCCCGCGGCGGTCATCCGCTCGGCCAGGCCGCGCAGTCCGCTCCCGGCGCCGTTCGGCGTGCCGTTCACGGCGCTGATGTTCGTGCCGTGCACGCCGTCGTTGCGCATCTCCAGCACGCCGTCGGCGAAGGTGATCGAGCAGCGGGAGGCGGAGCTGTGCTTGAGCACGTTCGTGGCGCCCTCGCGCACCACCCAGGCGAGCAGCGCGCGGGCGGCGGGCGGCAGCTCGCCGGTGCCCGCCTCGACGACGCACCGGGTGCCGGCGGCCTCCAGCACGGCGCGCGCCCTGGCCAGCTCCTCGTCCAGGTCCAGCGACCGGTAGCCGTCCACGGCGAGCTGGACCTCCGTCAGTGACTCGCCGGTCAGCCGCCGCACGTCGGCCATCTCGGCCGCGGCCTTGGCGGCGTCCTTGGTCGCGAGCTTGGCGGCCAGCTCGCTCTTGAGCGTGATGACGGACAGGCTGTGGCCGAGCAGGTCGTGCAGGTCGCGGGCGAAGCGCAGCCGCTCCTCGGCGACGGCGAGCCTGGACTTGGCCGCCTGGCTGTCGTGCGCGTCCCTGATCGTCCACCAGAGCCAGCGCCACGACCACATGGCCAGCGGCATCAGCACGGCGCCGGACAGCTGGATCAGCAGCACCGCCTGCCACGGACCGCCGTGCCCCGTCTGCATGACGGTGATGGCCGTGACCAGCGCCGTGCCCATCAGGGCGGTCGCCCAGAACGGCAGGTGGAGCAGGACGACGCTGAGCCAGAGGTACGCCACGACCTCCCAGGTCATGAACGAGCCGTCCCGCGGCATCGGCAGCAGGAGGACCGCCACCACCGCCACCCCGGACACGAGCAGCTTGACCGTGGGCCGGGGCCGGTTGTCGAAGGCGTCCCTGAGGATGAGGGAGAACATGACGAGGACCACGGTCAGGCACGTGATGGAGGCCGCCGCGCCAACCCAGCCGATCATGCTCATCTGGGCCGCGACGGCGATCGTGGCGACGAAGGCGATGCCCATCAGGAGGACCATGCCGTCCATCCAGTAGATGAGGATCTTCTTCGCCGTTTCCGGCCTGGTGGCCACCCTGACTCCCCTAACCGCTCATAGGCCGCGTCCCGCAGCGAAAGCCTATAGTTCCGGCAAGGGTGGCTGTAATGATCAGCTCCGCAAGGCCCTGGCCACCTCCGGGTCGGGGGCGGCGCCCCTCAGCGACAGCCACGCCAGCCCGTGCCGGGCGGCGAACGCGGCCAGCTTCCGCGCGTCCGTCACACTCAGATCTCCGGGATCGGCCAGCACGCACGTCAACGCCAGCCGAGGCGGCCCGCCACTGATCCCGTCCGAGCCCGCCGCCCGGGCCAGCGCGCCGGCGGCGGCCCTGTCCGCGCCCGTCAGCCCGGACGGCTCGCCGGTGGCGGCTGCTGCCGTGCCGGTCAGCCTGGACGGCTCGCCGGTGGCGGCTTGGGCCGTGGCCGCCGACCGGGGCCGTTCGCCGATGGCGGCTGCGGCCGTGCCCGTCGGCCGGGACGGTTGGCGGGTGGTGGTCTTGTTCGCGACTGTCGGTCCGTACGGGCTCGTGAGCTGGGTCTGGGCGGCTCGTACGGCCTTGGCGAGTCGTAGCAGGCGGCCTTCGGGGGCGTTCTGCGGCGCGATCTCGGCCAGCACGTTCACGGTGGCGAGGCGGGCGCCCGCCTCGCGGGTGAGGCGCAGCATCAGCGCGTCGCGCGCCGACAGCCCGTCGGGGTGGAGCGGCAGCGTGAAGCTGACGCTCAGCCGACGCTCCCGCTGCACGGCCCTGATCGCGCGGGCGCGGCGCAGCACCGTCGCCTGGTCGCCGGGGCGCGGCAGGTCGAAGTCGACGTAGCGGGCGTCGAAGGCGCCGACGGCCCGCCGGTAGGCGGCGGCCAGCGCGCCCGGCCTGGTGCAGGTGGCGGCGGCCTCGCCGGCCGGGCCGCCGAAGACCAGCCCGGCGTCGCCGCCGAGGGCGCGCAGCCCGGCGATCCGGTTGGCCACCGGGTCGTGGCCGAACGCCAGCCGCCCGGCCCACCGCTGCGCGCAGCCGTCGGGCGCGGCCGTCAGGTGGCCGAGCGCGTACCAGCGGGTGCCGGTGCGGCGCGCGTCGGTGGGAAGGTCGAAGCCCGGGTCGGCCGCGGTGTCGACGAACGTCACGAATCCGGACGGCCCCGGCGGGACCGGCGGCGGCGCCGGGGTGGCGCGGGCAGGCGGGGGAGAGGGCCGGGGCGCCGTCTGGTGGAGCGTGGCCCGGGCGGGCAGCAGTGAGAGCGCCGCCCCGGTGGCCACCGCCAGGACGCCCGCGGCCAGGAAAGCGAGCGGACGCGGGAGCGTACCTGCGGGTCTTCTGCGCCGTGAGGCCGACATGAGCCACTCCGAGTGATCACATGACTACGGAACGCGGTTGAGGGTGGACGTTAGCAAGCGTTCGGGGTGGCGCGCGGTCAATCTCCGGATGACGTCCGCTTTGGATCGATAATGGCGTCATGAAGTTGAGGATCTTCACCGAGCCCCAGCAGGGCGCCACCTATGACGAACTGCTCACCGTGGCCAGGACCGCCGAGCGGCTTGGCTTCGACGCGTTCTTCCGGTCTGACCACTATCAGCGCATCGGGGACGGCGACCCGGGCCCCGGCTCGACCGACGCCTGGATCACGCTGGCGGGGCTGGCCCGCGAGACCTCCACGATCAGGCTGGGCACCCTGGTGACGCCGACCACGTTCCGGCTCCCCGGGCCGCTGGCGATCAGCGTGGCCCAGGTCGACCAGATGAGCGGCGGCCGGGTCGAGCTGGGGCTGGGCACCGGCTGGTATGACGGCGAGCACGCCGCGTACGGCATCCCGTTCCCGCCCACGGCCGAGCGGTTCGGCCGTTTCGAGGAGCAGTTGGAGATCATCAAGGGGCTGTGGGCGGCGGAGAAGTCGTACTCCCACGACGGCCCCTACTACCGGGTCGTCGACTCGCCCGCGCTGCCCAAGCCGGCGCAGCGGCCGGGCCCGCCGATCATCGTCGGCGGCTTCGGCGCCAAGCGCACCCCGCGCCTGGCCGCGACGTACGCCGACGAGTACAACGTGCCCTTCCACACCGTGGAGGAGACCGCGACCGCGTTCGAGCGGGTGCGCCGGGCGGCCCAGGAGACGGGCCGGGACGTCCTGATGTCGGCGGCGCAGACCGTGTGCGTGGGCCGTGACCAGGCCGAGCTGGAGCGCAGGGCCGCCGCCGTCGGCACGCCGCTGGACGAGCTGCGCGAAGGAGGGCTGGCCGGGACCCCGGCCGAGGTGCTGGAGAAGATCGGCGCGTTCGGCTCGCTCGGCGCCGAGCGGATCTACCTGCAGGTGATGGATCTGGGGGATCTGGAGCACCTGGAGCTCATCGCCGCCGAGGTGCTGCCGCACGTGTAACTCGATGGCGGCGTTTCGCCGGGCTGGTGCACACTTGTCCGCGTGCTCCTGACGATCTCCACGACGGCGCGGCCCGCCACCGACCTCGGCTTCCTGCTGCACAAGCATCCCGACCGGGTGCAGCGGTTCGGCCAGTCGTTCGGCGAGGCGACCGTGTTCTATCCAGAGGCGGGGGAGGAGCGGTGCACCGCCGCGCTGCTGCTCGACGTCGACTCGGTCACGCTGGCCAGGTCGCGGGGCAAGAACGCGCCGGACTTCAGCCTGGCCCAGTACGTCAACGACCGGCCCTACGCCGCGTCCTCGCTGCTGGCGGTGGCGCTGGCCGACGTGTTCCGCACCGCGCGGGCCGGGCGCTGCCATGCCCGGCCCGAGCTGGCGGCGGCGCCGCTGCCGCTGGAGATCCGGCTGCCGGCGCTGCCCTGCAGAGGCGGCCCCGAACTGGCCGAGCGGCTCTTCTCGCCGCTCGGGTGGCGGGTGAGCGCCCGGCCGGTGCCGCTCGACGAGGGCTTCCCCGAGTGGGGGGACTCGCGGTACGTGCGGCTGGAGCTGTCCGGCACGGTGCGGCTGGCCGACGCGCTCAACCACCTGTACGTGCTGCTTCCGGTGCTCGACGACGGCAAGCACTACTGGATCGCGTCCGACGAGATCGACAAGCTGGTCCGGGCCGGAGAGGGCTGGCTGTACGGGCATCCGGAGCGGGCCTTGATCACCCGCCGCTACCTGGGGCGGCGCTGGGCGCTGGCCCGCACCGCGCTGGCCCGGCTCGCCGAGCTGGGCGACGAGCCCGAGGAGCGGCTGGCGCCCGCGCTCGCCGAGGAGGCGCCGGAGGGCGAGACGGCCGCCGACGAGGCCGCCGCCGCCGAGGCCGAGGCGCGCGGCGCGACCGGAGCCGACGCCCCTGACGCTGGTGCGGAGGTGCGCGGTGGGGCCGGAGGCGACGACCCCGGCGCTGATGCGGAGGTGCGTGGCGCGGCGGGAGAGGACGCCCCTGACGCTGGTGCGGAGGTGCGTGGCGCGGCCGGAGAGGACGCCCCTGATGCGGCGGGCGCCGGTGCTGAAGTGCCTGGGGGGAAGCGGGTGCCGTTGCACGCGCGGCGGCGGGCCGCCGTGCTGGAGGTGCTGGAGGAGCTCGGGGCGACCAGTGTCATCGACCTCGGCTGCGGTCAGGGCGAGCTGGTCGGCGCCTTGCTGGCCAGGCCGCGCTTCGCCCGCGTGGCGGGGATGGACGTCTCGGCGATGGCGCTGACCATCGCCGCGCGCAAGCTCAGGCTGGAGCGCATGCCCGACAGCAAGCGCGCCAGGCTCACCCTCTTCCAGGGCGCGCTCACGTACACCGACGGGCGCCTGGCCGGTTACGACGCCGCCGTGCTCATGGAGGTAATCGAGCACGTGGACCCGCCGCGCCTGGCCGCGCTCGAACAGGTCGTGTTCGGCCACGCCAAGCCCGGCCACGTCGTCGTCACCACGCCCAACGTCGAGTACAACCCGCGCTACCCCTTCCTCACCGGCCTGCGCCACCCCGACCACCGCTTCGAGTGGACCCGCGCCGAGTTCGCCGCCTGGACCGCGAGAGTGGGCGAGCGCTACGGCTACCGTGCCGAGCTGCGGCCGGTCGGCGAGGAGGACCCGGAGCTCGGCCCGCCCACCCAGATGGGAGTGTTCACCCGTGATCAGCGTTCCTGAGCTCTCCCTGGTGGTGCTCGTCGGCGTCTCCGGCAGCGGCAAGTCCACCTTCGCCGCCCGACACTTCAGGCCGACGCAGGTCATCTCGTCCGACTTCTGCCGCGGCCTCGTCTCCGACGACGAGAACGACCAGAGGGCCACCCCGGACGCGTTCGACCTGCTGCACCACATCGTCGGCGTGCGCCTGTCGCGCGGGCTGCTCACCGTCGTGGACGCCACCAACGTGCAGTACGCCGCCCGCAAGAGCCTCGTCGACCTGGCCAGGCGGCACGACGTGCTGTGCGACGCGATCGTGCTGGACGTGCCGGAGGAGGTGGCGGTCGCGCGCAACGCGGCCAGGCCCGACCGCGACTTCGGCGCGCGGGTCGTCATCCGCCAGCGCAAGGAGCTGCGCCGCTCGCTGGGCAGGATCTCCCGCGACGGGTTCAGGAAGGTGCACGTCCTGCGGGGCGTGGAGCAGATCGAGAACGCCGCGGTCTCGTACGAGAAGGCCTGGACCGACCGGCGCGAGCTGACCGGCCCGTTCGACGTGATCGGCGACGTGCACGGCTGCCGGGCGGAGCTGGAGGCGCTGCTGGAGAAGCTCGGCTGGCGGCACGGCCCCCAGGGCGTGAGCCATCCCGAGGGCCGCACCGCCGTGTTCGTCGGCGACCTGGTCGACCGCGGGCCCGACACGCCGGGCGTGCTCCGCCTGGTCATGGACATGGTCGAGGCCGGCACCGCGATCTGCGTGGCCGGCAACCACGAGGCCAAGCTGGCCCGCGCGCTGGGCGGCCGCAAGGTCACGCTCGCGCACGGCCTGCGCGAGTCGCTCGACCAGCTCGCCGCCGAGCCGCCGGAGTTCGCCGACCGGGCGCGGGCCTTCATGGACGGGCTGATCAGCCACTACGTGCTCGACGGCGGGCGGCTGGTGGTGGCGCACGCCGGGCTCAAGGAGGCGTACCACGGGCGGGCCTCCGGCCGCGTGCGGGCCTTCGCGCTGTACGGCGACACCACCGGCGAGACCGACGAGTACGGCCTGCCGGTCCGCTACCCGTGGGCGCGGGAGTACCGGGGCACGGCCATGGTCGTCTACGGCCACACGCCGACCGTGCGGCCCGAGTGGGTCAACAACACGATCTGCCTCGACACCGGCTGCGTCTTCGGCGGCAGCCTGACCGCGCTGCGCTACCCGGAGCGGGAGCTGGTCCAGGTGCCCGCCCAGCAGGTCTGGTACGAGCCGGTCAAGCCGCTCGCCGCCCCCGAGCGGGACCCGGACCTGCTCGCCGTCGACGACGTCCGCGGCACCCGTCACGTCGAGACCAGGTTCGGTGGCCGGGTCAAGGTGAACGAGGAGAACGCCGCCGCGGCGCTGGAGGTGATGAGCCGGTTCGCGGTGGACCCGCGCTGGCTGGTCTACCTGCCGCCGACCATGGCGCCGCCCGAGACGTCCGCGCTCGACGGCTACCTGGAGCACCCGAACGAGGCGTTCGAGGAGTTCGCCGCCGCCGGGGTGGAGGAGGTCGTGTGCGAGGAGAAGCACATGGGCTCGCGCGCCGTGGCCGTGCTCGCCAGGACCCCCGAGGCGGCCGCCGAGCGGTTCGGCGTCACCGACGGCAGCTCCGGCGCCGTCTACACCCGCACCGGCCGGCCGTTCTTCGCCGACACCGGGTCGCTGGTGGAGCGGCTGCGCGCGGCCTGCGAACCGCTGTGGGACGCGCTCGGCTCCGACTGGGTCGCGCTCGACTGCGAGCTGCTGCCCTGGTCCGCCAAGGCAGGCGAGCTGATCAGGCGCCAGTACGCCTCGGTCGGCGCCGCCGCCCGCGCCGCGCTGCCCGACGCCGTCGCCGCGCTGGAGGCGGCGGCCGGGCGCGGGCTGGACGTGGCCGGGCTGCTCGACCGCACCCGCCGCCGCGCGGGCAACGCCGCGCTGTTCCGCGACGCGTACGCGCGCTACTGCTGGCCGGTCGACGGCCTGGAGGGGGTACGGGTCGCGCCCTTCCAGATCCTGGCGTGCCAGGGCAGGGCCACGGCGCTGGAGCCGCACGCCTGGCACCTGGAGACGCTGGCCACGCTCACCGCGCCGATCATCGCCCCGACCCGGCACGTCTTCGTCACGCTCGGCTCGGCCGGGTCCAGGGCCGCGGCCGTCGCGTGGTGGGAGTCGCTGACCGCCGCCGGCGGCGAGGGCATGGTGGTCAAGCCGGCCGCGCACGTGGCGGGGCGGGTGCAGCCGGGCGTCAAGGTCAGGGGCCGCGAGTACCTGCGGATCATCTACGGCCCCGACTACACCGAGTCGCTGGACGTGCTGCGCAGGCGTTTCCTCGGCAAGAAGCGCTCACTGGCGCTGCGCGAGCACGCGCTCGGCCTGGAGGCGCTGGCGCGGCTGGCGGACGGCGAGCCGGGCTGGCGGGTGCACGAGCCGGTGTTCGCCGTGCTCGCCCTGGAGTCGGAGCCCGTGGACCCGAGGCTGTGACCTCGGCGGGGACCCGGCGCCGGGACGGATCGGGTTTTCCGAAGACAAGGCGCTAGAAAAGGCGATCGCGGGTAGTTGCCTCCCCATCCAGGGGAGGGCTCGCATGGTAAGCCGGCACACCGGTCAGGAGAAACTCGGGCGCGTCATCTTCATCGCCGCTTCGGCGGCCGTCGGGGGCTTCCTGTTCGGGTACGACAGCTCGGTCATCAACGGCGCCGTCGTGGGCATCCAGAACCACTTCGAGGTGGGCAGCGTCGAGATCGGCTTCGTGGTCGCCGTCGCGCTGCTCGGCTCCGTCGTCGGCGCCTGGTTCGGCGGCGGGTTCGCCGACCGGTGGGGGCGCACCAGGACCATGCAGATCGCGGCGATCGTCTTCGCCGTGAGCTCCATCGGCCAGATGCTGCCGTTCGCCGTCTGGGACCTGACGATGTGGCGCGCCCTGGCGGGGGTCGGGATCGGGATGGCGTCGGTGCTCGGCCCCGCCTACATCGCCGAGGTGGCCCCGCCCGCCTACCGCGGCAGGCTGGGATCGTTCCAGCAGCTCGCCATCGTGCTCGGCATCGCCACGTCGCAGCTGGTGAACTACGTGATCGCCCGGCTCGCGGGCGGCGACGTGAACAACCATCTGTGGGGCCTGCAGGCGTGGCAGTGGATGCTCGGCGCCTGTGTCGTGCCCGCGCTCGCCTACCTGTGGCTCGCCTCCGTCATCCCCGAGTCGCCGCGCTACCTCGTCATGGCGGGGGAGCCCCGGCGGGCCAAGGAGGTGCTGGCCCAGGTCGAGGGCGACGAAGGCGACCTGGACGAGCGCGTACGGGAGATCCAGCACGTGCTCAGGACCGAGCACCGGCCGACGCTCAAGGACCTGCGCGGCCGGGCGCTGGGACTGCTGCCGATCGTCTGGATCGGCATCATCCTGTCGGTCTTCCAGCAGTTCGTCGGCATCAACGTGATCTTCTACTACTCGTCGGTGCTGTGGCAGTCGGTGGGCATCAACCAGGCCGACTCGCTGCTGATCAGCTTCTCCAGCTCGATCATCAACATCGTCGGCACGTTCATCGCCATCGCCCTGGTGGACAGGATCGGCCGCAAGCCGCTGCTGCTCCTGGGCTCGGCCGGCATGGCCGTCTCGCTGGCCACCGCCGCCTGGGCGTTCAGCTTCGCCCGGCCGATCGAGGGCACGATGGCGCTGCCCGGCCCGCAGGGCGCGATCGCGCTGATCGCGGCGAACCTGTTCGTGCTGTTCTTCGCTCTGTCCTGGGGTGTCGTGGTCTGGGTGCTGCTGGGTGAGATGTTCCCCAACCGCATCCGCGCCGCCGCGCTGGGCGTGGCCGCCGCCGCCCAGTGGCTCGCCAACTGGGTGATCACCGTCACGTTCCCGGCGATGTCGGAGTGGAACCTGTCGCTCACGTACGCGATGTACGCGGCCTTCGCCGTGCTGTCGTTCCTCTTCGTCACCAGGTGGATCAAGGAGACGAAGGGCCGGAGGCTGGAGGAGATGGGCTAGCCGCCGGCCCTGGGCGCTCTCACCGCCGGGAGCCGAAGCGGCGGCGGACGAACATGAAGACCATGGCGCCGATCCAGATGAAGAAGAGGAACTTCAGCACGCCGAAGCCGCCCGCGAAGAGCCCCACCATCAGGAACACGAACAGGATCGGCACGATCGGCCCCGGCCCCCGGTGGCCGTGGTGCCGGGGGTGCATCGGCCCGCGATGGTGGTGTCCCATCTGGTGCCGGAACGCCTTCATCTGCTTGCGGTGCGCCCGCATCGCCTCCTGCCAGGAGGCGGCGTCCGGCCAGGGCCCCAGGTCGGCGATGGGGGCGGGCCTGGGGGGCCGGGCGGGCCCGTGGCCGGGCAGGTCGGCTGTGATGCGGGCCAGGTCGCGGCCGGTGCGGGCGGCCAGCGCCTGGTCGAGGCGCTCGTCGAGCTCCTCGTGGGTCAGACGGCCCTGGGCGAAGTGCTCGCGCAGGGCGGTCATGGTCTGCTCGCGCTCCGCGTCGCCGATGCGGAGGTCGTCATGGTCCATCACGGATGCCTCGCTCTCGCCGGGCCGGCTCATCGCCTCACTCCTCGCCCGGGTCGCCGTCGGCCAGGATCTGGTAGAGCTTGCGCCGGGTCTCAACCAGAGTCTTACGCGCTTCGCGGATCTGTGCGTCGCTCCCGGACTGGAGAATCTGCATCATCGCGAAAGCGGACTGCCGGGCGGTGTCCCACAGATCGGCCGTGTTGTCGTCGATGTCGGGCCGCATCTCGTCCCACGGGGCGCGGATCTCGTCGGCGTGCGCCTCGATGTAGGCGCGGCCCTCGTCGGTGAGGCGGAAGGTCTTGCGGCCCTCGTTCTCCTCCGCGATGATCAGCCCTTCGTCCGTGAGCTGCTGCAACGCCGGGTAGACGGCGCCGGGGCTGGGCTTCCAGCCGCCCTCGCTGCGCTCGGCGATCTCCTGGATGATCTGGTAGCCGTTGCGCGGCTCCTCGGCCAGCAGCGCGAGGATCGCGGCTCGTACGTCACCGCGCTTGGCCTTGCGGGGCCTGCCGCCCCAGCCGCGGTGGCCGCCGAACGGGCCGCCGGGACCCCACGGGCCGCGCCCGAGGTCGAACGGGAACGGGCCAGGGCCTCTGCGCCCGCGGTGGCGGTGTTCGTGCCGGTGTTCGTGGTGGTGATGGTGACCCTGCTCGAACGCCTCGGCCACGGCCTTGACCGTGTCGCGCAGAGCCTTCTTCACCTCGTGCGCCTCGGGCCACTGGCCTCCCATGGCGTGGGCGGATGTCATGTCGTACTCCTCTCGACCGTTCTACGATGCTTCAAAGATATATCGACAGTGTGTCGATAGCAACCAATTCCGACAAGTGACTCAGATCACCAAAAACTTCGAGAGGGCCGGGAACAGGATCCAGGGGTACTACGTTGTTCCCATCAGACGAGGTCGTTCCGCGTCGGCAGGGCTGGGGGGTGCTGTCGCCGCTGGAGACGGCCTCGTCTGCATTTTCGGAACGTTCTAGGGACTTCCGGGCGACAGGCGGAAGCGGGCGCGGGGCGCTAGCATCCCGATCATGATGGGGCACACGCACGCGCTGACGGGGGCCATCGCCTGGCTGGGGCTCGCGCCCCCGCTCGCCGCACTGCCGCTGCTGAACGAGTCGTCCCGGTTCATCGAGACCGGCATCATGGCCACCGCGCTGAGCCCGGCCGAGCTGATCGCCGGCGCGATCATCTGCTCGGGCGCCGCCATGCTCCCTGACCTCGACCACCCGAGCGCCACCATCGCCCAGACCTTCGGTCCCGTCACCTGGCTGCTCAGCAAGGCGGTCTCGTGGCTGAGCGGCGGACACCGGGGCGCCACCCACTCGCTGGCGTTCGCGATCGCGATCGGGCTGGGCGCCCACTGGCTGGCCGCCGCCTACCCGATCGGGCGCGACATCATGGTGGTGCTGCTCATCGGGCTGGCCCTGCGCGCGATCGGCATCGGCATCCCGGGCAAGAAGCTCGCCTCGGCCATGGTCAACATCGGCATGACGGCCGGGCTCTACGCCGTATTCCTGTCCATGGACGTCGGGTACGCCTGGCTGGGGCTGGCCGTGGGCATCGGCTCCTTCATCCACGTGGTGGGCGACTGCATGACCGAGCGGGGCTGCCCGGTGCTCTGGCCGCTGTCGGTCAAGTTCCTGCTGCCGTGGAAGATCGGCATCAAGACGGGCAGGAAGTTCGAGCAGAAGATCCTGGCTCCCGTGCTCTCCGTCGCCATCGTCGGCCTGCTCTTCTGGCGGCTCGGGCCGCTTTAACTTGATGTCGAGATACTTTAGAGATATCTTGATGTCGAGACAATCTGCGGCCGGCGTGACTTAGGTTCACCTAACGTGAAGAACGCTTCCCCGGTGCGGCAGGATTCTTAGTGAGCTAACCGTCAATGGAGGAGGCGAATCACCGTGTCCGCGAACAGCTTCGGCAGCCGTGACACGCTGCGCGTCGGCGACGCGTCTTATGAGATTTTCCGGGTGGACGCCGTCGAAGGTGCTGCACGCCTCCCGTACAGCCTGAAGATCTTGCTGGAGAACCTCCTCCGCACCGAGGACGGCGCCAACATCACCGCCGACCACATCCGCGCGCTCGGCGGCTGGGACCCGAACGCGAAGCCGAGCGTGGAGATCCAGTTCACCCCCGGCCGCGTCATCATGCAGGACTTCACCGGCGTGCCCTGCGTGGTCGACCTCGCCACCATGCGCGAGGCGGTGCGCGACCTCGGCGGCGACCCGGCCCGCATCAACCCGCTGGCCCCCGCCGAGATGGTCATCGACCACTCGGTCATCGTCGACTACTTCGGCCACCCCGACGCCTTCCGGCGCAACGTCGAGCGCGAGTACGAACGCAACGGCGAGCGCTACCAGTTCCTGCGCTGGGGCCAGACGGCCTTCGACGAGTTCAAGGTCGTCCCGCCCGGCACCGGCATCGTCCACCAGGTCAACATCGAGCACCTCGCCCGCGTGGTCATGACGCGCGACGGCAAGGCCTACCCCGACACCTGCGTCGGCACCGACTCCCACACCACCATGGAGAACGGCATCGGCGTGCTCGGCTGGGGCGTCGGCGGCATCGAGGCCGAGGCCGCGATGCTCGGCCAGCCGATCTCCATGCTCATCCCGCGCGTGGTCGGCTTCAAGCTCAACGGCGAGCTGCCCGCCGGCGCCACCGCCACCGACCTGGTGCTGACCATCACCGAGATGCTGCGCGCGCACGGCGTGGTCGGCAAGTTCGTGGAGTTCTACGGCGAGGGCGTGTCGTCCGTGCCGGTGGCCGACCGGTCCACGATCGGCAACATGAGCCCCGAGTTCGGCTCCACCTGCGCCATCTTCCCGATCGACGGCCAGACCGTCGACTACCTCCGGCTCACCGGCCGCTCCGAGGAGCAGATCGAGCTCGTCGAGGCCTACGCCAAGGCCCAGGGCCTCTGGCACGACCCGTCGGCGCCCGAGCCCCAGTTCTCCGAATACCTAGAGCTCGACCTCGCCACCGTCGTGCCGTCCATCGCCGGCCCCAAGCGCCCGCAGGACCGCATCGCGCTCTCGGACGCCAAGAAGGCCTGGCGGGCTGCCGTCAACGACTACGCCGCCAACACGCTGAGCCCGGGCGACGAGGCGTCCGCCGAGTCGTTCCCCGCCTCCGACTCCCCGGCGGTCAGCCACGACAGCAACGGCGACAAGCCGCACTCCGCCCACCTCGAACGCGAGCGGCCGCACAACAAGGTGCCGGTCACGCTGGCCGACGGCACCTCGTTCGAGATCGACCACGGCATCGTGGCCATCGCCGCCATCACCTCCTGCACCAACACCTCCAACCCGTACGTGATGCTCGGCGCGGCCCTGCTGGCCCGCAACGCCGTCGACAAGGGCCTGACCCGCAAGCCGTGGGTCAAGACCTCGCTGGCGCCCGGCTCGCAGGTCGTCACGGGCTACTTCGAGCGCTCGGGCCTCCAGCCCTACCTCGACAAGCTCGGCTTCAACCTGGTCGGCTACGGCTGCACGACCTGCATCGGCAACTCGGGCCCGCTGCCGGAGGAGATCTCCAGGGCGGTGCACGACAACGACCTCGCGGTCACCGCCGTGCTGTCCGGCAACCGCAACTTCGAGGGTCGCATCAACCCCGACGTCAAGATGAACTACCTGGCCTCGCCGCCGCTCGTGGTCGCCTACGCGCTGGCCGGGACCATGGACATCGACCTCGACAACGAGCCGCTCGGCACGGGCAACGACGGCGAGCCCGTCTACCTGCGCGACATCTGGCCGGCGCCCGACGAGATCACCGACGTGGTCAACTCCTCCATCGGCCGCGAGATGTTCGAGCGCGACTACGCCGACGTGTTCGAGGGCGACGACCACTGGAAGTCGCTGTCGATCCCGACCGGCGACACCTTCGAGTGGGACCCCGATTCCACCTACGTCCGCAAGGCCCCCTACTTCGAGGGCATGCCGCGCGAGCCGGAGCCCGTCGCCGACATCGCCGGCGCCCGCGTGCTGGTCAAGGTCGGCGACTCGACCACCACCGACCACATCTCCCCGGCCGGCTCCATCAAGGTGGGCACGCCCGCCGCCGAGTACCTGCGCGAGCACGGGGTCAAGGTCAGGGACTTCAACTCGTACGGGTCGCGGCGCGGCAACCACGAGGTGATGATCCGCGGCACGTTCGCCAACATCCGGCTGCGCAACCAGATCGCGCCCGGCACCGAGGGCGGCTACACCCGCGACTTC
Organism: Nonomuraea sp. NPDC050478; assembly: GCF_044458265.1. NCBI lineage: Bacteria > Bacillati > Actinomycetota > Actinomycetes > Streptosporangiales > Streptosporangiaceae > Nonomuraea > Nonomuraea sp. NPDC050478. The sequence continues at coordinate 794,047 of NZ_JBITHT010000003.1, read as the reverse complement.
ACCCGGCCGGAGGCGCCGGTGTCGTTCATCTACGACGCCTCGGTCAACTACGCCGCCCAGGGCACCCCGCTCGTCGTGCTCGCGGGCAAGGAGTACGGCTCCGGCTCCTCGCGCGACTGGGCCGCCAAGGGCACCGCGCTGCTGGGCGTCCGCGCCGTCATCGCCGAGTCCTACGAGCGCATCCACCGCTCCAACCTGATCGGCATGGGCGTGCTGCCGCTGCAGTACCCCGACGGCCAGACGGCCGACTCGCTCGGCCTGACGGGCGAGGAGACGTTCGACATCACCGGCGTCGAGGCGCTCAACGACGGCTCCGTCCCCGGGACCGTCCATGTCAAGGCTGGTGACGTCGAGTTCGACGCGGTCGTGCGCATCGACACGCCGGGCGAGGCCGACTACTACCGGCACGGCGGCATCATGCAGTACGTTCTGCGCGGCCTGCTCGCCAAGTGAGCCTTCCGCGCCTCCGCCCGGCCACCAGCCGGCCGGAGGCGCGGGCCAGGGCGAGATCCTTTCACGCCCGAATCGGGGGATCACCCGTGCCCACGAGACGCCGCCCGGCGACACACCCGTCGCCGGGCGGCTCTCCACGTCAGGATACTGCCGAGGGCGGGGCGGACCAGGTGTCGCAGGCGGAGGGGGAGACGGCGTGATGGCCGCGCTTGAGCCAGCGCACCCGGGTGGCGCCCGCGCCGTGGCTGCGCCGGTGCTCGTCGTCGCCGCTGGCGCGGGTGGCGTCGAGCAGCGCCGCCCAGTCGTCGCCGGTACGCTCCAGCGACCTCCACACGGCCCCCAGGAACACCCCCGACAGGCAGTCGGCCTGCAGCTCGTAGCGGCGGCCCAGCTCGGCCTGGCGGCCGGGGCTCGCCTTGACCCCGGCCTCGTAGTGGCGCCGGGCGCCGGTCAGCGACTGCAGGTGGTGGCCGTACTCGTGGGCGGCGACCTTCAGCGGGTAGAGGTCCGTGCGGTTCTCGATCCAGTCGCCGGTGAGCGGGAACACCAGGACGCGGCGGTTGGTGCAGTAGAAGGCGGCGGCGCTCTCGGGCCACGGCACGCCGCACACGCGCCGCCCGGGCTCGTCGTAGAAGCGCACCGCGGGCTTGCGGAAGGGGCGCCGGTCGGCGGCGAAGTGCGCCTTCCATGACTTATCCAGACATTTCACGACTGTGGCTAGATACTCGCGCGTCCGCGGGATCCCCCCGTACGTGATCGCCGGCTCGGGGCACACCACCCGCGCCAGCTTCCCGCTCCCGTCGAACGGGTCCTTGTACGGGGCCGCGTGCGCGGGCAAGGCGGGCACGGCTGTCGCGGCGACCACGCACAGCCCCAGGAACGCAGATCGGACTCGCACGATCACGCAGCCTAGAGGATCCGCGGCCCCCGCCGGTCCGGGCCCTCATCGGCCTGTCGAGTCGCTCCTGGCCCGCCTGATGTCACCCTCGTGCCGTACCGCCCAGTCCGCCAGCGCCGAGAGGGGGACCAGCAGGGACCGGCCGAGCGGGGTCAGGCTGTACTCGACGCTCGGCGGCACCGTCGGAAGCACCTCCCGCCGTACCAGCCCGTCGATCTCCAGGCCGCGCAGCGTACGGGTGAGCATGCGCTGGCTGATGCCCTCGACGGCGCGGTGCAGCTCGTTGTACCGGTGCGGCCGCCCGCCGAGCAGGACCACCAGGAGCACGCTCCACTTGTCCCCGACGCGCCGGAACACCTCACCGGCAGGACAGGCCGCCAGTTCGTCCGCCGGCACGGGGCGCGGCAGCTCGTACGCGAGCGCGGAGGGAACATCGGTGTGCGTATCGGACATGAAACTGCCTTCTTTCGCCCTCTGCCCGGATCCGCCCAGGATGGGCGGGCCATGATCTGACCTTACGGGGGAGGCGTACGATGCCGAAGAATGTGATCATCAGCGGGGGCACGGACGGGATGGGCCGCGCGACCGCGCTGGCCCGGCTGGCGCGGGGCGACCAGGTCACCGTGATCGGCAGCAGCGCCGCCAAGGGCCGCGCCCTGCTGGCCGAGGCGGACAGCGATCGCCTGCGGTTCCTGCGGGCGGACCTGTCGTCGATCGCCGAAACGCGCCGGGCGATCGCGGAGATCGCCGGGCGCCACGGGACGGTGGACGCGCTGGCGCTGTTCGCCAACCGGGTGAACGCCCGCCGTCTGGAGACCGCCGACGGCCTGGAGTCCACGTTCGCCCTGTACTACCTGAGCCGTTACCTGCTGAGCCACGGCCTGCGCCCGCTGCTCGACGCCGCGCCCGATCCGGTCGTGGTGAACGTGGCCGGCGTCGGCGTCACGACGGGCCGGATCTTCTGGGACGACCCGCAGCTCACCCGCGGCTACGGTCAGGTACGCGCCCAGCTCCAGGCCGGCCGGGCCAACGACCTGCTCGGCGTCGCGTTCGCCCGGCACGCGGAAAGCCGCGCCAGATACGTGCTCTATCACCCCGGGTTCACCCGCAGCGGCCTGGACGGGCACCCGAACCCGCTGGTCCGCGCCGGGCTCAAGACGCTCGGCCGGCTCTTCGCCCGGCCGGTGGCCGACGCCGTGGCCCCCGTCGTGGCGTGGATCGACGCCCCGCCGCCGGCCCCGCTCACCGCCGTCGACCGCGGAAAACCGGTCCCGCTGTCGCTGCGTACGCTGGATCCGGACGACGCCGACCGGCTGGCCGCGTACACCGGGGACCTGCTGAAGGCCGTCGCCGGCTCTCCCGGATGACCCGGTCGCCGATCGCGTCGCCCGCGGAAGATCATCACTTCGTGCCAGGTGGGGCGACGGAGGGTGAGCATGATGGAGTAGTCCGCATGGATGATCTGACGTTAGTGCTGCTGGTCGGCAGTTTGGCGGTTTTCGTGGGGGCGGTGGTCCAGGGGAGCGTGGGCTTCGGGATGGGCCTGGTGGCGGCTCCCGTGCTGACGCTGCTGGACCCTTCGCTGATGCCGGGCGCGATCCAGGTGACGAACATGACGTTGCCGCTGTTCACGCTGGCGGTGGAGTGGCGGCGCGTGGACTGGCGGGGGCTGGGTTTCGCGGTACTCGGCCGGTTGCCGGGCAGCGTCATCGGCGCCGCCATCGTGGTCTACATCTCGATCCACCACTTGGGCATCTTCGTGGGCGCCATGGTGCTCGTCGCGGTGATCCTCACGGCGCGGGCGGTGAGCCTGCCGCGGAACGGGTTCACGATCACCTCCGCGGGCTTCGTCTCCGGCATCACGGGCACCGCCACCGGCATCGGCGGGCCACCCATCGCCCTCGTCTACCAGACCGCCAAGGGGCCGGAGATCCGGGCGACGCTGGCGATGTTCTTCTTCCTGAGCGCCGCCCAGTCTCTGGTCATCCTGGCCCTGGTCGGCCACCTGCCCGCCCGCGCGCTGGGCGCGGGCGCGGTGCTCGTCCTGCCGATGATCGCCGGCTTCCTCGTCTCGGGCCCGCTGCGCCGCTATCTCGACGGCGGCAAGGTCCGCATCGCCGTCCTCGTGGTGGCGGCGGTGTCGGCCGTCGTCCTGGTCGGCCAGAGCCTGGCGGGCGCGTGAGCCCGCCGGACGCGGGTCAGGAGGCCTTGCCGAGCCCTCGTACCAGGAGAGAGGCGGTCCTGGCGATGACGCCGTTGTCCACCTCGGCGTCGGCGGAGGGGCGCTGGATGTAGACGGCGATGATCACCGGGGCGCCCGACGGCGGCCAGGCGATCGCGATGTCACTGGCGGTCCCGTACACGCCGCCCGTGCCCGTCTTGTCGCCTGCCGTCCAGCCCTTGGGCAGACCGGCGAAGATGCGCTCCTTCCCGGTCTCGGTGGCCCGCATCCAGTCGGTCAGCCGCTTCCTGTCGGCCGCCACCAGGGCGTCCCCGACTGTGATCTTCTTCAGGTCGCGGGCCATCGACGCGGGCGTGATCGTGTCGCGCTTCTCGCCCGGCTTCCAGTCGTTCAGCTCGGTCTCCCATCGGTCGAGCCGTCCGGCCCGGTCGCCGAGCGAGCGGTAGTAGCGGGTCATGCCCGCCGGCCCGCCGATCTGCTTGAGCAGCACATTGGCGGCGGTGTTGTCACTCTGGGTGATGGTGGCGTGGCACAGCCGATCCGGGGTCATCCCGTTTCTGATGTTCTCCGGAAGGCCGGATACGGGGGAGTGGTCGACGACGTCCTTCTTCGTCCAGCGGAGGGCGCGCTTCATCAGGCCGGGGTCCTTGGTACGGGCCTTGTCCAGGATCGCGCCGCACAGGACGGCCTTGAACGTGGAGTTGCTCGGGAACCGCTCGCCGGCCCGGTGGCCGAAGGTCTTGCCGGTGCCCGTGTCGATGGCGAAGGCGCCGATGCGTCCCTGGTAGGAGGCTTCGAGCCGGCGCAGCTCCGCGCGGACGCCGTCCTCGCGGCCGGCCGGCGCGGCGACGGCGGCCTGCGGTCCCCAGGCGCCTCCGGCGAGCACTGCGGACAACGTCAGGAAGGAGAATGCGAGCTTGGCTCGGGTTCTCCGGAAGTAGCGCTGCATGTCAAAGCCCCTGATTCAGATCTCGATCTCGTACGGGAACGAGCAGACCAGAGGTTCCGGCAAGCTGTCCAATAGTGATATCGGTACCCCGTCGATATCGGGAACATCATGAGAGCAGGTAGGCGTGGCCTCATGACCGGCCTCATCCTGATCGACCGTCGTCGTCCCCAGATCGGTGGATCTCCTTCGCCATCGCCTGACCGGGAACCGCCGACCGGCTCGGTACGTATGACGACGTTGGGGAGAACAGGAGCATGGAGATCCGCATTCTCGGACCCGTCGAGGTCCGCAGGGACGGGGCGACGGTGCCGCTCGGCGGTGCGAAGCACCGTGCGCTGCTCGCGCTCCTGACGCTCAACGCCAACCGCGTCGTACCCCTCGACCGGCTGATCGCGGCGCTGTGGGGCGACGCCGTGCCCGCGACGGTCGCCAACCAGGTCCAGCAGGCGGTGTCCAAGCTGCGCCGGGTGCTGGGAGAGGACGCCACCGGAGCGTCCCCGCTCGTGCGTCGCTCGGCGGGTTACGTCCTGTGGCTGGACGAGGCGGCGAGCGATGTCGCGGCCTTCGAGCGCCTCGCCGAGCGTGGCCGCGCCGCGCTCGTCGAGGGCAGGCCGTCCGACGCCGCTCGTGACCTGGGCGCCGCGCTCGATCTGTGGCGAGGTCCGGCGTGCGGCGACACGACCGGCCCGCTGGTCATCCTCGAGCGGCCACGGCTTGAGGAGCGACGACTGGCCGTCCTGCACGACAGGATCGACGCCGATCTCGCGCTCGGCCGCCACGCCGAGCTGGCCGGCGAGCTGACGGCGCTGGTGGCCGGACATCCGCTGCGCGAGTCGTTACGCGAACGGCTCATGCTCGCGCTGTACAGGTCCGGCCGCCAGGCCGAGGCTCTGGAGGAGTACCAGCGGCTGTACCGCCTCCTCGACGAGGAGCTGGGGGTCCAGCCATGCCCGAGCGTGCGACGGCTGCACCGGCGGATGCTCGCCGGCGCACCCGATCTGGACGTCCCGCCGGCTTCGAGCCCACCGGCACCACCGGATCCGTCCGGCGGGCACGGGCTCAGGGAGACGCCGGTCGTCCCGCGCCAGCTTCCGGCGGGCACCGGTGACTTCGTCGGCCGGGACGAGCAGGTCAAGCTGCTCGACGGCCTGCTCCCCGACGACGAGAGCCCCGCCCCGCGGGCCGTGGTGATCTCGGCCGTGTCCGGTACGGCCGGCATCGGCAAGACCGCGCTGGCGGTGCACTGGGCGCACCGGGTCGCCGGCCGTTTTCCCGACGGTCAGCTGTACGTGAACCTGAGGGGCTTCGACCCGGCCGGTCACGCGCTGACGCCGGCCGAATCGCTGCGCCGATGTCTCGATGCCCTCGGGGTTTCACCGCGGCGGATCCCCGCCGACGTCGACGCCCAGGCAGGGCTCTACCGCAGCCTGCTGTCCGGCAAGCGCGTGCTCGTCCTGCTGGACAATGCCCGGGACGAGGAACAGGTACGGCCCCTGCTCCCGGCCTCACCGGGTTGCCTCGCCTTGATCACCAGCCGCGACCGTCTTGCCGGCCTCGTCGCGACCGAGGCCGCCCGGCCGGTCAGTCTCGGCCTGCTCACCGGTGCCGAGGCGCGTGAGCTGCTCGCGCGCCGGCTCGGCCACGATCGGGTCGCCGCCGAGCCGCAGGCCGTCGACACCATCGTCTCCCGCTGCGCGCGGCTCCCTCTCGCGCTGGCGGTGATGGCCGCCCGCGCCGCCGTCCAGCCCGGCTTCCCCTTGCGGGCGCTGGCCGGGCAGCTGTGCGACGCCGCGGCCGCCCTCGACGCCTTCGCGGGCACCGATCCCGCCACCGACCTCAGAGCGGTCTTCTCGCTCTCCTACACCAGGCTCCCGGCGGGCGCGGCCCGGCTCTTCCGGCTTCTGGCACTGCACCCGGGCCCGGACGTCTCCGTCGCCGCGGCCGCCGGGCTCGCCGGCGTGCCGGTCGCCGAGGTCCGGCCCCTGCTGAACACCCTCACCGCCGCCCAGCTGCTCGTCGAGCACCGTCCGGGCCGCTTCAGCTTCCACGACCTGCTCCGCGCCTACGCCGGCGAACTCGTCCGGGACCAGGAGACCGGCGCCGGATCGCGCGAGGCGCTGCGCCGGGTGCTCGACCACTACGCGCACACGGGCCATCGGGCGGCGCTGCTGATCAACCCGGCGCGCAGCGCGATCGAGTTCGGCGATCCCGCCCACGGGGTCACGGTTGACGAGCTCACCGACGACCGGCAGGCGCGGACCTGGTTCTCGGACGAGCGTCCCGCTCTGCTCGCGGCCGTCGGGCGGGCGGCGGCCGAGCGGTTCGACACCGCGGCGTGGCGGATCGCCTGGACTCTTGAGAACCACCTTGACTGGCAGGCTCAGTGGGACGACCTCGCCGGGACGCAGCGCGTCGCTCTCGCCGTGGCGGAGCGACTGGGCGATGTTCTCCAGCAGGTTCTGTCGCACCTGGCCCTGGGGTGCGCGCTCTGCAGCCTCGGCCGGTACGACGAGGCCCGGACCCATGCGGGGCGGGCCATGGAACTCGCGGCGGACCGCGCGGACGAGCGGGGGCAGGCGGAGGCGCACCACACGCTCGCCTGGATCCACGGGCAGCGCGGCGAGTTCGGCGAGGCCGTCCGTCACACGCGACTCGCCCTCGACCTGTACCGCGCCGCTGACGTACTGTTCGGGCAGGCCGAGGCGCTCGACGGGCTGGGCCGGCTGTACGCCGAGCTCGGCGAAGGCGACCGGGCCGTGCGATGCTGCCGGCAGGCGCTCGCCCTGTTCGAGCGGATCGGCGACCCCCGGGCGCAGGGCGGGGCCTGGGACAGTCTCGGGTACGCCCACCACCGTCTCGGCCGCCACGACGAGGCCGTCACCTGTTACCGCCGGGCCCTCGCTCTCCTGCGGACGGGGCTGGACCCCGTGACGGAGGCGGAGACGCTCGTTCACCTCGGTGACGCGTACGCGGCCCTGTGCGGCGACGAGCCGGCGCGACAGGCCTGGCGCGACGCGCTGGCCATCCTGGACGAGCTCGGCCACCCCGGCGCCGGACGAGTCCGCGCGAAGCTCCATACCGGCGACTGAGCCGCACTCCCCGGCACCCGCCGGGCACGAGCGTGCAAAGCCCGCGCATAAGCGTCGCGATAACCCCCGCGTCGCACACTGGTCCAGCCGGAGGCCTCCGGGCGGATCACTGTACGAAATCGGGAGGACGAAGCCAGATGACCTGGTCGCGACGGATGCGTTCAACCGCGGGAGCCGCGCTCGGCGCCCTCACTCTCGTGCTCTTCACGGCGACCCCGTCCAGTGCGGAGGAGCATCGCCACTTCAACCTGGTCGCGCACAACGGGGTGGACTACGCGGGGAACTTCGCCGGGCCGGAGCCTCACCTTTCCGCGTGGCTCATCTTCCACTCCCAGAGGGAGGTGTTCCTCAGAGGACATGTTCACGACACGCAGGTCGACGGCTGGTGCGCGATGGTGTCGGTAACCGTCAACGACGGGTTCCCCGGCGCCAGCACCTTCCGCAGGGAGACCTGCGGTTACCTGACGAAGAAGTTCGTCGACGAGACCATCAACAAGACCCGCCTCTACACCATCAAAGTCGCGGTGGGCCTGCGTTATCCGCCCACCGGTCAGATCAGGTGGGGCGAGAGCGTGAAGTACCAGAACCCGTACTGGTGAACGTTTCTCCAGCGCTGATCGCCGGGAGTGCCTCGACGGGCGCTCCCGGCGCTCTTCCGGCGCATGCGTAGGCCCGCTGGGCCCGGGCAGGCGCTCCCGCATGAAGTCACGAGTTCTGACGAGTTCCGACGGCGTGAGCGTGCACGCGATCATCATGGACAAGGGCGACGAGGCCATGGCCGAGCTGCAGCGCTGGGCGGAGGAGCACGAGGTCACTGCGGCCTCGCTCACCGCGATCGGCGCGTTCAGCGGAGCCACGCTCGGCTATTTCGACCCGGAGCGCGGCGGCTACCTCCGCATCCCCGTCAGGGAGCAGGTCGAGGTCCTGAGCCTGACCGGCGACATCGCGGTCGCCGACGGGCGCCCGCAGATCCACGCGCACGCGGTCGTCGGCCTGCGCGACGGCGCCACCCGGGGCGGCCACCTCCTGGAGGCCACGGTCTGGCCCACGCTGGAGGTCATCGTGCGGGAGTCGCCGGTCTGGCTGCGCAAGCGCCACGACCCCGAGACCGGCCTCTGCCTGATCGACCTGCCGTCGTCCGGCTGAGGCTCAGCCGGAACGCAGCTGCGAGATCTTGTCCTTGAACAGGGTGGAGGCGATGGACGCCCTGCGGGGCTGGCCGCGCAGGAACGCCTCCGCGAACTTCTTGGCCTGCTCGTAGGAGACCTTGCCCGGCATCGGCGGCTCGTCGGGATCCACGTCGACGTCCACCAGGGCCGGTCCGTCGTGCGCGAGCGCCGCGCGGACGGTCTCGTCCAGTTCGCCCGGATCGGTGACCTTCCTGCCGAACCCGCCGCAGGAGCGCGCCCAGGCCGAGAAGTCGGCGACCGGCTCGGCGAAGCGCACGCCGTGCTCGGGGTAGCCGAGCACCATCTGCTCCCACAGGATCTGGCCGAGCGCGTTGTTGTTGTTGATGACCACCTTGATCGGCAGCCGGTGCCGGACCGCCGTCAGGAACTCGGCCATCAGCATCGCGAAGCCGCCGTCGCCGACGAACGCGATCACCTGCCGGCCGGGGAACGCGTGCTGCATCGCGATCGCGTACGGCAGCCCGGGAGCCATCGTGGCCAGGTTGCCCGAGAGGTAGAAGCCGCGGTCGCCGCGGATGGTCCAGTGCCTGGCGGCCCAGGTGGCGATGGTGCCGGAGTCGCAGGTGAGGATCGCGTCGCCGGTCGCGGCCCGGTCGACGCAACTGATCAGGTACTGCGGCGCGATCGGCGAGCGCCGCGGCGACTCCAGCGCCCGCATGTCGGCGCGCCAGGCGTTCATCAGCTCGGTGTACCTGGCCAGGTGAGCGCGGTCGCCGGCGTGCTTGAGCAGCGGCAGCAGGGCGCGCAGGCCCTCCTTGGCGTCGCCGATCATCGGCACCTCGGTGGGCAGCCGCACGCCCGCCCTGACCGGGTCCGCCTCCAGCTGGACCACCCGCGCCGCCCCCGGCTCCGGCAGGTGCCTGGTGTAGGGGAAGTTAGTGCCGATCATGAACAGGGTGTCGCAGTCCTCGACGAGCTCCTCGCCGGGACGGGTGCCGAGCAGGCCGATCCCGCCCACCGCGTACGGCGAGTCGTCGGGGATGACGGCCTTGCCGGGCAGCGTCTTGATCACCGGTGCGCCGAGGGTCTCGGCCACGGCCAGCACCTCGGCGCGGGCGCGCAGGGCTCCGGCCCCGGCCAGGATCGCCGGGCGTTCGGCCCGGTTGAGCACGTCGGCGGCGGCCTGCAGGTCCTCGGCGCGGGGCACGCCCGGCGGGCTCAGGTAGACCGGGGCGGTGGCCGGCGGCCGCGCGGGCGCGACCTGCGGGTAGGGGTCGGCGCCCGCCTCGGCGATCTGCACGTCGTTCGGCAGGGTCAGGTGCGCGACCCCGCGCCGGGCGTAGGCGGTCCTGATCGCGATGTCCACGACGCCGGGCAGCTGGGCCGGGTTGTCGACGACGAGGTTGTACTCGGCGACGTCGGCGAACAGGTGCTGCAGGTGGACCTCCTGCTGGTAGCCGGTGCCCAGCACGCTCGTCTCCTGCATCCCGGTGATCGCCAGGACCGGCTGGTGGTCCAGCTTGGCGTCGTACAGGCCGTTGAGCAGGTGGATGCCGCCGGGGCCGCTGGTGGCCAGGCAGACGCCGATCCGGCCGGTGGCCTTGGCGTGCCCGGCCGCCATGAACGCGGCGGCCTCCTCGTGGTGGACGAGCACGAACCGGACCCGGTCGGAGTGGCGCCGCAGGCCCTCCATGATGCCGTTGATGCCGTCGCCCGGTATCCCGAAGACCGTGTCGACGCCCCATTCGGCCAGGCGTTCGATGAGCAGTTCGGATGCGATCGTAGCCATACCTGCCGCAGTGCCCCAGAGGGTCCACCCAAACATCGGGCAGGCGGGAAAGAAATCTCCGGATCGGCAGATATGGCGGCAGGACGGAGGTGGTCCTCGCCTCGGGCTGGACCGACGCCGAGCCCGTGCCCCCACGACCAGGTGGCGACCTGGGCCGAGGTGTCGATCCGGCGTCCCTGGCGTTTCTGGATTGTTACCGGAAACAACAAACTCCCCCTCCGAGAGGTCTTCCAAAGCAGGCCGTACCGGAATACGTTGCCGCAAACAACATTCATCCGGGCCCCTCCGGAAGAAAGGACCCTGCACCCATGCGCAAGGGGATCCTCAGTCTGACCGCCGCGGCGGCCGCACTAACTCTCGGTCTCACCGCCTGCGGGGGCGACGGCGGTCAGACCTCCACGACGACCTCGGCAGAGGCTTCGGCGGAGGCTTCACAGCCGGCCGCAGGCAAGATCGGCGTCATCCTGCCCGACAGCAAGTCGTCCGCACGATGGGAGACGGCCGACCGGAAGTACCTGCAGGAGGCCTTCGAGGCCGCCGGCGTCGAGTACGACATCCAGAACGCGCAGAACGACAAGACCGCGTTCCAGACCATCGCCGACCAGATGATCACGAACGGCGCCACGGTCCTGATGATCGTCAACCTGGACAGCGGCACCGGCAAGACCGTGATCGACAAGGCCAGGTCGCAGGGCGTGGCCACCATCGACTACGACCGCCTGACGCTGGGCGGCAACGCCGCCTACTACGTCAGCTTCGACAACGAGAAGGTGGGCCAGCTCCAGGGCGAGGGCCTGTCGAAGTGCCTGGCCGACAAGGGCGCGGAGAAGCCCATCGTGGCCTACCTGAACGGCTCGCCGACCGACAACAACGCGACGCTGTTCAAGCAGGGCTACGACGGCGTGCTCAAGCCGAAGTTCGACTCCGGCGAGTACGTCAAGGGTCCCGAGCAGTCCGTGCCCGACTGGGACAACACGCAGGCCGGCACCCTCTTCGAGCAGATGCTCACCAGCGAGCCGAAGATCGCCGGCGTGCTCTCCGCCAACGACGGCCTCGGCAACGCAGCCATCACCGTGCTGAAGAAGAACAACCTCAACGGCAAGGTGCCGGTCACGGGCCAGGACGCCACCGTGCAGGGCCTGCAGAACATCCTCGCGGGCGACCAGTGCATGACCGTCTACAAGGCCGTCAAGAAGGAGGCCGACGCCGCCGCCAAGCTCGCGGTCGCGCTGGCCAAGGGCGAGAAGCCGGCCGCGAGCGGCAGCGTCAAGGACCCGGAGACGGGCCAGGACGTCCCCGCCGAGCTGCTGGACCCGCAGGCCATCTACGCCGAGAACGTCAAGGACGTGGTGGCCGACGGTTACGTGACCAAGGAAGAGCTGTGCACCGGCGACTTCGCCGACAAGTGCACCGAGGCGGGAATCCAGTAACAACCAGGCACCTCGTAGAACCGGTAGAAGGCACGGCTCGCGCTCAGGGGCGCGGGCCGTGCCCCTCGTGAGGGAGCCCCATGACCCCCCTGCTCGAAGTCCGCGGGATCGACAAAAGCTTCGGTCCCGTGCAAGTCCTGCACGACGTGGCGTTCTCGGCCAACGCCGGAGAGGTGACCGCACTGGTCGGCGACAACGGCGCCGGCAAGTCGACGCTGGTCAAGTGCATCGGCGGCATCTACCCGATCGACTCGGGTGAGATCCTGTTCGACGGCAAGCCGGTGCACGTGCACGGCCCGCGCGACGCGGCGGCGCTCGGCATCGAGATCGTCTACCAGGACCTGGCGCTCTGCGACAACCTCGACATCGTCCAGAACATGTTCCTCGGCCGCGAACGCCGCCGGGGCATCATGCTGGACGAGGCCGCGATGGAGGAACAGGCCCAGGAGACGCTCACCGGCCTGTCGGTCCGCACGGTCAAGTCGATCAGGCAGCAGGTCTCCAGCCTGTCCGGCGGCCAGCGCCAGACCGTCGCCATCGCCAAGGCCGTGCTGTGGAACAGCAAGGTCGTCATCCTCGACGAGCCCACCGCCGCGCTGGGCGTCGCCCAGACCGCGCAGGTGCTCGAACTGGTGCGCAGGCTGGCCGACAAGGGCCTGGCCGTCGTGCTCATCTCGCACAACATGAACGACGTGTTCGCGGTGTCCGACAGGATCGCGGCCCTCTACCTCGGCAGGATGGCCGCCCAGGTCCGCACCGCCGACGTGACTCACGCGCAGGTCGTCGAACTGATCACATCCGGCCGCAGCGGAGACCTGGGGATCACGCAATGAACAAGGTCAAAGAACTGCCCGGCGACGCGATCGCCGCCGCGAAGACGTCGCCGTCGATCGGCCTCAGCGTCCGCGCCTACGCCGAGCGGGTGCGCGGCGGGGACATGGGCGCGCTGCCCGCGGTGCTCGGGCTGATCGTGCTCTGCACGGTGTTCGCCGTCGCCCGGCCGGCCTTCCTCACGGCGATCAACTTCGCCAACCTGTTCACCCAGGGCGCCGCGATCACGGTCATCGCGATGGGCCTGGTGTTCGTGCTGCTCGTCGGCGAGATCGACCTGTCGGCCGGGTTCGCCAGCGGCGTCTGCGCGGCGGTGCTCGCGGTGACGCTCACCAGCCTGGGCCTGCCCTGGTACGTCTGCGTGCTGGCCGCGATCGTCACCGGCGTGGTCATCGGCGTCACGCTCGGCGGCCTGGTCGCCAAGGTGGGCATCCCGTCGTTCGTCGTCACGCTGGCCGCGTTCCTCGCCTTCCAGGGCCTGGTGCTGGTGCTGGTCAGGGAAGGCACGAACATCTCGATCAGGGACGACGTGATCGTCGCGATCGCCACCAGGAACCTGCCGCCGTGGCTCGGCTGGGCCCTGTTCGCGGTCTGCGTGGCGGTCTACGCGGGCATCCAGCTCCTCCGGGCCAGGAAGCGCACCGCGCGCGGCCTGGTGGCCGACCCGATGTCGCTGATCGCCGCCCGGGTGGGGGCGCTCGTGGTCATCGGCGGCCTCGCGGTGTACGTGCTCAACCTGGAGCGCAGCCGCAACCCGCTGCTCACCTCGCTGACCGGTGTGCCGATCGTGGTGCCGATCATCCTGGCGCTGCTGGTGCTGTGGACGTTCGTGCTGCACCGTACCGCGTTCGGCCGGCACATCTACGCGGTCGGCGGGAACCCGGAGGCGGCCCGCAGGGCCGGCATCCCGGTGGACCGGATCAAGGTCGCCGCGTTCGTCATCTGCTCCTCGATGGCCGCGGTCGGCGGCATCATCGCCGCCTCGCGGGCCAGCTCCGTCGACCCGAACACCGGCGGCAGCTCGGTGCTGCTCTACGCGGTGGGCGCCGCCGTCATCGGCGGCACCAGCCTGTTCGGCGGCAAGGGCAGGGTGCTCGACGCCATACTCGGCGGCGCCGTGGTGGCGGTCATCGAGAACGGGATGGGCCTGATGGGGTACGGAGCGAGTGTGAAGTATCTGGTCACCGGATCGGTGCTGCTGCTCGCCGCGGGCGTGGACGCCATCGCGCGCAAACGGGCCTCCGCCGCTGGTCTAAGGTGATCAGCGACTTCCACCCGTTGAAGGAACCACAGCCTATGCGTGCCGGTCCGTCCCAGGAGGACATCAGGCGCCACAACCTCGGCGCGCTGCTGCGTCATGTCCATCTGGGCGGGCCGATCTCGCGCGCCGAGCTCACCTCCAGGATGGGGCTCAACCGCAGCACCATCATGGCGCTCACCTCCGACCTGACGGCGGCCGGGCTGGTGCGCGAGGAGCTGCCGCGCGAGACCGGCCGCGCCGGGCGGCCCTCCCTGGTGGTCCGTCCCGAGTCGTCGCGGGTGTACGTGTTCGCGTTCGACGTGGGGCCCGACCGGCTCGTGGCCGCCCGTGTCGGGTTGGGCGGGGTGATCCTCGACCGGCGGGAGCTGCCACGCCGGCGCGGCCCGTTCGAGCTGCCGGAGCTGGTCGGCGCGCTGGCCGGGTTCGCCCGGCAGATGCGACGCAAGACCAGGCCCGACACCGTGTGCGTGGGCGCCGCCGCGGCCGTGGCCGGCGGGGTGCGCAAGGGCGACGGCGTCATCACCTTCGGCCCCAACCTGATGAAACCCCATCAGGAGGTGCCGTTCGGTGAGGAACTGGGCCGCAGGCTCGGCCTCGGCCTGCCGGTGAGCGTGGGCAACGACGCCAACCTGGGCGCGCTGGCCGAGCACAGCCGCGGCCTGGGCGTGTCCGTCAAGGACCTCATCTACCTGCACGGCGACGTCGGCATCGGCGGCGGCATCATCGCGGGCGGCCACCTGCTGGGCGGCCACGACGGCTACGGCGGCGAGGTCGGCCACATGGTCGTTAACCCCGGCGGCCGGGCGTGCGGCTGCGGCTCGCACGGCTGCCTGGAGGCCGAGGTGGGGGAGCGGGCGCTGCTGGAGGCGGCGGGCCGGGCCAAGGCGGACCAGAACGGGGACGCCCAGCAGGGCAAGCACGGCCGGGAGGCGGTGCGCGCCGTCGTCGACGCCGCCGACCGGGGCGACATCGTGGCCCAGGAGGCGCTCAAGCGGGTCGGCGACTGGCTCGGCCTGGGCGTCGCCAACCTGATCAACATCTTCAACCCGGAGATGGTCATCTTCGGCGGCATGCTGAGGGAGATCTACCTCGGCTCGGCTGCGCGGGTGCGCAGCCAGCTGACCCTGCACGCCATGACACCCCAGCGCGAACGGTTGCGGCTGCGCACCTCGGCACTGGCCGACGACGCGACGCTGGTGGGCGCGGCCGAGCTGGCCTTCGCCCACGTCCTCGCGGACCCGCTGGAGGTGCTGGCCAGGGCGGGCGGCTAGGCGACCCGCGCGTTCGGCGCCGTCCAGGTGTTGCAGGCGCCGGCCGAGCCGACGTCGTAGCCGCGGTCCTGCCAGTAGGCGAGGTTGCGCGGCTTGCCGTGGATCTCGCTCTCGCGGCTCCGCTTCACCCCGTCGATCCACTGCGCCCAGGTGATGTCGGAGTTGAGCGTGTCGAGCGTGGACCGGTAGAAGACACCGGCGAAGCACTCGGCCTGCATCTCCAGCCGGCGGCTCAGCGCCGCGCGCCGGGTCTTGCCGGAGCGCCAGTAGAGCGTGTTCTGCGCGTCCAGGATGCCGGTGAGCTCCTGTACGTGGTGGCCCCACTCGTGCGCGACCGAGTGCGCGAGGTTCAGCTTGATCTGGTCGCGCAGGTCACGCTTCATGATCCGGATCGCGACGGTGCGCTGCTGCGGGCAGTACTGCGCGCCGTTGGTGGTGATCTTCCCGCAGACCGAGCGGCTTCCGGTCGTGATCTGTAGCTTGGGCGGGCTGTAGCGCAGGCCCGCGGCCTTGAACCGGGTGGCCCAGAAGCGGTTGGCGCACCGGGCCAGCTCCTGCTGGAACCTCTTCACCGAGGCGGCGCTGCCCGGCCTGACCTCGGAGGTGGCGCAGGACATGGGGGCCGCGGTGCCCGACCGGTAGATCTTGTTCTTGGTGAGGACGGCCGGCAGCGCGGCGGTCGCGGTGGTGCTCGCGGCCGCCGCGCTGCTCGCCGTACCCGTGAGGCCCAGACCCGCGATCATGCAGGACGCCACTGCGATAAGGGGAATACGCACGATCGCGGATCTTAGACCAGTTCATGGTGTTTTGTTTACGCAACCTTGGCATTCGGCCGCGGAAGGCACGGCCGCGCCCCGTGACGCGGCCGTGTGTCACGACGTCAGGCGACCGCCCTGGAGGACGCCTTCCAGGTGTTGCAGGAGCCCGGCTGCGCAGAGTTGTAGCCCCGCTCCATCCAGGCCGCCTGGCTCCGGCCCTTGCCGTGGTCGTTCTGCGCCCAGCCCTTGTGGCCGTTCTCGCGGAACCAGTTCACGGTGTGGTCCCAGTGCTCCTGGGGAACCGGCAGCGAGTGGGCGATCGTCCGCATGAAGACCGCGGAGAAGCACTCGGCCTGGAGCTCGTGGCGGCGCGACAGCTGCAGCTGGGCCGAGCGGCCGGCCCGCTGCCTGGCCTGGAAGTAATAGTTCGAGATGCCGGCCAGCTGCTGGACGTGGTGGCCGTACTCGTGGGCCATCAGCCGGGCGATGCCGACCGCGAACGGGTCGCGCAGCTCGCGCTTGGTGATCAGCATGTACATGGTGCGGTCGGCGCTGCAGTACACGCCGGCGGCGCCCGAGACCCAGCGCCCGCAGGCGTTGTTGACCTTCCTGGTGACGATGCGCAGCCTCGGCTTGCTGAAGCGCAGGTTCGCCTTGCGGAACTGGGTGGCCCACGCCTTGTTCAGGCAGTTCGTCATCCGCTGGAGGAAGCGCTTGTACGCGGCCGTGCTGCCCCGCCGGATCTCGCCCGGCGAGCAGTTGGTGGCGGCCAGGCGGCCGGTCCGGTAGAGCCGGCTGTTCGTCGCCGCGGACTTCGGAGCAGCCTGCAGGGCCGCGGCCTGCTGCGCCGCCGCGGGCCGGCTCGTGACCTGCTGGACCCCGGCCTGTGCGCTGTGCGTCTGTGCGACCGCCGTCCCCGTGCCGGCCAGCGTGATGACCACGCCGGCCGCCGTGAGTGACGCCAGTTTCTTCATGGGGAGAGTGTTCATAATGTGCCAAAGACTAGGTCAAGAGCTGACAAATGTGGGTGGATTTAAGTCGATGGGTCTAGTGCGGCATCGGCGAACTAGACTCGTCCCAGTCGGCGAACAAGAGCAGAGGGGAGCCGGATCCGTGAGCGGGTTGCTGGGCTCGATCAAGGGACCGCACGACGTCAAACGGCTCGCGGCGGGAGACCTGCCGCTGCTGGCGGGTGAGATTCGCGACCTGCTCGTCGACTCGTGCGCGCGCTTCGGCGGCCACCTCGGCCCCAACCTCGGTGTGGTGGAACTCACCATCGCGATCCACCGCGTCTTCGACTCGCCGCGCGACCCGGTCATCTGGGACACCGGTCATCAGGCGTACGTGCACAAGCTGCTCACCGGCCGGGTGGCCGGCTTCGGCGCGCTCAAGCAGGAGGGCGGCCTGTCGGGCTACCCCAGCCAGGCCGAGTCCGAGCACGACTTCGTGGAGAACTCCCACGCCTCCACCGCCCTGTCCTACGCCGACGGCCTGGCCAAGGCGTTCAAGCTGCGCGGCGAGCGCGACCGCACCGCCGTCGCGGTGATCGGCGACGGCGCGCTCACCGGCGGCATGGCCTGGGAGGCGCTCAACAACATCGCCGCCGTCAAGGACCTGCCGGTCGTCATCGTGGTCAACGACAACGGGCGCTCCTACTCGCCGACCATCGGCGGCCTCGCCTCCCATCTGTCGTCGCTGCGCGTCGACCGCCGCTACGAGGACGCGCTGGAGTTCGTGAAAGAGAAGCTCGGGAACGTTCCCGTGCTCTACGACGCGCTCCACGGCCTCAAGAAGGGCGTCAAGGACGCCATCGCCCCGCAGGTCATGTTCGAGGACCTCGGCCTCAAGTACGTCGGCCCCATCGACGGCCACGACGAGCAGGCCATGGAGGCGGCGCTGCGCCGGGCCCGCGGCTTCCGCGGCCCGGTCATCGTGCACGCGCTCACCCAGAAGGGCCGCGGCTACAGCCCGGCGGAGAACCACGACGAGGACCAGTTCCACTCGCCGGGCGCCTTCGACCGCGCCACCGGCGCCGAGAAGCCCAAGGGCCGCATCTGGACCGACGTGTTCAGCGACGAGCTGGTCCGGCTCGGCAAGGAGCGCGAGGACGTGGTCGCGATCACCGCCGCGATGCTCCACCCGACCGGCCTGGCGCGCTTCGCCGACGCCTTCCCCGACCGCACCTACGACGTCGGCATCGCCGAGCAGCACGCCCTGACCAGCGCCGCCGGTCTGGCCATGGGCGGCCTCCACCCGGTCGTGGCCGTCTACGCCACCTTCCTCAACCGGGCCTTCGACCAGCTCCTCATGGACGTCGCCCTGCACCGGCTGCCCGTCACCGTGGCGCTCGACCGGGCCGGCGTGACCGGCGACGACGGCGCCAGCCACAACGGCATGTGGGACCTCTCCATCCTCCAGGTCGTGCCCGGCCTGCGGCTCGCCGTCCCGCGCGACGGCGAGCGGCTGACCGAGCTGCTGCGCGAGGCGGTGGCCGTCACCGACGGGCCGACCGTGCTGCGCTTCCCCAAGGGCCCCGTCGCCGAGGCGATCGAGCCCGTACGCAAGCTCGGCGGCATGGACGTCCTGCGCGACCCCGACACCTCCGACCCCGACGTGCTACTGGTCGGCGTGGGCCCGATGGCGCACGTCTGCCTGGAGGCCGCCACCCTGCTCGACGCGCAGGGCATCAGCGCCACGGTGGTCGACCCGCGCTGGGTCAAGCCGCTCGACGAGGCCCTGATCGGCGCGGCGGCCGGACGCCGGCTCGTCGCCGTCGTCGAGGACAACGGCCGGGTCGGCGGCGTGGGCGACGCGGTCTCGCGGCTGCTGCGCGACGCCGACGTCGACGTGCCCGTGCGCAACTTCGGCATCCCGCAGCGCTTCCTCGACCACGCCAAGCGGGCCGTCATCCTCGGCCGGATCGGACTCAACGGCCAGGACCTCGCCCGCCAGATCACCGAGGCGGTCGCCAAGCGCAGCTCGCAGGTCGTCAGTCCTTCGTAGAAGAGCCTTCCCGGGTTACGCTCACGTGAGATTCCGCACCTCGCATGATCGCCCCGGACCCGGGAAGGATCACCGACCGTGGACATCTTTCGCACGAAGAGTGTCGAGCAGTCGATCCGTGACACCGAGGCGCCCGAGCACCGGCTCCGCAAGCGTCTCACCGCCGTCGACCTGACGGTCTTCGGCATCGGTGTGATCATCGGCACCGGCATCTTTGTGCTGACCGGTCAGGTCGCCAGGGAGATGGCCGGGCCGGCGGTGGCGATCTCGTTCGTGGTGGCCGGGGTGGTGTGCGGGCTGGCCGCGCTGTGCTACGCGGAGTTCGCCTCCACGATCCCCGTGGCCGGATCGGCCTACACCTTCTCCTTCGCCACGCTGGGCGAGTTCCCCGCCTGGATCATCGGCTGGGACCTGCTGCTGGAGATGGCGCTGGCAGCCGCCGTGGTCGCCGTCGGCTGGTCAGGCTACTTCAGCGCGCTGCTCACCTCGGCCGGCGTGCACCTGCCCCCGTCGATCGCGGGCGAGGACCCCGTGGTGGACGTGCCCGCGATGGCCGTCGTGCTCATCCTCACCGCGGTCCTGATCGCCGGCATCAAGCTGTCGTCCCGGGTCAACCTGGTCATCGTGATCATCAAGGTCACGGTCGTCCTGCTGGTGATCCTGGCCGGGCTGTTCTTCATCTCCATGGCCAACTACACGCCGTTCGTCCCCGAGCCGCAGCCGACCCCGGCGGTGGAGGGCGTGCAGGCGCCGCTCATCCAGGTGCTCTTCGGCATCACGCCGGTGGCTTTCGGCGTGCTGGGCATCTTCACCGCCGCGGCCATCGTGTTCTTCGCCTTCATCGGCTTCGACATCGTGGCCACCGCCGCGGAGGAGACCATCGAGCCGCAGCGCGCCCTGCCGCGCGGCATCCTCGGCTCGCTGGTGATCTGCACGCTCCTGTACGTGGCGGTCTCGCTGGTGGTGGTGGGCATGCAGCCCTACACCGAGCTGAGCACCGCCGCGCCGCTGGCCGACGCGTTCACCGCGGTCGGGCAGCCCTGGGCGGCGGCGCTCATCAGCATCGGCGCGATCGCCGGCCTGACCACCGTGGTGATGATCCTCATGCTGGGGCAGACCCGGGTGCTGTTCGCCATGTGCCGCGACGGGCTGCTGCCGCGCCCGCTGGCCAAGGTCCACCCGAGGACCGGCACGCCCGCGCTGCTCACCGCGATCGTCGGCGTGGTCGCCGCCCTGCTGGCCGGGTTCATCTCCCTGAGCGCGCTGGCCGAGCTGGTGAACATCGGCACGCTCTTCGCGTTCGTGGTGGTGTCCGCCGGTGTGATCATCCTGCGGCGCACCCGTCCGGACCTCCCGCGGGCCTTCAGGGCGCCGCTGGTGCCGCTGCTGCCGATCCTGTCGGTGCTCGCCTGCCTCTACCTGATGCTGAACCTGCCGGTCGAGACCTGGCTCCGGTTCCTCATCTGGATGGTCATCGGCGCGGTGCTCTACTTCGCGTACGGCTACCGCCACAGCATGGTGGCCGAGCCCGGCCGGCGGTCGTGAGGGGCGGCCGGAGCCGCCCCCGCCGAGACCCGCGGCTCAGGGCGTGAAGAGCGCCCCGCCTGCCGACTTCATCAGGCACGCGTTCGAGTACATCCGGCCGAACGAGATCGGCTCGCCACGCCACCGGCCCGTCACGACCACGGCGGCGGGCCGGAACTCGCGCGTGCAGGCGGCCTTCGAACTGCCCACCAGCCGGGCCGGATCGCCGCCGGCCCGCGCCAGCAGCTTGCAGGCCGCGCTCGCCGACCGGTGGGTGCCGCCCGCCGGACGGCAGGTGAGCGTGGCCGTCCGCGTGGGACCGTTCTTCACCGTGACCAGGATCCGCAGGACCGCTCCCGGAGTGCTTGCCGCGACCGCCGGGGCCGGGACCGTCAGGAGGGACCCGCACAGCGCGATCGCGCCGAACGCCTTCATCATGATCTTTTCCCTTCGTAGCACACGGCATCAGAGGCTACGACGGAGAGTGACGACCGGAGGGGAGGCCCGCCGGGCGAGCCTCCCCAAAGGCAGGTCAAGCGGGGAGCGAGGCGACTCCCGGCGGCAGGAACCGTGACGGCGAGTGACCGGCGCGGTCCAGGTACGGCGTGATGCCGCCCAGGTGGAACGGCCAGCCGGCGCCCAGGATCATGCACAGGTCGATGTCCTGCGGCGCCGCCACGACGCCCTCGTCCAGCATGATCCGGATCTCCCCGGCCAGCGCCCTCAGCACGCGCACGCGTACCTGATCGGCGGTGGACGGCCCGTCCGCGACGCCGGAGCCGCCCGCGAACAGCGCGACCGCCTCCTCGTCCAGCGAGAAGTCCGGCCGGTACACGCCCGGCTTGCCGGCGGCGACCAGCTTGGCCAGGTTGGCCGAGACCCCGAACCGGTCGGGGAACGCCTCGTGCAGCGTCTCCGCCACGTGCAGGCCCACCGCCGGGCCGACGAGCTGCAGCAGCGCGAACGGCGTCATCGGCAGCCCGAGCCGGTCCAGCGCGTGCTCGGCCGTCTCCAGCGGAGTGCCCTCGTCCACGGCCCCGATGACCTCGCCCATGAACCGGGTGAGCAGCCGGTTGACGACGAACGCCGGGGCGTCCTTGACCAGCACCGACGACTTCTTCAGCGCCTTGCCGACGGCGAACGCGGTGGCCAGCGTGGCGTCGTCGGTCGCGCCGCCCCTGACGATCTCCAGCAGCGGCATGACCGCGACCGGGTTGAAGAAGTGGAAGCCGACCAGCCGCTCCGGGTGCGCCAGGTCCTCGCCCATCGCGGTGACGCTCAGCGAGGAGGTGTTGGTGGCCAGCACGCAGTCGGCCCGCACCACGGCCTCCACCTCGGCGAACACCTGCTTCTTGACCGCCAGGTCCTCGAAGACCGCCTCGATCACGAAGTCGGCGTCGGCGAAGGCGTCCTTGGTCAGCGAGCCCGTCACCAGCGCCTTGAGCCGGTTGGCCTGGTCGGGCGAGACGCGGCCCTTGCCGGCCAGCTTGTCGACCTCGGCGTGCACGTACGAGACGCCCTTGTCGAGCCTGGCCTGGTCGAGGTCCGTCAGCACGACCGGGACCTGCAGCCGGCGGGCGAACAGCAGCGCCATCTGCGAGGCCATCAGGCCCGCGCCGACGACGCCGACCTTGGTGACCTTGCGCGCCAGCGACGCGTCCGGCGCGCCCGCGGGCCGCCTGGCCCGGCGCTGCACCAGGTCGAAGGAGTAGAGACCGGCCCGCAGCTCGTCGCTGAGCAGCAGGTCGGCGAGCGCCTCGTCCTCGGCGGCGAAGCCCTCGTCGCGGGAGGCGGTACGGGCCAGCCCGATCAGGTCGAGCGCCCGGTACGGCGCGGGAGCGGCGCCGTGGAGCTTCATGTCGACCAGGAAACGGGCGTCGGAGACCGCCTTGTCCCAGTCGGCGGCGGTGTGGTCGGGGCGCTCGACCGTCACCTCGCCGGTGAGCACGCGGGCCGCCCAGCGCAGCGACTCCTCCAGGAAGTCGGCCGGCTCGAACAGCGCGTCCGCGACGCCCAGCTCGAACGCCTCGCGGCCCCTGGTCATGCGGTTCTGCGCGAGCGGGTTCTCCACGATCAGCTTGATCGCGTTCGCCGGGCCTGTCAGGCGGGGGAGCAACTGCGTGCCGCCCCAGCCCGGCACCAGGCCCAGCGAGCACTCCGGCAGCGCCACCGCCGGGACGCCCGAGGAGATCGTGCGGTAGGTGCAGTGCAGCGCCACCTCCAGGCCGCCGCCCATGGCCGCGCCGTTGACGAACGCGAACGACGGGACGTCCAGCTCGCCCAGCCGGCGGAACACGTGGTGGCCCAGGGCGCCGATCGCCAGCGCCTCCTCACGGGTGGTCAGCGCCGCCGCGCCCTTCAGGTCGGCGCCGACGCCGAACACGAACGGCTTGCCGGTGACGCCCACCGCCGCCAGGTCGGTCCGCTCGGCGATCTCCGACAGCGCGCCGTTGAGCGCGAACAGGCCGTGCGGGCCGAACGTGTTGGGCTTGGTGTGGTCGAAGCCGTTGTCGAGCGTGATCAGTGCCAACGTGCCCGCGCCGCCGGGCAGCTCCACGTCGCGGACCAGGGCCTTGGTGACGACCTCGTCCGTGGCCCGCTCGGTCAGCAGCGCGCGCCAGGTGTCCAGAGTGCTCATGCCAGGTTCTCCCAGATCACGGTGCCGCCCATGCCCATGCCGACGCACATGGTGGTGATGCCGTAGCGCACGTCGGGGCGCTCGCCGAACTGGCGGGCGAGCTGCGTCATCAGCCGTACGCCGGAGGAGGCCAGCGGGTGGCCGAACGCGATCGCGCCGCCGTACGGGTTCACCCGGGGGTCGTCGTCGGCGAGGCCGAAGTGTTCCAGGAAGGCGAGGACCTGGACGGCGAACGCCTCGTTGATCTCGATCAGCCCAATATCCGACATTTCGAGATTCGCCAGGCGGAGGGCGCGCTCCGTGGACGGGATCGGGCCGACGCCCATGACCTCCGGGTCCACACCGGCGAACGCGTACGAGACGAGCCGCATCTTCGGCGTCAGGCCGAGCTCCGCGGCGACGTCGGCGGCCGCCACGACGCAGCCGGTCGCGCCGTCGTTGATGCCCGAGGAGTTGCCGGCCGTCACGTGGCCGTGCGGGCGGAACGGCGTCTTCAGCGTGCCCAGCGCCTCCAGGGTGGTGCCGGGCCGCGGCGCCTCGTCCTGGGTGGCCAGGCCCCAGCCCTTCTCCGCCGTGCGCACCGCGGTCGGCACCAGGTCGGGCTGGATCTTGCCGTCCGCGTACGCCTTGGCCACCTTCTCCTGCGACAGCACCGCGTACGCGTCGGCGCGCTCCTTGGTGATCGTGGGATGGCGGTCGTGCAGGTTCTCCGCCGTCATGCCCATGACCAGGGCGCTCGGGTCGACCAGCTTCTCCGACAGGAACCGCGGGTTCGGGTCGACGCCCTCGCCCATCGGGTGGCGCCCCATGTGCTCGACGCCGCCCGCGATGGCCACGTCGTAGGCGCCGAAGGCGATGCCGCCGGCGACCGTGGTCACCGCGGTCATCGCGCCCGCGCACATCCGGTCGATCGCGTAGCCGGGCACGGACTTCGGCAGCCCGGCCAGCACCGCCGCCGAGCGGCCGATGGTCAGGCCCTGGTCGCCGATCTGGGTGGTGGCGGCGATGGCGACCTCGTCCACCCGCTCGGGCGGCAGGGCGGGGTTGCGCCGCATGAGTTCGCGGATGACGCGCACGACCAGGTCGTCAGCGCGGGTCTCCGCATACAGCCCCTTCGGCCCGGATCTGCCGAAAGGGGTGCGCACGCCGTCGACGAACACGACGTCACGAGAGGAAGGCACGGATCAGCTCCTCGTTGCTGGACAGCTTCCGCCCTTATGCTACTCATCAGTAACTACCGCGCACGCGACCCCCGCGGCGACCAGGGCGCAGATCACCACCGGATCGAGGTCCCACACCCTCCCCCTTACCCCCAGCACCCCGGTCACAGCCACCATCACCCCTGCTCTCCGCGTCACCGTCCGCACGCGCCCGAGGCGGGGACCCGCTCGATGCCTGGGCGTCCTCCCGCTCGTGGGGGCCTGAGGTCCGGGGAGGTTCCCGGCGAGCCGGGCGGGGTCCCAGGGGTCGCTGGGAGGCGTGCCCCGGTGGGCGACGCGCGCTGCGAGGTCACGGGCCCACCAGGCGGCGAAGCAGACCGCCGCTCCCGCCCCGGCCCAGCCGAGCGCCGTCATCGCGCTCTCCAGGACGGCGGCGAGCGGGGACTCCCCGAACAGGCCCGGCAGCGTGCCGCCGAGCAGCAGCACCACCGCCCACCCGCACGCCATGACCAGCCTGCCCACCGGCAGCAGCGGTGGGGGTGGCGGCACCGCGTACAGCTCCCGCTCCCGGCGCCGGGCGGCGCGCGCCCGCGACCCCCACACCACCTGCGTGACGGCCAGGGCGGCCAGCGCGCCGGCGAAGGACGCCAGCGAGAGCAGGGCGAGCGGCGCCGCCCACGCGCCGTCCGCCCGCTCGGCGAGCACCTGCGTGGCGGCCGGGAACAGGAGTGCGGCGGCCAGCGCCACACGGGCGCGGCGCCGCGCGTCCCGGACCCGCGCCCGCAGCGCCGCCACGGCCACGGCGCCGGGAGGGGGCGCGATCTCGCTCGTGAGCATGGTGGTCATGATGCGGGACAACGCTCCGTGACGTCCCGGTTTCGGCAAGCTGGAGTCACCGATCCACCCGACTCCCGAATCCGCGCCCAAGCGAGGCGGAATCGTCAACGGTCCCGCCCGCGTCCAAGCGAGCGGGTGCCGTCAACTCGCGACGCGGGCGTCCGCGTGAGGTCGGTGGTCCCCGTCAGGTCGTGACCTCCCGTCCGCGTGAGTTGGAAGGCGTCAGGTCGTGACCTCCCGTCTGTGTGTTGGAAGGGTCGGTGGTCTCTGTCAGGTCGTGACCTCCCGTCTGTGTGAGTTGGGAACGTTGGGGGTGTCGGCCGCTCGCAAGTGAGCTGCTCGTGGCGCGGGCGTCTGGGCGAGTCTGAAGCGTCGGGGTGTCGTCAGGTTGTGACGCCGGCGTCCACGGGGATGGCGGCGCCGGTGATGTTGCGGCCGCCCTCGCCGGCCAGGTGGGCCACGGTCGCGGCGATGTCCTCCGGTGAGCAGTAGCGGCCCAGCGCGGTGTACGAGCGTTCCTCGTCGGCGCCCGGCCCGTCGGCCGGGTTCATCTCGGTGTCGGTGGAGCCGGGATGGACCAGGTTGGCGGTGATGCCGCGGGAGCCGAGGTCGCGGGCCAGCCCTTTGGTGAGGCCGACGAGCGCGGACTTGCTCATCGCGTACAGCGTCCAGTCCGGGTACGGGACGCGCTCGGCCAGGCTGCTGCCGATCATGATGATCCGCCCGCCGTCAGGCAGGTGCCGCGCCGCGGCCTGGGCCAGCACGAACGACGCGCGGGCGTGCACCGCGAGCACACGGTCCACCTCCTCAAGCGTGACATCCTCCAGTGGCCCGTACGGGGCGATGCCGGCGTTGCCGACCACCACGTCGAGCCGGCCCAGGGTGGCCACCGTGCGCTCGACCGCCGCCACCACCTCGCCCGCGTCCTCGGCCCTGGCCCTGATCGCCAGGGCACGCCGCCCCAGCGCCTCGGCCTCCGCGGCCACGGCCGCCGCCCGGCCGGCCTCGGCGGCGTACGTGATCGCCACGTCGAACCCGTCGGCGGCGAGCCGGCGGGCGATGGCGGCGCCGATCCCCCTGCTGCCTCCGGTGACCAGCGCGACCTTGCGTCCCATGATTCCTCCAATGAAGCGGAATGGATTCCGCTTGAGATAGTAACCGGAATCTATTCCGTTTGTCTCGGGTGGAAGGATGGACGCCGTGAGAAGCGAGCGCAGCGACGCCGCCCGCAACCGGGCGAAGATCCTCGCCGCCGCCGCCGGCATCGTCGCCGAGCAGGGGGTGGAGGGCCTGGCGATGGCGGAGGTCGCCGCCGCGGCAGGGGTCGGCGTCGGCACGCTCTACCGCCGCTTCGGCGACCGCTCCGGGCTCGCCTACGCGCTCATCGACGAGCGGGAGCGCGAGTTCCAGGCGGCCTTCGTCGGAGGGCCGCCGCCGCTCGGGCCGGGGGCGGAGCCGCGCGAGCGTATCCGCGCGTTCCTGCACGCCCTGCTGGAGCGTACGGTCGAGCAGCTCGACCTGCTGCTGATGGCCGAGACGGCCGCGCCGCTGGCCCGCTTCGGCGGCGCCTACCAGGCCCACCACGCCCACCTGGCGATGCTGGTCGCGCAGGCGGCGCCCGGCGCCGACGCCGCCCCGCTGGCCGACGCGCTGCTGGCGCCGTTCGCCGCGCCGCTGCTGGCGCACCGGCTGCGCGAGGGTGTGACGCCCGAGCGGGTCAGGTCCGCGCTCGACGCCCTCCTCGCCGGGATCCGCTGAAGGCCCTCCGGCGTCTCCGATGGTGGGACGTCGAGTCACGGCAGGGGCCGATGTGACTGTGAGTAGTCTTCGGGAAACGAGTGAAATATCCGGACAGATGTTGGTTAAATCTGTTATGAAAGGTTGCACTCCGTATTCGCACTAGAAGAGGTTCAGCGTGGCGCGCGACGACAACGACAGGCCATACGACGACGGGCAGGGCAGGCCGGTGAACCCGGACCTGACCGGCGATGTCCTGTCTCCGCGCTGGAGCACGGATGACACCGACGAGCAGCCCGCCATCCAGGTCTCGGGCAACGAGACGTACATCCTGCCCCCGGACGACACCCCCGCCGGCGACCCGTACCCGGCCAAGGACGAGCCCTCCTACCTCGACGCCCCGTACGCCGAGAGCGGCCCGTATGCCGAGGGCACCCAGTACGCCGAGGGCACCTCGTACGCCGAAAGCGGCCCGTACGCCGTGAGCGGCGGTTACACCGACGACCAGGGTGCCTCCTACATCGACGGCTACCCCGACTCCCAGGGTCCGGTGTACACCGACGCCTTCGCCGAGAGCGCGGCCGGCGAGTACGCGGGAGACGAGCCGAGCGACCCGCGCAGGCCCGCCGACGACCCGGATGGGGCCGGTTACCTGCCCCTCGACCGGGGCTACGAGGAGCCCGAGGAGGAGCCCAAGCGCGGGTTCCTCGGCTCCGGCTGGACCGGCTCCTCCGGCGACGGCGACGACCACGGCAAGGACTACGGCAAGGACTACGACAACGGCGACGGCGAGGTGCGGCGCCGCACCAGGCTGCTGCTGGCCGCCGCCGCGGCCGTGGTGGTGCTCGGCGTGGGCGGCGGCTGGATGCTCACCAGCACCTCCTCCGACGACCCCTGCGCGGGCGGGCGGTGCGCCTCCGTCAGCGACCTCAGCTCGCCCTCCGCCGACGAGGAGGCGGAGACGGACGTCCCCATCGAGGAGGCGACCGATACGGCCACTCCCGAGCCCGAGGTCTCCGAGACCCCCACCACCGCGCCCACGGCGCAGACCAGGGTCCGCCCGACCCGGACGGCCTCGGCCGAACCGGAGCCCGAGCCCGAGCCCACCCGCACGCGGACCCGTGCCGCCGAGCCGGACCCGGAGCCGTCGAGCAGGGCCACCCGCGCGCCGGTCAACGAGATGAACGAGGCCAAGGTCAGTGCCCGGCCCGAGCCGGACCGGACGGAGGACACCGAGTCGAGCGCGCCGACCAGTGATCCCGTCACCGACATGCCGCAGCCGGAGGAGACCAGGCGAGGCCTGCTGGACATCCTGTTCCCCTGGGGCTGAGACGTGTAAGGATGCGGTTCCGGACGCTTGTTTTCCGGCATACTGGAAACCGTTTTCCTGGAGGGTCTCTTGGTCACGCTGGAAGACGTCGCCAAGCAGGCGGGCGTCTCGCTCGCGACCGCCTCGCGGGTGCTCAACGGCAGCACCCGCCAGGTGGGCGCCACGCTGCGGGCGCGCGTCGAGCGCGCCGCCGACGAACTGGGCTACCGCGCCAACATCGCCGCCCAGACGCTCGCCCGCGGCGCGAGCAACGTCATCGGCATCGTGGTGCATGACCTGACCGACCCGTACTTCGCGGCCCTGGCCGACGGCGCCATGCGGGCCGCCGCCGGTGAGGGCCTGCTGGTGATGGTCGGCACCACCCACCGCGACCCCGAGCAGGAGATCGCGTACGTGTCCACCCTGCACGCGCAGCGGGTCCGCGCCGTGCTGCTGGCCGGGTCCCGCATGGCCGACCCCGAGGTCACCGGCCGTTTGGCCGCCGAGCTCGCCGCCTACCGCGCGAGCGGCGGGCGGGTGGCCTGCGTCGGCCAGGACCTGCTGGGCGTGAACACCGTCGCGCCCGCCAACCGGGAAGGCTCCGCCGCCCTGGCCCGCGCGCTGGCCGGGCTCGGCCACACCCGCTTCGCCGTGCTCGCCGGGCCGCCCCACCTCATGACCGCCGCCGACCGGTGCGCCGGGTTCACCTCGGCCCTGCGGGAGCTGGGGCTGCCGGAGCCGCTCGTCCTGCACGGCCCGTTCGACCGCGACGGCGGTTACGCGGCGGCCCGGCGCACCGGCGACGCGACCTGCGTGTTCGCCGTCAACGACGTGATGGCCGTGGGCGCGCTCGCCGCCTACCGGGAGCACGGCATCCGGGTTCCGCAGGACGTGTCGGTGGCCGGTTTCGACGACATCGCCACGCTGCGTGACCAGGTGCCCGCGCTGACGACGGTCCGGCTGCCGCTGAAGGACATGGGCGCGCGGGCGCTGGAGCTGGCGCTGACGACCGACGAGGGCGTGGTCGTGGAGCGGGTGGCCGGCGAGGTCGTGCTCCGCGAGAGCGTCCGAGACCTGCGGTGACGGGAGAACCCACCTGATGCGACTGGCCTTCAGCACCCTGGGTATGCCGGGCGCCGGCCTGGACGAGGCGATCGAGACCGGCCTGCGGGCCGGCTGCGCGGGGCTGGAGCTGCGGCTGCATCCCGACACCGGCGTGCACGCGGGGCTCGGCGGCCCGGAGCGGCTGTCGGTGCGGCGGCGCGTCGAGGACGCCGGGCTGGAGATCGCCGCGCTCGCCGGCTACGTCGGCGTCTGCGAGCCGGCGGACGACGAGGCGGTGATCGGGGCGCTCCGCGCCGACCTGGAGCTGGCCGCCGACCTGGGCGCGCCGGCGGTGCGGGTGTTCCCGCGCGGCGACGATCCCGCGCTGGGCGCGCGCCGGCTCAAGGCGGTCTCCGGTACGGCGGCGGCGCTGGGCGTGCGGGTGCTGGTGGAGACCCACGACAAGATGGCCACCGGGGCCGCGGTGGCCGCCCTGCTGGCCGAGGCCGGCACCCCCGCGACGGCCGGCGCGCTCTGGGACCTGCTCCACCCGTGGCGCCACGGCGAGTCCCCGGCCGCCACGCTCGCCGCGCTCGGCCCGAGCCTGGCCTACGTCCAGGTCAAGGACGCGGTGTCGGCCGCCGACACCACCCCGGTGCCGATGGGGACCGGTTCCGTGCCGCTGGACGAGGCGGGCGAGCTGCTCCGCGCGGCCGGATACCGCGGCTGGGTGTCGCTGGAGTGGGAGCGCACCTGGTATCCGCAGGTCGCGCCGGTGGAGGAGATCCTGCCGGGGGCCGCCGCGTGGGTGCGGCGGTTCGGCGTCTAGACGATTGATTCCAAGGGGTGTGGGATATCCTTCTTCGCCGACGTGACGCACCAGATACTCGGACAAGACATCCACGCCAACGCGAATGACCTTCGAGTCATCGGGCGGAAGGTGATGGCGGGCATGCACGAGGAGATCATCGATGCCATCGAAGCGGGTAACCCCATCGCGGCGGCGGGCGCTGTCGACCGCCTCTTCGCGCGGCACCTGTGTGTGCCACGAGCCGTCGACGTCCGCGGCTGATACCGGCGACGTCGCCCCAGCCGCGCTGAGGGCCGGCGAGCCCTGCCTGGGAGCCGGCGAAGGTGCTCGCCGACCTGCCTGAAGGGGCAGCAGGGCTGGCGTACCGGGACGCGGGTGGCAGTCGAGCGCCTGGTCGAGGAGTGCGCGCGGGTCGACGTTCACGCGGGTTGACCAGGGACGACAAGGAGACAGCCGCGCAGACGCACATCACCGCCCCCGTACGGGGTAACCGGTACGGGATGCGGATCGAGGACTGGTTCCTGACCGAGGAGGAACGCGGCAACGGGGCGACCAGGCTCGGCCCGTGGACGACCGGCAACGACGTACGCCCGCTCGTCCACGGAGCGACCTATTTCGCCGAGCTGCGGGCCTGCGTCGAGCGGCTCGGCGAGGACGACCTGCTGCTGTTCGCCGACTGGCGCGGCGACCCCGACGAGCGCCTGACCCCCGATGGCCCGACCGTGGGCGAGGCGATGGCCGCGGCCGCGCGGCGCGGCGCCCTCGTACGTGGCCTCATCTGGCGCTCCCATATGGACCTGCTGCGTTTCAGCTCGGCCGAGAACCGCCGCCTCGGCAGGGAGATCGAGGACTCCGGCGGCCAGGCCCTGCTGGACACGCGGACCAAGCCGGGCGGCGCGCATCACCAGAAGTTCGTCATCCTGCGCCACGACGGCGACCCTGCCAGGGACGTCGCCTTCGTCGGCGGCATCGACCTGTGCCACAGCCGCCGCGACGACGCGGACCATCTGGGCGACCCGCAGAGCTGCCCCATGCCCGCCGTGTACGGCCACCGCCCGCCCTGGCACGACGTCCAGGTCGCCATCCACGGACCGGCCGTCGCCGAGGTGGAGGCGGTCTTCTGTGAACGCTGGGAGGACCCCGCCCCCGAGACCCGCGACCCGCTGCGCCGGCTGCGCGACCACATCGGCCGGCTGGACGACGCCCCGCCGCTGCCGAAGCCGGGTCCGCCTCCGCCGCCGGCCGGGCGGCACGCGGTGCAGTTATTGCGTACCTATCCGGCGCGGCACGACCGCTATCCGTTCGCGCCGGACGGCGAGCGCAGCATCGCCCGCGCCTACCGCAAGGTGCTGGCCCGCGCCCGCTCCATCGTCTATCTGGAGGACCAGTACCTGTGGTCCACCGACGTCATCGAGCCGTTCGCGGAGGCGCTGGAGCGCGAGCCCGGCCTGCGCATGATCGTCGTCGTGCCGCGCCATCCCGACCAGGACGGCCTGCTGGCCGGCCCCGCCAGCCTGATCGGCCGCGCGGACGCCCTGGCCCGGCTGCGCGCCGCCGGCGGCGACCGGGTCGCCGTCTACGACCTGGAGAACCACCGGGGCACGCCGATCTACGTGCACGCCAAGGCCTGCGTGGTGGACGACGTGTGGGCCACGGTCGGCTCCGACAACGTCAACCTGCGCTCGTGGACGTACGACTCGGAGCTGAGCTGCGCGGTGCTGGACGAGCGGGAGGACCCGCGTCCGCCGTACGGCGCGCTGCGCTTCGCCCGCGACCTGCGGCTGACCCTCATGGCCGAGCACCTGGACCTACCCGGCGGCGAGCAGGACAAGCTGTGCGATCCGGCCGCCGCCTTCGCGGCGTTCGCGCGGGCCGCGTCCCGGCTGGAGGAGTGGCACCGGGGCGGCGAGGAAGGGCCGCGCCCGCCGGGCCGGCTGCGCCCGCACCCGGAGCCCACCCTGTCGAGGCTGCAGAAGGCGCTGGCCATGCCCCTCTACCGGTTCGCGGTGGACCCGGACGGGCGGCCGGCCGAGCTTCGGCGGTCGGGCCGGTTCTGACCGCTGCTGGATGACTGATCCCACACCCCTTGGAATCAATCATCCAGACGGGGGCGCTTAGATGGGGGAATGTCCCAGCTGAGAAACAAGGTGCTCGTCGTCGGCATGGACGGCCTGCGCTTCGACCGGCTGCGCGCGCTGCGCCCGCCGGTCCTGACGTCGCTGATGTCCGCGGGCGCGTACGGCACGAGCCTGCTCCCGTACGGGGAGGAGGACGCGCCGCGGACCGAGTCGCCCGGCGAGGTCGTCCCCGAGCCGCCGGCGGAGCCGGCTCCGCCCGGGGAACGCGTGATCAGGGCGCGGACCGACTCCGGGCCTGGCTGGTCGTCGATCGCCAGCGGGGTGTGGCCGGACAAGCATGGCGTGGTGGACAACGGGTTCGCCGGAGCACAGTTCACGAAATATCCGGACTTCTTGTCGCGGGCACAGGCCGCGCGCCCCGACCTGACGACGGCGGCGTTCTTCTCCTGGGCGGCCCTCGACGAGCACGGCGCCTTCGGCCGGACCATCGGCCACCGGCTCGTCCTCGACGGCTACGCGCTCACCTTCGCCGGCGCCGACAAGCAGGTCACCGCCGAGGCCGGGTGTCACCTGGCGGAGGCCGGCCCCGACCTGTCGTTCGTCTACCTGGGCGACACCGACGAGGTGGCGCACGAGCTGGGGCCGTTCTGCCCCGAGTACACCGCCGCGCTCATGACCCAGGACACCGCCCTGGGCGGCTTCCTCGACGCGATCCGCGCCCGGCCCTCGTACGCGGGGGAGCGGTGGACGGTTCTGGTGACCACCGACCACGGCCACGTCGACGAGGGCGGCCACGGCGGCGCCTCGGACGAGGAGCGGACGGTGTTCGTCATCGCCGCCCGGCTGGGCGCCGACCTGGGCGGCGTGCCGCTGGCCGGGCCGCGGCCGGTGGACGTGGGCCCGACGGCGCTGGCCCAGCTCGGCATCCCGGTGGACCCGGCGTGGGACCTGGACGGAGTGCCGCTGCCGATCTGAATGTTCATCAAGTGTTGAATTTCTCGCCCACTAGGGGAAGACTCGTGTTCAGGGACCACGAGGGGCGGGAGGCCCGATGGTGCTTGACCTTTCCCAGGTGCACGGCGGGATGCTGGCGGAAGCCGGCGGGAAGGCCGCCAACCTCGGCGAGCTGATCGGGGCGGGCCTGCCGGTGCCGCCGGGCTGGGTGGTGACCACCGACGCCTACCGGCGGGTCGCCGCCGAGGCGGGCCTGGACGGGCTGATCGCCGCCGGCGGTGACGGGCTGGCGGAGAAGGCCAGGGAACGGCTGCTCGCCACCCCCGTCCCGCCGGACATCGCGCGGGCCGTCGCCGTCGCGTACGAGAAGCTGCCGGCGGGCGCGGCGGTGGCGGTGCGGTCGTCGGCCACGGCCGAGGACCTGCCGCACGCCAGCTTCGCCGGCCAGCAGGACACCTACCTCAACGTGACGGGCGCCGAGGCGGTGCTCGACGCGGTGCGCCGCTGCTGGGCCTCGCTCTGGACCGACAGGGCCGTCGCCTACCGCGAGGCCAACGGCGTCGATCACGCCGGCGTCAGCCTGGCCGTCGTGGTGCAGGAGATGGTGGACGCCCGGGTGGCCGGCGTGATGTTCACCGCCAACCCGGTGACAGGCAGGCGGCACGAGGCGGTCATCGACGCCGCCCCCGGTCTCGGCGAGGCCGTCGTGTCGGGCGCGGTCAACCCCGACCGGTTCGTCGCCGACGCCCGCACCGGCGAGATCCGCGAGCGCCGCGCGGGCGACAAGCGGCTGCTCGTCCGGGCGCTGCCGGGCGGCGGCACCGAGCGGCTCGACACGCCGCCGCGCGACGGGTTCTGCCTCACCGACGAGCAGGTGCGGGAGCTGGC
Organism: Nonomuraea sp. NPDC050478; assembly: GCF_044458265.1. Lineage (NCBI taxonomy): Bacteria > Bacillati > Actinomycetota > Actinomycetes > Streptosporangiales > Streptosporangiaceae > Nonomuraea > Nonomuraea sp. NPDC050478. The sequence continues at coordinate 760,023 of NZ_JBITHT010000003.1, read as the reverse complement.
CGCGCTGGGCGCCAGGGTCGAGGAGCACTACGGCGCCCCGCAGGACACCGAGTGGGCCATCGGCGCCGACGGCGGGCTGTGGCTGACCCAGGCCAGGCCGATCACCACCCTGTACCCACTGCCCGAGCCCCGGGACGGCCTGCGGGTGTACTTCTCGTTCAACGTCGCGCAGGGCGTCATGGGCCCCCTAACGCCGCTGGGGCAGGCGACGATCAAGCTGCTCGCCTCCGGCGCCGCCGGCGCGTTCGGGCGCCCGCCCGCCGACCCGCGCGAAGGGCCGCCGGTCCTGGTCTCGGCGGGGGAGCGGCTCTGGATCGACATCACCACCCCGCTGCGCAGCCGCGCGGGACGGGTGATCCTGCCCCGGGTCATGCAGGTGGGCGAGGCCCGCACCGTGGCGCTGGTGCGCGAGCTGGCCGCCGACCCCCGGCTGCCGGTGACGCACACCTCGCGCCGGCCGCTCCTGCGGGCCGCCGCCCACTTCGGCCGCCGCCTGCGGGTCCCCGCCAAGGTGCTGCGGGCGCTCACCCGCCCGGAACGCGCGCTCGCGTACACCCGCAAGCTGGGCGAGGACCTCGACGGGCACCTGCGGCTGCCCGAGACGGCCACGCCCGCCGACCGGCTGCGGCACGCCCAGCGGATGCTCGGCGGCGCCTTCCCCGCGATCGTCTCGATCATGCCGACGGCGCTCACCGGATACGGGCTGTACGCGCTGGCCGCCAGGCTGTCCGGGACGCCGCTGGGCGAGATGCAGGAGGTGCTGCGCAGCGTCCCGAACAACCCCACCACCGAGATGGACCTGGAGCTGTGGCGGCTCGCCACGCGCATCGAGCCGGAGGTGTTCCGGCGCGAGCCGGTCGCCGAGCTGGTCCGCCGCTACCGCGCCGGCACGCTGCCTCCCGTCGCCCAGCGCGAGATCACCGCGTTCCTCGGCCTGTACGGGCACCGCGGCGTCGCCGAGATCGACATCGGCGTGCCCCGCTGGTCGGAGGAGCCGGGCCACATCCTCGGCGCGCTGGCCAACTACCTGCGCATGGACGCGGACGCCGACCACGCCCCGGCCGCGCTGTTCGCCAGGGGCGAGGTGGCCGCCCGGCGGGCGGTGGACGAGGCCGTGGCCGCCGCGCGCCGCCGCGGCCGGCTCCGCGCCGCTGTCGTGCGGTTCGCCCTGGGCCGCGCCCGGCAGTTCGCCGGGCTCCGCGAGCTGCCCAAGTTCTACGCGGTCAAGGCCATCGCGGGCGTACGGGCGAGCCTGCTGGAGGTGGGCGGCCACCTGGTGGGCGAGGGCGTGCTGGACTCGGCGCAGGACGTGTTCTTCCTGGACTTCGCCGAGCTGGAGGCGGCGGTGGCCGGGAAGGGCGGTGACGTGCGGGAGACCGTCGCCGCCCGCCGGGCCGTCCACGAGCGGGAGCGCCGCCGCAGGCACGTGCCGCGGGTCATGCTGTCGGACGGCACCGAGCCCGAGGCGGCGATGGCCGGCGCGGCGCCGGAGGGGGCGATCACCGGCACCCCCGCCTCGTCGGGCACCGTCACGGGGACGGCGCGGGTGGTGCTCGACCCGGTCGGCGCCCAGCTGGAGCCCGGCGAGATCCTGGTCTGCCCGTCCACCGACCCCGGCTGGACGCCGCTGTTCCTCACCGCGGGCGGCCTCGTCATGGAGATGGGCGGCGCCATGTCGCACGGCGCGGTGGTGGCGCGGGAGTACGGCATCCCCGCCGTCGTCGGCGTCCCCGACGCCACCCACCGCATCGCGTCGGGCGCTCAGGTCACGGTGAACGGCGCCGCCGGCACGGTCACCACGCCCGCGTAGCGCTCCTTCATCGTGGCCACCACCTCGTCCGGGTCCGCCGCCCAGACGTCGGCGTTGAAGATCTCCACCTCGACGTCGCCGGCGTAGCCGGCGGCGGCCACCGCCCGGGTGATCGGCGGGAAGTCGATCACCCCGTCGCCCATCATGCCCCGGCCCAGCAGCACGTCCGCCGGCAGCGGGTGCAGGTAGTCGCACACCTGGTAGGAGGCGATCCGCCGGCCCGCCCTGGCGATCTGCTCGTGGAGCGCCGGGTCCCACCACACGTGGAAGGTGTCGACCACCACGCCGACCTGCTCCTCCGGGTACGGCAGCGCCAGGTCGAGCGCCTGCCCGAGCGTGGAGAGCACGGCCCGGTCCGGGCAGTAGACCGGGTGCAGCGGCTCCAGGGCCAGCTTCACCCCGCGCTCTCCCGCGTACGGGGCCAGCGAGGCGAGGGCCTCGGCCACCCGCTCCCGCGCCCCCGCCACATCGCGCGAGAACCCGGCCGGCAGCGGCTCGCCCGGCCGCACCCCCGGCAGCCCGCCGACCACCATCACCAGGCAGGCCGCGCCCAGCTCGGCGGCCTCGTCGACGGCCCGCCGGTTGTCCTCCAGCGCCTGCGCGAACGCCCGCCGGCCCTCCTCGCCGGGCAGCCCGCCCGCCGTCAGGAAGCCGCCCCGGCAGAGCGACGAGACCCGCAGCCCGGCCTCGCGCACCAGCTTGGCGCTGCGCGCGAGCCCCGTCTCGGCCACCTTCTCCCGCCACAGGCCGACGGCCTCCAGCCCGTGCCTGACGCAGCCGTCGACCGCCTCGGGCAGCGACCACCGCCGTGTCGTCCACTGGTTCAGCGACAGGCTCACAGCCCGCTCACCTCCAGCAGCGCCCGCATCCGGCGCACCGCGAGCTCCTGGTCGGCCAGCAGCCCCGCCCGGTCGGCCAGCCGGAACACCTCCGCCAGATGCGGCAGCGACCGGGCCGACTGCGCGCCGTTCACCATCGCGAACGCGTCCTGGTGCCCGTTCAGCCACGCCAGGAACACGATCCCGGTCTTGTAGTGGAACGTCGGCGTCTCGAAGATCTTGCGTGACAACGGCACCGTCGGCGCCAGGATCTCCTCGTACGAGGCCAGCAGCCGGTCCCTGTCCGGCCCGGCGGGCGCGGCCTCGGCGGCGTCCAGCGCCCGCAGCGCCGCGGCGGCGGCCGGGGCGATCGCGTCGAAGATGCCCAGCAGCGCGTGCGAGCCCGTCCTGATCAGCGACGGATAGTTGAAGTCGTCGCCGGTGTAGAGCCTGACGCCCGCGGGCACCGCGGCGCGCAGCCGCACCTCGTGCTCCTCGTCCAGCAGCGACACCTTCACGCCGTCCACCATCGCGGCGTGCGCGTGGACCAGCTCCAGGAACGACTCCGTGGCCGCCGCGACGTCGCGCGATCCCCAGTAGCCGGCCAGCTGGGGGTCGAACATCTCGCCCAGCCAGTGCAGGATCACCGGCCGGTCCGCCAGCCCGAACAGCTTCCCGTACACCCGGTGGTAGTCCTTCGGGCCGGCCGCCACCCGGGCGAGCTGCCGCGACGCCATGACGATCACTCCGGCGCCGGTCTCCTGGACGGTCTCCACCTGTTCGGCGTAGGCGGCGACGATGGCGTCCAGGTCGTCCGCGCCGGGCGCGTGATCGGTCCCGGCGCCGCACGCGACCAGCTCCGCCGGGTCGCCGAGCGTGGCCGCCTCGGCGGCGCTGCGCCTGATCAGCTCACGGGTGGCGGCCCAGTCCAGGCCCATGTTGCGCTGCGCGGTGTCCATCGCGTCGGCCACCCGAAGCCCGTACGACCACAGATGGCGGCGGAAGCGCAGCGTGGCTTCCCAGTCGACGGCGGCGGGCGCGCCGGGGGTGTTGTCGCCGAGCGGGTCGGCCACCACGTGCGCGGCCGCGTACACCACGCGGCCGGCGGCGGGGCCGCCGCCGGCCGGCCAGGTCACCGGCTCGCTCAGCGTGTAGGGGCCGCCGGGCAGGTCGATCCTCACAGCTGCGGCACCTCGATCCTGCGGCCCTCCGCCGACGAGCGCAGGCCCAGCTCGGCCAGCTGCACGCCGCGCGCGCCCGACGCGAAGTCGTACGGGAACGGCGCGTCCTCCATGACGTGGCGGACGTACAGCTCCCACTGGATCTTGAAGCCGTTGTCGAACTCGGCGTTGTCCGGCACCGTCTGCCAGTCGTCGCGGAAGCGGGCGGTCACCGGCAGGTCGGGGTTCCACACCGGCTTGGGAGTGGCGGCGCGATGCTGCGCCCGGCAGTCGCGCAGGCCCGCGACGGCGCTGCCGTGGGTGCCGTCCACCTGGAACTCCACCAGCTCGTCCCGGTTGACGCGGACCGTCCAGGAGGAGTTGATCTGCGCGACGACGCCGCCCTCCAGCTCGAAGATCCCGTAGGCGGCGTCATCGGCCGTGGCCGCGTAGCGGTCGCCCCGCTCGTCCACCCGCTCGGGGATGTGCGTGGCGGCGTGCGCGTACACCGAGGTGACCCGGCCGAAGAGGTTCTCCATCACGTAGTGCCAGTGCGGGAACATGTCGAGCACGATGCCGCCGCCGTCCTCCGACCGGTAGTTCCACGAGGGGCGCTGCGCCTCCTGCCAGTCGCCCTCGAACACCCAGTAGCCGAACTCGCCGCGCACCGACAGGATCCGGCCGAAGAAGCCGCCGTCGACCAGGCGCTTGAGCTTCAGCAGGCCCGGCAGGAACAGCTTGTCCTGCACCACGCCGTTCTTGACGCCCTTGGCCGCGGCGGCCTCCGCCAGCGCGACCGCCTCCTGCACCGACTCGGCGGTGGGCTTCTCGGCGTAGATGTGCTTGCCCGCGTCGATGGCCTTGAGCACGGCCTTGACCCGGGCCGAGGTGACCTGGGCGTCGAAGTAGATCAGGTTGCCGTCGTCGGCCAGCGCGGCGTCGAGGTCGGTGGTGTGGTCGGGGATGCCGTGGGCGGCCGCGATCCGGGCGAGCTTGTCGGCGTTCCTGCCGACGAGCACCGGCCTGAGGGTGACCCTGCTGCCGTCGGAGAGCGTCACACCGCCCTGTTCGTTGATCGCCAAAACGGAGCGGACCAGATGCTGCCGGTAGCCCATCCGTCCGGTGACGCCGTTCATGACGACGCCGATGGTGCGCACGCTCATGGGGATCCTTTCAGGGAAAGCGCTTTCCCGAACCGTACGGCGGAGCCGCCTGAGGCGTCAAGAGCCGCTCAGCCCTCGCTCGCGGACTCCAGCCTGGCCAGCGCCTTCGCGATCGGGTGGGCGGTGAGTGAGAGCTGCCACTCGCGGGCGCCGAGCTTGCGCAGGCGGGCGGCGACGCTCTCGTCGGTGATGTCCTCGGGCGGCTCCCACGTGAGCCTGCGCACCGCGTCGGGCTGCAGCAGGTTCTCCGTGGGCATGCGGTGCTCCTCGGCCAGCGCGGCCACCACGGCGCGCGCCGCCGCGAGCCGCTTGGCGGCGGCCGGGTCGCGGTCGGGCCAGCGGTTGGCCGGCGGCGGCCCGTCGCCGGGCGTGCTCGGCTGCGGGAGCTGGCTGTCGGGCAGGTTGCGCGCCCTGGCCACGGCGGCCAGCCAGTCGTTCATGTGGCGGCGGGCGCTGCGCCCGGTGAAGGCGGTGATCTCGGTGAGCGCCTTCTTGGTGCGGGGGACCTCCAGCGCGGCCGTCACGATCGCGGCGTCGGGCAGCACCCGGCCGGGGGCCAGGTCGTTCTCGCTGGCGATCCGGTCGCGCATGGTCCACAGCTCGCGCACGATGGCCAGGGCGCGCACGTTGCGCACCTTGTGGATGCCCGACGTACGCCGCCACGGGTCGGCCCGCGGCATCGGCGGCGGCGTGTTGAGCACCGCCTCGAACTCCTCGCGCGCCCACTCCAGCTTGCCGGCCTCCGCCAGCTCGCGGTGGAGCGCGTCACGGAGCTCCACCAGCACCTCCACGTCGAGCGCGGCGTAGCGCAGCCACGCCTCGGGCAGCGGCCTGGTCGACCAGTCGGCGGCCGAATGCCCCTTCTCCAGCCGCAGGCCCAGCACGGTCTCCACCATCGTGCCGAGCCCCACCCGCTCGTAGCCGAGCAGCCGGCCCGCCAGCTCGGTGTCGAAGATGTAGCGCGGCCGGAAGCCCAGCTCCAGCAGGCACGGCAGATCCTGGGACGCGGCGTGCAGCACGATCTCCGTCTCGGCGACGGCCGCGTCGAGCCCCGACAGGTCGGGGCAGGAGACCGGGTCGATCAGCGCGGTGCCGGCGCCCTCGCGGCGCAGCTGCACGAGGTAGGCGCGGTTGCCGTAGCGGTAGCCGGAGGCGCGCTCGGCGTCGACGGCCACCGGCCCGGAGCCGGAGGCGAACGCCTCGACGGTGCGGGAGTAGGCGGCGTCGTCGGCCACGATCGGCGGGATGCCGTCGCGCGGCTCCAGGAGCGGGACGACGGTTCTCTCTTCGGTCATGAGGTCACCGCCCTCGTGACACCGGTGCTGTGTTGTCTGGTGCCCTCACGTCGTTCGGTCACTCTCCGGATCTTCGGGTCTGCGGGGCATGGCGGCCACGTCAGGGGGAAGCGGCGGGATCCCGGCAGCCACGCACATGAGGTCGCACCAGGCGGCGACATGTCCGGACAGATCCTCCTGCGCGGGGGACCAGGACGCCCGCAGCTCGAGCTCGGTGGTGACCGGATCGTCGGCCTTGTTGCCGAAACCCTCGGACACCGCTCTTGTCACGGTACCGCCGGCGGCGGAGTAGTCGGCGTGGTGAGCGTCGAGCGCTTCGGTCAGCCAGCTCCACGCGACCGGCCCGAGCATCGGGTCGGAGGTGATCTCCGGCTCCATGTCGGCCCGCACGTAGGCCACCAGCCGGAACGGCCCGTCCCAGCCGCGCTGGCCGTCGGGGTCGTAGAGCAGGATCAGCCGGCCGACCGCCAGCTCGTCGTCGTCGCGGTAGACCGAGGCGCCGATGGCCGCCGAGTGGGGGGCCAGGCGCTGCGGCGCGGGCAGCTCCTCCAGCTCGATCTCCGGCCTGACCTCGGCCGGACGCAGGCTCTCGACCGCGCGGAGGAACGCCGCGGGAGCCGACGGCCCGTCACCGAGGGTCATAGTCGAAGAGTAGGCCGGAGCGGGACGGAAGGGGACCACGGGGGTGCTCATCTTGCGTGGTCACACCGTCGCCAGCAGGCGGACCGGGCGGGCGGTCTGAGCCGAACCGAGGAGGATCGCGTGGCCGCACGAGACGCAGGCCCACTCCGGGCACTCGCCCGGCTCGTGCCCGTCGGCGCAGCCCGGCTGCTCGAACGGCCGCTCGCCGGCACAGGACGCGCAGTGCTCGCTGCGGCACTCCGCGGAACTCCACAACGCTGTCATGAACCGGGGCCTTTCTTCGGGTCGTGGCTCCGACGGTGGCACGAGCGACTGACATTTCCGCGCAACGCGCTCGGCGTGTCCCGAAAGTGGATGCCGAATCGATGCCGCGCGGTGCCTTTGCCGATAATTGGCCCACCCGAGACCGGCATCCGGCCGTCCCGAGGGGCGACCTCGACCCCGCGGGCCGGCGTTGAAACGTCCACCCCCACATCTGATCATGAATCGGGGGTGAACCGGCGGGATTTTCCGCACAACGCGCCGATGGCGGGACCGCCACCCCGTCATGGCACCCTTGAAGGGTGAACCTCGACGACTCCGCCTTCCTGCGCGCCTGCCGCCGCCAGGAGGTCCCGCACACCCCTGTCTGGTACATGCGCCAGGCCGGGCGTTCGCTGCCCGAATACCTCAAGGTGCGCGAGGGCGTGCCCATGCTCACCGCCTGCGCCACGCCCGACCTGATCGTCGAGATCACCATGCAGCCGGTCCGCCGCTACGGCGTCGACGCGGCCATCTTCTTCAGCGACATCGTGGTGCCGCTCAAGGCCATCGGCATCGACCTCGACATCAAGCCGGGCGTCGGCCCGGTCGTCGCCGACCCGATCCGCGACCGGGCCGGGCTCGGCGCGCTGCGCCCGCTGGAGCCCGGCGACGTGCCGTACGTCACCGAGGCGATCGAGGCGCTCACCGGCGAGCTGGGCGGCACGCCGCTGATCGGCTTCGCCGGCGCCCCGTTCACGCTCGGCTCCTACCTGATCGAGGGCGGGCCGTCCAAGAACCACGACCGCACCAAGGCCATGATGTACGGCGAGCCCGAGCTGTGGCACGACCTGATGGACCGGCTGGCCGGCATCGTCCTCGAACACCTGCGCATCCAGATCCGGGCCGGCGCCTCCGCCGTCCAGCTGTTCGACTCCTGGGTGGGCGCGGTGGCGGCCGACGACTACCGCGAGTTCGTGCTGCCCCACACCCGCCGCATCTTCGAGGGCCTGGCCGGCCTCGGCGTGCCGCGCATCCACTTCGGCGTCGGCACCGGCGAGCTGCTGGGGCTGCTCGGCGAGGCGGGGGCCGACGTGGTCGGCGTCGACTGGAGGGTGCCGCTCGACGAGGCGGCCCGCCGGGTCGGGCCGGGCAAGGCGCTGCAGGGCAACCTCGACCCGGCCGTCCTGCTGGCCCCGTGGGAGGTCGTCGAGCGCAAGGCCCGCGAGGTGCTGCGGCGCGGCGCGGCGGCCGAGGGCCACGTGTTCAACCTCGGCCACGGCGTGCTGCCGTCCGTCGACCCCGACCAGCTCAAGCGGCTCACGGACCTGGTCCACGAGTTCTGAGCGGGTCAGGCCGCCGACGGGTCCGGCGCGGGTGTCCTGCGACGTCGCCGCCGCCGTACCATCACCAGCGCGAGCACGACCGGCGGGGTGATCACCGCCAGCCACGGCAGGGCCGCCCCGAGCGCCGTGACCAGCACCATCAGGAAGTCCACGAGAGAGTCCCAGCCCGCGCGCAGGCCGCCGAGGAACCCCGCGGGCTCGTCGGCCGGCAGCGCCACCGCCGCGGCCGGGCCCACCAGCCGCAGCGTGAGCGTGGCCATGGCGGTCTGCTCGGCCAGGCTCTTGCGCTGGGCCTGCAGCGACTCCAGGTCGGCCGCGCGGGTGGCGATCTCGCGCTCCACGTCCAGCACCTGGCCGATCGTGTCCGCCTTGGTGAGCAGCGTGCGCAGCGACTCGAGCGCCCGCTCGGCCGACTTCACCCTGCTCTCCACGTCGGCCACCTGGACCGTGACGTCCTCCGTCTCCTGGTTCAGCGACAGCCGCTCGCCCAGGTCCCGCCCGAGCCGGTTCAGCACGTCCGGGTAACGGGCGGGCGGGATCTTGAACTCCAGCTCCGCCGACGCGCTCGCCCGCTCGGACGATCGGCTCTCCTCCTTGGCCAGATGGCCGCCCGCCCCGGTGACGGCGTCCTTGGCCTGCTGGGCGGCCGCCGTCACGTCCTTGACCCGCACCGTCATCCGGCCGGTGTAGATGACCTGCCGGTCCTGCCGGGTGACCTCCACCCCGGAGGCGGGGTTGCGCCCGCCGGAATCCTGCTTCTGGGCTTCGGCCCTGGCCGGAGCCTCCGAGGCCATGACGGAGGCCTCGCCGGTCGCGTAGGCCGGGGCGGCCGCGGAGTCGGCCGCCGACCCGCCGCCGCCGGCGCAGCCGGTCACCAGCAGGGCCGCGCACCCCGTCACCAGCGCGGCGATCATCTGTGCTCTCCTCATGCCCCTGAGACGGCTCCCGGCCTGGGCCGGTTTGATGGCAAGGATCACGTTACGGTCACGCCCCCGAGCAGCTGACCGGCCCTCCGGGGCGGTAGCGTCGGAAAGCGTGGAAGGTAATCGGGCACACGTGGCCGTCATCGGCGGCGGGATCTCCGGCCTGGCCGCCGCCTGGCACCTCAGGCAGAGCGCGGGCGAGCGGGTCAAGGTGACGGTGGTCGAGGGCGCCCCCCGCATCGGCGGCAAGCTGTACGCCACGGAGGTGGCCGGGGTGAGCCTCGACGCCGGCGCCGAGGCCATGCTCGCCAGGCGGCCGGAGGGCAAGGACCTCGCCGGGGCGGTCGGGCTCGGCGACGACCTGATGACCCCCGGCGCCGCCTCGTCGGCCATCTACACCAGGGGCGCGCTCCGTTCGCTGCCCAAGGGCCAGGTCATGGGCGTGCCGTCCGACCTGGCCGAGCTGGCCAGGTCCGGCATCCTGTCGGCGGGCGGCCTGCTGCGGGTGCCGCTCGACCAGATCATGCCCGCGACCCTGGTCCGCACCGACGTGTCCGTCGCCGCCTACATCCGGGCCCGGATGGGCGGCGAGGTGCTCGACCGGCTGGTCGAGCCGCTGCTGGGCGGCGTCTACGCGGGCCGCTCCGACATGCTCTCGCTGGAGGCGACGATGCCGCGCGTCGCCGCCGCGGCCCGGGCCGAGCGCTCCCTGCTCGCCGCCGCCCGCCACATCGTGGCAGAGACCCCGAAGGACGCCGGCCCGGTCTTCACCACGCTCCGCAACGGCATGGGCAGCCTGCCGGAGGCCGTCGCCAAGGCGTCCGGGGCCGACGTCAGGACCGGCGTCACCGTACGCGAACTGCACCGCACCCCGCACGGCTGGCGGCTCGTCGCCGGGCCGGTGCCGAGGCCCGAGACCATCGAGGCCGACGCGGTGATCGTCGCCGTGCCCGCCCCCGCCGCGGCCCGCATGCTGAAGGCCGAGGTGCCGGGGGCGGCCGCCGAGCTGGCGCGCGTCGAGTACGCCAGCATGGCCGTCGTCACCCTCGCCTACCCTGCCGGCGCCTTCCCCGAGCGTCCCGCGCGCAGCGGCTACCTGGTGCCGCCGGTCGAGGGGCGGGCCGTCAAGGCGGTCACGTTCAGCTCGGTCAAGTGGCCCCACCTCTCGCGCGACCTCGTGCTGGTGCGCTGCTCGATCGGCCGGATCGGCGAGGAACACCTGCTGCAACGCGACGACGCGGAGCTGGTCTCGGTGGCCATGGCCGAGATGAGCGAGGTCATGGGAGCGCGCGGGCTCCCGCTCGACACCCGCGTCACCCGGTGGGGCGGAGCCCTGCCGCAGTACAACGTGGGTCACATCGACCGGGTGGCGCGCGTGCACGCCGCCGTCGCCGGGCAGCCGGCGCTGGCGGTGTGCGGGGCCGCCTACGACGGGCTGGGGATCCCCGCCTGCCTGGCGACCGCGCGCACGGCCGCCTCCCGGATCCTGGACCACCTGTCCCGACGAGGAGAATCGACATCATGACGCAGGACGCAGCGCGGCCGAAGGCCCGCGATCTCAATCAGGTGATCCGCTACACCATGTGGTCGGTGTTCCAGGCGAGCGCGCCTGTCACCGGCGCCCGCGACGCGGTCGGCGAGGAGGTCGAGGAGCTCCTGGAGCAGGCCGCGGGCAAGGACGTCGTCACCCGGGGCCTCTACGACGTGGGCGGGTTCCGCGCCGACGCCGACTTCATGTTCTGGTGGCACGCCCCGACGGCGGAGGCCCTGCAGGAGGTCTACTCCCGCTTCCGCCGCACCGAGCTGGGCCGCCACAGCCGCCCGGTCTGGTCGGCGATGGCGCTCCACCGGCCTGCCGAGTTCAACAAGTCGCACATCCCGGCGTTCCTGGCCGAGGAGGAGCCGCGGGCCTACGTGTGCGTCTACCCGTTCGTCCGCTCGCTGGAGTGGTACCTCCTGGAGGACTCCGAGCGCCGGGCGATGCTCGCCGAGCACGGCCGGATGGCGCGCGACTACCCCGACGTGCGGGCCAACACCGTCTCCTCCTTCGCGCTCAGCGACTACGAGTGGATGCTGGCGTTCGAGGCCGACGAGCTGCACCGCATCGTCGACCTGATGCGCACCCTGCGCGGCGCCGAGGCCCGGCGGCACACCCGGCTGGAGATCCCCTTCTACACCGGCACCCGCAAGCCGGTCCGCGAGCTGGTGGCCGATCTGCCCTGAGCCTTCCCGGCTGTCTCAGCGGGTGACCGCGTCCTGCTCGGCGTCCGGCGACTCCGCGGCCGGCGGTTCGTCCGGGCGGCCGGTGCCGAGGACGAGCGCCGCCAGCAGCACCACCGCGCAGACCACGCCCAGCATCACCCGGTAGTCGAGAGCCGCGATCAAGCTGGCGCCCACGGCGATGGAGGCGACCTGCGGCACGGTCACCCCGAACTCGAACGCGGCGAAGACGCGTCCGCGCAGGTCCTCCGGGGTGCGCCGCTGGAGCGAGGTGGTGGCGCCGATGACGATCCACGGCGCCGCCACGCCCAGCACCAGCATGCCCGCGATGACCACCGGGGCGATCGGCACGGTCAGCAGCAGGCTGCTCGCGCCGACCATGGCGAGCGCGACGACCACCAGCCCCCGCTCGCCGGCGCGGCGGATCACCCCGCCCGCGAGCGCGCCGCCGGCGATGGTGCCGACCGCCTGCGCCCCGGCGAGCACGGCGAGGAAGGTGGCCTGGCGCGCCAGCCCCTCGGTGACGACGGCGATGGCGATGGACTCGAAGAAGCCGATGACGAGCATCGTGAGCGCGCAGGCGATGACGAGCCTGCGCAGGTTGGCGGCGTCGCGCAGGAAGCGCAGCCCGCCCGTGGTCTCGGCTATCAGCGACTGGCCGGTCCTGGTGGGGCGCGGCTCGGAGACCCGGATGAGGAGTACGGCCACGGCCGCCACGACGAAGACCACCGCGTCGATCACCACGACGACCTGGGCGCCCTGCCAGACGAACACCCCGGCGCCGATGATCGGGGCGAACACCCGCAGGAGGCCGCGCATCGCCTGCACCGTGCCGTTGGCGTCGCCGAGCTGGTCTTCCGGGACGACGGCGGGCAGGAGGGCGTTCTGCGCGGGTCCGGTGACGCTGCCCAGCGCGCCGTACAGGAACATGATCACGTAGACGAGCCAGACGTCGTCCCGGTCGTCGACCAGCAGGAGCAGGAGGACGACGGCCGCCGAGGACAGGTACGAGGCGGCCAGGAGCGGGCGGCGGCGGAAGCGGTCCACCAGCAGGCCCGACAGGGGTAACACCAGGCTGCCGCCGGCGAAGGCGAACATGACGAGCCCGGCGGCCGGCGTGCTTCCCGTGAGCGTTTTCACCCAAATGGCCATTGCCAGGAAAAGCGCGTAGTCGCCGAGATTGGAAAGCACGTCACCGAGAATGTAGAAGCGCATCTGCGGGCGCTTGAGTAGTTGCGCCATTTTCGGCTCTCTTCCCATCGCGGCTGCTTATCGGGCGTCACTGTAACACCGGCCGGAGGCGGCCCGGCCCAACCTGGCGCGAACTTGCCACCTTGCCGTCCCCCTGCTCGTGGCGGGGCGCGACCCCGGGATAGCTTCCTGCTCAGCACGCGGAGTTTCGTGGAATTCCCACTCTTGCGAATTGGCGTGGTCCACATGGAAAATCAGATATTCGAGGCCGCGGAACGGCTCGCGGATAAACTCGACGTCCCTTCCGGTGCGGTGGTCGCGGCGGCCGGGCTGGTGGTGCTCGCCCGCCGGGCCGGCGCCGATGAGCTGAGCGGTGAGATCTGCGGGCACGAGGTCCGGCTGCCGTGGCGGGCGCCCCTGAGCGCGGTGGCCGGGCACGCCGCGGCCGTGCCCGGGGTGGCAGGTCCGGTGGTGCCGGTGAGCGCGGGCGGGCGGACTCTCGTGGCCGACCTCGGCGCCCGCTCCGTCGAGGCGGAGCCGCTGCTGCGCGGGCACCTGGCCGCCGTCCTCGCCGCGGATGCCGAGCAGCCGGCGGGGCGGGCGTGGCTGTGGGGCGAGGAGGACGAGCGCGTCGTCGCGGGCGCCCACACCGAGCGCGCCTGGGACACCGAACGCACCGTGGCGTCGATGATCCGGGAGCACATGGTCTCCCGGCCCGGCGAGGTGGCCGTCGAGCAGGGTGGCGAGGTCGTCACGTACCGGCGGCTCGGCGAGCTGACGGCGGCCGTCGCCGCGGGCTTCGCGCGGGCCGGGGTCGCCCGGGGCGACCTGGTCGGCATCGGCCTGCCGCGCCGGATCGAGACCATCGCCGCGCTGCTGGCCACCTGGTCGCTGGGCGCCGGGTTCCTGCCGCTCGACCCGGCGCACCCGCCGCTCCGGCTGGGCCGCCAGCTTGAGGCGGCCGGAGCGCGGTACGCGGTGCTGCCGTCCGGCGTCGACGTCCCCGGCTGCGTCCAGCTCAGCCTGGACACCGGCACGGAAGCCGCGGTCACATCGCCCGGCCTTGACACCGGCGCCGGAGCTGCGGCCACACCGCCCGGCCTTGACACCGGCGCCGAAGCCGCGGTCGCACCGCCGGACTTTCCGGTGGAGCTCGACGGTGTCGCCTACGCGCTGTCCACGTCGGGTTCCACCGGCACGCCGAAGGCGGTCGCCATCCCGCACGCCGCGCTGCGGCATTGCGTGGGCGCCATCGCTCACCTGATCGGCGCCGACCGTCCGCGCGTCACCTGCATGGCCACGCTGACGTTCGACATGTCGACCATGGAGATCTTCCTGCCGCTCGCGACCGGCGGCCGCCTCCTGCTGGTCGGCGAGGACCTGCAGCGGGACCCGGAACGACTGGCGGCCTGGCTCTCCGGCAGGCGCCTGGACCTGGTCCAGGCCACGCCCACCACCTGGCGGATGACCGTGCCGTACCTGGAGCCGGGCAGCCTGGCCGGCGCGGACGTCATCGCGGGCGGCGAGGCGCTCAGCGCCGCCCTGGCCGCCGGGCTGCAGCGCACCGGAGCCCGCGTGTGGAACGGCTACGGGCCGACCGAGACCACCATCTACACGGTCCTCCATCACGTGCCCGATCCGCCGGCGGACCCGGTGCCGATCGGCAGGCCGCTGCCCGGCATCCGCGCCGCCGTGCTCGACCAGTGGGACCGCGCGGCCCCCGTCGGGCAGATCGGCGAGCTGGTGCTGAGCGGCCCGCAGCTCGCGCTCGGCTACGTCGGCGACCCCGCGCGGACGGCCGCCGTCTTCCAGGAGCATCCCGGCCTGGGCCGGGTGTACCGGACCGGCGACCTGTGCGCGTGGCGCCAGGACGGCACGCTGGCCTACCACGGCCGCGTCGACCACCAGGTGAAGCTGCGCGGCCAGCGCGTCGAGCTGGAGGAGATCGAGTCCGTCGCCGAGCGGCACCGGCAGGTCGTCAGGGCGGCGGCGGTGGTGGTGGAGCACAGCGCCAACGACAAGCGGCTGGTCCTGTACGCCCAGGCGGACGGCCTGCGCGGGGCCGAGCTGCGGGAGCACCTGGAGCAGTGGCTCCCGCGCGCGCTGATGCCGCAGCACGTCGCCATCCTGCCCGCCCTTCCCCTGACGGGCAGCCAGAAGATCGACAGGTCCGCGCTCCAGACGCACGCGGAGACCCTCGTGGAGGCGCGATGAGAATCCTGGGTATCAGTGGCCTGCACGACTCCGAGGAGTTCAAGCGGCGCGAACTGCCGGGGCTGTCGGAGCGGGAGTACCGCATCAGCCAGGGCCGCGACTCGGCAGCGGCGCTGGTCGTGGACGGCCGGATCGTGGCCGCCGCGGCCGAGGAGCGGTTCACCGGCGACAAGTCCACCGGCCGCTTCCCGGTCAACGCCATCAGGTTCTGCCTCGACAGGGCCGGGCTCGGCCTGGACGACCTGGACCTGATCGGCCACGGCTTCGCCCACGAGCGGTCCGAGCTGGAGTCCGGCGACGGTTACCTGGCCAGGCGCTTCACGGAGGTGTACGACCCGGAACGCCAGGTGGGCTGGTTCGCCGAGCACTTCCCCGGCGCGGCGGTGCGCTCCCGCTTCACGCCGGTCCCGCACCACCTGGCCCACGCGGCCAGCGCCTACTACGTGAGCGGGTTCGACGACTGCCTGGTGCTCGTGGCCGACGGCCGGGGCGAGACCGACAGCCTGACCGTGCTCGCCGGGACCGGCGGCAAGCTGGAGGTCCTGCACACGGTCCCGGCCATGCACTCGCTCGGCACCCTCTACGGCGTGTTCACCCTGTACCTGGGCTTCGAGATGGCCCTCGACGAGTACAAGATGATGGGCCTGGCGTCGTACGGCGACCGCACCCGCTACGAGCGCGAAATGCGGCAGCTGGTGCGCCTGCGCCCCGGCCCCGAGTTCGCCCTCCCGCTGCTGGCCCGCGACGGCGACCTGCTGCAGCGCGAGACGCACCGGGGCGTGCTGGCCGTACTGGAAGAGACGTTCGGACCGGCCAGGGAGCCGGGCGGGCCGATCGAGCGGCGGCACATGGACGTCGCGGCGGCGGCGCAGGCGGCGCTGGAGAACTGCCTGCTGCACGTGCTGCGGCACTTCCGCCGCCAGACCGGGCTGCGGGACCTGTGCTACGCGGGCGGTGTCGCGCTCAACTGCACGGCCAACGGGCTCATCCTGCGCAGCCGCCTGTTCGACCGGGTCTTCGTGCCGCCGGGCGCGGGCGACGACGGGACGGCGGTGGGCTCGGCGCTCTACCTGCACGCGACGCGCAAGCCGGAGACGCCGATCCAGCCGATGCGGATGCCGTACTGGGGCACCGCGTACGAGTCCGGCGAGATCGCCGAGCACCTGGCGGCCAGGGAGGACGTGCGGGCCCGGCGGGTGACGGACGAGGCGGAGCTGCTGGCGGAGACCGCCGAGGCGCTGGAGCGGGGCGAGGTGGTGGCCTGGTTCCAGGGCGGCATGGAGTTCGGCCCGCGCGCGCTCGGCTGCCGCAGCATCCTGGCCGACCCGCGCGAGGCGCGCATGCGCGACCACATCAACAACCTGATCAAGAAGCGGGAGGACTTCAGGCCCTTCGCCCCGGTGGTGACCGAGGCGGACGCGTCGACGTTCTTCGAGATCGGGCGCGGGCGGGAACGGCAGTACGCGCACATGCTGTTCACCACGCGCACCCGCCCCGAGCACCGCGACCGGCTGGGCGCCGTCACCCACGTCGACGGCACCGCCCGGGTCCAGGCGGTCGGATCCGACGCCAACCCTCTCCTGCACGGACTCCTGGAGGCCTTCGGCGCGCGCACCGGGATGCCCGTGCTGCTGAACACCTCGTTCAACATGCGCGGCCAGCCGATCGTGCGCACGCCGCGCGAGGCGGTCGACACCTTCCTGCGCGCCGGCCTGGACCGGCTGGTCATCGGCGACCACGTGGTGCTGCCGGGGAGCACGACGTGAACCGCGCGACCACGCTCCCGGCCGACGTGGCGCCGACCGTACGGCCCGGCTACGTCCGCGGGCGCCTGTCGGCCGGCCTCTCCGTCCCGGCCGCACCGGGGACGCCCCTGGCCTGGCTCGCGGCGGCGGCGATGGCGTTGATCGCCGCGCCGGACTCGGACGAGGTCATGGTGGGCGCGGCGGGCGCGGTGGGCGCGGTGGGCGCGGTGGGCGCGGCGGGCACAGCAGGCACGGCGGGTGCGGCGGGAGGCGGGCTGGTGGCCCTGAGTTCCGCCGTGCACGGCCAAACCCAGCTGGGCGACCTGCTGAGCTCCGCCTCGGGCGACGGCGCCCGGCTGGGCGGGGACCGGGACGACGAGCCCCGGATGCTGGTGGCGGCCGGGATCGGGCGGGCCGAGGCCCAGCGGGTGGCACTGGAGCTGCGTGACTGCGACTGCGTGTTCCTGCTGAACGACGCCGCGGACGGCTGGCTGCTGGAGTGCGACTACGACGCCGACCGCTACACCGAGCCGGCGATGCGCTGGCACCTGGACCGCCTGGAGACGCTCCTGCTGCTCCTGGCCGAGGAGCCGGACACGCCGCTGGCGGATGTGGTGGTCGCCGCCGAACCGGTGGCGGCGCCCCGGGACTGGGACGAGACCCCCTACGTCGCCCCGCGCACCCCCACGGAGCGGACGCTGGCGGCCATCTGGGCCGAGGTGCTGGAGGTGCCCAGGGTCGGCGTGGACGACGACTTCTTCGCCGTCGGCGGCCATTCCATCCTGGCCGCCATGGCCCTGAGCAGGATCCGCGCGGCCTTCGGCGTCGAGGTGCACTTCGACGAGCTGTTCACCGCCCCGACACTGGCCGCCTGCGCCAAGGTCGTCGAACGCGCCGCGGCCGGCCCGGCCCGCCCGCTGACCGGCGCGTCCGGGCCCGCCGTGGCGTCGCTGGAGCAGGAGCGCCTGTGGTTCCTGGAGCAGTGGCGTCCCGGCACCGCGCTCTACAACGTGCCGCTGGTGCTGGAGCTGACCGGACCGGTGGACCCCGACCGGCTGGGCGAGGCGCTGCAGCGCGTGGCCGACCGCCATCCGGCGCTGCGCACCGCGTTCGAGGGCGTGGACGGCCGGCCGCGGCCGCTGACCCGCGACGCCGAAGTGCCGTGGCGGCGGGAGGAGACCGACGACCGGGCGCACGCCTGGCGGCTGGTGCGCGAACACGTCGCCGAGCCGTTCGACCTGAGCGTTCCGCCGCTGGTCAGGGGAGGGCTGGTCAGCTTCGCGGCGGACCGGCACCTGCTGTACCTGTGCATCCACCATCTGGCCGTCGACGGCTGGTCGCTGGGTCACCTGCTCGACGACCTGGGCACGGCCTACCGCGGGCTGCCGCTGCCGCCGCCGGACGAGTTCGGCTACGCCGACTACGCGGCCTGGCAGCGCGGCCGTCCCGTCGCCGACGACCTGCGGTGGTGGCGTTCCTATCTGGCGGGGCTGCCGCCGGTGCTGGAGCTCCCTGGTGACCGGCCGCGCCCGGCGGTGCAGAGCTTCCTCGGCGGCACCGGACGCCGGGTGCTGCCGCCGGATCTGGCCGCGGCCCTGGCGGACTTCGCGCGGTCGCGCTCGGCGACCGTGTTCGACGTGGCGCTGTCGGCCTTCGCGCTGCTGTTGCGCCGCTGGACGGGCCGGAGCGACCTGCCCATCGCCACCCCGGTGGCGGCCAGGCCGCTGCCCGAGCTGGAGCCGCTCGTCGGCTTCTTCGTCAACACCCTGGTCGTCCGCGCCGACGTGAGCGGCGACCCGAGCTTCGCGCAGCTCGTCGAGAGGGTACGGCACAGCGCGACCGCCGCGCTCGGCCACCAGGAGCTGCCGTTCTCCCTTCTGGTGGAGGCGCTGCAGCCGGAGCGGGCGCTGAGCCACGCGCCGGTGGTGCAGGTGGCCTTCGCGCACTACCGGCCCTCGCACCACGACTGGGAACTGGCCGACGGGCTGGCGGCACGGCTGCGGCAGGCCGACACCGGGACGGCCAAGTTCGACCTCATGTTCACCCTGCACGAGGCGCCGGGGGAGATGCTGCTGGAGGTGGAGTACGCCGCCGACCTGCTGGACGCGGCCACCGCCGACCGGCTGGCCGACCAGTGGCTGGAGCTGGTGCGCGGGCTGCTGGCGGGGCCGGGGGAGCCGGTGTCGCGGATCGGTGTGCTGCCTCCCGGCCAGCGACGCCGGCTCACGAGCTGGGCCCGCGCCGCTGACGAGCAGGCGAGCTGGGACCGCGTCACGGACGCCGGTGCCACGATCCCGGAGCTGGTCGCCCGGCAGGTGGCCGATCGCGGTGACGCGGTGGCCGTGTCGGCGGGACGTGTCCAGCTCACCTACGCCGAGCTCTGGGCCAGGTCCGGAGCGCTGGCCGCACGGCTCGGGCCGCGTCGCGGCGAGCTGGTCGGCCTGGCCTGCCACCGCGGCGCCGACCTGGTCGTCGCCATGCTCGCGATCCTGCGCACCGGTGCGGCCTACGTGCCGTTCGACTCTTCCTACCCGGCGGCCCGGCTGTCCTTCATGATGGAGGACACCGGCGTGGGCACGCTCGTCGGCCACCGCGACCTGCTGGCCGCGCTGCCGCGTACGGGAACCGAGACGATCGCGATCGACGGCGACCTGAGCCCGGCGACCGGACCCGAGGTGCCGATCCGTCCCGAGGACGCCGCCTACGTCATCTACACCTCCGGTTCCACGGGCCGCCCCAAGGGCGTCGTCGTCCCGCACCGCGGCGTCGTCCGCCTGGTGCACGGCGCCGACTACGTCCCGCTGGACACCACGACCGTGCTCGCCCAGGTGTCCAACGCCTCCTTCGACGCCATCACCTTCGAGGTCTGGGGCGCGCTGGCCAACGGCGGCAGGGTGGTCGTCGTCCCGCCCGCGACGGTCCTGGCGCCGTCGGCGCTGACCGAGCTGCTCCGGGCCGAGCACGTCACCACGCTCTTCCTGACCACCTCCCTGTTCAACGCCGTCACCACCGAGGAGCCGGGCGCCTTCGCCACCGTCGACCACCTCTGCGTCGGCGGTGAAGCGCTCGACGTGGCCAGGGTGGGCGAGGTGCTGCGCGGCGGGCGCGGTCCGCGCACCCTGTACGACGCCTACGGCCCGACCGAGGTCACCACCTTCTCCGTCTGCCAACCGCTCGCCGAGCCGCCCACCACCCGGGGCCCCATCGGCCGGCCGATCTCCGGCACCACCGCTTACGTGGTCGACCTGGACACCGGTGACCTCGCCCCCGAGGGGGTGCCGGGCGAGCTGTGGCTCGGGGGCCCCGGCGTGGCCTGGGGCTATTGGCGGCGGCCCGGCGCCACCGCCGGTGCCTTCGTTGCCGACCCCTTCTCCGTCGAGCCGGGGCGACGGCTCTACCGCACCGGTGACCTGGCGCGCTGGACGCCCGCCGGGACCCTCGAATACCTCGGCCGCATCGACAGGCAGTTGAAGATCCGCGGATTCCGCGTCGAGCCCGGCGAGGTCGAGCTGGCCCTGTCGGCGCTGCCCGGCGTGCGGGCCTGCGCCGTCGTCGCGCGCAACCCGCAGGACGCCCCGGTGGAGCTGATCGCCTACCTCCAGCCCGCAGGCGGAGCCGGGCTGACGTCCGGGGCGGTGCGCGAGGCCCTGGCACGTGAGCTGCCCGATCATCTGGTGCCCGCCCACGTGATCCTGGTGGACCGGATCCCCTTCGGCCCCAACGGCAAGGTCGAGACGTCCTCGCTGCCGGTGCCCGAGGAGGGGCGCGCCGAGACCGAGGCGGTCGCCCCCGCGGGTCCGGTGGAGGAACTGCTCGCCGAGATCTGGGCCGAGGTGCTCGGCCTGGAGCGGCTGGGCGCCACCGACGACTTCTTCGAGCTCGGCGGCCACTCGCTGCACGCCGTCAAGGTCACCACTCGGGCCGAGCGCGCCCTGCGCACCTCGATGTCGGTCCGCGACCTGTTCCGGCACAAGACCGTCCGGCGTCTGGCCGCCGCGTTACGCGAGGCGGATCCCGACCGGCTGGACCGGATAGCCGCCATCGTCCTGCAGGTACGGCACGCCCGCGTGGGCGCGGAGGAAGAGATCGCAGATGCACACTGACCGCGCACAAGAGCTGCTGATCGACAAGCTGCTCGCCGAGGCAGGCCTCGGCGACACGGTCGCCGCCTCGCCGGCGGTGCCCCGCAGGCGGCCGGGCGACGACCCGCTGTCGTCCGGCCAGGAGCGGCTCTGGTTCCTCGACCAGTGGCGGCCCGGCACCCCCCTCTACAACGTGCCCGTGCTGCTGGAACTGCGCGGTCCCGCCGACCCGGAAGAGCTGCGCCGTGCCGTACAGGGGCTGGCCGACCGGCACGCGGTGCTGCGCACCGCCTTCACCGTGGGCGCCGACGGCCGTCCGCGCACGCGGGTCCACGAGCGGGCCGACGTGCCGTGGCGCCACGAGGAGGCGTCCGCCTGGGCGGACGCCACGAGGCTCGCCGGCGAGCGGGTCAGGGAGCCCTTCGACCTGGCGGCGGCGCCGCTGCTGCGCGCCGGCCTGATCAGCCGCACCGCCGAGCACCACCTGCTGTGGATCTCTTTCCACCACATCGCCGTCGACGGCTGGTCGCTCGGGCTGCTGCTGGACGAGCTGGCGGGCGGCGAGCCCGCCGAGCCTCCCGTCGAGTACGCCGACTACGCGGCGTGGGAGCGGGCCAGGCCGCTGGAGGAGGGGCTGGCCTGGTGGCGTGAGCACCTGGAGGGCCTGCCGCCGCTGCTCGAACTGCCCGCCGACCGCCGCCGCCCGCCGGTCCAGGAGTACGGCGGCGCCACCGAGCACTTCCGTCTTCTCGCCCCCGAACGGGTCCGCGACCTGGCCAGGGCGTCCGGCGCGACCGTGTTCGAGGTGCTCTTCTCGGCCTTCGCGCTGGTGCTCGGCCGCTGGAGCGGGCGCACCGACCTGGTGATCGGCACGCCGGTCGCCGGGAGGCCGGCTCCCGAGCTGGAGGAGCTCGTCGGCTTCTTCGTCAACACGCTCGTCGTCCGGGCCGACCTGAGCGGCGACCCCACCTTCGCCGAACTGCTGGAGCGGGTCCGCGAGTCGTCGGCGCAGTCGCAGGCGCACCAGCAGGTGCCGTTCGCGGCGCTGGTCGACGCGCTGCAGCCGGAGCGCGAGCTGTCACACCCGCCACTGATCCAGGTGCAGTTCGGCCTGCACAGGCAGGAGCGCTCCCGCTGGCGGCTGGGCGCCGCCGAGGCGGTCCAGCTGCCCGCCGACACCGGCACCGCCAAGTTCGACCTGACCGTCACCGTGGTCGACTGCGACGGCGAGCTGCGCGTCGAGCTGGAGTACGCGACCGCGCTCTTCGACGCCGGGACCGCGCGGCGGCTGGCCGACCAGTGGCAGACCCTGCTCGCCGGTCTGCTGGCCGCGCCCCACCTGCCCGTCTCGCGCATCAGCGGGCTGCCGGAAGCCGAGCAGCGGCTCATCGAAGGCTGGTCGGGCCCGGCCCGCCGGATCGAACCGGGCACGACCCTGCCCGGTCTGGTCGCCGAGCAGGTCAGGGCGCGGCCGGATGCCGTGGCCATCACCGACGGACCGCTGCGGCTCACCTACGCCGAGCTGTGGGAGCGGTCGGGCGCCCTGGCCGCGCGGCTGGGCTCGGGGCCGGGCGACCTGGTCGGCCTGGCCTGCCGGCGCAGCGCGGAGCTCGTCGTCGGGATGCTCGCCATCCTGCGCACCGGCGCGGCCTACGTGCCGCTCGACCCCGCCTACCCGGCGGCGCGGCTGGCGTTCATGCTGGCCGACGCCGAGCTGGAGATCGTGGTCACGCAGCGCGGCGTCGAGCTGCCGGACGGGGACCACCGCACGGTCCTGGCCGACGCGCCGGCCGCCGAGGCCGACTACGACGGCCGCGGGCCGGACCCCGGCGACCTGGCCTACCTGATCTACACCTCCGGCTCCACCGGCACGCCCAAGGCCGTCATGGTCACCCACCACAACGTGGTCAGGCTGCTGGAGAGCACCCGGCCCGCCTACGGCTTCGGCCCCGATGACGTCTGGACGCTCCTGCACTCCAGCTCCTTCGACGTCTCCGTCTGGGAGGTGTGGAACTGCCTGGCCACCGGCGGCCGGCTGGTCGTCGTGAGCCACTGGGAGAGCCGCGAGCCCGAGGCGTACTACGACCTCGTGGCCCGCGAGCGGGTGACCGTGCTGAACGCCACCCCGGCCGTCTTCCGCCAGTTCGTCGGCGTGGACGAGCGCCGGGCCGCCGAGCTGGCGCTGCGGCTGGTCGTCTTCGCGGGTGACGCGCTCGACCGGGACTCGGTGCGGCGCTGGTGGCAGCGCCACCCCGAGGACGCCCCGCGGCTGGTCAACATGTACGGCATCACCGAGACCACCGTGCACAGCACCTACGCCCCGCTCACCGGTGACCTGCTGGACGGGCGGACGAGCCCGATCGGCGTGCCCCTGCCCGACCTGGGCATCCACGTCCTGGACCGCGACGGGCTGCCGGTCGCGGCCGGGGTGATCGGCGAGATCCACGTCAGCGGCGACGGTGTGGCGCGCGGCTACTGGAAGCGGCCCGACCTGACCGCCCAGCGCTTCCTGCCGGACCCGTTCTCGGGCCGGCCGGGGGCGCGCATGTACCGCAGCGGCGACCTGGCGAGCTGGCGGCCCGACGGCACGCTGGAGTTCCACGGCCGCGCCGACCACCAGCTCAAGATCCGCGGCTTCCGCATCGAGCCGGGCGAGGTCGAGGCCGCCGTCTGCGAGCACCCCCGGGCAGGCCGGTGCGTCGTCGTCGCGCACGGCTCGCCGGAGCGACGCCTGGTCGCCTACGTCGAGTCGCGCGGCGAGCTGAGCGTCGAGGACGTGCACGAGTTCCTGGAGCCCAGGTTGCCCGCGCACCTCATCCCCTCGGTCGTGATCATCCTCGACGAACTGCCGCAGAGCCGCAACGGCAAGATCGACCGGGCCGCGCTGCCCGACCCCGCCGAGGAGCGGCCCGCGCTGGGCAGGGCCTACGTCGCGCCGCGCACGGAGACCGAGCGGGTGCTGGCCGCCGTCTGGGCCGAGGTGCTCGAACTGGAGCAGGTGGGCGTCACCGACAACTTCTTCCACCTGGGCGGCGACTCCATCCGCAGCGTCCAGGTGCTGGCGCTGGCCCGCGAACGCGGGCTCGACTTCGAGCTGCAGCGGCTCTTCCAGCTGCCGACCGTGGCGCAGCTGGCCACCGGCATCACGCCCGCCGCGCCGGTGGAGCGGGAGCGGGAGCTGTTCGCGCTGGTGTCGGAGCAGGACCGGGCCAGGCTGCCCGAGGACGTGGTCGACGCCTACCCGATGGCCGCGCTGCAGGTCGGGATGGTCTTCCACATGGAGTCCGACGACCGCATGCTCTACCAGAACGTCGACAGCTTCCACCTGCGGGCGCCGTGGGACGAACAGGCGTTCCGTGAGGCGACCGCGCAGGTGGTGCGGCGCCACGACATCCTGCGGACCTCGTTCCACCTCAGCGGCTACAGCGACATGCTGCAGCTCGTCCACCGCGCCGCCGAGCTGCCGATCGAGGTGGCGGACCTGCGCGGGATGGACGCCGAGGAGCAGGGGCGGATCATCGGCGAGCTGGTCGACCGGGAGCGCGAGCGCCCCTTCGACCTGGCCAGGCCTCCGCTGTGGCGCTTCTTCGTCCACCGGCGCGGCGACGACACCTTCCAGTGGACGCTGGTCGAGCACCACGCCATCCTCGACGGCTGGAGCCTGCACTCGACGATCGCCGAGATTCTGGAGCGATACCTCGCTCTGCTGAAGGACCCCGCCGCCGCGGCCGAGCCGCCTCCGGCCTCCACCTACCGCGACTACGTCGAGGCGGAACGGCAGGCGGTGGAGTCGGGCGAGGAGCGCGCCTGGTGGAGTGAGCGGCTGGCCGGCCTGGAGCGGCTGACGCTGCCCCGCTGGCCGGTGGAGTGCCCCGCCGACGAGATCGCCCCGGCGTACACGGTGGAGGACTGGACCCTTCCCGAGGGCAGCAGCGAGTTCTACGCCTGGCGCGAGACCAAGATCCCGGCCGATCTGTGCCAGGGGCTGGAGCGGACCGCCGAACAGCTCGGGGTGCCGTTGAAGAGCGTGCTGCTGGCCGTGCACCTGCGCGTGCTCGCCTACCTGGCGGGGACCGAGGACGTCGTCACCGGCATGGCGTTCAACGGGCGGCTGGAGGAGGCCGACGGCACCGAGTCGCGCGGCCTGTTCCTCAACTCGCTGCCGATCAGGGCGCGGGTCGGCGGCACCTGGACCGAGCTCATCAGGGCCGTCTTCGAGGAGGAGAACGCCCTGCTGCCGCACCGCCGCTTCCCCATGTCGCGGATCCAGCAGCTCGCGGGCGGCGGCCCGCTGTACGAGACGCACTTCGTCTACAACCACTTCCACGTGCTGAAGGACGTGCTCGACGGCGGCGAGGTCTCCTTCGTCGACCCCAAGCTGGACGCCTTCACCACGGTCCGGGTCGAGCCGACCAACTACCCGTTCGTCTGCGGCTTCCTGCGCAACCCGCGCTCGGGCACGGGGCTGCTGATGGGGCTCGACTTCCACTCCGGCGAGTTCGCGCCCGAGCAGGTCCGCCGCATCCGCGACTACTACCTCACCGCCCTGCACCAGGTCGTCGCCGACCCGCGGTCGCCGGTCGCCGCCGCGCCGCTGGCCGCCCCGGCCGAGCGGGCCCAGGTGGAGCGCTGGAACGCCACGCGGAGCCCGGCGCCGCTGGAGCGGTCGCTGGAAGAGCTGGTGGCCGAGCACGTACGGCTCAGGCCGGGAAGCGTGGCCGTGGCAGACGGAGAGGTCCGGCTGAGCTACGCGCGGCTGTGGGAGCGGGCGGGAGCGGTCGCCGGGCGGCTGCGCGGGGCGGGCGTGCGGCCTGGCGACCTGGTGGGGCTGTGCGCCGAGCGCTCGGCCGACCTGGTCGCGGCGATCGTCGGCATCCTGCGGGCGGGCGGGTCGTACGTTCCGCTCGACCCTTCGTACCCCGCGGAGCGGCTGTCGTTCATGCTGGCCGACACCGGCGCGGGCGTGGTGCTCGGGCACCGCCGCCTGCTGGCCGGCCTGCCGCTCTCCGAAGGACAGGGCATGCCCCTGGAGGAGATCGCCGAGCAGACCGGCACGGTGGAGGGGACGGGTTACGGCGGCGGTGACCGGGTGGCGAGCGTCGTCTACACCTCCGGCTCCACCGGCCGGCCCAAGGGCGTCGCGGTGGCGCACCGCGGCATCGTGCGCCTGGTGTGCGGCACCGACTACGTGCGGCTCGGCCCCGACAGCGTGGTGGCCCAGCTGTCGAACGCCTCCTTCGACCCGCTGCTGTTCGAGCTGTGGGGAGCGCTGCTCAACGGCGGCCGCCTGGTGATCGTCCCCAACGAGACGGTGCTGTCGCCGCCCCGCCTGGCCGAGCTGGTCAAGGCGGAAGGCGTCACCACGCTCGCCCTGGTCACCGCGCTGTTCAACTCGGCGGTCGGCGCGGAGCCCGCCGTGTTCTCCACTGTCGGCCAGGTCTACATCGGCGGCGAGCGCGTCAACCTGGCCAGCCTGCGCCAGGCGGATCACCCCGGCCTGCACAACATCTACGGCCCGACCGAGGTGACCAGCATCTCCACCTGCCTGCCGCTGGCGGACATCCCCGCCACCAACGGCCAGATCGGCCCGCCGATCGCCAACACCCAGGCCTGGGTCGTGAGCACGACCCTCTCCCCGGCCCCTGTCGGCGTGCCGGGCGAGCTGTGGCTGGGCGGCCCCGGCGTGGCCGTCGGTTACTGGCGGCGGCCCGGCCTGACCGCCGACCGCTTCGTCGCCGACCCGTTCTCCGGCACGCCGGGGGCCCGGCTCTACCGCACCGGCGACCTGGCCCGCTGGCGGCCCGACGGCACGCTGGAGTTCCTCGGCCGCCGCGACCACCAGGTCAAGGTCAGG
Source organism: Nonomuraea sp. NPDC050478 (assembly GCF_044458265.1). Lineage (NCBI taxonomy): Bacteria > Bacillati > Actinomycetota > Actinomycetes > Streptosporangiales > Streptosporangiaceae > Nonomuraea > Nonomuraea sp. NPDC050478. Next base: position 733,320 of record NZ_JBITHT010000003.1, on the reverse strand, counting down.
GGCTTCCGGGTGGAGCTGGGCGAGGTGGAGGCGTCCCTGGCCGCGCACCCGGCGGTGGCCACCTGCGTGGTGACCGCGCCCGCGGGCAGGCTTCTCGCCTACGTCCAGCCGAACGCGGCCGTCAGCGCCGAGGAACTGCTCGGCCACCTCGCCGGACGGCTGCCGGAGCACATGGTCCCCACCACCGTCATGATCATGGACCGGCTCCCGCTGAACCCCAACGGCAAGATCGACCGCGCCGCGCTCCCGGTCCCCGACGCCGACCGGCCCGCCGCCCGCACCCCGTACGTGGCGCCCCGCGACCCCGTCGAGGAGGCGATCGCGGACATCTGGCGCGACGTGCTGCAGATCGAGCGGCCCGGCGTGGAGGACGACTTCTTCGAGCTCGGCGGCAACTCGCTCGACGCCGTCCAGATCGCCTTCCGCATCCGCACCGCGTTCGGCGTGGATCTCGGCATCAAGCAGATCCTGGCCGAACCCCGCATCTCGGCGCTGGCCGTACGTCTCGCCGCGGAGCTCGACCGGCTCGTCCTGGCCCTGCCGGACGACGAGCTCGCGCGGCTCCTGCCGTCCGAGTCATGAGAGGACCCGCACGCATGTCGGAGACCTTCGCCGCGCGGATCGCGCAGCTGCCGCCGGAGCGGCGCAAGCTCCTGCTGGAGCGGCTGGCAGGCGAGCGGCGGCCGCGCGCGCCGCGCACCGGCGAGCCGCCGGCCCTCTCCTTCGCGCAGGAACGGCTGTGGTTCCTGTGGTCCATGGCTCCGGACAGCTCCGCCTACAACGCCCCCGCCGCGGTACGGCTGCGCGGCCCGCTCGACGCCGAGGCGCTGGGCCGGGCGGTCGACGGGGTGGTGGCCAGGCACGAGATCCTGCGCACCCGCTACGTCGCGGAGGGCGGCGTGCCCGCCCAGGTCGTCGACCCCGCCGCCCCTGTCGGGCTTCCGGTCGTCCCGGTGACGGAGGGCGAGCTGCGCCGGCTGGCCGACCGCGAGTGCGCGGCCCCGTTCGACCTGGAGCACGGTCCGGTGCTGCGCGCCACGCTGTTCCGGCTGGCGCCGGACGACCACGTGCTGCTCCTGGTCCTCCACCACATCGCCGCCGACGGCTGGTCGCTGCCCATCCTGTGGCGGGAGCTGGACGCGCTCTACCGCGGCCAGGACCTGCCCGCGCTGGACATCCAGTACGCCGACCACGCCCACCGCCAGCGTGCCGAGTCCGGCGGCGACGGGCTGGACCACTGGTGCGGCCAACTGGCCGGGGTGGAGGAACTGGCCCTGCCGCTGGACCGGCCGCGCCCCCCGGAACCCGCCCACCGGGGGCAGCTCGTGCCGGTCCGGGTGCCTGACGACAGCGCCGCGCGGCTGCGCGAGCTGGCCAGGCGGAACGGCTCGACCCCGTTCATGGTGCTGCTCGCCGCGGTCCAGGCACTGCTGTCGCGGGTGACCGGTCAGCACGACATCGCCGTGGGCACCCCCACGGCGGGACGGGATCGGCAGGACGTCGCGCCGCTGATCGGCTTCTTCGTCAACACGCTGGTCGTCAGGACCGGCACGGCCGGCGACCCCACCTTCCGCGAGCTGCTGGCCAGGACCAAGGAAAGCGTCCTGAACGCCTTCGCCCACCAGCACATCCCGTTCGAGCGCGTCGTCGAGCGGCTCAACCCGGTGCGCGAGGCCGGGCGCAACCCGCTGTTCGACGTCATGGTCACCGGCGACAGCGACGCGGCGGGCGCGCGGCCCGAGCTCGGCGGGCTGGCGGTGGAGCCGTACCCGTGCGACGGCGGCGGCGCCCTGTTCGACCTGACCTTCAGCCTGGACGACTACTTCGCGGGCACGCTGGAGTACGACGCGGAGCTGTTCGACCCGGGCACCGCCGAGCGCCTGGCCGGCCGGCTGGCCGAGCTGCTGCGGCAGGCCGCGGCCGACCCCGACCGCCCCGTCTCCGCGTACGACCTGATCAGCGAGGCCGAACGGCGGCGGCTGGCCGGATGGAACTCCACCGGGCTCGCCTTCGATCCGGAGACCGGGCTGGAGGCGCGCTTCGAGGCCTGCGCCGACGCCGCGCCCGGCGACCTGGCCCTGCTGTGCGGCGCGGAGCGGCTGACCTACGGCCAGGTGGAGGAGCGGGCCAACCGGCTCGCCCACCTGATCGCCGAGCTCGGCGCCGGGATCGACGATGTGGTGGCGGTCTGTGTGGGCCGCGGCCCCGACTCGGTGATCGCCCCGCTGGCCGTGCTCAAGGCGGGCGCCGCCTTCTTCCCCGTCGACCCCGACCAGCCCGCGGACCGGCTGGCCGCCATGTTCGCCGGGGTCGCCCCCGCGGTCGTGCTGACCGGGCCCGGCTTCGGCGCGGATGTCCCGCCGGGGCCCTGGCGCGTCGCCGACGTCGCCGGGGCGGCCGGGCGGCCCGCGCACCGGCCCGGACGGCGGGTGCACCCCGACGCGCTGGCCTACGTCATCCACACCTCGGGTTCGACCGGCACGCCCAAGGGCGTCATGGGCACCAGGAGGGGCCTGGCCAACCTCCGGGCCGACTGGGCCGCCCGCGAGCTCGCGGTCCGCCGCTGGCTGACGGTCGCCAGCCCGTCCTTCGACGTCTTCCTCGGTGACGTGGTCAGGAGCCTGACCTTCGGAGGGAGCCTGGTGATCGCGCCGCGCGCCCTGGCGCTCGACCCGGCCGCGCTGGCCGGCGCGCTGGCCGCCGAGCGGATCGAGGCGTTCGACAGCATCCCCGCCGTCCTGCACGGCCTGGCGGGACACGTGGCGGCCGGTGGACCGGAGCTGCCCGAGCTGCGCCTGCTGGTCTCCGGCGGCGACGCCCTGCCGGTGGCCGACTGCGACGCCCTCATGGCGACGTTCGGCCCCCGGGTGCGGGTGCTGAACGCGTGGGGCGCCACCGAGACCACCATCGACAGCACCATCCACGAGGCGCGCCGGGGCGCCCGCACCGTCTCGGGGATCGTGCCCGTCGGCCTCGCCGCCGCCAACACCGCCGTCCACGTGCTCGACGAACACGGCCGCCAGGTGCCGATCGGCGTCGTGGGCGAGCTGCACGTCGGCGGCCCCGGCGTCGCGCGCGGCTACGCGAACCAGCCCGCCGCGACCGCCGCGAGCTTCGTGCCCGACCCGTTCGCCGCGGCGCCCGGCTCACGCCTGTACCGGACGGGGGACAGAGGGCGGCGGCTGCCCGACGGCAGCATCGAGTTCCTCGGCCGTGACGACGACCAGGTGAAGATCCGCGGGCACCGGGTGGAGCCCGGCGAGGTGCGCGCCGTCCTGCGCGCGCATCCCGCGGTGGCCGACTGCCACGTGCTGGCCTGGCCGGACGGGCGTGACCACCGCCTGGTCGGCTACGCCGTGCCGGACGGCGCAGCGGACGCCGCCGCGCTGCGCGACTTCTGCAACGAGCGGCTGCCGCGGCCGATGTGGCTGTCGTCCGTGGTCCTGGTGGACGAGCTGCCGCGCACGCTGAGCGGCAAGGTCGACCGCTCGCGCCTGCCGGACCCGGGCCCGGGGACGCAGGGCAGGCGGGCCGCCTACGAGGCGCCGCGCACCGAGCTGGAGGTGGCCGTGGCCGCGATCTGGCGGCGCGTGCTCGACCTCGACGGCACTCCCGGCGCCGAGATCGGCGCGCACGACGACTTCTTCGACCTCGGCGGCCACTCCATGCTCGCCACGCGGCTCCGGTTCGCGCTGCGGCAGGAGCTCGGCGCCGACCTCCCGGTCACCACCGTCTTCGAGGCGCCGACCGTGGCCGCCATGGCCGCCCGCGTCGCCGCCGCCCGCCCGGCGCCCGCCCCGATCGAGCCGGCACCGCGCGTGAGCGCGCTGCCGCTGTCGTTCGCGCAGGAACGGCTCTGGTTCCTGTGGAAGCTCGCGCCCGGCAGCACCGCCTACAACATGCCGGTCTCGGTACGGCTGCGCGGCCCGCTCGACCGGGCCGCCCTCGCCCGCGCGCTCAGCGGCGTCGTCGCCAGGCACGAGATCCTCCGCACCCGCTACGTCGAGACCGACGGCCGGCCCCGCCAGGTCATCGACCCGCCCGCCCCTGTCGAGCTGGGCGACGGGCTCGACGACGCCCTGGAGCGGCCCTTCGACCTGGAGCACGGACCCGTGCTGCGGGCCAGGCTGCACCGTGAGCCGGACGGCGCGCACGTGCTGCTGCTGGTCTTCCACCACATCGCCTGCGACGGCTGGTCGCTGCCCGTCCTGTGGGACGAGCTGGCCGCCCTCTACCAGGGCCGCGAGCTGCCGAGACTCGACGTCCAGTACGCCGACCACGCCGTCCACCAGCGGTCCGCGGCCGAGCCGGGAAGCCTGGAGCACTGGACGGCCCGGCTGGCCGGCCTGGAACCACTCGACCTGCCCGCCGACCGGCCGCGCTCGCACACGGTCGCGGGGCACGGCGACCACGTCCCGCTCGACCTGCCCGCCGACGGCATGCACCGGCTCGCCCGCGAGCACGGCGTCACCGTCTACATGGTGCTGCTCGCCGCCGTGCACGCGCTGCTGTCGCGGCTGACCGGCCGGCACGACGTCGCCGTGGGCACCCCGGTCACCGGCCGCGACCACCCCGCCACCGAGCCGCTGATCGGCTTCTTCGTCAACACCCTCGTGCTGCGCGGCGACACCACGGGCGACCCGGACTTCGCCGAGCTGCTGCGGCGCACCAGGCGGACCGTCCTGGAGGCGTTCGCCCACCAGGACACCCCGTTCGAGCGCATCGTCGAGCGGCTCAACCCGGTGCGCGTGCCCGGCCGCAACCCGCTGTTCGACGTGCTGGTCACCTACTCCAAGGAGGAGCGCCGCGACGTCTGGACGCTGCCCGGCCTGGACGTGGAGCGGCTGGACACCCGGGTGCCCACAGCCCAGTTCGACCTGACCTTCGCCGTGCACGAGACCGGCGGCAGGCTGCACGGCGCGCTGCACTACGCGTGCGAGCAGTTCGACCGGCCGACGGCCGAGGCGATGGCGGCCCGGCTGACGCGGCTGCTCGGCGCGGCCGTCGCCGGCCCGGCCGAGCCGGTCTCGCGGCTGCCGCTGCTCAGCGCCGAGGAGAGCGGCTGGGCGGAGGGCCCCCGCCGCGACGCGGACCCCGAACCGCTGCCGCACGTCTTCTCCGGCCATGTCGCGCGTACGCCGGACGCCCCGGCGCTCGTCGCCGGAACGGCCACGTGGACCTACGCCGAGCTCGACCGCGAGGCCAACCGGATCGCCCACCACCTGATCGCGGCGGGCGCCGGACCGGAGAGCGTCGTCGCGCTCGCCCTGCCGCGCTCGGCCGAGCTGATCGCCGCCATCCTGGGCGTGCTCAAGGCCGGCGCCGCCTACCTGCCGCTCGACGTGAGCCACCCCGCCGAGCGCGTCGCGTCGACGCTGCGCGACGCCCGGCCCGGGCTCCTGCTCACCTGCCGCGCGGCGGACGTGCCGTACGAGCGCAGACTGCTGGTGGAGGAACTGGGCGGCGGGCCCGACCACGATCCGGGCACGCCGCTGACGCCGGAGACGGCGGCCTACGTCGTCTACACCTCGGGTTCCACCGGCACCCCCAAGGGCGTCGTGCTGGAGCATCGCGGTCTGGCGAACCTGACGGCCAACCTGGGGGAGCGGCTGGACGCCGCGGGCGGGCCCGCGCACCGGGTGCTGCAGCTCGTCTCTCCCGGTTTCGACGTGATGGTCTCCGAACTGGCGACGGCGTTCACGCGCGGCGGCTGCCTGGTGGTCGCGCCGGCCACGTACACCGGCGAGGAGCTCGGCGCCTTCCTGCGGGAGCAGCGGGTCAGCCTGGCCCACGTGCCGCCCGCGATCCTGGCCACCGTGCCGCGCGAGCCGTTCCCCGACCTGCGCGTGCTCGTCGTCGGCGGCGAGGGCTGCCCGGCCGGGCTGATGGAGTGGTGGTCCACCGGCCGCACGATGATCAACGCGTACGGTCCCAGCGAGGTGACCGTCGACGCGACCGCCTGGCGCTGCGAGCCGGGCACCATGCTCATCGGCCACCCGCTGCCCCGCGTCCAGGCGCACCTGCTGGACGCCGCCCTCCAGCCGGTGCCCCCCGGAAGCCGCGGCGAGCTGTACGTCGGCGGCCCCGGCGTCGGCCGCGGCTACCTCGGCAGGCCGGGGCTGACCGCGGCGCGCTTCGTCGCCTGGCACGGCGGCGCCCGCCTCTACCGGACCGGCGACCTGGCCCGGCGGCTGCCCGGCGGCGCGCTGGAGTTCCTCGGCCGCGCCGACGACCAGATCAAGCTGCGCGGTCACCGCATCGAACCGGCCGAGATCGAGCACGCGCTGGGCCGGGCGCCCGGCGTCACCTCGGCGGCGGTGATCTCCCGGGGCGACCAGCTGATCGCCTACGTCGTGCCCGCCCGCGCCAACCCGGCCGCCGTCATGGCGCACGCCCGCACCCAGCTGCCCACCCACCTGCTGCCCGCGGCGATCCTGCCGCTGGACGCGCTGCCGCTCACCCCCAACGGCAAGCTCGACAAGGCCGCCCTGCCCGAGCCGCCGGCCACCCGGCACCGGCCGCCCCGCACGCCGCGCGAGGAGACGCTGCTGCGGCTGTTCAACGACACGCTCAACGCCACCCACCTGGGCATCGACGACGACTTCTTCGCCAACGGCGGCCACTCCATCCTGGCCACCCGGCTGATCAGCCGCATCCGCGGCGCGCTGAGCGCGACGCTGACCATCCGCGACCTGTTCGACCACCCGACCGTGGCGGGGCTGGCGGAGGTGCTGCGCGAGGACGCCAGGCCCGCGCTGCGCCCGATGGCCAGGCCTGACCGGCTGCCGCTGTCCTTCACCCAGCGCCGCCTGTGGTTCCTGAACCGGCTGGAGGACGCGGGCGACCACGCCCAGAACACGCTCACCTGCCTGCGGCTGCGCGGGCCGCTGGCCACCACCGCGCTGGCCGCCGCGCTCACCGACGTGGTGGCCAGGCACGAGCCGTTGCGCACCGTCTTCCCCGAGGACGCCAGCGGGCCGTACCAGCGGATTCTCGCCCCCGCCGTCCTCGGCCTGGCCCCCGAGCCGGTCACCGAGGACGACCTGCCCGGCCTGCTGACCGACGTCGCCTCGCAGGGCTTCGACCTGACCCGCGAGACGCCGCTGCGCGCCAGGCTCTTCCAGCCGGCGGCGGACGAGTACGTGCTGCTCCTGGTCGTGCACCACATCGCCTGCGACGGCTGGTCGATGGCGCCGCTCGCGCGCGACCTGGCCGAGGCCTACCGCGCCAGGCTGGAGAACCGGGCTCCCGGCTGGCGGCCGCTGCCGGTACGCTACGCCGACTTCGCGCTCTGGCAGGACCCGGGCGACGACCACCTGGACTTCTGGCGCACCACCCTCGACGGCCTGCCCGACCAGCTGGAGCTGCCCACGGACCGGCCGCGCCCGGCGATCGCCAGCTACCGCGGCGACACCGTGCCCTTCACCATCCCCGCCGGGGTGCACGGGCGCATGGCCGAGGTGGCGCGCGAGCACGGCGTCAGCCTCTTCATGGTCACGCAGGCGGCGCTCGCCGCGCTGCTCACCCGGCTGGGCGCGGGGAGCGACATCCCGATCGGCACCGCGGTGGCCGGCCGTACGGACGAGAGTCTCGACGACCTGGTCGGCTGCTTCATCAACACGCTGGTGCTGCGCACCGACACCTCGGGCGACCCGAGCTTCGGCGAGCTGCTCGCCCGGGTGCGGCACGCGAACCTGGCCGCCTACGAGCACCAGGAGACCCCGTTCGAGCGGGTCGTCGAGGCGGTCAACCCGACCAGGACGCTCGCCCGCTTCCCGCTCTTCCAGGTGCTGCTGGTCTTCCAGAACAACGCCGCCGCCGACATGTCCTTCCCCGGCGTGCGCTCGGCCCACGAGCCGGTACGGCACGGCACCGCGGACTACGACCTCACCCTCGACGTCATCGAGCGCTACGACGAGTGCGGCCGCCCCGAGGGGATGGACGCCTACCTGGAGTACGCCGTCGACCTGTTCGACCGCTCGACGGCCGAGTCCATGGCCGAGCGCCTGCTGCGCCTGCTGGAGGCCGCCGTCGAGGACCCGGGCACCCGCGTCGGGGCGCTGCCCGTGCTCACGTTCGACGAGGTGGAGCTGGAGTTCGCCCGCTCGCGCGGTCCCCGGATCGAGCCGCCGGAGCTGACCGTGCCGGAGAGCTTCGCACGGCAGGCCGCCAGGACCCCGGACGCCGTCGCGGTCGTGGCGGGTGACCACCGGTGGAGCTTCGCCGAGCTCAACCGCCGGGCCAACGCCATCGCCCACCACCTCCGCGCCCGGGGCGCGGGACCGGAGCAGCTGATCGCGCTGGCCCTGCCCCGCGGCGCCGAGATGATCGCGGCGGTGCTGGGCGTGCTGAAGGCGGGCGCCGCCTACCTGCCGCTGGACCTGGAGCACCCGGCGGAGCGCATCGCCTACACGCTGGACGACGCGCGACCGCTGCTGGTGCTGGCCACACGGGAGAGCGCGGTGCCGTACGAGCGGACCGTGCTGCTGGAGGAGGTGCCCGACGGCCCCGGCCACGACCCGGGCACGCCGCCGCGCCCCGGGCACGCCGCCTACGTCATCTACACCTCCGGTTCCACCGGGCGGCCCAAGGGCGTGGTGCTGGAACACGGCGGCCTGGCGCACCTGCTCGGCGCGCACCGGCACGGGCTGTTCACCGCGGCCCGCGGCGAGCGGCTGCGCATCGGCTTCGTGGTGCCGCTGACCTTCGACACCTCGTGGGACTCGATGCTGTGGCTGATGGACGGCCACGAGCTGCACGTCATCGACGACGTCACCCGCCGGACGCCGGAGGACCTGGTCGACTACATCGACGTGCACCGCGTCGGCTTCGTCGACCTCACCCCCGTCTTCATGGAGCAACTGGTCGCCGCCGGGCTGTTCGCGCCGGGCAGGCACCACCCGAAGGCGCTGATGGTCGGCGGCGAGGCGGTCTCGGCGGGGCTGTGGCGGTCGATGCGGGAAGCGCCCGTCACCGACAGCTACAACTACTACGGCCAGACCGAGTGCACCAACGACAGCACCGGATACCGGGTGCGCGACGGCGACATCCCGCTGATCGGCCACCCGCTGGCCAACACCGAGGTGCTGCTGCTCGACGACAACCTGCTGCCGGTGCCGCCCGGCGTGCGCGGCGAGCTGTACATCGGCGGCCCCGGCGTCGGCCGCGGCTACCTCGGCCGGCCGGGCCTGACCGCCCAGCGCTTCGTGGCCGCCCCCGGCGGGCGGCGCTGGTACCGCACGGGCGACCAGGCCAGGCGGCGGGCCGACGGCGCGCTGGAGTTCGTCGGCCGGGCCGACAACCAGGTCAAACTGCGCGGCCACCGCATCGAGCTGGCCGAGATCGAGAACACGCTCGGGCAGGCGCCCGGCGTCGCCCAGGCGGCGGTCATCGTCCGCGACGACCAGCTCGTGGCCTACGTGACCCCCGAGCACGCGGACCCGGCGCGGCTGCACAGCCACGCCCTGGCCCACCTGCCGACCCACATGCTGCCCGCCGCCTACCTGCCGCTGCCCGAGCTGCCGCTCAACGCCAACGGCAAGCTCGACCGCCGGGCGCTGCCGGAACCGCCGCGCACCGGGCACCGGCCGCCGCGCACCCCGCGCGAGCACACCCTGCTCGGCCTGTTCACCGAGGTCCTGGAGCGGCCGGAACTGGGGGTCGACGACAACTTCTTCGCCGCCGGCGGCCACTCCATCCTGGCCGCCCGGCTGATCAGCAGGGTGCGTTCGACGCTCGGCGCCTCGCTGAGCATCCGCGACCTGTTCGCCGCGCCCACGGTGGCCGAACTGACCGAGCGCCTGTCCGGCGGCGGCGCCGGCGACGACCCGTTCGACGTGCTGCTGCCGCTGCGGCCCTCGGGCACGCTGCCGCCGCTGTTCTGCGTGCATCCCGTCGGCGGCGTCAGCTGGTGCTACAGCAGCCTGCTGCCGCACATCGAACCGGACCGGCCGGTCTACGGCCTGCAGGCCACCGGACCCGACCAGCCCGGCTCGGTGGCCGAGATGGCCGAGCGCTACCTGGAGGTCATCCGCCGCGTGCGGCCGGAAGGGCCCTACCACCTGCTCGGCTGGTCGTTCGGCGGCCTGGTGGCGCACGCCATGGCCGAGCGGCTGCCGGGTGAGGTCGGGCTGCTGGCCCTGCTCGACGGCTATCCCGCCTTCTCGGGCGCGGAGCGGCCGGGCATCGAGGACGCCGCCGAGGCCCGCGCCCTGCTCATGGACTCCGTCGGCTACGCGGCCGACCTCGACGAGGAGCTCGTCGCGTCGATGACGGAGACCGTGCTGCGCAACTCCAAGCTGCTCGACACCCACCGGCCCGGCCGCTACGACGGCGACGCTCACCTGTTCATCGCCACCCGGACCTGGCCGGCCGGGCTGTCGGCGGCCGGGATCTGGGCGCCGCACGTGGCGGGACGGCTGGCCGTACACGAGATCGACTGCGACCACGACGCCATGGCCAGGGCCGAGGCGATGGCCCTGATCGGGTCGATCGTGGCCGGACACTGCCGGGAGGCATGAAGCGATGTTCAAAGTCGTCGTCAACCACGAGGAGCAGTACTCCGTCTGGCCCGAGGGCCGCGACAATCCCGCCGGCTGGACCGACGAGGGGGTCCGCGGCAGCCGTGAGGAGTGTCTGGAGCACATCTCGGCCATCTGGACCGACATGCGGCCGCTCAGCCTGAGAGGACAGCACTGATGATCAACGACGTGGTGATCGTGGGCGGCGGGACCGCGGGCTGGATGACCGCCACCTACCTCAAGAGGGCCTTCGGCGACCGGGTCTCCGTCACCCTGGTCGAATCGCCCCGAATCCCCACCATCGGGGTGGGCGAGGCGACCTTCAGCACCGTCCGCCACTTCTTCGACTATCTCGGCCTCGACGAGCGGGAGTGGATGCCGCAGTGCTCCGCCTCCTACAAGCTGGCCATCCGCTTCCAGAACTGGCGCGGCGACGGCACCCACTTCTACCACCCGTTCGAGCGGCTGCGGGTGAGCAACGGGTTCACCCTCGCCGACTGGCACCTGCAACTGAACGGCGCGGCCGAGCCGTTCGACCGGCACTGCTACCTCACCCCGTGGCTGTGCGAGGCCCGGCGCTCGCCGAGGCTCCTCGACGGAAGCCTCTTCGCCTCCGGGCTGGACGGCTCGCTGGGCCGCTCCACCCTGGACGAGCAGCGGGCCCAGTTCCCGTACGCCTACCACTTCGACGCCGCGCAGCTCGCCGCCTACCTCACCGGCATCGGCGTACGGGGCGGCGTGCGCCACGTGCTCGACGACGTCACCGCGGTCGGCCGGGACGAGCGGGGCTGGATCAGCCACGTCTCCACCAAGGAGCACGGCGACGTGACCGGGCAGCTCTTCGTCGACTGCACCGGCTTCCGCGGCCTGCTGATCAACCAGACGCTCGGCGAGCGCTTCCGCTCCTTCACCGACGTGCTGCCCAACAACCGTGCCGTCGCGCTCCGCGTCCCGCGCGAGGAGCAGGAGCTGATCAACCCGTACACCACGGCGACGGCCATGGACGCGGGCTGGATCTGGACCATCCCGCTCTACGGCCGCAACGGCACCGGCTACGTCTACTCCGACGAGTACTGCTCCCCGGAGGAGGCCGAGCGCACGCTGCGCGCCTTCGCCGCACCCGGCCGCGACGACCTGGAGGCCAACCACATCCGGATGCGGATCGGCCGCAACGAGCGTTCCTGGGTCGGCAACTGCGTCGCGGTCGGCCTGTCCAGCGGGTTCGTCGAACCCCTGGAGTCGACCGGCATCTTCTTCATCCAGCACGCCATCGAGCAGCTGGTCAAGCACTTCCCCGACGAGCGGTGGGAGCCGCGCCTGATCGACGGCTACAACGACAGGGTCGCCAGGGTGATCGACGGGGTGCGGGAGTTCCTGGTGCTGCACTACCGCGCCGCCGCCCGCGCCGACACGCCGTTCTGGAAGGAGACGAAGGTCCGCCCGATCCCGGAGTGGCTGGCCGGGTTCCTGCCGGTCGCGGCCACCCGGCTCCCGGACGAGAGCACGATCTACCCCTACTACCACGGGTTCGAGCTCTACTCGTGGATCACGATGCTGCTCGGCCTGGGCCACTACAAGCCCGGCCCGCGCCCCGCGCTCGCCCATCTCGACCCCGCGGGGGCCAGGGCGGAGTTCGCCGACCTGCGCGCCGGGGCCCAGCGGATGGCGGCGGCGCTGCCCGCCGCCCACGAGTACCTGACGAGCTTGCGTTGACCCCGCTCGCCGAGTCCTGCCGCGCGTTCATGAGCGCCTATCCGACGGGCGTGGCGGTGGTGACGGCGATGAGCTCGGACGGCGAACCCTGCGGGCTCACCTGCTCCTCGCTGATCAGCGTCACGCTGACCCCGCCGACGCTGCTGGTCAGCATGAACGTGCACAGCCGCACCCTGGCGGCCACCGTCGACGCCGGCGGATTCGGCGTCAACCTGCTGCCCGCCAGGTCGCGGCCGGCCGCCGAGCTGTTCTCGTCGCTCACCGCCGACCGGTTCTCCGCCATCCGGTGGGCTCCCGCGGGACCGCGGCGGCTGCCCCGGCTGGAGGAGGACCTGCACGGCTGGGCGGAGTGCGCGGTGGAGCAGGTCCTGACCGTCGGCGACCACGCGGTCGTGCTCGGCCGGGTGGTCGACATCGCCAGCGACCCCGAATCCCCGCTCATGTACGGCTTCCGGGAATACGCCACGTGGCACCGGGACGCGGAAAGGACCCTTCGTGCTTGACATCGCCCTGGTCAACATGCCGTTCGCCGACCGCAGGCGGCCGTCGTTCGCGCTGAGCCAGCTCTCCTCGCTGGTCCAGCGCGACTTCGGCGACGAGGCCAGAGTACGGGTCTGCTACCTCAACCACGACGTGGTGCGCTTCTTCGGCGCCGAGCTGTACGACGCCGTCGCCGAGGGCATGGAGCACCACGTCGCCGGCATCGGCGACTGGCTCTTCCGCCAGGTCGCCTTTCCGGACGCGCCCGACAACGGCGAGGAGTACTTCAGTCGCTACTTCGCCGGCCCCGCGCACGCGGCTCTGCGGGCCCGGCTGATGCGGCACCGCGAGCGGCTGGGCGAGTTCTGCGCCCACCTGGCGGAGAAGTACCGGCTGGCCGAGGCCGACGTGGTCGGGTTCAGCTCGATGTTCATGCAGACCGTGCCCAGCCTGGCCATGGCGGCCGTCGTCAAGGAGCGCTCTCCCGGCACCGTCACGGTCATGGGCGGCGCCAACTGCGAGGCGCCGATGGGCGCGGCCCTCGTGGAGCACGCAGGCCAGCTCGACTACGCCTTCTCGGGCCCCGCCCTGCGGAGCTTTCCCCGCTTCCTGCGCGCGGTGATCGACGGCGACGAGGAGACCCCGCACCGCATCCCCGGCGTCGTGTCGCGGCGCAACTGCCAGGAGGATCGCTACCGGCGGGCCATCGGCGCCGACACCGACATCGACGACTGCCTGGAGCCCGACTACGCCTCGTTCGTCTCGTCCTTCGACGAGCTGACCGCGGCCGTCGAGGACAAGGTCGAGCCGATCCTGTTCTTCGAGACCTCGCGCGGCTGCTGGTGGGGTGAGCGCTCGCACTGCACGTTCTGCGGGCTCAACGGGCAGGGCATGGCCTATCGCGCGATGACGCCGGACCGGGCCGTCGCCCAGTTCGAGCGGCTCTTCGAGTACGCGCCCTGGTGCACCGTCTACTCCTGCACGGACAACATCATGCCGCTGGAGTACCTCACCGAGGTCCTGCCCCGGCTGCGGCCGCCCTCCGGCGCGTCGATCTTCTACGAGGTCAAGGTCGGCCTCGACCAGCAGGACATGAGCGAGATGGCCAGGGCGGGCGTCGACCGGATCCAGCCCGGCATCGAGGCGCTGTCGACGGGCACGCTGAAACTGATGAAGAAGGGCTCCTCGGCGTTCCAGAACATCCAGCTCCTGAAGAACTGCGTGCGGTACGGCATCGCCCCGGCGTGGAACCTGCTCATCGGCTTCCCCGGCGAGCCGGAGTCGACCTTCGCCAAGTATCTCGACGACCTGCCGTCGCTGGCCCACCTGCCGCCGCCGGAAGGCGTCTTCCCGGTACGGTTCGACCGCTACAGCCCCTACTTCAACCAGGCCGGCGACTTCGGGCTCGACCTACACCCGGTGGACCACTACCGGCTCACCTACCCCTTCCCCGAGGAGTCGCTGAGCCGGCTGGCCTACTACTTCAACGACCGGGCTGTCGCACCGTACATGATCGGTGTGGCCAGGTGGATCCGGCCGCTCACCGCGGCCGTGGCCGACTGGTCACGCGGCTGGGAGGACGGCGACCCGCCCGTCCTGCGGCTGGAGGAGGAGGCCGGGTCGTGGTTCGTGCGCGACTCCCGCCCGGGGACGGCGTCCCGGTACGCGCTGGACGAGGCGGTGGCGCGCACGCTGCTCGTCCTCGAACGCCCCACCCGCGTGGACCGCCTGACCCCCGAGCAGGCCGGGCACCTCGGCGAGCTGCGCGAGCGCGGTCTGATCTTCACCGAGGGGGAGCGGGCGATGAGCCTCGTGCTGGCCGAGACCGGGACCGATCCGATGCCCCGGCCGAGGCGCTCACTGGTCAGCTCCCGCCGCCGGCCGCTCGTGCTGACGACCGGCTAGACGGCATCTTTGTGCCAGTCACGCGGCCGGGCCCGCCGGGCCTGCGGGCCCGGTGATGTGATCGAAGTCCCGACACCGGAGAGCGTGATGCACGACTTCGACCACTGGGCGGAGCTCTACCTCGCCTGGACCGCGATGGGCGGCGCCGATCCACGGGAGATCGCCTACTACCAGCGGCTGACCGGCAGTGCGGACGGGTCCGTCGCCGATCTCGGCATCGGCGCGGGCCGGCTGGCCGCCGAGCTCAAACCCCGGGTCGGGGTGGACGTCTCGGCGGCGATGCTGCGCGCGGCCCGCGAGCGGCTGGGCGACGGCGTCCGGCTGATCCAGGCCGACCTGGCGGCCTGCGAGCTGCCCGAGCCGGTGGCGCTGCAGTACTGCGGCCAGAACACCCTCAACCATCTGCCGCGCGGGGCCGTCCGCGACGCGCTGGCCTGCGCGTTCCGCAACGCCCTGCCGGGCGGGCGGCTCGCCTTCGAGGTCGTCCAGCCGCGCCCCGAGCGGCAGAAGGCCCGGGACGGCGTGCCCAGGCTGCGGGTCTGGGACGAGCGGCGGGCCGTGTGGGAGGTCACCCGCATGCTGGACAAGCAAGGGCTGGAGGTGGAGATGATCGGGCTGCTCGAAGCGCTCGACGAGCGCCGGGTGGTGGACCGGCGCTACTTCCCGCCGATCCGGATGTGCTTCCTGACCATGGCCGAGATCGAGCGGTGGGCGGGCGAGACGGGCTGGGAGGTGGAGAGCGCGCACGCCGGGTTCACCGGCGAGCCGCTCGCGCCCGGTTCCTCGACGGCCGTGTGGTGCCTGCGCAGGCCGGCATGAACGCGCCCGTCGTCAGCGCGGAGCAGGTGGTCGCGACCCTTGAGCTGATCAGCGGCCAGGAGCTGGAGACGCCCGGCGAGGTGCTCTACGCCGCCAGGCGCGAGCAGCCCTCTCTGGTGGCGACGCTGCTCAGCGCCTGGGAGAGCGAGGGGCGGCGGCTCAGCCCGGCCCTGGCGCACGAGCTGGAGCAGCAGCGCGGCCGGATGGCCTTCTACCGCGACCAGTGGGCGCGCCTGCCCGACCGGCCCGTCTCGCTCAAGGGGCTGGAGTTCGCCGACCGCTATCCGGGCGGCCTGCTCAGGTACATGAACGACCTCGACCTCTGGATACCCGACCGTGACCGGCTGTGGGCGCTGACCGGGTGGCTGCTCGCCGAGGGCTGGTCGATGCACACCGCCTCGTTCGTCAGGCTCGGCGGCGCGACCCAGGTGATCGTCAGCCTGCGACGCCTGCCGGGTGATCCGTACGCCCTGCCTTACGGGATCGAGCTGAGCACGCTCGCCTACATCGGCGACGGGATCGCGGCGCCGCACCGCACGGAGGCGCCGGCGGACCCGGTGGTCAAGAACCTCCTGGCACTGCTGTACGAGCGGTTCGAGCAGCCGTACCGGGTCAGGGACCTGATCGACGCCGCGCTGCTGCTCGGCGGCGCGGACGAGGCCACGCTCGCCCGGTGCGCGCCGGCGGTCGGCGCGGCGGAGCTCTGGCCCGAGTACGCCGAGCTGGCGAGGCTGCTGCGGCAGAGCCCTTTCGACGTGCCGGACCTGCCGGGCGAGCGCCGGGCACAGGTCAGGCAGAGCCGGTCGCGGCGGCGCGCCAGGGTGCTGAGGGCGCTGCGCCGGCCGCTCCGCCTGGCGGCCACGACGCTGCAGCTGCGCAGGCCGGGAACGGCGATCCTGGAACGGCTGAGCCCGCGGGCCGCGCTGGAGGCGGGGCTGATCCTTTTCGCGCTGCCGGTCGAGGGCGGCGAGCGTGCGGACGTGCTGACGCTGCGTGAGTACGGCGGGGCGATGTGGGCGCACACGCCGGTGGGACGGTTCATCCTGGTCCACGGGACTGAGGTGGACGAGGACCTGCTGGCCGGGGCAGAGCCGGTGGGCGCGCTGTGAGCCGCCCGGTCCACGTCGCCGAGCGCGGCGCGGCGCCCGCCTGGCTGGCGCATCGGCCCGGCGCCGCGGTGACCACGGTCAGCGTGTGGCTGCGCGCCGGTTCCCGGCACGAGCGGCCCGGCGTCGAGGGCGGCACCCACCTGCTTGAGCACATCCTGATGCAGGTCCCGTCGGCCGGCGGGGAGCGGGTGATCGACCTGCTGGAGGATCTCGGCGGCGAGGCGAACGCGATCACCAGCCGTGAGCATCTGGTCCTGTACGCGCGGGTGCCGAGCGAGGAGGCGGCCGCGGCGCTGGACATCCTGGCCCGCGCCCTGGCCGAGCCCGAGCTGAGCGCGCCGGTGCTGGAGGCCGAGCGCAAGGTCGTCCAAGAGGAGCTGCGGCTGGCCGCGGCGGACCCCCTGGACGTGGTCCACGACATCTTCTTCGGGCTGGCCTATCCGGGCCACCCGCTGGGCAGGCCGGTCGGCGGGACGATCGAGGAGGTCGGCAGGCTGGAGCTGGACGCGCTGCGCGACCATCACCGGCGCTTCCTCGGCTCGGCCGGCGTGGTGGTGTGCGGCGGCGCCGACCCCGACGACCTGCTGCGCGTCCTGGACAAGGGACCGCTGGCCGCGCTGCCGCCGTGGCAGGAGAGCGATCCCGGCGAGCCGCCCGCCTGGGGCGGCGGGCGCGAAGCGCTGCGGCTGAACGCCGACACCACCGGGGTGGTGCTGGGCGGCCCGGCGGCCGCGTACCGGGATCCGCTGCGCCACCGCTGGCCCGTGCTGATGGAGCTGCTGGCCGGGGCCAGCTCGGCGCTGCTCACCGAGGAGCTGCGCAACCGGCGGGGGCTCTGCTACGAACTGTGGCCGATGGTGGCCCCCTACCGCGACGCGGGGACCTGGCGGGTCTTCCTCGCCACCGCGCCCGAACATCTGGACGAGGTCGTCGGCCGCGCGACGGAACTGCTCGCCGAGCCGCGCTGGACGGAGGCGGAGGTGACGCGGGCCGCCAGGCGCGCTGCCGGGCTGCTGCGGCTGGAAGCGGAGCAGTCGCTGGAAGAGGTCCTGCTGTACGGCAAGCACGCCCTGGTGGCGGGCACCCCCCACTGGACCCTCGCCGACGAGCTCGCGGCGATCGAGGCGGTGCGCGGGCCCGGCCTGGCCGAGATCCCGGGCCCGCTCGCCGTGGCGACCGCGGGCGGCGCGTAATGGCGTCTTGCTGCCAACAAACGCGGCGGCCCGCGAGAAGGCTGCGGGAAACAGCGACCATGGGGCCCAGGAAATCGCCGTGTGGAAAGGAGAGAAATGGACCGGCAGCGTCGAGTCAGTCTTCGCCCCAAGCTGACCAGGAAATGAGGCAGGAAAACATGGACCGGCGCCATTTCGTCGTCCGTCGTCCCAAGCTCCGGAGAAAGTGAGACGATCCCATGGATCGGCACATCTACATTGTCATCAAACGCCCCCGCGTCCGGAAATCCCGTAAGAGCTAGAAACTGAGGAAGTGACGGATGGCCGAGATCGTGTGGGACAGGACGATCCTGTTCCTGTTTCCGCCCGACGCGTTGATGCGGCATCTCGTCACTCCGGTCCTGGAACGGCTGGAGGAGCACGGGTTCGAGCCGACTCGCTACGAGGTGCTGTGGCACCGGCCGCCCGGGCAGGACGCCTTCCAGGAAACCAAGATCACTTCCGTCTGGAAGGCCTACTTCTACCGGCAGGTCGACGTGGTGTTCGATCTCGGGCCGAGCCTCGCCCTGCTGGTAGAGGACAGGTCGTCCGCGCCGGAGCCGCACCGGCGGCTGCGTGCCCTGAAGGGCGCCAGCGACCCGGCGGCGGCCGAGCCCGGCACGATCAGGCGTGACCTGCGCGGCGTCAACGTGCTGCTGGACCTGGTGCACAGCTCCGACAGCCCGGAGGATTCCCGGCACGAGGCCGGGATCTTCATGGGCGACGGCCACGGCACGGCGCTCCACGGCGACCAGGGGCCGCTCCGCGACCTGGTGGCGCTCCTGGAGGCCGGTGTGCCGCGCGAGAGCAGGGAGTTCGACGACGTGCGCGCCGGGTTGCGCTCGCGGGTCGTGGCCGCGCTCTGGCACGAGCTCGACGACGGGGCGCGCAAGCTGGCCCCCGAGCTGGCCGTGTCGGCCAGGGACGGCGCGGGCGCCGAGCTCGCCGCGCTGCTCCCCGCCGGCCATCCGCTGGCCGAGCTCCTGGCCTGCGAGTTCCTGCCGGAAGGCGAGCGTCTCGACCTGCGGCGGGCGGCGGCCAAGCTCGCGGTCCACGGGGTGTCGATGGACCGATGGGAGCACGCGGTGCTGCAGACGTCGATGCTGTTCCCGCCGCTGCGCCGCTGGCAGTGAGCCCGTCACGGTGACAGGGTGGTCGTCCTGGCGCTCCACTCGATCAGCGGCTTGAGCTCCGGGTCCAGCGCCAGCACCCAGATCGGCAGCTCGACGGCCCGGCATCCCCGTGACAGCTTCGCCCGCCAGGCGCCGTGCCCGTAGTGCAGGCGGCTGACCCCGGCCTCGGCGGCGTGGCGGCCCGGCTCGTAGAAGGCGGTCGCGAAGTACGTGTGCCGCGCCTCGTGGACGTCGTACGCCATGGCCGTGCTCACGCAGTACCAGGTGCCCCGGTGGGGGACGAAGAGCCCGTATCCCACGAGCCGTTCGCCGAGCTCCGCGCCGAACAGCAGCGCGCCGCCCGAGCAGAGCGCCCGCAGGCGGCGGGCCACGGCCGCCGGATCGGGGCTGCCGCCATATTTCCGGGAATGTCCGCACTTCAGATCGACCATCCCCGGCACAGGCCGCCCGATCTCGGTCATGCGGAGCCGCACCCCCGCCTCCGCCAGCCGCCGCGTCTCCCGCCGCGCCTCCTTCGCCCGCCGCGCCGGCAAGGGCGTGCCCGGGGTGAGCTCGCACGAGTACGACATCGGCATCCCGGTGAAGCCCTGCCCGCCGAGCGCCCGCTCCAGCGCCGGCCCCCGCGTGTACAGGAACGCCACCGCCCGCAGCCCGCGTGCCCGCGCCCAGGCGACGATCTCGGACACCAGGGTCTCCACCGCCGCGGCGTCGTCCCCGGCCGGGCCGAGCGCGTGACACTCGTACCCGGGCAGCATGACCACCAGGTGCGGCGTGCACCCGGGCCAGGCCGCCCGCCGGGCCCGCGCCGCCCTGGTGGCCGCGCTCAGCGGCAGCTTCGGGGTGTCCGCCGTCAGCAGGTGCCCGAGGTCGAACACCTCGCCGGGACGCGGCCGCTCGACGACGGTCCCGTGCAGGATCGCCCCGTCCAGCTCGAAGGTGTACGGCGAGCCGGGCACCCGCCCGCCCATGGCGGCCAGCCAGCGGCCGGTGCTGAACAGCGGTCCCTCGGCCGGGAGCAGCCCGGCGGTCACCCGCATCAGACCTTGACCAGGCACGCGTCGAGCCCCAGGCGGCTCAGCCCGTGCCTGAGCTTGAACCGCGGGTTGCCCCGCCCGCCCTCCAGGACCTCGCACCCCTCGCGCACGGCCTGCTCGGCGGTCGCGGCGTGCAGGAGCGCATACGGGCTGAACCCGCCCGTCACGTCGTAGTCCACCCCGCACGCCCAGGCGTGGAAGCGGCGGCCGTCGCGCAGCGCGATCCCCGCGGCGACGAGCCGCTCCTCCTGGCGGATCTCGATGGCGAGCGCCAGGTCGCCCAGCCCGGTGACGAAGCCGGCGAACAGCTCGGGCGGGTAGAAGCCGCCGGTGCCGTGTCGGGCCGCGGTCCTGGCGCACAGCCGCCCGATCTCCATGAGGTCCGCCTCGCCCGCGATCCCGACCCGCTGCCACACGCCGGACTCCTCCGCTCTGCGCCGGCCCCGGCGCAGGTTGGCGCGCGCCTTCCGGGTGGCGTGGACGAAGGGGTGCGGCAGTCCGCGCAGGTCGAGACGGAAGCGGTCCTCGATGTGCTCGGCGGAAAAGCCCAGCTCTACGAGACCGGCGCGGAGCGGTGAGTCGTGCGCGACGTTGACGAACCCGTACCAGTCGGCCTCCAGCTCCAGGGCCAGGCCGCGCATCGCGTCGGCCACGGCCTCCAGCGCCGGCGCGCCGGGCAGCCAGGCGTCGTAACAGTGCCAGACGTGGCTCAGCAGGCCGCGCTCCGCGCCGGTCACCGGGTAGCGGGCACGCAGCTGGCCGAGGGGGTCCAGCCCGTCCATCAGCGAGACGGGAAGCACCGCGACCGGACGCCCGCCCTCGCGCACCACCAAATAGCGGAATGACTTCACGGCCCCCAGCGGATGACGGGCGTAGGACCGCAAATAGCGATGCCGATAGAAAACCGGCGCCCCGCAGGACGAGACAATCGCATCCCATTCCGCGCCGTCAAGGGCGTCGATTGACGTGAAGATGCCAATTTCCAGGCTGTCGCTCATATCGCCCTTTCGCCGACTGTAGAAACGATATTAAGCACAATGAACAGCGAGGAGAAAGCCGTGGCCCAAGTCGTCTTCCATAACAAGGTGGGCGGTTCCGAAACTCTGGAGGCCGCCGCCGGCCGGCCGCTCACGGAGGTCCTGACCGCCCACGGCATCCCCGTCAACGCGGTCATCACCACCCGCAACGGGAAGATCGTCCCCGAGGAGACGACGATCGTCGGCGAGCACGACGTCATCGAACTGCGCCAGGTGCGCCACTACGACCTCGACGTCACCCGCCGGCCCGCGACCACGGTGTACGGCACGCCCGACCCGATCTACACCAAGTCCATCCTGTTCGACACCATGGGCCGCCTGGAGCGGCGCGTGGAGCAGTTCGACGAGGAGAGCTTCGTCCGCTACGTCGAGGAGACCTTCGTCCAGAGCGTGCTCGGCCACGGCGTGCTCCAGGCGGACGACAACGTGGTCATCGGCCTGTCGGGCGGCCGCGACAGCGTCGCCTTCCTGAAGCTGCTCGAACGCACCAGGCACCGGCTGCCCGCCTTCACGATGACCTCGGTGACGATCACCGGCCTGCCCGACTGGGAGGAGCCGGCCACCTTCGCCGCCGCCCGCGCCTCGGCCGAAGGGCTCGGCATCGACCAGGTCATCGTCGACGCCTCCGACATCGAGCGGGTCTTCAAGCTCCGCCGCCCCTTCGTGGAGGCGATGAACGAGGTGGTCGGCGGCGACCGGAGCCACCTGAACATGGTCGTGGGCCACCAGGTGCTGCGGCGCATGCTGGAGGACCACGCCGAGCGGATCGGCGCCGGTACGGTCGCGTTCGGGTTCAACGGCGACGACCTGGTGGCCAGCATGGTCACGTGGCTCACCAGCGGCTTCCGGATGGGCGGCATCCCGGTCAGGCAGATCGGCGGGATGCGCTACGTCTTCCCGCTCTACCGCATCCCGAAGAAGGAGCTGACGATCTACCTGGAGCTGGTGGCTCCCGAGCTGAACCGCCAGGGCACCCCCGGCCGCTTCACCACCGGCCCGCAGGAGCGCTCGATGGCCTACGCCATGGCCGACCACCTGTACGGCCTGTGGCCCGGCATCGACTACTACCTGTTCGAGTCGTTCTCCACCATGCAGCGCTACATGTTCCCGCTGGTCGAAGAGAAGTGCCGGGTCTGCGAAGGCGTCTACGTCGCGCAGGAGGGCGTGCGCAATCCCGTCGACATCTGCGACGTGTGCGACTTCTTCGCGCGCCAGGAGTACGCGTGACCCGTTGGTACGCCGAGTACTTCACCGCCGACTACTGGAGCTTCGCCCGGCACGAGTACACCAGGGAGCGCACCGCCGCGGAGACCGCCTACCTGCTGCAGGTCCTGGGCGAGCACGCGCCGGGACGGCGGCTGCTCGACCTCGGGTGCGGCACCGGCCGGCACGCCGTCGAGCTGGCCCGCCACGGCTACCGGGTGACCGGGGTCGACGTGTGCGCGTGGGCGCTGGAGCAGGCCAGGTCGGCGGCCGCCCGGGAAGGCGTGCGGGTCGGCCTGATCGAGGGCGACCTGCTGGAGCGGGTCGAGCTGCCGGAGGCCGACGCGGCGATCTGCGTGCAGGCCTTCGGCTGGGGACGGGACGACGAGCAGCTCGCCCTGCTCCGGCGGGTGCGTGAACGCCTGGTGCCGGGCGGGTTGCTGGTTCTCGACCACTCGAACGTCGCGGCCATCCTGAGCCGGTACCGGGCCCGCGACCGCTTCGAAGCGGCCGGCGACACCTTCGACTTCCTGCGTTCCTACGACCCGCTGGACGGCCGGAGCCGCGGCGAGCTGCGCGTGGCGCACGCCGACGGCCGCGTCGCCGTGCTCCGCGACGACGTCAGGCTCTACCTGCCGAGCGAGGTCGTGTCGCTGGTGCGGGCCGCGGGCTTCGAGCTGGTACGGGCCGACGCCGGCTTCACCGCCGGCGCCGCCGTCCAGCCGGAGACCCGCTACGTCCAGATCCTCGCCGTCGCGGCGCCGCGCCCCCGTCCCGCCGTGCTCGGTCACCGGGGCCGCGGCGCCGAGGTGGACCTGCGGTGGGCGCCCGACGAGATCGACTTCGTACGGGACGCGATCGACGACGCCTGGGCCGCCGTCGGCGATCCCCGGGAACCCGCCCGCGCCTACTCCCTGGACGACCCGTACGGCTCGGGGAGCGCCGCCCCGGTGCTCGCCCGCCACTTCGGCGTGCCGCTCGACCCCGGCCAGGTGGTGACGGGGGCGGGCACGACCGGGCTGCTCCACGCGCTGGCCGGGCCCGGCAGGCTGCTGCACACCGCGCACGCCCACCCCGACCTGCCCGCCTGGTCCGCGCAGCGCGGCGCGGAGCTGCGCGTGTACACGCCCGGCCAGGACGTGGCGGGCGAACGGCCGACGACCGTCCTGCTGGAACGGCCCGGCGTGCGCGGTGACGTGCTGCCGCTGGAGCAGGTGGCGGAGCTCGCCGAGGCCGCCGCCGCCGCGGGCGGGATGCTCGTCGTCGACGAGGCCTGCGCCAACTACCTCGGCCCGCGGGCCAGCGCGGTGCCGCTGACCACCCGGGTGCCCGGCCTGGTCGTGCTGCGCAGCCTGTCGAAGGGCTACTGCTGCGGCGGGCTGCGCGCGGGCTTCGCGATGTGCTCCCCTGATGTGGCGGGCGCGGTCCGCCAGGCGGTGCCGCCCCTGGGGATGTCGGCGTTGTCGCTGGAGGTGGCGCTGCGGCTGCTCGACCAGGGCGACGTGCTGGCCCCGCTGCGGCAGGCCGTCGCGGCGGCCAAGCCGGAGCTGGTGGAGATGCTGAGCGGGCTCGGCTGCCGGGTGGAACCAGGGCATCCCGCGCTGCCCTGGGTGGTGACCGAGGACGAGCTGCCGCCGTGGCTGGCCGGGCGGCGGCTGCCGGGCCTGACCCGGGTCAGCGTGCCGCTCTCGGCCGTCCGCCGCGCCGCGCTCCGCCGGGCCGCGGCATGAGGACCGTGGGCGACGCCGTACAGGATGCGTTCGACCGTTGCGACGTGCGGCGGGCGGTCGAGGACGTCGCGGAGCTGGCCGCGTTCGACCGATACCAGGCGTCCGACGGGATCCGCGCGGCCGCCGAGTACGTCGCCGGCCGGGCGGAGCGGGCGGGCCTGAGCGACGTGCGGCTCCTGGAGTTCCCCGCCGACGGCGCCAGGCGCTGGTGGAGCTTCCGCGCCCCGCTCTCCTGGACCCCGGTGCGGGCCGCGATCGACGACGTCGTGCGCTACCCGGAGCAGCCGTTCGCGCTGGCGGCGGGTTCGGCGGCGACCCCGCCCGGCGGCGTCACCGTCCCCGTGGCGCCTCTGGCGGACGCCGGTGAAGGCGCGCTGGCCGTACACGACGACCCCGGCACGCCGGTGCCCGTCGCGATCGCGCGAGCCGCGCGCGCCGGCGCGTTCGGCCTGGTCACCGACCGCCTGCCCGGCCCCGGCAGGGTCGAGCTGCCGGCCGGGAGCGGCCTGGCCGCCTTCAGCGTCACCCCTGAGCAGGCGGCCGAGCTGCTGCGGCGCGGCCGGGTCCGGGTCGAGGTCGAGACGCACCGGCGGGCGGCCATGCCCGTCGTCACCGGGCTGCTGCCCGGGACGGGGCCGGAGGAGGTGCTGCTCTCGGCGCACCTGTGCCATCCGCGTCCGAGCGTCAACGACAACGCCTCGGGGGCCGCCGCGCTGCTCAGCGTGGCCAGGGTGCTCGGCGGGCGGCGGGGGAGGCGCGGCATCAGGTTCGTCTGGGGTCCCGAGTTCACCGGGATGGCCGCCTACCTGCACGACGTCGCCGCCCGCCCGCCGGTGGCCGCCGTGAACGTGGACATGGCGGGGCAGGACCAGCGCCGGTGCGGCGGGCCGCTCATCGTCGAGCGCAGCCCCGACCACCTGCCCGGCTTCGTCAACGCGCTCACCGAGCACGTCGTGGCGGCGCTGCCGCAGGACGCGCGCTCCTACTCGGGCGCGGTGGCCTGCGACACCTGGGCCTGGCGTGCCACGCCGTTCGTCGGGGCCTCCGACCACAGCCTGCTCGTGGACGCCTCCATCGGCTGCCCGACGGTGTCGCTCGGGCACTGGCCCGACCGGTTCAACCACAGCGCCGCCGACACGCTCGACAAGCTCGACCCGGCGGAGCTGCGCCGTACGGCCACGGTCGCGGGCGCGGTCGCGGCGGTGGTGGCCGGGCTCGCGGGCGAGCGCGCCGAACTGGAGGACATCGCGGTGGGCTGGGGGGCGGCGCGGTTGCTCGGCTGCCGGCAGGGGTCACGGGTGCTGCTGCGGCACCGTACGGCCGTCGCCCTGGGCGCCCTGGACGGCGCGGAGGCGCTCCACGGCCGCGCGGGCGGCCGGGCACGCGCCTGGCTGGCCGACCTCGCGGATCACGTGGCCGCGCTCTCACCGGCCGGAGCGGGCGCCGCGCTGTCGCCGGCGGGTGAGGGCGGCGTGCTGTCCCCGGCCGGTGAAGGCGCCGTGCTGTCACCGGCGGGTGAGCGCGCCGTGCTCTCACCGGTCGGTGAAGGCGGCGAGGTGTTCGCCGGGCCGGCGCTCAGTCGTGCCTGGGATGGGCCGTTCAACCTGCGCGGGCTGGCCGAGGCGGCGAGTCCCGCCGGGCGCGTGTGGCTGGAACGGCAGGCGGCGCGGGCCCGGGCCCGTTCCTACGCCCTCATGCTGGCCCTCGCCCACGGCATCGACGGCGCCAGAGACCGGGCGGCGCTCGCCGCGTACGCGGAGTGCGCGGCCGAGCTGCCGGTGCCGGAGGAGTTCGCGCACGAGTTCCTGGCCGTGCTCGTCGAGGCCGGCTGGGCGAAGGAGGGCTGATGCGCGAGTTGCTGCGCGACCGCCGGTTCCTGTTGCTGTTCTTCGGTCAGACGGTGAACATGATCGGGGACCGGGCGCTCCTGGTGGTGCTGGGCATCTACGTCAAGGAGCTGACCGGCTCGGACACGATGGCCGGGGTGGTGTTCATCCTGCTGGCGGTGCCGTCGTTCTTCGCGCCGCTGACCGGGCTGCTCGTCGACAGGTTCCCGCGGCGGAAGGTCCTGATCGTCAACGACCTGCTGGCCGGGGCGCTGGTGCTCTGCCTGCTGCTCGTCAGGCATCCGGGCGATCTGTGGATCGTGTTCGCGGTCACGCTCGGCTACGGCTTCGCCAACCACGTCTTCAACGCGGCCAGGGGCGGCCTGATCCACTCCATGGTCCCCGAGCGGCTGCTCGGCGACGCGAACGGGCTGCTCAGCTCACTCGGCCAGGGACTGCGGGTGCTCGGCCCGCTGATCGGCGCGGCGCTGTACGTGGCGCTGGGGCTGTCCGCGGTGGCGATCCTGGACACGGCGACGTTCCTGGTGTCGGTGCTGGTGCTGCTCATGCTGCGGCGGGCGCCCGACCTGGCCGCTCCGGCGCCGCGGGAGCCCGGCCGGTTCCGCGCCGATCTACTGGCGGGGGTGCGCCACATCATGGGCGACCGGGAGCTGCGTGGCGGCGTGCTGGCGGTGGCCGCGGCGCTGTGCGCGGCGGGGCTGGTCAACCCGGCCATGTTCGCCGCCGTGGAGCAGGGGCTCGGCCGGCCGGCCGCGTTCGTCGGGGTCATCGCCGCTTTCCAGGGCGCGGGTTCCGTCGCCGGGGGCTTCGTCGTCGCCGTGCTCATCAGGCGGTACGGGGAGCATCGCGCGGCGGCTGTGGGCTTCGGGCTCAGCGCGGCCGGCCTGGCCCTGGTGATTCCCGCGACGGAGGTGACGATGTGCGCGAGCGGCGTTCTGGTGGGTCTTTCCATCCCGATTTTCATGGTGGCCACGACGACGCTCGTGCAGCGCCGTACCACGAGCGGTATGCAGGGCCGCGCGCTTACCGCAATGGACGCGATCATCGACCTGCCGTTCGTGTTGTCCATGGGGATCGGGGCGCTCGTCGTGGGGTTCCTCGATTTCCGGGTGATCTACGCGGCGGCGGCGGTGATTTTCGCCATGGTGACCGCGTCAGTGCTGGTGGGGCGAGGGTGGCGGATTGATGCCATCCTGGCGAAAGTTGATTGACCAAAACAATCACGATTTTTATCGTTGAATCACAGAAAATGGGCTGAAAGGCCCGGCCCAATTCCAGGAGGCGCCCGTGTTGCATGAAAGCATCCAGACCAGTGTGAAAACCCCCATCATGACGACTCCGGAATTCGTCGAGAAAATGCTCGCCGCGCGCCAGGAAGTTCAGGTCGTGAAGTTCCGCACGACGTGCACCGACTGCGTGCCGAACTACTGACATGACCGAGGCCGGGACGTTCGCTCGCCCCGGGCTCGACCTGCGTGCCGTCCCCGGGCTGGTTCTGTCGGAACTGGACCGGGGCGGTCGCGGCGTGCTCGTCCTGGCCGTGGACGGGCTCTCCTGGCAGGTCGCCCGGCGCGTCTGGCGGTCCGCCGAGCTCTCCTGCCTGGCCTCCACCTTTCCCAGCACCTCGGCCACCGCGTGGCTCACCTCGGTCACCGGCGCGCCGGTGACCGAGCATCTGACGGTGGGCGCCGCCTATCGCGAGCGGGCCGGCGGTCCGCTCGTCAACGCGATCACGGGGGACGTCCTGGCGGGAGCGGCGGCGCCGCGCGAACCGGTCCGGCCGCTGCCCACGGTCTTCGAGCGGGCGGAGGGCGCCGAGGCGGTGGTGGTGGGCCGCGAGCTCGACCTGCTGTCCGGTCCCTGGGTGGACGCGCTCACCCGCGGCGCCGCGCGGCAGCCGGCGCGGGAGGCGCTGACCCGCGACCCGTACCGCCTGGTGGCGGGGGTGGCGGCGGACGTCGGAGCGGCGATCGGCGCGCGGCGGACCCGCCCGCTGCTGCTGTGGGTCTACGTCAACCTCGACGACCACCTGCACCGGCACGGCTACGACGAGCGGGCCGTAGGGGCGCTGGCCGAGCTGGAGCGGCACGCGACCGCCTGGGCTCGCCGGGGGTGGCACGTGCTCGCCTACGCCGACCATGGCCTGGTTCCCGTCGCCTCCGACCCCGGCCTGGCGCGACGCTGGGCGGAGGTGGACACGCCCAAGCTGTGCGAGCTGCCGGGCGGCGGGGCCGGCCGGGTGCGCTGGCTCTACCCGCACCCGGGCAGGGAGCGGGA
The DNA here is from genome assembly GCF_044458265.1 of Nonomuraea sp. NPDC050478. Taxonomy (NCBI): domain Bacteria; kingdom Bacillati; phylum Actinomycetota; class Actinomycetes; order Streptosporangiales; family Streptosporangiaceae; genus Nonomuraea; species Nonomuraea sp. NPDC050478. The sequence continues at coordinate 705,302 of NZ_JBITHT010000003.1, read as the reverse complement.
GGTGGCGGAACGTCTCGCCGAGGCCCTCGACGGCCATGCCATGGTGCTGCCCGCGGCCGCGCTCGGCGAGCTCGGCCTGATGGAGTTCGCCGGCCCGGTGCGGGAGCGGCTCGGCGCGGTGATGGCGATCGCCACCTCGCCGCGCTTCCCGCTCCCCGATCCCGGACTGTCCTACGAGCACGGGGCGATCAGCGACGGGGAGACGCTGGTCCCGCTGGCGCGCTGGGTCAGATCCAGCCGCGCCTGACGGCCTCCGCCCCGGCCTGGAAGCGGCTGGTGGCGTTGAGGCGCTCCATCACTCCTGCCACCCGCCTGGCGAACGTGCGCTTGCTGAGGTGCAGCCGGGCGGCGGCGCGGTCGTCGGTGAGCCCGTCGTCGAGCGCCCGCAGCACCTCGTCCTGCCCCTCGTCCTCGTGAGCGCCGCTGCGCCGGTCGTCGAGGATGTGGCAGATGGTGTCGAAGACACCCGCCACGGAGGCCGCGACCACAGGATGGGGGATCCTCTCCAGCCGCCCGGTGTGGGCGGGGCCGGGGTGCGCGACGTAGGCGACCACGCGGTCCCGTACGAGCACCTGATAGGGCAGGCCGGTCACCGCCCGGACGGTCGCACCCGCCTGCCAGGCCTGCGCGAGAGGGGACGTGCGGCCGGGCCGGCCGGGCCCGTGGAGGATGCGGACGGCGACCCGGCGCCGGGCGAGCTGGGCGAACAGGCGCGGCAGGGCGGGGTGTATGCGCTCGGGCTCGGCGGACAGCACGAGCAACTCGGCGTGGGTCTGCTCCGCCAGTTCCAGCTCCAGGAGGGGGAGCCCGAGCTGCGCCGCGGAGTGGTCGGCGGGTTTGAAGGGGAGGGTTCTGCTGGTGTTAGGAGACATCGATACCAACCCGGTTGCCAGTCGAAGTATCACTACTTCGAACGCTAGAGGGGAGGTATGTGCATGCGATTTCGGTGCGTTATCGGTCACTCTGACTGAAGTGTCATCACAGTAGATGTGGACATTTTTTGTCATTTCTTGTTATATCGCCTATGCGTGGATATCTTACGATTTCCCCGTATGGAGTCGGCGGGAACGCCATGGCCCTAGCTGAGACGACCCAGTGGGTGTGTGCATGGAGTTCCGCGTCCTCGGTCCACTGACGGTGATCACGGGCAACCTGCAGATCCCGCTGGGCGGGCCGCGACGGCGCATCATGCTGGCGACCCTCCTGCTCAACGTGGGCCGGGTCGTCTCGACCGACAGGCTCAGCGCCGCGATCTGGGGCCAGAACCCGCCCGCCACCGCCCGCAACCAGGTGGCCATCTGCGTGTCGGGGCTGCGCCGGGAGTTCGCCGCCGCGGGAGTGGCCCACGACCCCATCGTCACCGTCTCCTCCGGCTACCTGCTGCGGCTCGCCGACGACGACAGGTTCGACGTCAAACAGGTCGAGGAGGCGCTGCGCCAGGCGCGCACGGCCCGGACCGCGGGCGACCTGGAGAAGGCCTCCGAACAGCTCTCCTCGGCCCTGGCCGTGTGGCGGGGCGACCCGCTGACCGGCGTCGAGGGAGAGCTGGTGCGCGCCGAGTCCGAGCGGCTCGGCGAGTGGCGCCTGGCCATCCTGGAGGAGTACTTCGAGGTCGAGCTGGAACTGTCGCACGATCTCCAGATCGTCGGCGAGCTGGCCGCGCTGGTCGCCGAGTACCCGTTGCGCGAGCGCCTGCGCGGCCTGCTCATGCTGGCCCAGAGCAGGGCCGGGCGCCGCGCCGAGGCGCTGGCCACCTACCAGGAGGGCTACCGGCTCAGCATCGAGCGGCTGGGGCTCGAACCCGGCGCCGAGCTGGCCGGCCTGAACGAGGCGATCCTGCGCGGGGAGACGGGCCAGCGGCAGGGCCGCCTCGTCATGGAACACGCCGCGCCGGAGGCGGCGCCGGCCGTGCCCGCCCAGCTTCCGCCCGACGTGACCGGCTTCGTCGCCCGCGACGCCGAGCTCGGACGGCTCGACGCGCTCCTCGACCGCAAGTCCCAGGCGTGCCAGCCGTTCATCGCCGTCATCACCGGGATGGGCGGGGTCGGCAAGAGCGGCCTGGCCGTCCACTGGTCGCATCGCGTCGCCCCGCGCTTCCCCGACGGCCAGCTCTTCGTCGACCTCAACGGCTACTCGGAGACGGGCCCGCCGGTCTCACCCTTCGACGTGCTCGACACCCTCCTGCGCGCGCTGAACGTGACCCGCCAGCATCCCCTGACCACGCTGGAGGAACGGGCCGCCCTGTTCCGGACCGTCCTGGCCGGGCGCCGGCTGCTGCTCGTGCTCGACAACGCGCGCGACTCCAGCCAGGTCAGGCCCCTCCTGCCCGGCGCGCCCGGCTGCGCCGTGATCGTGACCAGCCGCGACCAGCTCGCCGGGCTCATCACCCTGGAGGGCGCGACCCCGCTCCGGCTGGACGTGCTGCCGCCCGACCAGGGCGTGGACGTGCTCGCGTGCATCGCGGGGGAGCAGCGGGTGCACGCCGACCCGGAGGGGGCCAGGCAACTCAGCGAGCTGTGCGGCGGGCTGGTGCTGGCGCTGCGCGTGGCGGCCGCCCGGCTGGCCGTGCGGCCGTCGTGGACCAGCGCCGACCTCGTCGCCAGGCTCACCGACGAGAGCCGCCGGCTCGACGAGCTCAGCCAGGGCGAGGTGGACCTGCGCACCAAGTTCATCCTCAGCTACCGCGACCTGTCGCCGCAGGCGGCCATCATGTTCAGGCGGCTGGCGCTGCTGGACGTGGCCGAGTTCGGCCCGTGGCTGGGCGCCGCCCTGCTGGAGATGGATCCGGAGCGGGCCCAGGACCTGATCGAGCAGCTCGTCGACGCGCAGCTGCTGGAGCTGAGCCAGCCCTGGCCCGGCGGCCAGGCCCGCTACCGCTTCCACGACCTGCTGCGCCTCTACGCGCGCGAGCGCGCCCTGATCGAGGAGAGCGAGCAGGAGCGCAACGCCGCGTTGCGCCGGGCCCTCGGCTGCTGGCTGGCCCTGGCCGAGGCCGCACACGCCCGCCTGCTCGGCGGTGACTACGCCGTCCTGCACGGCCCCGCGGAGCGCCGCAGGCTGCCCTTCGCGGTGATCGACCGGATGATGCCCGACCCGATCGAATGGTTCGAGGCCGAGCGCCCGCACCTGCTGGCGGCGATCGGCCAGGCGGCCGCGCTCGGCTTCAGCGCGCTCTGCTGGGACCTCACGATGACCTCGGCGACGTTCTTCGAGGTACGCAGCTACTACGACGACTGGCGCTCGGCGCACGAGCTCGCGCTCGCCGCCGCCCGCCGCGACGGCGACGTCCGCGGCGAGGCCGCCATGACCTACGGCCTGGGCAGCCTGGAACTGTTCCGCCAGCGCTACGACGACGCCGACAGCCTCCTGCGTAAGGCGGTGCGCATGTTCGAGGAGCAGGGCGAGGAGCACGGCCACGCGCTGGCGCTGCGCAACCTCGCCCTGCTCGATCGCATCGCCGGCCGGTTCGACCTGGCGCTCGAGCGCTACGCGCGGGCTGGAGAGATGCTCCGCGCGCTCGGCGACCACGCCGCCGGGGCGCACGTCATGGCCAGCACCGCGCAGGTGCTCCTGGAAAGGGGCGCGTACGGCGAGGCCGAACCCCTGCTCAGGGCCGCGGTGAGCACCTTCGAGGAGATCGGCTACCAGCGGGGCCTGGCCCAGGCGCTCTACCGGTTCGGCGAGGTGCTGCTGCTCACCCAGCGCGTCGACGCCGCCCGCCAGACCTTGGAGAAGGCGCTGGAGACGGTGCGGGAGCTGCGCGACGTGGTGGGCGAGTCCTACGTGCTGCGGGTCCTGGGTGAGACCTACGCGCAGCAGGGCCGTACGGACGCCGCGGAAGGCGCGCTGCTCACCTCCCGGCAGATCGCCCAGCGGGTCGGTGAGCAGTTCGTGGTGGGGGTCACCTCGCTCGCGCTGGGCAACCTCTACTTCGGGACGGGGAACGCGACGTCCGCCCGCAACAACCTGACGCTCGCCTCGAAGGTCTTCGAGGAGCTGGGCGCCAGGATCTGGCACGCGCGGGCGCTGGAGGCGCTGGCGGCGACGGAGGCCATGCTCCGCAACGACCAGGGCGCCCACGAGCTGTGGGCTCGCGCGGCCGCCCTGCTCGCGGAGGACGAGGGGCACTGAGCGACGTCAGGGGAGCTTGCTGATCATGCGCTCGCCGGGCCAGGGCAGCTGGATGTCGCGCTCGCCGGTCCAGTGGAAGTTCCTGAACGGATCGACATCCGGCTGCGCCACGGCGGGCGAGACGAGCAGGGCGGTGAGGAAGGCGGTCGCGATGCTCACCAAGGTGATGCGGCGCTTCATGGGAGTCCTTTCTCGGAGAAGTGTCGATCTGTCACGTGGGTCCCGCTAAAAAGTAACGTCGCCGGCCCGCAGGGTCGAGGAGAGCGGCCAGGCCGCGGGTCCGGGCACATCCGTGGTGCCGCCCGTGCCGAAGGCGGACGTGGTCGCGCCGGCGATCTCGCCGCCGTCCACGACCAGCTCCTGCCCGGTCAGGAACGCGGCGGCCGGCGAGGCCAGGTAGTGGAAGGCCGCGCCGATCTCCGACGGCTGCGCGTGCCTGCCGAGCGGGATGGAGCGGTTGACCTCCTCCAGCATCTCCGGGGTGTACTCCGCCTCCTGCATGGGCGTCAGCACCGCGCCCGGACTGACGCACGCCACCCTGATGTTCGGGCTGAGCTCCAGCGCGAAGGTGCGGCACAGGGCCAGGACGCCGGCCTTGGTGGCGTTGTAGTCGGCGTAGTACGGATAGGCGCGTGAGGCGTTGACGGACGCCGTCGCCAGCAGCACGCCACGCCCCTGCCTCGTCATGTAACCGGCCGCGCAACGCCAGAGGCCCAGCACGCCCAGCAGGTTGACGTCCACGACGCGGCGGGCGGTGGCCTCGTCGAGGTTGAGCACGCCGTGCCTGACGCTGATGCCCGCGTTGGCGATCACCACGTCCAGCCGGCCCTGGTCCGTCCAGACCGCCGCCACGGCCGCCTCTATCGCCGGCCAGTCGGTCACGTCCGCCTCGACCCAGGTGACACCCGGGCTCGGCGCGGCGATCGGCGGCTGCACGTCGAGGTTGAAGACGGTGTCACCGGAGCGCGCGAAGTGCTCGGCGGCGGCGAACCCGATCCCGCTGGACGCGCCGGAGATGACCACGGTACGCATGGCAGCACCCCTTAGAAGATCACCCGAGGGCTGGTCGTCGCCCGGTTGCCGATGGACCTGCGCAGGTTCCTGCTGACCGTCAGCTTCTTCAGCCACCGGTCGGTGCCGTCGTAGCGGGGATGGAACGGCCTGCGCCCGTGGACGGCGAGGTAGTTGTCGACGATCAGCAGGCTGCCCGGCCCGACGGCCACGTCCTGCTGCCCGGCCTCCAGCCCGGCCACCAGTGCGTCGAGCGCGCTCTCGGCCTCTGGATCCCCGTCCGCGCAGGTCATGAACGGGCGGTCGAGCCGCAGGTAAGGGCTGCCGGGCTCGCCGACGAGCACGGGGACGGCCTCGGGCCTGTCGCGCATCTCGCGCATCAGGGCCAGCGCGGGATGGCCAGGCTGGGTCGACTCCAGCTGCCGCAGGTGCTCGTCGTCGGGCATGATGTGGAAGCGCGGGCGCGACAGCAGCCGGGCCTGCTCCGGCGACAGCTCCACGTCACGCACCGACGCCACGACCGTGGGCACGCGCTCGTGGTTGCGCAGCCCGAACAGCAGAAGATAGTCGCAGCGCAGCGGGTGGAACCCGTCCTCGGTGTGGAACTCCAGCGACGACTGGCTGCCGTGACCGCTCTGCTGCATCTCGTCGCCGCGGATCGGCACGATGTTCTGGATCATCCGCCCTCCCTGCAGGGTGGACCAGGCGAACGGCTCGCCCAGCACCATCCCGCACAGGGCGAGATAGACCTCCGCGTCGCCCGCGGCGGCCGACTGCGAGGGGACCGACCAGTGGCCGGGCGTCGGCCCGACGGCGTCGTCGTCGATCGGGAAGCCGTGCACCAGGCACAACGCGGCCGGCTCCGTGCGGCGGAAGTCCTCCAGGAAGCGGCGCAGCCCGACCGGCAGCTCCTCGCGGATGTGCCAGCAGCGGTCGAAGAAGCCCGGGTCGGCGGGATCCTCGCCGAGCGCCCTGACCCGCTCGCCGACGGCCGTGATCGAGTCCACCTCTTTGCCGTCGAGGACGTATTCGATCGTGTCGGCGCTCATGCCAGTGCGCTCCTCACGCCGGCGGGCCGGATGTCGGTCCAGTTGCTCTCGACGTACTCCAGGCTCTCGGCGCGGGAGGCCGGGCCGAAGGCGACGCGCCAGCCGCTGGGGACGGGGAAGGCCGACGGCCACAGCGAGTGCTGCTCCTCGGCGTTCACCAGGACCAGGAAGGAGCCGTTCTCGTCGTCGAACGGGTTGCTCATGTCAGCTCTCCGGGCTCAGGTCGAACAGGACGCCGCGGGGAGGGGCGGCGAAGTCCCGCTCACCGTTCAGCACCCAGCCGGACTCGCGGAACGCCTCACGCCACTCCGTACGGGTGGGCAGGTAGACGCCCATCGCGGCGTGCACGAGCTCGAAGCCCAGGGTGAAGATCGTCGTGTCCGCCCCCGGCGGTTCCTCGCTGCGGACCACGTCGCACAGCAGGAGCCGCCGCGCGTCGGGGAAGGCCGTGCGGAGCTTGCGCAGGCCCGCCACGCAGGTGGTCTTCGGCCAGAAGTCGTGGCCCAGGAAGACGCAGGTGATGAGGTCGACGCCGGCGAACTCGGGCAGAGGGTCGAGGTCGCGCACGTCGCCGGTGACGACGCCGATCCGGCCGGCGAGACCGGCCTGCGCCACCGAGGACGCCGCCAGTTCCACCGCCGAGGGCGCGATGTCGACGCCCACCCCGCGCACGCCGGGCCGGCGGGAGACCGCGTCGATCAGCCGCTGGCCGGAACCGCAGCCGAGATCGGCGATGGCCGAGTAGTCCAGCTCGCCGAGCAGCTCGACGAAGTGCGGCTCGACCTCGGTCTCGCCGATCAGCTTGGAGCCGACCGCCACCGCCCGCATGTCCCTGGTGTAGAAGTCGCCGGTGCGGTTCGCGGTCCTGCTCACCTCGGGCAGGACGGAGAACAGCTCGCCGCAGCCGCGGACCATCCAGTAGAAGTATCCCCGCGCGCGGTAGGCGTCGTCGAAGCGCGGCCCGGTGACCGCCTTGTCGTCGGCGACCTCGACGATCTCCGCCCAGGAGAGCGTCACCAGCAGCTGGCGCACCAGCCGCGGGTCGAGCCCGTCCGCGTTCGCCGTCTCGATCGAGTAGCTGTCCTCCCGCCTGAGCGCGTCGAGGATGCCCAGCTCGCCGGCGGCCGACAGTGACACCGCGACGAGGTAGGACGAGAAGACGTCGGCGACCGGGCCGCGGGTGAAAGCCGTGTGCATCGGGTTCTCCATTTCGGTCGGCATCGTGCTCACGCCTGCTCCGCCCACAGCGCGTCCATGGTCTCGTGGGACGTGACCGTCTCCAGGTCGGGCTTGGACGCGTACCCCATGTTGACGATCGTCCGCACGCCAGCGGTGATCGGATAGACGCGGTGCAGCGTGGTGTTGGTGCGCATCACGTAGAGGTCGCCGGCCCCCACCTCGAACGACCAGATGGGGTTGTCGAGCAGCGCGCGGTGGATGGCGGGGTCGCTCTTGTCCCAGCTGGTGCCGGCGACGCACTGGACGAACCCGCCGTGCTCCGGTGGCGGGCACTGCACCAGCCACACCAGCGCGAAGCTGTAGTCGTCCCAGTGCCAGCCGTGGGTGTCACCGCTGTGCTCCAGACGGGTGATCACATACTGCTCGGGCTCGTACGGGCAGGCCAGCACGGGCTCGCCGACGATCTCGGCGAGCAGGCCGACGAGGGCCTCCGACCGGTACACGGCGGGGATGAGGGCGCTGTGCTCGGCGATCTCGGATCGCGTCACGTTGCGCATCCGGCGGGGCGTGCCGCCGGTTTCCTTGAACCTGAGGTCGCGCCGGACCCCGGATTCCTCGATGAGGGAGAGCACGTCGTCGGCCACGGCCTGCTTGACACTCGCGGGCGCCAGGAACGACACCATCGCGAATCCGCGCTCGGCGAACTCGCGCCGGGCGGCCGCCACCTCGCCGGACAATCCGGCGTGGCGGACGTGCTGGTTCAGCTCCTGCACAATTCGGGCATTCACTGCGGGGATCCTTCGCTTCTCCTGAGGGGATCTCGCTGCCTCGGACCGTAGAACCGTGGCGGAGGCCGGAGAAGCGTCCGCCGCCGTTGTGGCGAGAAATCGCCATTCGCTCGCCGCCCCGGCCGGGGCCGTACGGGGGCTTCCTACGCTGAGGGCCATGCTCACTGGGGTCCCGCTGTTCCTCCTGCAGCTCGTCGTGATCCTGGCCTCGGCCGTCCTCCTGGGCCGGCTGGCCTCCCGGCTCGGCCAGCCGGCGATCGTGGGCGAGCTGGCGGCCGGGGTCCTGCTCGGGCCCGCCGTTCTGGGACAGCTGGCGCCGGGCTGGGCCCAGTGGCTGCCGCGGCCCGGCTCGGGCGCGCTCATCGACGCCGTGGCCCAGCTCGGGCTCCTGCTGCTCGTCGGACTCACCGCCGCCGAGCTCGACCTGGGCAGGCTGCGCGAGCAGGCGGGCACGCTGGCCCGGGTCAGCGCCTGGGCGCTCCTCCTGCCGCTCGCGCTGGGCGCGGCTGCGGGCTTCGTGGTGCCGGCGGCCCTCCTGGGGCCGGCCGCCGACCGGGTCACGTTCGCCGCCTACCTCGGCGTGGCGCTGTCGGTCACCGCCATCCCGGTGATCTCCCGTACGCTCAGCGACCTGCGCCTGCTCGGCCACCGCGTCGGCCAGATCACCCTGGCCTCCGGCGCCTGCCAGGACTCCGTCGCCTGGATACTGCTCGCGGTCGTCGGCGCCATGGCCACCAGCGGCGCGGGGCCGGAAACGATCGGGATGCCGCTGCTGTGGCTGGCGGTCATGCTCCTGGCGGCCCTGGTGCTTCGGCCGCTCGCCCGGCGCGTGCTGAGCGTGGCCGACCCGGCGCCCGTCATGACCATGTCGGCCGTCGTGATCATCACCGGCGCGCTCGCCGCGCACCTCGCCGGACTGGAGCCGGTGGTCGGCGCCTTCGTCGCCGGGCTGGTCGCCGGAGCCGCCAAGGGCGAGGGCGCGCGGCACCTGGCCGGGCTGCGCACCGCCGTCATCGCCGTCCTCGCCCCGGTCTTCCTGGCCTTCGCCGGGCTGCACCTGGACCTCGCGGCACTGGCCGAGCCGGTGGTCGCCCTGACCGCGGCGGGACTGCTGGCCCTGGCCGTGGCGGGCAAGCTGGCCGGCGGCTACATCGGCGCCCGCACCAGCGGAATGCCCCGCTGGGAGTCGTTCGCCATCGGCGCGGGGCTGAACTCGCGGGGCCTCATCGAGATCATCGTCGCCACCGTCGGACTCCGGCTGGGCATCCTGACACCCGCCGCGTACTCGATCGTCGTCCTGATCGCGGTGGCCACCTCCTTGCTGGCGCCACCGCTGCTGCGGGCGGCCTTCAAGCGAGCACCAGAACAGAACGGAGAGCGGCATGGCCGTGGCGCGAGTGAACGGGACCACCCTGACCTACACCGACCAGGGCACCGGTGACCCCGTGATCCTGGTGATGGGCACCGGCAGCCCCGGGCACGTCTGGCACCTGCACCAGGCGCCCGCGCTGCTGGCCGCCGGCTACCGCGTCATCACCTTCGACAACCGCGGCCTGACGCCGGGCTCCGGGGCGCCGCCCGAGATCGACGACCTGGTCGGCGACCTCGCCGGGCTGGCCGAGACCCTGTGCGGAGGGCGCTGCCGCCTCGTCGGCGTGTCGATGGGCGCGCACGTCGTCCAGGAGCTCCTGCTGCAGCGGCCGGAACTGGTGGAGCAGGCCGTGCTGATGGCCACGCGCGGACGGCCCGACCACTTCCGCGCCAGGCTCGCCGCGGCCGAGGCCGAGCTGAACTTCGGCCCGGTGGAGTTGCCCGCCGCCTACGGCGCGGCGCTGCGCGCGGTGCTCAGCCTGTCGCCGCACACGCTCAACGACGAGGGCCGGGCCCGGCACTGGCTGGACCTCTTCGAGCTCTTCCCGACGGCCAAGGCGGTGATGCGGGCCCAGAGCAAACTGGAGATCATGGACGACCGGCTGGGTGACTACCGCGCCATCCGCGGTCGCTGCCTGGTCGTCGGTTTCGAGGACGACCTCATCACGCCGCCGCACCTCGGCCAGGAGGTCGCCACCGCCATCCCCGGCGCGAGGTACGCGCAGGTCGCCAAGTGCGGGCACTACGGGTATCTGGAGCAGCCGGACGAGGTCAACTCCCTGATGGTGGACTTCTTCGCGACCGCCTAGGGACGCGCGGCACCCGCGCGTCCCCTGATCTCACCGCACCCGCACCCGGGTCTTCGTGCACACCTCGCACCGCTGCGTGACGACGCGGCCGATCGTCTCGATCGTCACCCACCGGTGACGAAAATGGATCCGGCTCACGGCGATGGTCTACCCGCCACCCCTGTCCGATACGCGGTGTCAACGAGCTGTCACTCCACGGGTTCGAGTCTCAGTGAGATCGAGTTGATGCAGAAGCGGTCGTCGGTCGGCGTCGGGTATCCCTCGCCGTGGAAGACGTGCCCCAGATGGGAGTCGCAGCGCGCGCACCGCACCTCGGTGCGGACCATGCCGTGGCTGCGGTCCTCGATCAGCGTCACCGCGTCGGAGTCGGACGGCTGGAAGAAGCTCGGCCAGCCGCAGTGGGACTCGAACTTGGTGTCGGACCTGAACAGCTCGGCGCCGCACGCCCGGCAGGCGTAGACGCCCTCGGTCTTGGTGTCGACGTACTCGCCGGTGAACGGGCGCTCGGTGCCCGCCTCCCGCAGCACATGAAACTCCTCCGGAGAGAGCTGGACCCGCCATTCGGTCTCGCTCTTGACCACCTTGTCCATACGTTCAGCGTACGAGATGCGGCAAAAAGAGATCTCCATAGGGGGAGCATCCTTTCTGGGGCGAATTCGCGTCTTTGTCAGCAAGGGGGTGTCATCGCCTCCTGCAAAGGGGCGAGACCACTCGCCGGATCGCCAGAGCGGCACAGCCCACGCCCGTGCTGGCGCCGCCGGCGATCGCCACGGCCGGCCGGGTGGCGCGCCAGCGCCCGGAACGGCGGCGCGAGTGGTCTCGTTGACGGGCCCGTTCCGTCGAGCTCCCGGTCCCGCCACCGGTGCGGCTCCGGGACGGGCCCCCTTCTCTCGCCCGGTGGTTTGTCGGAGGCGCGGGGTAGGTTCGTTCCCATGGCATCGCCGTACATCGAGCTTGAGGTGGGAGACCGCACCGTCAAGGTGACGAATCCCGGCAAGATCTACTTTCCGGAGATCGGCGCGACGAAGCGCGAGCTGGTCGAGTACTACGTCAGTGTGGGCGAGGGCGCGCTCCGGGCGCTGAGAGACCGGCCCACCAACCTCAAGCGCCACCCCGACGGGGTGCAGAGCGAGGCCATCTACCAGAAGCGGATGCCCGCCAAGCGCCCCGACTGGGTGGAGACCGCGACCGTCACCTTCCCCAGCGGCCGGACGGCCGAGTCGCTGAAGGTCACCGAGGTCGCCGCCATCGCCTACTGCGCCAACCTGGGCACCATCGACTTCCACCCCTGGCAGGTCCGCGCCCCCGACGTCGAACACCCCGACGAGCTGCGCGTCGACCTCGATCCGCAGCCCGGCGTGGGCTTCGACGCGGTGCGCAAGGCCGCGTTCCTGACCAGGGACGTGCTGGAGGAGCTCGGCATGCCCGGGTTCGTCAAGACCTCGGGCAACCGCGGCGTCCACATCGCGGTGCGCATCGAGCCGAGGTGGGACTTCGTGCAGGTGCGCCACGCCGGCATCGCGCTGGCCAGGGCCGTCGAGGAGCGCGACCCCGGCCTGGTCACCACCGCCTGGTGGAAGGAGGAGCGGGGCGACCGGGTGTTCATCGACTTCAACCAGAACGCCCGCGACCGCACGGTGGTCAGCGCCTACTCGGTCCGGGCCCGCCCGCACGCGCCGGTCTCGACCCCGCTCACCTGGTCCGAGCTGGAAGACGCCGACCCGCGCGACTTCGACATCCGCACGGTCCCCGCGAGGTTCGCCGAGCTGGGGGACGTGCACGCCGCCATCGACGACCAGGCCTACTCGATCGAGACCCTCCTCGACCTGTACGCGAAGGACGAGCGCGGCGACATGCCCTATCCGCCCAACTATCCGAAAATGCCCGGCGAGCCGAAGCGCGTGCAGCCGAGCAAGGCCCGCGACGACTGACCACTCCCGTGCTCCCGGCGAGGAGTGGTCACGGGTCGCGCGGGAGCCCCAGCGCGCGCTCGGCGATGATGTTGAGCTGCACTTCGGTCGTCCCGCCGCCGATCGTGAAGGCGCGGGTGGTGAGGATCATGCGGCTCCAGTAGGGGTCGGCGGGCGCCAGCGCCCAGCAGAACTCGGCCACCGCCTGGGCGTGCCGCATGCCGAGCAGCTTACGGACGCTGGACGCGGTGGCGACCCCGCTCTCCTTACCGCCTCTTGCGCCGGTGGCGACGCTGCTCTCCTTACCGCCTCTGCTGCTGGTGGCGACCCCGCTCTCCATGCCGCCGCTGGTGCCGGTGGCGAGCTGGGCGAGGGTCACGCGCAGGCCGAGGGCTGAGATGGCCTGCCCCTCGGCCCACAGCCGGCCCGCCTGCTCGCGCTGCGCCGCCCGCAGCGGCAGCCGGGCGGCGAACGCGGCCATGTCCGTGTGCCTCGACCCCGGCCCCCACGAGTCGCCGAGCGCGACCCGTTCGTGCGAGAGGGTGTCGCGGGCCACCCGCCAGCCGCCGTCCACCTCGCCGACGACCTGCTCGTCCGGCACGAACACGTCGTCGAGGAAGACCTCGTTGAACAACTCGTCGCCGTTGATCTCCCTGAGCGGCCTGACGGTGACGCCGGGCGCGGCCATGTCCACGAGGAAGTACGTGATGCCCTCGTGCTTGGGCTTGCCCGGGGAGGTTCTGGCCAGACAGATGCCCCAGTGGGCGTACTGGGCCAGGGATGTCCAGATCTTCTGCCCGGTCAGCGTCCAGCCGCCCTCCACCCGGACCGCCCTGGTCGACAGCCCCGCCAGGTCCGAGCCGGCGCCCGGCTCGCTGAACAGCTGGCACCACACGATCTCGCCGGCGAACGTCCCGGGCAGGAAGCGTTCCCGCTGCTCCCGGGTCCCGTGCCGGACGATGGAGGGCACGGCCCACGCGCCGATGCCCAGGTTCGGGCGTCTCAGGTCGCGGAACTCCTCGTGGATGATCACCTGTTCGAGCGGTGACGCCCCGCGGCCCCACGGCTCCGGCAGGTGCGGCATGATCCACCCCTCCTCGGCGAACCGCCGCCGGCGCTCGGACGGATCGGCGGCCCGCAGCGACGCGGCGTGCGCCCGCACCGAGTCCCTGACCGGAGCGGCGTCCTCGGGCAGGTCAGGCTCCATCGTCCGCCGCACCCCCGCGAGGGCCAGCGCCGCCACCTCATCGGCCCACACCCCCGGATCCCCGGCCACCATCCGGTCCGACAGCGCCCGGCGATAGTAGCGATGCGCGTCGTGCTCGAACGTGTAGCCGATACCGCCGAGCACCTGTATCGCATCCGCCGCACACCGCACCCCGGCCTCCGCCCCAAGCACCCCAGCCACCGCCACAGCCAGCCGCACCTCCGGCGCCAAGGTGGTCGCCTCCTCGACGAGCTGCGCCTGCGGCGGTAGGGCGGTCCCGGTGTCGGCTATCGCGTGCCTCGTCCCGGGGACGGCACCCGCGTGCGAACTGCCGGACCGGGCCTCCGCATTGTGCTGCCCGGGTTGTGTGGGTTGTGCGGGCTGTTCGGGCTGCCCGTGGCTCCCGTGCCGTCCGGCGTCGTCCAGGGCTCTGGCGGCGTCCCATACGGCGGCGCGGGCCTGCTCCAGGGTTACCAGGGCGGCTGCCAGCCGGTGCTTGACGCCCTGGAACTGCCCGATGGGCCGACCGAACTGCTCGCGTACTTCGGCGTACTCCGAGGCCGTGGCCACGGCCCAGGCCGCGACCCCGCAGGCGTCCGCGCCGAGCAGCACCGCGGCCAGCTCCCGTACCGGCACCGCGCCGAGCACGCGTTCCCGCGGCACGTCCGTGACGGTCACGGTGCACAGGTCACGGTCCAGGTCGACACCTGCGGCGGGTTCCGCCACGACGTCCCCGCGATCGAGCAACGCCCAGCCGTCCGCACCTACCGGCACCAGAAACAGATCGGCCCCCGCCGCCCCGAGCGCGAGCGCGGCAGTCGGGCGCGCCGCGCCGGGTGACAGAGCGGCGGTGACGCCGCTCGCCCCGGGTGCCGGGGTGGTGGGACCATCTGTGATGGGCAGGACTGGGGCGGCGGAGCCGTCTGTGACGGGAAGGACGTTCGGGGTGGCGGGACCGTCTGCGACGGGCAGGACTGGGACGGCGGAGCCGTCTCTGATCGGCCGGACGACCGGGGTGGCAGAGCCGTCCGTGACCGGCAGGACCTCCGGGGCGGCGGGACCGTCTGTGACGGGCAGGACGACGGTGGCGGTGAGGGAGCCGTTGGCGAGGCCGTCGGTCAGGTCCTTGGCGGCGGGGGAGCGGGCCGCCGCCGCGGCGGCGAGCACCGTCGGCAGGTACGGTCCGGGGACGCGCAGCTCGCCGAGCGCCTCCAGTGCCACGCACAGCTCCAGCAGCCCGTACCCCTGCCCACCCCGCTCCTCCGGCAGGTGCAGCCCGAGCACCCCCTGCCGGGCCAGCGCACCATGGTCCGCACCCCGCTCCGCCAGCCCGCGCACGGACCCCGCGAGCGCCCGATGGTCAGTGGTCAGCCCGATTCCCATGGACCGAACCTAGAACGTTGTTCGGTCCTTCTCCACCCCCAACGTGAAGCCGGGGCGGGGAAAATCGGTGGCGCTTCCGGATCGGGCCTGGTTACGCTCCCGATGTCCATGTACGAGTCATACGGGCGGTCACGCCCTGGAAAGCGGGGGGTTTATGCCCGGGACCGCGCCACGCGCGCCTCGTCGTACCGTCATACGGACCCGTACATGACACGTCATCCCTGACCGTCCCGAGGCCCGCACGGCGCTTCCTTGCTGCCCTTTCCCATCATGTCCGGCAAGGAGTACCCCAGGGTGTCCACCCACAAGACCCGTCAGGTCCTGACCGATACGTTCACCTGCGTACGGTGCGGGCTGACCGTGACCGGAGCCGCCCCCGGAGGCGGCCGCCGCAACCACTGCCCGAGCTGCCTGCACTCGCTGCACGTGCTCGACCGTGCCGAGGGCGGGCCGTCCGAGTGCGGATCACGCATGGCGCCGATCTCCATCGCGGTGCTGCGCGGCGGCGACTGGATGCTCATCCATCGCTGCACCCGCTGCGGAGAGCTGACGTCCAACCCGATCAGCGGCGACGACAACCAGCTCATCCTCATGCGCATGGCCGTCCGCCCGCTCGCCGAGCCGCCGTTCCCGCTGGAAACGTTCGGCGACCTGTGACGGGAGCGGACCGCATGCCACGCAGGAAACCGGCGGAGCGCCGGCCGCAGCGGCGCAAGGACGTCAGGCACGGCGAGCCGGGCGACGCGTTCCGGTGCGTCGGCTGCCGCCTCGACGTGCCCGTCACCGCGCCGGGCACCGCGCACCGCAACCACTGCCCGAACTGCCTGACCAGCAGACATGTCGACCACCGCGTCCCCGGTGACCGCCGGGCGGCGTGCCGGGGCCGCATGGCGCCGGTCAGCGTCACGGTGCGGGACGACGGCGAGTGGCTGATCATCCACCACTGCCAGTCGTGCGGCGGGCTCAGCGCCAACCGCATCGCGGGCGACGACAACGCGCTCGCCCTGGTCCGCATCGCGATGCGACCGCTGTCGGACGACCGGCTGCGGGTCGGCGCGCTGCTCTCGCTGTGACCCGAGGGCCCCGGGCGACCCCCGGGGCCCTCGACAGCCCGGCCCGCTCCCGGCAGAGCTATGGCGTGGCGGCGCTCCCGGACCATGGAAAGATCGGCTTCATGACGATCGTGTCGGGCGACTTCGAGCTGACCATGGACGAACTGCGCGTCGTGGCGCGCTACGTGGCCGAGAGCGCCCAGGACGTCCTCCCGGTGTTCGAGGAGGCCGTGCCGGGCGATCTCCGCCCGCGCGCGGCCATCGACGCCGCATGGGAGTTCGTCAACGGCGCGAGAAGGACCAAGCTGCAGCGCGTCACCTCGCTGGACGCCCATCGGGCCGCCAGGGAGGCGGGCGCCGAAGCCGCGCGTCTCGCCGCGCGCTCCGCCGGTGACGCCGCGTCCGCCGCTTACCTGCACCCGATAGCGAAGGCCACCCAGGTGGGCCACATCCTGCGCGCCGCCGCGAGTGCCGCACGCGTCGCCGAGCTGAACGCGGGCGGCGATCCCGCGGTCGGAGACATGATGATCGACCAGGCGCGGCAGCGCGCCACACCCACCCTGATCGCCGTTCTGTGCCGGTATCCCCTCGCGCCGACCGCCAAGAACCGTGTCGCGCAGCTCATGAGCACCTTGGACGCTTCCCTGCGCGCGTCCCGCTGAGAAGGCGCCACAGCACACGGGTCCTCAGTCGCCGAACTCCAGCCGCAGGGCGTGGGTGAAGTCGGCGATCGCCTCCTCGTGGCGGTCCTCCTCCTGGAAGATCTCGCCGCGCACCCGGTAGGCCCACACGTACTCGGCGTCCAGCTCGATCGCCCGGTCGAGGTCCTTCAGCGCGGCCTCGTTGTCGCCCAGCTCGCTCAGCACCGCGCCGCGGCTGCCGAGCGCGCGGTCGTGGTCGGGAGCCAGCTCGACGGCCCGGTTCAGGTCAGCCAGCGCGTCCTCGTACTGGTCGATCATGCGCAGCGCCTCCCCGCGCCGGCTCAGGGCGCGCACGAGGTCGGGGTCGATCTCCAGGGCGCTGGTGTAGTCGGCGATGGCTTCGGAGTAGAGGCCCAGCCGCTGGTAGAGGTCGCCCCTGGACACCCAGGAGTGCGCCAGGCTGCCGTCCAGCTCGATGATCTTGGCATGCTCGGCCAGCGCCTCGTCCAGCCGGTCCAGGTCCGCGAGCGCGTCCGCCCTGGCCTCCAGGATCCACAGCGAGTCCGGTGACAGGGTCAGCGCGTGCTCGAAGTCCGCCATGGCATCCTCGTGGCGGTCGAGCGCCGCGTACGCCTGGCCGCGCGAGCCCAGCGCGTACGCGCTGTCGGGCTCCATCCGCAGCGCCTCGTCGAAGTCGGAGATCGCGGCCTCGTACCGCTCGATGAGCCGGTGGCTCTCGCCGCGCAGCCGCCAGGCGCGCGCGTTGTCCGGCACGAGGGCGATCGACTCGGTCAGGTCCGCGATCGCCGCGTCGTGCCGCCCCAGCGCGATGTACGACTCGGCGCGGCTGCGCAGCACCGACGCCCGCGACCGGGCCGCGCCCTCGTTGATCTCCTCGCTCATGGGGGGAAATCTATCGGCCCTTTGTCGATCATGACGCCCTTTCGCCGCCACCGCCGCCCGCCGTCCGGGGCGGTCATAGGATCGGGGCATGGAACTGGCCCCCGGCGTGCACGTCGCCGTCACCGACCGCCATGGCGGCGTCAGCGCGCCGCCGTACGCGACGCGCAACCTCGGCGGCCTGACCGGCGACGACCCCGCCGCCGTGCGCGCCAACCGCGCCGGCGTCGCGGCCGAGCTGGGCGTGCGGGCGATCGTGTTCATGAGGCAGGTCCACGGCGCCGGGGTCGCGTACGTGAGCGAGCCGTTCGGCGACGACCCGCCGCCGGTCGACGCGGTGTTCACCACGGAGCCGCGGCTGGCGCTGGCGTCCCTGGGCGCCGACTGCCCGGCGGTGCTGGTGGCCGATCCGGTGGCGCGCATGGCCGGTGCCGCGCATTCCGGGCGGCCCGGCACGGAAGCGGGGATCTCCACTGCGCTGGTCGAGGCCATGGCGGCCAAGGGCGCCGAGCCGGGGCGGATGGTGGCGTTCGTCGGGCCCGGGGCGTGCGGGCGCTGCTACGAGGTGCCCGCCGAGCTCCGCGACCGGGTGGCCGCGAAGGTGCCGCCCGCCCGTTCCACCACCTCCTGGGACACCCCCGCGCTCGACCTGCGCGCCGGCATCGAGGCGCAGCTCCGCGACGCGGGCGTGCCCGACGTACGCCACGACGCCCGCTGCACCATCGAGTCCGGCGAACTCTACTCCTACCGCCGCCGGGACGCCGGCCGCTTCGCGGGACTCATCTGGCTCGCCTAGCCCCGCGAAGATCTGGTCTCCAGTCCATGGATGCCGGGATCGCTGGTCACACAGCGGTTCAGCCTTGGCGAATCCGTTGACGCGTGGACGGAAGCCCGGACGCCGGGCCGGCATGCGTTCAGTCCAGGATGCGGAGTCTCCATGGATAGCTCGCGGGGCCCACCTCATCGCACGCCCACGCCTTCGCGCCCTGGGCGCCGACGTAGGCCACCCCGGTGTCGCGGCACTCCTGCCAGGTCATGTAATAGCCCTCGCACCACCACACGAACGGGGCGGAGACCCCTGAGAGCTGCGCCGGCGCCTCGCAGTCCTGCGACGCCGCGCCGGCGTTCCCGGGGAGTGCCAGGCACAGTCCGACCGCGGTCACGAGGCCCGCGAACAGGGTCGTGACGGTCCTCTTGCGCATCATCGTCTTGCTCCCTTCGGTTTGCTCTCCGCCCTGTACGGAGCGGAGTCACTCGGTGCGATCTTCATCCTCATGCGCCTGGATGGACCGGGCCAGGGCGTCATGAGGACGTTCGCCGGACATGACGAAGGAAGCGGAAACGGGCGAGGGCGACCTCAGGGCGAGCCGTCCGGGTCAGGCGCCGGGGCGGTTGAAGACGAAGTTGACCGCGACGATGCCCAGCCAGATCACCAGGAGCGCGGGGTTGAGCGCGCCGAGCGCGGCGAGCGCGATCGTGGCCCCCGTGCCGAGCGCCAGCGAGACGATGGCGAGCGCGAGCCGCTGGCCGTCGGTCGGGCCGGGCCGTCGCCTGGCGGGAGCGGCCCGGAGACGTTCGTCGACCCGCCGGTCGACCTCCTGCCCCACCTTGTCGAGGAACGACGCCGCGATGGCTTCCTCGAAGTCGGGGCCGAGATCACGGCGGGCGGCGAGGGCCGCCTTCAGTTCTTCACTGCTGCTCATACAGCGATATATAGACGATGGTCAGGGTCAGCGGGCAAGGATGTCGTCGAGGTTGTACGAGACCGGCCGTTCGAGCTGCTCGTACGTGCACGACTCCGGCGTGCGGTCGGGCCGCCAGCGCCGCCACTGCGCGGTGTGGCGGAACCGGTCGCCCTCCATCTGGTCGTAGGCGACCTCGATCACCAGCTCCGGCCGCAGCGGGATGAACGACAGGTCCTTCTTGGCGTTCCAGCGCGAGATCGCCCCCGGCACCCGCTGGCCCCCCGTGGCGGGCGTGGCGGCCGGCCGGCCCAGGTTGGCCTGCGCCTGCTCGGCCCAGTGGCCCCACGGGTGCTCGCCCAGCTCGGCGAGGTACGGCTTGAGCTCCTCCACCAGCTCGGCCCGGCGCGCCATCGGGAACGAGGCCGCCACCCCCACGTGGTGGAGCCTGCCGTCGTCGCCGTAGAGGCCGAGCAGGATGGAGCCCACGATCGGCCCCGTCTTGTGCTCGCGGTAGCCGGCGATCACCACGTCGGCGGTGCGTTCGTGCTTGACCTTGAACATCACCCGCTTGTCGGGGGTGTAGGGCTGGTCGCCCGGCTTGACGATGATGCCGTCGAGCCCGGCGCCCTCGAACATCTCGAACCACTCGCCGGCCTGCTCGTCGCTCTTGGTCACCGGGGTGAGCCGCACCGACCGGCCCTTCTGGGGGAACAGCTCCTCCAGGCGGGCCCGCCGGTCGGCGAACGGCGCGTCCATCAGCGCCTCGTCGCCGACGGCCAGCAGGTCGAAGGCGACGAACGAGGCCGGGGTCTGCTCCGACAGCATCTTGACCCGCGAGGCCGCGGGGTGGATGCGCTGCTGCAGCGCCTCGAAGTCGAGCTCCGAGCCGCGCGGCAGCACGATCTCACCGTCGACGACGCACCGCTCGGGCAGCTCCGCCTTGACGGCCTCGACGAGCTCGGGGAAGTAGCGGGTGAACGGCCGCTCGTTGCGGCTGCCGAGATAGACCTCGTCGCGGTCGCGGAACACGATGCACCGGAACCCGTCCCACTTCGGCTCGTAGAACAGGGTGCCGTCCTGCTTCGGCATCGCCTTGACCGGCTTGGCCAGCATCGGCCCCACCGGCGGCCTGACCGGCAGGTCGAGATCGGGGATCGGCTCCGGCTCCTTGGGCTTCCGCGCCGGCCTGGGCGTCGTCGGCTCGCTCATGGTCACATCTCCCTCGTGTAGCGGCAGAAGAGGACGCCCTCCTCCTCCAGCACCTGGCCCAGCCGGAGCCGCTCCCGCGACGGCTCACCGTCGAGGATCCGCGCCGCGTCCCCGCCCAGCAGCAGCGGGCTCACCGACAGGCACAGCTCGTCGACCAGCCCGGCGGCCGCGAGCTGGGCGTTGAGCCGCGGCCCGCCCTCGCACAGCACCCGGGTCAGCCCGCGCGCGTGCAGCGCGGCCACCGCGCCGGCCAGGTCGACCCGCTCGCCGCCGGCCACGATCACCTCGCCGGCCTCGGCCGCCGCCTCGCGCCGGTCGGCGGGCGCGCTCTCGCAGGTGATCACCAGGGTCGGGCTCACCGCCTCGCGGAACAGCGGCGCGCCGAAGTCGAGGTCGAGGCCGCGGCTGACGATGGCGAGCGGCGCGGCCGCCGGCCGCCCCGCGCGCAGCTCGCGCCAGGACTCCCGCGGCCTGACCGGCCCGTAGCCCTCGGCCCGCACGGTCGCGGCGCCCACCAGGACCACGTCGGCCAGCCCGCGCAGCACCCCGAACACCCGCTTGTCGGCCTTGCCGGACAGCCCTCCGGACAACCCCTTGTCCCAGGCCGCGCCGTCGGCGCTGGCCACCATGTTGAGGCGCAGCCAGGGCCTGCCCTCCGGGTAGGCGTAGGCCTGCACGATGTCCGGATCGTCTTTTATGTCGGGATGGATGCGGCGCACCCCTCTACCTTGGCACACGCCTCCGACAAGTCACTCTCGCGGCCTGCGCAGCACCTGCATCGAACGCGACGTCACCGCCACCACGTCGCCCGCCCGCCACCGCTCGTCGCCGAACAGCCCCTCAGAGCTGTCGTCGGCGGTGTCGAGCTCCAGCAGCCAGCCCGCCCCGAACGTCTCGCCGGGCAGCGTGAAGGCCATGTCCTCGTGATGGGCGTTGATCAGCAGCAGGAACGAGTCGTCGGAGATCCGCTCGCCGCGGGGCCCGGGCTCGGTGATCGCGTCACCGTTCAGATAGACCATCAGCGACTTGGCGTAGCCGACGTGCCAGTCGGCCGCCGTCATCTCGGCGCCCCCGGGCGTCAGCCACACCAGGTCGCGCTCGCCGTTCTCGGGGTGACGGCCGTGGAAGAACCGCCGCCGCTGGAACACCGGGTGCCTGCTGCGCAGCTTCGCCAGCTTGCGCACGAACTCCAGCAGCTGCGCCTCCGTGCGCAGCGCCGACCAGTCGACCCAGGCGATCTCGTTGTCCTGGCAGTAGGCGTTGTTGTTGCCTCGCTGCGTGCGGCCGAGCTCGTCGCCGTGGGACAGCATCGGCACGCCCTGCGACAGGAACAACGTGGCCAGGAAGTTGCGCCGCTGCCGGTGGCGCAGCCGCACGATCGCCGGATCCTCCACCGGCCCCTCGGCGCCGCAGTTCCACGACCGGTTGTCGTCGGTGCCGTCGCGGTTGTCCTCGCCGTTGGCCTCGTTGTGCTTGCGGTTGTACGAGACGAGATCGGTGAGCGTGAACCCGTCGTGGCACGTCACGAAGTTGATCGAGGCCACCGGCCGCCGCCCCGACGTCTCGTAGAGGTCGGCCGAGCCCGTCAGCCGCGAGGCGAAGTCCGGCAGCGCCGAGTGCGTGCCCCGCCAGAAGTCGCGGACCGTGTCGCGGTACTTGCCGTTCCACTCCGTCCACAGCGGCGGGAAGTTGCCCACCTGGTAGCCGCCGGGCCCGACGTCCCACGGCTCGGCGATCAGCTTGACCTGCGAGATCACCGGATCCTGCTGGATCAGGTCGAAGAACGCGCTCAGCCGGTCGACGTCGTGCAGCTCGCGCGCCAGCGCCGACGCAAGGTCGAACCGGAACCCGTCGACGTGCATCTCCAGCACCCAGTAGCGCAGCGAGTCCATGATCAGCTGCAGCGCGTGCGGGGACCGCACGTTCAGCGAGTTGCCGCAGCCCGTGTAGTCCAGGTAATAGCGGCGGTCGGCGTCGTGCAGCCGGTAGTAGGCGGCGTTGTCGATGCCCCTGAACCCGAGCGTCGGCCCCATGTGGTCGCCCTCGGCGGTGTGGTTGTAGACCACGTCGAGGATCACCTCGATGCCCGCCTCGTGCAGCGCCCGCACCATGGCCTTGAACTCCTGCACCTGCTCGCCGCGCGTGCCGGAGCTGGAGTAGTCGCCGTGCGGGGCGAGGTAGGCCATCGTGTTGTAGCCCCAGTAGTTCGTCAGCCCGCGCGCCACCAGGAAGTGCTCCGGCATGAAGTGGTGGACCGGCATGAGCTCGATCGCCGTCACCCCCAGCGACAGCAGGTGGTCGACGACCGCCGGATGCCCCACCCCCGCGTACGTGCCGCGCAGCTCCTCCGGCACGTCCGGATGGCGCATGGTGAGCCCGCGCACGTGCGTCTCGTAGATCACGGTCTGGTGGTACGGGACGCGCGGCGGTCGGTCGTTGCCCCACTCGAAGAACGGATTGATCACCACGTTCTTCGGCATGAAGGGAGCGCTGTCGACCCGGTTGACCTTCGCCGGGTCGGTGAAGTGGTAGGAGAAGACCGCCTCGTTCCACTGCAGCTCACCGTCGACCGCCTTCGCGTATGGGTCGAGCAGCAGCTTGGCGGGGTTGCACCGGTGGCCGTGCGCGGGCTGGTAGGGGCCGTGCACGCGGTAACCGTAACGCTGGCCCGGCATGATGCCGGGCAGGTAACCATGCCAGACGAACCCATCCACCTCGGACAGATCGACGCGCTCCTCGGAGCCGTCATCGTGGAACAGGCACAGCTCGACCCGCTCGGCCACCTCGGAGAACACCGCGAAACCGGTGCCCACGCCATCCCAGGTAGCGCCGAGTGGATAGGGTTCGCCCGGCCAGACGTCGCGCATGTGACCTTATTGTCGCATGCGATCGGGTCTTGCTACAGCAGTTCGGCGTTCAGCGTGATCGTGGTGCCGGTCAGGGCCTTGCTGACCGGGCAGTTGACCTTGGCGGTCTCGGCCGCCTGCTGGAACTGCTCGGCGGTGACGCCCGGCACGTGGGCCTTGACCGTGAGCACGATGCCGGTGATGCCCTCACCCGGCTGGAAGGTGACGTCGGCGCTGGTCTGCACCGACTCCGGCGGCGTGCCCGCGCCGGCCAGCCCGTGCGAGAGCGCCATGGAGAAGCAGGCGGAGTGGGCCGCGGCGATGAGCTCCTCGGGCGAGGTCTTGCCGTTGGCGGCCTCGGCCCTGGACGGCCAGGACACCTCGAAGCTCCCGACCCCTGAGGTGTCGAGCGAAACAGTGCCGGAACCGTCGAGCAGCGCGCCCTTCCACTGCGTCGTGGCGGTGCGGGTCGTGGCCATGCGAGTGCTCCCTCTTGTTGATGGACGACCTTCCGACCCTATCGCGGGGCGGGAAAGCGGCCGTGGCCGACATCCGTCTGCCGTTTCGCGGCGAATGATGAAATGCTGGGTCGCGGCGCACCCGCCGTCTAGTCCGGATCATCGGGAGTGTGGTGCCAGTGGAGGCACCGTACGACGACCGCCTGCTGCACCAGCGGGTGGTCGGCGGCGACGAGGCCGCACTCGGAGAGATCTACGATCGGCTCGCCTCGCTGATCTTCGGCCTGTCCCTGCGCGTGACGAGGGACCGGGTGATCGCCGAGGACATCACCCAGGAGGTCTTCCTGGTCTTCTGGGAGCGTCCGCTGGCGTACGACCCGGAGCGCGGCACCCTGCGCGCCTGGCTCGCCACGATCGCGCACCGCCGCGCCGTCGACCACGTGCGCGCGGAGGAGCGCAGGCGCGTGTCCGTGATCGGTCCCAGGCTCTTCCAGCGGGAGCCCGAGAGGCTGGAGGACACGGTGCTCGCCGGCGACGAGGCCGATCGGGTGCGGCAGGCCGTCATGGCCCTGCCGGACGCGTTACGCCAGGCCGTCGAGCTGGCCTACTTCGGGGGCAGGACCTACCGGCAGGTGGGGGAGGAGCTGGGCGTGCCCGAGGGCACGGCCAAGTCGCGTATCCGGCTGGCGCTGCGCCGCCTGGCGGAGGCGCTGGCGGAGGAAGAGGTGTGATGGAGCCGCTCGAGCGTCTGTATCTGGACGCGCTGCTCGAAGAGCCGGCGGAGCCGAAGGGCTCGCTGCGGCCGCAGCTGCTGGCCGGGGCCCGGGCGCGGCGCCGCCCGGCGGCTCCCACGGCGCCGTGGGCGGAGCCCTACGCGGGCCGGGTCGCCGCCATGGACGCCCTGCTGGCCGCCGCCGTGGACGACGACTGGTCGCGCGTCATCGTCGAGGGCTGGACGCTGCAGGAGCTCGTCGCCCACCTGGCCGCCAAGGACGGCCTGGTCGCGGCCGGCGTCGGCGCCCCCGTCCTGGGGCCCGAACTCGCCGCCGCCGACGCGCTCGGCCGCACCGCCGACGTGCAGGCGTACGAGCGGGCGCGCAGCCCCGAGCAGACCCGCCGCGACTGGCGGGCGCAGGCCGACGCCCTCTGCCGCCACCTGGCCACGGTCCCGCCCGGCACCACCGCCTCGGTCGACGGCCTGACGGTCCCGGTCCGCGACCACGTGCTCGCCAGGATGCTCGAAACCTGGATCCACACCGACGACGCGGCCAGGGTGGCCGGCGTCCGGCTGCCGGAGCCCGTCCCCGAGCACGTCCACCCGACGGCCGACCTGTGCGCCCGGCTGCTGCCGTGGACGATGCTGCTGTCCGGGCTCGACGGGTCAGGGCGCAGCGTGCTGGTGACGCTCACCGGAGCGGGCGGCGGCGAGTGGCACGTGGCGCTGGGCGTCGAGGACGCCCCCGCGTCCGGTCCCCCGGACGCGCGGATCACCGCGGGCGTGGTCGAGTTCTGCTTCCTGCTGGGCGGCCGGGGCGACCCTGAGCGCTTCCCCGCGCGGCTGGACGGCGACGTGGGCCTGGCCCGCGACGTGCTGCGCACGGCCCCGGCCCTGTCAGGACCCTGACGGCCCCGGGGATCGCTCAGGCGTTCCGGACGTCGCCGACCAGCTCGTGCAGCTCGGGGTCGTCGGACTCGGCCAGGACCCGCTCGGCGCCGCGGGCCGCGCGCGGGTCGCCGCGCCTGGCCAGGCCGCGCGCCGCCTCCGCCACCGTGCGCAGCACCTCGTCGTCCAGCCGGGCCGCCAGCGCGTCGCGGATCCCGGGCGTGTCCGCCTCCAGCCCGGCCAGGCCCGCCGTGGCCCAGTCGCGCACCTCGCCGTCGTCGTCGCCGGTCATCTCGACCAGCAGCGCCACCCCTTCGGCGTGGTCCGGCGTCAGCACGTCGGCCAGGGCGATGGCGTCGGTCATGGTGCGCTGGTGACCGGGGCGGGTGATGAGGCCGAGCACGAGCGGCAGCGCCCGCGGGTCGCCCTGGTGGCCGAGCGCCGCCAGCACCGAACGCAGCACCTGCGGGCCGGACTCGGTGACCGTCATCCGCCGCAGCAGCGGCAGCGTCCGCTCCAGGTAGGGCTTGTCGTCGCCGGTCACGCCGAACTGGGCGATCGCGTCCACGCCGAACTCGCGCTCCCTGGCGTCCTCGCTCACGCACAGCCGCGCCAGCGCCTCGTACGTCTCCTCGTCGCCCCGCGCGGCCAGCGCGTCGGCCGCCGCCCACCACGTCTCGGCGTCCTCGTCCAGGTCGCGGTGCGCGAGCGCGCGCGCCAGCAGCCGCTCGACCGGCGCCCACTCGCCCGCCGCCGCCTCCAGCAGGGTCGCGATGGCGGCATGGCCGCGCTGCGCCGCCACCTGCTCGGTCTCCGACCCGTCGGGAGAGGTGGCGGTGACCGTGACCAGCCCGGTGCCGTCGCCCGCCCACTGGCGGTGCACCGCGTACGTCCAGCCCTCCTGCTCGACCTGGTCGAGCAGCGCGCTCTCCAGGTGCACGCCCACCCAGTCGGCGGCGATCTCCAGCGGCGTGTCGCCGTCGCCGTCGTACTTGGCGGCGTCCGCGCCGGCGTCGAGCAGCTCACGGACCACGCCGAGCGCGCCGCGGCGGGCGGCGAGCGTGAGCGGCGTGTCACCCGTCTCGTTGGCGGCGTCGACGTCGGCGCCCGCCTCGATCAGCACCCGCGCGGTGCCCGCCGCGCCGTTGGTGGCGGCCCACATCAGGGCGGTCCAGCCGCCGCTCTCCCTGGTGTCCACGCCGGCGCCGGCGGCCAGCAGCATCCCGGCGACCTCCACCCGGTCGCGGGCGGCGGCCGCGCACAGCGGCAGGCCGCCCTCGTCGCCCTCGTACGGCCGGTCGGGGCCGGCGCCCTCGGCGAGCAGCTCGCCGACGGTCTTCTCGTCGCCGTCCAGCGCGGCCCGGTAGAGCTGTTCCTCATGCATGACAACGGACCCTAGCCTGGCCCGGGCGCGCCCCGGGACCATGCTGGGGTCCGTGTCACTATCTGGTACGGGGTGCGTGTCGATAGTGGTTCACCCCATTTCCTCCTTGGGGAGGACCGCGACACCGTCAAAACGCGATATGTTGCGAGTATGACTGACCCCGGGGAGGTACGCGCCTCCGACGCCGAGCGCGAGGCCGTGGTCGAGCTGCTTCGCGAGGCCTCCGTCGAAGGCAGGCTCACCCTTGCCGAGCTCACCGACCGCACCGAGGCCGCCTACACCGCCACCACCCAGACCGAGCTCGCCCTGCTCACGCAGGACCTGCCCGCCGCCGCGGCCTTCACGCCGCCCGCGGAGCGGCGCGAGGGCAAGAAACGACGCTGGTTCGTCGGCGTCCTGGGCGACACCAAACGGCGCGGCACCTGGCGCATCGACCAGGAGCTGGGGGCGGTGGCCGTGATGGGCGACGTCGTGCTCGACCTGCGCGAGGCCGAGGTGCGCACCGGCGTGGTGGAGATCATGGCCGTCTCCGTCATGGGCGACGTGAAGATCATCGTCCCCGACGGTGTGAACGTCGACCTCGACGGCATGGCCATCATGGGCGACAAACGGGTCGACGTGCAGGAGGCGCCGCGGGGCATGAACGTGCCGATGGTGCGGGTCCACGCCTACGCGATCATGGGCGACGTGAAGGTGCTCGGCGACTCCCGGGCCAAGCCCATCAAGCGCGGCTGGTCGGCCTGGCGCGAGCACTGGCGCCAGCTCCACGGCGACGACCACGGCGACCGCTCTCTCGGCCGCGGCTACTGACCCCACCCCGGCACCGGCGCCCCGGGCGCGTTCCGTAGGGCATGTGGTGGCGCGCCTGAGTGATCGGCGTCCGTGGGCACGGCTCCGCACATCGGGGTCTCGTACGGTCAGGCGGTCCTGACCGCGCCCGGGCGCGTTCCCATGGCCCTGCGGTGTCGCGCCCGGGCGCGTTCCGTACGGCATGTGGTGGCGCGCCTGAGTGATCGGCGTCCGTGGGCACGGCTTCGCACATCGGCGTCTCGTACGGTCAGGCGGTCCTGACCGCGCCCGGGCGCGTTTCCGCGGCCCTGCGGTGTCGCGCCCGGGCGCGTTCCGTACGGTATGCGGTGGCGCGCCTGAGTGATCGGCGTCCGTGGGCACGGCTCCGCACATCGGCGTCCCGTACGGTCAGGCCGTCCTGAGGTCGCCTGCCGGGGACCGCAGCGCGGACTCGTACCGTTCCAGCAGCACCTGGGCCAGCTCCGGCGCGGGCCCGAGCACGTCGGCGACCACGTCGGCGCCCGCCTCCAGGGTGGTGCGGCGCACCTTGTCGGCGAAGTAGCCCGGCGCCAGCAGATAGGGCGCGACCGCCACCCGAGGCGCACCCGCCTCCTTGAGCCTGGCGACGGCCTCAGCGGGCGTCGGCGCCGCCGCCGACGCGTAGGCGGCCTCCACGGCCCACCACCCGCACCCCGCCCCCGTGGCGGCCCATACAGAGCCGCCGTCGAACCGCCCGGCGTGGGACGGCACAACCTCCGCCCATGCCGCGCCCGAACCCGCGGTGCGGGACTGCGCGGCACCTGAGCCCGCGGTGCGGGATCGCGTGGCACCCGAGCTTGTAGCACGAGACTGCGCGGGCTCCCATACCCCCTCGGGAGACCCGGCCGCGCAGGGGGTGGTGCCGGGGCGGGCGGCGAAGGAGCGGGCCGCGAAGGACGGCGCGGCGGCGGGGCGGCGCCAGGCGCGGGCGAGCCGGGCGATCACCTCGTTGGCGCGCGCGTCGCTGGAGCCCGCCGACACCAGGACGACCGCGGTGTCCGGGTCGCCGGCGGGCACGCCCGCCTCCTCCAGGCGCCGCTCAAGGGCGGCCGTCAGCAGCGGGTGCGGACCCAGGGTCGTGCCGTAGCGGACGCGCAGACGAGGCTCGCGGGCGCGCGCCTCACGCAGCGCCGCGGGCAGGTCGACCCGGCTGTGGTACGCCTCGGTCAGCAGCAGCGGCAGCACCACCGCGTCGGTCAGGCCGTGCAGCGCCTGCCCGAGGGTGGGCGTGGCGTGGTCGAGGTAGGCGGAGCGCACCGGGAGCCAGGGGCGCAGCCGCCGCACCTCGACGAGCAGCGCCTCCACGGTGGCGGCGGCACGGGGATCTCGCGAACCGTGCGCGACCGCCACCAGTGGGACGCTCGGGCCGGCCCCGCCTGCCAACGGAACCGGCCGGCCGGGGGTCACAGGTGAATGCCGCATTCGACCTTCCCCAGCCCCGCCCAGCGGCCGCTGCGCGGATCCTCTCCCTCCAGGACCTGCCGGGTGCACGGCGCGCACCCGATGGAGGGGTAGTCGTCGTAGTGCAACGGGTTGATCAGCACCCCGTTGTCGGAGATGTAGTTGTCGACGTCCTCCTGGGTCCAGGAGGCGATCGGATTGATCTTCACCATCTGCCGCTTGGCGTCCCACTCCACGACCTTCGTGCCGGTGCGCGAGGGGGACTCGTCGCGGCGGATGCCGCTGATCCACGCGAGGTACGGCTCCAGCGCCCGGTTGAGCGGCTCCACCTTGCGCAGGAAGCAGCACAGGTCGGGGTTGCGGCCGAACAGCCGCGGGCCGAGGTCGCGATCCTGCTCCTCGACCGTGCGCGACGGCTTCACATTGATCACGTTGACGTCGTAGACCTGCTCCACGGCGTCGCGGGTGCCGACCGTCTCGGCGAAGTGGTAGCCGGTGTCGACGAACAGCACGTCCACCCCCGGCTTCACCCGGCTCACCAGGTCGATCAGCAGCGCGTCGCTCATGGACGAGGTCAGGCACAGCCGGTCCCCGAACGTGGCCGCCGCCCAGCGGATGACCTCGCGGGCGGAGGCGTCCTCCAGGAAGACCGCGGCGGACTCGACGATGTCCTGCAGGTCGAGGACGCCGCGCTGCTGCCGCAGATCGATTTCGATGTCGGCGAGCGTCATATGTTGACCCCGATTCCGAGAAACTTCAGCTTGAACGCACGAGCGCAGGAGCGGCAGTACCAGCCCCCGTCATCCTGGTAGGGCTCCAGATCCTCGTCGCCGCAGTACGGGCAGTGGAACGGGACCGCGCGGCCGCTCATTTGAGATCGGCCTCGTCGGCGCGCTGCACCCAGTCGGCGAAGGTCTCGCCTTCCTTCTTCTGCTCGTCGAAGTGGCGCGCGACCCGCTCCACGTAGTCGGGCAGCGCCGCCGCGGTGGTCTTGAGCCCGCGCACCTTGCGGCCGAAGCCGGAGTTGACGCCCAGCGAGCCGCCCAGGTGGATCTGGAAGCCCTCGACCTGCTTGCCGTTCTCGTCCAGGACGAGCTGGCCCTTGAGCCCGATGTCGGCCGTCTGGATGCGGGCGCAGGAGTTGGGGCAGCCGTTGACGTTGATGGTGAGCGGCTCGGTGAACTCCGGCAGGCGCCGCTCCAGCTCGTCGATCAGGTGGTCGGCGGTGTTCTTGGTGTCGACGATGGCCAGCTTGCAGAACTCGATGCCGGTGCAGGCCATCGTCTGGCGGCGGAACGTGGACGGCTTCACCCGCAGGTCGTTGGCCTCCAGCTCGGCCACCAGCGAGTCGACCCGCTCGGGGGCGACGTCGAGGATGACCATCTTCTGCTCGACCGTGGTGCGCACCCGGCCGGAGCCGTGACGCTCGGCGATGTCGGCGATCAGGTGGAGCTGGTCGCCGCTGAGCCGGCCGACCCTGGGCGCGAACCCGACGTAGAACAGGCCGTCCTTCTGGCGGAAGACGCCCACGTGGTCGCGGCGGTTGGCGCGCGGCTGCTCGGGCGCGGGCCCGTCGGGCAGCGGCTCCTTGAGGTACTCGGTCTCCAGCACCTCGCGGAACTTCTCCGGCCCCCAGTCGTTCATCAGGAACTTCAGCCGGGCCCGGTGGCGCAGCCGCCGGTAGCCGTAGTCGCGGAAGATGCCGATGACGCCGCCGAACACGTCGCCCGCCTGCTCCGGCGCCACGAACACGCCCAGGCGCTTGCCCAGCATCGGGTTGGTCGACAGGCCGCCGCCGACCCACAGGTCGTAGCCCTTCTCGCCCCGCTCGTTGACCACGCCGACGAACGCCACGTCGTTGATCTCGTGCACCGTGCAGTGGGAGGGGCAGCCGCTCAGCGCCGTCTTGAACTTGCGCGGCAGGTTGGAGTAGGCGGGGTCGCCGATGTAGCGCTCGTGGATCTCGCGGATCTGCTCGGTGGCGTCGAGCACCTCGTCCTCCTCGATCCCGGCCAGCGGGCAGCCCAGGATCGTGCGCGGGGTGTCGCCACAGGCCTCCGTGGTCGACAGGCCCACGGCCTCCAGCCGCTGCCAGATGTCCGGCACCGACTCGATCTCGATCCAGTGGAGCTGGATGTTCTGCCGGTCGGTCACGTCGGCGGTGCCGCGCCCGTACTCGTTGGAGAGGTCGGCGATCACCCGGAGCTGGCGCAGGTCGAGCTGGCCGCCGTCGATCCGGATGCGCATCATGAAGTAGCGGTCGTCGAGCTCCTCCGGCTCCAGGATCGCGGTCTTGCCGCCGTCGATCCCGGGCCTGCGCTGGGTGTAGATGCCGTACCAGCGCATGCGCCCGCGCAGGTCGGCGGGGTCGATCGAGTCGAAGCCCCGCTTGGAGTAGACGTCGATGATCCGCTGGCGGACGTTCAGCCCGTCGTCGTTCTTCTTCAGCTCTTCGTTCTTGTTCAGCGGCTCCCGGTAACCGAGAGCCCACTGACCTTCGCCGCGCGGGCGCTTGTGATGCCGGCTGGCAGGGGTGCTCATTGCGCGTCCTTAGAGATCATGGGCGCGCGCACGCGGATGTCCTCCTGCCTCGTCATCGAGTGCAGGGGAAGAAGGAGTGCGACGCGCTCAGCGGTGGGAAACGAGTGGTTACCGGGCGTCGCAACAGATGGCACTGCGGACACGCAGAAGGTCGACGTGGCGTCGGCCGACAAGCATGGGGTCCGCTGGCATGCTTATGAAGATACTCTGGCCGTCCGAGATGTCCAATACCGGGTCCAGAGTCTGGACTCGATCATCCCTGACGCGGCCAGTCGAGCTCCGACTCCTGGGCCTCTTCGGCGGGCAGATGCTGGCAGTCGCACCACGAGCCGCCCCGGCAGTCGTCGTGGCGTCTGTCCTTGCAGCTGTCGCAGATCACGACAGCATTATCGCCCCGGGCTAGGCTGGCGTCGTGGATCTCATGGCCGAGCTGCTCGACGACCTCCGCGCCGAAACCGCCTCACTCGAAGCGCTCCTGGAGCCGCTGCGTCCCGGCGACTGGGAGCTGCCCACGCCCGCCGCCGGATGGGCGGTGCGCGACCAGGTGAGCCATCTGGCCTGGTTCGACGACGCCGCCCGCACCGCGATCACCGATCCGGACGCCTTCCGCGACCTGCTCGCCGCCTCGGCCACGACCACCCCCGACGACCTGGCCGCGCGGTCGCGCGAGATGCCCGCCGGCGAGCTGCGCGCCTGGTTCGCCTCCTCGCGCGCCCGGCTCGTCGAGGCGCTCGCCCCGCTGCCGCCCAAGCACCGGCTGCCCTGGTACGGGGTCGACATGTCGGCGGCGTCGTTCGCCACCGCCCGGCTGATGGAGACGTGGGCGCACGGCCAGGACGTCGCCGACGCCCTCGGCCGCACCCGCGAGCCCACCGACAGGCTGCGCCACGTGGCCCGCATCGGGGTCATGGCCCTGCCCTACTCGTTCGCCGTACG
Source organism: Nonomuraea sp. NPDC050478 (assembly GCF_044458265.1). NCBI lineage: Bacteria > Bacillati > Actinomycetota > Actinomycetes > Streptosporangiales > Streptosporangiaceae > Nonomuraea > Nonomuraea sp. NPDC050478. Next base: position 672,980 of record NZ_JBITHT010000003.1, on the reverse strand, counting down.
CGGCCTGCCCGTGCCGGCCGAGCCGGTGCGGGTGGAGCTGACGACGCCCGGCGGAGAGCTGTGGACGGCGGGCCCGGAGGGCGCCGCGGGCGTGGTGCGCGGGCCGATGCTCGACTTCTGCCTCGCCGTCACCCAGCGCGCCCACCTCTCCGACACCGCCCTGGAGGTCACCGGCGAGCCGGCGGCCGCGTGGATGCCGATCGCGCAGGCGTACGCGGGCCCGCCGGGGCGGGGACGCCCGCCGGGATCACGCTGACGGGCGCCCGGTGACATGCTGGAAGCATGCGCACGCTCCTGAACGTCATCTGGCTCGTCTTCGCCGGGATCTGGCTCGCCATCGGATACGCCGTCGCCGGGATCATCTGCTGCATCCTGATCATCACGATCCCGTTCGGCATCGCCTCGTTCCGCATCGCGGCCTACGCCCTGTGGCCGTTCGGCCGGACCGTGGTGCGCGACCCCGAGGCCGGCGTCTTCTCGCTCATCGGCAACATCATCTGGTGCGTCGTGGCCGGCATCTGGCTGGCCATCGGGCACGTGCTCACGTCGATCCCGCTGTTCATCTCGATCATCGGCATCCCGCTGGGCATCGCCAACATCAAGATGATCCCCGTCTCGCTGCTGCCGCTGGGAGCGCGCATCGAGGACAACGACTAGGGCAGGACAACCTGGGACGTAAGCTGAGCCGGAGAGTCACTGCGACAGAGCGTTGGGTGCCATGACGTCCACGGAAGCGCCAAGCGGGTCGAAGAGGCCCGCCGCCTCGGCCGCCCGGGCCAGGCTGAGCTGGGTGCGCGACACGAGGTCGTGGGCGACCGTGCGCGCCACCACGAACGCCGGGGTCAACTACCGCGTCACCGGCCTGGCGGGCGAGGCGGCGTTCTTCGCCCTGCTGTCGCTGCCGCCGTTCGTGCTCGGCCTGATCGGCGTGCTGGCCAAGCTCGGCGGCTGGATCGGCAAGCAGGCCGTGGTCGACATAGAGGCGTGGGTCATCCACCAGGCCGGCGTGCTGTTCACCGCCGACACGATCGACACCGTGGTCCGCCCGCTGCTCGCCGACGTGCTCAGGGACGACGCCAGCAAGGTGTCGATCATCTCGCTGGGCTTCCTGCTGTCGCTCTGGTCCGGGTCGCGTGCGCTGTACGTCTACGTCGACCTCATCTCCGTCTCCTACGGGCTGGGGGAGGAGCGCGGCATCATCCGCACCCGGCTGATGTCCTTCGGCCTGTACGTGATCGGCCTGGTCGTCGGCATCGTCGTGATGCCCATCCTGGTCATCGGCCCGACGCTGCTCAAAGGGGCGCTGCCCGCCGACTACGCCGCCGCCGTCGACCTGCTCTACTGGCCCGTGGTGGTCGTCGGTTCCGTGCTGTTCCTGAGCGTGCTCTACCACGTCAGCGTGCCCGTGCGCACCCGCTGGTTCCGCGAGCTGCCCGGGGCCATCCTGGCGCTGTTCCTGTGGATCGTGTGCGCCGCGGTGCTGCGCGCCGTGCTCGCCGCCTGGTTCTCGCCCGTGTCCGTGTACGGGTCGCTCGCGGCGCCCATAGCCCTGCTGCTGTGGCTCTACATCACGGCCCTGGCCGTGCTCATCGGGGCGATACTCAACGCCGAGGTCGACCGGCTCTGGCCCGGCGACGGCCGCGCGAAATGAGATCGGGCCCCCGATGACCGCGGGGAAGGCCCAGATCACGGCGGAGTGAGCTCCCCGGCATCCGATATCGTCAATGACGTCGCGACTGGCGCATCAGGTGGGAACGACCACCGGGGAGCGGGAAGGAGCGGAGGCCGGGCGCCTGGGTCTTCGCAAGACACGTCAATATGACAGGAGAGTCATGGGTTCTCTCGCTAGCGTCGACCCTGAGATCGCCGAGCTGATCAAGGCGGAGGAGCGGCGCCAGGCCGACACGGTCAAGCTCATCGCCTCGGAGAACTACGTCTCCAAGGCCGTGCTCGAAGCCACCGGCACCGTCCTGACCAACAAATACTCCGAGGGCTACGTCGGCAAGCGCTACTACGAGGGCCAGCAGGTCATCGACCAGGTCGAGACCGTCGCCGTCGAGCGGGCCAAGGCGCTGTTCGGCGTCAACCACGCCAACGTCCAGCCCTACTCGGGTTCCCCCGCCAACCTCGCCATCTACATGGCGTTCCTGCAGCCCGGCGACACCGTGATGGGCATGGGCCTGCCGTTCGGCGGCCACCTCACCCACGGCTGGTCCGTCTCCGCCACCGGCAAGTGGTTCAACCCGGTCCGCTACGGCGTCCGCCAGGACACCGGCCGCATCGACCTCGACCAGGTGCGCGAGCTCGCCCTCGAACACCGGCCCAAGCTGATCTTCTGCGGCGGGACGGCCATCCCGCGCACCATCGACTTCGAGGGCTTCGCCGCCATAGCCCGTGAGGTCGGCGCCGTCCTGGCCGCCGACATCGCGCACATCGCGGGCCTCGTCGCCGGCGGCGCCCACCCGTCGCCCGTCGGCCACGCCGACGTCATCTCCACCACCACCCACAAGACGCTGCGCGGCCCGCGCGGCGCCATGCTCATGGCGACGACCGACGAGCACGCCACCGCGCTCAACAAGGCCGTCTTCCCCGGCCTGCAGGGCGGCCCGCACAACCACACCACCGCCGCCATCGCCGTCGCGCTGCGCGAGGCCTCGACCGACGACTTCAAGGCCTACGCCCACCAGGTCGTCGCCAACGCCAAGGCCCTGGCCGAGGAGCTCGCCTCGCGCGGCTTCGACCTGGTCTCCGGCGGCACCGACAACCACCTGATCCTGCTCGACCTCACCCCCAAGGGCATCGGCGGCAAGCCGGCCGCCCAGGCGCTCGACCGGGCGGGCCTGGAGACCAACTACAACGCGGTGCCGTTCGACACCCGCAAGCCGTTCGACCCGTCGGGCATCCGCATCGGCACCCCCTCCGTCACCTCGCGCGGGATGAAGGAGGCGGAGATGCGGCAGATCGGCGCGTGGATGGACGAGGTCGTCACCGCCCTGGCCAAGGGCGACGCCGAGGACGTCATCACCCGCGTCCACCGCGAGGTCAGCGAGCTCACCGCCCAGTTCCCGGCCCCCGGCCTGTAACCCGGCCGGTCCCGGAGTTCCCGCCCCGGCGTTCTGAAAGAGCACGCTTTACGGCCGGCCGGAACGCCCCGGACCCGGCAGGGGACGCCCCGCCGCACGGGCTCCCGTGGTGCGGCGGGGCGTCGTCGCGGCCGGGGCGGGCCGGACGGCCCCGGGGCGACGGCCGGGTGGCGGTGAGGGGGAGGACCGCCACTGGCCGGCGGACCCGTCCGGACGGTTCCCGAACGTCCCGGCGGGCCGGTGCGAACTCGGGGTGACCGGCATGTCCCCTGACATGCCGGTCACTTCCTTGGAGGGAATCCCTGTTCTGACAGGCAGTACGGCCCCCGGATCGCCCCGGGTTCAACGATTCGCGAAAAATTCTCCCGTACCGTCGAAAAGCCCTCCCACCGCAGGTGAGAGGGCTCGTGGCGGAAGCGTCAGACGTCGACGGTGAGCAGGTTGCGGCCGGTCGCGGTGATGACCTCGAACCGGTCGATCTTGTCGACGGTCAGCGCGGCCGCGCCGTGCATGTAGAGCGGCTCCGGGTTGGCCTCGGTGCCGTAGCCGGCCGGCGGCACCGACCAGCCCATCATGACCCGGCGGTCGCCGCTCTTGCCGACGGCCACCAGCTCGCACTCCAGCGGCCCCTGCACCCCCGACAGCTTGAGCGCCGCGTGGGTGCCCCAGCCCTTCGACTCCAGCACCAGCCCGCCCGTCACGCCGTCCCTGCCGGTGCCCGGCACCGGCGTGCCCATCGCGTAGAACTGCTCGGCGGGGCCGAGCTGGGTGTGGGCGGCCGGCGGGGCGTTCTGCGCGCCGATCTGGGCGCCGAGCACCAGCCCGCCCGCCACCAGCGAGATGCCCGCCGCGATCCCGACGAGGAACGTCCCCCTGCGCGAGCGCCGGTCGGCGGCCTGCTTGCGGTGCAGCAGGTCGATCACCTCGGCCGGCTCCTCCTCAGGGGGGTCGTCGGTCACCGGCCCCAGCCCGTGCAGCGCCTGGGCCACCCCCGCCAGGTCGGACAGCTCGGCGGCGCAGGCACGGCAGCCGAGGAGGTGCGTCTCGAACGCCATCCGGTCGTCGTCGTCCAGCAGGCCCAGGGCGTAGGCGCCCACGTCGGTGTGCTCCACTCGCGAGGTCACGCCGTCACCCCCCTCTCCTCCAGTGCCACGCGCAGCGCGCGCACCGCGTAGTAGACCCGGGACTTGACGGTGCCCACGGGGATGCCGAGCGCCCGCGCGGCGTCGTTGACGGAACGATCGCGCAGGATCGTCTCGTTGAGGATCTCGCGATGCGCGGGCGACAGGGCCTTGAGCGCTTCGGACACGACCACCTGGTGCAGCAGCTGCTCCATCTCATCCGGCACGGGCATGTGCTCCAGCGGGCCGTCGCCCTGCTCCTGGGGGCGGGCGTCCCTTCGCCGCCGGTCATCGATCACGATACGTCGGGCGACGGTCGCCAGCCAGGGCATCAGCGAGGCCGCGTCGGGATCGAGCTGCTCGGCGCTGCGCCAGGCGCGGATCATGGTCTCCTGTACGACGTCCTCGGCCCACTGCCGGTCACCCGCGGTCAGCCGCACGACGAAGGCCAGCAACGGCCGGTGGTACTGCCGGTAGAGAGCCGACACGACCATCTCCGGGTCCGGCCGTACGCGCCTCAACCACTGCCGTAACCGCGGCTTGCCCATGGGGGCTGCTCCCTCGGCCGAGGGTGGGGGATACGTGCTCAGTCGCATCATTCCCCTTTCTCGAGTCCGTCGGCAGGTGGTACGGACCACGGCGCCCCGACGGTTCAACCGCGGGGTGGCCGAAAACCCGTTGCGGTCCCGCGCGGCCGGTGCGTAGAGTCACCGGCAACGGATCGAGGAGGTGAGGACTATGCGGGTCGTCCTGTTCTGCCTGCCGTCAGTCCCCCTCCGGGTGCTCGCCTGAGACCACCCGGGTTCCTTCTCAACCTCAAGGGTGCAATTCCGTTGTCTTACGATCTTTCTCTGCTCGGCTGGACCGATTCCCGCGCCGCCGAGCTGCCCTCCGACACCGTGCCCGGCCGCGTCTCCCGCGTCGACCGCGGCGCGGCCGAGGTCGTCACGAGTGCCGGCCGGCATCACGCCCGCTACGGCGCCCGCGTCCGCAGGGCGTCCGCCGCCGACCCGGTCGCGCTGCCCTGCGTGGGCGACTGGGCCGCGCTCAAGCCGCTGCCCGCGGGTGACTACGAGCTCGTCGAGCTCCTGCCCAGGACGACCGCGTTCGTCCGCGGCGGCGTCAGCCGCGACTCCCGCGGCGGGCTGTCCGGCGACGGCCAGGGCCAGGTGCTCGCGGCCAACGTCGACATCGTGTTCGTCGCCGAACCGTCCATGCACGCCACCGACCTGGCCGACCTGGGCCGCGTCGAGCGCCTGACGGCGCTCGCCTGGGAGTCCGGCGGCACTCCGGTGGTGCTCGTCACCAAGTCCGACCTGTTCGGGCCCGGCCTGGGCGATCTGCTCGACGACGTGCGGCAGGCCGCGCCCGGCGTCGACGTGCACGCGGTCTCCTCCATCCGCGGCGAGGGGGTCGAGCTCGTCCGCGACTATCTGGACGGGTCCCGTACCGCTGTCGTGCTCGGCCCCTCGGGGGCCGGCAAGTCCACCCTCGTCAACGCGCTCGCGGGCGGCGAGGTGATGGAGACCCAGCGGGTGCGCGCCGCCGACGGGCGCGGCCGGCACACCACCGTCCACCGGGAGCTCATCCCGCTGCCCGGTGGCGGGCTCGTCATCGACACGCCTGGCATCAGGCGGGTCGGCCTGTACGACATGAACGAGGGCGTGGAGCGGGTCTTCTCCGACCTGGAGGCGCTGGCCGCGGAGTGCCGCTTCCACGACTGCGGCCATGAGACCGAGCCCGGGTGCGCGGTGCTGGCGGCGCTGGAGAGCGGCGAGCTGCCGGAGCGGCGGCTGGAGAGCTGGCGCAAGCTCCAGCGGGAGGCGGCGTGGATGGCCTCCCGGACGGACGCCAGGCTGCGCAAGGACCTGCAGAGCAAGTGGAAGTCCATCCACAAGGAGATGCGCCGCTCGGGCCGCAACCGGCCGTGACGCCCTCCCGGGGAGCGGGCCCGCACGGGCCCCTCCCCGGCGGGCCTGCCCGTCGGCGGCGTGGGTACGGGTTTCCGTATGGAGTGCGTGTTCGTCGACCGTGCGCAGGCGGGGGAGCGGCTGGCCGAGCGGCTGGCGGGCATCCCCGGCCCGGTGGTGCTCGCGCTGCCGCGTGGCGGGGTGGAGGTGGCGGAGCCGATCGTGCGCCGGCTCGGCGGAGTGCTGGACGTGCTCGTCACCCGCAAGATCGGCTACCCGCCGTCGCCGGAGTTCGGCGTGGGGGCGATCGCCGAGGGCGGCGAGCCGGTGTTCGACCTGCCGTTGCTGCACCGGCTGGGGCTGACGCCGGAGGACCTGGCCGGCGAGGTGGCCGCCGAGCGGCGAGAGCTGGCCCGCCGGGTGGCGGTGTACCGGGGTGACCGGCCGCTGCCCCGCCTGGCGGGCCGCGAGGTGGTGGTGGCCGACGACGGGCTGGCCACCGGGGTGACCGCGCGGGCCGCGCTGCGGGCGGTGGCCGCGGCCGGGCCCGGCAGGGTGACGCTCGCCGTGCCGGTGGGCGCCAGGGACACGGTCAGCGCCATGCGGGAGGAGGCCGACGAGGTGGTGGTGCTCTGCGTGCCGGCCGACTTCCGCGCGGTCGGGCAGTGGTACGAGCATTTCGGCCAGCTCTCCGACGCCGACGTGCTGGAGGTGCTGGCCCGGAACCGTTAGAGCGGCAGCACCGCCCACACGAGCTTGCGCGCGCCGCCGGGCGTGAGCCAGCCCCAGGCGCGGCAGAGGGCGCCCACCAGGCGCAGCCCGCGACCGTACTCCGCGAAAACGTCGGCGCCGCCGGTGACCGGCGGCGCCGTGCTGTGATCGCTCACAACGCAGGCCAGTTCGGTCCTGTCCATCAGCAGCCGCAGGTCGATCGCGCCGCCGCCGTGGCGCATGGCGTTGGTGACCAGCTCGGAGGTGATGAGCTGGGCGTCGAACACGGCCCGCTCGGCCCCCCACGAGCCGAGCGTCTGGTCGACGAACCGTCTTGCCACCGAGACGCACCCGGGCTCGAACGTGCTGAGCTCGTGGAAGCCGAAGAGGCGATCGCGCTCGGCGGGCCGACCCTCGATCAGGACGGCCGTCAGCCATCCTGGTGGCCTGAGACCGCTGGCGGTTTGCGGTCCCGGGTCGAAAGTCGTCATGCTGGCCCCCGAAGCGCGTTCTGGTGTCCAAGACCATCTTTACGGCGTGACGTCGGCGATGCAAGACTCTTTCGTGATTTACGGATGCAAATCGCATCTGCACGTGCAGATGCGATAGGGAGCGGTGAGCGTGAGCGCGGAGCGGGCGAAGCGGATGGAAAGCGACATTCTGCGACATTCTCCGGGTAGCCCGACCGTCCTGCGGATCCTGCTGGGCACGCAGCTCCGCAGACTCCGCACCGGCAAGGGGATCTCCCGGGAGGACGCCGGCTACTCCATCCGCGCGTCCCATGCCAAGATCAGCAGGCTGGAGCTGGGCCAGGTCAGCTTCAAGGAGCGCGACGTGGCCGACCTGCTCACCCTCTACGGCGTCACGGACCCCGGCGACCGGGCGCCGCTGCTGGAACTGGCCAGGAAGGCCAACGAGCCCGGCTGGTGGCACAAGTACGGCGATCTGCTGCCGAGCTGGTTCGAGATCTACATCGGGCTGGAGGGCGCCGCCTCGGTCATCCGGACCTACGAGAACCAGTTCGTGCCCGGCCTGCTGCAGACGCCCGCCTACGCCAGGGCGGTGATCGAGCTGGCCCACGAGAACGCCCCGGCCGGCGAGCTGGAGCGCAGGGTCCAGTTGCGGACGGCCCGCCAGCGGCGGCTGACCGGGGAGAGCCCGCTCACGCTCTGGGCGGTGATCGACGAGGCGGCGGTGCGCCGGGTGCTCGGCGGGCCCGAGGTCATGCGCGAGCAGATCGAGCACCTGCTGGAGCTCATCGCCCACCACAATGTCACGTTGCAGATCATGCCGTTCGACCGGGGCGGGCACGCCGCCGCCGGCGGCCCGTTCAGCATCCTGCGCTTCCCCGAGCGTGAGCTGCCCGACGTGGTCTACATGGAGCAGCTGACGAGCGCGCTCTACCTGGACAAGGTCGCCGATTCCGAGCACTACGTGAAGGTCATGGACCGGCTGAGCGTGCAGGCGGAGCAGCCCCGGCAGACCCGGGCGTTCCTGGAGCGGCTGCTGAACGGCTGAGTCCCTGTGACCCATCACATAGGGATTTTTGGCCATCCGGTATATGGCCTCCGGTTCGTCCCTCTATTCTCGGCTCGTAAGCACGGATGCACGTGCATCCGTAAGGGCCGAGGAGCAACACCCATGCACGAGTTCCGCAACGGAACGCCCGCCGGTCGACTCTCCGCCGACTGGCGCAAGAGCGCGCGGAGCAATCCCAACGGCAACTGCGTCGAGGTGGCGACCCTGCCCACAGGGGAGGTGGCCATGCGCAACTCGCGGTTTCCCGACGGTCCCGCGCTCGTCTACACGCGAGCCGAGATCACCGCGTTCGTCCTGGGCGCCAAAGACGGAGAGTTCGACGACCTGCTGGTGTGACCAGCCCTAGCCCGCCGACCGGCGGGCACGCGAAAGCCGCCGTCCGGATCGGACGGCGGCTTCTTTCATGCGCGGTTCTTTCGTGCGGGGCGAGGTCCGCCTGATCAGGCAGTTGTCCCGACCGGGTTCTCCGGAGCCCGGCGTACCGGGCCCCGGTCATCGGGACAACTGCGTGATCACACGATCTTCGGAGACGCTGCCGGGTGTGTCAGGCGGCGGAGATGCCGGCGCTGGCGGCGCGGCGCATGCGACGGCGACGCTCGGAGGCGCGCTCGTCCTCGTTGAGGCCACCCCACGTGCCGTACTTCTCCGGACGGGACAGTGCGTAGTCAAGGCACTCCGTGCGGACGGGGCACTGGGCGCAGATCGCCTTGGCCTTCCGCTCACGTACGTCACGCTCGGGCTGCCGCTCCCCGTCGGGGCCGAAGAAGAGCACGAGGTCCTCACCCCGGCACGCGGCATCATCCTGCCAACCCCAGCTGGGGCGCGGGCGGGCGAGCTGCCGACGTACCTGAGACATGAGAAAACCACCTTCGTGAGAGGTATTTCGGTAATTGAGCCGCATCGGACGCTTTGGGCGTCACTGTTCCAACGCAATGGAGGACCGTGATGTTCCCTTTGTCAGGCGTAGGCAGGCGTGGCGTACCGCACAGGCGAAAGCCTGTCCAGCGAAACCAGCCGGTAGGTGGCGGCCTTGTCGGCGCAAACCGAGCCACACGGCGCTTGCCGCGCCGAGGGCTGGACCACAACCTTGAACCGGACGTCGCCGCAGCGCACGATGGCTTCGGTGACGTCGCCGTCCGACTTGGAGGATTCCACGGTCACCGCGCCGACGGAGCACTCTCCCGTATGGGTTCGGGCGAAGTGCTCGACGGCTTGCAATGGCTCAGGGATACCCGCGCGTCCCCGGAAACGGTCGAGAATGATCTCGCCCGACCGGTACGCGTTAGCCGCTGCGATCGCAGCAGCCTGAGACATGCTGCCGTAGAAAATTCCGTGTGGCAAGCACACGAGGTTGGCGGCGTACCGATCGCCGCCAACGTGTGACGTTTCCCACACCCTTTCTGGCAGTTTTTCCGCCAGAGCACGGGCGAGGGGCAGTCCGATGCGGGCGCAGCACGCGTTGCGCTTGGCATGCGTGCACACCAGAAATACCGGCTCGTCTTCAAGTATGCAGGACTCGGGGACCACTCCGGCCACCAGCGCGTCCAGGTCAAGATCGTCAGGACCTGCGATGACGCCGCCGGCGAGCCACGGCCGGTCGCCGATCCCGTACCCGACTAGCACGCGGATGCCCTCCTCCCGCGTCCGGGTGCGGCGGCCCGGGCGGCGGATGAGCTGCGGCCTGATGCCCCGGGCGAGCGCCCGCGCCACCAGTTCGGCGATGTTCTCAGGAAGTTCGAAGCTTTCCAGGTGTGATGGCCACGGGCCCGCGTACTCGACGAGGAGCCAGAGCCGCGCGCCCGCCGTGGCGCTCGCGAGAGTGGGGACGCCACCCGTGTGACATCCCCTCGCGTGTTCGCAGCCCTTCGCCACACCTTCCCCCTTCCAACGGTTAGGTAAGACTAACCTAACGGGTTGGGGAGGATCAGCCGAACATGCCCTCCGCGGCCTCCAGCGCCCGTTCGCGGTCCGCCGCCACCAGGCCGATCCGGGTGCGCCGGTCGAGCAGGTCGCCGGCGTCGAGCGCGCCCTCGTGCCGCACGGACCAGAGCAGGTCGCCCCGGGTCAGGCCGAGACCGACCGGCTCGGGGCAGGACTCCACCAGCGGCCGGACCGCCGCCGCCTCCGCGCCGTAGCGCTCGGCGAGCCCGCGCGGCGTCCCCGCGGCCGGCCGGCCCGCTCCCACCAGCGGGATGGCGGCCGTCCGGCTCGGGCCCGCGCGCAGCCCGCGCACCGCGACCGCCCGGTCCACGGCGTCCTGGGCCATCCGCCGGTAGGTGGTCAGCTTGCCGCCGACGACCGTGACGAACCCGCCCGAGGACAGCACCGCGTGCCGCCGCGACAGATCCGCCGTGCGCCCGCCCGCCCCCGGGTCCCCGCGCCCGTCCCCGTACCCGCCCGTGTGCCCGTCTCCGTATCCGCTCGCGTGCCCGCTCGTGTGCCCGCCGCCCGCCAGGAGCGGTCTGAGGCCCGCGTACGCGCCCGCCACGGCCTTCCTCGGCACTTCGATCTCCAGGACGCCGTTCAGCACGTCCAGGAGCGTCCTGACGTCCTCCTCGGGCGCCTCGGGGACGTCGGGCACCGGCCCGTCCACCGCGACGTCCGTGAGCCCCACGTACACCCGCCCGTCCGCTTGCGGCAGGACGAGCGCGAAACGATTGCTCTCGCCCGGGATCGGCACGTGGAGCCCGGCCCGCAGCCCCGGCAGCGCGCCCGCCGCGAGCACCAGGTGGGTGCCGCGCGAGGGCCGCAGCCGCACCCTCGGGTCCAGCCCGCCGGCCCACACGCCGGTCGCGTTGACCACCGCCCGCGCCCTGATCTCGAACTCCTCGCCGGTCAGCTCGTCACGCACCCGGGCGCCGTCCGGGCGCAGCTCCAGCGCACGGCAGCGGGTCAGGATCCGGGCCCCGTGCGCGGCCGCCGTCCTGGCGACGGCGACCACGAGCCGGGCGTCGTCGAGCACCCGCCCGTCCCACGACAGCAGCCCGCCGCGCAGCCCGTCCGCGCGCAGCACCGGGGCCAGCTCGCCGACCCGGCCCGCCGGCAGCGCCGACGGGCCCGGCAGCAGCCGCCGCGGGGTGCCCGCCGCGCGCCGCAGCCCGTCCCCCAGCAGGTAGCCGGTCATCACCGTCGCGGCCCGCGCCCCGGTGACCCCCGGCGTCAGCGGCAGCACGTACGGGTGCGCCCTGACCAGGTGCGGGGCGGTGCGGGTGAGCAGGACGCCGCGCTCCACCGCGCTCTCGTACGCGACCCCCACCTGCCCCTTGGCCAGATAGCGCAGGCCGCCGTGGATCAGCTTCGAACTCCACCTGGAGGTGCCGAAGGCGAGGTCCTGGGCGTCGATCGCGGCGACGCCCAGCCCTCGCGAGGCCGCGTCCAGCGCCGCGCCCGCCCCGGTCGCGCCCAGCCCGACCACCAGCACGTCCACCCGCTCCTCGGCGGTGCGGGCCAGCTCGCGCGCCCTCCGGGCGGCGTTCAGCGAGCTGCCCGGCACGACCCCGCTCACCGTCCCGCCGGGCGCGCGAGATAGGACTCCAGCAGGGTCGCGAGCTCGGCGTCGAGGTCGTCGAGGGTGAGCGGATCGAGCATGGTGGGCGCCGACAGCAGGAACGACTGGGCGACCAGCAGCACCGCCCTGGCCCTGCGCGGGTCGCCGAGTGCGGGCTCCAGCACCGCGAGCACCGCCTCCTGGCTGGCCCCCCGCCGGTCGAGCAGGTAGGGGAGCAGCAGCTCGGGATCCGCCTCCACGATCTTGCGCCAGAGCGGGTGCCCGCGCAGCCCGCGCACCCCGGCCACCACCGCGCCCACCGGATCGGCCAGGTCGAGCCCGCTGATCACCCGTACCCACTCGCGCGTCATCAGGTCGGCGACCAGCGCCCGCATGTCCGGCCAGTGCCGGTAGATCGTCATCCGCGAGACCCCGGCCCGCCGCGCCACGTCCGTGAGCGTGGTGCGGCGCACCCCGTAGGCCAGCACGCAGTCGCGGGCCGCGTCCAGCACGCCGTCATTGTGACGAATAGCCGTCATATGTCACAGTGTAACCGTGCGATCGGAACCGATGCTCTGGTCCGGCTGGGGCGACCCGGCCAAGGCCCGCGAGCTTCCAGAACAGGTCCGCCGGCTGCTCCACGATCTGCTGGGCGTGCGCGCGCCGGCGGTCCCCGCCGCCGGGCTAGAGTCCGTACGGATGCCGCCCGCCGCGCTGGAGCCCCGGCTGCTCGACGCGCTCGCCGGCCTGGTCGGCGACGGGCACGTGCTGACCACGCACGAGGCGCGGGTCCGGCACGCCCGCGGCAAGTCCACCCCCGACCTGCTGCGGATGCGCGCGGGGGACGGCGCCGGCGCGCCGGACGCCGTCGTGCTGCCCGGCGGCCACCACGAGGTGGCGCAAGTGCTGCGGCTGTGCGCGGCCGAGCGGATCGCGGTCGTGCCGTTCGGCGGCGGCACCTCCGTCGTCGGCGGACTCACCGCAGCCCGCGACGGCTTCGCCGGGGTGATCTCGCTCGACCTGGGCCGGATGGACCGGCTGGTCGAGGTCGACGCCGAGTCGATGACCGCGGTGTTCGAGCCCGGCGTGCCCGCCCCCGAGGCCGAGCGCCTGCTGGCCGCGCACGGCCTCACGCTGGGCCACTTCCCCCAGTCCTTCGAGTACGCCACGCTGGGCGGCTTCGCCGCGGCCCGCTCCAGCGGCCAGGCGTCGGCGGGATACGGCCGCTTCGACGACATGGTGACCGGGCTGACCGTCGCCACCCCCGAGGGCGACCTGGACCTGGGCCGGGCGCCCAAGTCGGCGGCCGGGCCCGACCTGCGCCAGCTCGTGCTCGGGTCCGAGGGCGCCTTCGGCGTCATCACCTCGCTCCGGCTGCGGGTGCGCCGCGCCCCGGCCGAGAAGGTGTACGAGGGCTGGCGCCTGCCCGGCTTCGCCGCCGGCACGGCCGCGCTGCGGGCGCTCGCCCAGGACGGCCCGCTGCCCACGGTCCTGCGGCTCTCCGACGAGACCGAGACCATGATCGGCCTGGCCCGCCCCGACCGGATCGGCGGCGGCGAGGCCGGCTGCCTGGTGATCGCCGGCTACGAGGGCGCCTCGGTGTCCGCCCGCCGCGAGGCCGCCGCCGCGGTGCTGTCCGGCCACGGCGGCGTCCCTCTCGGCGAGGAGCCCGGTCAAGGATGGGCGCACGGCCGCTTCTCCGCGCCGTACCTGCGCGACTCGCTGCTCGCCGCGGGCGCCACCGTGGAGACGCTGGAGACGGCCGGCTTCTGGGCCGACCTGCCGCGCCTGTACGACGCGGTCCGGCTCGCGCTGCTCGGCGCGCTCGGCTCGCCGCTGGTCATGTGCCACATCTCCCACGTGTACGAGACCGGCGCGTCGCTCTACTTCACCGTCGTCACCGCGCAGGAGGACGACCCGGTGGCGCAGTGGGAGCGGGCAAAGGAGGCGGCGAACACCGCCATCGTCGAGGCGGGCGGCACCATCTCGCACCATCACGGGGTCGGCCGCGACCATCGCGCCGCCTACGCCGCCGAGATCGGCCCGCTCGGCGTGGCGATCCTGCGCGCGGTCAAGGACCGGGTGGACCCGCGGGGTGTGCTGAACCCGGGAGCGCTCGTCTAGTCGAGCTCGACGACCCTGGACGCCTCCTCCGCCGCCTCGGCGGCCTCGCCGAAGCGGCGGAGCGCCCTGTAGGCGGCGGCCAGCGCGTGCAGGGAGCGCGCCAGCGGGGCCCCGCCCGCCCTCCTGGCCAGCGCCACCGACTCCTCGGCCGGGGGCAGCGCCTCGGCCGGGCACTTACGTCTCAGCTGCAGGGACGCCTCCATGATCAGGGCGCGCACCAGCAGGGAGGTGTGCTCGGGGTGCTCGGCCGCCAGATCGCGGCTCATCGCCACGGCACGGCTCACCTGGCGCAGCGCCTCGCGCGCGCTCCTCGTGGCGGCGTACGCGAGCAGGCCCTCGACGGCATCCACCTGCGTGGTGTTCCGCCTGAGCGCGTCATCGGAACCGTTCCGGGCCATGGCTAGCCCTCCCCTTGGCGACGACAACCGCTTGCTTGGGGCGACTGAGGTTACACCATCGTGAACCAGCTGTGTCGGCAACGGCACGCTCTGTTCGGATGCGCGCGACGTGATCTACGGGCAAAGATGGGGTCATGGTGGAATCAACGGCTGAACGGGGGAAGCGGGCATCCTCGCGGGTGTCCGAGGAGGGCGCCGGATGGGTGTGCCAGGAGATCGGCACGTTCGACCGGCTGCGGCCGAAGGACGAGGGCTTCACCTGGCTGAACCCGGTCACTCTGTGGAAGTCCCGCAACGAGATCCTCGCCGGCCTGTTCGGCGACCCGTCCGGCGAGGTGCGCGAGCAGTGGGTCGCCGCCCTGCGCGAGCGCGGCACGGACCCCGGCTTCCGGATCGCGCCCGAGGTCGGCGAGAGCTTCGACTTCCTGCTCGTCGGCGACACCGGTGAGGGCGACGCGTCCCAGTACGCGGTGGTGCCCGGCATGCTGAAGGCGGGGGAGGGCACCGCGTTCGCGATCCTGGCCAGCGACATCATCTACCCGGCCGGGTCGGGCAACGACTACCGCGACAAGTTCTTCCGCCCTTACCAGGACTACGACGCGCCGATCTACGCGATCCCCGGCAACCACGACTGGTACGACGGGCTCGGCGGGTTCATGCGGGTCTTCTGCGACGCCTCGCTCAAGCCCAGGCCCGACCGGGGGCTGCGCGGGCTGCTGTGGCGCAAGCCCGAGACGATCGACGAGCCGGCCCTGGCCGAGGCCCGCGCGCTGCGCGGCCGCCCGGCCCAGCAGGCGACGCAGCCCGGCCCGTACTGGGTGATCGACACCCCGAGCCTGCTCATCGTGGGCGTCGACACCGGCATCAAGGGCACCATCGACAAGGGCCAGACCGTGTGGCTGCGCCGCGTGTCGCTCGACCCCCGGCCGAAGCTCCTGGTCACCGGCAAGCCGATCTACACCGGCAACGCCTACAAGCCCTCCGCGCTGGAGGGCGGCGGCACCATCGACGACATCGTGCGCGACCCGCGCCACCGCTACGTGGCGGCCATCGGCGGCGACGTGCACAACTACCAGCGCTACCCGGTCCAGGTCGGCGACCGGGTCATCCAGTACGTCGTGTCCGGCGGCGGCGGCGCGTTCATGCACGCCACCCACACCATCCGGCGCGTCGACGTGGGCGGCGTGCACGAGGACGACTACCGCTGCTACCCGCTGCGCGGCGACTCGCTGTCCTTCTACAGCCAGCTCTACGCCAAGCGGCTGCGGATGAAGTGGCTCTGCCTCACCCCTGACGAGGCCGCCTGCATCATGGCCGAGCAGATCAAGAACACGCCGGTGCGGCCGGCCGGCGGCGCCGTGACGATCACCCGGCGGATGCGGTGGGCGGCGCGGCTGCTCGGGTCCTGGCCGTGGCCGTTCCGGCTGCCGGTGGACCGGGTGTTCCAGCACTTCCTGTCCGAGCTGTCCGACTGGGACACCCCGCCGTTCTTCAAGCAGTTCCTGCGCCTGTCGGTCACCCCCGAGGCGCTCACCATCCGGTGCCACGCCGCCACCGGGTGCCTGCGGCAGGAGCTCGAACCCCCCGTCGAGGACGAGGTGCGCATCTCTTTGTCGTAGCCGCCTGGCACCCTGGAGTGGTGTACGTGGTGCTGGCCGGAGAGCGGCTCCTTCCCGCGGGCGGGCCGCCCCGCCCCGCCGGGCCCGGCGCGGTGCGCGAGCTGGAGGCGTCGCGGCCGCGGTGGGTGTGGGCCGACACCCGCGAGGCCTACCCGCCGCTGCTCGCCGCCGGGGTGCGGGTCTCCCGCTGCCACGACCTCGCACTCACCGAGGCCCTGCTGCTCGCGTACGAAGGGCGTCACGGGGAGCCGCGCTCGGCCAGGGCCGCGCACGCCAGGCTGCACGGCCGGCCCGTCCCCGACGACGCGCCGGAAGATCCCGGCACGCTCTTCGCGCCCGAGCCGCTGCCCCCGGAGGCGGTGGCCGAGGTGCTCGCCGACCAGCTCACCCGGATCGCGGCGCTGCCCGATCCCGGCAGGTTCCGGTTGCTGGCCGCCGCCGAGTCCGCCGGCGCGCTCATCGCCGCCGAGATGAGCCACGACGGCATGCCCTGGCGCAGAGACGTGCACGACGCGCTGCTCGCCGAGATGCTCGGGCCCCGGCCGGTCCACGGCATGCGGCCGGCCAAGCTGCAGGCGCTGGCCGACCGGGTGTCGGCGGCGTTCGGCCATCCGGTCAACCCCGACTCGGTGCAGCAGCTGGTCAAGGCGTTCAAGGGGGCCGGGGTGGCGATCAAGTCCACCCGGTCCTGGGAGCTCAAGCAGGTCGGCCATCCGGCGGTCGAGCCGCTGCTCGCCTACAAGGAGCTGGCCAGGCTCCACAGCTTCCACGGCTGGGCGTGGGCCGACCAGTGGGTGCGCGGCGGCCGCTTCCGGCCCGAATACGTGGTCGGCGGCGTGGTCTCCGGCCGCTGGGCGACCAGCGGCGGCGGCGCCCTGCAGATCCCCAAGGTGCTGCGCAGGGTGGTGGTGGCCGACGACGGGTGGGCCCTCGTCGTCGCCGACGCTGCCCAGCTGGAGCCGCGGGTGCTCGCCGCGATGGCGGGCGACGCCGGGCTGGCCGCCGCGGCGGGGGAGATCGACCTCTACTCGGCGCTGGCCGGCTCGTTCGGCGGCCAGCGCGACCACGCCAAGATCGCGATGCTGTCGGCGATGTACGGCGGCACCAGCGGCGACGCCGCCCGGCTGCTGCCCGTCATGCGCCGGCGCTTCCCGAAGGCCTACCAGTTCGTCGAGGACGCCGCCAAGGCCGGGGAGGAGGGCCGGCTCGTGCGGTCCTGGCTCGGGCGCACCAGCCCGCCGCCGTCCGCGTCGTGGCGCGAGCTCGTCTCCGGCCCCGAGGGCGGCCGGGCGGCGCGCGACCGGGGCAGGTTCACCCGCAACTTCGTGGTCCAGGCCACGGCCGCCGAATGGGCGCTGTCGCTCATGGGGGTGCTGCGCGGCCTGCTGCCCGGCCCGGCCAGGCTGGTGTTCTTCCAGCACGACGAGGTCATCGTGCACTGCCCGCTCGACCTGGCCGAGCAGGTGGCGAATGCGGTGGGCGCCGCGGCGGCCGAGGCGACCCGGCTGCTGTTCGGGGCCACTCCGGTGCGCTTCCCGATGGAGGCGGTCGCGGTCAGCTGCTACGCGGACGCCAAATAGCGCCCGACCGGCGGGCCGCCAGCGCCAGCCACACCCCGGCCAGCGCCACCATCACGCCCACGCCCGAACCGAGCACCCCGTACGACAGACCGCCCACGATCACGCCGGCCAGCACCGTGCCGGTCGCCCCGCACACGTTCATGAGCAGGTCCGACAGCCCTTGGACGGCCGTGCGGCCGTCGATCGAGACCGACTCGCTGACCAGCGCGGAGCCGGCCACCAGCCCGCACGACCAGCCCAGGCCGAGCACGAACAGCGCCACCGTCACCTGCCACACCTGGTGGCCCGCCGTGGCCGCCAGCACGGCGGAGACCAGCAGCAGGCCCATGCCGAGCAGCAGCACCGGCACCCGGCCCGCCTTGTCCGCCAGCCAGCCGACCACCGGCGACATCACGTACATGCCGGCGATGTGCAGGCTGATCACGATGCCGATCACGTCCAGCTCGGCGCCGTCGTGGTGCAGCTTGACCGGGGTCATCGACATGATCGACACCATCGCGGTGTGGCTGACGGCGATCATCACCAGGGCCTGGCGGGCCATCGGCGTGGTGCGCAGGATGCGCCACGCGGTGCGGACTGTCCGGTTGCCCGCCTCCGTCGAGGGCTTCCTGCCGTCGTGCTCCCTGGCCAGCTTGAGCGGGTCGGGGCGCAGACCGGCGAAGACGATCAGCAGCGCCAGCGCGAACGCCAGCGCGGCGAACGCGAACGGCCCGGCCTTCCCCACCAGCCCGGCCTCCATGCCGATCCGGTCGGCCGGCTCGGCCAGGTTGGGGCCGGCCACCGAGCCGACCGTCGCCGCCCATACCACCAGCGACAGGTGCCGGGCGGCGTGGTTCCTGGGCGACAGGTCGGTGGCCGAGTAGCGGGCCGCCAGGTTGCCCGCGCTGCCGCCGCCGACCAGCACCAGCCCGGCCAGCAGCAGCTGCCAGTTGCCGAGGTTGATGGCGACGACCGAGATGGCGCAGCCGAGCAGCGCCGCCAGGTACGCCAGCGCCAGGCCGGACCGCCTGCCGCCCTTGCTCGACGCCTTGGCCGTCGGCAGGGCGAGCAGGGCCGCCCCCAGCACCGTCGCGGTCCCCGCGAAGCCGCTGATCATCGTCGACCCGGAGAGCTGGTCGACCACCACCGAGCTGAGCGCCAGTCCGACGGCGACTCCGACGCCGCCCACGATCTGCGCGGCCGAGAGCACGATCAGAGTGCGGCGCTGGACGGCCCGGAGATGGGCGGAGGGCGAGGCGTCAGCGGTCGTGGGGGTGCTGGTCACCCGTGAAGTCTCGCATAGCCCCAGAGATCACCCCAAAACGTTGTTTTTGGGACTACAGCACTGTGACGGGGTCACCTCGCCTGATCACGCCCGTGCCGTCGGGGATCAGGTTGACGCCGAACCACACCTTGCCGTCCCACCTGCGGTGACGGTTCAGGGTGCGGATCGGCTCCTTGCCCTTGGCGTAGGTGTCCGGGTCGACGGTCGTCAGCACGCAGCGGTCGCATCCCTTGGCGGCCCGGAACTCCACCTCGCCGATCCGCAGCCGCCGCCACCCGTCCTCGGCGAACGCCTCGTCCGCGCCCTCCACCACCACGCTGGGCCGGAACCTGCGCATGTCCAGCGGCCGCGGGATCTCCTCGCCCAGCTCGGCCGCCGTCTCCGCGACCCAGTCGCCGAGCCGGGCCAGCGAGGCCGTCGTGGTGAGCAGCAGCGGGTAGCCGTCGGCCAGGCTCACCCGGTCGCCGGGCAGGCCGTACGCGGGATCGACCGGGCGCCGGGTGGGGTCGTCCAGCCAGGCCAGCCTGGCGGGCCGCCCGATCAGCGCGGCCATCCACGCGGCCGCGTCGTCCCCGCAGTCGGTCACCTCCACCGGCGTCCCCCAGACGTTCGCCGTGAACCTGCGCGAGGTGGGGACGACGCGCAGCGGGTCGGCGTGCGGGCCGGTGAGTTTGATCGCGGCGCCGTCGGCCAGGGCCACGCAGGCCAGCATGATCGGATGCTCGCGGGCGGTGATCGGCTCGCCGCGCTCGTCCACGACGAGGTAGCGCCGGTCGCCGGCCAGCCCCCACGGCTGCACCTCGGCCTCGGCCACCTCGTGCCCAGAGGTGGATTTGATGGGATAGAAGAAGATGCTCCCCAGCCTCATGTGCAGACCGTACAACATCACGATCTGACTTCCGGGCCTTCCACCAGGAAGGACGCCGGGTCAGGTGGACTGGCGGAAGGTGTCGAAGAAGACCTTGCGGGCCCCGGACTGGTCGTCCCAGACGAGCTCCGGCATGTCGAAGGTGATCGTGAAGGCCGTCTTGTCGTCGACGGTGACGAACCGGGTGAGCGCGTGCATGGGCACCTCGTTCTCGGCGGCGTAGGTGTACTCCCAGTCGGTCGCCTTCCAGCCGCGGTAGTCGGTCTCCTGCAGCTGCACCTGGATGTAGCCGTCCCTGCCGCCGTCCGCCTCCTCGCGGGTCAGCTCCGACAGGCCGCCGTCGGCCTGGGGCGCCACCTGGGCGACGACCACCTCGATGCCCGAGTCCTTCGGCCCGGTGATCGTGGTCTGGCCGCCCGAGGTGCTCAGCTTCCAGCCCTCGGGCACGCCCACGCTGAACCCCGGCGGGGTCTCCTCGACGTACCCGTCGGGCACCGGGGAGGCCTCGGCCCGCGCCGGGGCGCTGCTGGCGACCGAGAGCGGGGTCGTCACGGGCTCGACGGAACCGCTCGACGCGTAGATCATCAGCGCGGCCACCACGGCGACCACGGCCGCCACGGCGGCGACGATCAGCAGCGGCGTCGGCCGCCCGTCGCGCACCCAGGCGTTGCCGTTCTCGTCCGGGCTGCGCCGGCTGGTGGTGGGCCGGCCGGCGGAGGTCCGATGGGGACCGCCGGGCAGCTGGGCCAGGCGGCTGCGGCCGACGTCCTTGGACAGCCTGTGCGACTGGTCGCGCAGGTCGTCGTCAGTGGCCAGCGGCCACCGGCCGGAGGCGCTCACGCTGCGGCTGTCGCTGGTCAGCGGCAGGATGGGCGGCGCCGGTTGCTCACCGGAGTCACCCGGCCCCCGCGTGCGGCCCACGCCGGGGAAGGACAGGCCGTCCGGCTCCGGGTAGGCGCCGGACGCCCCGCCCGGCGTCGCGTACGGTCCGGACGCGCCTCCCGGCGTCGAGTAGGGGCCCGACGTCTCCTGTCCCGGCAACGGGTACGGGCCGGACGTGTCGTGTCCGGGCAGCGGGTACGGCCCGGACGTGCTGCCCGGTGACGGGTAGCCGCCCGGGGCCGGGTCCGACAGCGACCTCGGGGCCGCCGAGCCGCCGAGCCCCGGAAGGGAGTGCGGGCCCGAGGAGAAAGCGTCGAACCCCGGCTGCCGCACCTGGTCGGTCCGGTGACCGGACGTCGTGTCGTAGGAAATGCCGTACCCGTCGGAAGGGTTGTTCTCCGGGTCGTACGGGACGCGCACCGGGCCCGAGGGCGTCTCCACGATCCGGGAGGGCAGCGGCCCCGACGGCGGCTCCAGCGGCGGCAGCAGCCCCGCGGGCGTCGAGTCGCCCAGCGTGGGCAGCGGCGCGGGCGTCTCCGGGGTGCGCGGCCGTACCGAGCCGTGCGCGAGCAGCACCCGCTCCAGCCGGTCGGCGACCTGGTCGGCGGTGAGCCGCGCGGCCGGGTTCTTCTGCAGCAGCCCCTCGATCACCGGCAGCAGCGCGCCGGCGCGCTGCGGCCTGGACGGCTCCTGCGTGAGCACCGCGCCCAGCACCGCGACCGCGTCAGGACCCTCGTACGGGGGACGGCCCTCGACAGCCGCGTACAGCGTCGCCCCGAACGACCACAGGTCGGCCGCCGCCGAGATCGGCTGCCCCGACAGGCGCTCCGGCGGGATGTACGCGGGCGAGCCCATGAGCAGCCCGGTCTGGGTGATCGTGACGTCGCCCTCGACGGCGGCGATGCCGAAGTCGGTCAGCACCACCCGGTCGGCGGTGAGCAGCACGTTGCCCGGCTTGACGTCGCGGTGCAGGATGCCGGAGGCGTGCGCGTGCCGGAGCGCGTCGAGCACCCGGATGGCGATCTCGGCGGCCTGGATCACCGGCAGCGGGCCGCTCTGCCGCACCGCCTGCTCCAGCGACCAGGCGCGGACCAGCTCCATGACGATCCACGGGCGGCCGTCCTCCTCCACCACGTCGTGCACGGTGACGATGCCCGGGTGCTGCAGCCGCGCGGCCGACCTGGCCTCGCGCAGCACCCGCCGGTGCGCCGCCTGCTTGCCCGCGTGGTCCAGGCCGAACGGCAGGATGAGCTCCTTGACCGCCACATCCCTGTCGAGCAGCACGTCGTGGGCGTGCCACACCATGCCCATGCCGCCCCGGCCGACGGGCGACATCAACCGGTAACGCCTGCCGACGAGCTTGCCCTGGCTCTGTGGAGTGCCGCCTTCAGCGCCGGGGCCGCTGAGCACGCGGTCGGCTGCCATGTCCCGCCCCCATCTCCAGCCTCAAAGGTCACACAAGTCACGCCGTGGTTTCACATCATGGGATTCGTCACCATATAGGCACGTGAACCGGGGCGAAACCATAGTGTCGCTTTTCGGGGGTTGACGTGCGGTTTCGCTATACCTCGAATGGATCAGCCACCGCGTCCGACAGCGCCCGCAGAGCCGCCGTGAACGCCTCCGCGGGAGGGCTGACGAGCCCCGCGCCGACCTGCCCGGTGCCCGCGATCCTGCCCGCGATTCCGGTGTTCACCACGGGCAGCAGACCGGTCCTGGCGACGAGCGTGACGTCGATGCCGGTGGGCGTGCCGCGGAAGCCGAGCCCCGGGATCTGGTAGGCGGGATGCTCCGCCAGCGTGATCTCGTACATCGAGCGCGTGGCGGCCACCGCGTCCGCGACCTCGCCGCCCACGAACCGGACGATGGCCGGGGCCGCCGCCATCGCGAACCCGCCCAGCCCGGACGTCTCGGTGATGGTGGAGTCGCCGATGTCCGGGTTGGCGTCGCCGGGCCCGTACGCGCCCAGGTACAGCCCGTCCGGCACCCCGGCCGGCCCGGTGAACCACCGGCCGCCGAGCCCCGACACCTGCACGCCGAAGTCCGTGCCGTTCCGCGCCATGGCCACGACCAGGGTCGAACCCGGCACGTCCCGGGCCGCGTCGGTGCTCACCTTGGCCGCGGCCATCCCCGCGTTGAGGAAGAAGTGGTCGTTGCCGGCGATGAAGCGCAGCACCTCCGACGCGTGGCCCGGCGCCGCGTCCGAGATCGCCGGGGCCAGCTCGCGCAGCAGCAGCGAGGTCGCCGCCCGGTTGCGGTTGTGCAGCTCGTCGCCCATCTGCAGCGCCTGCGCGATGAGCGACCGCAGGTCCAGCGGCCCGGTCAGCCCGATCGCCACCGACAGCGCGGGCCCGAGCACGCCGTCCATCCAGCGCAGCCGGTCGAGCACCTCGGGCCCGTACGCGCCGTAGCGCAGCACCTTGCCCAGGCCCTCGTTGAGCGAGCAGTACGCGGTGCCGCCGTGCTCGGTGTCGCGCACCTCGAACAGCCACATGGACGGGCTGACGACGCCCGCCATCGGGCCCACGGCCGCGTGCTGATGGCACGGCTCCAGCCGCACCTCCCCGGCGGCGAGCCTGGCCGCCGCCTCCCGCTCGTCGTCCGCGTACCCCTCGAACAGCATCGCGCCGATCAGCGCGCCGCGCATCGGGCCCGACGCCCGCTCCCAGGTGATCGGCGGGCCCGCGTGCAGGAACGTGCGCTCCGCCGTCCGCAGCACCTCCGACGCCCGCCGTACGCCGGCCAGCTCCGGGCGGGCCGAGACCAGGCGGCGCACCGCCAGGTCGTTGGCCGCCTGCCTGCGCGGGTCGGCGAGCACCCTGGCCAGGGCGTCCGCGGTGCCCGCCAGGGGCGGGCGCCAGGAGACGCCGGTGACGGCGGCGGCCTGCTCGCGCAGCGCGTCCGCGAGCAGGCCGGCGCCGGCCGTGATGACATGGGGCGGGCCGTCGAGCAGTGTCATAGCGAGTCCCTGGCGTGCCGGGCGGCTTGCGCGTTGGAGGTGAACACGACGGCCCCGGCGTCGCGGAACGCCGCGGCCTGCCGGAGCAGGTCCTGCGGGTCGGCCTCGGTGCCGATCAGCGCGACCACCACGGCGGCGGGCAGGGCGGCGATCGCGGGGGCGAGCCGGGCGGCGGGATCGGGGTCGGCGGCGTGGCCGAGCACCACGTCCATGAGCACCACGCCGCCCGGCGGCACCTTGCCCAGGGCCTCCAGCCGCAGCGTGGGGTCGATCATCGGGTGCGCCCGGCCCCGGGTGTAGACGTCGTCCCCGTAGTCGGTGAACTCCCCGGCCCCGGCGATCAGCGCCGCCTCGGCGCACAGCGTCCCACCGGAGTAGATCCCGATCAGCGGCCCGGGATCTTCGCCTGCCACCGTCACGGTGCTCCGGGCGGAGCCGTCCCAGCAGGGCCAGGCGGGCACCGGGCGGCCGAGGGCGCGCAGCGCGGCCTCGGCGGCGGCGGTGAGGTCGATGCCGGAGCCGAGCAGCGCCTCCACGACCGGCGTGCGCAGCGACTCCACGACCTGCCGCACGGTCCCCGCCACCTCCGGGTCCGGCGGCTTGGAGACCAGCACGATCAGCTCCGTGGCCGGGTCCTCGTCCAGCATGCGCAGCGCCCGCACCGTCGAGAGCCCGCCGACCGCCGCCGACAGGTCCCTGCCGCCGACGCCGAGCACGTGGCTGACCCCCACGCCCGCGAGGCCCAGCAGGCAGCTCACCTGCTGGGCGCCGGTCCCCGACGCGGCCACCAGCCCGACGGGCCCGGGACGCAGCACGTTGGCGAACCCCAGCCCCACCCCGCCGACCACGGCCGTGCCGCAGTCGGGTCCCATGACGAGCACGCCGCGCTCGTCCGCGCGCTCCTTCAGCAGCCGCTCCGACGCGAGCGGCACCCCGTCGCTGAAGACCATGACGGGCAGCCCGGCCTCGATCGCGTCCATCGCCTCGGCGAAGGCGTGCTCGCCCGGCACCGACACCAGCGCCAGGTCCGCGCCGCCGCCGCGCGCCGCCGAGCGGGTGGTCAGCGGCGGCTGCTCGGCCTCCCGCGCCGGCCCCGCCGAGGAGAGCTCCGCCAGATGGCGGTCCAGCTCGTGCGCCGCCGCCGCGGTGTCCGGCCCGCGCAGCGCGACCAGCAGGTCGCCCGGACCGGCCGGAGGCAGCTCGAAGCCCAGGTCGCGGGCCAGCTCCAGGTTGAGCTCCGTGGCCATGGCGACGATCGCCACCGCCGTGCCAGGCAGCTCGGACAGCGCCCTGCTCACCCGCATCAGCGCCACCGAGTCGTGGTAGACGCCCTCGCGTACGAAGACCGTGTCGTTCATCCCCGTCCCCCCAGCGCGCGTACGGTCTCCAGCCCGATCGCGATGCCCTGCGCCAGGTCGGCGCCCGAGGTGTGGCCCAGCCCGCACAGCCGGCGCAGCGCCGGCCCCAGCGGCTGCCGCCCGGTCAGGCCGCGCAGCACCGCGAGCACCTCCGGGCACGCCTCGCCGCGCGCCGCGCAGTGCAGCAGCGTCGCGGAGATCGGCGTGGTACGGGTGCGCGCGTCGAACGTGACGGTCGCCCCCAGCCATCCGGCCAGGTCGACCGCCCGCGCGGTGCCGGTCGCCGCTCCCAGGTGGCGCAGCGTCACCAGCAGCCCCGCCAGCACGTCGTCGCCGCTCGGCGTCAGCCCGGGACCGAGGCCGACCAGCCGCTCGGCCGCCGTCACCGCGCCCAGCAGCCACCCGGAGGCGCAACTGGCCGCGAGCAGCTCGACCGCGTCGTTGCCGTCCAGGCCCGGCGTGCCCCGCCCGGCCAGGGCCGACGGCGGCGGCAGCGTCGCGGGATCGACCTCGCCCAGCCGCGGAGACGGATCCCACCAGCGGCGGGCGCGCAGGCTCAGCCCGCCGACGTCCACCGAGCCGTCGCCCACGAAGGCCTCGTCACCCATGGTCACGCGCGGCAGCGCTCCGGCGAGCAGCATCGAGTTCGGCAGCCGGGTGGCAGGCCCCGTCACCACGGCGATCACCGCGGGCTCCAGCTCGGTCCTGACCTCCAGGTAGATCCCGGCGGGGAACGCGGCGAGCACCCGGGCGGGCCGCCTCGAAGCCTCCAGGACCGGGCGCACCGCGGTGCTCGCGGCGCCCGTGACGTGCGCGCGTACCCGCCTCACGTGAGTACCGACCGTCACCGGACCTCCCTACCGACCCTGGACCTGACCGTAGAACGGGCCCGGCAACCGCCCGTACGGAGAAATTTGCCAACAGTCAGCGGGAAGACTGGCTCTTCCTGACAGACGGTATGTGGGGCCACAATCTGTACATGGAGCCCCCAGTTCGTCTCGCCAGCACGGGAACGATCATCCACGGCGTGTCCGTCGGAGAGTTGCTGGGCGTGTCGACTCTCGCGGAGGCCCGGCTGATCGCGGGGGAGAGCGGTCTGGGCCGTATCGTGCAACGCCTCAACGTCATGGAGGTGCCCGACATCCTGGCCTGGGTGAAGCCGCACGAGTTGCTGCTCACCACCGGCTACCCGCTGCGCAACACGCCGCAGTCGCTCGGCCGCCTGGTCGCCGACCTGGACGAGCGCGGGCTGGCGGCGCTGGCCATCAAGCTCGGGCGGTACGTCGACGAGCTGCCGTCGGCGATGGCCGAGCAGGCGGACCGGCTCGGCTTCCCGCTCATCCTGCTGCCGAACGACGTCGGTTTCGACGACATCCTCAACCAGGTGCTCACCGACATCCTCAACCGGCAGGCGGCCGTGCTCGTCCGCGCAGAGGAGGCGCACCGGGCGCTGGTGCAGGTGGTGCTGGCCGGCGGCGGGCTGGACGAGGTCACCACGGAGGTGGCGGCGCTGCTGGACGTGTCGGTGGCCGCCGTCGACGGCCGCGGCCGGGTGCTGGCGTCGGCGGGCCCGCACGAGGCGGCGCTGCGCGAGTCCATCACCCGCGACTGGCCGCCCGGCGCGGCCGCGTCGCCCGGCGCCCGCACCGCGGTGTCGGTGCCGGTGATCGCGGGCGGGCACCACCACGGCCGGATCGTCGCCTACAGCCCGTCCGGGGACATCCGCGACAGCGACGTCGGCATCCTGGAACGGGCCGCCACCGTGGCCGCGCTCGCCGTCACCCGGCAGGAGGCGGTGAACGCGGTCGAGAGCAAGTACCGAGCCGACTTCCTGCGCGACGTGCTCACCGGCCGGGCCGGCTCCGCCGAGCGGGTGGTGGTCAGGGCGCGGGCGTTCGGCTGGGACCTGGAGCGGCCGGTGACCGTGCTGGTGGCCGAGCTCGACCCCGACGGCGACGAGCGCACCGCCCAGGACCGGCTGGTGACGTGCTGGACGGCGGCCATGCGCCGGCACGACCCGCGCGGCGCCGTGGCCGGCTTCTCCCACGAGGTGGTGGCCGTGGTGGACGCCTCGGTGGACGCCGCCCGCATCGCCAAGGACGCCGCCTCGGCCTTCGCCGACACGCCGCCCGTGACCTTTTCCACCGGCACCTCCCGCCCCAGCCGCGGCCCCGAGACGTTACCGGAGGCGTACTCGCAGGCGCTGAAGGCGGCCCGGGTGGGCCGCCAGCTGCATGGGCCCGGCGCCGTCGCGCACTTCGACCAGCTCGGCGTCTACCGGCTGCTGTCCCTGGTCAACGACACCGACGAACTGCACGCGTTCGTCCGGGAGACGCTCGGCCCGCTGGCCTCCGACGACGACGCCGAGAACGCCGACCTGCGCCGCACCCTGCAGGTCCTGCTGGAGACCAACCTCAACGTGGCCGAGACCGCCCGCCGGCTGCACTTCCACTACAACACGCTCCGCTACCGCATCGGGAAACTGGAGCGGCTGCTGGGCAACTTCACCGACGACCCGCACCTGCGGCTCAACCTGACCCTGGCCCTGCACGTGCTGAGGATGCGCGGCATCTAGGGTTGGCAGGCGTGGACTTCGAACTGCGCTCCGACTACATCCCGCTCTGCGACCTGCTGAAGTACTGCGGGGTCACCGAGACGGGCGGCCTGGCCAAGATGCTCGTCGCCGAAGGCATGGTGGAGGTGGACGGCGAGGTGGAGCTGCGCAAGACGGCCAAGATCCGCTCCGGCCAGGTCGTCACCGGTGAGGGCTTCACCATCCACGTCCACTGACGATCACCGGCCCCGCCGGGCAGAAGTGCGCAACGGGACCACTGGTCAACCGGGCAGATTTGGCAGATCATGCCCGTGTACCAGCGCGCCTGCTGGCCTAATGTGCCCGCAAGCAGCGGCCCGGTGAAAAGGGGTTCACATGGCATTCGGGTGGACCAAGCACGGCGACGGCAAGCATCTGGCACCAGGCGAGGTCGTGAGGCCGGACGAACGGCTGAGCTGGCCCCGCATGGTGGGGTTCGGCGCCCAGCACGTCGTGGCGATGTTCGGCGCCACGTTCGTCTTCCCCCTGGTGATGGGGCTCAGCCCGAACATGGCGATCATGATGTCCGGGGTCGCCACGATCCTGTTCCTGCTGATCGTCAAGGGGAAGGTGCCCAGCTACCTGGGCACGAGCGCCTCCTTCGTGGGCGGCGTGCTCGCGATCAGGGCGCTGTTCGGCGGCGACTCGCCCGAGGCCAGCTCCGTCGTGGTGGGCGCGATCCTGGTGGCCGGGTTCGTGCTGGCGCTGATCGGCCTCGCGGTCCACTTCCTCGGCGTCCAGGTCATCAACAAGATCTTCCCGCCGCCGGTCACCGGCGCGGTGGTCATGCTCATCGGGTTCGGGCTCGCGTTCGTGGTCGCGGACGTCTACTGGCCGCAGGACCAGTGGATGGCCCTGCTCACGATGCTGATCACGTTCGTCGTGGTGGTGGCGTTCAAGGGCTTCGTCGGCCGCGTCGCCATCCTCGTCGGCCTCGTCGCCGGCTACGTGCTCTCCTGGGCCGCCGACCGGGTCTTCGGCATGGTGCCCGCCTACGACGACGGCGCCGTGCAGGTCGCCGCGCACTTCCGGGTCGACCTCAGCGGGGTGGCCGAGGCCGACTGGTTCGGTCTGCCGCCCGTCACCTGGCCCAGCTTCCACACCTCGGCCGTGCTGCTGGTCCTGCCCGCCGTCATCGCGCTCGTCGCGGAGAACATCGGCCACGTCAAGGCCGTCGGCGAGATGACCAAGACGGACCTCGACCCGTACATGGGCCGGGCGATCGCCGCCGACGGCGTCGCCACCGTGGTCGCCAGCTCGGTCGGCGGCTCGCCGACCACCACCTACGCCGAGAACATCGGCGTCATGGCCGCCACCAAGGTCTACTCGACCGCCGCCTACTACATCGCCGGCGTCATCGCGATCCTGTTCGGCCTGATGCCCAAGTTCGGCGCGCTGGTCTCGGCCACCCCGTCCGGCGTGCTGGGCGGCATCACGGTCATCCTGTACGGGATGATCGGCCTGCTCGGCGCCAAGATCTGGATCGAGAACAGGGTGGATTTCGCCGACCCGGTGAACATGGTCCCGATCGGCGCGGGCATCATCCTGGCCATCGGACCGGTGAAGCAGTTGATCAGCAGCGACTTCAGGCTTGAGGGCATCGCGCTCGGCACCATCGTGGTGGTGGGCGGCTGGCACCTGCTCCGGGTCATCGCCCGCCGCACCCCCGAACCCGTCAGGATCGAGGCAGGGTGAAGCCGCCGCCGTTCGAGTACCACGCCCCCCGCGACCTCGGCGAGGCGCTGGAGATCCTGGCCGGGGCGGGGCCGCGTGGCAAGGTGCTCGCCGGCGGCCAGAGCCTCATCCCGATGCTCAACATGCGGATCGCCGCGCCGGACCACCTGGTCGACATCAACCGGCTCGGCGCGCTGAGCTCGATCGACGCGGGCCCCGGCGGGGTCACCGTGGGCGCGCTGGCCCGGCACGCCGAGGTGGAGCGGGCCGCCCCGCACCCGCTCATGGTCCAGGCGCTCCGGCTGGTGGCCCACCCGGTGATCCGCAACCGGGGCACCGTGGTGGGCAGCCTCGTGCACGCCGACCCGGCCGCCGAACTGCCCGCCGTGCTCGCCGTACTCGACGGCTCGGTGCGCCTGGCACGCCGCGCGCCCGGCGAGCCGTCGGCGTCCGGCCTGCCGGACGGGGTGGTGACCAGGGACGTGCCCGCGGGCGCGTTCTTCACCGGCCCCATGGAGTCGGCGGCCGAGCCGGGCGAGCTGGCCGTCTCCGCGTTCTTCCCCGCGCTGCCGCCGCGCACCGGCACCGCGTTCCGCGAGATCGCCAGGCGCCACGGCGACTACGCGCTCGCCGGGGTGTGCGCGGTGGTGACGCTCGACGAGGACCTGCACATCAGCGCCGCCCGGGTCGGCTGCGTCGGCGTCGGCCCCGTCCCGGTCGTGGTCGACGTGACCGAGGCCTGCGAACGCCGGCCCGCCGCGACCGTCCCCTGGCAGCGGGTCGCCGGCGCCGTACGGGAACGTGCCGAGCCGGACGGCGACGTGCACGCCTCCGCGGCGTACCGGCTCCACCTGATCGGGGTGCTGGCCGAGCAGGCGGTCAAGGACGCGGCCAGGGAGGCGGCTGGATGAGCACCGGGACGGATTCGAGCCACGAGATCACCCTCGGCGTGAACGGCACCGCCCGCCGCGTGCGGGTGCCGGGCAGGCGGCTGCTGTCCGACTGCCTGCGCCACGACCTCGGCCTGACCGGCACCCACGTCGGCTGCGAGCACGGCGTGTGCGGCTGCTGCACGGTGCTGCTCGACGGCCGGCCGGTGCGCTCCTGCCTGATGCTGGCCGTCACCGCCGACGGGCACGAGATCACCACCGTGGAGGGGCTGGCCGGGCCGGACGGGATGTCGCCGGTGCAGCGGGCGTTCGGCGAGAGCCACGCCCTGCAGTGCGGCTTCTGCACGCCCGGCTTCCTCTGCACGGTGACGGCGCTGCTGGAGGAGAACCCCGCGCCGACCGACGAGGAGGTGCTGGAGGGCATCTCGGGAAACCTGTGCCGCTGCACCGGCTACCAGAACATCGTCAAGGCCGTCCACCGCGCCGCCGAGCTGAGGGCGGAGGAGTCATGACCACCAGGCTGTTCGGAGAGCCGGTGCAGCGCCGCGAGGACCCCCGGCTGCTCACCGGGCAGGGCCGCTTCCTCGACGACCTGGGCTCCGGCGCGCTGGCCGCCGCGTTCGTGCGCTCCCCGCACGCGCACGCCCGCATCCGCGACGTCGACGTCACCGCCGCGCTCGACGTCGACGGCCTGATCGCCATCTACACCTGGGAGGACCTGCCCGAGCGGGTCGGCCGGCCGCTGCCGCTGCTCATCCCGCACCCGGCGCTCACCCACGGCCGCACCGCCTACCCGCTGGCCAGGGAGACGGTGCGGCACGTCGGCGAGCCCGTCGTCATGGTCGTGGCCACCGACCGCTACCTCGCCGAGGACGCCTGCGGGCTCATCGAGGTCGACTACGAGCCGCTCAAGCCGGTCGTCGGCCTGGAGGACGCCGTGCAGAGCGGCCACCTCGTGCACGAGGACGTGCCCGGCAACATCGGCGCCCACCTGGTGCAGGAGGTGCCCTCCGCGTCCGGGCTGAGCGCGGGGGAGGCGATCGACGCCGCCCCGCACACCCTGTCGTTCCGGCTCGACATCGAGCGCAGCGCCAGCACCCCGCTCGAAGGCCGCGGCGTGTACGCCCGCTGGGACGGCGCCGACCTGCGCGTCTACTCCAGCACCCAGACCTCCACCAGCGTCCGCATGGCCATCGCGGCCGCGCTCGGCCTGCCGCTGACCAGCGTCGAGGTCATCGCGCCCGACGTGGGCGGCGGGTTCGGGGTGAAGATCGTGCACCCGTGGCCGGAGGAGATCCTGGTGCCGTGGGCCGCCATGCTGCTCGGCCGTGAGATCAAGTGGACCGAGGACCGGCGCGAGCACTTCATCTCCTCCGCGCACGAGCGCGGCCAGGTGCAGCACGTGCGGGTCGGCTTCGACGACGACGGCCGGGTGCTCGGCATGGACGTGCGCATCCTGCACGACCACGGCGCCTACACCCCGTACGGGATCATCGTGCCGATCATCACCTCCACCCAGCTGCTCGGGCCGTACAAACTCGGCGCGTACCGGGTCGAGTTCTCCTCCGTCTACACCAACACCGTGCAGGTCACCCCGTATCGGGGCGCGGGCCGCCCGCAGGGCGTGTTCTGCATGGAGCGGACGATGGACAAGATCGCCCGCCATCTGGGCAGGGACCGCACCGAGGTGCGCGCCGCCAACTTCATCCAGCCCGACGAGTTCCCGTACGACCAGCGCATGACCTTCCAGGACGGCCGGCCGCTCATCTACGACAGCGGCGACTACCCCGAGATGCTCCGCCTGGTGAAGGAGCTGATCGGCTGGGACGACTTCGAGCCCGCGCCCAACCGGGGCATCGGCATCGGCTGCTACGTCGAGGGCACCGGCGTCGGCCCGTACGAGGGCGGGCACGTGCAGATCACCTCGGACGGGCGGGTGCACGTCTCCACCGGGCTCACCTCCCAGGGGCAGGGACACCAGACGGTGTTCGCCCAGATCGCCGCCACCGAGCTGGGCGTGCCGATCGAGCGGGTGTCCGTGGTCACCGGCGACACCCGCAGGTTCGGGTACGCGGTCGGCACGTTCGCCTCCCGGGCCGCGGTCATGAGCGGCAACGCGATCGCGCTCGCCTGCCGCAAGGTGCGCGAGAAGGCGCTGCGCATCGCCGCCGACGCGCTGGAGGCCAACCCGGCCGACCTGGAGATCACCGAAGGCATCGTGCACGTGGTCGGCGACCCGAAGGCGGCCGTCCCGCTGTCCACGGTCGCGGTGCTGGCCAACCCGCTGCGGTACGCGTTCGACGACGAGGCGGCCAAGGCCACCCAGTTCTCCGGCCAGTCGTCGGGCGGGGCCTCGCCCGACCGGCCGCCGGTCGCCGAAGGGGACGAGCCGGGGCTGGAGGGCCGCGACTACTACTCGCCGATCCGCTCCACCTTCGCCGCCGGCATGCACGCGGCCATCGTGGAGACCGACCCGCTCACGGCCGAGATCAAGGTCCTCAGGTACGCGGTCGTGCACGACTGCGGCAAGCTGATCAACCCGATGATCGTCGAGGGCCAGATCCACGGCGGGGTGGCGCAGGGCATCGGCGGCGCGCTCTACGAGCGGATGGTGTACGACTCGCACGGGCAGCTCGTCAACGCCTCCTTCATGGACTTCCTCATGCCGTACGCGACCGAGATCCCGCACGTCGAGACGGCCCACCTGGAGACCCCGTCGCCGCTCAACCCGCTGGGCATCAAGGGAGCGGGGGAGGCGGGGGTGATCCCGGTGTCGGCGGTCATCGCCTCGGCGATCGAGGACGCGGAGGGCGTCGACATCGACCGCATGCCGATCTCCCCGTCGGAGCTGTTCGACCTGCGCGGCTGATCGTCCGCCCATGGCAGGATCTGCGGCATGCGAACGGACCGGACCGGCGCCGCCCCTGGCCCCCAGACCACAGCGGCAGAACAGGCGGCCAGACACGCGGCCGGACAGGCGACCAGACAGGCGGCCGGACAGGCGGCCGGTCACGGGGCCGGACGCGCGGTAGAACAGGCGGCCGGACACGGGGCCGGACAGGCGGTAGAACAGGCGGCCGGACACGGGGCCGGACAGGCGGTAGAACAGGCGGTCGAGCTGCGGGTGCCCGGCGCCGGGCTGACTCGGTTCCCGGGCGACGCGGCCGGGGCGGCCCGCGTCCGGCTGGTCGACCTGGCCTGGAACGAGCTCACCGAGCTGCCCGCGTGGGCCGGGGAGCTGACCGAGCTGGAGGAACTGCGCCTCGACGGCAACAGGCTGCGCGCGCTGCCCGACCTGTCGCGTCTGAAGGCCCTGCGCGCTCTCCACGCCGACGGCAACCGGCTCACCGAGGTCCCACCCCTCCCGCCCGCCCTGGAGACCCTCTCCCTGTACGGGAACGTCGTCGAGCGGCTGCCGGACCGCCTAGGCGACCGGCTGCGCCACCTGTCCGTCGGCGGAAACCGGGTCACCGGGCTGCCCGCGGCGCTGTGGCGGCTGACCCGGCTGGAGACGCTCAACGTCGCCGAGAACGCGCTCACCGAGCTGCCGCCCGCCGTCGCCGGCCTCACGTCGCTGCGCATGCTCGACGTGGGCCACAACCGGCTCACGTCCCTCCCCGCGGAGCTCGGCGACCTGCCGCTCACCGACTACCTGTACGCGAGCGACAACCTGCTCACCGAGGTGCCCGCCGCCATCGGCCGCCTGGACCGGCTCGCCTACCTCGGCC
Organism: Nonomuraea sp. NPDC050478; assembly: GCF_044458265.1. Taxonomy (NCBI): domain Bacteria; kingdom Bacillati; phylum Actinomycetota; class Actinomycetes; order Streptosporangiales; family Streptosporangiaceae; genus Nonomuraea; species Nonomuraea sp. NPDC050478. Next base: position 639,192 of record NZ_JBITHT010000003.1, on the reverse strand, counting down.
TCACCGACAACCGGCTGCGCGCCCTGCCCGAGAGCCTCGGCCGGATGGCCTCCCTGGTCGAGCTCAGGCTCTACGGCAACCGGCTGGAGTCGCTCCCGGCGGGCATCGGCGGCCTGGGCCGGCTCCGCGAGCTCCACCTGAGGGGCAACCGGCTGGGCGCCCTGCCCCCGTCGATCGCCGGGCTGGGCGAGCTGCGCGTACTCGACCTGCGCGACAACGTCCTGCGCGAGCTGCCCGACCTGTCGCCGCTCACCCGGCTCACCCATCTCGACCTGCGCAACAACCGGCTGCGCCGCCTTCCGGCGCTGCCGCCCGCCCTGGAGAAGCTCGACCTGCGCTGGAACAAGCTCGACGACGAACCGCCCGCCCTGCGCGACCTGGCCGCCCGCGGCTGCGTCATCCTACGCTGAACGGTTGAACCGTCCTCACGGATCCTGCGTATCTCGGCACATGACGACTTTTCCACGTCTGGCCGCGTTCGGGCTGCTGGCCGGGCTCCTCGTCGCATGCACCCCCGGCGGCGACGGCGACTACGTCGCCGCGGGCCAGAAGCAGGAGCAACTGCCGGCGCTCACCGTGGAGCAGCTCGCCGACAAGGTGGGCTGCGCCCCGCGCATCCAGGTCGACGCCTCCGACATCCGCACCGGCTACTGCAAGACGGACGACGGCGAGTTCTTCGTGAGCACCTTCGCCACGGAGGACGGCAAGGACGCCTGGATGGACCAGGCGCCCGAGTACAAGCCGCACCTCGTCGGCCCCAGGTGGACCGTGCTCGCCGACCTCGAGGTGCTGGAGGCCCTGCAGATCCCGCTCGACGGCGACTTGCACCTGAGCGACCACCGCGTCAGCCAGTCGCCCGCCCCCGGCAACGACGCCGGCTCCGGCTACTGACCCGGCCGTGCCTCCGCGACCTGGACGGCCGGCCGGACCCGCTTCCTGAACACCCAGTACGTCCAGCCCTGGTAACCGAGCACGAACGGCAGCGCGATCAGGCCGATCCAGCTGAGCATCGTCAGCGTGTACGGGCCGGAGGCCGCCTCCGCCAGCGTCAGCCCCGGCAGCGGGGCGTGCCTCAGCTGGGCGAAGACCGCGACCGACACCAGCACGATCGTGGCCGCCATGGCCACGAACGCCCAGCCCTCGCGGCGCCGCCACACCAGCGCCGGCGCGGCGGCCAGCGCGGCCACCGCCGCGAGCGCCGGGATCGTGCCCATGCCCGACAGCGCCACCACGCCGATCGGCAGCGTCACCGCGCTCAGCGCGACTGCCGCCGACCGGGCCCGCTTGCGCACCGGGCCGTCCGTCTTGAGCGCCAGGAAGATCGCGCCGTGCAGCAGGCACACCGTCAGCGAGAACGCGCCGCCCAGCATCGCCGCCACCGCGCTCCCGTACAGCAGGTCGGCGAAGACCGTGCCCCACACGAACGCGGGCAGCGCGCTGCCGACCACGATGCCGAGGTCGCACCAGGCCGGGTTCTCGACCTTGCCGCGCCACTCCAGGCCGACGCCGCGCACGATCAGGCCGACGAGCACAAGCAGCACCGGCAGGTAGAAGCCGCTGAACATGCCCGCGTACCAGGCGGGGAACGCGGCGAACATGGCGCCCACCGCGGTGATCAGCCACACCTCGTTGCCGTCCCACACCGGCCCGATCGTCTGCAGGCTCTGCCGCTGCTCCTCGCCGTCGCCGCTGACGAACGGCGCCAGCAGCCCCACGCCGAAGTCGAACCCTTCCAGGACGAAGTATCCCGTCCACAGGAAGGCGATGATGATGAACCACAGGTCGATCACGTCTGCTCCTCAGTACATCAGCGACGGCTGGCGCTTCTCGGCCGCGGGAGCGGGCTCGATCTCCTCGGGGCCCTTGCGTACGTGCCGGGCCAGCAGCACGATCTCGGCCACGGTGAGCGCGCCGTACAGCAGGGTGAAGATCGTCAGGGAGATCGCGACCTCGGCCAGGCTCACCCCGGGTGAGACGGAGGCGGCCGTGAGCAGCTCGCCCGCGACCGTCCACGGCTGGCGCCCGATCTCGCTCAGCAGCCAGCCGGCCGTCACCGCGAGCAGCGGCAGCGGGAGCGCCAGCAGGAACACCCGCGACAGCCAGGGCGGCATCGGCCTCCGGCGGCGGGTCAGCCAGAGCCCGAGCACGGACAGCCCGACGGTCGCCATGCCGAACCCGATCATCAGCCGGAACGACCAGAACACGATCGTCTGGTCCGGCCGGTAGTCGCCGGGGCCGAACTCCTGCTCGAAGCGTCGCTGCAGGTCCTCGGTGCCCTGGACGACGGCGTCGGGGTCGTTCGTGGACAGGAAGCTGAGCACCTTGGGGATCTCGATGCCGGGCGCGACCGTGAACGGCGCTCCGGCGGTGTCGCGTTCGAGCCCTTCGGCGGCGGCCAGCTTCATCGGCTGCTGCTCGTACATCAGCTTGGCTGACGTGTCGCCGGTGACCGCGACCAGCGCGCCCGCGACCGCCGTCATCACCAGCGCCGCCCTGGCGGCGCTGCGCCACATCTCCGCCCTGGTCCGCAGCAGCCAGTAGCCGCACACCGCCAGCACGAACCCGCCGGCCACCACGAACGCGGCGGCGACCACGTGCGGCACCTGCGCGAGCGCGGTCGAGTTGGTCAGCACCGCCCACAGGTCCGTCATCCTGGCCTTGCCGTCGACCACCTCGTAGCCGACCGGGTGCTTCATCCACGCGTTGGCGGCCAGGATGAAGTACGCCGACAGGTTGGAGGCGAGCGCCGCCGCCCAGATGCAGGCCAGGTGGAGCCGCTTCGGCAGCCGGTCCCACCCGAAGATCCACAACCCGATGAACGTGGACTCCAGGAAGAACGCCAGCAACGCCTCCAAGGCCAGCGGCGCGCCGAACACGTCACCGACGAACGTGGAGTACTCCGACCAGTTCATGCCGAACTGGAACTCCTGCACGATGCCGGTGACCACGCCCATCGCGAAGTTGATCACGAAGAGCTTGCCGAAGAACTTCGTCAGCCGCAGGTAGTGGTCCTTCCCGGTGCGGTGCCACGCGGTCTGCAGCCCGGCCACGAAGATGCCCAGGCCGATCGTCAGCGGCACGAACAGGAAGTGGTACACGGTGGTCACCCCGAACTGCCACCGTGCGAGATCAAGTGCGTCCATGTCCCCTCATCGGGTCAACGAGCTCTACGGCTTGTAGTACATCTACTTGAAGTAGTACTACACGCTGTAGAGCAATGTGGTGCGACCTTGGTCACACCGGCCCCCTTCAGCCCATCCCACGATGCCGTTCGGGCTCGTCCCGCCGCGTCACCCGCCGGGTGGATCCCCGCGTACACCGGGCGGTGGACCCGGCCACAGGGCGACGCGGGGACGTTGGGCAGGTGTTGCCCTTATCCCGGCGGGCGGTGGCTTTCTAGAGTGACGGTGTGAAAGTCGCAGGCAGCGCCGAGATCGGCGTCGAAAGAGACCGCGTGTGGGCAGCCCTGCAGGACCCGGCGGTCCTGGTGCGCACCATCCCCGGATGCGAGCGCCTGGAGGAGTGCGGGCCCGACACGTACCGGATGACCGTCAACGCCGGGGTGGCCTCGCTCAAAGGGGTCTACCAGGGCGAGGTGGCCCTCGCGGAACCGGCGGCCCCGGTGAGCTTCGTGCTGCGGGCGCGCGGCCAGGGCGCCCCAGGGACGGTGGACGCCACCGTCCTGGTACGGCTGAGCGAGATCGACGGCGGGACCCGGGTCGAGTACGACGCCGACGCGGTCATCGGCGGGATGATCGGCGGGGTGGGGCAGCGGATGCTGGGCTCGGTGGCCCGGAAGACGGCCGGCGAGTTCTTCGCCGCCGTCGAACGCCACCTGTGCACCCCTGCGGAAACCCTGCCTCCGGCAGAAGCCCTGGCCCCGGCGGGAACCCTGCCTTCGGAGGGAGCCCTGGCCCCTGCGGGAACCCCGGCCGTGGTACCGGTCCCACGCCCCACCACGGAAGGCCCCGGGCCTCTCCGGGAGCCCTCCGCCCTGACACCCGCGGCGAGCCGCCCCGCCGTCTACGAGCGCCCCCCGGTCGCGGAGAAGCGCCGTACGGAGACTCCGCCGTGGGTGATGCTGGCCGCCTTCGGCATGGGCGCCGGCGTCGCGCTCGGCAGCGCGGCCATCGGCTGGCTCTTCGGCCGAGCCCGCCGCTAACCCGCCCGCCCTCGGACGGACGGCGCGGGACCGCCCACCCCTCGGACGGGCGGTCCCGGAGAGCCGCTGGCCTGGTCCGTTTCTTGGATGGGGGTGCCGGAGAGTTGATGGCCTGGACCCTTCCTCGGCCGGGCGGTCGCGGAGGGAGGCGAGCCCGATGTGGGCGCGCCTCCTTCGAACCCCGTCCTTTCGCATGCGCTCCCTCCTCGCCCATGTGACGCCGTGAAAGGCGGATCGCGCGTCGAGGAGTGGGTGGTGGACGAGAACGCGGCGGCCGTCCGCGTTCGAGGAAGGCGGGCTCGGCAGGGCAGGGGCACGCCCTCAGGGGATGCGGGAAACGACCAGGTCAGAGCCTCTCGCGGAAAAGGATCTCCGGGCGTAGCGTGGCAATATGCGGCAGGCTCATGCTGAAGACGCGCGTACCGAGGCCCGGCGGGTTGTCCGCAACCTGCTGGGCGAGGACCACCCCACCGCCGACGCGCTGATCGCCGCAGCCCGGCCGGTCATCGGCGACGAGCGTTGCGACCGGTGCGTCGGGCTGGCGCTGGGCGCGTCCCTGACGCGGCGCTCGGCCGAGCTGGCCGCGCTCGCCGCCCTGCTGGTCGGCACCCGCGAGCTGGGCGAGCAGTGGTGGACCCGGCCCAGGGGCGGCAAGCTGCCCGCGCCCGACGAGGTGCTGCACACGGCGGTGGCGATCGAGCCGTGGACGGACCTGACCGCGCTGGAGATGCTGGCCGCCTGGGTGTCCGACGACGCCGCCGACGAGCTGTGGGGCAGGCCCGTCGCCCAGGTCGACCTGAACTCCTGGCAGGCGGAGGACCGGTTCGGCCTGCCGCCGGGGGTGCGGCCGGGGCAGCGGCTGGTGGTGCACTTCGACGCCGGCGGCCGCCTCGACGCGGTGGTGACGCGCAGGCCTGACGACAACCTGGGCTCCAACCTGGACTTCCACTCGCTGCGCTACTCACGCCCCGCCGAGGCGCAGTGGAGCTGGGGGGTGGCCGCCGGTCTCGGGCCGCACCGGCTGCCGGGGGAGAAACCCGACCCGTACGCGCGCCGCGTGGACGCTTACGCGGCCCGCGTCCTGCGCGCCTGGGCGCTCAGGCACGGTGCCACCGGCCAGCAGCTCGGCGAGCGCTGGGAGACCGTCGGCGACGTGGTGGCCGCGATCGAGCGGGTCGACTGGATGTGGCGCAGCGGCGAGTGGTTCGGCTGGTGGCGCGGCGCGTCGGCGCTGGTGGACGACTCCGCGTACCTTCCCTACCGGCTGGAGGAGCTGGCCGCGGGCTGACCCGGCCCTTGCCCGCGGCTGAACCGGCGGACCGGAATGGACCGCTGTGCCAAGTCGTTGTCAAGAAACATGAAGGTTGAGATTTTCTCCGACGTCGTCTGCCCGTGGTGCTACGTCGGCCATGCCCGCTTCGCCCGCGCCGCGCAGGCGTTCCGCGACAAGGGCGGGTCCATCGAGGTCACCATGCGCCCCTTCCAGCTGAACCCGGACGCGTCCACCGAGGGTGAGCCGTTGCTGCCCGCGCTGGAGCGCAAGTTCGGCGCCGGCGTGGCCCAGATGACCTCCAGGGTGACGGACGTGGCCGCGGAGGAAGGGCTCGACCTCCGTTTCGACCGGGCGATCAGCACCGGCACGCTGGAGGCGCACCGGCTCGTCGAGGTCGCCACCGGCCAGGGCCTGGGCGAGGAGATGGCCGACCGGCTGTTCCGCGCGCACTTCACCGACGGCCTGAACGTCGGCGACGCCGGGGTGCTCGCCAAGCTCGCCGCCGAGGCGGGCGTGCGCGACACCGGAGAGGGCGCCGCCGAGGTGCGCGAGCAGATCGGCCGCGCCAGGCGGCTGGGCATCACGGGTGTGCCGCTGTTCCTGTTCGAAGGGCAGTTCGCGGTGTCCGGCGCGCAGCCGTACGAGACGATGACGGCCGCGATCGACGAGGTGGCCGACCGCATCGGCGAGACCCCGATCCAGCAGCTCGCCGCCCCCGCCGACGGCTGCGACGACGGCTACTGCGCCGTCTGAGGGGCCGTCTGAGGGGCCGTCTGAGCCGTCCCGCCCCCGACGCCGGTGCCCTCGCCGAGCAGCCCCGCCCGGTGATGGCGGCGGCACAGCACCTGGTAACGCACCGGCGAGGCGTCGGTGTCCCCGATCACCACCTGTTCCCCCGTACGCGCCATCTCCCCGCCCACCACGCGCGCGTTGAGCCGCCCCGGCCGCCCGCACCAGCACAGCACCTCGACCTGCAGCCGGCACACCTCGTCGGCCAGCTCGAACAGCCGCCGCGAGGCCGGGAACAGCACCGAGCGGAAGTCGGAGGCCAGCCCGAACGCGTAGACGTCGACGCCGTGCCCGTCGACCAGGTCGGCGAGCTGCTCGATCTGCTCCACCGTGTAGAAGCACGCCTCGTCGCAGATCAGGTAGTCGATCCGGTCGTGCCCGCGCACCAGCTCCACCAGGTCCATCGAGTCCACCACTTCGACGGCCTCCAGGCCCAGGCCGATCCTGCTGGTGACCCTGGGCTCGCCCGACCGGTCGTGCTTGGTCAGCACCAGCCCTCTCCTGCCCTGACGGCCGTGGTTGTAGTTCATCTGCAGGGCCAGGGCGGACTTCCCGCAGTCCATCGGCCCGAAGTAGAACTTGAGCACGGCATCACGTGGCGCATGGGGTGCAGGAGACAACGCGGACAGTTCGGTCACGGGGTGCCACCTTAGCGCTTGGCTTGTTCCCTGACCTCATGGGAGATTTCTCCTCTGGAGTATCAGGAGGAAAATCTAGTGGTCACAGATAAACCCCCCACGCTCGACGCCATGATGACGCCGGACGACCTCACCGCCGCCCAGGCCGACGCGGCGCGCTGGCGGTACGGCTTCTACGTGGTGCTGACGGGCATCGTGGCGACCCTCGTCGCGTTCGGCGCGGCCGTGTACGCCACCGGGGAGTCGGCCGCCCTGTTCGCCGGTGTGGCGGGCGTGGTCGGCACCATCATCGGGGCGTACTTCGGCGTGCAGGCGGGCCAGTCGGGTAAGGCCAGGGTGGAGGCCGAACTCGGCAGGACCCAGGAGCTCGTGGTCAGGCTGGCGGCCTACGTCGGCACCGACAACGCGCCCCGGGTCATCGACGAAGTGCTCGGCAAGCGCCGAAGCTGAGGAGCCATGCGTAGCGTCCGAATCGGAGTCGACACCGGCGGCACCTTCACCGACGTCGTGGCGGTGGACGAGGAGACCGGTGAGATCGTCACCACCAAGACCCCCTCGACCCCCGCGAACCCCGCCGACGGGTTCATCGCCGGCATCGAGAAGCTCGGCGAGCTGGATGTCGCCGGCATCGTGCACGGCACCACCGTGGCCACCAACCAGCTGCTCGAGGACCGCATCGCCGGCCTCGGGCTGATCACCACCGAGGGCTTCGAGTACATCCTGGAGATCGGCCGGCAGAGCGTGCCCGACGGCTACGGCAACTCCTACTTCTGGGTCAAGCCGTCCCGCATCGTGCCCGTCCACCTGGTCAAGACCGTCGGCGGCCGGCTCGACCACCAGGGCGGCGAAGTGCGCCCCTTCGACGAGGCCCAGGCCGTCGAGGTCGCCCGCTGGTACCGTTCCCGCGGCATCACCACGCTCGGCGTCTGCTTCCTCCACTCCTACGCCAACCCCGAACACGAGCGGCGCATGCGCGAGGTCCTGGCCCGCGAGTTCCCCGAGGCGGTCGTGTCGCTCTCCAGCGACGTGCTGCGCGAGTACCGCGAGTACGAGCGGGCCGTCACCACGCTGGTCGACGCCGCGGTCAAGCCCGGCATGCGGGCCTACATCGCCAACCTGTCCAGCCGCCTGGGCCGCCCGTTCTCGGTGATGAAGTCCAACGGCGGCGTGCTGTCGGCCCGCGAGGTCGTCAACCAGCCCATCACCACCGTCCTGTCCGGCCCAGCAGCGGGCGCGCTCGGCGCGGCGCTGATCGCCGCCACCGCCGGCCACCGGAGCGTGATCACCCTGGACGGCGGCGGCACCTCCACCGACGTGACCGTGGTCGTCGACGGCGACCCGTCCGTCACCACGGAGGGCAGCGTCGGCCGCTTCCCGTGCAAGATCCCGATGATCGACATCGTCACCGTCGGCGCGGGCGGCGGCTCGATCGCGTGGATCTCGCCCGAGGGCACGCTCAAGGTCGGCCCCCGCTCGGCCGGCGCGGACCCCGGCCCGATCTGCTACCGCCGCGGCGGCACCGAGGTGACCGTCACCGACGCCCACGTCTACCTGCGCCGCATCCCTCCGCACCTGCTCGGCGGCGAGATCCCGCTCGACTACGACGCCGCCAGGATGGCCGTCGAGGCGCTGGCCGACAAGCTCGACCTCACTCCCGAGCGGACCGCCGCCGGCATCCTGGAGATCAGCGCGTTCAACCAGAGCAACGCGATCCGCCAGCTCACCGTCAAGCGCGGGCTGGACGTGCGCGACTTCCCGCTGGTGACGTTCGGCGGGTCCGGGCCGCTGCTGGCCTGCCGGCTCATCGACATCCTCGACCTGCCCGCGGTGATCGTCCCGCCGGAGCCCGGCAACGTCTCCGCGTTCGGCCTGCTCACCGTCGACGTCAAGAACGACTACGTGCGCACGTACGTCACCCGCGACCTCGCGCTGAACAAGGCCGCGCAGATCTTCGGCGAGCTGGAGAGCCAGGCCGCCGACGAGCTCGAACGCGAGGGCTTCGACGAGCCCGTCTTCGCGCGCAGCGCCGACCTGCGCTACTACGGGCAGGCGTACGAGGTCCGGGTGCCCGCCCCGGCCGGCCCGCTCGACGAGGACTGGCTGCGCGAGGTCACCGGCCGCTTCCACGACGCGCACGAGAAGCTGTACGGCTACGCCTACCGCGACGACCCACGCCACGCCGTCGAATGGGTCAACCTGCGCGTCTCCGGCATCGGGCCGATCAACCGGCCGGTGATCCGGCGCGACCCGTACCCGAAGACCGAGCCCGTCGAGGCGAGCCGGCGCGTGATCTTCGACGAGCCGCACGACACCCCGATCCTCCAGCGCGCCGCGCTGGAGGCCGGCGCCGTCGTCCACGGCCCGGCCGTCATCGAGGAGTACGGCTCCACCATCCCCCTGCACCCCGGGTTCACCGCCACGGTGGACGAATACGGCAACGTGGAGATCCGTCGTGACTGACCCGATCCTCATCGAGATCGTCGAGGGCACCCTCGCCTCCGTGGAGAAGGAGGTCGAGACCGCCATCGCGCGCACCGCCCGGTCGCCCATGATCCGCGACGCGCACGACTTCCGCGCCGGCATCCACGACAGGAAGATGCGCAAGCTGACCGGCCGCTCCTACAGCGCGCTCGTCCAGCCGGTCGTCCGCGACTTCCCGATCGAGACGATGAAGCCCGGCGACGTCTACTTCCACAACGACGTCTACCTGTCCGAAGGCGGCATCGGCCACCTGCCCGACCTGTGCGTCACCGTGCCCGTCTTCCACCGCGACGAGGTGGTGGCGTTCGTGCAGGCGTTCGGTCACCACGACGACATCGGCGGCGCGGTGCCGGGCTCGATGCCGTCGCACGCCCGGTCGGCGTTCGAGGAAGGGCTGATGGTCCCGCCGATCAAGCTGTGGGACCAGGGCGTGCCCAACGAGGCCGCGCTGCGCATCATGACCCGCAACTCCCGCATGCCCGACTCTCTCGCCGGCGACCTGGACGCGGAGTGCTCCGCCTGCCTCATGGGCGCGCGGCGGCTGGGCGAGCTGTTCGACCGGTACGGGCGCGACGAGGTGGAGGCGTGCTTCGACGCCATCATCGGCAAGACCACCGAGACGTTCCGGCGCGAGCTGCTGTCCAAGATCCCCGAGGGCACGTACGTCTGGGAGGACTACGCCGAGCACGACGGCGTCGACGAGCCCCGCCTGCACACCCAGCGCATCACCCTCACGGTCGACCACGCCGCGGACGCGCCGCTCACCATCGACTTCACCGGCACCTCCCCGCAGGCCAAGGGGCCGATCAACCACGCGGGCGACTACGCCGACGGCGTCTTCCTCAAGAAGTGGCTCGCGCCCATCCTGCGCAACCTGGCCGACACGCCCGAGCGGATGGTCGAGCTCGACGTCAACGAGGGCGTCGTGCCGCTCATCAAGATGGTCTTCCCGGAGAAGGGCACCCTGCTCACCCCGGTCTTCCCCGCGCCCACCAACGCCCGCACGTTCGTCATCCTGCGCCTGCTCGGCGTGCTGGCGGGCGTGCTGGCCAAGGCCACCGGCGGGCGGATGCCGGCCGACCAGGAGACGATCCGCTACACGGGCGTGTACGGCACGGACGCCGGCGGGCAGCCCTACCTGATGCGGGAGGTGCTGGGCGGCGGCTCCGGCGGGCGCTGGTACGCCGACGGCGAGGACACCATCCACGTCGTCCCCGACTCGCGCAACATCCCGGTCGAGTTCGCCGAAGCCCGCTGGCCCTTCAGGGTCGAACGCCTCGGCCTGGCCTGCGACTCGGGCGGGCCCGGCATGTTCCGCGGCGGCCTCGGCTACGACAAGCACATCCGGATGCTGCGCGACGCCTCCTACATGTCGATCGCCGACCGTTCCATCCTGTCCTGCTGGGGCGTCAACGGCGGCCTCGCCGGGCGGCCGTTCCGCGTGGAGATCGCGGGCAAGGAGATGGAAGGCCTGGTCGACGACCATCCGGTCCAGGCGGGCGAGACCATCCGCATCCGCACCACGGGCGGCGGCGGCTGGGGCTCCCCGTACGACCGCGACCCCCGCGCGGTGGCGGCCGACGTCCGCGACGGCAAGGTCTCGATCGCCGGCGCGCTCGGCGACTACGGCGTCGTCCTCGACGGCGACCGCATCGACGAGCAGGGCACCGCCGAACTCCGCGCCCGCCTGCGTCCCCCGGCCGACCGCTTCTTCGACCGCGGCCCCGGCTACCCGAAACTGTCCGGCGGCCGCACCTTCGCGGAGGTAGACGAACTGTAAGAAGGCAATCACCGTACGTGATCGCCGGGGATAACATGACCCCTCATGAACCCCCCCGTTCTCCGCCTATGTCGATGAGTCGATGCGGTTGTCCCACGGCCTCTACCTGATGGCCGCGGTGCTCGTCCCGCCGGCGCAGGCGGACTTCCACCGAGCCGCGCTGCGCGGGCTGCTCCTGCGTCGCCAGCGGCGGCTGCACTGGCGCGACGAGAACGCCAAGCGGCGGACTCTCATCATCGAGACGGTCGCCGGCCTGCGGCCGTCCGCGCTCGTCGTCGTGGGGACGGGCCTCGACGCCAGGCGGCAGGAGCGGGCCCGCCGCAAGTGCATGGAACACCTGCTCTGGGAGCTCGGCCGGCGGCCGGTGACGGAGATCTTCTTCGAGTCGCGCGGCCCCTGGCTGGACGCGGCCGACCGCAAGCTGATCGACATCCTGCGTACCCGTCATGCCATCAGCCCGAGGTTGCGCGCCTTGTGGGTGCCGGCCGTGGAGGAGCCTCTGACGTGGCTGCCCGACCTGGTGGCGGGAGCGGCGTCGCTGGCCGCCTCGGGGGAGGCCGAGCTCTGGGAGGGGCTCGGCGCGGGGGCGGAGATGGTCTTCGTGGCGGCCGGCTGAGCCCGGACAGCGCAAAGCCCGGGCTCCTGTCGTCCGGCAGTCCACCCGGGCTCACTTCCGGCCCATCAGCGATGGGCGGCAGTCGTAAGCGTACCCGTCTGCGTACCCAGTGTCACCTGAATGCGGTGGCTGCCATGATGGGCGCGTTTCGTGAAGTGCGACATCGGAGGACATCGTGCGCATCGCTCTCGCCGGGCTCGCCACCAGCCACCCGTACACCGACGCCAGGACCCTGGCCAGGCATGCCGAGCTCGTGGTGTGGGAGCCGGACGGGGAACGGCTGCGGAGGTTCACCGAGGAGCACCCGAAGGCGCGGGTGGCGGGAAGCCTGGGGGAGGCGCTGGACGGCGGGCCGGACGGGGTGGTGCTGACCGTGCCGAACCCGCGGGTGCCGGAGGCGCTGGCGGCGGTGCTGGAGACGGGGGCGGCGTGTTTCGTCAACAAGCCGGCGGCCGCCACCAGGGAGCAGCTCGACCGGCTGGACCGGCTGCCGATCCACGACCGGGTGATGTCGGGGTCCGTGCTGCGGTTCGCGCCGGCCTTCGCCGGGTGGGCGGCGGATCCGGCCGGGGTGCTGTCGGTGCGCGCGACCGTACGGCATGACGTGGGGCTCTGGGCGACCGGCTACAACGCCTGGCAGGACAACCCGTCCGAGGGCGGCGGGACGCTGGTGACCATGGGGGTGCACGGGGTGGAGCTGCTGGTGGCGCTGCTCGGCCCGGACGTGCGGCTGGCGGGCGCGGCGGGCGCCGTCCGGCACTACGGGACGCTCCGGTCGGAGGACACCGGGGTCATGGCGCTGCGGTGGGGGAGCGGCGTGACGGGCGTGGTGGAGATCGTCGGCGTGAGCGACGAGGAGTCGTACACCGTCACCGTCCACCGGCGCGGCGGGGACGAGCACGTGGTGATCGAGGCCGGTGACGACCCGGTGCTGGGCCTCGGTTACGCGGGGACGATCGAGGCGTTCCTGGAGATGGCGGGCGGCGGGCCCAGCCCGGTGCCGTGGGCGGAGACCCGGGCCATCCTCGACGTCCTCGTCTCGGCCCGCGAGAGCGTGCCCGTCCGTTGACAGCGGCAGCCCCTCCCGGTTACGGTCTGGACCGTAAATAAGGACAAAGGGGGACCTCGCGTGCGGACCACAGCGGAACTCGAGGAGCGGCTGGCGCGGCCGAGCGCCGGGCTCGTGGCGGACCTCGCCGCGCTGGACGGCGACATCATGATCCTCGGCGCCGGGGGCAAGCTCGGCCCCAGCCTGGTGCGGCTGGCGCTGAACGCCACCGGGGGCGACCGGCGGATCATCGCCGTCTCCCGCTTCTCCGAGCCCGGACTCGCCGACGCGCTCGCCGGCGCGGGCGCCACCGTGGTGAGCGCCGACGTGGCCGACGACCGCGCGCTGCGCGAGCTGCCCGAAGCGCCGAACGTGGTGTTCCTGGTCGGCGCCAAGTTCGGCACCCAGGGGCGCGAGCACGCCACCTGGTTCACCAACACCTACCTGCCCGGCCGGGTCGCCGACCGGTTCCGCGGCAGCCGGATCGCCGCCCTGTCCACCGGGAACGTCTACCCGCTCGTCCCGGTCGCCGGCGGGGGCAGCGTCGAGGACGACCCCGCCGGGCCCGTCGGCGAGTACGCGATGAGCTGCCTCGGGCGGGAGCGCACGCTGGCGCACTTCGCCGAGGCGCACGGCACCCCGATGGCGCTGATCCGGCTCAACTACGCGGTCGAGCTCCGCTACGGGGTGCTGGTCGACCTGGCGCAGAAGGTCCTGGCCGGCGAGCCCGTCGACCTGACGACCGGTCAGGTCAACGTGGTGTGGCAGGGGTACGCGAACGAGGTGACGCTCCGCTCCCTGCGGCTCGCCGCGACCCCGCCGTACGTGCTCAACGTGACGGGCCCCGAGCGGATCTCGGTACGGTGGGCCGCGCTGGAGCTGGGCGCGCGGCTCGGGGTGGAGCCGGAGTTCACCGGCGAGGAGGCGCCGACGGCGCTGCTGTCGGACGCGTCGCGGTGCCACCGGCTGTTCGGGTATCCCGGGATCACGCCGCTGGAGCTGATCGACCACATCGCCGGCTGGGTGGCCGGCGGCGGGCCGCTGCTGGGCAAGCCCACCAAGTTCGAACGCCGTGACGGCCGTTTCTGAGACCGGCGACATCACATGACGAGGGGGACCCACGTGCTCAGCACGGCTCCAGAGGCCAAGACGTCCGCGCGCGACCTGTTCAGGCGCGGCCTGGTCATCCCGGCGCACCCGCTGGCGCTGAAGGCGGACCGGACGTTCGACGAGCGCCGCCAGCGCGCCCTGACCCGCTACTACGTGGAGGCGGGCGCCGGCGGTCTCGCGGTGGGCGTGCACACCACGCAGTTCGCCATCCACGGCACGGACCTGCTGCCGCCGGTGCTGGAGCTGGCCGCGGACACCGCCCGCGAGTCGGAGCGCGAGGTGCTGCTGATAGCGGGCGCCACCGGGCCGACCGCCCAGGCCGTGGCCGAGGCCGAGCTGGCCCGGTCGCTCGGCTACCACATGGTGCTGCTGAGCCCGTACGCGGAGCTCGGCGAGGACGCGCTGGTGGAGCGGGCGCGGGCGGTCGGCGAGGTGCTGCCGGTGATCGGCTTCTACCTGCAGCCCGCGGTCGGCGGGCGGCCGCTGTCGCGGGACTTCTGGACCAGGCTGGCGGCGGTCGAGTCGGTGGCAGGCATCAAGGTCGCGCCGTTCGACCGCTACCGCACGCTCGACGTGCTGCACGGCGTCGTGCGCGCGGGGCGGGCCGAGGAGGTCGCGCTCTACACCGGCAACGACGACCACATCCTGGCCGACCTCATCACCCCGCACCGGGTGGTCGTGGACGGGCGGGAGGTGGAGGTCGAGTTCGTCGGCGGCCTGCTCGGCCAGTGGGCGGTCTGGGTGCGGCGGGCGGTCGAGCTGCTGGAGGAGGCCAAGAGGGCCAGGGCGGGCGACGACGCGGCCGTCCGGCGGCTGCTCACCCTCGACGGGCACCTCACCGACGCCAACGCGGCCATCTTCGACAGCGTCAACGGCTTCCACGGGTGCATCCCCGGGATCCACGAGGTGCTGCGCCGCCAGGGTCTGCTGGAGGGGCGCTGGTGCCTCGACCCGGCGGAGGAGCTGTCGCCGGGGCAGCTCGCGGAGATCGACCGGGTCTGGGCGGCCTACCCGTGGCTCAGGGACGACGACTTCGTGGCCGAGGGCCTGGCCCGCTGGCTGTCCTGACGGCTTCCGTCCATGAGCGGGAGGAGGCCGCGGGGTGTCACAGTGTCAGCCGGTACAGCGTGAGCGGCCGCCCGCTGGACCCGCTGGTGAGATTCCCGGTGCGTTCGGCGAGGCCGGCGAGCTCCAGGCGGTGGAGCATGCGGCGGGCGGTGCGCTGCTGGACGGCGAGCCGGTCGGCGATCTCCCGGGTCGTCAGCGGCTCGTCGCCGGCGGCCCTGCGCGCCTCCAGGAGCTTCTCCAGCGTGGGCACCGACAGGCCGACGCGGCGGGCGATGACGGAGAGGTTCTGCTCGCCGGCCTGCCCGGTGGGAACCGACTCCAGCACGATGTCGGTGTCGGCGCGCAGCGACAGGACCGCCGCGACGTCGCCGATGCGGCGGGCGCGGGCGAGCGCGCGGCGGGCCAGGCTCTCCGCCTCGGCGGCGCTGCGGCCCAGGCCGAAGCCGACGCGCACCACGTTGTTCTGGACGGCCAGGCGGGCCAGCAGCGGCAGACCGGTGAAGCCGCCGGTGGCGTCGTGCAGCGGGCCCCGGGTGGTCACCAGCAGGTGGGTGCCGCCCCGGAAGGCGGCCACGGTGCCGCCCAGCGCGGTGGCCTCGCGCAGCAGGCCCTCGTCGTTCGCCACCTCGACGAGGCCGAGCGCGATCTGCGCGTCCTCCTGGGCCTGGCCCTGCGCGGTCAGCAGGAGCTGGCGCAGCGCCACCCGCACCGAGTGCGTCGACGGGGCCAGCCGCAGCACGCGCATGTCGTCGCGGAGAGCCTCGTGGACGCTGCTCAGACAGGTGATCACCGGGTGGGCGGGGCCGCGCCGGTGGAAGGCGACGGCCTTCTCCGACGTCATCTCCGGCCGGTAGGGGAGCGTGCGCAGCTCGCCCGTGGGCAGCCCGGCCTCGGCGAACGTGGCGACGACGTCGGCGGCCGGCAGCGTGTCGATGGACAGCCGGGTCACGTCCACGCCCTGGTGCTGGAGTCGTACCAGGGCGCTGAGCAGCGTCGCGCCCGTGTAGTCGACGAACGCGGCGGGGCGGGTCAGCGCCTCCGCGTCGCGGGAGAGCATGTACGGCACGATGCCGGTGAACAGCCATCCCTCGACGGCCGCGGTGTGCGCCTCCACGATCGCGGGCGCCTGCGACTCGTGGTCGTAGTCCAGCCGCAGGGCGCTGACGCCCGGCTGCTCCTCGCAGGTGGCCGCGACCTGGTCTACCAGGTCATGCGGGCCGACGACGCCGATGACGATCGCCACCCATGCTCCCCTCTCGCTTATTACGGTCAAGGCCGCAATCTTATCCTGTGAGGTGCTCTGTGAAGTTCCCGTCCATGGCCGAGCCGGAAGGCCGCACGCTCGGCGACGAGGAGGTGGCCGCCCTGGAGCGGGTGATCCGCTCGGGCATGCTCAACTCCGTCTGGGGCACCGAGGCGCGGGCGCTCGAACGCGAGATCGCCGAGCTGCACGGCGTGCGCCACGCGATCGCGTGCAGCTCGGGCACCGCAGCCCTCCATCTCGCCGTCGTGGCCGCCGCGCCGGACCCCGGCGACGAGATCATCACGACACCGATCACGGACTTCGGCACTGTGGCCCCCATCTTGGCGCAGAACGCCGTCCCTGTCTTCGCCGATGTCGATCCGTCCGACGGCAATCTCGACCCGGCCGCCGTCGCGGCGCTCATCGGGCCGCGCACGCGGGCCATCATGGCGGTGCACCTGTTCGGGGCGCCGGCGCGGGTGGACGAGTTGCGCGCCCTGGCGGACGCGCACGGCCTGGCCCTGATCGAGGACTGCGCCCAGGCCTGGCTCACCGAACTGCCGGACCCGGCGGGCGGCCGGGTCGCTCGGCTCGCCGGGACGGTCGGCGACGTCGCCTGCCTGAGCCTGCAGCAGTGGAAGCACATCACCTGCGGCGACGGCGGCCTCACGCTTACCGGCGACGACGAGCTGGCCCGCCGGATGCGGCTGTTCGCCGACAAGGGCTGGGACCGCTCGGCGGGCCGTTCGCACGCCGCCTTCGGGCTGAACTACCGCATGACCGAGCTCCAGGCCGCCGTGTCGCGGGCCCAGCTCGCCAAGCTGCCCGGGGTGGTCGCCGCCCGCCGCCGCACGGCCGTACAGCTCCTGGAGGCCTTGCAGGGGCTTCCAGGCGTACGGTTGCCGCGCCCGGAGGGGCACGCCTGGTGGCTCTTCCCCGTCGTGCTCCCCGGCGGCGGCGCGGCGGAGCTGGCCGGGAAGCTGCGGGCGGCCGGGATACCGGCGCGGGCCGGATATCTGGACGAGCCGCTGAACCACGCCCCCGTATGGCAAGGGCCGATATACGGGGCCTCTCGCTACCCTCTGCAGGGGTACGCCCCCCGGCCCTGCCCGGAGGCCGAGCGGATGGTCGCGGAGACCTTGATGGTCATCGACTGGAACGAGAACTACACACCCGATCACGTCCACCTCATCGCGCGGGAGATGACCAGATTTCTGGCCCCGTCCTCGTCACGGTCGGATATCGGGGATTGACCCGAGGAGGATCGCGTTACTAGGTTTCGGTCAGGACCGGTATTAAGGAAAGGTTGCCGCCGATGAGAAAGACAGCGACCCTGGGCGTCGCGATCGCGCTGAGCATCGCCGCCGCCGGGTGCGGATCGTCCAGCGGTTCGGACAAGAGCACGGTGACCCTGTGGATGTATCCGGTCATCGGCGACCAGGCCAAGAGCCAGGCGTTCTGGCAGAAGGTCGAGAAGGACTTCGAGGCGAAGAACCCGGACGTCGACGTCACCGTCGACCAGCAGCCGTGGGAGGGCCGCCAGGAGAAGGTCACCACCGCCCTGGTCTCGAAGAAGGGCTTCGACCTGGTCGTCCTCGGCCCCGACCAGATCCCGCAGTACGCCCAGCAGGGCACGATCGAGCCGGTCGACGACGTGGTGGCCGAGGCGAAGGACGCCTACCTGCCCAGCTCGCTCACCGCGCTGACCGTCGACGGCAAGCTCTACGGCGTGCCGATCTACCAGACGATCACCGCGCCCATCTACAACAAGAAGCTGTTCGCCGAGGCGGGCGTCGAGAAGATCCCCGAGACGCTGGACGAGCTCAAGGCGGCCGCCCCCAAGCTCGCCGCGAACAAGGTCGCCGTGCTGGACTACCCGGGCAAGCCCGAGGTCAGCCTGAACCAGAGCTTCTACCCCTTCCTGTGGGCCAACGGCGGCACCGTGTTCGCCCCCGACGGCAAGAGCGTGGCGTTCAACGGCCCGGAGGGCGTGGCGAGCCTGCAGCTCCTGCTCGACCTCAAGGCCGCGGGCGGGCTCCCGGAGAACACCGCCAGCAAGGGCAACGACATCGAGGGCGGCGCGCTGGCGGCGGGCAAGACCGCCATGTACCACGCGGCCACCGCCGGGCAGGCCGTCCAGCTCGGCGCCGTCATCGGCGAGGAGAACGTCGGCATCGGCCTGCCTCTCGAAGGTGCCAAGCGGGTCGCGTTCGGCATCCCCGGCGGGGTCGTGCTGGCCAAGCACTCCGAGCACAAGGACGCCGCCAGGAAGCTGGCCGGCTACCTGGCCTCGCCCGAGGTCACGGGAGAGCTGGCCAAGGAGTCCGGCTTCTTCCCGGCCCGCACCGACGTCACCGTGCCGGACCAGTCGGAGTCGGCCAAGGAGTTCGCCAAGTCCCTGGAGTACGCCTTCCCCGGCGACACCCACCCCCAGGCCCGCCAGGTCATGGGCCTCATCGCGCCGCACATCCAGGCGGCCCTGCTCGGCCAGGAGGACGCCAAGCAGGCCCTCGACGCGGCGGCCGAGGAGGCCAACGCGCTGCTGGCCAACGGCGGCTGAACGAGAAAGGAACGCCGTGCGTCATCGCTTGCGTGACCCGGTCACCGGGCTGCTGTTCGTGCTGCCCGTGTTCGTGCTCTTCCTGATCTTCCGGATCTTCCCCTCACTGGGGGCGGCGGGCATGAGCCTGACGAACTGGAACATCGGCGGCGAGTGGAGCTTCGTCGGCGCGGACAACTACGCCAGGCTGCTCGGCGACGTCAACTTCTGGCTCAGCCTGCGGGTCTCGCTGGTGTACGCGGCGATCTACGTGCCGCTCACCGTCCTGGTGGCGCTCGGCACCGCGCTGCTGCTCAACCAGGTGGTGTTCATGCGGGGCCTGTTCCGCGGCATGCTCTTCCTGCCGTACGTGACCAGCTTCGTGCTGGCGGGCATCGTCTGGCGCTGGATCTACGAGTTCGACGGGCTGATCAACGGCCTGATCGGCAAGCTGGGGCTCGGCCCGGTGGCGTTCCTGGAGCAGGCGTCGCTGGTGCTGCCCGCGCTGGCCGTGGTGTCGGTGTGGAAGGGGTTCGGCTACTCGATGCTCATCCTGCTGGCCGGTCTCAAGTCGATCCCGGCCAGCTACCTGGAGGCCGCCACGGTCGACGGGGCCGGCGCCTGGCAGAAGTTCCGCCGGATCACGCTGCCGCTGCTCAAACCGACGCTCTTCTTCGTCCTGGTGATCGAGACCATCAGCGCCTTCCAGGTGTTCGACACCATCTACGTGATGACCGGCGGCGGCCCGGCGCGGGCCACGTACACGCTCATCTACGGCATCTACGACCACGGCTTCCGCTCCTTCGACTTCGGCTACGCCGCGACCTGGGGCGTGGTGCTGTTCGCGATCGTCCTGGCCGTGTCGCTGATCCAGCGCCGCTTCCTGGACCGGGGGAACACGTGACGCTCACCGCATCCAGGCCGCTCGCCCGCGACCGCGCCGCCGGACGGGCGCCGCGCCGACGGGCCAGGTGGCCGCTCGCCGTCCTGCTGGCCGTGCTGTCGGTGCTGACCGTCGCGCCGTTCCTGGCCATGCTGATCGTGGCGCTGTCGCCGGCGGGTCAGCCGACGCTGCCCGCCCAGTGGCCCGAGACGCTCACGCTGGACAACCTGACCAGGGTGCTGTCGGCGTCCGGGTTCGTGGAGTGGACGGTCAACTCGCTCGTCTACTCCGTCGTGTCCGTGGTGGTCATCCTGCTCACCGCGTCGATGGCCGGCTACGCGTTCGCCAAGAAGCGCTTCCCCGGCCGCGACACGATGTTCTGGACGTTCCTGGCGACCATGATGGTGCCGTTCCAGGCCACGCTCATCCCCACGTTCGTGCTGGTCAACAGCTTGGACGGGGTGGACACGTTCTGGGGCCTGATCGTGCCGACGCTGGCCAACTCGCAGGCGGTCTTCCTGATGCGGCAGTTCATCATGGGGCTGCCGGACGAGCTGTTCGACGCGGCCAAGGTGGACGGGGCGTCGGAGCTGCGGGTCTATCTGACGATCGTGGTGCCGCTGACCCGGCCGATCATGGCCACGCTGGGCGTGTTCGTGTTCCTGTGGCACTGGAACGACTTCCTCTGGCCGCTGGTCGTCGGCCAGAGCGACGCCACCCGGACGCTGACCGTGGGACTGACCACGCTGCGCACCGAGGAGATGCAGCTGTCGATGCTCATGGCGTCGGCGACGATCTCGGTGATCCCGTGCCTGCTGGTGTTCTTCCTGCTGCAGCGGTATCTGGTGAACAGCATCGCGATGACCGGGTTCAAATAGGCTCATTAATGTGGATATTGCTGCACGTGAGCTCCGGGATCGCCTCCGTGGCACGCTGATCGCCGCCGCGGCCACGCCCATGACCGCCGCGGGCGAGGTGGACCCGGACGTCGTGACCCGCTACCTGGCCTCCCTCGTCGCGGACGGCGCCGGCGCCCTGGCGGTCCTCGCCCACACGGGCCGCGGCCCCTTCCTGACGCCGGACGTGCGCGCCGCCGTGATCGGGCGCGCGGTCGCCCTCGGCGTCCCGGTCCTGGCCGGCGTGGGCGGCACACCCGGACAGGGCACCATCCCGGAGGACGGCGAGCCTGACGGCGCCGCGGAGCAGGCGAGGCTCGCGGCGGAGCTGGGGGCCACCGGGGTGCTGGTGTTCCCGTCGCCGGGCGACCGGCTCGCGCACCATGACGCCGTCTGGCGGGCGGCCCGGCTCCCCATGATCGCCTTCGACCTCTACACCCGGCCCTGCCCGCCCGAGGTGATGCGCGGCCTCCTCGCCCATCCCGGTGTGGCGGGCCTCAAGACGGCCCTGCTCTCGGACGCGATGGGCTGCCAGCGCGCCATCGCCCTCACCAGGGACGCGGGCCGGCTCGCGATCACCGGCGAGGACCGCATGTTCGCCCCGTCCCTGCTGTGGGGTGCCGAAGCGGCCCTGGTGGGCATCGCAGCCGCCAAGGTCGGGCTGACCGCCGCCGTGATGCGCGCCTTCCGGGGTCCGGACCTGCCCGCCTTCCACGACGCGTCGTCCCGCCTGGACCGCCTGGCCGCGGCCACGTTCACCGACCCCATGGAGGGCTACGTCCAGCGCATGCTCTGGCTCGCCGCCGCTGAAGGCCGCATCTCTCACGATCACGCCCATGACCCGTACGGCCCCGCCCTGCCGGTCGGAGAGCGCGAGACCGTACTCCGATCTGTCACACCACCAGCGGACAAACCAGACAGCTAGCATCGGATCATGCGCGATGCGGAAGCCGGAACGATCAGGCAGCTCTCGACCAAGGTGGTCTACGCCAACGCGTGGATGAAGGTCCGGGAGGACGAGATCGAACGTCCCGACGGATCACGCGGCACCTACGGCTACGTCGACAAGCCCGACTTCGCCCTGGTCATCCCGATGGAGCGGGACGGCTTCCACCTGGTGGAGGAGTACCGCTACCCGGTGCGCCGCCGGTCGTGGAGCTTCCCGCAGGGTTCGGCCGCCGAGCCCACCCCCGAGGACGTCGCGCGGACGGAGCTGGCGGAGGAGACCGGCCTGCGCGCGCGGACCTGGACCCCGCTGGGCGCGCTCGACAACGCCCACGGCCTGGCCACCCAGCGGCTGCACGTCTACCTCGCCACCGGCCTGGAGGCGGGGGCCGCCGAGCGCGAGCACACCGAGCAGGACATGCGCCGGCGGTGGGTGAGCCGGGCCGAGTTCGAGGACATGCTCCGCGCCGGCGAGGTGGGCGACTCGGGGTCGGTCGCGGCCTACACCCTGCTGACCCTGCACGAGCGCGTCACGCCAGCGTCTGGGTGATCTCGCCCTGCCCTCCGGCGTACGAGACGCGCGCGCGGGCGCCGTTGACCAGCGGCAGGTACGGCGGGACATGACCGCACTCGACGTCGGCGATGATCGGCACGCCGAGCCCGCCGAGGGCGTCGAGCACCGCCTCGTGCTGGGTCAGCGTGAGCAGGCCGGGGGCGCGGGTGCGCCCGGCGAGGATCGCGGTGGCGCCGTCGAAGAACCCGGCCAGGCGCATCCCGTGCAGGTGGCGGCAGATCGTGCCGGCGTCGTGCTGGTCCGCCTCGACGTACACGATGAGCCCGTCGGCGGACAAGGAAGAGGTGTCGGCGTACCGCGTCCCGGCGACGTTGCACAGCGTCTCGACACAGCCGCCGATCAGCCGGCCCTCGGCCGTCACCGGGCCGTCGCCGTCCAGCCGGGTCCAGCCGCCGGGCGTGTCGAGGGTGAACTCGTCCGCCTCGGGAGAGATCTGCCACTCGTCGAAGCCCTGCGCCCGGTAGCGGCCCGGCGGCGTCTGGGTGAACGTGGCGCCGGACGGCAGCGCCACGATGTCGAGCCAGCCGAGCAGCCCGTCCGGCACCCGGTACGGCGTGTCCATGAGGTTGTTGCCGTGGATCGTCGCCACGCCGGTCAGCAGGGTCAGCGGGGTGATGATCGTCGACAGGTCGGAGTAGCCCACCACCCAGGTCGGCTCCGCCGCGCGCAGCGCCTCCCAGTCGAGCAGGGGGAGCAGGTCGATCGCGGTCTCCCCGCCCCACGGCGGCACCACGGCCTTGATCGCGGGGTCGGTGAGCATGTCCGTCAGCTCGCGCGCCCGCTCGGCCGCGGGCGCGCTGACGTGGCCGGCGCCGTCCATGCACGACCCGGTCACGACCTCGTAGCCGCGCGCCTCGACGGTGCGGATCGCGACCTGGAGCCGGTCGTGCAGGGTCTTGTCCACGCCGCTGGACGGGGAGGTGACGCCGATCCGGTCACCGGGGCGCAGAGGGGATGGATATCGCATCCCCTCGTCCTATCACCCGTGGATCATCCGAAACCACAGGATTCACGCCGCCTCATCGGCGGCCGGTGATGGCGATGCGGACCAGGTCGCGGCCCTTCACCCCGAACAACGCCTTGCGCGAGGGATCCAGCGCCAGCTTCGGCTCACCGCCGAACCACTGCCCGGCCAGGCCCTCGGCGATCGGCTTGACGGTGAACGTGACCAGGTCGATCTTGTACACCTTGTCGCCGTCCGTGCAGTAGGCCACCCGGCCGACGACGTGCAGGTCGCTGCCGCGGTTGCCGACCTTGAGCGTCCTGGTGACCTTCTTGCGCAGCAGGTCGAACTCGAACACCTCGCCCGTGCTGGAGATGCCGTACAGATTCACGACGCCGAGCGAGAGCGAGATGATCGAGCGGGCGCCGGGCAGGGGTTCGAGCTCCCACAGCAGCTTGCGCCGGACGAGGTCGTAGGCGGCCAGACGGGCGGTGGTGGTGACCGGGGGCAGCCCGAGGCCCTCCTGGATCAGGGTGCCGAGGTAGGCGGTGCCGTGCCTGGTGGCGACCGAGTAGACGGTCTGGCGTTCGACGACGGGCCGCTGGACGGTGTACTCGCCGGTGCGGCGGGAGTAGAGGGTCAGCGCGCCGTTCATGTGGCCGGGCTCCGGCTGGGAGGGCATCACGATCAGGCCCGTCCTGGCGTCGTAGGCCAGGTCGCGCGGGCGGTCCTGCTGGTTGCCGGCCCGGGCGAGCAACTCCGCCTCGGCCTGGCCTGAGCGGTGCGCGTAGAGCGCGGCCTGGGTGTAGACGCCGAGGTAGGTGGTGTGGCCGAGCGTGAGCATGGTTTTTGGCTCGCCGGGGATGGCGAGCCTGGTGACCTCGCCCGTCGCCAGGTCGTGGATGTCGGCACCGCTCTTGCCGCCCACGTAGACGCGCCGGCCGTCGCTGTGCACGGACATCGGCTCCTCGGGCGCGGCCCTGAACCCGCGCTGCACCAGGTTGCGGTAGTCGATGGCGCCGGTCTCGGGGTCGTAGACGAACACCGCGTTGTCCTGCACACCGTAGATCCGGCCCTCGTGGGCGAGGATGCGGTGGGTGGCGGCCTCGAAGTACGGCACGCCGAGCACTTCCAGTTCGCCGGAGTCCAGGCGGCAGCGGTAGAAGGTGCCGGAGGGGCGGCCCGCGAAGTACACGTAGCCGTCGTGGATGAGCACCGAGACGATGTACTTCTCGCCCGGGGCCGTGGCCTTGACGACCTTGTGGTCGGAAGGGTCGGATTTGCTGAGGATCAGCAGCTCGGCCAGGGAGTTCATGCCGCCGGCGATGTGCGTGCCGGAGACGCTCATGCTCGACACCCAGTCGCGGTCGGCCAGCTCGGGCGGCAGCAGGTCGCGCCGCTCGCCGGTGGCCCGGTCGATGGCGACGAGGTGGGCGTTGGCGCCGACGCCGGCGTAGACGTAGCGGTCGTCGGCCTGGACGGCGCGCACGTACGCCTCGCCGGGCGCGGCCTCACCGAGGTCGCGCACGACGCCCGTGGCCGGGTCGTACTCCTTGACCCTGCCCGGCTCGGAGGTGCCCAGGTAGACCTTGCCGTCGGGGGAGGCGGCCAGGCTCCAGATGAAGTGGTCGGGCACCGAGGCGACCTTGGTCAGCGTGCCCGCCACCGTGTCGAGCTTGTAGAGGTCGGACTTGGAGTGGGTGCCGACGTAGACGTCGGTGCCCGTCTTGCACATCGCCCACACGCCGATGCCCGTCGGGATGTCGAAATGGGCGGTGACCGAATCCTCGGCGAGATCGTATGCGCCGACCACGTTGGGCGACAGCCCGCGCGAGCCCGCGTAGAGCACGCCGCCGACGAACTCGGCGTTGCCGAGCGGGCTGGCGACGCTGGCGGGACCCAGGTCGGTGAGGGTTCCCTCGGGGACCGGCGCGGCGTGCGCGGGTGCGGCGGGCAGCGTGGCGGGCAGCGTGGCGGGCAGGGCGGCGGCCACCGTGGACGCGGCGGCCGCCTGCAGGAATCGACGGCGGGGGATCATGTGCGGCTCCCAGGTGAAGTTTCGCCGCACGCTATAACGGACTGGGCCGTAATGTCTATATCTTGAACAGCTCCGCGGCGTTGCGCCAGGCGACCCGCTCCGCCGTCACGCCGGTCAGCCCGGCCGCGGCGACCGCGCCGAACGCCGACGACGGGTCGATCAGCGTCGCGTCGGTGCCGAACAGCAGCTGCCGGTCGGGCACGGCCGCCACCACCTCGGCGATCCGGCCCGCCGGCGCGTGCGACCAGCAGGGCTCCAGGTAGAGGCGGTCGCAGGCGTTGGCGGCCTCGATCGCGTGGCGGTGACCGTCGGCGCCCATGTGACCCGCGATCACCCGCAGCTCCGGGATGTCCAGGCACACCTGGGCCAGGTCCAGCACCGAGGCGCCCCAGGTGTGCACGAGCGCCGGAAGGCCCGCCTCGGCGGCCAGCTCCAGGGCGGCCCGCATCCGCGGCGAGGTCACCGGGGAGCCCGTGTAGTCCGTGTGGATCTTGATTCCGACCCACGGGCCGGTCAGCTCCCGCAGGTCCCCGGCCGCCTCGCCGAGCCGCCGCGGGTTGACCGTGACGTACCCGTACAGCCGGTCCTGCCCGTCGAGCACCCTGGCCAGCGCCCGGTTGCCCGCCGGGGCGTCGTAGATCACCGCCTCGGTGGCCGACACGATCGCCTTGCCGATGCCGTAGCGGTCCATGGTGGCCAGGCTCGCCCCGGCCACGTCCATGGTGAAGAACCACGGCCCCCAGTGCGCGTGCACGTCGATGATCATGAAAGCAGCCTCCTCGCGTTGCCCCCGGCCACGGCGGCCACCTCGTCAGGACCCAGCCCGCTCGTCGCCAGCCGGAGCAGCGGCACGATCGGCTCGTAGTGCGGCGCGCGGGTGCCGTGCAGCAGCCGCTCCGCGCCGACCTCGGCGGCCACCGTCTCCAGCGCGTCGGGGGAGTTGAGCAGCCGGGTCGAGGTGTGGAACCCCGGCTCGTCCAGCGCCGCCACCAGGAAGTCGCCCAGATGGTAGAAGTGCGTGTCGAGGAAGACGACCCGGGCGCCGAGCCCCGCGAACGGCTGCCAGAAGCGGCGCACGTCCCCGCCGGTCAGCACCACCAGCCCGAGTTCCGCGGCCCGCCGGGCGACATGCCGGACCGACGGGAACGACGCCTCCACGCCCTGCTCGTCAGGGAACAACCGCACCGCCCGCACCCCCGCGCCCGCCAGCCGGTCGAGCTCGCGGCCCGCGCCGATCGGGTCGCGCAGGTCCACCGTGCCGACGGGCAGCCAGCGCGGGTCGCCGCCCAGGGCCAGCACCTCGTCGTTGCCCGATCGCATGTCGAACAGGGCCGCCCGCAGGCTCGCCACCGCCCCGGCCGCGGTGCGGTGCTCCGCCAGCAGGCCGCCCACCGACTCCGCGGCGCCGGGCGGCCCGTCGCGGTCGGGATAGGCCCCGACCAGCACGTCCACGTCCAGCGCCACCTCCAGGTCGCCTATCAGACTCCACGCGTCGAAAGCCATGGCGGCCCCCTCCTCCATCGACATGCGGGCCATCATGCCATTGACGTATCCCGTTCATAAAGTTACGGTCTGGCCCAAAATCAAGCACGAATGAACGAGGTATGGGCATGATCCGATCCCTGCTCGCCGTGGCGGCGGTCCTGTTACCCGCGCTCGTCTTCCCGGCGCCCGCCTCCGCCGCGCCGTCGCGCTGCGGCGACCCGGCGGTGACCACGTACGGGCCCGCCTCGGTGACGGCCGCCATCGTCGGCGCCGCCGTCCACGAGGGCCGCGCCTACCTCGTCAGCCGCGGCCCCAAGCCGCCGGTGCTGGCCGAGCTCGACCTGGCCACGCGCAAGGTGATCAGAAGCGTCACGCTGCCCGACGGACCGGCCACGGGCGAGCCCGAGGGCGGCTGGGCGGTCGCCGTGTCCGGCGGCAAGGTGTACGTCGGCACGTATCCGGTGCCCGACCTCTACAGCTTCGACATCGCCACCGGCGAGGTGGCGCACCTGCACTCCTTCGGCGCCGTCGGCGGCTTCGTGTGGAGCCTGGCCGCGGCCCCCGACGGCACGCTCTACGCCGGCACCTCCTCCGACGGCCGTGTCTGGGAGTACGTCCCGGGCAGCGGCGCGGTCCGCAGGTTCGGCGTGCTGGCCCCGGGCGAGCACTACGTCCGCGCGGTGGCGGCCGACGACACCCACGTGTACGCCGGCCTGCTGGAGAAGCGGCTCCTCATGCGGATCGACCGCGCGAGCGGCGAGATCAGGCAGCTCGCCGACGCGGGCGCGGCGTTCGGGGTGGTCACGCTCAACGGCGACCGGGTGCTCGCGGCCGCCGGCGGCGAGCTCATCGACGTCCGCAAGGACGGCACGGACCTGCGGCGCGTCACCGTCGAGTCCGGCCTGCTCGACGCCCTGACCGTGACCGCCGACGGCACCGTCTACGCCGCCTCGCGCCCCGACGGCACCGTCTACCGCTACCGGACCGGCGACACCGCGCTGACCCGCGTGGTGGACCCGCCGTCCTACGGGGACGAGACCCGCCTGCTCCACGTGACCGGCGAGGACACCCTGCTGTCGTTCGCGGGCAGCGGCGGACTGTGGTCGCTGGACGCCCGCACCGGCGCCGCCGAGTTCACCGACCTGATCGACGCGGGGATGCCGGCCGGCGCCGAACGGCCGCAGAGCATGGTGCTCGTCCCCAACCGGGCCCTGTACGTCGGCGGCCACTTCGCCATGGACGTCCGCGCGCTCCGCACCGGCGAGCAGCGCAGGATCCGCGTCCCGGGCGAGCCCAAGGCCATGGTCAGGCACGGGAACAAGATCTACGCCGCCATGTACCCCACCGGCGAGATCGTCTCCGTCGACATCCGCACCGACGAGGTGCGCAGCCTCGGCTACCTGGGCCACGAGCAGAAGCGGCCCTGGGACATCGAGTACGACCCGCGCACCGGCAAGCTCCTGGTCGCCACCTCGTCGCTGTCGGCGTCCATCCCCGGCGCGCTGTCCGTCGTGGACCCCCGCACCGGCGAGGCTGACGTCTACCAGGACGTCATCCCCGGCCAGAACCTCATGAGCCTGTCACTCGACGCGGACGAGGGCGTGGTCTACCTGGCCGGCGACGTGTTCGGCACGAGCACGCCGACCGCGTCCATCGCCGCCTTCGACCTGCGCACCCGCACCGTCCTGTGGCAGGCCGACCCGGTGCCGGGCCACCGCACCTTCCAGGACGTCCTGGTGCACGACGGGCTCCTGTACGCGTCGTACAAGCGGGACTCCGGCGCCTGGATCGCCCTGGACCCGGCCACCCGGCAGATCGTCCAGCAGGGCAAACTGTCCGGGTACGGCGAGCTGACCGTGCACCGCGGGCGGGTCTTCGCCTCGGTGTTCCGGGAGGGAGGCAACGCCTACGAGCTCGACGCGGAGCGCGGCGCCACGCTGCTCGCCACCGGTCTCGGCGACGAGTGGCACACCAACCCGCAGCTCCACTTCGAGCCCGGCTCCTGGCACGCCTGGGCGATAGCGGGCCGCGACCTGGCGCGGATCCGGCTGGACCCGCGCTGCCCCGCCTTGACGGTTCCCACTCCCGGGTCTTAGATTTCGGTCTGTGCCGAAATTGATCGTGGACGCCCACCGGCTGGCCGGCCCCGTGCCGTTCGACGACCTGCCGGTGGACCCGCGGCCCGACCTGGACCGTCTGGGCATCGCCAGGGCGCTGGTGACGCACACCCTCAGCCTCTACTCCGACGCGGAGGCGGGCAACGACGCCCTCTTCGCGCTCGGCGACCCCCGGCTCGTCCCGGTGCCCGTCGTGGTGCCCGGCGTGCCGGGGGCGTGCGCGCCCGCCACGCCGGACGCCGTGCGGGCGTGGGGGGTGGGCATGGTGCGGCTCTGCCCGGAGCGCCACCGGTTCGACCTGACCGGCCCGGTCGCGCTCCGCTGGCTCGCCGCCCTGGGCGCGGGGGCGGCGCCCGGCCCGGCCGTCGCCGTCGACCTCGACGAGACCTCGACGGCGCAGCTCCGCACCCTCGCCGAGCGGCTGCCCGGCCTGCGGATCCTCGTGCTCAACCCCGGCTACCGCCGCCTGCGCGCGCTGGCCGAGCTGATGGCCGAGGCGCCGGGCGTCTGGGTGGAGACCGGCACGGTGAACACCCAGGGCGGCGTGGAGTGGCTGGCCGAGCGGTTCGGCGCGGAGCGGCTGGTGTTCGGCACCGGCGCCCCGGTGGCCGACGACTGCGGCCCGCGCTTCCTCCTCGACCACCTCGGCCTGACCCCGCGCGAGACCGGCCTGATCGCGGCGGGCTCCCTGGAAAGGCTGCTCGGAGGCCGCCCATGATCCTCGACGCGCACGGCCACGTCGGCACCTGGCCCGACTTCCTCATCCCCGACCCCACCGCCGGCGGCCTGGTCGCCGCCATGGACCGGATCGGCGTCACCGCCATGGGCATCAGCCACCTGCTCGCCGTCGGCCCCGACGCCGGGCGCGGCAACCGGCTGGCCCGCGAGATCGCCGAACGCCACCCCGGCCGGTTCGGCGTCTGGCAGGTCTACAACCCGCACCACCGCACCCCGCTGTCGCTCGACGGCGTGTGGGGCGTCAAGCTGCACCCGGACGTCCACCAGTGCCGCCTCGACGACCCTCGGTACGACCCGGTCTGGGAGCTCGGCCTGCCGGTGCTCTCCCACGGGCAGACGGACTCTCCGTGGAGCGACCCTGAACAGTTCGCCACTGTCGCCGCCCGGCATCCGGACGTGCCGATCCTCATGGGCCACACCGGCCTGTGGCCGTCCGGGTTCGCCCGCGCCGCCCGCCTCGTGGCCGGCCACCCGAACGTGTTCCTGGAGGTGTGCGGCTCCAAGTCGACCGGCCGCTGGATCGCCCGCCTGGCCTCGCTGGCGGGGGCGGAACGGGTGGTCTTCGGCTCGGACGCCTGCTTCCTCGACCTCAGGATCGGCTACGGCCGCATCGCCCTGGCTCCCCTCGCCCCCGCCGACCGCGCCCTCATCCAGGGCGGCAACCTGGCCCGCATCCTGGGCCCGCGCCTCCCCTGACCTCCACGCCGCACCCGCCCGCCACGCCGCACCCGCCCGCCCACGCCGGAACCTCACGCCGCACCCGTTCGCCCACGCCGGTACCTCAGTCGCATCCGGCCCGCCCGTACCGAAACCCGCGCCGAAGAAGGGACCTCCCGTGACGCTCGCGATCCACGGCGGCTCGCCGGTCCGCACCGACCCCTGGCCCGCGTGGCCGCCGCCGCTCGACCCCCGCCAGCGCGAGCTCGTCATGGACGTGCTGGAGAGCGGGCGGTGGGGCGCCACCCAGGGCGGCTCCGTGGTCACGGACCTGGTCGCCGCGTTCGCCCGCGCCGCCCGCGTCCCGTACGGGGTCGCCGCGGGCAACGCCACGCTGGGCCTGTTCGCCGCGCTCAAGGGCCTGGGCGTGGGCCGCGGCGACGAGGTGATCGTGCCCGCCTACACCTTCGTCGCCTCGGCCACGGCCGTGCTGCTCACGGGCGCGGTCCCGGTGATCGCGGACGTGGACCCGGCCCACCTCCACCTGTCACCGGATGCCGTACGAGACGCGCTCACCCCCAGGACGGCCGCCGTCATGCCCGTCCACCTGGCCGGCAGCCCTGCCGACATGGACCCGATCACCGACCTCGCCGCCCGGCACGGCCTCGCGGTGGTGGAGGACGCCGCCCAGGCCCACGGCGCCGCCTACAAGGACCGGCCGGTGGGCGGGCTGGGCGACGCGGGCGTGTTCAGCTTCCAGTCCAGCAAGGCGATGACGGCGGGGGAGGGCGGGCTCGTCGTCTGCCGGGACGAGTCCGCGTACGAGGCGATCTGGTCGGTGTGCAACGTCGGCCGCCGCCCCGGCGGCCAGTGGTACGGCCACCCCTCGGTCGGCTGGAACCTGCGCCTCACGGAGATCCAGGCCGCGCTCCTGCTGCCGTGGCTGGACCGGCTGGACGACGAGCTCGCCCGCCGCGCCGCCTTCTGCGCCGCGCTCGAACGCGAGCTGGCCGGCCTGCCGGTGACGATGCTGGGACCGCCGCCGGGCACGACGCGGGACTCGCGGCACCTGGTCATGCTGCGGATCGGCGTGCCCGTCGAGCGCGACTTCCTGCTGGCCGCGATGGCCGCCGAAGGGGTGCCGCTGGACGCGGGATACCCGCCGCTCGGCACCATGGCCGCGCTCGCCGCGGAGGGCGCCAGGACCGGGCCGTGCCCCGCCGCCGACGAGGCGGCCGTCAACGTGGTGTGGGTGCGTCAGGCGATGCTCATGGACGACCCGGCCCGCGCCGCCGACGTCGCGGAGGCCCTGACCAAGGTGCTGAAGTCCTGATCGCCGCGTCGCGTCCCGGGCGCGAATCTACTTTGTAAAGGCGTCGGCGCGCGATGCGTCACTTATAGGACCGCCGTCAACGCGGCGCGTCACCCATGGGGCCGCCGCAGGAAGGCGCCGTGGCGACGATCAGGTCGGCGCGGGCGCGCGTGCCGTCGGCGGCGAACCAGGCGCGTTCGGCCTCGAACCACTCCCGCCACCGCTCTTCCAGCCCTGGCCCGTCGCGCTCCAGCACCCGCCGGAGCCGGACGTCGTCGGGCGCCTCCAGCCAGATGCCGTAGGCCAGCAGATCGGCCGCGGACTTCCTGGCCGTGCCCACGCCTTCGATGATCAGCAGCGGCGCGACGGGAACCGCCACCGGCTCGGCGTAGACGCCGCGAACCCAGTCATAGCGTCGGAAACCACCGGGCCGTCCCTGCCGGAGCGGTTCGAGAACCTGGTCGAAGAGGGCGGCGAACCAGGTGGCGGGGCCTTCGTGCCAGGGTACGGGGAAGTCGTCGGCGTGCACGGCCTGGCAGCCGAGCGTGGCCGCGAGCGCGTTGGCGTACGTGGTCTTGCCGGACCCCGCGGGGCCGTCGACGGCGACCAGCCGAACCGTGCCGCATGACGGGGGGAGCGCCCGGATGCGGCGGGCCAGGGATTCCACGGGCCCAGGGTAGATGACTGGGGTGGTGGGGCTGAGACAATGTGCTCCCGCTCCGACCCGCACGCAGGAGGTTGACGTTGCCCGGACCCCTCGGTGACATCGTGGTGCTCGATCTGTCGCGGGCTCTGGCGGGCCCTCATGCCGCGCAGATGCTGGGTGATCTGGGCGCGCGGGTGATCAAGGTGGAGCATCCGGAGGGCGGGGACGAGTCGCGCGGCTGGGGCCCGCCCTTCGTAGGCCCGGATCACGAAATATCGACATACTTCCTGGCGGCGAACCGCAACAAGCAGTCCATCGCCGTCGACCTGAAGACCCCGGAGGGCAAGGATCTGGTCGAGCGCCTGGTCCGGCAGTGCGACGTGCTGGTGGAGAACTTCCGCACCGGCGTGCTCGACCGCCTGGGCTTCACGGCCGACCGGCTGCACGAGCTGAACCCGCGCCTGGTGATCCTGTCGATCACCGGGTTCGGCCACGACGGGCCGGAGGGCGGCCGCCCCGGCTACGACCAGATCGCCCAGGGCGAGGCCGGGCTGATGTCGCTGACCGGCCCGTCGCCTGACGAGCCCTACCGCGTCGGCGCCTCGATCGCCGACCTGCTGGCGGGCATCCACGGCGCGTACGGGGTGGTGGCCGCGCTGTACGAGCGGGAGCGTACGGGCGAGGGGAGAGTGGTGCGCACGTCGCTGCTGGCGGCGGTCACCGGCGTGCACTCCTACCACGGCACGGCCTGGACCGTCGGCGGGAAGGTGCCGGGGGCCAACGGCAACCACCACGCCTCGATCGCCCCCTACGGCGCCTTCCGGTGCGCCGACGGGATGCTGCAGATCGCGGCGGCGAACGACGGCCAGTGGAGAAAGGTGGCCGAGCTACTCGACATCGATCCTGATATGGCGAAATATGCCAGCAATAGGGACAGATTCGCGCACCGGGATGAGCTGATCGCCGACATGGAGAAGGCCCTGGGCGCCCACGACCGCGCCCACTGGCTGGCCAGGCTGGGCGAGGCCGGGGTGCCGGCGGGGGCCATCCGCTCGATCGACGAGGTCTACGCGTGGGACCAGACCCGCTCCCAGGGCCTGCTGGTCGAGGTGGACCACCCGGTGCTGGGCAGGATCGAGCTGCCGGGGCCGCCGCTGCGCTTCGACGGGCTGACGGGGATGCGCCACACCGCGCCGCCGATGCTCGGCCAGGACGAGGAGGCCGTGCTGAACTGGCTCCAAGAGCGTGAGCGATGATCAGGTTCCGCCCGCGGGCCGACACGAAGGAGCGATGGTGAGCCGTCCGGACGCGCGCACGATGATCGAGACGGTCCTCGACAGAGGGTCGTGGCGGTCATGGGACGCGCCGCCCGCCGAGCCGGCCGAGCCGGGCTCCTCCTACGCCGAGGAGCTGGCCGCGGCGCGGGCCAAGTCCGGCTACGACGAGGCCGTGATGACGGGGGAGGGGCTGCTGGGCGGCCGCCGGGTGGCGGTGGTGGCGTGCGAGTTCTCGTTCATGGCCGGGTCGATCGGGGTGGCGGCGGCCGAGCGGCTGGTCACGGCGGTCGAGCGGGCCACCAGGGAGCGCCTGCCGCTGCTGGCCGCCCCGGCATCGGGCGGCACCCGGATGCAGGAGGGCGCGCTGGCCTTCGCGCAGATGATCAAGATCACGGTGGCCGTGCAGGAGCACCGGGCGGCCTGCCTGCCGTTCGTGGTCTACCTGCGGCATCCGACGACCGGCGGGGTGTTCGCCTCGTGGGGCTCGCTCGGCCACGTCACGGCGGCGGAGCCGGGCGCGCTCATCGGGTTCCTCGGGCCGCGCGTGTTCGAGTCCCTGTACGGCTACTCGTTCCCGTCGGGCGTGCAGGTGGCGGAGAACCTGTACGAGAACGGCCTGATCGACGCGGTGGTGCCGGCCGAGGACGTGCGCGAGGTGGCGATCCGGGCGCTCGGCGTGCTGACGGCCGGCGGCGAGCGGGTCCCGGCCGGCGAGGAGCCGGAGGAGGACCTGCGGCCGGTCGAGGCGTGGGAGGCGATCACCCGGTCGCGCCGCGACGACCGGCCAGGCGTGCGCGAGCTGCTGAAGCTGGCCGCCACCGAGGTGACCCCGCTCAGCGGCAGCGGCGCGGGCGAGAACGAACCGGGGCTGGTGCTGGCGCTGGCGAGGTTCGGCGCGGCCCCGGCCGTGGTGCTGGGGCAGGACCGGCGGGGCCAGCGGGCCCGCTCGCCGCTCGGCCCCGGCGGGCTCCGGGTGGCCAGGCGCGGCATGCGGCTGGCCGAGGAGCTGCGGCTGCCGCTGGTGACGGTGATCGACACGGCCGGCGCGGCGCTGTCGAAGGCGGCCGAGGAGGGCGGCCTGTCCGGCGAGATCGCACGCTGTCTCGCCGAGCTGGTCATGCTGGACGCGCCGACGGTCTGCCTGCTGCTGGGCGAGGGCGCGGGCGGCGCGGCGCTGGCGCTGCTGCCGGCCGACCGGGTGCTGAGCGCCCAGCACGCGTGGCTGTCGCCGCTGCCGCCCGAGGGCGCCTCGACGATCCTCTACCGCAGCGTCGACTTCGCCCCCGAGATCGCCCAGGCCCAGCGCGTGCGCGCCACCGACCTGCGCCGCGACGGCATCGTGGACCGGGTGATCCCGGAACGCCCGGACGCCGCGTACGAGCACCACGCCTTCAGCGAGCGGGTGGGGCGGGCTCTGGAGTACGAGATCGCCATGCTGCTGCGGCGGAGCCCGGCGGACCGCAAGGCCGCCCGGCTGGAGCGCTACCGCAACCTGGGCGGCTAGTTGGCAGACATTGCCAGTGAAAGACCGTTTCCTGCGTCATTAGTGTGAACCCCGGGTATGCCGTTCGACGCGGTTGCACTGGTGAGAAGGGGCGCGGGATGCCGGATCCGATTGACGTGCGCAAGGTGCCGATCGAGAGCGTCACGGACGCCTCGGGGCTGGAGCGGCTCATCGACGACGGGGTGATCGAGGCGCGGCGGGTGCTCGCGGTGATCGGGAAGACCGAGGGCAACGGCGGGGTGAACGACTACACCCGCATCCTGGCCGATCGGGCGTTCCGCGACGTGCTGTCCGCCAAGGGTCATCCGGCGCCGGAGAGCGTGCCGCTGGTCTGGTCGGGCGGCACCGACGGGGTGCTCAGCCCGCACGCCACGATCTTCGCGAGCGTGGACCCGGCGTCGGCGCCGCCGTCGGACGAGCCGCGGCTGTCGGTCGGCGTGGCGATGAGCGAGGTGATCCTGCCGGAGGACATCGGCAGGCCGGCCATGGTGGAGAAGGTCGCGGCGGGCGTGCGCGAGGCCATGAAGATCGCCGGCATCGACGACCCGCGCGACGTCCACTACGTGCAGACCAAGACGCCGCTGCTGACGCTGGCCACGATCACCGACGCCAAGAGCCGCGGCGAGGACACCGCGATCGAGGAGACGGGCCCGTCGATGGACCTGTCGAACTCGACCACCGCGCTGGGCATCGCGGTCGCGCTCGGCGAGATCGACATGCCGCGCGCCGACCAGATCCACAAGGACCTCTCGCTGTACTCGTCGGTGGCGTCCTGCTCGTCCGGCGTCGAGCTGGACCGGGCGCAGATCGTGCTGGTGGGCAACGTGCGCGGCATCGGCGGCCGCTACCGCATCGGCCACAGCGTCATGCGCGACGCGCTCGACGCCGACGGCATCTGGGAGGCGATCCGCGACGCGGGCCTGCCGCTGCCGGACCGTCCCCACCACTCCGACCTCAGCGGGCGGCTGGTCAACGTGTTCATGAAGTGTGAGGCCGACCCGTCGGGCCGGGTGCGCGGGCGGCGCAACATCATGCTCGACGACTCCGACGTGCACTGGCATCGCCAGATCAAGGCGACGGTCGGCGGCGTGGCCGCGGCGGTCACCGGCGACCCGGCGGTGTTCGTGTCGGTGGCCGCCGTGCACCAGGGCCCGTCGGGCGGCGGCCCGGTCGCGGCCATCGCCGATCTGGGCGCCGATCTGGGCGCCGACCTGGGCGCCGACTAGCCCGAGAGCCGCTTGAGCCGGGTGACCGCCTCGTCGATGACCTCGTCCTTCTTGCAGAAGGCGAACCTGACGAAGGGGCGGCCCCGCTCGGCGTGCTCGTAGAACACCTGGGTGGGGATGGCGACGACGCCGGCCAGCTCGGGCAGCCGGCGGGTGAGCGCGACCCCGTCGTCGAACCCGAGCGGCCGGATGTCGGTCTGCACGAAGTAGGTGCCGGCCGGGCGGAACACCTCGAACCCGGCCGCCGCCAGCCCCTCCATGAGGCGGTCGCGCTTGTCCTGCAGCGAGGCGCGCAGCGCCGCCACCCACTCGCGCTCGTGCCGCAGCCCGTAGGCCACCGCGGCCTGCCAGGGCGCGCCCGCGGTGAAGGTGAGGAACTGCTTGACCGTCTGCACGGCGCCCACCAGCGGGGCCGGGGCGCAGATCCAGCCGGTCTTCCAGCCGGTGACGGAGAACGTCTTGCCCGCCGAGGAGATCATCACGGTGCGCTCGCGCATGCCCGGCAGCGTGGCCAGCGGGACGTGCTCCACGCCGTCGAACGTCAGGTGCTCGTACACCTCGTCGGTGACGGCGATCAGGTCGTGCTCGCGGCACAGCTCCGCGACCAGCGTCAGCTCCTCGCGGGTGAACACGGTGCCGGTCGGGTTGTGCGGCGAGTTGACCAGGATCACCCGGGTGCGCGGGGTGATCGCCGCGCGCAGCTCGCCGGGGTCGAACGCGAACCGCCCGCCGTCCGGGCGGAGCGTCACACCGACCAGCCGCGCCTGGGCGAGCGCGATCGAGGCCGCGTACGAGTCGTAGTAGGGCTCGAAGGCGATCACCTCGTCGCCCGGCTCGCACAGCGCCAGGATCGAGGCCGCGATGGCCTCGGTGGCGCCGACGGTGACCAGGATCTCGCCGTCGGGGTCGTAGGAGAGGCCGTAGTGCTCCTCGCGGTGCTCGGAGACCGCCTGCCTGAGCTCCGTGACGCCGGGGCCCGGAGGATACTGGTTGGCGCCGGAGCGGATCGCGTGCACGGCGTGGTCGAGCATGGCGGCCGGGCCGTCGGTGTCGGGGAAGCCCTGGCCCAGGTTGATCGCTCCGGTCCGCACGGCTAGCGCGCTCATCTCGGCGAAGATGGTCGTGCCGAAGGAGCGCATCCTGGAGACAAGTGGTTCCGTCACATGTTCACAGTAAGGTGTCGGCCGGGCGGGCCGACGCGCGCGGGCCGGGTCACGGAGTTCCCTCAGTAGGGTGGTTCACCTGAGTTCCCCATCGCGTATTCGTGAGCTGGACGCTCTCCGCGGTTTCGCGGTGGGCGGCATCATGCTGGTCAACACGTGGCAGCACGCCGCCAAGGAGACCTACACCGGGATCGACTGGACGGTCGAGTCCTTCTTCCAGAGCCGGTTCTACCCGATCTTCTCGCTGCTGTTCGGCATCAGCTTCGTGCTCTACCTGCAGCGGGCCGGGCGGTGGTCGCTGCTGTCGCGCCTGCTCTGGCTGATGGTCTTCGGGCTGGTCCAGCACATCTGGTACCCGGGCGAGGTGCTCACCGACTACGCCTTCTACGGGCTGATCGTGCTGCTGCCCGCCTCGTTCCTGTGGCGCGGGGTGCCGGTGCTGCTGCTCGGGCTGGGCGTGACCGCGTGGGGGGTGATGGCGGGCGGCGGGGTGCTGCTCATCCCGGGGATGTTCCTCGTCGGCATGGCGCTGATGCAGCTGCGGCCGCCGCGGGAGCTGCTGCTGCCCGCCTTCGGGGTGAGCGCGGTGTGCGGCGTGCTGCTCTCCGCGGCGGCGTCGTTGTCCGGCGACTGGACGCTCTACACCCTCGGCGCGCTGGCCGGCGCGGCCGCCTACTCGACCGGGTTGGTCCTGGTGCTGCGGCCGTGGCTGTCGGCGGTGCTGGAACCGCTGGGCAGGATGGCGCTGACCAACTACGTGACGGGCACGCTCGTCATCTTCTTCGCCGGCGGGCTGGTCGACGCCGATCCCACCCGCTGGTCGGTGCTCGCCGTGGCGGGCGTCACCGTGGCCGTGCAGGCGGTGTTCAGCCGGTGGTGGCTGCGCCGGTTCCGTTACGGGCCGCTGGAATGGATCTGGCGCATGCTCACCCGGTTCCGCCGCGTGCCCAACCGGCTAGAGTCGGGCCGTGACGAGAATCGCCCTCTGCCAGGTCCCGGTGTCACCTGACCCTTCGGTCAACCTCACACGGGTGCGTGAGGCGCTCGCCCGGGCCGAGGGCGCCGACCTCGCGATCTTCCCGGAGGCGACGCTCACGCGTTACGGCAAACGCATCACCGACCTGGCCGAGCCGCTCGACGGGCCGTTCGTCACCGGCGTGGCCGAGGCCGCCAGGCGGCACGGGGTGGCGGTGATCGCGGGCGTCTTCGAGCCCGGCCATGGCCTGGTCCACAACACCGCCGTCGCGCTGGACGCCTCCGGCGAGCTCAGGGGCGCCTACCGCAAGATCCACCTGTTCGACTCGTTCGGCGCCAAGGAGTCGGGGCTGGTCGCGCCCGGCGCCGAGCCGGTCGTGGTCGAGCTGGCGGGTCTGCGGGTGGGGCTGGTCACCTGCTACGACATCCGCTTCCCCGAGCTGACCAGGGCGCTGGTCGACCAGGGCGCCGACATGTTCGCGGTGATCGCCGCCTGGGGCTCGGGGCCGCTGAAGGAGGACCACTGGGTGACGCTGGTGCGCGCCCGCGCCCTGGAGAACACCATGTGGACCGCCGCCGTCGGCCAGGCGCCCAACCCGGCCGAGTCGTCCGACGGTTACGGGGTGGGGCGGAGCATGCTGGTCGACCCGCTGGGCGTGGTCAGGGCCGACCTCGGCTCCTCCGCCGGGGTGCAGGTGGTGGAGCTCGACCCGGAGGTCACCGTCCGGGCCAGGTCCACCCTGCCCTGCCTCGAACATCGCGTTCTCGGGGTCAACAGATCGTAAAGTGGTCATCGTGAGCGGAACGCAGATGCAGAAGGTGGTCCCGCCGCGTCTGCTCGTCCCCTACCTGTCGGGCAAGCGCACGGTCATCTCCGGTTACGTCTACCGCGTGCAGGACTGCGCGCGACTGACCACCCCACGCGACTTCTACCATGGCCTCGACCTGTCGTTCGACGGTTCGGAGCTGACCTCCGACGTGCCGGAGCTCTACGTGCTGCGCTGGCACGCCCGCGACGTCGACACCTACTCCGTCCCGTACG
Organism: Nonomuraea sp. NPDC050478; assembly: GCF_044458265.1. Classification (NCBI taxonomy): domain Bacteria; kingdom Bacillati; phylum Actinomycetota; class Actinomycetes; order Streptosporangiales; family Streptosporangiaceae; genus Nonomuraea; species Nonomuraea sp. NPDC050478. The sequence goes on along the minus strand of NZ_JBITHT010000003.1, from coordinate 600,024 downwards.
GCCCGCACATGGGCGGCGACTGGAGCGACGCGCCGCCGTTCGCCGGCAACGGGTTCACCACCTCGCGCGAGCACGTGGTGCCGCAGTTCCACACCGTCCCGATGCCGATCCCGGCCGGCGCGCGGATCATGCATGTCACCGGCTCGGGCGAGCGGCCGTTCGCCGAGTACGACGGGCTGACGTGGCGGCCTTCGGCATGAGCGAGGAGATCACGCCGGTCGCCTCCGGCTTCGTCGCCCGGTTCGGAGAGCTGACGCTGCCCGCGGCGCTCGGGCCCGACGACCGGGTCGTGCTGCTGAGCGAGGAGGAGCTCGACGGGTTCGAGCCCGCCTCCGGCTACTGGCGGCGCACGGTCGCCCGTTCCGAGCTGGAGTGGCTGGTGCTCATCCGCACGGTCGGCACGTTCGGCGGGGAGCCCTGCATCGTGCTCGACGAGGACGACGACGGCCTCCACATCGCCTACACCGGCCACAGCGGGATGAAGGCCGAGGCGCTCGGCTACTGGATGGTCGATCATGGCGCCTACGAGGTCGTGGTGCCGCGTGAGGAGGTCTTCTCCATCCGCGTCGAGCGCATCCCGGTGCCGTAGGGTCCCTGATGTGATACGTGAAGCCCACGTCAACGGGATCCGGCTGGTCTACCGGGAAGAGGGCGATCCGGCGGCGCCCGCGCTGGTGCTGCTGCACGGCCGGACCGCCGACCACAACGACTGGAACGGCTTCACCCGCCACTTCGCCGGCCGCTACCACGTGCTCGTCCCCGACCTGCGCGGCCACGGCGCCAGCGACTTCCCCGGCACCTACCCCATCCCGGAGATGGCCGAGGACGTCGCCGCCCTGCTCGACCTGCACGACGCCGCGACCGCCACGGTGATCGGCCACTCGCTCGGCGGCATGGTCGCCTACCACCTGGCCATGCGCCACCCCGAACGGGTGACGCGGCTGGTGGTGGAGGACTCGGCGCTGCCCGTGCCGATGCGCGACCGGCCGGTCCTGGTCGAGGACGACTCCACCGGCTTCGACTGGCGCATGATGCACGACACAGAGCGGCAGTTCCTGCACCCCGACCCGGCCTGGCTCGACGGGCTGGCCCGGATCACCGCGCCGACCCTGGTGATCTCGGGCGGGCAGGCCAGCCCGTTCCGCGCCGACCTGCTGGCGGCGCGCATCCCCGGCGCCCGCCTGGTCACCATCGAGGCCGGTCACCTGGTGCACACCACCGAGCGCGTGGCCTTCCGGCAGGTGGTCGACGACTTCCTGGACGGTTAGTCCAGGCACGCGCGGAACACGGCGGTCAGCCGCGTCACCAGCTCGTCGCGCCGCACCGGCGTGACCGGGCCCATGAGCTGGCGGAACTGCCCGATGCCCATGATGAGCGCGGTGGCGATGGCGGCGCGCAGCTCGGCCTGCCCGCCGTCCAGCCGGGCGGTCAGCGGCTCCAGCAGGGCGGTGCGCACCCGGTCCGCGGCGAGCGTGCCGATCTCGGCGCTGGAGGCCGAGCGGGTCAGCGTCGCCAGCACCGGGTTGTCGGAGTCGGAGCCGAGCCGGTCGGCGACGTACTCGGCCAGACGCACCGCCAGGTCGCCGCCGCCGTCGTCGAGGACGCCGGGGAAGCGCCCCTGCTCGGCCAGCACCTCAGCGAACAGCTTCCGCTTGGAGCCGAAGTAGCGGTTGATCAGCGCCACGTTCGCGTGTGCCTCGGCGGCGAGCATGCGCATCGTCACCTGGTCGTAGCCGTTCTCGGCGAACAGGTGGCGGGCCGCGTCGAGGATGCGCCGCCGGGTCCCCTCCCGGCTCCTCGGTCTCATGCTCACGACAATAGCCATGCGCATCCTGGGCCGATATCGGCCACTATGGCCGAGGTGACCGGAATGTCATTATGATCGGCAAGGATGACAAGGGTGGGAACGAAGCTCGGCGATCACATGCGGGGCCGGGTGGGGACGTTCGGGCTGATGGCCCCCGCCATCGCGCAGAGCTCCGTGGGCGCGGGCGTGGCGTGGCTCGTCGCCACCCAGCTGCTCGGCCACGTCCGGCCGTTCTTCGCGCCCATCGCGGTGCTCATCAGCGTCGGCATCGGGCTCGGCCAGCGGCTGCGCCGGGTGGCCGAGCTGGTGGTGGGCGTCAGCCTCGGCGTCGGCGTGGGCGACCTGCTGGTGGCCTGGATCGGGTCCGGGCCGTGGCAGATCGCGCTCGTGGTGGCGCTGGCCATGACGACCGCGGTGCTGCTCGACAGCGGGGCGCTGTTCGTGGCGCAGGTCGCCTCCTCCGCCGTGCTCGTCGCGGCCGTGCTGCCCGGCGACGACATGGGCGGCCTGGACCGGATGGTGGACGCGCTCGTCGGCGGCGCCGTGGGCCTGGCCGCGGTCGCGCTGATGCCGGCCAGCCCGCTCGCCCTCGCGGCCAAACACGCCTCCGGGGTGCTGGACGCGCTGTCCACCGCGCTGGAGCAGGCGGCCGAGGCGATCGAGAAACGCGACGCCGACCTGGCCGCCGAGGCGCTGGAGGAGGCGCGCGGCACGCAGGCGGTGGTGGCGGAGTTCGAGCAGGCGCTGGAGACCAGCAAGGAGATCATCCTGATCTCGCCGATGCACTGGCACCGGCGGGCCATCCTGGCGCGGTACGAGACCGCCGCCGAGCCGGTCGACCACGCGCTCAGGAACGCCAGGGTGCTGGCCCGGCGCACGATCGCCGCCCTCGGCGAGCCGCAGCCGCCGCCGGCGTCGCTGGCCGAGTCCATGCGCGAGGTGTCGGAGGCGGCGCTGCTCCTCCAACTGGAGCTGGGGGCGGGCCGCGAGCCCGTGCTCGCCCGGCAGGCCCTGCTGGCGGTGGCCACCCGGCAGCGGCCGGACGACGGCGTCGGCTTCTCCTCCGCGGTGATCGTGGCGCAGCTGCGGTCGATCGTCGTCGACCTGCTGCGGGCGACCGGATCCGACCAGGAGGAGAGCTCCGCGGCACTGCCGCCGGTGGCCGGCTGACGGCCGCGTGCGGGTTCCCTCGGCCCCCGACGGGTAGAAGAGCGCAGTCAACGGCTCTGACCAGGGAGGACGACCGATGAGCACGCCCGACGAGAACGCCCCGAAGACCGACGCCGAGCCGCTGCTGGAGCCGGCGGAGGACGACCGCGAGCCGGTGGAGGAGCCCGGCAGGGAGCCCAGGACCCAGGGCAGGGCGGCGATGGAGCGGGCCATGCGCGAGTCGGGCAAGGGCCTCGACGACCTGACATGAGCCTTGTGCCGCCGAGCGGCTGCTGGATCTCAAGGACGGGATGCGGGAGAAGGTGGCGGCGCACGACCCGCTCATCCCGTGGGCCGGGCGGCCGCCCGCGCGCTCCAGTCTTCCGGCGAGGAACGCCGCACGCACCGGGGACGAGGGCGGGGCCGCGTCCGGATAGGGTCGGAGGCGTGCTGACCATTCCCGATCCCCTCGACGCCGGCGACGACGGCAGCACGCCGCCGCTGGTGAGCGCCGCGCTGGCCGCCTACCAGGCCGGCGCCGCGGGGCCCGAGCGGGTGCTCAACGCGCTCGGCGAGAGCCGGCTGCTGGTGCCCGTCGTCGCCCTGCTGACCTCGTCCGAGATCGGGGCGCACGGCGTGCGGCAGGAGAAGGAGAGCGAGATGGCGCTCCCCAAGCTGGTCGGCAAGGACGGGCGCGAGGCGGTGCTGGCCTTCACCGGCACCGAGCCGCTGCGCCTGTGGCGGCCCGACGCCCGGCCCATCCAGGCCACGACGCTCCAGGTCTGCCGCGCCGCCGCCGCCGAGGGCGCCGCCGCCGTGGTCGTCGACGTGGCCGGGCCGGTCCAGTTCGTGATCGAGGGAGAGGTGCTCCGCGCCCTGGCCGCGATCGAGTCCGGCACCCTCGACGGCCTCACCGTGGCCAGACCCGAGCCGGTCAGGAAGCGCGGCTGGTTCGCCAGAAAGGTCGCCCGCGGGCGCTAGCGACCAGCACGCGGTCCCAGGTTCCCGACCGGCGGTCCCGGCGCCTGGAAGGCGACAGCTGACAGCAGCCGGTCTCGACTGCACTGCGGCCGGTGATGGTCAGGTGCCCAGTCCCGGCCCTTGGAAGGGGAGAGCTGACAGCAGGCCAGTGGTGGTCAGGTGCCCGATCCCGGCCCCTGGAAAGCGAGAGCTGGCAGCGGGCGGTCTCGGCTTCGTTGCGGGTGGTGGTGGTCAGGCGCCCAGTCCCGGCTTTTCCGGCGGGGCGGGCCGTCGCGCATTAGAGTGCGGCGCGTGCTCGTACACCCGGTGGTGGAGGCCCTCTCGCCGGACGCCCTGGTGCTCGCCGGACCGTCGTCCTGGCTCGCGCCCGCCGCCCTCGTACTGCTGGGGGTCGTGGCGGGGCGTTATGTGCGGACGCTCGCCGGGGCGTTCGAGCAGGAACCGGCCGACACGCGCGCCGAGGGGCGCGGGGCGCTCCTGGCCACTCTGCGCACGGTGCCCGTCCCCGCCTGGCCGCCCACGTACGAGCTGATCACCGCCGTCGTGCTGACGCTGGTGGTGTGGCGGGCCGGATGGCCGTACGCGTACGCGGCCGTCGCCGGGACGGCGCTGGCCGCGGTCGACTGGCGCACCACCCGGCTGCCCGACGTGATCACGCTGCCCTCGTACCCGATCCTCGCGCTCACCCTGCTGCCCACCGGCGAGCCGGCCAGGGCGCTGCTCGGCGGGCTCGCGCTGGCCGCCTGCTACGGGCTGCTCTGGCTGATCAGGCCCGCCGACCTGGGCCTCGGCGACGTCAAGCTGGCCGGGCTGATCGGCATGGCGTGCGCCGCGGCCGGCTGGCAGGCATGGGTCGTCGCCGCCGTCGGAGGGCAGCTGCTCGGCGCGCTCTACGCGATCCTGCTGCTCGTCACCCGGCGCGGCGACCGGCGCACCGAGTTCCCGTTCGGTCCTTTCATGCTGCTCGGAGCGTTCGCCGCGCTCTGTCTCCAGCCCTGAACGTCTCCGTCGACGAAAGTCTCGATCCCGGAACGTCTCGGCAGGTGAACGCGCGGACGTCGCACCCGGCCGCGCATGGAAGACTTGGACTCATGTTGCGCTGGTTGACCGCCGGAGAGTCCCACGGCCCTGAGCTCGTCGCCATCCTGGAGGGCCTGCCCGCAGGCGTCGAGGTGACCACGGCCGCCATCGACGAGGCCCTGCGCCGCCGCCGTCTCGGCTACGGCCGCGGCGCCCGGATGAAGTTCGAGCAGGACGAGGTGACGATCGTCGGCGGAGTCCGCCACGGCCGCACCATCGGCAGCCCCGTGGCCATCCGCATCGGCAACACCGAGTGGCCCAAGTGGGAGAAGGTCATGGCCGCCGACCCGGTCGACCCGGCCGAGCTGGAGGGCCTGGCCCGCAACGCGCCGCGCTCCCGGCCCCGCCCCGGCCACGCCGACCTGGCCGGCATGCAGAAGTACGGCTTCGACGACGCCCGCCCCGTCCTCGACCGGGCCAGCGCCCGCGAGACCGCCGCCCGCGTCGCGCTCGGCGAGGTCGCCAGGCGCTTCCTCAAGCAGGCGCTCGGCGTCGACCTCCTCAGCCACGTGACCTCCATCGGTGGCGTCCAGAGCCCCGCCACCACTCTGCCCGGCCCCGGCGAGCTGGCCCGCATCGACGCCGACCCGGTCCGCTGCGCCGACCCGGACGGGAGCGCCGCGATCGTCGAGCGCATCGACCGGGCCCACAAGGACGGCGACACCCTCGGTGGCGTCGTCGAGGTGCTCGCCTACAACCTGCCGCCCGGCCTCGGCAGCTACACCCACTGGGACCGCCGGCTCGACTCCCGTCTCGCCGCCGCCCTCATGGGCATCCAGGCGATCAAGGGCGTGGCGGTCGGCGACGGCTTCGAGACCGCGCGCAGGCCCGGCTCCGAGGCCCACGACGAGATCGAATACACCTCCGAAGACGGCGTGCGGCGCCTCACCAACCGCGCCGGCGGCGTCGAGGGCGGCATGACCAACGGCGAGATCCTGCGCGTCAGCGCCGCCATGAAGCCCATCTCCACCGTCCCCAGGGCGCTGGCCACCATCGACGTCAAGACCGGCGAGGCGGCCAAGGCCCACCACGAGCGCTCCGACGTGTGCGCCGTGCCGGCCGCCGGCGTCGTGGCCGAGGCGATGGTCGCGCTGGTGCTGGCCGACGCGGCGGTGGAGAAGTTCGGCGGCGACTCCGTCGAGGAAGTCGCCCGCAACCTGTCCGGCTACCTCTCATCCATGGTGATCAAATGATCAAGGCCGTGCTGATCGGCCCGCCCGGGTCCGGCAAGACGACCGTGGGCCGCCTGCTCGCCGAGCGCCTCGGCGTCACCTTCCGCGACACCGACGCCGACGTGGAGGCCGTCGCGGGCAAGCCCGTCAGCGACATCTTCATCGAGGACGGCGAGGAACACTTCCGCGAGCTGGAGCTGGAGGCGGTGCGCAGGGCTCTGGACGAGCACGACGGCGTCCTGTCCCTCGGCGGCGGCGCCGTGCTGCGCGAGGAGACCCAGGCCATGCTCGACGGCCGCCCCGTCGTCTACCTCCAGGTCGGCCTGGCCGACGCGGTCCAGCGCGTCGGGCTCGGCTCGGCCAGGCCGCTGCTCGTGCTCAACCCGCGCAGCCGGCTGAAGAAGCTCATGGAGGAGCGGCGGCCCGTCTACGAGCGGCTCGCCGTGCTCACCGTGGCGACCGACAAGCGCGAGCCCGCCGAGCTCGCCGACGAGATCGTGGAAGGGCTGGGCCGATGACCGCGGCTACCCGCATCACCGTGAAGGGCGAGAGCCCGTACGACGTCGTGGTCGGCACCGGGGTCCACGGCGAGCTGCCCGGCCTGCTCAGGCCCGGCGTCTCCACCGTCGCGGTGATCCACCCCGAGAGCCTGCCGGAGCTGGCCCGCCCCGTTACCGCAGTCCTGGCCGAGGCCGGTTACGACGTGGTGGCGCTGCCGGTGCCCGACGGCGAGGCGTGCAAGACCGCGGAGGTGGCCGCGGGCCTCTGGTCGGCGTTCGGCCGCCACGGCATGACCCGGTCCGACGCGGTCGTCGGCGTCGGCGGCGGGGCGACCACCGACCTGGCCGGGTTCGTGGCCGCCACCTGGCTGCGCGGCGTCCAGGTGGTGCTGGTGCCCACGACGCTGCTCGCCATGGTCGACGCCGCGGTCGGCGGCAAGAACGGCATCGACACCCCCGAGGGCAAGAACCTCGTCGGCACCTTCCTGCCGCCTGCCGGGGTGCTGTGCGAGCTGTCGGTGCTCGACGGCATGCCCCGCGCCGATTACGTGGCCGGCCTGGCCGAGATCATCAAGGGCGGGTTCATCGCCGACCCCGTCATCCTCGACCTGGTCGAGGCCGACCCCGAGGCCGCCGCCCGCCCCGGCGGGCCTCACACCCGCGAGCTGATCGAGCGCAAGATCCGGGTCAAGGCCGAGGTCGTCGGCGCCGACCTGCGCGAGTCGGGCCTGCGCGAGATCCTCAACTACGGCCACACGCTCGCCCACGCCATCGAGCGGGCCGAGCACTACCGGATGCGCCACGGCGAGGCCGTCGCCATCGGCATGATGTACGCGGCCGAGCTGTCCAGGCTCGACGGCCGCGCCGACCTCGTCGAGCGCACCAGGGCCATCCTCACCTCGGTCGGCCTGCCCACCGGCTACCACGCCGACGCCTGGCCCCGGCTGCGCGACCACATGCGCCTCGACAAGAAGAACCGCGGGGCCAAGCAGCGCTTCGTCGTCCTCGACGAGCTGGCCGTGCCCGCCCGGCTGGAAGGCCCGCCCGAGGAGCTCCTGGAGGACGCGTACAAGGTCATCGGGCGGTCATGAAACGGGCGCGCGCCGGGGTGGCGGCGCGCGCGGGCGCGGCCGAGCCACTACAGTCGTGGGGCCCACGCCGCAGCACGAGAAACGCGGAGATGAACATCAGGTCATGAGGCATTACGGCTCCTTCGTCGCTCTCGGTGACAGCTTCACCGAAGGCCTGAACGACCCCGGCAGCAACGGCCACTTCCGCGGCTGGGCCGATCGCGTCGCCGAACGGCTCGCCCTGGACGATTCGTCCTTCCGCTACGCCAACCTGGCGGTGCGCGGCAGGCTGCTCGACCAGATCGTGGCCGACCAGGTGCCGCAGGCGGTCGAGATGTCGCCCGACCTGGTCAGCCTCTGCGCCGGCGGCAACGACCTCCTGCGTCCCGGCAGCGACCCGGACGTGATGGCCAAGAAGCTCTCCGGCGCGGTCCGCGCGCTGCGCGCCACCGGCGCGGACGTGCTGCTGTTCACCGGGGTCGACCCGCGTGACACGCCGCTGATGCGCCGCCTGCGCGGCCGCTTCGCCATCTTCTACCTGCACATCCGCTCGATCGCCGACCTCTACGGGTGCCGGCTGGTCGACCAGTGGTCGATGCAGGGGCTGCGCGACTGGCGGGCGTGGAGCCCGGACCGCCTCCACATGAACGCCGACGGTCACCGCCTGGTGGCGGCCCGCGTCCTCGACGTCCTCGGGGTGCCGTTCGACGAGTGGCACAAGGTGTGGCCGGAGCGCGTCGTCGACCCTCGCGCCCGCCGCCGCGAGGATGCCCAGTGGATCCGCGAGTATCTCGTCCCGTGGGTGTCGCGCCGCGTCCGCGGCGTCTCCTCCGGCGACGGGGTGTCTCCCAAGCGTCCGGAGCTGTCTCACTGGACGGTGTAGAACCCCGTTCACATCCCGGAGGATTTCTGCCCGGCGGCCCGCTCAGCTGTTGAGTCTGGCCGCCTGCATGGCGCTCAGCCGCCGCACGAACCGAGCGGTGACGATCGCCGTCGGCACGACCGCCATGTGCAGGGCCAGGCTGGCCCAACTGGCCGGCGTGAACTCGTATATCCGGTAGAGGTCGTTGTCCTCCCTGCGTTCGTACTGGGTGGCGAGGAGTGTCGTCCAGTCGATCCAGAAGAGGGGCCAGGTCAGGAACGTGACCAGCCACATGGCCCACCACGTGTGCAGGAGACCGGCCGGGGCTGTCGTGCGGCCGCGTCCGGGCGGGCTGGAGGCGTGCCAGACGTCGTCGGCGATCTGCTTGGGAAGCCACAGGCCGGCGATGGGGATGAACCAGGCGTATACCGCCATGGAGGGGCGGTAGCGCAGCCGGCCAGGCGCGAACTGTTCGGCGACGACTCGTACCCGGAAGAACCAGAGCACCCAGCACGCCGTCAGCGCCAGGCCGGAGACGATCTGGGCCACCCACGTGATCGTGCTGATCAGTTCGTCGGACTCGTGAAGGTCGCCGTAGGTCTCCACCGAGCGCCACCGTCCCGCGTCGTCGGCGATGTCGAACTGGTGAACCACCGTGCTCACGGAGACCACGGCGAAGAGGGTAAGGAGCACATAGATGGCGATCTGGTAGGCGGCGGCATGGGACCCCGGGTCGCGGCCGCGCATGAGGCGGCGTTCGTGGACCAGCAAGGGCTGGGGTGCCCGCGGCTGATCCGCGTGCACGGGTGGTGGTGGCGCCGTGGTCCGGGGGTGGCCACCGCCGGTCCCGGTGGCCGGGTCATGGAGGGCGGTCAGTGCCAGGGTCCGCCGCTCGGCGATGACCTGGGTGAGCGCCTCAGGCAGCCACCGGCCCTGGCCGGGCGAGGCGAGCGCGGTGAGCCGGGCCAGCACGTGCTCCAGGCCGGGCCGGGCGGCGGGGTCCTTGGCCAGGCAGGCCGCCACCAGAGCGGCGAGCGGGGCGGGCACTCCGCGCAGGTCGGGGTCGCCGTGCACGACCCGGAAGACGACCGCGTGGACGGGCCCCGTTCCGAAAGGGCTGCGGCCGGTCGAGGCGAAGGCGAGCACGCAGCCGAGCGAGAACACGTCCGAGGGCGGCCCGACCTTCTGGGCCATGGCCTGTTCGGGGGACATGAACGCGGCGGTGCCCAGCACGGTGGAGGTCTGGGTGTGGCTCGTGGCGTCCAGGGCGCGGGCGATGCCGAAGTCGATCAGGCGGGGCCCGTCCTCGGCGAGGATGACGTTGGCGGGTTTGAGGTCGCGGTGCACCATCTCGCAGGCGTGCACGGCGGCGAGTCCTTCGGCCAGCCCGGCTCCCAGCACCGCGGCCGACTCCAGGGGGAGCGGCCCGTGCTCTTCGACGGCCTGGTGCAGGGAAGGACCCGGGATGTAGGCGGTGGCCAGCCACGGCCGGGCGGCCTCGGTGTCGGCGTCCACGACCTGGGCGGTGTAGAATCCGCCGACCTTGCGGGCGGCCTCCACCTCGGAAGCGAAGCGGCGCCGGAAGTCCGCGTTGTCGGCCAGTTCGGGGCGCACCACCTTGACGGCCACCAGGCGCCCGCCCGGGGAACGGCCCAGGAACACCTGCCCCATCCCGCCCCCGCCGAGCCGTGCGTGCAGCCGATACGGGCCGATCTGGGTCGGGTCGCCGTCGCGTAGGGGGTTGGCCATGGCACCGCTTTCCGCGTTGAGATCTTGACAGTCGGTGTTGATGATCCCAAAAAGGCGCGTGTCCTGGAGGGGACTTTGACCCCCGGCGTCCCCGAAGACCGCCTCTACACCGACCGCGGCCGGCTACGACGGGAGGTTCGACGCTCTTCGCCGGAGTGACGGCGGGACAGGCGGGCCGAAGGCTCGCTATCGGCGCTCAGCCCGAGGGGGTTCCCAAAAGATCTTGACTGTCGCCCTGACGGTTCAGTCGCCGGACGAGAGCCGGCGCAGGGCGGCGCGGGGAACCCCCGGGTCGGTGGTGCGCCAGAACGGGGGCAGCGAGCCCAGCAGGAAGCCGCTGTAGCGCGCCGTGGCGAGGCGCGGGTCGAGCACGGCGATCACGCCCCTGTCGTCCTGGGAGCGCAGCAGGCGCCCCGTGCCCTGGGCGAGGAGGAGCGCCGCGTGGGTGGCCGCGACCGTCATGAAGCCGTTGCCGCCCTTGGCGGCGACGTGTCGCTGCCTGGCCGAGGTGAGCGGGTCGTCGGGGCGCGGGAACGGGACGCGGTCGATGATCACCAGGCGCAGCGACGGCCCCGGCACGTCGACGCCCTGCCACAGCGACAGCGTGCCGAACAGGCAGGTCGGCTCGTCTTCTGCGAACTGCTTGACGAGCAGCATCGTCGAGTCGTCGCCCTGGCACAGCAGCGGCACGTCGAGGCGGTCGCGGAGGGCCTCGGTGGCGGCCTTGGCGGCGCGCATCGAGGAGAACAGGCCGAGCGTGCGCCCGCCGGCCGCCTCGATCAGCTCGGCGATCTCGTCGAGGTAGGCCTGCGGCAGGCCGTCGCGGCCCGGCTGCGGCAGGTGCTTGGCGACGTAGAGGATGCCCGCGCGGGGGTGGTCGAACGGGGAGCCGACGTCGATGCCCTGCCAGTCGTCGTCGCCGAGCCCCCACTGCCGGGCCATGCCGTCGAAGCTGCCGCCGAGCGCCAGCGTGGCGGAGGTGAGCACGACGGTGCGGTCGCCGAAGAGCTTGTCGCGGAGCATGCCGCCGACGTTGAGCGGGGCGACGCGGAGGGTCGGCGGGCGGCGGTCGGTGCCGCCGTCGAGCCACACCACCTCGGCGCGGTCGGACTCCGAGGCGTGCCCGTAGGCCTCCAGCATGCGCACGGCCGTGTCGTGCACCTCGTCCAGCGCGGTGAACGCGGCCTTGCGCTGGCCCGCCCTGTCGGGGTCGTCCTTGTCGCCGCCGCGCGGCCCGAGCGCGGTGAGGCAGCGGGCCGCGCTGTCGCGGACGAGCGCGAGCGTCAGCCCGAGCACCTCGGGCAGTTCGTCGACGCGGCCAGGCGGGGCGGCGGCCAGCAGTGCCTTGAGGTCTTCGCTCGCCTCCATCAGCTGGTCGGCGACCGGCTGGTCGATCAGGCGGCCCACCCGGCGCACCGCGAGGGCGACGGTGGTCTCCGACAGCTCGCCGGTGACCACCGAGGTGACCCGGTCGACCAGCTCGTGGGCCTCGTCGACGACGACCAGCCGATGCTCGGGAAGCACCGGCAGGTCGCCCATCGCGTCGATGGCGAGCAGCGCGTGGTTGGTGACGACCACGTCGACCTCGCCCGCGCGAGCCCTGGCCAGCTCGGCGAAGCACTCGGCGCCGCTGGGGCACCGGCTGGCGCCCAGGCACTCCTGGGCGCTGACGGAGAACTGCCGCCAGGCCTGCTCGCTGACCCCGGGCACCAGCTCGTCGCGGTCGCCGGTCTCGGTCTCCTCGGCCCACTCCTGGATGCGCTGCACCATCCGGCCGGTCGCGCTCACGTCGCGGGCGTCGAACAGCTGGTCCTGCTCGTCCTCTTCGGGCCAGGCGGCGGTCAGCTTGTAGCGGCACAGGTAGTTGCGGCGGCCCTTGAGTATGGCGAACGTCGGCTCGTGCGGCAGCTCCTTGCCGAGCGCCTCGGCGAGCCGGGGCAGGTCGCGGTCGACGAGCTGGCGCTGCAGCGCGATCGTGGCCGTGGAGACCACCACGGGTTTGTCGGCGTCCATCGCGTGGCGGATCGACGGCACCAGGTAGGCCAGCGACTTGCCGGTGCCGGTGCCGGCCTGGACGGCCAGGTGGTCGCCGTCGTCGATGGCCTGCTGCACGGCCTTCACCATCGTGATCTGGCCTTGCCGCTCGGTCCCCCCGAGCGCGTCGACCGCGACGCTGAGCAGGGAGTCGGCTGACGGGAGATGGGAGTCCGGCACGGCAGTAAACGCTACCCGCATTCCGGCGCCCGTCGCGCCGGACGTGAGGTGATCGGCCATGCGCATCCCGGAATTCGCGGACCTCTCCGCCGCGTCCCGTGGCACACTGGCGGTGGAACTCCACCTGGGGACCATGGGAAAAAGTGGGTTCAAGGTGGGGATGGGAAGTCCGTTTTGGTAGGGTTTTCCGGGGTTGAGTGGACGGATAAAGGCTGGTACTAGCAGTATGTCTGCCATGTCGGAAGTTGTCCCGTTGCCGTCGTTCGGCGAAGTCTTCTTCGATGCCCGAGGCCAGGAGCGGTGCCTCAGGGTCACCTGGCACGAAGGCACCCTGGTGCTCAGCCTGTGGCGGGGAGAGATGTGCACCGCGAGCTTCCGCATGCCGCTCGACGACGTCGGCAGGCTGCTCGACACCCTTGACGAGGGATACGCCGAGGCCACCGGCGAGCACGAGCCCGACGGTCACGCGGCCGACGTGCCCGCCGCCGACCCCGCCGCCGAGGTCATCCCCGGCACGGGCACCTACCACCGGCCCGCCCCGCCGCCCCTCCACGACGAGCGGCCCGCCGCGCCGCTCGGCCCCAACGACGTGCTCGTCGCCCGCGGCAACCCCAACCACCAGGACAAGCTGGTCGCCTCGCGCGCCGAGACCACCCCGCCGCACGCCCAGCCCTTCGCCGGCCCGCAGTACGCCGAGCAGGCGAACGACCCGTTCACCGGCCCCCAGTACGCCGTCGACGCCGGCTACCGCGACCCCTACTCGGGCCCGCAGTACGTGCAGCACGACGCCCAGCCGTTCGCCGGCCCGCAGTACGCCGACGAGCCGGCCTACCAGCTGCCCGGCGGCCAGCCCCCGCACACCGACCCGCTCGGCTTCCCGTCGCAGGCCCGCCCCGCCGAGCCCGCCTACGAGCAGCGCGGCGACTCCTACGGCGGCGGCCAGTACCAGCAGCAGGCCGCACCACCCGCGCAGCCGCGCACCTCGCCCAGCGGCGGCGCCGGCCTGGGCACGCCCATGCACGGCATCCCGGGCGCCGGCCGCCGCCAGGACCCGTTCCGCGCCCAGGAGCCCACGTACGGCCAGGAGCCCGGCTACGGCCAGGACCCGGGTTACGGCCAGGACCCGGGCTACGGCCAGGACCCGGGCTACGGCCAGGACCCGGGCTACGGCCACGGCCAGGACCCCGGTTACGCCAAGGACCCGGGCTACGCCAAGGACCCGGGCTACGCCAAGGACCCGGGCTACGCCAAGGACCCGGGCTACGGCCAGGATCCCCTTTACCGGCAGGATCCCTCGTACGGGCAGGACCCCGGCTACGGCCAGAACGCCGCCTACGGGCAGGAGCGCTACGGAGGCGGCGCCCCCAACCCGGTAGACCCGCTGCTGTCGATGGGCCAGCAGGAGCCCGACAGGACTCGCCCGTACCTGGGTGAGCCGCTGTTCTCGACCGGCGAGCGCCTGCGCCCGGACCAGCAGTACGACGACCCGCGCGACCGCCGCGAGTGGTGACCGCCCGGCGTCAGCCCATCTGGCTGTCGGCGTAGCACCAGCGCCAGGTCTCACCCCGCTCGAACGACTGCACCACCGGGTGACCGGTGCCGTGGAAGTGGGCGGTGGCGTGCTTGGCCGGGGACGAGTCGCAGCAGCCGATGTGGCCGCAGTCGAGGCAGCGGCGCAGGTGCACCCACCGGCCGCCCTCGGCCAGACATTCCTCGCATCCCTCGGGCGTGCGCGCCTCGGGATCGTCCGCCTGAATCAGATGTTCGCACATAGCCATGTCCGCGATCCTAAACACAGGTTCGCAGCGATTTCGGCCGCGCCTCTTGCTGCGTGTCGGGTGAACGTGGACTCTGTGCTCATCGGGGAGTGATCTGGACCACAATCCCGGGAGCCGCGGTGCTCGAAATCCGCAATCTCGAGGTCGTCTACGACGACGTCATGCTGGTGCTGCGCGGCGTGAGCCTCGCCGTCCCGCCCGGCTCCATCGTGGCGCTCCTCGGCGCGAACGGCGCGGGCAAGACGACGCTGCTGCGCGCCCTGTCGGGGCTGCTCGACGTGCACGACGGCGAGGTCACCAAGGGAGCGATCACCCTTGAGGGCGAGCCGATCCACCGGCTGAGGCCCGCCCAGATCGTCCGGCGCGGCATCAGCCAGGTCATGGAGGGCCGGCGCATCCTGGCCGAGCTGACCGTGGAGGAGAACCTCAGGGTCGGCGGCCACACCGCGGCGCGGTCGCACCTGGACCGGGTCTACGGCCTGTTCCCGGTGCTGCGCGAGCGGCGCGGCAGCGTGGCCGGCTACCTGTCCGGCGGCGAGCAGCAGATGCTGGCCGTCGGCCGCGCCCTCATGGCCGGCCCCCGCTACCTGCTGCTGGACGAGCCCAGCCTGGGCCTGGCCCCGTCGCTGGTCGCCCAGGTGCGCGACCTCGTGGTGGAGATCAACAGGCAGGGCACCACGGTGCTGCTCGTCGAGCAGAACGCCGCCATGGCGCTGTCCATCGCCAGCCACGGCTACGTCATGGAGACCGGGAAGATCGTCATGGACAAGCCGTCCGCCGAGCTGCTCGCCGACGAGGACATCAAGGAGTTCTACCTCGGCGCGGTCCGCTCCTTCCGCGAGGTCAAGCACTACAAGCGCAGGAAGCGGTGGCTGTCGTGAGCATCCTGCGGGTCGAGGACGTGCACCTCGGCTTCGCCGGGGTCAAGGCCATCGACGGCGTCTCGTTCGAGGTCGGGCCGGCCGAGCTGCTGGCCGTCATCGGGCCCAACGGCGCCGGCAAGACCTCGGTGTTCAACGTGCTGTCCGGCGTCTACCGGCCGCAGTCCGGGCGGGTCACCTTCCTCGGCGAGGACCTGCTGGCCCGCCGCCCGCACGAGATCGCCGCCATGGGGCTGGCCAGGACGTTCCAGAACGTCGAGCTCTTCCACAACCTGACCGTGCTGGACAACCTCATGCTCGGCCGCCACCACCACTTCCGCTACGGCGCGCTGTCCGCCCTGTGGTGGCTCGGCCGGGCCCGCCGGGCGGAGCTGGCCGCCCGCGCCGAGATCGAGGACATCATCGACTTCCTGGAGCTGGAGGCGTGGCGCCGCCATCCCGTGCGGCTGCTCCCGTACGGCGTGCAGAAGCGGGTCGAGCTGGGCCGGGCGCTGGCCATGGAGCCGAAGCTGCTGCTGCTCGACGAGCCGGTCGCCGGGATGAACCTGGAGGAGACCGAGGACATGGCCAGGTTCGTCCTCGACATCCGCGACGAGCTCGGCATCCCGATCGTGCTCGTCGACCACGACATGGGGCTCGTGATGGACCTGGCCGACCGGGTGCTGGTGCTGGACTTCGGCCGCCCGGTCGCGCTCGGCTCCCCGGCCGAGGTGCAGCAGGACCCGCGGGTCATCGAGGCATACCTGGGAGGGACCGCATGACCGCCGCCCCCGTCGCCGCCACGCTCATCAGCCTCGTCACCAGGGTCCGCGACCGGGCCGCCGCGACGCCGGACGCGGTCGCCATGCGGCACAAGGACTTCGGCATCTGGAAGGAGGTGACCTGGGCCGATTACTGGTCGCGGGTGGAGCTGGTCGGGCACGCGCTGCTCGCGCTCGGCGTCGAGCCAGGCGACCGGGTCGCCATCCACGCCGAGAACCGTCCCGAATGGCTCTACGTCGATCTCGGCACGGTCGCGGCCCGCGGCGTCACCGTCGGCCTCTACCCGACGAACCCGCCCGCCGAGGTCGCGTACCTGCTGGCCGACTCCGGCGCGAAGATCCTCATCGCGGAGGACCAGGAGCAGGTCGACAAGGCGCTGGCGGTCATCGGCGAGTGCCCCGAGCTGCGGCACGTCGTCTACATCGAGCCGCGCGGCATCCGCGGCCGCTACACCGACCCGCGGCTGATGCCGTGGGAGGAACTGCTCGCGCTCGGCGCCCGGCACCGCGAGGCGCACCCCGGCGCGCTCGACGGCCGGACGGCCGGCGCGCGCCCCGACGACGTGGCCACCCTCATCTACACCTCCGGCACCACCGGCCCGCCCAAGGGCGTCATGCTCACCGTCGGCAACATCGAGTTCGGCGTCGAGACGCTCGTGCTGGGCGGTGGCTTCGCCGACCCGCCGCCCTCGCCGCGCGACCTGACGCTGTCGTACCTGCCGCTGTGCCACGTCGCCGAGCGGGCCTTCACCGTCTGGTTCAACGCCGGCGCCGGCATCCAGGTGAACTTCGCCGAGTCCATCGACACCGTCCAGGCCAACCTGCGCGAGGTGCAGCCGACGATCCTGTTCGGGGTGCCGCGCATCTGGGAGAAGGTGCTCGCCCAGGTCGACATCCGGCTCGGGTCCGCCTCACCGGTCAAGCGGGCGACCGGCCGGTTCTGGCTGCGGGTCGCCGACCGCATCGGTGACACGCTGGTGCGGACCGGGGGCACGCACACCGCCGCCACCCGGCTGCTGTACGCGGTCGGGTGGGTGTTCTGCTACCGGGCGCTGCGCGAGCGGCTGGGCATGCGCCGCGTCCGCTACGCCGCCTCCGGCGCCGCCCCGATCGCGCCGGACGTGCTCAAGTTCTACATGGGCATCGGCATCCCGATGCACGAGGTGTACGGGATGAGCGAGAACACCGCCGTCGCCACCGCCAACCGGCCCGGCCGGGTCCGCCTCGGCACCGTCGGCGAGCCGCACCCCGGCGTCGAGCTGAAGATCGACGAGGCCACCGGCGAGATCATGACCAGGCACCGGGGCACGTTCGCCGGATACTGGGGCAAGCCGGGCGCCACCGCCGACGTGCTCGACCCGGACGGCTGGCTGCACACCGGCGACGTCGGCGAATGGGTCGACGGCACCCACGTGCGCATCACCGACCGGATGAAGGACATCATCATCACCGCCGGCGGCAAGAACGTCGCCCCCAGCGAGATCGAGAACGCGCTCAAGGCGTCCCCGTACGTCAAGGAGGCCGTCGTCATCGGCGACCAGCGCCCCCACCTCGTCGCGCTCATCGGCATCGAGCTGGACACGGTGGGGGAGTGGGCCAGGCGGCGGCGCATCCCGTACACCACCTACCGCGACCTGTCCGGGAAGCCCGAGACGCGGGCGCTGGTGCAGGGCGTCGTCGACGAGGTCAACGCCCGGTTCGCGCGGGCCGAGCAGGTCAAGCGCTTCGCGTTCCTGCCCAAGGAGCTCGACCACGAGGACGGCGAGCTGACCGCCACCCAGAAGGTCAAGCGGAGCGCCGTCGCCAAGCTCTTCGAGGACCTGGTCGAAGGGATGTACGCGCGGTGACCGGCACGCTGGAGACGATCATCAGAGGGCTGGGCAACGGGTCCGTGTACGCGCTGCTCGCCCTCGGCTTCGTGATCATCTACAAGGCCACCCGGGTGATCAGCTTCGCCCAGCCCGCGCTCATGCTGGCCGGTGCGGTCGCGGTCAGCTACCTCGCCCCCGTCACCGGGTTCTACCTCGGGGCGCTGCTGGGGGCGCTGCTCATCGCCGCCGTCGCGCTCGGCATCGAGCGGGCGGCGATCCGGCCGATGGTGGGCCGGCCGGTGTTCGTGGTGGCGATCATCACGCTCGGCGTCGACGTGGTGGTGCGGGTGGTGGTCAACGGCCTCATCGGCAGGGACGTGCGCCAGGTGGGCGACCCGTGGGGGTTCGACCTGGTCTCGCTCGGGCCGCTCGTGGTGCAGCAGCGCTGGCTGGCCATGATGGCCGCCGCCGCGGTGCTGGTCACGCTGCTGTTCGCGTTCTTCCGGTACAGCAGGTACGGGCTCGCCATGCGGGCCGCCGCCTACGACCAGGAGACGGCGCTGGCCCAGGGCGTCTCCGTCGGGGCGGTGTTCGCGCTGTCGTGGGCGCTGGCCGGGTTCCTGGCCGCGGTCGCCGGCATGTTCGTCGGCACCGGGCAGGGCATCGAGCAGACCACCTGGATCGTCGCGCTCAAGGCGCTGCCAGCGATCATCGTGGGCGGGCTCGACTCGCTCGGCGGCGCCGTGGCGGGCGGGCTGGTGATCGGGGTGGTCGAGTCGCTGTTCCAGTCGTACCAGGGCGCCTACCTGCCGTGGCTGGGGCAGAACTTCGCGGTCGTCTCCCCGTACGTGGTCATGCTCGTCGTCCTGCTGGTCAGGCCGTACGGGCTGTTCGGCACCCGGGAGGTCGAGCGGGTATGACCGGAACGCGAACCGGAGACCCGGCCTTACCGACCGGCCGGTCCCGGAGGGTGCGCGGGCGGCCGCTGCTCTACACCTCCTACGCCCAGGACATGGCGCTGCTCGACACCCGGGCCAAGCGGGTCTCGGCGGGCGCGCTCGTCCTGCTGGCGCTCGCGCTGTCGGCGGTGCTCACCGACCCGGCGCTGGAGGTGCTCGCCGTCGCGTACGTGCTCGCCATCGGGGCGATCGGGCTCAACATCGTCACCGGGTACGCGGGCCAGGTCTCGCTCGGGCACGCCTTCTTCGTCGCCATCGGCGCCTACACCGCCGCCGCCCTGTCCGGGCCGCCCGGCGGCGACACCATCGGGTACGGGATCTCCGAGATCTGGATCTGGCTGCCCGCGGCCGGGCTCGTCGCCGCCGCGGCCGGGGTGCTCGTCGCGCCGCTGGCCACCCGGCTGCGCGGGCTCTACCTGGCCATCGTCACGCTCGGGCTGGTCTTCCTCGGCGAGCACGTCTTCAAGGAGTGGCAGGAGCTGACCGGCGGCGTCGGCGTCGGCCGGGAGGCGGCCGTGCCCGCGTTCCTCGGCGTCAGGCTCGACCAGGACGGCGCGCTCGGCACCCGGGAGCAGCAGCTCTACCTGCTCATGCTCGTCCTGCTCGTGGTCTTCGCGGTCGCCGCGCGCAACCTGGCCCGCTCCCGCGTCGGCCGGGCGTTCGCGGCCATCCGCGACCGCGACATCGCCGCCGCCGTCATCGGGGTGCCGCTCACCCGCTACAAGGTGCTCGCGTTCGGCGTCTCGTCCTTCTACGCGGGCTGCGCGGGCGGGCTGCTCTTCACCGTGTCCGGGTACGTCGAGCCGGGTTCGTTCAGTCTGTTGCTGTCGGTGCAGTTCATCGCGATGGTCCTGATCGGCGGCGTGGCCACCGTGTCGGGGGCGATCGCGGGCGCCCTGTTCATCTCGCTGCTGCAGCCGCTGACCCGTACGCTGCCCGCGCTGGTGCCGGTGATCAGCGGCGACACCACGCAGACGCCCAACGTGTTCCAGGTCGAGACCGTGCTCTACGGCCTGCTGATCGTGCTGTTCCTCATCTTCGAACCGCGGGGCCTGTTCGGCCTCTGGATCCGCGTACGGAATTACTGGAAAGCCTGGCCTTTCTCCTACTAGAAAGGGTCATTTCATGAAGAGTCGCTATGTGGTGGCCATCACTGCAGCAGTGGCCCTTCTGTCCGCGTGCGGCGTCTTCCGGGGGGACGACGAGGGCGGGCAGAGCGCCCAGACGACAGGAGTCACCAGTGAGCCCTGTCCCTCCGCTGTCGACAGCGCCAAGGGATGCATCTACCTCGGCTCCATCTCCGACCTGACGGCCGGGCCGTTCGCGGCGCTGGCCGTGCCGATCACCGAGGCGCAGAAGGCGTTCTGGGCCCGGGTCAACAAGGCCGGCGGCATCGGCGGCACGTACGAGGTCGACGTCACCCGCTACGTCCGCGACAACAAGTACAACCCGGAGGTTCACCGGCAGGTCTACAACGAGATCAAGGACCAGGTGCTCGGCCTCGCCCAGACGCTCGGCTCGCCCACCACCGCCGCCATCATCGGCGACCTCAAGGCCGGCAGCGTCGTCTCCGCCCCGGCCTCCTGGACCTCCGCCTGGGAGTTCGAGGACGTGGTGATCGAGACCGGCGCCAACTACTGCGTCGAGGCGATGAACTCCGTCGACTACGCCATGGAGGCGTACCAGCCCAAGTCCGTGATGGCCGTCCACCTGGCCGGCGACTACGGCGCGGACGCCGCGGCCGGCGCCAAGATCGCGGCCGAGGCGCACGGGCTGGAGTTCACCGGCGTCGAGACCCCGCCGGGCGCCACCGAGCAGGGCCGCGCCATCACCGAGATCACCCGCGTCAAGCCGGACCTGGTGATCCTCACCACCGGCCCGGCCGACGCCGCCACCATCGTCGGCCAGAGCGCCGCGGCCGGATTCAAGGGCCGCTTCATCGGCACCGGCCCGACCTGGAACCCCGCCCTGCTCCAGTCGCCCGCCGCCGAGGCGCTCAAGGCCCTGTACGAGCAGTCGGCCCCCGGCAAGCCGTGGAACGCCGACACGCCCGGCCACCAGGCCATGCGGGAGGCGCTGCCCGGCGTCACCCCCAACGACGGCTACACCTCCGGCTGGGCGTGGGCGTACCCGATGAAGGCGGCACTGGAGAAGATGGTCGCCGGCGGCGACGTCAGCCGCGCCGGTCTGCTCGCGGCCGTCAAGTCGCTCAAGACCGTCGACTACGAGGGCATGCTGCCGCCCGAGGCCGGCAACTACGCCGACGACCCCAACACCGCCACGTTCCGCCAGACGCTCATCAACAAACTCGACGAGACGGCGCCGACCGGCGTCACCGAGGTGCGGGACTTCTTCACCGGCCCCACCGCCGAGTCCTACACCTTCGACGGTCCCTGTTTCGCCAAGCTGTGATCACGCGGGGGACGCGGTCGGTTGGGTAGGGTCGGGACATGTCTCGCCGCTACCGCCGGTTCGCGTCCCTCGCCGTCATCCCCGCGTTCGCGTTCGCCGCGGCCGGCTGCGCCGAGGTCAACACCACGATCGACAGAGCCCAGGCCTGCCTGGAGGCCCCGAAGATCGTCGGTGAGCTGACGTCGCAGCTGACCCAGCTGGCCAACGACCCGCAGGCCATGGAGAAGGCGCTCGACGACACGGCCGCCAAGCTCAACGACCTCGCCGACTCGGCCGCCAACACCACCATCAAGGAAGCGTCCGACAAGCTCGCCGGCACCCTGTCCGGCCTCAACGTGCAAACCGTCAACGACGCCGTCGACGCCGCCCAGAAGGTCGGCAGCGACACGGCCGCCTATGTCAAGCAGGTCGCCGAGGCCTGCTCCGGAGGCTGAACCCCGCTTTCTCTAGGGAGAATGGTCGCGAAATAGCGTGGGGCTCATGGAGCCTGACCCGCGTTTCACCCTGGCCAACGAGCGAACCTTTCTCACCTGGCTGAGCACCGCCCTGGCGCTCAGCGCCGCCGGGGTGGCCATGGCGGCGGTGCCCTCCACGGACTTCGTCCCATGGCTGCGCACCACCCTGGCCGTCATCCTGGTCACGCTGTCGGCGCTGGCCGCCGGCATGGCCTATCCGCGCTGGCGCAACATCCAGCGCGCGCTGCGTGCCCAGGCGCCGCTCCCGCCGCCCGCGCTGGCGTCCGTGTTCGGGTACGGGGTCGCGACCGTGGCGGTGCTGGCCCTGGTGATGATCCTGCTGGCGGCCTGACCGGTGGGCGATCCGCACGAGATCTGGGACCAGGGGCTGCAGAGCGAGCGCACCCGCCTGGCCTGGGTCCGCACCGCCGTCATGCTGGCCACCGGCGGCCTCGGCGCGGCCGGGCTGTCGGCGCGCGCCGGGCTGCCGCTCCCGGCGGCGGCCGCGTTCGCGCTGGCGGCGCTCTGCGGCGCCGTCCTGCTCATCCGCACCGGCACCCGCTTCCTCCGGGTGCAGGAGGCGCTGCACGGCGGCCGGCCGCTGGACCACCGGGCCGACGCGGTCTTCGCCTGGCTCGGCACGCTCGCCCTGGTCGCCGGGGCAGTGGTGTTCGTGCTGTCCATGCGCTGAGGGCGGGTTGCGGGGCCGCGGGAGGAAGGCGGACACTCGAAGAGAGGGAGGTGACCTCATGAGAGAAGAACTGCGGAAGGTCCCCTTCGAATGCCGCGCCTGCTGGCACGTGTGGGAAGAGGAATACACCATCAGGTTCGGCGACCGGGGTGAGGTCTGGCTGCGCGGAAACGTCCCTGTGCCGCCCCCGACGCCGGCCGAGAAGTGCCCGAGGTGCGGCTGCTACCAGGCGGTCCAGTTCCCCGAGGGCTACCTGGCCCACCACCCGGAGCTGATGAGGTCCACGCGGCCCGCCGGCTCCGACGCCACCCCGCTCATCAGCCCGGTGCGGAAACGCCCGCGTTGGCTTGAGACGTAACAGATGGTCATATTTGACTAACAGAGAGTGTTATAAGGGCCATCTTGCCGTGTCAATAGGCAGGGCGGACACTCGGTGCGGATGACGGTCCCTGACCCGGGGGGTGGTCCTGGTGCACGAAGGAACCGGTGGGCGCCGGTTGTGGCCGCTGGAGTGCCTGCGCTGCTGGCACGTCTGGGAGGAGGCCTACACCGTCAGGCTCGGTGACCGGGGCGAGATCTGGCTGATGGGCGGCGTGGTGGTGCAGCCGCCCTGGTCGGGCGCCTGCTGCCCGGCCTGCGGCGGGTTCGCGGTGACGTCGTTCCCCGACGGCTACCTCGCCCGCCACCCCGAGCTGCTGTCCTCGCCCGAGCCCGAGCCGGAGCGGCCGCGGGTGCCCGACCCCGATCCCGTACCGGTGGCGGCGGGCCGGACGCCGCGCCACCACCGGCTCCTGGTCGTGCTCGGGGTCCCGGCGGTGCTGGTGGCCGCGTACGAGGTGTATCGCGTCATGGCGGCCGCCAGGCCGCACTAGTCATGGCGTCCGCCGGGCCGCACTAGGAGAGGCTCTCCAGCCAGGCGCGGTGCAGGCCCGCGAAGCGGCCGTCGGCGGCCACCAGCCGGTCCGGCGGCCCGTCCTCGACGATCTCGCCGCGCTCCATGACGAGCACCCGGTCGGCGATCTCCACCGTCGACAGCCGGTGGGCGATGATCAGCGCCGTGCGGTCGGCCAGGATCGTGCGCAGCGCGCGCTGCACCAGCCGCTCGCTCGGCACGTCCAGGCTGGAGGTCGCCTCGTCCAGGATGAGCACCGCCGGGTCGGCCAGGAACGCCCGCGCGAACGCCACCAGCTGCCGCTGGCCGGCCGACATGCGCCCGCCCTGCTTGCCCACGTCCGTGTGGTAGCCGTCGGGCAGCGACGCGATGAAGTCGTGCGCGCCGATCGCCTGCGCCGCCTCGCGCACCTGCCGCTCGGTCGCGCCCGGCCGGCCGAACATGATGTTGTCCAGGACGGTCCCGTTGAACAGGAAGTTCTCCTGCGTCACCATGACCACCGCCCGGCGCAGCGTGGGCTCGTCCAGCTCCCGCAGGTCGGCCCCGTCCAGCAGCACCCGCCCGGCCGTCGGGTCGTAGAAGCGGGAGATCAGCTTGGCCAGCGTGGTCTTGCCCGCCCCCGTCGAGCCGACCAGCGCCACGCTCTGCCCCGCCGGGATCGCCAGGTCCAGGCCGGGCAGGATCGGCATCGACTCCACGTACGCGAACCGTACGTCCTCGAAGCGCACCTCGCCGCGCGCCTGCGGCAGCGGGCGCGGCGCGCGCGGCTCCGGCACCGCCGGCTCCTCCTCCAGCACGCCCGACAGCTTCTCCAGCGCCGCACTGGCCGACTGCAGCGTGTTGTAGAACTGGCTGATCTCCTGCATCGGCTCGTAGAAGCCGCGCAGGTAGAGCAGGAACGCGGTGAGCACGCCCACCGTGACCTCCCCGTGGAAGGCCAGCCAGCCGCCGTAGAACAGCACGGCCGCCACCGTCAGGTTGCCGATCAGCTTGATGCCCGGCATGAACACCGCGATCAGCCTCATACTGCGCGCGTTGGCCTGGCGGTAGTCGTCGTTCAGCCGCTCGAAGATCTCCTGGTTGCGCGGCTCGCGGCGGAACGCCTGCACCGCCCGCATGCCGGTCATCGACTCGACGAAGTGCACGATGACCAGCGCCACCGTCTCCCTGGTGCGCCGGTAGACGATCGCGGACTGCCGGCGGAACCACCGGGTGAACAGCAGCAGGATCGGCAGCGGCACCAGCGCCACCAGCCCCAGCTCCACGTCCAGCACGAGCAGCAGCACGGCGGTGCCGGCCATCGTCAGCACCGCCGTGACCAGCCCGTCGAAACCGGCCTGCAGCAGCTCGGCGATCGCCTCGATGTCCGAGGTGAGCCGCGAGATGACCCGGCCCGAGGTGTACTTCTCGTGGAAGCTCAGCGACAGCCGCTGGAAGTGGTCGAACACCCTCCTGCGCAGCTCCAGCAGGATCTGGTGACCGATCCGGCCGGACATCTTGAGGAACGCCTGCCGGGTGAGCGCCTGCGCGGCGGCCGCCGCCAGGATCACGCCCACCACCGTCAGCAGCGTGCCCGTGCCCTCGCCGCGCAGCATCGGCGGGATGCCCGCGTCGATGCCCACCTTCACCAGGTAGGGGATGGCCAGCCCGGCACCGCTGGAGGCGATGATGACCGCGGTGAGCACCATGATGCCCTTGCGGTGCGGGGCCAGCAGGTCGCCCAGCAGCCTGCGCGAACGGGTCCGCAGCAGGCCGCTCACCTTGTCCGGCAGCTCGTCCTGGTCCTCGGAGGCGACCCCGCGCCAGCCGGTCGTGGCGGATGTCAACGCAAGGCTCCTTCCGACGGGTCCAGATCGGCGTCCTGGGCCAGGAGCTGCCGGTATTCGGGCACCTCGGCCAGCAGGTCGTGGTGGCGGCCGACATGTGTGATCGTGCCGCCCGCGAGCAGCGCCACCTTGTCCGCCAGCAGCACGGTGGAGGCCCGGTGCGCCACCACGATGCCGGTCGCCTCGCGCAGCACCTCCCGCAGCGCCGCCTCCACCAGCGCCTCGGTCTCCACGTCCAGCGCCGAGAGGGTGTCGTCGAGCACCAGGATCCTCGGTCTGCTCAGCACCGCCCTGGCCAGGGCCAGCCGCTGCCGCTGGCCGCCGGACAACGACATGCCCTGCTCGCCGATCCGGGTGTCCAGACCCCACGGCAGGTCGTACACGAACATCGCCTGCGCGGTGCGGATCGCGTCGTCGACCTCCTCCTCGGTCGCGTCCAGGCGGCCCATCGTCAGGTTCTCGCGCACGCTCATGGAGAACAGCGTCGGCTCCTCGAACGCGGTCGCCACGATGGAGCGCAACTCGGGCAGCTCCAGGTCGCGCACGTCGTGACCGTCGATCGTGACCCGGCCCCCGGTGACGTCGAGGAGCCGCGGCACCAGCGCGGTCAGCGTGGTCTTGCCCGAGCCGGTGGCGCCCACGACCGCGACCGTCTCACCCGGCCGCACCTCCAGCCACAGGTCGTGCAGGACCGGCCGGTCGGCGCCGGGGAAGCGGAACTCCACCCCCTCGAACCGCAGGTGACCGCGGGGCCGCTCGATCCGCTCCCGGCCGCCGGTGATCTCCGGGACCGTGTCCAGGACCTCCAGGACCCGGTCGGCGGCGGTCATCGCCTCCTGCGCCATGGCCAGGATGTAGCCGAGGCTGGCGATCGGCCACACCAGCTGCAGCACCAGCGTGGTGAACGCGAACAACGCGCCCAGCGTCAGCGAGCCCTGCCCCACGGCCAGCGCGCCGAGCAGCAGCACCATCGCCAGCGTCACGTTCGGGATCACCTCCAGGAAGGTGAAGAACCGCGCCGACAGCCGCACCTTCTCCATCGACGTCCCGTACAGCCTGCGCGCCGCCTCGTCGTAGCGCTCGAAGACGTGGTGACGGCGGCCGAACGCCTTGATCGTACGGATGCCGATGGCCGACTCCTCGACCAGCGTCGCCAGGTCGCCCTGCTCGTCCTGAACCTGCCGGGAGATGCGGATGTAGCGCTTCTCGAACCGCATCGACAGCAGGACGATCGGCACCGCAGAGACGGCCACCAGTACGCCCAGCGGCCAGTACATGTTGAGCAGCAGCACGGTCACCGTGATCAGCTGCAGGATGTTCATGACCAGGAAGAGCATGCCGAAGCCGAGGAACCTGCGGATCGTCGACAGGTCCGTGGTGGCCCGCGACAGCAGCTGGCCCGACTGCCACTCGCCGTGGAACCTCATCGGCAGCCGCTGCAGCTGTGCGTACAGGTCGTCGCGGATGCGCGTCTCCAGCCCCAGCACCGGGCCGATCTGCGCCCACCGGCGCAGGAAGATGAGAAGCGCTTCGAGGACGCCGAGACCGAGCGCCAGCGACCCGAGCAGCAGCAGCGCCCGGCTGTCGCCGTCGCGCACCGGCCCGTCGACGACCCGCTCGCCGACCAGGGGCAACGCGATGCTGGCACTGATGCCGACGATCGCGGCCAGCCAGATGAAGATGAGCTTTCCGACATACGGGCGGAGATAGCGCCGTAACCGCCATAGAGAGATGTTTTCGAGCAGGGGACGACGAGGAGCGCGCGTATCAGGAGGCATCCTTCTAAGGCTAGTACCGCCCCTCAACCCATTTTCGGACGTGGCATGGTGGATCTCATGAACGAGACAGACCTTCGTCACCTGCGCAGATGCGTCGAACTCGCCGCCGAGGCCCTCGCCTCCGGCGACGAGCCCTTCGGATCCGTGCTGGTGAGCGCGGACGGCACGGTCCTGGGCGAGGACCACAACCACGTGGTCGCGACCGGCGACCACACCCGCCATCCGGAGTTCGAACTCGCCCGCTGGGCCGCCGCCAACCTGAGCCCGGAGGAGCGGGCGGCGGCCACCATGTACACCTCGGGGGAGCACTGCCCGATGTGCGCGGCCGCCCACGGGTGGGTGGGGCTGGGCCGGATCGTGTACGCGGCGTCGTCGGAGCAGCTGTCGGGGTGGCTGGGGGAGCTGGGGGTGGCTCCGCCGCCGGTGCGGACGCTGGCGATCCGGGAGGTGGTGCCGGAAGCGGTGGTGGAAGGGCCGGCGCCCGAGCTCGCGGAAGAGGTCAGGGAGCTGCACCGCCGCTTTCACCGCAGTTAATACAATAATGGTGATTAAGTCCTGACATTTATGGCCTGCCGACCAGCTCCTCCCAATAGCTCGATTTCTCGGTTAATATCTTGAATCACTCCGATATTTCCGGCGGGTGCGGGGTGTTCCAGGGTGACCTACCAGGTGGAAGACCCGAGGAGGGAGTGGCCCGGCACCCTCGACGTCGCCGAAATGCTGAGAAACGGGTGGCGTGCCCACCCCTTCCGGCAATTCCTGCTCAAGGCGCACAGCCGTTGCAACCTCGCCTGCGACTACTGCTACGTCTACACGCTCGCCGACCAGAGCTGGCGGTCCCGGCCGATGATCATGGCGCCGGAACTGGTGAGCGCCGTCGCCGGCCGGATCGCCGAGCACGCGGCGGCCCACCGGCTCGACTCCGTCCGGCTGATCCTGCACGGCGGCGAACCTCTGCTCGCGGGCGCCGACTACCTCGTACGGGCCGTCCGCCTCGTCCGTGACAGGGCCGGCCCGGACGTGCGCGTCGAGGCGGTCGTCCAGACCAACGGCGTGCTCCTGGACAAGGACGTGCTGCGCGCCTTCGCCGACGAGGGCGTGGACGTGGGGGTGAGCCTGGACGGCACGCCGCGCGGCAACGACAGGAACCGCCGCTACGCGGACGGGCGCAGCAGCTATCCGGCCGTCGCCGAAGCGCTCTCCCTCCTCATGGAGCCGGAGTTCCGGCACGTCTACAACGGCCTCCTGTGCACGGTGGATCTGGCGAACGACCCCGTCGAGACGTACGAGGCGCTGCTGCTCTTCCAGCCGCCGGTGATCGACTTCCTCCTCCCGCACGGCACCTGGGACGCGCCGCCCCCGGGCCGAGTGCCGGATCCGGCCGCGACGCCGTACGCGGACTGGCTCGTGGCCGTCTTCGACCGCTGGTACGGCGCCAGCGGGGAGACCGTCGTCCGGCTCTTCCAGGAGATCATCCACCTGCTCCTCGGCCGCGCCTCCGCCAGTGAAGCGGTCGGGCTCACCCCGTCCACCCTGGTCGTGATCGAAACCGACGGGACGATGGAGCAGACGGACTCGCTGAAGGCGGTGCGGCACGGCGCGCCGGCGACCGGGCTGAACGTCGTCGACCATCCGTTCGACGACGCGCTCCTGCACCCCGGCGTGGTGGCCAGGCAACTCGCCTTCGAAGGGCTGAGCGACACGTGCAAGGCGTGCCCGTACAGCAGGGTCTGCGGGGCCGGCCTCTACACCCACCGCTACCGCCGCGGCACCGGCTTCCTGAACCCGTCCGTCTACTGCCCCGACCTCTACCGGCTGATCGGTCACATCCGCGACCGGCTCCTGGCCGATCTCCGCAGAGCCCGACTCCCGAAGGGACGCCCATGAGACCGCGGCCCCACCGGTTGCCCGATGAGATCCTCGCCCGGCTGGCGGCCGGTGGCGGCGGCGCGGAGGCCGCGCGCCATCTGGTGGCCGCCGAGCGCAGCAAGCATCGGCTCCTCGTGCTGGGCGTCGTCCGGCTCGCGGGCTCCCACCCGGCCGTGGGCCATGCCTACGACCTGCTCGCCTGGATCGAGAAGAAGGCGCCGGAGGCCGTGGAGACCGTGCTGGGCCATCCGGCGGTGGGCGCCTGGGCGGCGCACGTCATCCGGTCGCGGGGGACCGCCACCCAACTCGGCGCGCTGGCCGCCGCGGCGGCGATCCTGGCCCGGCTTACGGCCCGGGTCGAGGCGCCCGCTCCGGACGGCCGGATCACGCTGCCCTCGCTCGGCCAGATCGTGACCGCCGACCCGGCCGACCTGGTGGACCTCCGCGTCCACCCCGACGGGACCCTGGAGGCGGGCGGACGCCGCGTACGCGCGGCGGACCGGACGGCCGGACGGCAGGCGGAAGAGCGGGAGGAACCGGGCTGGCTACCGCTGCGACGCATCACGGCGGACGGCTTCAGCCTGTGCGTGGACGACCTGGACCCGTTCCGCTGGTCTCCCGACGAGGCGCCGGACGGGCGGCTGCCCCCGGCCGAGCTGGACGTCTGGCGCGAGCACCTCCGGATTTCCTGGCAGGTCATGAAGGCCCGGCACTGGACGCTCGCCGGCGAGACCGCCTCGATCGTCTCCGTGCTCACACCCATCACCGGCCCGGCCTACCGCATGAACAGCGCCACGGCCAGGGACAGGTTCGGCGCCATCGGGATCTCCACGCCGCGGGACTGGCGCTGGATGGCGTCCACGTTCGCGCACGAGGTCCAGCACGCCAAGCTCGGCGCGGTGCTCGACACGGTCGAACTGCTGGAGCCCGACGACGGCAGGTACTACGCGCCCTGGCGGCCCGACCCCCGCCCGCTGGCGGGGCTGCTGCAGGGCACGTACGCGCATCTCGGGGTCGCGGGCTTCTGGCGGCGCCAGCGTGCGGACGAGACCGGCCCGCAGCCGCACGTCGAGTTCGCGCACTGGCGGCAGGCCGCGTTCGAGGCGACGGGGACGCTCCTGGACAGCGGGCGGCTCACCCCGCCCGGCGAGCGGTTCGTGACGGCGATGCGGGGCACGCTGGCGGACTGGATGGCGGAGAGCGTCCCTCCCGCCGCGCTGGACGCCGCCGGGAGGGAGGCGGCCGCGCACCGGGAGGCGTGGCTCGCCCGTAACGGGTGATCGGTCGTCAGAGGCTGATGGGGTCGAAGTCCCAGTTGAAGCGCTTCTTGCTCTCGGCGTGGATTCTCTCGGGGTGGCCCAGGTCGTACCTTCCGTAGCGTCGCATCGTGTCCGTATACAGGGTCTCCGCCTGTTCCGGTTTCCCATCGGCCTGAAGGTCGAGCGCGAGGTTGACGGCGGCGGCCAGCGTGAGCAAGTTGTCGGGGCCGTAGAACGCGCGCATCTGGGCCAAGAGGTCCTCGCCCAGCTCGCGTGCGCCGGCGACGTCGTCCAGGGCGGCCAGATCACTGGCGAGGTTGAGGGTGGCGCCGAACACGTAGCCGTGATTGGGCCCCAGCCTGTCGAGCAAGCTCTCGTACGCCTGCCGGTCCATCTCCTTCGCCTGGATGACATCCCCGCGGAGCTGGTAGAGCAGCGCGAGATTCATCAGGCAGCCGTTGGTGAAGGGGTGCTGGTCGCCGTAGATCCTGCGATAGCGGGGGAGGGCCTGCCGGGCGAGCGCCATCGCCTCTTCGGAGCGTCCGGCCTGATGCAAGGCCCTGCTGAACGCGACCTGTGTGGCCATGGTTTCCGGGCTGTCCGGGCCGAAGAGCTTATCCATCCTGGTGAAGGTCTCCTCGACGAGCTCCAGAGCGCCTTCGACATCACCCATCCGGCGGCGGGCGATGGACAGGTCACGGGCGGTCATGAGAGTGAGTGGATGCTCGATGCCCAACTGGCTGATCCCATGGGCGTACGCTTCTTCTCCGACGTCGCAGGCCTGCGCATGGTCGCCGAGCAACCTGACCGTGCGCGCCAGTCCGTTCCAGGAACTCTGCAGTTCCCATATGCGGATCCCGTCCCTGGCGCTGCTCTGCTCGATGAAGACCAGTTGCGCGAGATCCAGGGCGGTGTCGAACCGGCTCAGCAGGACGTTGTCGAGTGCCAGGTTGTTCAGCACCCGCAAGGTGGCGGGGGCGACAGCGCCGAAGACCCGGGTGTGCAGGTCCAGCGACTCGGTGTCCTGTTCGAACGCCTCCCTGAACATCCCCTTGGCCCGGAGGTCCGCGGCCACGGTGAGCCGGATGCGCAGCGTCTCCTCGTTCTCCTCGCCGAAAACCTCGCGCATGCAGGGGAACGTTTCCTCGTTCAGCGCTCGCGACTCGGAAAACGCTCCCATCTGCCACAGGACATTGCCCAGATGCCGGCAGAGCCGCAGGACGTTCTCGTCCTTCTTCCCGTGGGCGGCCGTCCAGTGCGCGCGGAACTCCTCGGCGAAGTTCTTCGCCGAGGAGTAGTTCGCCACCCGGTGCAGGTAACGAATGACGTCGATAGCGAATCGCTGCACCTGGCGATCGGCGCATCGAGCGACGCCCGCCGGGCGTACATGAGGGACCAGATCGGCGAAGTCGGGCCAGTTGACGGTGTCCTCGGGGTCGGCAGGGGCGCCCCCCGCGAGCAGCAGATGAACCTCGTGCCGAATCTCCTCACGTTCCGGCTCCACCAGCGAGTCCCGCAGGAGGGCCTGGACGAGGCGGTGCACCTGAACGGTCCCCGCCTCTTGCTCGATCTTCACCAGGGCGAACCGGTTGAGCTCGCCGAACGCTTTCGCGGCCAGGACGGGATTCGCCAGTATGGGCGCCATGCGCTTGACGCCGCTCTTGCTTCCCCGGCGGAAGACGGCGCGCGGGATCGGATCCGGCCCGAAGAAGGCCAGGCAGCGCAGCACCATGGCTGCTTCGGGCAGCCGGTTCTCGATCTCGTTGACTGAGAGCTGCCAGGCGGCCGTCATCGACAGCGGGTATTCGGTCGACTTGCCGAGGTTCAGTAGTTCCCTCGTCTGCAGGGCGAGCTGCTCGATGTACTCCTCGGTGGACAACCCGGTCATTATTTGAAGGGCCGCGGCCTGCTCCAGGGCCAGAGGAAGGTCACCGAGCTCACTCGCCAGGTGCTCCGCCTCCTTCTGCGGAACGTCCTTCTGCAGCCGCTTGCGGAGGAACTCCACGCTCTCCTCGGTGGAGAAGACGTCCACGGGGACGGTTTCTGCCACACCGCTCCACCGGCTGTTCCGCGACGTGATCAGCACATGCCCGGGCCCGCCTTCGGGGATGAAGTCGCGGATCTCCTCCGGCTCGTCCGCGTTGTCGAATATGAGCAGCCACCGGTCGATCGGGTCGCCGCGCTGCAGCGCGTCACGGACGGACGCGGCGGCCTCTTCGATGCCGACGCTGTTGGCCGGGCGCAATCGGAGGTGGTCGGCGAGGGCCGCGATCGTGCTGGGGACGAGCATCGGCTGGTCCGCCGGCACCCACCAGACCAGGTCGTAGAAACTGCGGTAACGCCACACGTATTCGATCGCCAGTTGTGTCTTCCCGACGCCGCCCAGTCCTTGCAACGCCTGAGGCACGACTGCCGCCTTGGCGGTGGAGATGATGCTCGTGCGTAACTGGTCGAGGAGATTCTCCCGGCCGGTGAAGTGTTTGTTCCGGCCCGGAATCTTCTTCCCCCAGATCGCCGGTACCTGGTGTGACGCCTCTGGAGCCGTCTTCTGATCCATGAACCGACACCTCCTGTCAGCCCGATTTTCTCTCGGATGATTGCTTTTGGCGATGGGCGGTCACACACTCTAAGTGAGGTGCCATAGCCGGGACGACGGTTTTGGAAGTTAAGGGCAGCCGTAATCGGGCAAGAGGGGGCGGCATGGCTGACACGCACGGGACGGGCTTGATCGATGTCAGTGATATCGATCTGGAGGCGTTGAAAGGGCTCGACATACCGGCTCTGAACAGGGTTTTGGAGCGACTGGCCGATGAGGGTGTCATCGTGGCCAGCTTCCAATCATCGGTCTGATTCCTGCCGTCATCACCGAACTTTCCGTCCGGCGAGGTCGGCTGTTGCCTGCGATAACCAGTGCCGTGGGTGCCTGGATCATTTAAGAGGTCGTGCGAGAATGCGAGAACAAGAAGGTATGTAGTGCATCTCCCGCCGTTCGTCCGGCCCATTGCCTCTTTATCTGTAGATTTGGTTCGATCGATGCGGGGAGGGGCGGGCGCAGGTGGATGTGGCGGCGATGGCAAGTGCGGTGGCTCTGGTCGCGGGGACCGGGGCGGTCCAAGGGCTGGGAGAAAGCGCGGCACTGAGCCTGGTGGCGAAGATCCGGGAACGCATTCGCATCGTTTTCGGCGGGGACCCGCGGTCGGCGGACGCGCTGGAGCGTGCCGTGGCGACACCTGAGGACGAAAGCGCGCTTCATGAACTGGCCGAGGCATTGCGCTGGTATGCCGAGCGCGATCGGGCGTTCGCCGATGAAATGGCCGAATGGGCTCGGCAGACTGCTTCCTCCGGGAAGGTCGTGCAGAACGTGCGCGCCGGCCGGGACGCGTATACGGCAGGTCGGGACATGACCGTGCAGCAGCGTCCTGACGCGAAGCCGTCGCCAGATGACTGACGAGCCTTTCCCAGCAGATGAAACCAGAGTGCGGCAAGGTATCGCCGCACTGCGGGATGCGCTGAGTGCCGGACGTGACCTGCACATCACGTACCGCTCCGCCGACGAGGGCACGCCGGTGGTCCCGGGTGGGCACGGAGTGCTGTGGCCTCCGCTGGGGCGCCTGCCGAAGCGTGTACGGGGTCGCGAACCTCTGCTGGAGCAGCTGAGGACGTTGCTGGGGGCGCCGGACGGTCGGGTGCACGTGCTGGCGGGGCTGGGCGGCACGGGCAAATCCACCGTGGCCCTGCAATTGGCCGATATAGCGGTACAGGCCCGCCGGCCAGTCTGGTGGGCCTCGGCGGTGGACGCGGCGGCCCTGTCCGACTCGCTGCTGGTGCTGGCGCAGGCGCTGGGAGCCGACGACGCGCAGGTGGACGCGGCGCGTACCGGCCGCTTGGCCGCATGCGACGTGCTGTGGCAGGCGTTGGAACGCCATCGCGACTGGCTGCTCGTGATCGACGACGCCGACGACGTCGCGGAGCTGGAGACAGCCGGTCGCACGGTGCGCGACGGCAACGGGTGGGTGCGCGGGTCGAGGTCCGGGCTGGTGGTGGTCAGCACGCGCGACGGCGATCCGCGGCACTGGGGCCGTGGGGCCGAGCTCCATCCCGTGGGTTGGCTGAGCAAAGAGCAGGGCGGCCAGGTGCTGGTGGACCTGGTTCCCTGGGCCGGCGACATCACCGAGGCCGAAGCACTGGCAGAGCGGCTGGGCGGTCTCGCACTCGCGTTGCATCACGCCGGATCGCAGCTGGCGTCCCCGTTCGCCCAGCGGCAATCCTTCTCCGGCTACCAACAGGTCCTGGAGTCCAAGGGAACAGCCGTGCTGGGCGGCACGGCAGGCGACGTGGACGATCGCGCCGTGGTGGGCCGGACATGGGAACTGTCGCTGGCTCAGCTGGACGCCGCGGGCGTGGGGCAGGCACGAGGGCTGTTGCGGGTGCTGGCCTGGTTCGCGCCCGCCGTTCCCATCCCGGTCAGCGGTTTGGATCACGAGATACTCGGCCGGGCCTGTGACAGTCCTGATCCGGCCGGCGTGGTGGCAGGGCTGGAAGCCCTGCTCTCGGTGGGGCTGATCCAGACCTCGCTGCCCGCGGCAGAAGGCGCGACGGCGGAGGCGATCGCCGGGGTGATGGTGCATCCGCTGGTCGCCGAGACGGTCCGTGAGGATCTCGACCACGTGGAAACCGACCGTGCCGTATCCGCCGCCACCGAACTGCTGATACACGCGACCGCGGATTTACAGGTGGACAAGCCCGCGCATTGGCCGGCCTGGCAGAAATGGTGGGCCCATCTTGAAGAAATGCTGAACGCCGCCGGCCCACTGGTTCGTGAACCCGTCTTGGCGAACCTGGTCTGCACCGCATGCGTCACCGCGACGATGCTGCTGTGGGCCGGTTCGTACAACGCCTCTGTGAAGATTTCGGAGGCCGCGCTGAAACGCCTGACCCGTCTCGGTTCTGATCACCCTGTCACGCGGCCGTTGCGGCGCGTACAGGCAGGCGCGTACCAGTTCGTCAACAGATTGGCCGAGGCCGATCGCATCTATCGTGAGTTGTTGTCCACGGCGTCGGACGGCAACAGCATGGAATCACTGGAGATACGGGCTGATCTCGCGGTGGTGGTGGCGGAGCAGAAGAGGTTCGCCGAGGCCGAGAATCTTCTCCAGGAGCTGCTGCGGGACCAGGAGTCGGCGTTGGGCGCCGATGACGAGCGTACGCTGGCCACGCGGTACGAGATCGCACGGACCTTGGCGGGCCGGGGGGATTTCGCCGAGGCAGGGAATCGCTTCCGAGATCTGCTCCGGGACCAAGAGGCATGGCTGGAACCCCAGCATCCGGCGACATTGGCCACGCGTTATGAGATCGCCAGGGTGTTGGTGCAGCAGGGAGACCGGGCCGAAGCCGAACGCCTTTTCCGCCAACTGTTGAAGCAGCAACAGCAAGTCCTGGGCAGCGACCATCCCCACACCCGGCTCACGCTTCGGGCACTGTCCGGTTTGAATGAAGGCAACATTCCGTGATCACCTGTAAGGGGACTCCGAGGCCGCCGCGGGCCGGCGATCGAATGCGGCCTGAGTGCTCTTTCTGGTTGCGCGTTTCGCAACTCGCGTGCTCCGGCCAAGTATGGTTGAGTCACCGCAGCTCCCTGCAACTCGGGTGCGGGATCTTCGTCATGAGCGGTGATGACGAACGACGTACTGGTGCGATTACATCTGCGGGCGGGTGTGGCAATGCCTTCCAGCGGCAGCGGCTTCGAGCCGTACGTCGGCCTGAGTGCCTATCGCCGGGAGGACGCGACGAGATTCTTCGGCCGCGAGGCCGAGGCCGCCGCTCTCGCGCACCTGTGGCGGAATCACCGGGTGACGATCCTGCACGGCCCCTCGGGCGTGGGCAAGACGTCGCTGGTGACGGCCGGTGTGCTGCCTCTTCTCGCAGGTTCCGACGTACTGCCCTTGGGAAGTGTGCGGCGGCCCTCCGTCTTACCCGCTGCCGCCATCCTCGACGACAGCGACCCACACGCCTTCGCGCTGATGTCGTCATGGTCGCCGCACGAGCACCCTCTCCGGCTCTCCGGCCTCACGATCAGCACCTACCTGCGCTGGCATCACTGGAACCCGGACGGCGGAACGGTCATGGCCGTCTTCGACCACGCCGAGGAACTCTTCACCGCCCACCGCCGGCATCCTGACGGCCACATCCATCTCCTCGACCAGTTGAGCGACGCGCTCAGCGGCGATCCCCCGCTCCACCTTCTCATCGTCATCGCCGACGAGCACCTCGAGCCGCTGCAGCGCCATGAGGGGATGCGCACGCACATGACCTCTGAGTCGTTCATCCGGCTGGAGCCCTTCGCCGTGGACGCGGCGCTGGAGGCATGCCGACGACCACTTGTGAGCTGCGGCCGGGAACTCGCTCCAGGGGTGGCCGAGAAGCTCGTCGACGAGTTGCGGGCCGACCGCTCCACCACGGTGGAACCGGCTCACCTGCAACTGGTCTGCGAGGCACTCTGGAAGTCCACGAACGAGAAGGACACCCCCATCGGCGACGCCGACCTGGTGGACGTGGACAAGGTGCTGGCCGACCACTGCGACCGGACCATCCAGGAGGTGGCGCGGGACCTGCTGGACGGGGATGTGGACCAGCTGGTCGCCTTGCTGCGCCCGATCGTGACGAACGGGACGGATGGCGAGGACCTTCCTCCCCGGGTCGCGCAGGCGCTGACACGAGGCCGAATCCTGCGCCGCGGGGAGAAAGGGCGCTACGAGATGCCCGCACGCCTCGTAGGACCCTTCTTGAGCACCTCGTTCGGGCGGCAGCAGCCCGAACCGCCCAACCACGTTTCGACCATCGAAGCCGCGTTGCAGCGAGGCTGGTTCGAGTTCGCCGCGAAGCAGGCGGAGAGGGCTCTCCGGAACTCCGCCGACGGCAGATCACGGGCTCGTGCCGAGTCCTTGGCCGGAGATGCCGCCTACCTGCTGGATGACTTCGACGGGGCTATCGCGCACTATCGCGAGGCGGCGATGATGTACGCCACGATGCGCGGCACCGACCGTATCGTCGCCACCTTTCTGGCCGCCATCGGCCGGATCCTGGTCGATCAAGGCGCCTACCAGGAAGCGATCAGGGAACTGCGGGCGGCGGTGAAGCGGAGTCCGGAACCCGTGATCCTGACGGAGCTGGCTTGGGCGTTGTGGTACATCGGGCACGAAAGCGGCGCGGTCGACATGCTGGACGCGGCGCTCCGCTCCGGGAACAACCCGGCCGAGGCGCTGCGGGTCCGGGGGGAGATCCTCTCGGACATCGCGCCTCAGTCCGCGCTGCGCGATCTCGATCGGGTCCGGCCTCATGAGCTGGCCTCGACACGCGCCGCCTACGCGCTCGCCCTGGCGCTGAGCGGGGACGTGGTCGCGGCGGTCCGGGCGCTGCCACGACTGGACGCGGACAGCGACGCCACAACCCTGCTGCGGACCGCACGCGTCATGAAGAAAGCCGGGCAGGACTTGGAAGCGGCTCGTCTGGCCCGGCGCGCCCAGCAGAGTGCGAGCCGCAAGCCGCTCCCACCACGGTTGACCGCCCAGGCCGAACTCCTCATCGCTACCTGACTCCGGACCGGACCGACGCGGAGAGCACCTGGAGGGGTCAGCCGTCGGAGCCCATGGCGATGGTCTGCGACACCTCGGCGTGCCGTTCGGCCTCCTCCTCCGCGAAGCGGGCTGCGTCCAGTTTGTCGGCGATCTCCTCGTCCTGCTTCATCAGCGCCTCCAGCGACTGGCCGGCCATCTCCAGCACGCCCATGTCCGCGTACGCCTGCTGCAGCCGCGGGCTCCACAGCCCGATGTCCTTGACGCACGGCACGATGCGGCTGAACAGCAGGGACCGGAACAGCCGGAGGTACTCCGACTGGTCCACCGCGACCATGGCCTCGTCCACCTCGGCCCTGCTCAGGCCGAGGTTCTCCCAGGTCTCCCGGCCGCGCAGGCGGTCGCGCATGAGGTAGCAGCCCTCGATGACGAAGTCCTCGCGCTCGCGCAGCTCGGCCTCCGACAGCTGCCGGTAGTAGTCGCGCAGCGCCATCCGGCCGAAGGCGACGTGCCGGGCCTCGTCCTGCATGACGTAGGCGAGGATCTGCTTGGGCAGCGGCTTGGTGGTGATGTCGCGCATCACGCCGAAGGCCGCGAGGGCGAGACCTTCGATCAGCACCTGCATCCCCAGGTAGGGCATGTCCCAGCGGGAGTCGCTCAGCGTCGAGTCCAGCAGGGACTTCAGGTACGGGTTGATCGGGTAGGCGAGGCCGACCTTCTCCTGGAGGAAGCGGGCGTAGGTCTCGGCGTGGCGCGCCTCGTCCATCGTCTGGGTGGCCGCGTAGAACTTGGAGTCGAGGTCAGGCACCGATTCCACGATCTTGGCCGAGCAGATCATCGCACCCTGCTCACCGTGCAGGAACTGGGAGAACTGCCAGGACGCGTTGTGCAGCCGCACGTCCTTGCGCTGCTTGTCGTCCATCCGCTCCCACAGCGGGGTGCCGTAGATGGCGATGGTCTGGTCGGGGATGCCGAGGATGTCGTACGGATCGACTTCGAGGTCCCAGTCGATCCGCTTGGTGGAGTCCCACTGCTTGTCCTTGCCCTTCTGGTACAGGGCCAGCATGCGGTCCCTGCCGTCGTCGTACTCCCAGGTGAACTTCGTGGTTCCGGCCATTTCCACGTTCCACGTGGCCAGGCCTGCGGGGATGGTGTAGAGCTCGTGGGTCGACATCGGACCTCCGGAGGGGGGTGACGTACACCGTACGTTCCTTGGAGGCTTGCACGTACGCTGTACGCGCGTCAATAGAATGCAGTGTGACCACCCAGCCGCTGTCCCGGGCCCGGATCGTCGCCGCCGCGGTCGAGCTGATCGAGCGCGAGGGCGCCGACGCCGTCTCCATGCGGCGCATCGCCTCCGAGCTGGGGGTCGGCGTGATGTCGC
The DNA here is from genome assembly GCF_044458265.1 of Nonomuraea sp. NPDC050478. Classification (NCBI taxonomy): domain Bacteria; kingdom Bacillati; phylum Actinomycetota; class Actinomycetes; order Streptosporangiales; family Streptosporangiaceae; genus Nonomuraea; species Nonomuraea sp. NPDC050478. The sequence continues at coordinate 561,113 of NZ_JBITHT010000003.1, read as the reverse complement.
TCTACAACCACGTGCCCAACAAGGGCGCCCTGCTCGACGGCGTGGCCGAGAGCGTGCTCAGCGAGATCGAGTTCACCGACGACCCGGAGGCCCACTGGGCCGACCGGGTGCGCATGCAGGCGCGCGCCTTCCGCCAGATCGCCCACCACTACCCGCGCTGCACCATGCTCGTCGTCAGCCGCCAGCTCCACAGCCACGCCGGGCTGCTGCCCGTCGAGCGGGCCCTGGCCACGCTGCGCAGCGCCGGGTTCGACGGCGCCGACGCGGTGCGGGTGCTGCGGCTGTTCATCGCGTTCATCGTCGGCTCGCTGCTGCGCGAGGTCGGCGTGACGCCCGCCTTCGCCCCCGGCCGCAGCTCGACGATCGACCCCGAGGAGGTGGATCCCGAGCTGTTCCCCGAGGTGAGCGCGCTGTCCGAGCTGCTGGGCTCCTGCGACCACGAGGCGGAGTTCGCGTTCGGGGTGGAGCTGTTCGTCCAGGCGATCGCGGTGCACCCGGCGAGGAGGGAGGGCACCCGGTGACCCGCGGATGCCCTCCGGCGTCCGGCTAGTACCAGTTGTGCGACCTGAAGTGCCCCCAGGCGCCGCACGGCTTGCCGTACCTCCCCTTGATGTAGGACAGGCCCCAGCGGATCTGGGTCCTCGGGTTGTGCCGCCAGTCCTTGCCCGCTCCCCGCATCTTGCCGCCGGGCAGTGCCTGCGGGATGCCGTAGGCGCCGGACGAACGGTTCACGGCGCGGTGGTTCCAGCCGCTCTCCCTGGTCCACAGGTTGTCCAGGCAGTGGAACTCGCGCAGGCCCCATGACCTGCGCACCACCTGGTCGAGGGCGAAACGCTTGCTGGTGCTTCTCGGACGGTGGGCGGGGACGCGCGGTTCCGCGCTGGTCCGCCACGTACGGACCACCATGGGCGCGTCGTCGGCGCCCTCCGTCTCGGCCGTGGCCGCGACCTCCATCCCGCCGAGTGCGGCGGTGAGCGCGGCCAGGGTCACGATCGTGCTGCGTAGCGTGCGCTTGCTGTTCAAGTCGATCCTCGCGGTCGGGTCGCGTGCGGACGGGCGCTCTCGCTTCCCCGGCGCCCCTGCCGGTCCGCGTCCGTGGCTCGGACGAGAAGGGTCCGCGCGGCCCTCCGGGATCCTTGATCCGCCCGGCTTCTCGCCGGACGGCCCGGAGGGCTCCACGACATGTCCTCTGAGCCGGTTTCTAGTACGCGCGACCGCGCGCGGTCAGAACCCGGGACACGCCAAGGACAGGTGTTTGCGGGATCGATGCGGATAAAGGGCGCTCTCGTTGGGCCCGGATTGATCGGCCCGGCGCCTCGATGGCCGGCGCTTTCCGCGAAACTCGCGCAAGCCTGAGGTTTGGATCAGTACCAGTGGTGGGATTGGAAGTGGCCCCAGGCGCGACACGGCGTGCCGTACCTCTTCTTGATGTAGCTCAGCCCCCAGGCGATCTGCGTCCTGGGGTTGGTGCGCCAGTCGCTCCCGTGCGAGGCCATCTTGCCGGCGGGCAGCGCCTGGGGGATGCCGTAGGCGCCGGAGTAGCGGTTGCCGGCCCGGTGGTTCCAGCCGCTCTCGCGTTCCCAGAGCTTGACCAGGCATCTGAACTGGGTGGCGGCCCAGCCGCGCTTGTTCACCATCTTCTTCGCCATGGACTTGTTCTTGCTGCTCGTGCTGGTCGCACTCGTCTGGGAGCTCTGCGCCTGTGCGGCCGTGGCGCCGCCCGCAACCATGAGCGAGGCGCTCATGAGCAGGACGCTGGTACGGCGGAGCATGGGCATTCGGGTTCCCTTTCGCAGGAATCGGGGACCGCGCCACCCTGCCGGACTTGTCACCTTTACTGCGAATTGACCATGGAAATGTAGATCGTCAGTAAAGATCTCGATATATGCCTGTTGCTGGGCCTTCGGGGGATAAATGTGGATTAGGTCACGTTTTGGGGCTGACAGGCATCTCGTAAGGTCGGACCATGAACGTTCGAGAGATCCCGGTCCGCACCCTGACGGACGAACCCACCACCCTCGCCGGCGTGGCCGGCGACAAGGCCCTGCTCATCGTCAACGTGGCCTCCAAGTGCGGGCTCACCCCGCAGTACACCGACCTCGTCAAGCTCCACCAGGAGTACGGCCCGCGCGGGTTCAGCGTGGTCGGCATGCCGTGCAACCAGTTCATGGGGCAGGAGCCGGGGAGCGCCGAGGAGATCCAGGAGTTCTGCTCCACCACGTACGGGGTCGACTTCCCGCTGCTGGCCAAGGCCGACGTGAACGGCCCCGACCGGCACGCCCTGTACGAGCGCCTCGTGCAGGCGCCGGACGCCGAGGGCGAGAGCGGCGACGTGCAGTGGAACTTCGAGAAGTTCCTCGTCGACCGCGACGGCCGGGTGGTGGCCCGCTTCCGCCCCCGCACCGTGCCGACGGACCCGGCGGTCCTGGCCGCCATCGAGAAGGTCCTCTGACCGCTCGGGAGCAGGCGCCCTAGGGAAATCCCTGGGGCGCCTCCTGACGCGGCCGCCGCCGTGCTCTGAGAGCTTGTCCCCTGTCGGGCAGGCGCGCGGACCGGGAGGCGGCATGGGGATCAGCGAGGGCGCGACCGGGCAGGCCAAGCGGCTGGCCGACGCCGTGGACCTGCGGGACTTCCTGGACACGGCGGGCACGCTCACGCTCGCCGACCGGCGCACGCTCGTGGAGCAGGCGCTGGTGCTGATCGAGCAGAACTACGCGCACCTCCCGCTGAAGATCGCGATGTACGCGGTCAACCCGGTGCAGCGGCTCCGGCTGCTGGCCCTGAGGCTCAGCCGGCAGACCGCCGCGACCGCCGACCCCGAGCCGCGCTTCCACGCGGAGCTGTCGGAGATCTTCCACTCGGTACGCGACCTGCACACGAACTACCTGCTCCCGCAGCCGTACGCGAGCAAGGTCGCCTACCTCCCGTTCCTGGTCGAGGAGTGCCACGAGGACGGCAGACCCCGCTACCTGGTGACCAGGCTCGTGGAAGGGTTCTCCGCGCCGGGGCTGGAGCCGGGCGCCGAGGTCACCCACTGGAACGGGACCCCGATCGGCGCCGCGGTGGACGCCAACGCCGCACGGTACGCCGGCGGCAACCCGGCGGCGCGGCACTCGCGCGGGCTGCAGTCGCTGACCATCCGGCCGCTGGTGATCCACCTGCCGCCCGACGAGTCCTGGGTGACGCTCGGCTATCTGGGCCGGGACGGGATAGCCCACGAGCTGAGGGAGCCGTGGCGGGTGACGGACAACCCGCCGCCGTTCGTCGACGCCGGGGCGCTCACCGAGGCCGCCGTGTCGCAGGGGCTGGACCTGGGCACGGACGCGATCTCCCGCGCGCTCAGGATGCTGTACGTCCCCCGGACGCTCACGGCGGAGATCGTCGACGCCGCCGGGACCGACGCCCCGGGAGCGGACCTTCCGACGTCCATGCCGGCGTTCTTCAAGGCGCGGGCCGTGGAGACCCCGTCGGGGACCTTCGGCCACATCCGCGTGTTCACCTTCAACACCAACGACCCCGGCGCGTTCGTCGGCGAGTTCGTCCGGCTCGCCGGCCTGCTGCCGCGGGACGGGCTCGTGGTGGACGTGCGGGGCAACGGCGGCGGGCACATCCACGCCGCCGAGTTCCTGCTGCAGACGCTGACGCCGCACCGGATCACGCCCGAGCCGACCCAGTTCGTCACCACGCCGCTGAACGTGCGGATCTGCGCGCAGCACGAGGAGAACCCGACCGGGCAGATCGACCTCGGGCCGTGGTGCCCGTCCATGAACCAGGCCCTGGAGATCGGCGCCGTCCACTCGGCCGGCTTCGCCATCACCCCCGAGGCCGGGGCCAACGCCATCGGCCAGTGCTATCACGGCCCGGTCGTGCTGATCACCGACGCGCGCTGCTATTCGGCGACGGACATCTTCGCCGCCGGCTTCCAGGACCACGGGATCGGCCCCGTCCTCGGCGTGGACGACAACACCGGCGCGGGCGGCGCCAACGTCTGGACGCACGAGCTGCTCAAGCTCCTGCTCGAACTGCCCAGCCCGGCGCCCGGCTCGCCGTACCGGCCGCTGCCCGGCGGAGCGGGCATGCGCGTGTCGGTCCGCCGCACGCTGCGCGTCCACGAGCTGGCCGGCACGCCCGTCGAGGACCTCGGCGTACGGCCAGGCCACCGCCACCGCCTGACCCGCCGGGACATCCTGGCCGGCAACCAGGACCTGCTCGACCGCGCGGGCGAGCTCCTCGCGGCCCTTCCCGCCCGCCGCCTCGACGTGCGCGTCGCGGGGGCGGCGGACGAGCTGACCCTACGGACCGGCCTCCTGGACCGGGCGGACGTCTACCTGGACGGCAGGCCGCGGCTCACCGTCGACCTGACCCAGGAGACGGTCACCGTGACCGTCCCCGGCCTCGCCGCCGCGCAGGTCGTCCGCGTGGAGGGCTTCCAGTCCGGGCGGCTCGTCGCCGCCCGCACCCTCAAGCCCTGACCCCGGCCCCGGGCCGGCCGGGGTACGGCCCGCAGCTGCCCCGGACGATCAGCTCCGTGGGCAGCACCACCGTGCGCGGGCGGCGGGCGCCCGTGCGCAGGACGAGCTCGGCCGCCCGGTAGCCGATGTCGCGCCCCGGCTGGGCGATCACCGTCAGGGGAGGCGAGCAGAGCTCCGCCCACGGGACGTCGTCGTACATCACGAGGGACACGTCCCTCGGCACCCGCAGATCGAGTTCGCGGGCGGCGAGGACGGCGGCCTCGCCGAGCACGTTGCCCCCGGCCACCACCGCCGACAGGTCCGGACGGCTCTGGAACAGGCCGGAGGCGGCCGCGTAGGCGGAGTCGCGGCTCCCGGTGGCGAACACGATCAGCTCCTCGTCCGCCGGCGCCCCCACCGCCTCGCGGAACGCCTCCGCCCGCCGGTCGTGCCCGGGGCCGCCGAGATAGGCGATGCGCCGGTGGCCGAGCCCTCTCAGGTAGCGCACCGCCGTACGGATGCCCGACCGGTCGTCGGCGAGGACCGCGGGGACGTCCAGCGGGCGCGACGGCCGGGCCGGCGGCAGGCCGTCGAGGAGCATGAGGTCGCGGTCGGGGCCCTCGCCGGCCGGATCGGCGCCCTCGACCGGCAGGCGGTCGGCGAAGACCACCGTCATGCCCGCCCTGAGGGCCGGCTGCCAGGTCTCGGCGTCGCCGGACGGCACCGCGACCACCCGGTCCACGCTCTGCTCCAGCAGCATGCCGATCATCTCCGACTCCTGCTCCGGGTCGTCGCCGGTGGAGCCCAGCACGACCGGCTCGCCGGCCGAGCGCGCGTACGCGAGCGCCCCCTCGGCGAGCTGGCCGAAGAACGTGTCGGTCAGGTCGGGGACCAGCAGCCCGAGCCCGCCCGTGCGGCGCTGGCGCAGGTTGCGGCCGACGGCGCTGGGGCGGTAGTCGAGCTGGGCCGCGACCGCCAGCACCCGCTCCCTGGTCTGAGGGCTGGCCGAGCCGCCTGACAGCACCCGGGACACGGTGGCGATGCCCACCCCCGCGGCCTCGGCCACGTCCTTGATCGTCGCCCGCTTATCCATGGAAACGATTCCATCATGCTTTCCCGATTTCCGGAAGACCGCCGGTCCCGCGATGGCTGTTCATAGGGGAACCCTTGACAGGGATATCCGTTTCACGATGAGATGCTTGAAAACGTATCCACATACGCAACATCGACTATCGGGGCCATCGCCCTGCGCGAAGGACTGTCATGGCATCCATCGTTTTGACCGACGTCGACAAGATCTACGCCGGTGGCGTCAAGGCTGTGAACGGGCTCAACCTTGAGATCAAGGATGGCGAGTTCATGGTGCTGGTCGGCCCCTCCGGTTGCGGCAAGTCGACCGCCCTCCGGATGATCGCCGGCCTCGAGGACATCAGCGGCGGCGAGATCGCCATCGGCGACAAGGTGGTCAACCACCTGCCGCCGAAGGACCGCGACATCGCGATGGTCTTCCAGAACTACGCGCTCTACCCGCACATGACGGTCGAGGAGAACCTCGCCTTCGGCCTCAAGCTGCGCAAGATGCCCAAGGCCGAGATCCAGCAGCGGGTCCAGGACGCGGCCAAGATGCTCGGCCTCGAGACCTACCTCAAGCGCAAGCCGGCCGCCCTGTCCGGTGGTCAGCGCCAGCGTGTCGCCATGGGCCGCGCCATCGTCCGCGAGCCGCAGGCCTTCCTCATGGACGAGCCGCTGTCCAACCTCGACGCCAAGCTCCGCGTCTCCATGCGCGCCTCGCTCAACCAGATGCACGAGCGCCTCGGCGTCACCACCGTCTACGTCACCCACGACCAGGTCGAGGCCATGACCCTCGGCGACCGCGTCTGCGTGCTCCGCGACGGTCTGCTCCAGCAGGTCGACACCCCGCAGAACCTCTTCGACAAGCCGGTCAACCTGTTCGTCGCCGGGTTCATGGGCTCGCCGTCGATGAACTTCGTCAACGCCGAGCTGGTCCGCGACGGCGGCGCCGCCGTGGCCTTCGCCGGCTACAAGCTGCCGATCCCCGAGTCCACGTTCACCGAGAAGCCCGGCCTCGACCAGTACATCGGCAAGAAGCTCATCCTCGGCATCCGCCCGTCCGACTTCGAGGACGCCGCCTCCGCCGGCGCCCACGCCGACAACGGCTGGGCGACGCTGTCCGCCAAGGCGGAGGTCACCGAGGAGCTCGGCTCCGAGATCAACGTGCTGTTCCTGATCGACGCCCCGCCGGTGGAGCACAAGGACACCGTGGCCGCGGCCGACACCGGCGACGACGAGGAGGCCACGCTGCCGCTGGCCGGCGACAAGTCTCTGTGGACCGCCCGGGTCAACGCCCGCAGCCACGTGCGCCACGGCCAGACCATCGACCTGGTCGTCGACACGCACAACCTGCACTTCTTCGACCCGGCCTCCGGCCTGGCCGTCGGCCACCCGGCCAACGTCGGCCGCTGACCGCAGCCGTACTCCGGCTACCGATTCCCGGCCGCGGGCCCGCCCGCGGCCGTCCGGGCCCTCATCGCGACCCCCTCCCGCGAAGAGGGCCCGACCCGTTTCCCGGGGCGTCCGTCAGCGGCGGCCGATGCGGGCGGAGACCTCCGCGACCAGGCGGCGCGGCACGAACCTGCCGACCGCGACGACCGCCTTGTAGCGCAGGGAAGGCACCGAGACCCACTTGCCCAGCGCCAGATCGCGCAGCGCCTCGGCGACGAGCTTGTCGGCGTTCAGCCACATGAACCCCGGCATGCCGGACATGTCGATCGAGGCGCGCTGGTGGAACTCCGTCCGCACGAAACCCGGGCAGAGCGCCATGACCTTGACGCCGGGCTCGCTGATCTCGGCCGCGGCGGACTCGCTGAAGTTGGCCACCCAGGCCTTGGACGCGCTGTAGGTGCCGCGGGTGAAGAAGCCCGCCACCGAACCGACGTTGACCACCGCGCCCTTGCCGCGCTTGCGCATCCCCGGCAGCGCCGCCAGGGTCAGCCGCAGCACCGCCTCGCAGTGGACCTTGAGCATCCGCAACTCGTCCTCCACCGGCGTGTCGAGGAAGTCGTGCCGCTGCGCGAACCCGGCGTTGTTGACCAGCAGATCGACCCCGGCACGGCAGCGCGCCTCCACCAGGGCCAGGCCGTCGTCGGTCGCCAGGTCGGCGGGCAGGACCTCGACCGCGACCCCGTACCTCAGCTCCAGCTGAGCGGCGGCCTCGCCGAGCCGCCGCTCGTCGCGCGCCACCAGGACCAGGGTGAAACCGTCGGCTGCCAGCCGGCGGGCGAAGGCGGCGCCGATGCCGGCCGTGGCGCCGGTGATCAATGCGGTAGGCATGCCAAGAACCCTAACGTGGCGGGGGTGCGCGATCGCTGGAGCCGATCGTTCCGGTTCGTTCGCGGCGGACCGGCGGCGACCGGAGAATCAACATCGACAACCTTTTTCGGGAACCCCCTCGGGCTGGGCGCCGTCATGCGTGCCTTACGGCCCGCTCAGCCCGCCGTAGCTCCGGAAAACGGAGTGGGGAGGGGGTGCAAGTCCGGGTCGCGGAGCCTGACCGGGTTCGGGCTGCTCGCGATGGAGAAGCGGGAGGCCACGTACCCTCCGCATCACGTGGGTAGTGGCGCGCGAAGAGCGCGCGGGGACGGCGCGGCGGTGACGAAGAGCGCGCGGGGACGGCGCGGCGGTGGCGAAGAGCGCGGTTGGGACGGCGTGGTGGGGAAGAGCGGGGTAGCGCAGGTGGTGGCGAACTGCAGGCGGGGGCGGGTGGTGGTGAACTACAGGCTGGGACGGCGTGGTGGTGAACTACAGGCTGGAACGGCGTGGTGGTGGCAAACTGCGGGTTGGGGCGTGGTGGTGGCGTTGGGCGGTGGTGAGGGCGGTTGGGGCGTGCGAGGATGGGCGGCGTGCGCCTCGCTGTGGCCGTGCTCGTCGTCGTCCTGACCGGCTGCTCCGCCGCGCCGCCGGAAGGGGCCCCCGTCCCGCCGTCCGCATCCGTTCCGGCCGGCACTGAGGCGGCGAGTCCGTCCGCGTCCGTTCCGGCCGACGCTGAGGCGGCGAGTCCGTCCGGTTCGCCCGCGGAGAGTACGCCCGCGCAGGGCGGGCTGCGGTTCACGCGGATCGCCGAGCTGGAGCGGCCGGTGGCATTCGCCGTCCGGAGCGGGGATCGGCGGCTGTACGTGGCCGAGCAGGGCGGCAGGTTGCGCACCACCGACGGTGACACGGTCGTCGACCTGTCCGGAGAGGTGAGCGGCGGCAACGAGCAGGGCCTGCTCGGCGTCGCCTTCCACCCGTCCGGCCGCTGGCTCTACCTCGACTGGACCGACAAGGCCGGCACCACCCACGTCACCGAATGGGCCTACGACGGCGCCCGCGCCACCCGCAGGCGTGACGTGCTGACGCAGGAGCAGCCGTTCGCCAACCACAACGGCGGCCAGCTCGCCTTCGGTCCCGACGGCTACCTCTACATCGCGCTCGGCGACGGCGGCGGCGGTGGTGACCCGGAGGGCAACGGCCAGGACCTGGGCACGCTGCTGGGCAAGATCCTGCGCATCGACCCGCGCGGCGGGAAACCCTACGCGGTGCCAGAGGACAACCCGTTCGTCGGCAAGGAGGGCGCGCGGACCGAGATCTGGGCCTACGGGCTGCGCAACCCGTGGCGGTTCGGCTTCGACCGGGCCAACGGCGACCTGTGGATCGGCGACGTCGGCCAGAACGCGTGGGAGGAGGTCGACTACCAGCCGGCCGGCTCCGAAGGCGGCGAGAACTACGGCTGGAACCTGCGTGAGGGCAGGGAACGCTTCCGCCAGGGCCCGGCCGGGAAGCTGACCGACCCGGTGATCGTCTACCCCCTGAACGAGGGCGGCAACTGCTCGGTGATCGCCGGATTCGTCTACCACGGCGCGAAGATCCCGTGGCTGCGCGGCCAGTTCCTCTACGGCGACTTCTGCGCGGGGTGGATCAGGGCGGCGCCCGTCGACGAGCCGGCACGCGACCGGCGCGTGGGCGAGGTGGAGCAGCTGTCCTCGTTCGGCGAGGACCACGACGGCGAGCTGTACGCGCTCAGCCTGGCCGGCCCCGTCTACCGGATCGATCCCGCCTGACCAGCTCGATCAGGTCCTCGACCTGCTTGCCGAGCCGGGTCCCCCGCGTCCAGCCCGCGTAGTGGGTGAGGAAGACGACGAGCTCCCGCAGCTCGGCCTCGTCCAGGTCGCCCGTGCGCAGCGCCGCGTCGAGCTGCAGCTCCACCTGGTCGTCGATGCCCTGTCCGACGAGCAGGCCGAGCAGGAGCAGGCGGCGTTCTCTGAGGGTGAGCGTCTCCCGCGACCAGAGGTCGGCGAAGGCGCGCTCCGCCGTCATCCCGTACGAGTCGACGATCTCCGTGGCCGGTCCGGCCGGTTCTGTCATCGTGCGCTCCGGTCGCGTGAGGGGGGTGGCTTCATCTTCGGCCACCCACCGCGCGATGACCAAGAGGCCCGGCCGGAAGTCAGACCTGGACGACAGGAAGACCTGTTGATCTGTAACAAGTGAGACCAACGCACGGCCAAGTTTTGGTCAAGATTTCTCATGCCGCGCACGGCTCAGTCGGGAGAAAACGGGCACAACAACTGCGGTGCCTCGTCATGCGGAGGTAATCCCTGGTGAAGACGACGCGGGCGTGGATCGCGCTCATCGCCGCGGCGGCGACCATGGCCGCTTGCGGGCAACCCGAGTTCCACTACGTGCGCGACCGGGACGGCACCACCTACTTCAAGGTGCCGTCCTCCTTCTCCCGGCTCGACGCGTCCCCGCTCGAACGGCTGCTGTCGGACGACCACCCGAGCTCGGCGGCGGCGCAGTTGCGCAGGCAACAGGTCTGGTCGACGGCCTACGACCAGGCGGCCCGTCCCGCCGTGGAGCACCTGTTCGGCTCGCGGGACCCGTTCGTGTACGTGACCGTGCGCAAGCTGACCGACGGGCAGCGCAACGAGATCTCGCTCAACCGGATGCGCGACTTCCTCCTGCCGGTGACCGAGCAGACGCGCACGGCGTACCTGATGTCCGTGCTGCGGGCGGGGCGGGCGCCGGCGTTCAGCCACTTCGAGCCGCTCATGGACAGGGAGCTCACCCTCGGCGACGGGGCCAGGGGGGTCCGGGTCCGCTACAACTACCGGATCGGCGGCGAGATCCAGACGTTCGACCAGACGGTCATCCTCGACGGCCAGGGAACGAGCCTGTCGGTGATGTTCCTCGCGTGCGAGGCGACCTGCTTCACCCGGCGCGCCGCCGAGTTCGACCAGATCGCGGGTTCCTTCAACCTGCTCAGGCTGCCCGGATGAGGGAGCACCCCGTGAAGACCACGCCCCACGCAGGGCTGCGCGCCCCCGGAAGCGGGCCCGCCGACCCGGACGCCGCCACGGCTGAGAGGCGGCGGCTCTGGGACCGGAGCAGGGTCCTGGCCGGCCTGACGGCCGTCTATCTGGTGCTCGCCCTGAAGGTGATGGCGGATCACCCGGGCATCGTGCCGTTCTCCGACGCGGTCCGGGTGGTGGCCAGGGACCATCAGTGGATCTTCTGGCTGCTCGGCGCGGAGGCGGCACGGCAGCTCCACCTCCTGGCCGGCGAGCGCCTGCCGGGCTACCGGCGGTTCTGGCGCCGGCGGGTCTTCGGCGGGTGGGAGCGCTGGTCGCACCGGCGTCTCGACGACTGGACCAGGTTCCGCGTGGCCCGCCTGGCGAAGATCGCTGTCTGGGTGGCGCTGCTGGCCCTGGTGCTCGCGGCGGTGCTCGGCACCAGCCCGGCGGTCGCGCTGTTCGAGGCTCCGGCGCTGCTGTCCCGGGCGCTGCCGCTCGTGGTCCAGATCGCCGTTCCGCTCGTCGTGATCATCGTCGTGTTCGCCGGTCTGCTCTGGTTCCTGTCCCGGAGCGGCGTCGAGACGTACTTCCCCGGCGACGTCACGACCCGCTTCGCCGACGTGTGGGGGCAGGACCACGTGGTCGAGCGGATCAGGCAGAGCCTTGTCCTCCTGGAGAGACCCGGGGAGATCGAGCGGCGCGGGGGGTACGTGCCGGGCGGTCTGCTGCTGTGGGGGCCGCCGGGCACCGGCAAGACGCTGATTGCCGAGGCCGTCGCGGGGGAGACCGGCAAGCCGTACGTGGTCGTGGACTCGGGCGCGTTCACCGGCACGTTCGCGGGCGTCGGCGTCCTGAAGGTCAGGACGCTCTTCAGGAAGCTGCGCAGGCTCGCGCTCCGCTACGGAGGCGTGGTCATCCTCTTCGACGACGCCGACGCGCTGGGCGGGCGCGGCCGGCCGGGACCGCCCGCCGAGGGCGGCGGCCTCTCCGGCTGCCACGGACCGGACTACCTGTCGGAGGAGAGCCGCTCGGTGCTCGCCTTCCCCGGCGAGCCCCTCGGCGGAGGCGGCGGCGATGCCCGCACGCAGCGGGCGCTGCTCACCGAGCTGTCCGGGCTGAAGGAGCCGCGCGGGCTCTTCAACCGGACGGTCAGGCGGCTGCTCGGGATGCGGCCCAAGCCGCCGCCCCCGTACCGCGTCCTCGTCATCCTGGCCACCGAGCGGCCGGACGCGCTGGACCGGGCGCTGCTGGGGCCCGGGCGCGTCGACCGCGTCCACCGGGTCGGCCACCCGTCCAGGGCCGGGCGGCTCCGCACCTACCAGGGGTACTTCGCCGAGGTGGCGCACGAGCTGACCGCGGAACAGATCGGCAGGCTCGCCGCCATCACCCCGTACGCGACCGGCGCCACCATCAAGGACCTGGTCAACGAGTCGCTGATCAGCGCCGTGCGCGACGGGCGGGAGACCATCACCTGGCCGGACGTGCTGAGCGCCAGGCGGCAGCGGCTCGGCCCGGACGAGCACGTCGAGCGCGAGCGCCACGCCGTGGCCGTGCACGAGGCCTGTCACGCGGTGGTCGCGTACGTGACGCGCTCCCACCAGGAGATCGGCCTCGCCACCATCGAGAAGGGCGCCGGCGACCTCGGCCCGTCGAACGGGTCCACCCGCTGGAAGTCGGAGTACGAGGCGGACATCATGGTCTCGCTCGCCTCCCTGGCGGGGGAGCGGATGTTCTTCGGCGAGGACAGCTCGTCGGGCGTCCGCGACGACCTGCACGCGGCGACCTGCCTGAGCGCGCTCATGGAGTCGTCCTGGGGGATGGGCTCGGGCGTCACCTCGCTGCCCGCCCTCCGGGAGCTGGGGATCATCGGCGGGCGAACCGGCGTGCTGGGGGAGCGGATCGAGGACGACCTGGCGCGGCTGCTGGCCAAGACCGGGGACCTGCTCGCGGAGCACCGCCGGGACGTGCTGTGCCTGGCGCACGCCCTGGAGACGCACCGGACGCTGGACGGCGACGACGTGGTGGCGATCCTCCGGCGGCGGCGGGGGCCGGTCGTCGACGGCACGATGTACGCCTCCGACGAGTTCTACCGGGACCTGGAGGACTACCACGCGGAGGCCGCCCTCGCGCACCGCGAACACCGCCCGGTGGCGCGCGACCTGCCCGGCGCGGCGGAAACCAACACCCCCGTCCCACCAGGCGACGGCTCCACGGCGCCGGCCCCGGAAACGGCGAACCCCCTCGCCTTCGCGGTCCCCGGCACGGATCCCGACTGGATCGGCGCCCCCGGCACGGCCCCGGCCTGGCCGGGAGCCCCCGGCACGGCCCCGGCCTGGCCGGGAGCCCCTGGGACGGCCCCCGCCTGGCCGGGAGCCCCCGGCACGGCCCCGGCCTGGCCGGGAGCCCCCGGCACGGCCCCCGCCTGGCCGGGAGCCCCTGGGACGGCCCCCGCCTGGCCGGGAGCCCCTGGGACGGCCCCCGCCTGGTCCGGCGCCTCCGGCGGCGACACCCCCGGGTCGGATCCCGCCTGGCCCGCGGCGCACGCCGGGGTCGGTGCGTCGCCTCCGGATGCTGGCTGGTCCGGCGCGTCTCCTGTGGTGAGGGGTCCGGCGCCCCTTTCCCTCGCCGCGGGTGAGGGTGATGAAGGGCGGCCCGAGATCGTGCCGTGGGGTTCGGAGCAGCCGCCGCCACCGCCGAGGGCAGTGCCGTTGATCGTGGACGACACGGTCGAGCAGCCGCCGCCGCGGAGTCGTACCGGACGGTTGTGGGTGGTCGCGGCCAGCCTGTTCATGCTCGTCGGGCTGGCGATCATCCTCGCGCTCGCGCTGACCGGCGTGCTGACCGCAGGCCCAGCCTCGGGGACGGAGACCGGCGCGGCCGCCGCCCCCGCCCCCGCGCCGGGCATCGCCTCGCCGTGGCTGCTGATCGCGCTCTTCGTGGTGGTGGTCGCGGTGGTCGTCGGCGTCGGGCTCACCACCGTGGCCGTCAAAGGCGTCCGGGTGGCCCAGGCCAAGGCGGAACGGGACCGGGACGAGGCGCACGCCCGCGCCCAGCTCCTGGCGGCGGCGCTGGACCCGGACACCGCGATGCGGCTGCTCGGCTACGACGGGAACGGACGGCGCGAGCTCGGCCAGGAATACCGCCTCACGACGGGTGACAAGAAGCGACGGCCTTAACACGGCGTTCACATAAGGGCAAAAACCGGGAAACGGCGGTCCATAAGACTCGGCGTGGCTGATGAACATGGGAAAGGGACCCGCTGTGAGCTACAAGGCTGAGTACATCTGGATCGACGGCACCGAGCCCACCGCTCTGCTGCGCTCGAAGACCAAGATCCTCGCCGACGGGGCCGAGCCTCCGGTCTGGGGCTTCGACGGCTCCAGCACCAACCAGGCGAAGGGCTTCAAGTCGGACCTCGTGCTCCGCCCCGTGCTCACCTGCCCCGACCCGATCCGCGGCGGCGACCACGTGCTCGTGCTGTGCGAGGTCGAGGAGGTCAGCGGCGACCCGCACAAGAGCAACACCCGCGCCCAGCTCCGCCCGGTGGCCGAGCAGTTCGCCGAGCAGGACTCGTGGTTCGGCATCGAGCAGGAGTACACGTTCTTCAAGGGCAGCCGCCCGCTCGGCTTCCCCGAGGGCGGCTTCCCCGCCCCGCAGGGCCACTACTACTGCGGCGTCGGCGCCGAGGCCGTGTTCGGCCGTGAGATCGTCGAACTCCACCTCGACCGCTGCCTCGCCGCCGGGCTGAAGGTATCCGGCATCAACGCCGAGGTCATGCCCGGCCAGTGGGAGTTCCAGATCGGCCCCGCCGGTCCGCTGGAGGTCGGCGACCACCTGTGGATCGCCCGCTGGCTGCTCTACCGCACCGCCGAGGAGTTCGGCGTGGAGGCCACGCTCGACGCCAAGCCCGCCCGCGGCGACTGGAACGGCGCCGGCGCGCACACCAACTTCTCCACCAAGGCCATGCGCGAGGGCTACGACGCGATCATCACCGCCTGCGAGGCCCTCGGCGACGGCGACAAGCCGATGGAGCACGTCAGGCACTACGGCGCCGACATCGAGAGCCGCCTGACCGGCGCGCACGAGACCGCCCCGTGGAACAGGTACACCTACGGCGTCTCCGACCGCGGCGCGTCCGTCCGCATCCCGTGGCAGGTCGAGGTCGACAAGAAGGGCTACATCGAGGACCGCCGCCCGAACGCCAACGTCGACCCGTACGTGGTCGCCCGCCTCCTGGTCGACACCTGCTGCACCGCCCTGGAGAAGGCCGGCCAGGTCTGACCCGGGTTCGAGGAGGGGAGAGAACGCGGGCACCCCTGAGGCCCGCGTTCTCCTCTTCAGCGCAGCCGGGACTGGTAGACGCGCCGCGCCTCCTCCAGCACCTCCAGGCCGTCCTCGTCGACCCGGTCCCTGATCTGCTTCTCCAGCAGGTCGAGCCAGCGCAGGCAGAACGTCACGTCCTCCTCCCTGGCCACCCGCCGGTGGCACACGTCCAGGTGGACCGGACTGGTGTGGGCGAGCACCCGCCCGCGGCCCTCGGCGACCGCGACGACGTACGTCGGCCACACCACGGACAGGCGCGCGGCCAGCTCGCCGGGCGGCCCCGACGCCAGCTCGCCGTCGGCCGTCAGCAGCCGCACCCGCCCCGCCCCGTCGCCGAGCACCCGCGCCGACACCCGGACCGTCTCGCCCGGCGCTAGGTCGAGCGTGTCGCCCGGGCCCCGGCCGTCCACCTCCAGCTCCAGGAACGGGCCGGTGGTGACGAACGTGCGGCCCCGCCGCACCGCCTCCGCGTACGCGCCGGCGGTCAGCCGCCCCTCGACGTGCGCGTACGTCCGTTCGCGCCCGATCGGGCCCAGCCGGTGCGTGCGGCCGCCCGTCGCCGCGACCCGGTTGCCCGCGCCGATCAGCCGGCGGTACGCGCAGGGCGAGCCGATCACCGACGGGAAGCCGTCGACCAGCCCCAGCGCCGCGTCCACCACGGCCAGCCGCGCGTCGAACCCCGGATCGCCGCCGCTCATCAGCTGGTCGGCCGTCTCCGCCGGCCCGCAGCAGGAGTTCGCGTAACACACCAGCGTGCCCCGGCTGTGCAGCTCGCTCAGCGCGACGGTGGACAGCGGCCACGAGTCCAGGCCCAGCACCTGGTGGACCAGGTCCACCCGGGCCAGGTGCGCGCCGTCCGACCACGGCAGGTCGCGGCCCGACCACCGCGCCAGCGTGTCGCCGTCGCCGGGCGGCACGTTGACGACGTGCAGGTCCTCACCGTGCTGGGCGGAGGCCACCCACCGGGGCGGCCGGTTCAGCGGCACGTGCAGGTCGGCGCCGTACCAGCCGCGCGCCGCCGCGTCGTACAGGCGGGGCGGGGCCAGCTCCACCAGCGTCTCTCCTTCGCCCGGCAGCAGCGTGGTCTCCGCGCACCCGTGCTCCACGCCTCGCGCCGCCCGGACCTGGACCGGCTCGCGGGGCACCGGCAGGACGAGATCGTCGCCGTGGAAGTACGG
This sequence comes from Nonomuraea sp. NPDC050478, assembly GCF_044458265.1. NCBI lineage: Bacteria > Bacillati > Actinomycetota > Actinomycetes > Streptosporangiales > Streptosporangiaceae > Nonomuraea > Nonomuraea sp. NPDC050478. The sequence goes on along the minus strand of NZ_JBITHT010000003.1, from coordinate 544,814 downwards.
CAGGCCGTCGAGATCGCGCGCCGGGGGCGTGCCGGGCGGGCACCAGCCGCGCCCGTCGAGGGTGCGGACGCTCCAGCGGCATGGGACGCCGGCCCGCAGGCGGAGGACCGGCTGACCAGGTAATGGTCTCGGATAGTCACGCATCGGCTTCTCCCCGTGATCGAAGGCGCCGTCATCGTGACACGGCCATCACCCGCCGGGAAGGGCCCCCTTCTCGGCGGGGTGGCTTCTTTTACACCCGGTATTAAGGAACTAGAGCCGGAACCCGTGATCGGGAGTAATCTCCGCCACGTCCATCTGCGCCTTCTGCAGGCGGCCGGAGTGATCCCAGTTCATCGACTGCCAGCGGGTGAACTGGTCGAGCACCCACATCCCCGACTGGCGGCTGCCGTTGCCCGACTTGCCGTTGCCGCCGAACGGCAGGTGCGCCTCGGCCCCGGAGGTGGAGTTGTTGATGCTGACCATGCCCGCCGAGACGCCCTCGCGGAAGGCGAACGCGTGCTTCGGATTCGTCGTGTAGATCGAGCTGGACAGGCCGTATCCCGGCCGGTTGGCCAGCTCGACCGCCTCGGCCATGGTCGAGAACGTGGTGACGCCGACGATCGGGCCGAACGTCTCCTCCAGGAAGATCCGGTCGTCCGGCCGGACCCCGTCGACCACCACCGGGTGGTAGTAGAGCCCGCCCTCGCCGGTGAAGCCGTCGCGCGGGTTGTCCTCGGTGATCCGCCCCGTCGGGCCCGAGACGACCCGGTGGTGGGGCTGGATCCAAGTCAGGTACTCCTCGTACCGGTCGGCGAACTTCCGGTCGAGCAGCGGGCCCGCCAGCACGTCCTCGCGCGGGTCGCCGACGCGGGCCGCCTTCAGCGCCCGTACGAAACGGTCGGTGAAGTCCTGGTGGACGCTCTCGTGCACGATGGCCGTGCCCAGGCTCGTGCAGCGCTGGCCGGCCGTGCCGAACCCGGCGAACAGCGCGCCCTCCACCGCCAGGTCCAGGTCGGCGTCCGGCATGATCACCATCGGGTTCTTGCCGCCCAGCTCCAGGCAGGGCGACTGCAGGTGACGTCCCGCCAGCTCGCCGATCTTCCTGCCGACCTCGCTCGAACCGGTGAACCCGATCTTGTCGACCGTCCTCTCGGTGAGCGCCCGCTCCAGGCCCTCGAAGGTCTGCGCGCCGTCGGCGAAGACCACGTTCAGCACGCCGTCGGGGAGCCCGGCGGCCGCGAACAGCCGGTACATCGCGTGCGCCGACGCGGCGGCGTACTCGGCCGGCTTCCACACCACCGCGTTGCCGCACAGCAGGGCCGGCACCAGGTACCACGACGGGACCGCCACCGGGAAGTTGCCCGCCGTGATCACCGTGGCCACGCCGACCGGGTTGCGGAAGGTGAACAGATTCTTGTCCGGCATCTCCGACGGGACCGTCTGGCCGTACAGCCTGCGCCCCTCGCCCAGGAAGAAGTCGCACGTGTCGACGATCTCCCGCACCTCGCCGAGCGCCTCCGCGTACGGCTTGCCGATCTCCTCGGTCACCAGCGCGGCCAGGCTCTCCGCGTTGGCCTCCACCAGCCGGCCGATCGACGCGATCACCCGGCCGCGCACCGGAGCCGGCACCTTCGCCCACTCCCGCTGGGCGTCCTTGGCGGTACGGCAGGCGGCGGCGAACGTGCCGGCGTCGGCCAGCCCCACCCGGGCCACCGCCTCGTCGAGCCGCGCGGGGTTGGCAGACGTGTACGTGTCCGAGCCGGCGGCATCTTTGCCACCCACGACGGAAACAATCTGACGGGTCACCGGTGCCCTCCTCGTAGCTTCTCCGGACAGACAATCATCTCCCCGGAAAATCCCCAACCCACGAGGCGCAAGCTCCCAAGCACGGTGTCACCGGTGTGCCGGTTCTGCACCGCAGCGACGGGCGCGATCGCCTGAGCTTCGGCGAACTGCGCGGCGTCAACGTCGCTGACGCCCAGGTGCCGGAGCAGCCCTTCCGCGCGGAGCTCGGCCACTACCGCGAACCGTTCGGCGATCGACTCGCCCATCCCGCCGACCCGCAGATATGCCAGGTCGAGCCGGTCCAGGCCGAGAGAGCGCAGATCCGCCTCGACCAGGCCGCGCAACTGATCAGGCGTCGCCTGCTCGCTCGGCACACCGTTGGGTCCGCGCAGCGGCTCGGCCGTAGAAGCCCGCCGTGTCGATGTGGTTCACGCCCAGTTCCACGGCGCGACGCAGTGAACAGCCTGCCCGAGCATCTGAGGCAATCGGCTGTTGCGCGAACAGCAGCAGCCGACAAGGCTCGCCGAGCCCGGTGTCTCGTCCTCGGCTGCCGTGAGAGTGCTCTCGCGCAAGCTTGAGGAAGAGCAGAGCATTGGAGGTGGCTCAAGGGGAGAACCTGGAACTGCGCCGCCGCCTTGAGCTTCCTGCGCCGTCGCTGCCGGGATCCGTTGTTCAAATACTCCGGTCGAGCCAGTTCAGTACGTTGGCGTAGGCAGCAGGAGCGCGACGGTGCAGGTTGATCGCGTGGCCGACGTCGTCCAGCACCACGGCATCCACTCGGGGCGCGGCCGGGTAGAGCGGCCGTTCGTCCGCCGCGAGAGCAGCCGGTGACGTGCAGTCGTTGGCGTCGGCGGCGCAGACCAGCCGGTCCCGGTTGCCGACGACGAACAGCACCGGCACGCGAATCGCCTCTGTCACGCCGGGTGCGCCGGCATCGCCGAGCGAGAAGATCTCGCTCATCGTATTCGTTTCTTTCCTGGCGCTGTCGCGCGCGATGACCTGAGGGTCGGCGCCCGGCACGTAGTACATGACCGCGGGCCGCTGCTCGTCCTTGACCGTCACGTAGCCGTCGTCACCCGGAGGAACCTGCGCGGCCAACCGTGGAACCTCGCTCACCGGCTGGCCGTACCGTCCGGCAAGCTCCGCACCGCTCGGCGACACACGGTGCGCGTTGCCCGTCAGGATCAGCGCGTCCGCGGCCTGGAAGCGCGACGCGGCGAACTTCGCCACTTCAGAGCCGAAAGAGTGCCCGACGAGCACCACATCGGCGAACGCCCGAGGGCCCACCTCGCCCGTCCGCAGCGCCGCCACCACCTGTGCGATGGTCAGCGCGTTGGACTGCAACGTCACATCCTTGCTCGCCGGGTGTGAACTGCGTCCGACTCCGATGCGGTCCAGGTTGAACGTCGCGTAACCGGTCTGGTTCGCCCGCTTGACGTAGGAGTACCGGTGGGCGCGGAAGGGGAAATCCCAGTAGACATGGCTGTAGTTCAGGCCATGGATCAGGACCTGGACCGTTGAGGCGGCACGGCCCGCAGGCGTGCACAGTCGCCCCCAGATGTGATGGCTCCGTGGCTGCCCAGCGGCGATCGACACGGGTACGGTGACGTCCCGGCAGCGCGCGGTGGGCGTGGACGTGTCGGCGCCGGCAGGGGCAGCGGTCACCAGACCAGCCAGCAGGCCGGCCGCGGTGGCCGCGAGAAGGATGCGGTGGAGCACAAGGGTCCCTTTCGTGGGAAGAGGGGTCACGGTCGCAGGACCGTCTTTCCGGTGGTGGCGCGCGATTGCAGAGCGAGGTGCGCGGCGGCGGCGTCCGCCAGGGCGAACCGCCGGCCGATCACGGGGATGAGTCGCTTGCTGATCAGCGCTTCCATGGCGCTGAGCTCCAACGCCCGGATGCCTCCTGGGCGCTGAAGGACTCGGGCCCCGACGGCGGAGGCGGCGCTGATCCCTCGGGCGAACAGGTCGTGGGCCGACAACTCGGTCAGGGATCCCGAAGCGGAACCGAACATCACCAGGCGTCCGGCCACCTCGAGCAGTTCCAGCGCGTCCCGGCCGATCTGGCTCCCGACTCCGTCGAGGACCAGCGTCACCGGCCTGCCCGCCAACGCCTCGCGCACAGCGTCGGGCCAGCCGGGCCGGTTGTAGTCGATGGCGTAGTCGGCGCCCAGCCCGCGGATGAGCGCCACCTTGTCGGGGCCGCCCGCGACGCCGACGACCGTCGCGCCGACGGCCAACGCTGCCTGGAGCAGCAGGGTTCCGATTCCTCCGGCGGCTGCGGTGACCAGGACGACGTCGCCGGCGACCGGGCTCGCGAGTTCGAGGATCGCCATGGTCGTCCGGCCGGTGCCGATCATGGCCACGGCGGAGTCGGCGTCGACGTCGTCAGGCAGGACGTGGAGGGCCGCCGACGGGGCCAGCGCGAGCTCGGCGTACCCGCCACTGGCCAAGCCGAGGTCGGCGACGACGCGTCGGCCGATGAGGTGCGCGTCCGCGCCGGAGCCTATCTCGTCGACGAGTCCGGCGACCTCCCGGCCCGGGGTCATGGGCAGGCGGGGCGCGACCCGCGGCCCGCCTCCTCCTTGGCGGATCACCGTGTCCAGGAGGTGAACACCGGCCGACTCGACCCGGATCCGCACCTCGCCGTCGGCGGGATGGGGATCGGGCACCTCCTCCAACCGGAGTTCCCCGGGGCCGCCGAACGCGTGCTGCCTGATCGCTCGCATCGTGCTCAGCCCTCGCCGCGCAGGTTGTGCTTGACCAGCCAGGCGAGCAGCGAGGCGGCGATGGCCTCGGGCTGATCCTCGGGGGTGTGATGGCCGGCGGGCCCGTGCGTCACGATCTCCAGCGCGGACACGTGGGCGGCGCACCAGTCGATGGTCTCCTTGCCCGTCATCGTGCCCGGTCCGGGCTCGAAGGTGAGCAGGAGCTTGGGCACCTCCGCGCTGTCGGCCAGCCACTCGTCGTAGGCGGCGACCCTGGCCACGACGTCGGCCGGCTCCCCCTCCAGGGGCATCGCCCGCGGCCACTGCAGCAGCGGCAGCCGGCTCTGCCTGGTCGGGTAGGGGCGGCGGTAGACCTCGTGGTCCTCCTCGCTCAGCCCGCCGGCGATGGTGGCAGGAAGCGCCTTTTCGATGAACGCGTTCTGGTCCAGGACCATGGCCTCGCCCACACCGGGCGTGCGCATGGACTCGAACAGCGGGCGGGCACCGGTGGGGAAGTCTGCCCAGGACATCGGCCTGATGATCGTCTCAGTGAACGCGATGCCCCGGACCCGTCCGGGATTGCGGGCGGCCCAGTCGAAGGCCAGGGCGCCGCCCCAGTCGTGACCGACCAGCACGACCTGATCGAGACCGAGCGCGTCGAACCACGCGTCGAGGTAGCGGGCGTGATCGTGGAAGGTGTAGGCGATGTCGGGCTTGCCCGACTCGCCCATGCCGATGAGGTCGGGTGCCAGGCACCGGCCGTACTGGCTGACGGTGGGCAAGATGTGCCGCCACAGGTAGGACGAGGTGGGGTTGCCGTGCAGGAAGACCATCGGCGTCCCCGCGCCGGCCTCCCGGTAGAAGATCGTGGAATCAAGAACATGGGCAGCGGGCATGGCAGGTCTCTCTGCGAAGATGGCATACTAGACAGGTACCTGACCATACTAGAACTAGACAGGTGGCTGTCAATATGAGCCGAGATCCGTCCGCCAAGCGCCTGCGGCTCGCCCTCCTCCTGCGCCTCCTCCACCGCGAATACGCCCATGACATCGAGGCGTCCCTCGCAGAGGCGGGCTTCGGCGACATTCGCTCGGGGGATGCCAAGGTCTTCCCGTTCGTCCCGCCCGAGGGAATAGCGATACGCGAGCTCGCCGTCCAGGCCGGCGTGCGCAAGCAGACCATGGCACAGTCGGTCGACCAGCTCGAACGTGCCGGTTATCTGGAACGCCGCACGAATCCCCGCGATGGCCGGTCACGGTTGATCGTCCTCACGGAACGGGGAAGGGCGGTACGGCCGCTGGCGGCGGGCATGGGAGACAGGATCGAACAGCGGTGGGCCGAACTGACCAGTCCCGAGGAGTTCGAGACCCTCCGCGGCCTCCTGCACCGCCTGCTGGACCGCATCGGCCAGGCGGACCCCGACGCGGCCGCCCGCTTGACGTCGCTCGGCGACAGTCATCTCGACTGACCCCCAACCGTGCACGGTACGGCGGGTGTCGTGCGGGCGCAGGGTGCGCGCTGATGTCTGCCCTTGTCAGTGGGGCGGTCCTGTTCGCGCACGCCATGGTCTGGCCGGACCGGCTCCGAACCGCCCCCTGTGAGCTCCGGCGGCTGAGCCGGTACGGGCTCGGGTGCTTCAGGTGCAGGTGATGGCGATCGGCGTGGTGGCGACGCGCTGGGAGAAGTCGGGCGCCCCGCCGTCCAGGTTGGCGAAGCCGTAACCCATGACGTGGTAGTTCCCCGGCACGCAGGACACCATATTGAGCTTGTAGACGTAGGCGAGGTTGTACTGGTAGATCTCGGCGTAGTTCAGGAAGGTGCCGTCCCGGTACAGGGAGAGGTAGCCGCCGATGAACGAGACCTTCTGGTTGCACGAGACCTCGACGTAGGCGTACACGTTCGTCGTGTACAGCTGGGTCGGGTTGGTGATGGTGATGGTGCAGCTCAGGGCCGAGGCGCTGGCCGCGTTCGCCGCCTGGGCGGGTGACACGCCGAGCGCCAGGGCGGCTGCCGCGCCGAGTGCGAGGGCGCGCCTTGCACGGTGAGGTTTCAAGAAGTCATCTCTCCCTACTGCCTCTGGGGCGGGGGGTTCTTGGGCGAGAGTCACACGACGACCGCGGGTCCGGACAGGCCCATTTCGGGTGGTGACCGGCGCCCTGGTGGTCGTATCGCGGCTTCCGGGCGGCCCGTATCCGCCGGACGACGTCGCCCGGCGGATCAACCGGCCGGTCGCGGGCCTCGTGACGGGGAGCGACGGTGTCGTCGCGGTCGCGTCCGCGCGGCGGTGCGGGTGAAACTTTCACCACCGGCTCGTTCGCCACGGGCGCGCGCCGGTCGCGCTAGCGTGCTGCTTATGATCATCCGTACCTGGAGAGGCTGGACGCGGGCGGCCGACGCGGCCGACTACGAGGCATACCTGATGCGCACCGGATACGCCGAGTACACCGCCACCCCCGGCAACAAGGGCGCCTACTTCACCCGCCGCGACGCCGGGGACCGCACCGAGTTCTTCCTGATCACCATGTGGGACTCGTGGGAGGCGGTGAAGGCGTTCGCCGGTGAGGACCCGTCCGTGGCCGTCTTCTACCCCGAGGACGAGCGCTTCCTGGTCGACAAGGAGCTGACCGTGGACCACTACGACATGTTCGCCGGCACGTAGGACGGACGCATGATCACCAAGACCCCGGCGTTCACCGCTCCTTCCGCAGCCAGCGGGTGATGCCCAGCGTCTCCAGGAACGGCAGGTCGTGGCTGACCACGATCAGCGCCCCCCGGTAGGCCGACAGGGCCTGGGAGAGCTGGCGGACGCTGGACATGTCGAGGTTGTTCGTGGGCTCGTCCAGGAGGAGCAGGTGCGGCGGGGGCTCGGCCGACAGCAGCGCCGCGAGCACCGCGCGGAACCGTTCGCCACCCGACAGCGTGCCCGCCGCCCGCTCCGCCCGCTCGCCCCTGAACAGGAAGCGCGCCAGCCGCGCCCGCACCTCGTTCACCGGCGCTGACGGCGCGAAGCGGCGGACGTTGCCGAGCACGCTCAGCGAGTCGTCCAGCAGGTCGAGCCGCTGCGGCAGATAGCCGGTCGGGACCGGGTGGTCGCCGTCCGCGACGCTCCGCAGCAGGGTCGTCTTGCCGGACCCGTTCGGGCCGACCAGGGCGATCCGCTCGGGGCCGCGGACGACCAGCTCCGCGATCGGCTCGCCGTCCTCCTCAGGCCCGCCGCGCAGCTCGTACAGGCCCGTCAGGTCCGGCAGGGTGAGCACCGTGCGGCCGGCCGGGACCGCCGTCTCCGGCAGGGTGACCCTGATCTCGTCGTCCTCGCGCAGCGCCTGCTCGGCCTCGGTGAGGCGGTCGCGGGCCTGGTCCAGCTTCTCGGCGTGCATGGTGCGGTGCTTGCCCGCCGAGACCTGCGCCGCCCGCTTGCGGCCGCCCATGACGATCTTGGGCTCGCGTTTGGTCGCGTTCATCTTGTTGCCGTACCGGACCCTCCTGTCCAGCTTGGTCTGCGCCTCCTCCAGCTCGCGTCTCTGCCGCCGGACGTCGCCCTCGGCCGCGCGGACCGTGCGCTCGGCGGCCTCCTGCTCGGTCTCCAGCGCCTCCTCGTACGCGGTGAGGTTGCCGCCGAACATCCGTACGGCGCCGTCCCGCAGGTCGGCCACCTGGTCCACGAGGTCGAGCAGGGCGCGGTCGTGGCTGACGACCACCAGCACCCCGGACCAGGAGCGGACGGCGGCGTAGAGCCGGCGGCGCGCGTCCAGGTCCAGGTTGTTGGTGGGCTCGTCGAGCAGCAGCACGTCGGGGCGGCGTACGAGGAGCGCGGCCAGCCCGGTCATGACCACCTCGCCTCCGGACAGCGTGGCGGCGGTGCGGTCCAGGTCCAGGTGGCCGAGGCCGAGCCGGTCGAGTTCGGCGCGGGCGCGCTCCTCGACGTCCCAGTCGTCGCCGATCACGGTGAAGTGCTCGGCGGCGACGTCCCCGTTCTCGATGGCGTGCAGGGCGGCCCGCCGCGCGGTGATGCCGAGCAGGTCGGCGACCGTGCTACCGGTGGCCAGCGGGAGGTTCTGCGGGAGGTAACCGATCTCGCCGGCCACGCTGATCGTGCCCGAGGACGGGCGCAGTTCGCCGGCGATCAGCCGGAGGAGGGTCGACTTGCCCGACCCGTTGACGCCCATCAGGCCGGTGCGGCCGGGGCCGAAGGCGACGTCGAGGTCCGACAGGACGGGCGTGCCGTCGGTCCACTCGAACGAGATGGCGTCACAGACGATGGAAAAAGACATAAGGGCGGCTCCCTGACGTGTCTGGAAATTTCGGGACACGTGGAGACACCGCGCGCGCAGGCCGGGAAGACCGGAAAGGAGATGGCCGAAAGAGAGGCGATCGTCTGAGGTCGGGCATGCGCACAGCGAAATGGCGCGGCGTCTCGGCCTCAGATCTCCAACAGGATCACCTCAGGGGTCGGCGACAAGGACGCCGAAACCATACCCGCTCGACCCTCCGAGATCAAGGGGTGGAGCCATCTCCACCCCCGTCGTGCACCTGAATCCACTCACCGGGCGGGCCGCGATCCCTAGCGTCGTCATCGAGGGCTTCGACGAGACGGGGGACCGGTCATGAGCGAGATCACGCGGCGGCTGTTCATCGGGGCCGGGGCCGCGGCCGGGGGCGTGGCGGCGGCCGGCGGGGTCACGACGCCGGCCAGGGAGGCACCACTGTCAGGACCCGTCGTGGTGCGGCCCGGGGACCCGCGCTACGAGTACCTGGCGGTCCGCAGGACCAACCTGCGCTTCCGGCACGAGCCCGAGTACTTCCACCTGGCCGGCTCCACCGAGCAGGTCGTCAAGGCGGTGCAGGAGGCGGTCCGGGCCGGCCGCAGGATCGCCGTGCGCAGCGGCGGCCACTGCTACGAGAACTTCGTCGGCGACGGCACCGAGGTCGTCATCGACCTGTGTGAGATGTCCGGCGTGTACTTCGACGCCAGGCGCGGCGCGTTCGTCATCGAGGCCGGCGCCACGCTGATGGACGCGTACCGGACGCTCTACCTGGGCTGGGGCGTCACCATCCCCGGCGGCCAATGCGGGGGCGTGGCCGCCGGGGGGCACATCGCGGGCGGCGGGTACGGGCCGCTGTCCCGCCGCGACGGGCTGACCGTCGACCACCTGCACGCCGTCGAGGTCGTGGTCGTCGACCGGGACGGCCGCGCCCGCGCCGTCGTCGCCACCCGGGACCCCGGCGATCCGCACCACGACCTGTGGTGGGCGCACACCGGCGGCGGCGGAGGCAACTTCGGCATCGTCACCCGCTACTGGATGCGCGACCCGCGCGCCCGCGGGAACGACCCGGCCCAACTGCTGCCCAGGCCGCCCCGCACCGTCCTGTCCGGAGTGGCGATCTGGTCGTGGCAGGGGATGGACCGCGCCTCGTTCCGCAGGCTGCTGCGCAACTACGCCGACTGGCACGTCCGCAACAGCGAGCCCGGCAGCCCGAACCTGTCGCTGTGGGGCTCCCTGATGATCCCCGGCAGGCAGGCGGGTGACGACCCGGGCGGGATGATCATGCCCACCCAGCTCGACGGCGACCTGCCCGGTGCCGAGAAGCTGCTGCGCGACCACTTCGCGTTCGTCGCCGACGGGGTCGCGCCGCCGCAGTACGTCCCGCCGCTGGTCCGCCAGCCCTGGTACGAGGCCGTACGGGAGCTCTCACTCGGCGCGGACGCCGAACGGGGCCGGTACAAGGGCAAGTCGGCCTACCTGCGGGAGCGGTTCACCGACGAGCAGGCCGACGTGGCCTACGACCGTCTCGGCGAACCGGGCGAGATCTCCTCCCAGGGCATGCTCTGGCTGCTGTCGTACGGCGGGAAGGTCAACACCGTGCCGCCGGAGGCCACCGCCACCGCCGAACGCCGGTCGGTGCTCAAGGCGCTGCACCTCGTCACCTGGGAGGAGGGCCAGGACGGCGACGCCCGCATGGCGTGGGTGCGCGGCCTGCACAGGGACACGTTCGCGAGCACCGGCGGTGTCCCGGTCCCCGGCGGCAACTGCGGCGGCGCCTACATCAACTACCCCGACAGCGACCACGCCGACCCGGCCTGGAACACCTCCGGCGTCCCCTGGTCCACGATCTACTACGACGGGAACTACGCCCGCCTCCAGCGGGTCAAGCGCCGCTACGACCCCCGAGACGTCTTCCGCCACGCCCTGTCGGTGCGGCCGTAGCCGGCGCCGGGTCAGCCGCCACCCCGGCGCTTGGCCCGGGCGCCGCAGTTGCCGTAGCCGTCGGAGCCGCCGGAGGCGCGGTCGTCGAAGAACACGTGCCAGCCGGTCCTGCCGGTCCGCGTCGTCCCCTCGAAGGCGACGCACTTGTTCCTGGCGTAGGCCTTCACCGGTCCCGCGTAGTACTTGTAGTCACTCTTGTCCTGGTAGGTCCGGTCGGGGGTCTCGACCCAGAGGGTCGCGGTGGTCCAGGTGGGCACTCCCACGTGCCTGGTTTTGATGGTGACGACGCAGTTCTCTCCCGTACGCGCGCTGTAGAGCAGGTGGACGTGGGCCCAGACGACGCCCTCGCGGTCGGTCACCGGCCGGGTGCCGTTCGCCACCTTCCCGAAGCCGGGACCGCACACCTGCTCGGGGGTGTGCCCGCCGTGCGCGGCGGCCGGTGAGGCGGTCAGGGCGGTGGCGAGCAGGGCCGCCGAGACGAGTCCTGCCGTGGTTCTGCTCATCATGAGATGTCCTCCCGAGTCGTGGACGGTGATCACGAGAGTGCGGGGCGGGGCGATTGTCCGGAACCGTCCGGCGTGAAGTGCGGACAACGAGTTTGTCCGTGGACAAACCGGTTCTCGTCAGATGATCATCGGAGAGGGGGCGGGAAGGGGGCGGTCGCGATGGAACGCAGGGCGGGCAGACCCCAGGGCCGGCCGAGAGGGAGCACGGAACAGGCCAACGCGCTGGCGGAGTTCCTGCTCGGGCTCACCGGCGGGACGACTCTCCGCGAGCTGGCCGGGCGTTACCACGTGAGCAAGACGCTCTGGGGCGAGTACCGTTCCGGTGAGAAGATCATCCCGCTGGAGTTGCTGCGGCGGCTGGTACGCGACCGCACCCCGGACGAGCGCACCCGCCGGACGCGCCTGGAGACCGCCGAGCGCCTGCACGCGGCAGCCCTCGCCACAACCCCTCAGCCCTCCACCGCCCTCACGGAACCGTCCTCCGCCTCTCCCTCGTCCGTCGAGGCGGCCCCGCCCGCCGGCCATCCCACGTCCGCCGAACCGGCCCCGCCCGCCGGCCAACCCACGTCCGCCGAACCGGCCCCGCCCGCCGACTCTCCCGCGTCCGTCGAACCGATCGGTCCCGCGGCGGGTGGGGTGCCGGTGGGACGGCGTAGGCGGCGTCCTCTGCTGTTCATCGGCGTCGCCGGGATCGTGGTGCTCGCCGTGCTCGTCGCCCTGGCCGGGTGGGAGCCGCCGAGCGCGCCCGGCGTCCCGGCGAGCGGCGTCGTGACGGCCCCGCCTGCCTCGGGCGCCGGGGTGTTCTCCGTCGGGCCGGGCGGCCGGGGCGTCTTCCGGTGGGACGGCGGCGAGGAGTGGACGAAGATCGGGGACGCCGCGAAACGCCTCTGGGCCGGTCCCGCGGGCCTGTTCGCGACGGGCATGGACGACCGGCTCTACGTGTACGGCGGGAGTCCCGGCGTCTGGTCACCCATCAGCGAGCCGGGCGCCGACTTCGCCGTAGCCGGTCCACGGTTGCACCGGCTGGCCGCGGACCGCCAGTCCGTCCACGTCTGGGACGGGAAGGGCACCTCCTGGACCTGGATCGGCGCGCCGGCGGCACGCCTGTACGGCGGCACGCGAGGCCTGTTCGCCGTCGCCCCAGGCACCGGCTGGATCTGGTTCTACCGGGACAGACCCGGCCACTGGGACTTCGCCGGCACCGAGGGCGCCTCGTTCGCGGTCACCGGCCAGGGCCTGTACGGCCTCACCCCGGATCGCGGCGCGGTGAACCGCTGGACCGAGGGGGAGCCGCCGGCGTCACGGCGGCGATGGGTCCACGCGGCGGGCCCCGCGGGCGAGCTGTACGGAGGCGCCGCGGGCCTGTTCTCCACCGACCCGCCGGGCGCGAGGCTGCGCGTCCTGCCGGAGCCGGGACCGGGGGTCTGGCAGGACATCGGCCCGGCGGGCGCGGAGACGCGGGTGGGCGGCCGGGCGGTGTACGTCCTGACCCGGGATCGTTCGCGGATCCTCCGCTGGACCCGCGACACCGGCGCCTGGCAGCGCATAGGCGGACCCGCCCGGACCCTGGCGGTCTGGGAGGACCCGGAAGGTCAGGCCGAACCTCACAGGGCGGGTTAACCGGGGGTTCACCGGTCACCCGTACGTTGACGGGCCATGAGCTGGAAGTACAGGGCCAACGCGACGCTAGAAGGACTGACCGGTTACACGATCACCCGCGCCGGGAGGCGGCGGGCGGCGAAGGCGCCCGAGCCGAGGCCCGCGCCCAGGCCGGCGCCGGAGACGCAGCGGCTGCCCGACGACGTGGTGCGCGAGCCGGTGGACCCGGCGCACGACCGGCTGCTCCGCGAGCCCGTCTTCCTGCTGTCGTCGGTCCGGTCCGGCTCGACCCTGCTGCGGGTGATCCTGAACTCCCACAGCCAGATCCACTCGCCCATCGAGACGCACTTCCGCCGCATGACCGTGGCGTTCGGCACCGACCCCGTACGGCAGGCGATGCGCCTGCTCGGCCACACGCACGCGGACGTCGAGCACCTCGTCTGGGACCGGCTGCTGCACCGGGAGCTGTCGCGCAGCGGCAAACCGATCCTGGTGGAGAAGACGCCGAGCAACGTGTTCGTGTGGAAGCGCCTCAGGACGTGCTGGCCGGACGCCAGGTTCATCTTCCTGCTGCGGCACCCGATGTCGATCGTGCAGTCCTGGCACGAGGCCGACCCCGTCAAGCGGCCCATGCCGGAGGCCGTGCCGCGGACTCTCGCGTACATGAACCACCTCCAGGAGGCCCGCACCCACCTGGAGGGCCACACCCTGCGCTACGAGGACCTGGTCGCCGAGCCGGAAGGGACGCTGAAGGACCTCTGCGCCTTCCTCGGCGTGTCCTGGGAGCCCGGAATGCTCAACTATGGAGACAAGGATCACGGGACGTTCCAGAAAGGGGTGGGCGACTGGCGCGACAAGATCAAGAGCGGTACGGTCGTCGCTGGCCGCCCGTTGCCCCCAAACGACGAGCTGCCTCCCGAGCTCGAGGAGATCTGCAGGCTCTGGGACTACTGCTGACGAGCGCGGCCATTTCGTTATCCGGCTCCGGCAGAGTTCGCTTGCCGTTCTCCCGTGGTTCGCACCCCGATCTCACACTGCACCAAAGGTGTCCTGCATGATCCCCGCTCCCTCACGTCGCACCCTCCTGGCGGGTGCGCTGGCCGGCCTGTCCGTCCCCGCCGCCGCGTCGCCGGCGCAGGCCGCGCTCGTCTCCCGGCCCAACTTCCTGGTCATCCTCGCCGACGACCTGGGGTGGGGCGAGATCGGCATCAACGGGCAGAAGAAGATCGTCACGCCGAACATCGACCGGCTGGCGGCCGACGGGGTGCGGTTCGAGGCCGCCTACGCGGGGGCGCCGCTGTGCGCGCCGTCGCGCTGCTCGCTGCTCACCGGCCTGCACGCCGGCCACTCCACCGTACGGGAGAACCCGGAGGGCGGACCCCAGCGCGCGCTGCGGGATGGCGACCTGACCTTCGCCGAGCTGCTCCAGCTGGCCGGCTACCGCACGGCGTGCATCGGCAAGTGGGGGTTCGGCCCCGAGCTGCCAGGCCAGCCGTCGCATCCGAACGAGCGCGGCTTCGACGAATTCTTCGGCTACATCAGCCACCGCCACGCCCACCAGTACTTCCCCAGCTACCTGTGGCGCAACGGCGGCAAGGTGCCGATCACCGGGAAGAAGTACGCGCCCGACCTGTTCCTGCGGCAGGCCGTCGACTTCATCAAGAAGCCGTCCGACCAGCCGTTCCTGCTCTTCTTCCCGACGAACCTGCCGCACTCGCCGAGCGAGGTCCCCGGCAACGCCGGCCGCTACAAGGACAAGCCGTGGAGCCGCGCCAACCGGCGCCACGCCGCCCAGGTCACGCTGCTCGACTCGTATGTGGGTGAGCTCGTGGGCGCGCTGCGCGAGGCCGGGGTCGCCGACGACACGATCGTGCTGTTCATGAGCGACAACGGCCCGCACCGTGAGAAGGGCGTGACGCCCCGGCTGTTCGACTCCAACGGCCCCTTCCGCGCCGACAAGCGCGATCTGTACGAGGGCGGCATCCGGGTGCCGCTGATCGCCTGGTCGCCGAAGATGCGCTCCCGGGTGGAGACGCGGCCGGTGGCCTACTGGGACCTGATGCCGACGCTGGCCGACCTGGCAGGGGTGCCGGTGCCCGACGGGATCGACGGCCGCTCGTTCCGCGGCATGCTCAGCGGCGGCTCCGGGCCCGACCACGACCACCTGATCTGGAACCGGCCGCGCAAGGCGCAGGCGATCCGCCGCGGCCGCTGGAAGGCGATCAGGTTCGCGCCCGGCGTCGAGGGCGCGGGCCCCGACGGCAGGATCGAGCTGTACGACCTCGACGAAGACCTCGGCGAGCGGAAGGACCTGGCCGCCATCAGGCCGGACGTGGTCTCCGAGCTGATGGACCTGCTCGACCGGTCGATCGGCCCCGACCCGCGCCGCCCGTACGGGCTCAGGGTGACGGCCTCGGGCGACCGCGTCACCGTGACGCTCGTCAACGGCTCGGCCGTCACGTGGCGCAAGGTGCGGCTCGGGCTGACCCTGCCGCGCGGGGGCAAGGTGACGGC
Organism: Nonomuraea sp. NPDC050478; assembly: GCF_044458265.1. Taxonomy (NCBI): domain Bacteria; kingdom Bacillati; phylum Actinomycetota; class Actinomycetes; order Streptosporangiales; family Streptosporangiaceae; genus Nonomuraea; species Nonomuraea sp. NPDC050478. The sequence goes on along the minus strand of NZ_JBITHT010000003.1, from coordinate 529,517 downwards.
CCGCAGGGAGGTGGCCGAGCTGCTGCCGGGCGAGGAGACCAGCGCGACCTTCCGGGTTCCCGGGCGCGGCCTGGTCACCGGGTCGGCGGCCTTCCGCTCGGGGAAGAAGCGGCACACGTTCCGCAGGACCTACCGCCACCAGCGCAGCCTTGTGTGAAATATCGCATCATTCGGCAGCCCGTGATGTGAAGCGTGTACAAAGAGGGCTATGCCAGAGCGGGCGGACGATCTCTCCGCGGTGATCTCGGCGGTGCTGACGGGCACCCGCCTGCTCGTCGGCATCGCCGCCCGCTCGCTCGGCGCGGTGGCGGACCGGGTCACGCTGTCGCAGTTCAGGATGCTGGTGGTGCTGGCCACCCAGGGGGAGACCAAGCTCGTCACGATGGCCGACCTGCTGAACGTCAACCCCTCCACGGCCATGCGGATGGCCGACCGGCTGGCCGCCGCCGACCTGATCGTGCGCGAGGTCAACCCGCTCAACCGCAGGGAGAGCCTGATGCGGCTCACCCCGGAAGGCCTGCACGTCGTGGACGAGGTGACCGCCCGCCGCCGCGCCGAGATCGGCACGATCGTGGCGCGCATGTCGCCGGAGCAGTGCCGCGCGCTGGTCGCGGCCATGAACGCCTTCAACACGGCGGCCGGTGAGCCTCCCGGGGAGGGCCCGCACCCGCTGGGCTGGCCCGAGGGCTAGGACGTGATCGGTTTGGGCAGGGCGGCGATCGCCTCCTGGACCGTGCCGTACGACCTGAACCGCTTGGTCAGGCCCGTGACGTCGAGCACCCGCTGGACCCGGGGATGGAGCTCGCAGAGGACCAGGACGCCGCCGGACGCCTCGGCCCCGCTCGCCGCCGCGATCAGGACGCTGAGCCCCGACGAGTCGCAGAACTCGACGCCTTTCATGTCGACGACGACCTTCGCGGGCTCGGTGCTCGCGATGGCCTCGGCCATGCAGCGGCCGCACTCGGCGGCCGTAGCGATGTCGAGCTCACCCGACAGGCTGAGGACGGCGGCGCCGCCGTTGGGGGTGATGATCCAGGAGAAGCCGGGCTGCATGTCTCCGCCCTCCTAAAGTGTGACATTTCACCCTTGAGCTCACCATTGCACAATGCAATGAATCCAGGCAGTACCCAAGAAACAACGCCAACATGCGCCGAGTCCCGTTAATCTCGCCGCTGCGCGTCAACGATGTGACTCAGCGCTACTGGAGCGTACGTCCTGCAAGCCACGATTGCCAGCCCCGGCATCGTACGGGCACATTGAGCGCATGGATCCGGTCAACCTGCGCGAGTACGAGCAAGCGGCCAAGGACAGATTAGACCCCGATCTCTACGACTATTTCGCCGGCGGAGCCCAGGACGAGGTGACGCTGCGTGCCAACGAGGCGGCGTTCCGGCGGCTGATGCTGGTGCCCCGGGTGCTGACCGGCGCCGGCGAGCCCGCGCTGGACGTCACGATCCTGGGGCGGACGGCGTCGATGCCGGTGCTGGTGGCGCCCACCGCCTTCCACCGGCTGGCGCACCCGGAAGGGGAGCTGGCCACCGGGCGGGCGGTCGCCGCGGCCGGGGGCATCATGATCACCGCGATGCTGTCGACGGTGGCGATGGAGGAGGTGGCGGCCACCGGCGCCGAGCTCTGGTTCCAGTTCTACCTGCAGCCGGACCCCGGCTACACCGAGCACCTGGTGCGGCGGGCGGAGGCGGCGGGATGCCGGGCGCTGGTGATCACCGTCGACTCACCGGCGCTGCGGACAGGGGAGCGGGCCAGGAGCGCGCTGCTGGAACTGCCGGCGGGACTGTCGTGCCCCAACCTGGGCGGCGACGGTGACATCCGGCAGGTGACGCTCTCACCGGAGATCTCGTGGGAGCACGTGGACCGGCTGCGCAGGACCACCTCGTTGCCGATCGTCCTGAAAGGCATCCTGCACCCGGCCGACGCTGCCCTGGCGGTCGCGCACGGCGCCGACGCGATCATCGTGTCCAACCACGGCGGACGCCAGCTCGACTCCGCCGCCGCCACCATCGACCGCCTCCCGGCGGTCGCCGACGCGGTGGACGGCCGCGTGCCCGTCCTGCTGGACGGCGGCGTGCGGCGCGGCACCGACGTCGTCAAGGCGCTCGCCCTGGGCGCCCGCGCCGTCGCGATCGGCCGGCCCGTGGTGTGGGGGCTGTCGGTGGCGGGCGCCGACGGCGTCGCTCACGTGCTGGCGCTGCTCCGCGCCGAACTGGCCAACGCGCTCACCCTGTGCGGCCTCGGCTCGGCCGGCCAGGTGCCGCGCGACCTGGTGGTCACCGACGGCCCGGCGGCAGCGCCGTGAAGTCGGCGAAGTCGAACCCCGGCGACACCACGCAACTGACCAGGACCTCCTGGCCTTCCGCGGGCCTGGCCGACTGCCACACGCCGCCGGGCACCACGGCCTGCGGCACCTGCCCGCGCTCGACGTCCGGCCCCAGGATCACGCTCTCGTCGCCGATCGTCAGCCGCAGCGGACCGCCCCGGTGCCACAGCCACACCTCGTCGGAGCGCACCATGTGCGGCACCGACTCCTCGCCCGGCCGCAACAGGAAGTAGATTCCGGTCGCGGAGGCGCGGGCGCCCTCGTACCCGTCGGGCCGGAACGTCACCCCGGCCCGCCACGTCTCCCTGAACCACCCGCCCTCAGGATGCGGCAGCAGGTCGAGCGCCCGCGCGACCGGCGGCCGCGGCTCGAACCCCACCGGCGCCCCGGTCACGTCCCGCCGCAGGAACCGCGTCCCGTCGAGCACGAGCTGCCCCTCCAGCCCCCGCGCCAGCGCGTCCTCCTCGCCGGCCACCTCGAACACCGGCCCGTCCGGATAGATCATCAGCTCCATCCGGCAGATTTTACGGGGGCGCGGTCGATCGTCTTCGCACGGTCGCGGAATGTCGGTCGGCGTGGCTAATGTGCGGCGAGTGATCGAACGGTGGAGCCGTGATCAGGTCCTCTCCCTCGCCCCCGACGCGTCCTCACGGAAGGCCGCCCAGGGGGTCGCCGCGCCGGGCAGGTGGCCGGTGCGCGGCCTGACGGGCGAGGTGCTGTTCGGCGAGTGCGAGGGCAGCGGCGCCACGCCCTACCAGGCCTGCGTCGACCTGGGCGAGCCCGCCTACCGGTGCAGCTGCCCGAGCCGCAAGTTCCCCTGCAAGCACGCCTTGGGGCTGCTGCTCCTGTGGTCCTCTGACGGCGTCCCGCATGCGGACGGGCTGCCCGCGTGGGCGGGGGAGTGGCTGGCCCAGCGCGAGGCCCGCGCCGCCCGCTCGGCCGCCCGCCTCGAAGCCGCGCCGTCCCCGCCGCCCCGCAACGGCGAGTCGTTGCGGCACGGGCGGGTCGCGGCCGGGCTGGCGGAGCTGGAGCGGTGGCTGGCCGACCAGATCCGCCAGGGCCTGGCCACGGCCGCGCCGCACGACTGGGAAGGTCTGGCCAAACGGCTCATCGACGCCCAGGCGCCGGGGGCGGCGGGCATGGTGACCAGGCTCGCCCGGGTCAGGGACGAGGACGAGTGGCCGGGCCGGCTGCTGGAGGAGCACGCCCTGCTCCACCTCCTCGCGGTCGCCTACCGCAGGCGTGCCGAGCTGCCCCCGGAGCTGGCCGAGACGGTGCTGATGCGGGTCGGGTTCCCGGTGACCCGGGAGGAGGTGCTGGCCCGTCCGGTGGTGCGCGACCGGTGGGACGTCCTCGGCCGGCGCGACGAGGAGCAGGACCGCCTCACGGCCCGCCGCGTCTGGCTGCGCGGCCGCTCGACCGGCCGCGCCGCGCTCATCCTGTCCTTCGCCCCCTCCGGCCAGCCCCTCGACGCCTCCCTGGTGACGGGCACCACCATCGACGCCGACCTCGCCTTCTACCCCGGCGCCGCCCCCCTCCGCGCCCTCGTCGCCCACCGCCACCCACCCGCCCTTCGGGAAGCCGTCGCAGAACACGCGCCGCAGCCCTCGGCTCCTTCGGGAACGCTCGCGGGGCATGCGTCGCCGTCCCTTTCGGGAGCCGGCTCTCCTCGTACGGGCGTGCGCGCCGACGCCTCAGAGGCGCCTCTGATGGGCGGATCGGGCGCCGAGACGGGGTCGTCTGCGGGGGATGCGCACGGGGCTTCTTCGGAAGCGGGCGGGGTCGTGCCGGGGATGAGTGCCGACGACGCGATGGGGGAGGTCGCCGCGGCGCTGGCCGCCGACCCGTGGACCGAGTCGTGGCCGCTGGTGCTGACCGGTGTGGTGCCGGGGGAGGCCACGCTGGCCGGGTTCCCGCTGCTGGCCTCGTGGCGCGGGGTGTGGCGGCTGCTCGCCGTGTCCGGCGGGCGGCCGGTGACGGTGGCCGCCGAGTGGACGCCGCGCGGCCTGCGCCCCCTGACGACCTGGGACGAGGACGGGACGGTGGTGATCCTGTGAAGACCGGCGACCCTTCGGCGGCACTCCGGGCGACGGCGAACGACTGGGAGGAGCTGGCCTCGACGGCCCTCGTCGGGACCGACCGCAGACCGTACCCCGGAGACCTGCTCGGCGCCGCCGCCGTCGAGACGGTGCGGCGGCGCGCCGGGCGGCGGCCCGTGGAGCCCGAGGGCGAGGAGGCCGCGCCCGGGGAGGAGCAGGAGCCGGTCGGCAGGCGCGCCGCCGAGCGGCTGGCGCGCATCGTGGGCGGCGAGCACGAGAGGCTGCTGCCCGAATGGCTGGCCGTCGCCGCCGCGACGGGCCGCAGGGTGCCGCCTTACGTGCTGCCCGAGCTGCTCGAACGCGGCCGGTGGGACCGATCCGTGCGCGCCCACCTCGGGGTGATCGCCGGACGGCGCGGCCGGTGGCTCGCCGCGCGCAACCCCGCGTGGGCCTACCTCCTGGACGAGCCGACCGGCGAGACGTGGGAGCTGGGCAGCGCCGCGGACCGGCGCGCCCACCTGCGGCGGCTCAGGAAGCAGGACCCCGCCGGGGCGCGGCGGCTGCTGGAGACCACGTGGGAGCGCGAGACGCCCGACGACCGGGCCGCGTTCACGGAGATGCTGGCCGACGGGCTGTCCATGGACGACGAGCCGTTCCTGGAGTCGGCGCTCGACGACCGGCGGCGCGAGGTGCGCCAGGAGGCCGCCAACCTGCTCACCCGCCTGCCGGGGTCCCGGCTGTCGCGGCGGATGGCCGAACGGGCCCGCGCCTGCCTGACCGTCACGCCCGCCGCGATCCTCGTCGAGCCGCCCGCGGGTTGCGACGGCGTGATGGAGCGCGACGGCATCAGGGCCAAGCCGCCGCGCGGGTTCGGCGAGCGGGCCTGGTGGCTGCAGCAGGTGATCGCCCGCGCGCCGCTGACGATGTGGGGCGAGCCGCCGGAGAGCCTGCTCGCCCGCCGCATCCCCGAGTGGGACGGCGAGGTGAAGGCCGGCTGGGTGCGCGCCGCGGTGTTGCAGCGCGACCCGGCGTGGGCGCGGGCGATGTTCGCCTGGGATCCGATCGCCGACCTGCTGGAAGCGCTCGGCCCTGACGAGCAGCAGGAGCTCGCCGCCGGGTTCACCCTGGGCCACGACCTCGACAGCCAGCTGATCATGGTGCTCGGCGGGGTGTCGCCCTACTGGCGGGAGCCGCTCGCCTCGGCCGTCCTGCACAAGATCGTCAAAGTGGCCGCCAGCCAGCCGTGGAACCTCGACGAGCTGGTCCGGCTGGCCGGCGAACGCCTCGACCCCGGCCTGGCCCCGCTGGCCGAGAGCTACTCGCCCGCGCCGGCCGTCCAGCGGGTGGCCGCCTCGCTGCGCTTCCGCGCCGACATGTTCAAGGAGTTGTCATGACCGTTCTGCGTCCCCACGCGGAAGACCAGTACGCCGACGAGCTGGCCCTGCTCGCCAAGGAGGACGACCGGGCGCGCCCGCCCGGCTGGAAGCTCTCGCCGTGGGCGGTCACCACCTACATCCTCGGCGACGGCGACCGCGTCACCCCCAAGTACGTCGGCGCCCGCCGCATCGTCGAGGTCGCCGTCGCCACCCTGGCGACCGACCGGGCGCTGCTGCTGCTCGGCGTGCCCGGCACGGCCAAGACCTGGCTGTCGGAGCACCTCGCCGCCGCCGTCAGCGGCGACTCGACGCTGCTCGTCCAGGGCACCGCCGGCACCGCAGAGGAGGCCATCCGGTACGGGTGGAACTACGCGCGGCTGCTGGCCGAGGGCCCGTCCCTGGACGCGCTGACGCCGTCCCCGGTGATGCGGGCGATGGCCGAGGGGCGGGTGGCCAGGGTCGAGGAGCTCACCCGCATGCCGTCCGACGTGCAGGACGCGCTGATCACCGTGCTGTCGGAGAAGACGCTGCCGATCCCGGAGCTCAACCGCGAGGTGCAGGCCGAGCGCGGCTTCAACGTCATCGCCACCGCCAACGACCGCGACCGCGGCGTCAACGAGCTGTCCAGCGCGCTGCGCCGCCGCTTCAACACGGTCGTGCTGCCGGTGCCCGCCACGGCCGAGGAGGAGGTCGACATCGTCGCCCGCCGCGTCGCCCAGCTCGGCCGCTCGCTGGAGCTGCCCGAGACGGCGACCGCGCTGTCGGAGATCCGCCGCGTCGTGACCGTCTTCCGCGAGCTGCGCGCCGGCCTGACCGAGGACGGCCGCACCAAGGTCAAGTCGCCCAGCGCCACGCTGTCCACCGCCGAGGCGATCTCGGTGCTGACCAGCGGCATCGCCCTGGCCGCCCACTTCGGCGACGGCGTGCTGCGGCCCGCCGACGTGGCCGCCGGCATCGTCGGCGCGGTGGTGCAGGAGCCGGTGTCCGACCGGGTGGTGTGGCGCGAGTACCTGGAGACGGTCGTGCGCGAGCGGTCCGACTGGCGCGACTTCTACCGCGCCTGCCGCGAGGTCTCATGAGCGGCGTCTCCGTCCTGGGCGTCCGCCACCACGGCCCCGGCTCGGCCCGCGCCGTCCGGGCCGAGCTCGAACGCCTGCGCCCCGACGTCATCCTCGTCGAGGGCCCGCCGGAGGCCGACTCCCTCGTCCGCCTCGCCCCTGACCTGGAGCCGCCGGTCGCGCTGCTGGCCCACGTCCCCGGCAGCGCGTCCAGCGCCGCCTTCTGGCCGTTCGCCCGCTTCTCCCCGGAATGGCAGGCGATCCTGTACGGGGTCGGGGCGGGCGTCCCGGTCCGCTTCTGCGACCTTCCCGCCGCCCACACCCTCGCGGAGCCCTCGGAGCCCGCCGAGCCCGCTCCGGAGTCCGCGGAGGAGTCGACGCGGCTCGATCCCATCGGGGCGCTGGCCCACGCCGCCGGATACGACGACCCGGAGCGGTGGTGGGAGGACGTGGTCGAGCACCGGGGCGACACGCCGTTCGAGGTGATCGCCGAGGCCGTGGCCGCCGTCCGGGAAGGGTACGTGCCGGCCGGGCGGGAGGCCAGGCGCGAGGCGTACATGCGCAAGACCCTGCGTGCGGCGATCAAGGAAGGGCACGGGCGGATCGCCGTGATCTGCGGGGCCTGGCACGTCCCCGCGCTGTCCGGGCCGCTGCCGCCGGTCAAGGACGACAACGCGGTGCTGCGCGGGATGCCCAGGGTGAAGGCGGAGCTGACCTGGGTGCCGTGGACGTACGGGCGGCTGGCCTGGTGGAGCGGCTACGGGGCGGGCATCACCTCGCCCGGCTGGTACGACCACCTGTTCACGGCCCCCGACCGGCCGATCGAGCGGTGGCTGACCGGGGCGGCGGGGGTGCTGCGCGACGAAGGGCTGGCGGTGTCGCCGGCGCACGTGATCGAGGCGTCGCGGCTCGCCCACGGGCTGGCGGCGCTGCGCGGCCGGCCGCTGGCGGGGCTGGGCGAGGTGACCGAGGCGGCCCGGGCGGTGCTGTGCGAGGGTGACGACCTGGCGGTCGAGCTGATCCACCGGCGGCTGGTCGTCGGCGACCGGCTGGGGCTGGTCACCGACGGCACGCCGATGGTGCCGCTCCAGCGTGACCTGCGCGACCAGCAGCGCAAGGTGCGGCTCAAGCCCGAGGCGCTCGACCGTGAGCTCGATCTCGACCTGCGCAAGCCGCTCGACCTGGCGCGCAGCCATCTGCTGCACCGGCTGCGGCTGCTCGGGGTCGGCTGGGGGGAGCCGGGGGAGGCGCGGGGCAAGGGCACGTTCAGGGAGACGTGGCGGCTGCGGTGGGAGCCGGAGTTCGACCTGGCGCTGATCGAGCGGGCGGCTCTCGGCACCACGGTCGCGACCGCCGCGACCCGCCACGCCCGCGACCGCGCCACCGGCACGCCAGTTCCCGGACCGATGCCCGAGGGCTCGCCGGGGCCCAGTGGGACGGCAGGGGGTTCTCCCGGGTCCGGTGGTGGGCCGGGCGGGGCGTCGCAGGGCGGTGGGTCCGGCGGGGTGTCGCTGGCGGAGCTGACCGGGCTGGTGGAGCAGTGCCTGCTGGCCGACCTGCCCGAGGCGCTGCCCGACGTGCTGGCCGCGCTGTCCGCCAAGGCGGCGCTCGACACCGACGTCACCCGGCTGATGGCGGCGCTGCCGGCGATGGTGCGCGCGCACCGGTACGGCGACGTACGCGGGACCTCGGCCGAAGGGCTGACGGTGATCGTGCGGTCGATGCTCGACCGGATCTGCGTGGGCCTGCCCGTCGCGGTGACCAGGCTGGACGACGAGGCGGCGGCCGGGCTGCTCGGCCACGTCGACGCCGTGCACACGGCCATGGGCCTGCTGGACGAGGGGCCGGGCGGGCCGGATCACGCGGGGGAGCCCGAGCAGCCCGGCGGCGGCGCGGCGTCGCCGCGTGAGCGGTGGCTCGCCACGTTGCTCGGGCTGTGCGGGCGTCAGGATCTGCACGGCCTGGTCGAGGGACGGCTGACCCGGATCCTGCTCGACGCCGGGGAGATCGACGACGCCGGCGACCGGATGGCCAGGGCCGCGTCGCGCGGCGAGTCGCCCGCCAGGACGGCCGCCTGGGTCGAGGGGTTCCTGTCCGGCGGCGGCCTGCTGCTGGTGCACGATCCGCGCCTGTTCGGGCTGGTCGACGAGTGGCTCACCGGGCTCGGCGCCGAGCAGTTCGTCGAGGTGCTGCCCCTGCTGCGGCGTACCTTCGGCAGCTTCGCCGTACCCGAGAGGAGAGCGGTGGGGGAGCGCGTGCGGCAGGGCGGGCGCGCGGCGGAGGCCGCGGAGCCGGAGCTGGACGAGCGGCGCGCGGGAGCGGCCGCGCGCACCGTGCTGGAGATCTTGGGGAGTGCGCATGGCTGACCAGGACGAGCGGCTGCGCAGGTGGCGGCTGGTGCTCGGCGGCGGCGACGCCGACGGCACCGGCCACGGCCTGCGGGGCGCCGACGCGGGGATGGACGCGGCGCTGGCCGCCCTCTACGGGCAGGGCGGCGGGGGCGGCAAGGCGGGCGGGCGCGAAGGCGGGCTGGGCGCGTCGGCGCCACGGGTGGCCCGCTGGCTGGGCGACATCAGGACCTACTTCCCCGCCACGGTCGTCCAGGTGATGCAGAAGGACGCGATCGAGCGGCTCGACCTCACCCGCCTGCTCCTGGAGCCGGAGATGCTGGACGCCGTCGAGCCCGACGTCCACCTGGTGGGCACGCTGCTGTCGCTCAACAGGGTGATGCCCGACCAGGCCCGCGAGTCCGCCAGGGCGGTGGTCCGCGCGGTGGTGGCCGAGCTGGAGAGACGGCTCGCCCAGAAGACCAGGGCGGCCGTCACCGGCGCGCTCGACCGCAGCGCCAGGAACCACCGCCCCAGGCGCGCGGCCGACATCGACTGGGACCGCACGATCCGCGCCAATCTGAAGAACTACCTGCCGGAGCGCGAGACCGTCGTCCCGTCGCGGCTCGTCGGCTACGCGCGCAGACAGCGGGCGGTCCAGCGCGAGGTGGTGCTGGCCATCGACCAGAGCGGGTCGATGGCGGCCTCGGTGGTCTACTCCAGCGTGTTCGGCGCCGTCCTGGCCTCGATGCGCTCGCTCAAGACGTCGCTGGTGGTCTTCGACACGTCCGTGGCCGACCTGACCGACCAGCTGCACGACCCGGTGGAGCTGCTGTTCGGCACCCAGCTCGGCGGCGGCACCGACATCAACAGGGCCATCGCCTACTGCCAGGGCCTCATCACCCGGCCGGCCGACTCGATCTTCGTGCTGATCAGCGACCTGTACGAGGGCGGCATCCGGCGGGAGATGCTGCGCCGGGTGGCCGCGATGACCCAGGCCGGCGTCCAGGTGATCGTGCTGCTGGCCCTGTCCGACGAGGGCGCGCCGTTCTACGACCACGAGAACGCGGCGGCGCTGGCGGCGATGGGCGTGCCCGCGTTCGCCTGCACCCCCGACGCCTTCCCCGATCTGATGGCCGCGGCGATCGAGCGCCGCGACATCGGCCGGTGGGCCGAACGCAACCTCGGCGGCCCCGGCCAGGCAGGTCCCTAGGGCGGACGGCCTACGCCCTGCGCCCGATGTGCCGGCCCGCCGGTTCGCGTAGCTTGACGGATCATGACGATGACTGCGGAGCGCGCCCCCGGCGTGCTCTCCTCCCGATACCGCGGGCTCAGCGTGGGGCTGGTCGCGCTGATCATGCTGGTGGCCTTCGAGGCGATGGCGGTGACCACCGCGATGCCGGTCGTGGCCCGCGAGCTCGGCGGCCTGCACCTGTACAACCTGGCCTTCAGCGCCACGCTGGCGGCGAGCGTGATCGCCACCGTGCTCGGCGGGCGGTGGAGCGACAGGAGCGGGCCGATGCCGCCCATCGCCGCGGGGGTGGCCGCCTTCGTCGCGGGCCTGCTGCTCGCGGGCGCGGCGCCGACCATGGAGGTCCTCGTCGCGGGCCGGTTCGTGCAGGGGCTCGGGGCCGGGCTGATCCAGGTGGCGCTGTACGTGTTCGTGGCCCGGGTGTACCCGCCGGAGCTGCACCCGAAGGTCTTCGCCCTGTTCTCGGCCGCGTGGGTGGTGCCCTCGATGGTGGGGCCGACGATCGCCGGGCTGGTGGCCGAGCACGCCGGCTGGCGGTGGATCTTCTACGGCGTGTCCCTGATCGTGGTGCCCGCGGCACTGCTGCTCTGGCGGGGCGGTGGCGACCGGGCCACGGGCGGGGCCGGCGCGGCGGACGCCCCGGCGATCGGCGGCAAGCTCGCCTGGGCCGCGCTCACCGCCGTCGCCGCCGCGCTCATCCAGTACGGCAGCGCGCTCGGGCTGGGCGGCGTGCCGCTGCTGGCCGCGGGCGGCGCGCTGCTGGCCGTCGCGCTGCCCCGGCTGCTGCCCGCCGGTTCGCTCCGGGCCGCCCGCGGCCTGCCGAGCGGGCCCGTGCTGCGCGGTCTCGCCTACGGCTCGCTCATGGCCGCCCAGGTCCTGATCCCGCTCATGCTCACCCAGGAGCGCGGTTTGTCGCTGGCCGCTGCGGGGGTGGTGCTGACGGTCGGCGCGCTCGGCTGGTCCGCCGGTTCCTGGATCAAGGGCCGCGGCACGATCGGCAACATGACCGCCCTGCGCGGCGGCGCCCTCATGATCGCGGCCGGCATCTCGCTGGTCTCGCTCGTCCTCGTCGACGCGGTCCCGATCGGGCTCGCGCACGTCGCGATGGCGATCTCCGGGCTGGGCATCGGCATGCTCCACCCCACGGTGTCGGTGCTGGTCCTGGAGATGTCGGCGAAGGGCGAGGAGGGCGGCAACGCGGCGGCGCTCGGGGTCGGCGAGTCGGTGTTCACCGTGGTCGCCGTCGCCGTTAGCGGCGCCCTGTTCACCGCCACCGGGCAGGGCTACCTCGTGGGACTCGCCTTCACCGTCGTGCTCGCCCTCGGCGCCGCGTGGGTGGCCCCCCGTTTCGTCCACCCCGCCGGGGCAGGCACACTGGAGGAGGCCGCGTCATAAGAGGGGGGCTCATGCCGCGAGTGCGGGAGCTGGAGGTGCTTCGTGTCGTGCTGCCCTACGGCAGGCGCACGGAGTGCCTGCTGGTGAAGCTGACCGACTACGGCGGCATGACCGGCTGGGGCGAGGCCGTCAGCCCCGCGCCCAAGTCCTGGTCCAGGCTGGAGGAGACGCTCGGGGCGGTGCTCATCGGCGTCGACTGGGAACACCCCGACAGCGTGCCCAGCGGTGACCCGGCCGTCGACATGGCCTGCTGGGACCTGTGGACCCGGATGCGCGGCGTGCCGCTCGCCGACGCGATCGGCGGCACCCGCACCTCGCTGATGGCGACCGTGCGGCTCACCCCCGACCTGTCGATAGAGAGCCTGGTGACGCGGGTCAACCAGCAGGTGTGCGCCGGCTACGGCCACGTGACGCTCGACGTGCGGCCCGGCTGGGACGTCGAGCCGGTCCGGGCCGTGCGCGCCGCCTACCCCGCGCTCACGCTCGCCGTCGACTGCGGCAACGCCTACACCGACGGCGGCCAGCTCGTCGCGCTCGACTCCTACGGGCTGGAGGTGATCGAGCGCCCCTTCCCGGCCGGCGACGTGTACGCGCACGCCGACCTGCAGGACCAGGTGAGCGCCTCGGTCGCGGTCGAGGTCCACCGCACCGCCGACCTCGACGACTACCTGACGCTGCGCGCGGCCAGGGTGCTGCTGCTGCGGCCGTCCGCCTTCCCGTCGATCAGCGAGACCCGCCGCGCCCATGACCGCGCGGTCGCGGCCGGGTGGGACATCCAGTGCGCGGGCGGTCAGGGCGCCGGGCTGGCCAGGGCGGCCACCGTCGCCGTCGGCAGCCTGCCGGGCTGCACGCTGCCGTGCGACGTGACGCAGCCGCCGCGCAACAACCAGATCGTCACCCCGGTCGTGGGCGCGAACGCGGGCGTCATCGCCGTCCCGTTCACCCAGCCCGGCCTCGGCCACACCGTCGACGAGACCCGGCTGCGCCGCCTGGCGAAGGACTACTTCACCTTCACCGGCTGAGCCGGATTCGGTCGAGCGGGCGCTAGGCCTTGCCGCAGCCCGCCGAGAGGTCCGTGGCGGAGCTCTCGTCAGGGTCCGCGGTCTTCTTCGGCGTCTTCGAGGGCGACGGCGTGGCGGTGGCCGCGAGGGTGGCCGCAGAGGTGGCCTCGGGGGTGGCGTCCGGGGTGGCCTCGGGGGTGGCCTCGGAACTGGCCTCGGGGGTGGCCGAGGCCGCGACCGGCGCGGCGCCGGTGGATTCGCGGAGCGCCTTGCGGACGAGCTTGCGGATCTCCCGCCAGTCGGGGTCGTACGTCTTGATCAGCGGCGGCACGAACTGGACGCTGGTCGCCTTCGCGTCCTGTGCCTTCAGCGCGAGCGGCACCAGATGGGTCAGCATGTCGCGGGGGATGTCGGTCTCGACCAGATCCTCGGTCGCCCCGGCGATCGCGGTGAACCTGGAGAGCACCGTCGCCGGGTCCGCCTGGTGGAGCAGCGCGCTGATCACGCATCGCTGGCGGCCCATCCGGGTGTAGTCGTCGCTGTTGGTGCGGGAGCGGGCGTACCACATGGCGTCCGCGCCCTTCAGCCTGCGCGTGCCGGCCTTCACCAGGCCCTCGTTGTACTTGCCGAAGACCACGTCCTGCTCGACGGTGATGGTGACGCCGCCGATCGCGTCGATCAGCCGGGCGAACCCCCACATGTTGACCAGCGCGTACCAGTCGACCTCCAGCCCCAGCGTGTGGCCGATGGTCTCCATCAGGACCCCGGGGCCCTGGTCACGCTTGCCGCCGAAGATCTCCGGGTGCGCGTCGGAGTACTCCCAGACGCTGTTGAGCAGGTCGCTGCGGCCGCCGGCGGCGTCGGCCGGCAGGCGGAAGCCGTCGGGGAAGCGCTCGGCCATCGGCGTGCCCGGCTTGAACCGCACGTTCTCCAGGTTGCGCGGCAGGCTGAACAGGACCGTGTTGCCCGTCTTCACGTCCACGCTGGCCAGGTGCATGCTGTCGGTGCGGACGCCCGGCCGGTGGTCGTCGGCGTCGCCGCCCAGCAGCAGGATGTTCACCCGCTCCCGGCCGGCCCACGGGTCCTCGGCCGGCACCGGCCGGTCGCCGTCGGCCTGGGGGTCCGTCCCGGGGTTCTTGAAGATGTGGTTGATCGTCTCCCGGCCCGTCCACGCGTACTGCGTGACCAGCGCGAACGGCGTGAGCACCGCGACGGCGAGCAGCCCGGCGAGCGCCCCGGTGACGATCTGCTCGGCCTGGCGCAGCAGGCCGGGCCGCAGCACCGTGAACGAGTGCACGATCAGGGTGAACCACGCGATGCCCAGCAGGCCCGCGGCGAAGGTGCCCAGCACCAGCGAGGTGTCGTCGACGAGCACCCCGGCCAGGGAGCCCAGGTCGGTGGTCAGCCAGAGGGCGAGGAGCCCGAGCAGGGCGGCGGCGTACACGCTGAGCAGCGTCAGGCCCGTCCTGCGCCACCCCGCCTTCAGGTGGGCGGCGCCGGGCGCCAGCGCAGCGAGCACCAGCCAGCCGACGAGCCGTAGCGCACCCACCCGAATCCTCCCCTGGAACACCAGATCACCGCTTCCCCGAAGTTCATCACATAGGCCCGAATCGAGGCGGCAGCCTACGGACAAAATACGAAATCTATGTTTATGAATGGATGAACATCTGTCACCGAATAAGATTCGGTCCATGGCGTTCACCGAGATCCAGTACGGCGTGGCCGACCAGGTCGCGACCATCACCCTGTATCGCCCCGACCGGCTCAACGCGTTCACGCTGACCATGCGCGCCGAGCTGATCGAGGCCTTCGACCTGGCCGACGCCGACGACGAGGTGCGCGCGGTGGTCGTCACCGGCGCGGGCCGGGCCTTCTGCGCGGGCGCCGACCTGAGCGGCGGCGGCGGCACGTTCGGCCGGTCCGGACGCGAAGCCGAGCTGGTGAACGGCTATCCGCGTGACGGCGGCGGCACCGTCGCGCTGCGCGTCGCCCGATCGCTCAAGCCCGTCATCGCCGCGATCAACGGCGCCGCCGTCGGCGTCGGCCTCACGATGACGCTGCCGATGGACATCCGGCTGGCCGCCGACACCGCCAAGCTCGGGTTCGTCTTCGCCCGCCGCGGCATCGTGCCCGAGGCCGCCTCCAGCTGGTTCCTGCCCAGGATCGTCGGCATCGCGCAGGCCATGGAGTGGGCCGCCACCGGCAGGGTCTTCGGCGCCGCCGAAGCGCTGGAAGGCCGGCTGGTGTCACGCGTCTACCCGGGAGAGGAACTGCTGCCCGCCGCGTACGCGCTCGCCCGCGAGATCGCCGAGAACACCTCCGCGGTGTCGGTGGCCGCCGTGCGCAGGCTGATGTGGTCGGGGCTGTCGGCGTCCTCGCCGTGGGAGGCGCACGCGGCCGACTCCCGGCTCATGACCGAGCTGGGCCCCGCCGCCGACGCGGCCGAGGGCGTCACCGCGTTCCTGGAGAAGCGGCCGCCCGCCTTCCCGATGTCCGTCGGCGAGGACCTCCCCCCGGGAGTGCCGTCGTGGCCCGATGATCCGTATGGTGGCTGACATGTACGAGACGACCGTGCTCGCCATGCCGCCCGACTACGAGGGCGAGGTCGTGGCGACCCTGATCTCCAAGCGGACCGGATCGCGCCGGGCGGTGCTCTACATCCACGGCTTCACCGACTACTTCTTCCAGGACCACCTGGCCGACCACTACGTCGGGCACGGCATCGACTTCTACGCGCTCGACCTGCGCAAGTACGGCCGCTCGCTGCTGCCGCACCAGACCCGCGGCCTGGTGCGCAGCGTCACCGAGTACTTCCCGGAGATCGACGAGGCCGTCCGCCTGATCCGGCGCGACCACGACGAGCTGACCATCAACGCCCACTCCACCGGCGGGCTCATCGCCCCGCTCTGGGCCGACCGGGTCCGCGGCCGCGGCCTGGTGCAGGGGCTCGTGCTCAACAGCCCCTTCTTCGACCTCAACGTCTCCCGCCCGCTCCGCCTGGCCGCCGACCTGCTCAAGACCCCGCTCTCGTACGTGCTCAGGCCGCTCCCGCTCGGCTCCAGCCACGCCTACGGCCACAGCCTCCACCGCGACCACGGCGGCGAGTGGCACTACGACCTGGAGCTGAAGCCGCTCGGCGGGTTCCCGGTGCACGCCACCTGGCTGGCCGCCATCCGGCGCGCCCAGCGCCGCCTGCAGTGCGGGCTGAAGGTGGACGTGCCCGTGCTCGTCCTCGCCGCGGGCAAGGGCCTGCGGGTACGGGACTTCGTACCGGAAGCACGCTCGGCCGACATCGTGCTCGACCCCGAACACATGGCCCGCTGGGCGACCTCGCTCGGCCCGCACGTCACGTGCGTGCGCGTCGACGGCGGCGTGCACGACCTGGTGCTGTCGGCCGAGCCGGTGCGCAAGCAGGTGTTCGCCGAGCTCGACCGCTGGATGGCCACCTATGTCGGGTCGCGTCCAGCGGCCGGGCTGACGTAGTCCGCGCCGATGCGGCCCCCTACCAGGGGAACGAGAACAGCCCGTAGTAGGCCGCCGCGACCAGCAGCAGGCCGGTGCCGCCCAGCACGCCCGCGATCGCCACGTGCTGCCAGCGGCTCGGCCGCATGCCCTCGCGCAGGCCCGACACCACAGCGGCCACCGCGGTGACCTCCTGGATGAGCATCAGCACCGCCAGCACCCGCACCACGAGCCAGCCCGCCAGCACCGCCGGCCAGGCCCCCGCCTGGTTGATGCTGAACAGCACCAGCAGCATGATGAACGCCACCACCGACAGCAGCAGGCCGAGACCGGTCCACACCATCTTGGCCAGCCTGCGCCTGATCGGCGGCCACAGCCTGGCGTTCAGCTCAGGGATGTGATGCCGGCCGCGCAGCCGCACCACCATCGCAGCGACCGGGCCCGCCACGTAGCCGACGGCGGCCAGGCAGATCGTCAGCCCCAGCATCGTGCCGCCCGCGTACCACGGCGCGGCCGGCACGTCGGCCGCCTGGAACCGCTGCACCGGCGTCGCCCCCGCGACGTGCGCCGTGGGTCTGGCGGTGGCCGGCAGGCTGAGGATCCAGTTGGCGAGCGTGTCGAGGTAACCGGCGGTGAAGTCGCCGCCGCGCACCCGCATCGCGTGGTCGCCCTCGGCCATGAAGCGGATCGTGTAGCGGTCGTTCCCGGCCGCCTTCATGCCGCGCAGCAGGGCGTCCGTCGACTCCACGAACGGGATCGACGGGTCGGTGGTGCCGTAGAAGGCCAGCACCGGCTGCTCGATCCGGTCCAGCGCGGGCTGCGCGTCATAGCGCAGGAAGTCGAAGCCGACCGCGCCCATCGCCCTGGTCAGCAGGTCGCGCACACCCACCGGGGCGCGCAGCCGCAGCAGCTGCTCGTTCAGCGCCCAGGCGACCTGCCGCAGCGGCGAGACGTTCGGCGACGAGACCAGCACCACGAACCCGACGCTCGCGCTCTTGGCCGCGGCGATCGGCACCACCCAGCCGCCCTCGCTGACGCCCCAGACGCCGACGCGGACCGGGTCGACGTCGGAGCGGGTGCGCAGATACTCGACCATGCGCAGCGCGTCGTCCGCGAGCAGCGAGAAGTCGCGGTCGCGGAAGTTGTAGCCGACCGTCCGCTTGTCGAACGCCAGCGTCACCACACCCGACCGGGAGAGGAACTCCGCCTGCGGCGTGAACTCCGTCCGCGACCCGTTGCCGGAGCCCGACACGAACACCATCGCCGGGTAGCGGCCCGGCTTCACCGGAAATCGGACCGTTCCGTGGAGCGTCTGCCCTTCGGCCCGGACCGAGATCTCTTCCTGCCGGAAGTCGGAGACCTTCGCCACCGGGCGCAGCTCCGCGGGGGGCTGGGGAGGCAGCGATTGTAATGCGACATCGGCCTTGAGCGGCGGCGGGTCGAACGCGGGCGGCAGGATGTACCCGACGGACGCCAGAGCCACCAGCAACAGACCGGCGGCAACGCTCAGAATGCCACGGCCAGTCCGCATCGGCCTCCCCATGTGCGTTGGTTTGCCCGTCGATCTTTCAGCTTACTCCCAGCTCATGTGGCGCAGGGGGCCGCATTTGTCAGCGGGACCTGTTAGCTTCCTGCGAATGCGGATCCTGCACACCTCCGACTGGCACCTGGGCCGCTCGTTCCACCGCGAGAGCCTGCTCGACGGGCAGGCGGCGTTCGTCGACCACCTGGTGGAGACCGTGCGGGCCGAGCGGGTCGACGTCGTGCTCGTCGCCGGCGACGTCTACGACCGGGCGCTGCCGCCGGTCGACGCCGTCGCGCTGTGCAACGAGGCGCTGCGCCGCCTGCGGGAGGCGGGCGCGCGCACGATCCTGATCAGCGGCAACCACGACTCGGCGCGCCGGCTCGGCTTCGGCGCCGCCCTGATCGAGGCGTCGGGCGTCCACCTCCGCACCGACCCCGCCCAGGCGTGGGAGCCCGTGGTGATCGACGACGTCGCCTTCTACGGCATCCCCTACCTGGAGCCCGAGCTGGTCCGCCGCCCCTGGGAGCTGACCGAGCGCAGCCACACCGCCGCGCTCACCCACGCCATGGACCGCGTCCGCGCCGACGCCGCCCGCCACCCCCGCTCGGTGGTGCTCGCGCACGCGTTCGTGACCGGGGGAGCGGCCAGCGACAGCGAGCGCGACATCAGCGTCGGCGGGGTCGCGCACGTCCCGCTGGCGGCCTTCGCCGGGGTCGACTACGTCGCGCTCGGCCACCTCCACGGCCGCCAGCGCATGTCCGAGACCGTCCGCTACTCCGGCTCCCCGCTGGCCTACTCGTTCTCCGAGGCGGGGCAGCTCAAGGGGTCCTGGCTGGTGACGCTCGGCTCGCGCGCGGAGTTCGTGCCCGCGCCGGTGCCGCGCCCCGTCGGCCGCCTCTCGGGCCGGCTCGACGACCTGCTCACCTCGCCCCGGTACGAGTACGTCGAGGATCACTGGCTGCAGGTCGTCCTCACCGACCCCGTACGGCCGCGCGCCGCCATGGACCGGTTACGCGCCCGCTTCCCCCACACACTGGCCCTGTCCTTCGAGCCGGAAGGCGAGCGGGCCGCGCCCGCGCCGGCCAGGCTGCAGGGGCGGCCGGAGGCGGAGGTCGCGCTCGACTTCGTCCGCGAGGTGCGCGGCGAGCCTGCCACACGCGAAGAGCAAGAGCTGCTAAGACGGGCCATCGAGGAGTCGAGGGTGAAGGAGACGATGGCGTAGATGCGGCCGCACCGGCTCTCGCTGACGGCGTTCGGGTCCTTTCCCCGGCCCGAGACGGTCGACTTCGACGCCTTGACCGAATCGGGGCTGTTCCTCGTGCACGGGCCGACGGGGGCGGGCAAGACCACCGTCCTCGACGCCCTCTGCTTCGCCCTCTACGGGCAGGTGCCCGGCCAGCGCAACAGCGCCCGCAGCCTGCGCTGCGACCACGCCCCGCCCGGGGCGGGGCCGTCCGTGACGCTCGAAGTGAGCATCCGGGGCCGCTTACTCCGCATCCACCGCTCCCCGGCCTGGCAGCGGCCCAAGCTCCGCGGCACCGGCTACACCGAGGAGAAGGCCAAGGTCATCGTCGAGGAGCGGCGCGGCTCCGGCTGGGTCGGGCTGACCACCCGCGCCGACGAGGCGGGCGACCTGGTGGGCGGGCTGCTGGGGATGAACGCCGACCAGTTCTGCCAGGTGGCGATGCTGCCGCAGGGCGACTTCGCGCGCTTCCTGCGCGCCGACGGGCTGGAGCGCCGCAAGCTGCTGGAACGGCTGTTCACCGTCAAGATCTTCACCCAGGCCGAGGCGTGGCTGGCCGAGCACCGCAAGCAGGCGTTCCGGTCGCAGCAGGAGCTGCGCCAGCAGGTGGAGTACGCCGTCCACCGAGTCGCCGAAGCCGCCGGCCCCGCCCTCCTCCACCCCACCCCTCCGGAGCCCACCCCCGCCCCTGCCGGCTTCCACCTCACCTCGGCGGAGAACGCGACCGGTTCCACTCCGCCGGGCGTCAGGTCCGTTCCGACGGAGAGGGCCGCTTCGCTGGAGGCCGGTGTCGCTCCTGAGCCGCCTGCTCCGGAGGAGGACCCCGTGTCCTGGGCGGGTCTCCTTCTGAAGGCCGCCGAGGCCGCCGTCTCCCGCGGCGCCGATGACCAGGCCGAGGCCGAGGAGGCGTGGCGGGCCGCGACCGGGCGGTTCGACCGGGCGTCCGCTCTCGCCGAACGGCAGCGCCGCCACGCCGAGGCCCTGACCCTGCGCCGCACCCTCGACGAGCGGGCCGAGGAACGCGCCGAGCTTCAGGCCATCCTCGACGACGCCCACCGCGCCGGCTCCGTCGTCCCGCTCATCGCCGCCGTCCGCCAGCGCACGGAAGCCGCGGCCAAGGCCCGCGCCCTCGCCGCCGACGCCCTGGCCCGCGCGCGGCCGATCCTCCTCCGTACCCCCGGAGGCCTCGACGAGCCGTCGGAAGTGGCCGGGTGGGTGGCTCCCGAGCGGCTCGCCGTCCTCGAAAGGGAACGCCGGAGCGAGATCGCCCGCCTGTCCGAGCTGCTCACCGAGGAAGCACGGCTGCTCGTCGTACGGCGGGACCGCGCCCGGGTGGAGGAGGAACTGACCGCTCTCGGACGCGAGGACGTGCAGGTGGGTGAGCGGCTGGCCGCCCTGCCGGCGCTCATCGAGGAGGGCGAGCGGAGGCTGGCCGGGGCGCGCGCCGCCGCCGCCCGGATCCCGGCGGTCGAGGCCGTACGAGAGGTCGCGGCCCGCCTGATCGAGACCGATCGGGAGCTCGCCCGGCTGGCCACCGAGCTGGAGGCGCTGGGGGAGCAGGAGGCGGAGGTCGCGGCCGCCGAGGCGGAGCTGCCCGAGCGGGTCGCCGAGGCCGCCGCCCGGCTGGCGGAGGTACGCGCCGAGGCAGCGGGCATCCCGGCGGCGGCCGCCGTCCTGGACTCGGCCCGCACGACGCTCGACCAGGCCCGCCGCCGCGACGCGCTCGCCGCCGAGCTGGAGGACGCTCGGGCCGTGCACCAGGAGGTCGTCGACCGGGCACAGAACCTGCGCGAGCGCTGGCTCGACATCCGTCAGGCCCGCATCGACGGGATGGCCGCCGAGCTGGCCCGCGACCTCGCCGACGGGCGGCCGTGCACGGTCTGCGGCTCCGACCACCACCCGCACCCGGCGTCCCCTGCGCCCAGCGCGCCCTCACCGGACGACGAGCTCGACGCCGAGCGCGAGCACGAGGCGGCGGTCGCCGAGCGCGAGTCCGCCGAGCGGGTGCTCGCCTCCCTGGACTCCCGCCACGCCGACGCGCTGGCCGCCACGGCGGGGCTGGCCGTCGAGGACGCCGAGGCCGGAGTGGAGGAGGCCGAACGGGAGCTGACCCGCCTCCGCGAGGTCGCCGACCGCGAGCCGCGCCTGGCGGCCGAGCTGGAGCGGGCGGAGGCGGAGCGCGAACAGGTCCGCGACCGCGCCCGCGAACTGGGCGAGACCCTCGCCGCCCACCGCACCCACACCACCCACCTGCGAGCCGAACGCGCCCGCCTCCACACCCGCCTCACCCTGCGCGACGTCATCGAGAACGCCGCCCCACGGCACCTTGAGAACGCGACACAGGCCCCGGACACCTCCGACGAGGCAAGAGGCCTCGATCAGGAGGACCTGCGTGGGTTGGCGGATGGCGAGGATGTCCGGCGGGAGAGCGTGCGTGAGTCGGGTCTGCTGGACGGTGAGAGCGCCCAGCGGGAGAAGGTCCGGCGGGAGAGCGTGCGCGAGTCGTCGCATCTGCTGGACGGTGAGAGCGCCCTGCGGGAGGGCGTGCGCGGGTCGGCGGACGGTGAGGAGGTCCGGCAGGAGGACGTGCGTGAGGCGTTGCGCCTGCTGGATCGGGAGGTCGCCCGGTTGCGGGAGGTCGCAGGGGAGGAGGGCGCGCTGGTCGCGGAGGTGACGCGGCGCGGGCGTGAGAGGGAGGCGCTCCAGGAGGAGGCGCGGCGGGTGGCCACGAGGCTGGCCACCCGCCGGACCCGCCAGGAGGAGCTGAGCGCCGATGCCGCGCGGCTGGGCGCCAGGCTGGACGAGGCGCGCGGCGACGACCCCACGATCACGGCCCGGCTGACCAGGCTCACCGACGAGGCCGAACTCCTGGGGGAGGCGCTGGAGGCGACCAGGGCGGCCGTGGCCGCGGAAGGCGAGCGGGTCACGGCACACGACGCCGCTCAGGAGGCAGCGCGTGAGGCCGGGTTCGCCGACACCGCCGACGCCTCGGCCGCCGCCAGGAGCGCCGCCGAGCTGGAGAGCAAGGCCGAGACGCTGCGCAGGCTGGACGACCAGCTCGCCGCCGTCACCGCCGTACTCGAGGACCCGGAGCTGATAGCGGCGGCCGCGGAGCCGGCGCCTGACCTGGCGCGGCTCTCTGCCGAGAGGGACGAGGCCGAGCGGGCCCGCACCGCCCTGGCCTCCGCCCGCGACCGGGCCGAAGCCAGGGCCGACCGGCTGGCCGAGCTGCGCGAGGAACTGGCCGGATGCGTGGCCCGGTGGCGGCCCGCCGCCGAGCGCCACAAGCTGGCCGAGCAACTGGCCGCGCTGGCCGCCGGCACGTCCGGCGACAACCAGTGGAGCATGAGCCTGTCCTCCTACGTGCTCGGCGAACGCCTCCGCCAGGTCGTGGACGCCGCCAACGACCGCCTCGACCACATGTCCGGCGGGCGCTACCTGCTCCGCCACGACCTGGCCAAGACCGCCGGGTCCCGGTCGCGCTCCGGCGGCGGCCTGGGTCTCCGGGTGTTCGACGGGTGGACCGGGGTCGAGCGTGATCCGGCCACGCTGTCCGGCGGGGAAAGCTTCATCACCTCTCTGGCGCTGGCTCTCGGCCTGGCCGACGTGGTGACGGCCGAGGCGGGCGGCGCCGAGATCGGCACGCTCTTCGTCGACGAGGGGTTCGGCACCTTGGACGAGGACACCCTCGACGGCGTGCTCGACATCCTCGACGGTCTGCGTGACGGCGGCCGCGCGGTGGGCATCGTCAGCCACGTGGCCGAGCTGCGCTCGCGCGTCCCCGCCCAGCTCAAGGTGACCAAGACCCGCACCGGCTCCACCTTGGCGGCGACCACCGGTTAGGCCCCGTTCCCGCGGATCACCGTAATCGCTGATCTGCGACGATGTGGCACGTGCGGAAACGCGGCAGGCCAGATGGGGCGGCCTGGACCCCGCGAATACCGCCGAATGCGACGTAACGGCCCAGGCGGCTCCGTATACTCCCGCACGTCGTCGATCGGGAGGTCTGATCGTATGCGTGGCGCCGGGTTGACAGCCGTGCTCCTGGTCACCGCGGTCGCGGGATGCGGCGGTGCCCCCGAGCGGGCCGGCCCGCCGTCGCCCTCTCCCGCCGCCGCGTCGCCCACTGCGGCGTCGCCCTCCGCCGCGCCTTCGGCCTCCGTTTCCGGAGCCGGTTACGTGCGCGAGGGCCTGGTCGGGTTCCACGCGTCCAACCCGTTCCGGGTCGAGGTCCGTGCGGTCGAACGGCACGAGGAATTGACCGTGCTGAGGATGGAGATCTCGACCACGGAGGACACCAAGACGCCAGGCGGGTTCGGGTACGACGGGCTCCCCGGACAGAGCGTCACCTTCGGCAGGTTCCGGCTGCTCGACCCCGTGGGCGGGAAGATGTACCTCACGTTGCGGGAGAAGTCCGGGGAGCGGGCGTTCGGCACCCGCCACGGCGACGGGTATCCCGAGGATTTCCAGCCGGGCGTGCGCTATCCGGTCGAGGTGTACTTCCCGCCGCTGCCCGGCGGCGTGAAGAGCGTCTCGCTCGTACCCGATCTGGCGATGGCCCCCACCACCGGCATCCCCGTCACCGACGGAGCCCCGCCGCCCGTGGCCAGGAAGCGCGGCGAGGGCGGGGAACATCAGTGGCCGGTGGTGCTCCCCGAGGGCGACCACTGGTCCGGGGTGTCCGGGCTGAACGAGCTGGTCGAGACCCCGGAGAAGACCACGTTCCAGGAAGGCGGCCAGGAGACCGTGGCGCTCCGTACCGACGTGCTCTTCGCCTTCGACAAGGCGACGCTGTCGGACAAGGCCGCGGCCATCCTGGACGAGGCCGTCGCGGAGACCCGCGAGCGCGCCGACCCGGACAAGCCGCCCATCCTCATCGAAGGGCACACCGACAGCAAGGGCGGCGGCACCTACAACCAGCGGCTGTCGGTCGAGCGTGCCGAGGCCGTCCGCGACTACCTGGTGGCCGAGCTCGGCGGTGACTACACGTACAAGGCCGAAGGCAAGGGTGAGAACGAGCCGATCGCCAGGAACGAGAAGCGGGACGGCGGCGACGACCCCGAGGGCCGGGCCCGCAACCGGCGGGTCGAGATCTCGTACACGATCAAGCGGGATCGGCCCGACGTCGCGGTCACCACGGGGACGGCGACGGACGTCAGGGGCTCCACCCGCGAGCCCGCCCCTTACCGGGCCGGGGCGGGGCCGGTCGTCGGTTCGCTGGAGTGGCCGCGCTCCGGGGGCCGGCTGCGGGTGGACTTCCACCCCTTCTACCGTGACGGGGCCTATTTGGTGGCGGTGTTCGACGTGGTGTCGGTGAAGGACCACTACATCCCGATACCCGACCCGTTCAAGGGGTTCGCCCACAACTTCTCGGCCGCGTCCGACTACGGGGCGTTCATCCTGGTGGATCCGGAGACCCAGGCGCGCTACCACCCGCTCAAGATGCACACCGAGTTCGTCGAGAACTCCGTGCTCGCCCTGGAGAAGGGTGAGGTCAACCGCTCGTACGTCTACTATCCGGCGCCCGCCGACGACGTCACGTCCATCACCCTGGAGGCGGCCGACCTGGGCGAGGTGAAGGACATCCCCGTGTCGTGACCGTCACAACTGGCCGGGGAAGAGCAGGGACAGCTCGCGCGGGTAGGCCGCGATCAGGCGCAGCTCGTCGTCCGTGAGCGGCCTGCCCGTCATCGCGTTGCAGAGTTGCACCAGCTTGAAGCTCAGGTCCTCGTCCGCCACCTCCGCCCCGAGCCCGTCCATCACGTGCCGGAACCCGGCCTTCCCGCCGTACTCGCCCGTCAGCACCACCCGGCCGTCGCGCGCGTGCCAGTCCTCCGGGAACGGGCCCAGCGTCGCCTCGTCGTACAGCTCGTAGTTGCCGTGGTCCTTCAGCGCCCCGTCGGCGTGGATGCCGCTCTCGTGCGCGAACGCGTTCCGCCCCACCCCGACCTGGTGGTACGGGAGAGGCTGGCCGAAGGCGTGGGCCGCCCACAGCCCGAACCTCCTGGCCCACGTCAGGTCCAGCGCGTCGCCCATCTCCGCGGCCAGCCCGAAGCCGTGCCGGAACGCCAGGATCGTCGACAGCAGGTCGGCGTTGCCGGAGCGCTCGCCGATGCCGTTGACGCAGGTGTTGATCCACGCGTCCTGGCCCGCGTCGAGGTCGCCGAGCGCGCCCGACACCGAGTTGGCCACCGCCATGCCGAGGTCGTTGTGGCAGTGCGTCTCCACCGGCAGCCCCACCGCCGAGGCCAGCTTGGCGAACCGCTCCCTGATCCGGTCAGGCGTGTCGCCGCCGATCGTGTCGCAGTAGCGGATCCGGTCCGCGCCCGCCTCCTTCGCCGCCAGCGCGAACTCCACCAGGAACCCGTCGTCGGTCCGCGACCCGTCCTCGGCGTTCACCCCCACGGTCCGCGCGCCCGCCGTCTTGGCGGCGCGCACCGCGGCGGTCATCTCCCGGATGATCGCGCCCCGGTCGAGCCGGCCGCGGAACTTGTTCTGGATCATGTAGTCGCTGGTGGAGATCGACAGGTTGTAGTGCCTGAGACCGAGCGGCGCCGCCTTCTCCACGTCCGCCGCCACGCCCCGGCACCACCCGGACAGCCGCAGCTCGCCGAACGCCCCCGCCTCGGCCAGCGCCACCTGCGCCCGCACGTACGGGACCTCGTGGAACAGGAAGGGGAACCCGATCTCGGACTGCGCCACGCCGAGCCTGGCCAAATAGAAGTTGACCATGGTCTTGCCGAACTTCGACAGGCCGGTGCGCGCGGTCTGCACGCCGTCCCGGTTCGTCACGTCAAGGAAGTGAACTTTGGGCATGCAGCAACGTTGACATGTTCCTTCAATGTGTATCAATATTGATTTTCATCAACATGTGGAGCTGGGTGTGGAGTGGATCGACGCGGCCACCGCCGCCGACCGGCTGGGCGTCAAACCGGCCACCCTGTACGCGTACGTGAGCCGGGGGGTGCTCAAGCGGCGCCACGAGGGCCGCCGCAGCCTCTTCGACGCCGCCGAGATCGAGACCCTGGCCCGGCGGGGCAGGCCCCGGGGCCAGCCGCCCGAGCTGGTCATCGAGTCCGCCGTCACCGCTCTGGGGGCCGACCGGCCCTACTACCGTGGCCACGACGCCCTCACCCTCGCCCGCACCGCCGGCTTCGAGGCGACGGCCGAATGGCTCTGGACCGAGCACGCCTCCCCGGCCGGCCCAGATAGCCACCCCGGCCCCTCGGCCGACAGCCCCGGCACGGTCACGAAGGATCGTTCCGGGGTCGGAAGGGACGATCCCCCCGACCGGGAGCCCGGGACGGCGCCCACCTGGCAGGCCGACGCGGACGCCGTCCAGGCCGCCGTCGCCGCGCAACGCGACCTCCCCGAGTCGCTCCTTCCGCTCGACCGCCTCCAGGTCATCACCACCGTCCTCGGCGCCACCGACCTGCTCCGCTTCCAGCTCGACCCGGCCTCGGTCACCGCCACCGCCCGCCGCCTCATCACCGGCCTCGTCGATGCCCTCCCGGTACTGGGCCCACCAGACGCCCATGACCCATCCAGGCCAGAGCCCGACGATGAGTTCAGCCGGCCCGCACCGGGATGGGCAGATGAGCCGGGACGGCCCGCACCGAGGTCGGGAGACGCGCCGGGACGGCTCAGACCCGGGGCGGGCGATGAGTCCGGCGGGTTCGGACCGGGACGCCGTGACGAGGGCGGGCGGCTCAGACCCGAGGTCGAGTGGCTCGGTGACGACGCTGGGCAGGCCGTGCCGGAACGCGGGCGGGGGGCCGGGCAGCGAGAGCCGGAAGCAGGCACTGCCGCGGAGAGCAGCAGTCCCGTGCCTCGCTCGATCGCCGAGCGGCTGTGGCCCCGCCTGACGCCGCACCCCCCGAGCCCGTCCCTGCTCCGGGCACTGGAAGCCGCGCTCGTGCTGCTCGCCGACCACGAGCTGGCCGCCTCCACGCTGGCCGCGCGGGTCGCCGCCTCCGCCAAGGCCGACCCGTACGCCGTCGTCATCACCGGTCTGGGCGTGCTGGGCGGCCCCCTGCACGGTGGCGCCTCCTACGCCGCAGAACGCCTCCTCGCCGAGGTCACCCGCCCCTCCGACGCGCCCCGCGTGATCGCCGACCGGATCCGCCGCGGCGAGCGCATCCCCGGCTTCGGCCACACCGTCTACAAGAACGGCGACGCCCGCGCCACCACGCTCCTCGACCTGGTGACGGAGGCCGCCCCCGGCCATGACCGGCTCGCCGCCGCCCGAGCCGTCCTGGCCGAGGCGCGCCGGCGACGGCTCCCCGAGCCCAACGTCGACTTCGGCCTCGCCACCCTCGCCGCCGTCGCCGGCATGACCCCCGGCGCGGGCGAGGCCATCTTCGCCGTCGCCAGGACCGCCGGCTGGCTCGCCCACGCCATGGAGGAATACGCCCGAGGTTCCCTCCTGCGGCTGCGCGCCTCCTACACCGGCCCGCCGATCCCCAGACCCTGAATCCGGCGCTCAGCCGGGCTGTTCGCCGGACCTGTCGACGTAGGCCGCCAGGGCCTTGACCCGGTCAGCGTGCTGGTCGTGGCCGACGATCACCGGGGGCTCGTTGTAGGGCATCGCGTCGGAGGAACGGCGCAGCTTGACGTACTGGCCGCAGGCGTCGATGGCGTACGGCTCCATGTCGTCCTGCAGCGCCCCGATCACCGTGATGCCGTAGGTCTCGCCGATCCGCCGGAACAGCGACACCGCCTCCCGCCGGTGCTCCTTGCCCAGGTTGCGGCCCAGCTCGTCGAGCACCAGGCACAGGTGGCCGCCTCCGGACGAGGCGATGGCCGCCGCGCACACCAGCTTGACCGCCTTCTCGTCCATCAGGGCGGTGTTGGCCCGCCGGTTGTAGGGCACGAAGCCCTGGCCCTCGCCGCGCCGCCACTTCGGCGTCACCCGCCACTGCCAGCGCTGCTCCGGGTCCGCGGGCGCGGGCGGCACCGGGAACTCCAGCGTCGCCCCGTAGCCGCCGTACGAGACGTCGAGCTTCTCGAACTCCTCGGCCACCCGCTCCAGCCTGGCCTTGATCGCGGCCGAGAGCGCCGCCCGGTGCACGGCCGTCGACTGCGCCGCCTCCTCCGCGCCCTTGTCGGCCGCCGCGAGGTCGCGCTGCCGCGACACCAGCTGCGCCTCGATCTGCCTGCGCTGGTGCTTCTCGTACTCCTCCTGGCCGCGCAGGTAGGAGGCGAGCGCGCCGCACACGCCCGCGAACGTCGCCTGCTCCCGCGCCGCGCTGCCGCCCCGCTCGGCCAGCAGGAACCGCAGCTCCTCCGGCACCTCCGCGTCCTCCTCGGGGAACGTGTCGCGCAGGGCCTGGTCGAGCCGGCGCTCGGCGACCCGCCACCACTCGTCGGTGGTGCGCGGGCGCTCCTCCTCGGGCAGCTCGCCCAGCCACTCGGCGGCCGACTCGGCGGTGCCGCCCCATTCGGCGGCCAGCGCGCCGAGCTTCAGCGCCTCCCGCTCGGCCGTGACCCGCGTCTCCTGCTCGCGGGCGCGCGCCCGCTCGCCGTCGAGCTGCCGGCGGCGGCTCTCCAGCCGCTCGATCTCCAGGTCTCTGGTGCGGGCGCGGAAGTCGAGCGCGGCGGTCTCCCGCTCGGCCTCCGCGACCCGCGGAGCCAGCTCCTCCAGGGCGGCGGCCAGCTCGCCGAGCCTGGCCCGCTGGCCGGTCAGCCGCCGCTCCAGCTCCTCCAGCCGCACGCCCGCCTTGGCCCCGTCGAGCCTGCGCTGGGCCAGCGTCACCGTCTCCTCGGCGTCGCGCACGGCCTCGGCGGCGGTGTCCTGAGAGTCGACGGCGCGGTTGAGGCGGTGCTCGGCGGCCTTGATGCGGGCCTCCCTGCCGGTCGCCACCCCCTCGAACGCCCCCACCACGCTCACTCCGGCCGCGCTGACCAGCACGGACCCGGGCAGCTCGCGCAGCGCCTCGGCCGCTTCCGCCAGCCGGCCGGCGTCGACGATCACGGCGTGCTCGCCGGGCCAGTTGCGCAGCTCGTCCAGCGCCAGCCCGCCTCCCGCCGCGCCGCCGGTGACGCCGGCGGCATCCGCCAGGCTGCCGGTCCTGCCGCCGGCGGACGCACGGCCGGAGGTCGAAGGCGGGGCGCTCGTGGCGTGGTCGCGCGCCTGTTCGGCGACGTCGAGGGCGTCCAGCAGGCCGGACGCCGGGACACCCGCCCCGGCGAGTGCGTCGAGCTGGGCGGCGGCAGGGCCGCCCTCGGCGTCGTCCAGCGCCGCGCGGGCCGAGGCCACCTCCTGGTCGGCCACGCCCAGCGCCTTGAGCGCCTCGTTGAGCCGCAGCCGGGACTCGCGCAGCTCGCCCTCCGCCGCGGGCACGTCGCGCCCGTCGGCGAACCTGCGTGTCTCCTCCAGCGCCGGGATCCGCCCGCGCAGCTCGTCGGCGGAGTTCTCCGCGACCGCACGGTCGGCGTCGAGCTTGGCCGCGCGCGCCTGGAGGGCGGCCAGCTCCTTGCGCGCCTCGGTGACGCGCCGGTCGAGCGTGTCGTCCTTGAGCGTGGCGATCTCCGCCTTGACCTCGGCGATCGCCTCGGCCGCCGTCTCTCCCGCCGCTTGGTGCCCGGCCAGCTCGGCGGCCAGCGCGGAGTCCTTGGCCGCCGCGTCGGCCAGCTTGCGCGCCTGGCGTCCCTGCCAGCACCGCAACGCCCCGGCCAGGCCCACCCTCGCCTGGTCGCGCCGGTCGAACGTGGACAGCAGCGCCCGCGACTCGGTCTCGAACTCGGCCAGCCGCTCCGCCGCCTGCGCCGCCCGCACCCGCTTGGCGTGCTCGTCGCGCCGCGCCTCCCGCTCCTGCTCCAGCTCCGCGTCGAGCCCGGTCAGCGCCGCGATCGCCTCGAACACCCGCTCCGGCGAGATCTCGTTGAGCGGCTGGGACAGGAGGTTGGTGGCCACCTTGCTGCGCACGCTCGTCGACAGGAACGACACGCACCGAACCCGGTCGCCGTAGAGGACCTTGGTGAGGTCGCGGGCCACGACGTCGCGCCGGCCCGCCGAACGGGGCAGCGACGCCCAGATCTCGTCGGCCCGCGCCACGCGTTCGGCCTCCGACGGCGCCGCCGCCAGCCGGACCCCCTCCCGCCAGCGGATCTCCAGATGCGGAGCCTCCTGGTTGACCCGCAGCCAGACGGTCAGCGGCGCGTCGGGCCGCCCGGCCACCCCGAACAGCTCGCCGTCGTCGTCGCCCGGATCGACCGTGTAGGCGTCGAGGCTCTCGCTGCCGGCGGCGGGCGCGAACACGCCCACGATGTAGCCGTGGCCGGCGCTCGCCCACTGACGCGCGCCCGCCCCGCTGGCCAGCTCCGCGTTGAACAGCAGCTCCGACACCGTCTTGGCGCCCGAGGCGAACCGCCACTGCTCGTCGCCGAGCAGCGCGGTGATCGACGCGATGAACGACGACTTGCCGGCGCCGTTGGAGTCCTTGGGGCCCGCTCCCGCCACGACGATCAGCGTGCCGGGCACGACGGGCACCGGATGGGTGGACAGCCGGGAGATGTTGACCGCCTGCACGGCGACCAGCACCCGATCTCCCACGACGTTCTCCACCTGCGCCACCACTACCCCCGTTTCCTTCGGTCGGCCGCCCCGGTCATCGGGCTGCCCTGCGTGCTCGTACGGCCACCGCCAGCGGCGTGTCGGGACCCGCCGCGAGGATCAGCTCCTCCTGCAGCCGCCTGCGCGCCTCCGGCGTGAGGCGGTGGAACTGCGGGCCGGGGACGTAACCCCCGGCCTCCTCGCCCGCCTTGACCTGGGTCACCAGCCCCGCGTGGCGCAGCGCGCGCAGCGCCGACTCCAGCTCGCCTATCGGGAGCTGGGTATGGCGGCGCAACTCGTCGACCGGTGCCGGGTGCGGCGACAGCCACGAGTCTTCGGGCAGGAGGCCCTCGGCGCGGGGGATGGCCACCGAGTGGACCAGCACCAGGGTCAGCACCGCCCGCTCGCTCTCGCCCGGCCCTCCTCCCGGCGGCTCGTCGCGTACGAGCTCGTCGGCGTAACCCGAGATCCAGCGCTCGCGCTGCTGGACGAGCGTGCGCCCGCGGCGGGCGAGCATCTCGGCGAGGGTGCGCCGCAGCGCCGGGTCGCGCAGCGCGGCGAACCTCGCCTCCTGCACGGGCTCGGCGGCGTGCTCCACCACCATGAAGGCGGACACCAGCTCGGCCCTGCGACGCTCGTCGTAGCCGCTCAGCAGGTCGTCGAACTCGGCCACGCCCGGCTCCGCCCGGCTCCCCGCGCCTTGGTCGGGAGCGGCGGGCTCCGGAAGGGCGGCGGCGACCAGGCCCGCGTCGGGGACCACCGGCACGGCGCGGCGCTCCGGCTCGGGGATGCGGCGCACCAGGTCTTTCAGCACCGCGTGGGACTCCACGGGCCACAGCGCGCACCGCGGGCCGAGCGAGACGATGCCGCCGGCCACCACCACCCACGCCGAGTCGTGCAGCCGGCGCAGCGCCCCGATGGCCCAGTTGCGCATGAGGTCGTCGGTGCGGCCGATCAGCGCGCGGTAGGTGTCGAGCACCCGCTCCAGCGGCGCCGGCTCGCCCGGCCACGGGTCGGCCGACTGGTCGGCCCAGCAGCACTTGAGCACCGCCGCCAGCACCCGACGGGTCTCGCCGGCCCGCTCCACCGGCATGGGCGGCACCTGGTGCTCCTCCAGCAGCGACGGCGTCACCCCGTCGGGCCACACGGGCAGCGCCACCCCCGAGGAGTCCGGGCCGCTCAGCCTGGTCATGCCCGCGGGGGCCGGCGCGCCGGGCCCGAGCCGCAGCGGGCCCTGCGCGCGCGCCCGCGCGTGCGCGGCCTGATCGGCGGTCACGGCGTACGCTCCAGGTGGCCGTGGGAGAGCCAGGACGGCTCGCGGGACGGGTCGATCGTCAGCCCGTCCGACCAGGTCAGCCGGTAGGGCAGCTCCGGCCGCAGGTCGACGGTCGTCAGGTCGGCGAGCACCCGCCGGGCCGTGGCCCAGTCGGGGCCGAGCACGTCGGCCAGCGCCACCCGCGACTCCCCGCCCAGCAGGGACTCGGCCAGCTCGCGCAGCCGCTCGACGGCCGCCTCCCGCGCGGCGCCGAGCGAGCCGTCGGGGCCCGGGTCGGGCAGCGTGGAGCGCGGCGGCGTGGGCTGGGCGGGCGCCGGCCGCGGCGCCTCGTCGACGGCGCGGGCGATCGCCGCCGGATCGTGCCACGGCGCCGGGGCGTCGAACACGAACCCGTCGAGCACCGCGGCCAGCCGCTCCTTGGTCGCCGTCTGGGCGAACGTGCGCCATGTCTCCGTCGGCAGCAGCGTCAGGTTGCGGGTGGTGCCGGCCGAGTCGGCCAGCCGCCCGGCCGCGCGGCGGGAGGCGTCGCTGTAGGCGTAGATCGCCGCCCGCAGGTCGGTGCAGACCCGGTCGAGCTCGGGCCAGCGGGTCAGGATCGTGCCGTGGACGCTCTGCGCGCGGCGGGCGATCTCCTCGGTGCCCCACAGCTTGGGGGCCTGCTCGCGCAGCTCCTCGATGGTGCCGGTGGTGAGCGTGATCAGCTCCAGCGCCCACAGCCGGAACGCCCGCGCCAGACCGGCCGCGCTCTGCCGGGCCTCCTCCATCGTGGTGCGCGGGTCGGCGACGTTGAGATCTTCGAGGGCGAGCAGCCGGTGCATCTCCGACTGGCCGCCGTCGTCCATCATCCGCCGGATGAACATCAGGCCGACCACGCTGGTGAACGACGCGCGGTAACGGAGCTGGTTGGGCTTGGGGAACACCTCGCGGATCGCGCCCAGCCCCTTGAGCACCCGCAGCCGGTTGTCGAACTGGTCGGCCGGATAGGCCCCGCAGGCCAGGCGCATCTGCTCGTGCGTCAGCCACTCCTCGCCCGCGTCGGCGAACGCGGCGAACAGCGTCTCGGCGATGTCGACCAGCACGGGGTCGTCGACCACCGCGCCGCTGTCGCGGGCCAGCGCCGCGAACATCCGGCGGTAGGTCGACAGCACCGCCTCATCGCTGAGCGCGGCGTCGAGGGTCAAGGGCTGCTCGGGCACGCGCACTAAGGTACGGCCTCCGGCCGACATTCTCCGCCGCGACCGGTCCGCCGCGCGCCGGGGGAGCGGGATGAGAGGGTGTGAGGTCGTGGGGGAACGGAAGAGCTGGGGCGTCGACCAGGTGCGGGCGCTGCTCGACATCGCCGAGGGCAAGGGATCCGACCGCGAGGAGGCCGAGAGCGCGGCCGCGCTGGCGGCCAAGATCCTTTACCGGATGGGGCTGGACGCGGACACCGTGCGCCGCGACGCCGCGAGCCCCGTCGGCACGTGGCGGCTGCCGATCGACACCAGCGGCGGTCACCACGTCGAGCGGGCCGAGGCCGTCTGGCTGGTGATCAGCGCGCTCGGCTGCATGGGCTGCCACGAGGGCGGACGCCGGCGCGACCGGGTGTCGCACGTGCGGCTCGTCGGCCCCGTGGAGGTGCTGAAGTCGCTGAAGATCCTGCTGCCCTCGGTGCTGATCCAGATGGAGCTGCGATTCGGTCTCGCCTGGCGGGCCGAGCGGGCCAGGCACCCCGGCCTGCCCGCGCAGCAGCTGCGCCGCAAGCGGACGCTGTACCAGCGGGGCTTCTACCGCGGCTTCGGCAAGGGACTGGCCGACAAGATGCGGGCCCGGGTGCGGGAGGTCGCCGACGAGGTCTCCGGCGGCGCGGGGGAGCTGGTGCTGGCCGGGCGCGAGGCGGCGGTGCGCGCGGAGTTCGAGCGCTGGGACACCAAGCCAGGCGGGTCCTCCTTCTACGACGAGACCGGGTTCGAGCGCGGCCGGGAGGCGGCCATGACAGCCGACCTCGGTGACAGGTCGATCAGCTGAGCAGGATGGGCGGGTGCGCGGCGTTGAGGGTCAGTTCCCCCCGGGCTGAGCGCCGGCGACGTCGTGCGGCGTCTCCTGAACCGGTGGTACGGCTCGCGCCCGCGTTCGACGAGCACGCCGGCGCAGTCCTGCTTCATGACCTGAGGGACACGAGGGTGGCCCTGACAGGGCCAGTCCTGACGTGGTCTCCCTCCCCATGAGCGCAGGGCCGAGACTCGGGGCATGAGCATGACGACCAACGAGATCGCCTACCTGAACGGCCAGCTGCTGGGCCGCCTCGCCACCGTGGGCCCCGGCGGGCGGCCGCACCTGGTCACCGTGGGCGTCTTCTACGACCCGGAGTCCGGCTGCGTCGTGATCGGGGGGCACGCCGGCACCGGCATGTCCGAGAGCAAGAAGTTCCGCGACGCGCGGCGGCATCCCGACGTGGCGTTCCTCGTGGACGACCTGGCCTCCGTCGACCCGTGGACGCCGCGCGGCATCGAGATCCGAGGGCTGGCGGAGACGCACACCACCGGCGGCGCCGAGCTGGGCGAGCGCATCGGCGCGAACATGCCGTTCGACCCGGCCTGGATCCGTATCCGTGCGCGCCGCGTCCGCAGCTGGGGGATCGACACCGGGCCGTTCGAGCTGTCCACCCGGGACGTGGTCTGACCGGCTTACTTACGCGAGCGGGTTCATCAGGTAGGCGCCCCCGACCACGGACGCCCCCGCCACCAGCAGGAAGAAGAACACGTAGAACCCGCCGGGCAGGAGGGTCAGCCGGGCCAGCTGGTCGGCGTCGGAGTCGCGCGCCTGGCGCCTGCGCCGCTTGCGCTGCAGCTCCAGGATCGGCCGGACGCCGCCGAACAGCAGGAACCACACCACCAGGAAAGCCACGATCTGCTGCACCTCGCCGGGCGCGTACATCGACAGCGCGAACACCGCCCCGCCCGACGCCAGCAGGATGAGCGCGCCGTACAGGTTGCGGATCAGCAGGAGCATGCACACCAGGAAGAGCAGCATCCCCCAGATCAGCAGCGTGATGTGACCCTGGTCGGTCAGCCAGGCGGCGGCCAGCCCGAGCAGCGACGGCGCCAGGTAGCCCGCCAGCGCGGTCAGCACCATGCCGGGCCCGGTGGGCCTGCCCCTGGTCAGCGTCACGCCCGAGGTGTCGGAGTGCAGCCGGATGCCCTCCAGCTTGCGCCGGGTGAGCAACGCCATGACGGCGTGGCCGCCCTCGTGGGCGATCGTGATCAGCCCTCTGGTGAGCTGCCAGGGCACGGTGAAGGTGACGATCGCCAGCGCGACCAGCGCGGAGACGACCACGACCCAGGGGTCGGGGTCAGGTTGCGCCTCGATCAGCTGAGCCCAGAGCTTGTCCATCGATTAGGAACCCTATCCGGGTAAAGTCACGGTCGTGGCCACAGAACTTGATTCTGATGAAGGGGTGCGCGCCTGGTGGGCGGCGCTCGGACTGCCCGGCCTGGTGGACCTGCACGTGCATTTCCTGCCCGAGCGGATGGAGCGCCGGGTCTGGCACCATTTCCACCACGGCGGCCCCCTCATGGGCAGCGGCTGGAAGATCGAGTACGAGTGGCCGGTCGCCGATCGCGTGACCCGGCTGCGGGAGCTGGGGGTGACGGCCTTCCCCGCGCTCGCGTACGCGCACAAGCCCGGCATGGCGGCCGACCTCAACGCCTGGACACTCGGCTTCGCCGGCCGCACGCCCGGCTGCCTGCCCTCGGCCACCTTCTATCCCGAGCCCGCCGCCCCCGCCTACGTCCGGCAGGCCCTCGACCAGGGGGCCAAGATCTTCAAGGTGCACCTCCAGGTGGGCGACTTCGACCCGCGCCTGCCCGAGCTGGACGGCATCTGGGGGCTGCTGGCCGAGGCCGGCGTCCCCGTGGTGGTGCACGCCAGCTCGGTGCCCGTGCCCGGCGGGTACGTCGGCGCCGAGCCGATCGGCGAGGTGCTGCGCGCACATCCCCGGCTGCGCGTGATCATCGCCCATCTCGGCATGCCGGAGTACGATCCGTTCTTCGCGCTGGCCGAGCGCTACGAGCGGGTGGCGCTGGACACCACGATGGCTTTCACCGACTTCGCCGAGCTCGGCATGCCCTTTCCCGCCCGGCTCCGTCCCGCCCTGCGTGAACTCGGGCTGGCGGGGAAGGTGGTCCTCGGCAGTGACTTCCCGACGATCCCCCACCCGTACGCACACCAGCTGCACGCCCTCGACCGGCTCGGCCTCGGCGACGACTGGCTCAGGGCCGTGTGCTGGGACAACGGCCTGACCATGATTCGATAGCAGAGTGAACGATCGGCACGTGGCGCTGATAAGCGCCTTCTACGAGGCACTCGGCCGTGCTGATGCGGCGGCCATGGAGAGCTGTTACCACCCCGAGGTCAGCTTCGGCGATCCCGTCTTCCAGGAGCTGGAGGGCCGCGACAGGGTGATGGCGATGTGGCGGCTCCAGCTCAGCCGGGGCGTCGGCATGAAGGCCGAGTTCCACGGGGCGACGGCCGACGACTTCTCCGGCACCGCCCGCTGGACGGCCCGCTACCGCATGCCCAGCACGGGCCGGCAGGTGGTCAACGAGATAGAGGCGATGTTCCGGTTCGAGGACGACCTGATCATCAGGCACCACGAGGAGTTCGACTTCAAACGCTGGTCCAAGATGGCGCTGGGCCGCCCGCACGGGTTGTTGTTCGGGTGGACGCCGAGATGGCGGCAGATGATCCGCGAGCGCGCCATGGCACAGCTCGACGACTTCGCGACCTAGGAGCGACACGGGGGGCGACACGGGGAGCGACACACAGGAGGTGGCATGACCAGGGCGAGAGGGCGCCGGCGCGGCAGGCTGACACGCGAGCCGGCTCCCGAGAAGTCGATGGACCCCCGGCCCAGCGAGGATCAGCCCTACCGTCCGACGGTCATCAACAACACGATCTACCAGGACGGCCGCGCCGTCGACAACCCCGGTTCGCTGGCCGACGCCTTCCAGTGCCTGAAGGACAAACCTGGCGCGCTCGCCTGGATCGGCCTGTACCGGCCGAAGGAGTGGGAGCTGGTCAAGCTCGCGGAGGAGTTCCAGCTGCACGAGCTGGCCGTCGAGGACGCCATCGTCGGCTCCCAGCGGCCCAAGGCCGACCGCTACGGCGAGACCCTGTTCGTGGTGCTGCGCGCGGCCACCTACCGGGACGAGGTGGAGGAGGTGGCCTTCGGCGAGCTGAACGTGTTCGTCGGCCCCGACTTCGTGCTGACCGTCCGCCACTCCGAGGCGCCCGACCTTCAGGTGGTGCGCAGGCGTATGGAGTCAGAGCCCGACCTGCTGCGCAAGGGCCCGCAGGCGGTGCTGTACGCGATCCTGGACGCGGTGGTCGACGACTACGCGCCGGTCGTGAAAGGGCTGCAGGAGGACATCGAGGAGATCGAGGTCCAGGTGTTCGGCGGCGACCCGGCCGTGTCCCGCCGCGTCTACGAGCTGTCGCGCGAGGTGATCGAGTTCCAGCGGGCCACCGCGCCGCTGGTGCGGCTGATCGACGGGTTCATCGCCGGCGCCGACAAGTACGGCGTCGACGAGGAGCTGCAGAGCTACCTGCGCGACGTGGCCGACCACGCCATCACGGTCAACGAGCGGGTGGCCTCCTTCCGCCAGCAGCTCCAGGACATCCTGGTGGTCAACTCCACCCTGGTCACCCAGGCGCAGAACGCCGAGATGGCCAGGATGACCGAGGTCAGCATCCAGCAGGGCGAGGAGGTCAAGAAGATCTCCGCCTGGGCGGCCATCCTCTTCGCGCCGACCGTGGTGGGCGGCATCTACGGGATGAACTTCGACCACATGCCCGAGTATCACTGGGCCCTGGGCTACCCGTTCGCGATCTCCCTCATGGCGGGGGTGTGCGTCATCCTGTACGTGATCTTCAAACGGCGCGGCTGGCTGTAGCGCAGGGCCAGGTCAGGAGAGCAGCTTGCGGGCGGCCTGCTCGATCTCCTCCTCCGACAGCAGCACGTGGTCGGCCGCCCCGCCCAGCGGGACGAAGCTGTCGGCCGAGGTCACCCGGGCCACCTGACCCTGGTAGCCGGCGTCGAGCAGCTCGGCCATGACGCCCTCGGACACGCCGCCCGAGTGGCGCGTCTCGTCCGCGATCAGCACCTTGCCCGTCAGCTCCGCCGCGCGCAGCAGGTCGGCCACCGGCAGCGGCGCCAGCCAGCGCAGGTCCAGCACCCGGCAGCTGAAGCCCTCCTGGGTGAGCCGCACCGCCGCCCGCAGGCTCATCCGCACCCCGTTGCCGAACGTCACGATCGTCAGGTCGCGCCCGTCGCCGTAGGAGCGGGCGCCGCCGATCGGCACGTGCGTCTCCGCCCAGCGCGACGGCGGGGCGTACGGGGACAGCCAGCCGCCGTCG
This sequence comes from Nonomuraea sp. NPDC050478, assembly GCF_044458265.1. Classification (NCBI taxonomy): domain Bacteria; kingdom Bacillati; phylum Actinomycetota; class Actinomycetes; order Streptosporangiales; family Streptosporangiaceae; genus Nonomuraea; species Nonomuraea sp. NPDC050478. The sequence goes on along the minus strand of NZ_JBITHT010000003.1, from coordinate 491,278 downwards.
CCCTCCTCGAACAGGTCTCTGGTGTGGTAGAGCGCGATCGGCTCCAGGAACACGCACACCGACCCCTGCGTGCGCGCGGCCGCCAGGCACGTGCGGAGCATGGCGGAGGCGTCGTCGGGCCGGGACGGCGAGGCGATGATCAGGCCGGGGATGTCGCGCAGCGCCGCGATCGCGTTGTCGTTGTGGAAGTGCCCGCCGAACCCCTTCTGGTAGGCGTAGCCCGCGATCCGCACCACCATCGGGTTCGGGTAGGCGCCCTGCGAGAAGAACGACAGCGTGGCGGCCTCGCCCCTGATCTGGTCGATCGCGTTGTGCAGGTAGGCCAGATACTGGATCTCCGGCACCGGCAGCAGCCTGGACACCCCCGCGCCCAGGGCCAGCCCGAGGATGGCCTGCTCGTCCAGATGGGTGTCGAACACCCGGGCGGGGCCGAACCTCTTCTGCAGCCCGCGGGTCACCCCGTAGACGCCGCCCTTCTTGGCGACGTCCTCGCCGAAGACCATCATCTCCGGGTAGACCGCGAGCGCGTCGGCGAGCGTGCGGTTGATCGACTGCGAGAGCGTCAGCGGCTTCTCCGACTCCGGCAGCGTCCCGGCGAACGTCCGCTCCCGCACCGCGCTCTCCGCCGCCACCGGGCTGATCTTGGCGACCAGGTCGGCGTCGTGCGGCGCGATCGGCTCCATGACCTCCTTCGCCGAGCGGAGCCGGGGCAGCCGGGTGGTCTCCAGCGCGATGCGCAGCACGTGCTCGCGGGCGAGCTCGTACCGTCTGAGCAGCTCCTCCGGTGTGGTCAGGCCCGCCTCGACGAGCAGCCGCGCGGTGCGCAGCAGCGGGTCGCGCGCCAGGTCGGCGCGGAGCTCGCGCTGGGTGCGGTACGCGGACTCGACGTCGGAGCCGGCGTGCCCCATCAGCCGCACCGTCGACAGATGCAGGAACGCGGGGGTGCGGTGGGAGCGCACGTGCTCCACCGCCCGCACCGCCGTGTCGTACGCGGAAGCCAGGTCACAGCCGTCGGCCGCGAAGTACTCGATGCCGGGCCGCCTGGCGGACGCCTCCACCCAGCCTCTGGGGGTCCTGACGCTGATGCCGATGCCGTTGTCCTCGCACACGAACAGGATCGGCACCCGCTGCCCCTGGTAGGTGGCGTAGGCGGCGGTGTTGAAGCCCGACAGGGCCGTGGCGTGGTTGACCGAGGCGTCGCCGAAACTGCACACGGCGATCGCGTCGTCGGGCCACAGGCCCGCCGTGTCGAGCGCGCGGGCCCGCTCGATGGCGAACGCCACGCCCACCGCCCTCGGCAGGTGGCTGGCGATCGTGGACGTCTGGGGGATGACGGCCAGCTCGGGATGGCCGAACACCTTGTGCCTGCCGCCCGCGATCGGCTCCTCGGCGGCCGCCGTCAGGCCCATCAGGACGTCCCTGATGCCCTGTTCGGGCAGCCGCCCGGCCTGCTCGGACCTGGTCAGGTAGAACGCGCCGGAGCGGTAGTGGAGCAGCGCGGGGTCGTCCGGGCGCAGCGCGGCGGCCACGGCCGCGTTGCCCTCGTGACCGGCCGAGCCGATCGTGTAGAAGCCCTCGTCCTGCTCGCGCAGCCAGCGGGCGGCGATGTCGAGCAGCCGGCTGTCGAGCTGGCGCTGGTAGAGCGTCCGGCACTGCTCTCCGGTGAGCGTGGCGCCCTCCCGCACCGGATCGCCGGGACCGCGGGCCGGGCCCGTCTGGAGGGTCTCCACTGCCTGGACGAAATGAGTCTCAACCATGTCGCGCGCCACATGCCGATTATGGCCGCTGAGCACCGTGTTCGTCTGCCAGTCACGGGCGACATGTGTTGGACCGGTCCTTTTGACATAGATCTATAACAGCTTGTCAGAATGGTGAACTTCGCCATTCGCCACCACGTCTACTGGTTTGACACGTGGCGCCCTCAAAGCCGCGTTGAAACCAACTGGGTATCCAGGAAAGGAACCCGAATGTCGTTACAACGCATCCGTACGATCGCCGTCGCGATGGCGGTGGGGGCCGGTGCGCTGGTCCTTACGCCACCCGCGTCAGCGCAGGTCAGCACTGCAGCAGCGCCGGCCGTCACCAAGGTGACGCTCAACCCGGCATCCCCGGTCGTGCTCTTCGAAAGCACCGCCAAGGTGACCTTCACGATCCAGGCGAAGGACGCCGAAAAGGCCACCATGGTCTTCACTCCGCCGGGTGTCAGCACCCAGCCGATCATCGAGGCCAAGAAAGTCGGGACGGACACCTTCCAGGTCGAGCACTCCGTCGGCACGGTGGGCACGTGGAACTACACCGCCACCGCCGTCAAGGGTGACGAGACGGGCCAGCTGAAGGGCACGTTCGACGTCAAGAAGGCGCTCGAGACCAAGATCGTCAGGTTCGACGCCAACCCCGACAGGGTCACGAAGGGCGACCGGGTCCGGCTCTCCGGCCAGCTCAGGGCCGGCGACCAGGGCTACGGCGGCCAGGAGGTCGCGATCAGCTTCCGCTCCCGCGGCTCCGACGACTTCCGCAAGGTCACCACGGACAAGACCAGCCGCAACGGCTGGTTCTCCGCGAGCGTGAAGCCGTGGCGCAGCGGCGAGTGGCGGGCCGAGTTCGCCGGCAACGCCGAGGCCAAGGCGTCGGTCAGCGACAGCGACGGCGTCCGCGTCCGCTCCCGGACCATCGACACCAGGATCGTCGGCTTCGACGCCTACTCGGAGCCCGTCGTCAAGGGCGACAAGCTGCGCTTCAAGGGCACCCTGCAGGCCGACGACCGGCGGGCGCTGCGCGGTGAGCGCGTGACCATCCAGTTCAGGGCCGTGACCTCCCGCCAGTGGACGGACGTCACCGGCGACCGCACCAGCCGGCACGGCCGCTTCCACGCCTCCACCACCGCCGAGCAGAGCGGCTGGTGGCGCGCGGTGTACGCGGGCGACCGCCGGGTCGACGGCTCGGTCAGCGGCCCCGACTTCGTGCGGGTCACCGAGCCGGTCGAGAAGGCCGACACCCGGGTCCTCGGCTTCAACGCCTACCCCGAGCCGGTCAAGCGCGGCCGTGACCTGAAGATCTGGGCCCAGCTCCAGGTCGACGACGACGGCACCTGGAAGGGCTACAAGGGCAAGGTGGACCTGTACTTCAAGTCCAACCGGTCCGACGAGTACAGGCTCGTGAAGTCCGCCTGGTCCAGCGACAGCGGCAGGCTGTTCACCGAGGTCCGCGCCTGGACCTCCGGCCGCTGGCGTTTCGTCTACGAGGGCGACGACAGGACGAACGGCGACACCAGTCGCTCCGACTACGTCCGCGTGCGGCGCTGACATCGACGAGGCCCGGGGCGCCGCATCAGCGCCCCGGGCCTCACCATGTCCTCAGTTGACCCGTCGCTCCGGCGCGGTCGCCCCCAGGCTCGCGAGCATGGACATGATGTCGACCATGCCCAGCTTGAGCTCGCCGACGTCCTGCTTGAGCTGGCTCACGTCCTGCTTGAGCAGGTTGACGTCTTGCTGGAGGTCGTCGAGACGCCGCTCGAACCCGTCCATACGTCGTTCGAACCCGTCCATGCGCTGGTCGAACTTGTCCATGCGCTTGTCCAGCTTGTCGATCTTGTTGAGAACGTTGCGCCCGACGTCGTCGACACGGTCGTGCAGGGCGGAGAAGCGCTGTTCGATGCTCAGGTTGGGCACACCGCTCACTGTAGACCGTTCGAGAGCCGAGAACCTGATTTCCAGGTCATCGAATTTCGCCTGCAGATCCAACATGGAGTGATCCTCTCGAGGGGGCGACGTCGCTCCTTGCATCGAAAAGAATACTCTCCGTGAAGGGTGCTTGTGTTCGAACCCGAGAGGGCCGCCCCGGCTAGTCGGCCCGCTTGAACTGGGCGATGCCCACCGCCAGCAGCCCCAGCCCCAGCGCCGCCACCAGCCCGAGCTCCACCGGCACGGGCACCTGCCAGCCGAACCACTGCACCCCCGGGTTCAGGGTCGCGTTCACCTCCGGCGGCACGTCCAGGTGGGAGAAGACGGCCTGGCGCATCGGGTCGACCGCGTACGTCATGGGGTTGACCACCGTCAGGGCGTGCAGCCACGACGGCAGGTTGGCCAGCGGGAACATGGCACCCGACAGGAACATCATCGGCATGATCGCCATCTGCATGAGCCCGAAGAACGACTGCATGTTCTTCATCCGCGCCGCCAGCATCACCCCGAAGGCGGTGATCGTGAAGGCCGCCAGGAACATCTCCGCCAGCAGCGTGAGCATCAGCGTGGGCGAGTACGGCACCCCCACCATCCCCGCCATGGCCAGGATGACGATGCCCTGGCCCGTGGCCACGATCGCGCCGCCGAGACACTTGCCCACGACGATGGCCGTGCGCGACACCGGCGCGACCAGCATCTCGCGCAGGAACCCGAACTCGCGGTCCCACACGATGGACCCCGCCGAGAACATGCCCGTCATGATCACCGTCATGGAGATCATGCCGGGATACATGAAGGTGCGGAAGTCCACGCCCGGGATCGACGCCTGGACCAGCGACCCCAGGCCGGTGCCCATGACGAACAGCCACAGCACCGGCTGCAGCAGCATCGAGAGCATGCGGGTGCGGTCGTTGAGGAAGCGCAGCATCTCACGGTGCAGGACCACCTTGATGGCCCGCAGGTCGTGCGCGGCGCTGCGGGCCGGCACCCGCACGCGGATCGCCTGTGTCGTCATCGTTCACCGCCTCGCCATCGCGCGCATGAAGGCCATCTGGTCGTCTCCGGACTCGGCGTCGCGGATCGTGGAGCCGGTGTAGTTCATGAACACGTCGTCCAGCGACGGCCGCGACACGCTCACCGACGTGATCGGCATGCCGAGCTCGGCGAACAGCCGCGGCACGAACTCCTCGCCCGAGGCCACGGCGAACGTCACCGCCCCCTCGTGCACCGCCGCCTCCAGCCCGAACCGCTCATGCAGCGCCTTGATCGCGGCCTCGTCGTCACGGGTGTGGATCTGCACCCGGTCCTTGCCGACGCTGGCCTTGAGCCGCTCGGGAGAGTCGATCACCACGATCTCGCCGTGGTCGATGATCGCGATCCGGTCGCAGTACTCGGCCTCGTCCATGTAGTGGGTGGTCATGAAGATCGTGATGTCCTCGCTGACCCGCAGCTCGTTGATGTAGCCCCAGATGGCCGACCGGGTCTGCGGGTCGAGCCCGACCGTCGGCTCGTCCAGGAACAGCACCCGCGGCGAGTGGAGCAGGCCGCGGGCGATCTCCAGCCGCCGCTTCATGCCGCCGGAGAACGTCATCACCTTGGCGTCCTTGCGGTCCCAGAGCGCCACCATCTCCATGACGCGTTTGATCCGCTCGTCGACCACGCTCTTGTGCACCCCGTACAGCTCGGCGTGGAAGCGCAGGTTCTGCTCGGCGGTCAGGTAGCCGTCGAGGGTGGGGTCCTGGAAGACCAGGCCGATGTTCCTGCGCACCTCGTCGCGCTCCCTGACCACGTCGTGGCCGGCGACGGAGGCGGTGCCGCCCGTCGGGTTCGCGAGCGTGCAGAGCATGCTGATCGTGGTGGTCTTGCCGGCGCCGTTGGGGCCGAGGAATCCGAAGACCTCGCCCGGCGACACCTCGAAGTCGACGCCCTTGACGGCCTCGACCTTCCCGTACGTCTTGGTCAGCCCTCGTACGACGACGGCCGCGTCCTCGCTCATCAATCCTCCGCCAGAATCTGGAACACGGACTTGCGCGTCTGCCTGAGCAGCTTCTTGGCCTCGGCGACCTGGCGGTCGTTGGCCGTCCTCGTCAGGTGGACGAACGCCTCGCCGAGCTGCCCCCACAGCAGGCGCAGCTCGTGCCGGTCCTCCGGCACGGTGCTCGCCACCTCGTCCCACGGCGCGGGGGCGGCGCTCAGGCGTCCCGCCTCGTCGCGGCCCTCCTCCGTCAGGCGGTAGGTGCGGCTGCCGCCGGCCTCGCCGCCGGTGACCAGGCACTCGTCCTCCAACTGCTGGAGCGCGGGGTAGACCGAGCCGGGGCTGGGCCGCCACACGCCGCGGCTGCGCGCCTCGATGTCCTGGATCATCTGGTAGCCGTTCTTGGGCTCCTCGCCGAGCAGCAGGAGCAGTGCCGCCCGGACGTCGCCGCGCCGCACCCGCGGCCCCGCCTCCATGCCGGGGGTGCCCGGCGGGGGCGGCGGCATCGGCGGGTGCGGGAATCCGTGTCGTCCATGTGGATCAATCATCACATCTCCCAACTATCGAGATGTTCTGACGATATATCTAGATAGTTGAGGCGGCAATGCCCTTTCTGGCGACTCTCGTCTGTGTTAGCGCTCGTTAACAGCTGCCCGGAGCGCAGCCCCGGCCATGGCGTGCAGCAGCGGGCGCATCGCCCCGGGCGCGAGCTCGCCCGCGCTGTGCGGCGTCGAGTTCAGCAGGCCGAAGACCGCGTGCGTGGCGGCCCGCAGCCGGGACGCCGGGCACGACGGGTGGAGCTCGGCCAGCACCCCCACCCACTCCTCGACGTAGAGCCGCTGCAGCCGCCGGATCTGGCGCCGCTCCGGCTCCGGCACGTTGCCCAGCTCGCGGTCGTGCACGGTGATCAGCGCCGGCTGCTCGAGCGCGAACGTGATGTGCGCGTCGAGCAGCGCGTCCAGGATCTCGGCCGGGCCGGCGGAGGCCGTGACGACCGCGACCGCCGACTCGCGCAGCCGCGAGCTGATGTCGAGCAGCAGCTCCGCCAGCAGCGCCTCCTTGCCGCTGAAGTGGCGGTAGAGCGCCGGCCCCGAGACGCCCACCGCGCCGCCGATGTCCTCGATCGGCACGCCATGGAAACCGCGCGCCGCGAACAGCCTCGCGGCGGCGTCAAGGATCTCGGCACGCCTGTTGCCGCGATTGCGGGTAGGTGTCGGGGCAGTCGTCACAGTCACATCATGCTAGACGGTTGAGTTAATGGCCACTAACATCACGACCATGACGAGAGGGCAGAGATGAGCGACTGGCCGATACTCAAGTCGGCCGCCGACCCCGGGAGCGAGGCGTACAGGAGCAACGCCGAGCTCAACGAGCGGCTCGCCGCAGAGCTCCGCGACCGCCTCGCCACCGCCGCGCTCGGCGGGCCCGAACGGTCGCGCAGCCGCCACGTCGAGCGCGGCAAGCTGCTGCCCCGTGAGCGCGTCGACGGCCTGCTCGACCCGGGCTCGCGGTTCCTGGAGCTGTCGCCGCTGGCCGCGAACGGTCTCTACGACGACCAGGCGCCCGCCGCCGGCATCATCACCGGCGTCGGCCGGGTCTCCGGCCGCGAGTGCGTGGTCGTGGCCAACGACGCCACCGTCAAGGGCGGCACCTACTACCCCATGACCGTCAAGAAGCACCTGCGCGCGCAGGAGGTGGCGCTGCACAACCACCTGCCGTGCGTCTACCTCGTCGACTCCGGCGGCGCGTTCCTGCCGAAACAGGACGAGGTGTTCCCGGACCGCGAGCACTTCGGCCGCATCTTCTACAACCAGGCCACGATGTCCGCGCGGGGCATCCCGCAGATCGCCGCCGTGCTCGGCTCCTGCACCGCGGGCGGCGCGTACGTGCCCGCCATGAGCGACGAGGCCGTCATCGTACGGAACCAGGGCACGATCTTCCTGGGCGGCCCGCCTCTGGTGAAGGCGGCCACCGGCGAGGAGGTCACGGCCGAGGAGCTCGGCGGCGGCGACCTGCACGCGCGCGTCAGCGGCGTCACCGACCACCTCGCCGAGGACGACGCGCACGCGCTGGCGATCGTCCGCGACATCGTCTCCACGCTCGCGCCGCGCGCCCCGCGCCCGTGGCCGGTGGCCGCGCCGGAGCCGCCCGCCCACGATCCGCGCGACCTCTACGGGATCGTCCCCGCCGACACGCGCCGGCCGTACGAGGTGCGCGAGGTGATCGCGCGGCTGGTGGACGGGTCGCGGTTCCTGGAGTTCAAGGCCGAGTACGGGCCCACGCTGGTCACCGGGTTCGCCCATGTCCACGGCCACCCGGTGGGCATCCTGGCCAACAACGGCATCCTGTTCGCCGAGTCCGCCCTCAAGGGCGCGCACTTCATCGAGCTGTGCGACCAGCGGCGGATCCCGCTGCTGTTCCTGCAGAACATCAGCGGGTTCATGGTCGGCAAGGCGTACGAGGCGGGCGGCATCGCCAAGCACGGCGCCAAGATGGTCACGGCCGTGTCGTGCGCCCGGGTGCCCAAGTTCACGGTGGTCATCGGAGGCTCGTTCGGGGCCGGCAACTACGCGATGGCCGGGCGGGCGTACGCGCCGCGCTTCCTGTGGATGTGGCCGAACGCCCGCATCTCGGTCATGGGCGGTGAGCAGGCGGCGAACGTGCTCACCACGGTGGGCTCCTCTGCGGGCGGGGCCGACCCCGAGGCGATCCGGGCCCAGTACGAACACCAGGGCAACCCGTACTACTCCACCGCCAGGCTGTGGGACGACGGCGTGATCGACCCCGTCGACACCCGCACCGTGCTCGGCCTGGCCCTGTCCGCGGCGGCCAACGCCCCGCTCGAACCCGCCGGCTACGGCGTCTTCCGGATGTGATCATGACTGATTCCCTGTTCGGCCGGGTGCTGGTCGCCAACCGGGGCGAGATCGCCGTCCGGGTCATCCGCACCCTGCGCGCGCTCGGCATCGGCGCGGTCGCCGTGCACACGGCCGCCGACGCGGGCGCGCGCCACGTGATCGAGGCTGACGAGGCCCACCAGATCCCGAAATATCTGGATATCGAGGCGATCGTGGAGGTGGCCCGGCGCTCCGGTGCGGCGGCCGTCCACCCCGGCTACGGCTTCCTGGCCGAGAACGCCGCCTTCGCCCGCCGCTGCGCGGAGACTGGGCTGGTGTTCGTCGGGCCGCCGGCGGACGCCATCGAGGCGATGGGCGACAAGATCCGCGCCAAGCGCACCGTGTCGGACGCCGGAGTGCCCGTGGTGCCGGGCGCGGCCGAACCCGGCGACGAGCTCTCGGCCTGGTCCGCCTTCCCCGCCCTGATCAAGCCGTCGGCGGGCGGCGGCGGCAAGGGCATGGTGCTGGTCAGGTCGGCGGCGGAGCTGCCTGACGCCCTGGAGTCCGCCCGGCGCACGGCCACGGCCGCCTTCGGCGACGGCACCCTCCTGATCGAGCGCTACGTGGAGCGGCCCCGGCACATCGAGATCCAGGTCCTCGCCGACGGCCACGGCACCGTCGTCCACCTGGGCGAACGCGAGTGCAGCCTGCAGCGCAGGCACCAGAAGATCGTCGAAGAGGCCCCGTCGCCCTTCGTCGACGCGGAGACCAGGGCCCGCATGGGCGCCGCCGCCGTGGAGGCCGCCCGCGCGGTCGGCTACGTCGGCGCGGGCACCGTCGAGTTCATCGTCGACGGCGCCACGGGCGCCTACCACTTCATGGAGATGAACACCCGTCTCCAGGTCGAGCACCCCGTCACCGAGCTGGTCACCGGCCTCGACCTGGTGGAGCTGCAGCTCCGGGTGGCGGCCGGCGAGCCTCTCCCGTTCACCCAGGACGAGGTGCGGCTCGACGGCCACGCGGTCGAGGCGCGCGTCTACGCCGAGGACCCGGCGCGCGGCTTCCTGCCCACCGGCGGCCGCGTCCTCGCCCTGCGCGAGCCCTCCGGCCCGGGGGTACGGGTCGACTCCGGGCTGCTGGAGGGCGGAGTGGTCGGCAGCGAGTTCGACCCGATGCTGTCCAAGGTCATCGCCTGGGCCCCGGACCGGGCGGGAGCGCTCCGTGCCCTCGACCGCGCCCTGAGCGAGACCGTGGTGCTCGGGGTCACCACCAACGTGCCGTTCCTGCGAGCCCTGCTCGCCCACGAAACCGTCCGCGCCGGCGACCTGGACACCGGCCTGGTCGAACGAGCCCTCCCAGACCTCCTCCTCACCGACCCAACCCGCGCAGAAGCGGCCCGCACGGACCAGACCCGCGAGGACGGGGGTCGTGCGGATGCGGCTCGCACGAACGCGGGTGGTGCGGATCAGGCCCGCGAGGACGGGGACCGTACAGATGCGGCTCACGCGGACGTGGCTGGGGTCGCCTTGCCTCGTATGGGGCGCGGGGTGCCCTTGGATGCGCTGGCGGCCGCCGCGCTCGTGTTTCACGATCAGCCGGTGGGGCGTGACCCGTGGGAGGTCATGGACGGCTGGCGGGTCGGGGAGCGGGCGTGGACGACGTGGCGGCTGGAGACGCGTGACGGCGTGCACGCCGTCCACGTGCGCGGCCTGCCCCGGGAGGGCGCCGAGGTCAGGGTGGCGGACGGCCCGCCCGTTCCGGCCGTACTCCGCACGTACGCGGACGGTCCCGGATCGCCGGGCGGACCTGCCGTCCGGCCGTATGGAGACAGGCCGGCGGGTGGAGCGGTCGGGCCGTACGGGGGTGGGGTCGTCGTCACTGTGGACGGTCGTACGACGCACTACGTGTGCGCCCGGGACGGTGAGACGGTCTGGCTCGGCCGGGACGGGCACGCCTGGCCCGTCACCCGCCATCTGATCGGCGACCCGGGCGACCGTGCCGGCGCCGCGGGGAGCGGCGACGGCGTGGTCAGGAGCCCGATGCCCGGCACCGTCCTGGTGGTCAAGGCCCAGGTCGGCGACCAGGTCAAGGAAGGCCAGCCGCTGGTGATCGTGGAGGCGATGAAGATGGAGCACACCGTCACCGCCCCACGGGACGGCCGCGTCGCCGAGCTGCCGGCGCAGGCCGGCCGGCCCGTCGACATGGACGCCGTGCTGGCCGTGGTGGAGGAGGGATGATGGCGCGCGCGTACCCGATGGAGGGCCTGCCGCAGCAGGTCACCGTCTACGAGGTCGGCCCCCGCGACGGCCTGCAGAACGAAGCCGCGATCGTGCCCGTCGAGGTCAAGGCCGAGTTCATCGACCGGCTCGCCGACGCCGGGCACAAGGTGATCGAGGCGACCAGCTTCGTGCACCCGAAGTGGGTGCCCCAGCTCGCGGACGCGGAGCAGCTGCTCGACCGGCTGCACCGCAGGCCCGGCGTCCGCTACCCGGTGCTGGTGCCGAACGAGCGCGGCCTGGACCGGGCGCTGGAGCGGGGCGTCGACGAGATCGCCGTCTTCGCCAGCGCCACCGAGACGTTCGCCGCCAAGAACCTCAACCGGAGCCTGGAGAGCCAGTTCGAGATGTTCGAGCCGGTGGTCGCCCGGGCGCTGGAGAACGGCGTGCGGGTGCGCGCGTACGTGTCGATGTGCTTCGGCGACCCGTGGGAGGGCCCCACGCCCGTCTCCCAGGTGGTCGCGGTCGGGGAGCGGCTGCTCGGGCTGGGCTGCTACGAGCTGTCGCTGGGCGACACGATCGGCGTCGGCACGCCCGGCCACGTCACCGCGCTCATCGAGGCGTTCACCTCGCCGGAAAAGCTCGCCGTCCACTTCCACGACACCTACGGGCAGGCGCTCGGCAACACCCTGGCCGCGCTCAGGGCGGGCGTCACCACCGTGGACGCCTCCACCGGCGGCATCGGCGGCTGCCCGTACGCCGAGTCCGCCACCGGCAACCTGGCCACCGAGGACCTCGTCTGGATGCTGCGCGGGCTCGGCATCGAGACCGGCCTCGACCTGGACAAACTCGTGGCCACCAGCACCTGGCTGGCCGCCCGGCTGGGCCGGCCCAGCCCCTCCCGCGTCGTCCAGGCCCTCGCGAAAGGCTGACCCATGCTGACACCCGAACACGAAGAGCTGCGCAAGACCGTCGAGGCCTTCGCCCGCGAGGTGGTCGCCCCCGTCATCGGCGGCTACTACGAGCGCGAGGAGTTCCCGTACGACATCGTCCGCCAGATGGGCGCGATGGGCCTGTTCGGCCTGCCCATCCCCGAGCAGTACGGCGGCATGGGCGGCGACTACTTCGCCCTCTGCCTGGCGCTGGAGGAGCTGGCCAGGGTCGACTCCAGTGTGTCGATCACCCTGGAGGCGGCGGTGTCGCTCGGCGCGATGCCCATCCTCCGGTTCGGCACCGGGGAGCAGCGCGAATACTGGCTGCCGAAGCTGGCCGCGGGGGAGATGCTGGGCGCGTTCGGCCTGACCGAGCCGGGCGGCGGCTCGGACGTGCCGGGCGGCATGCGCACCACCGCCGTGCTCGACGGCGACGAGTGGGTGATCAACGGGACGAAGGCGTTCATCACCAACTCCGGCACCGACATCACCGGCGTCGTCGGCGTCGCCGCGCTGACCGGCGAGCGGGAGATCTCGACCATCCTCGTCCCCTCGGGCACGCCGGGCTTCACCGTGTCGAAGAAGTACTCCAAGGTCGGCTGGAACGCCTCGGACACGCGCGAGCTGTCGTTCTCCGACTGCCGGGTGCCCGCCGCCAACCTGCTCGGCGAGCGCGGCCGCGGCTACGCCCAGTTCCTGCAGACGCTGGACGAGGGCCGCATCGCGATCGCCGCCCTCAGCGTCGGCCTGTCGCAGGGCTGCGTGGACGAGTGCCTGAAGTACGTGCGCGAGCGCCGCGCCTTCGGCCACCCGATCGGCCATTACCAGGCCATCCAGTTCAAGATCGCCGACATGGAGGCCCGCGCCCACACCGCCCGCCTGGCCTATTACCACGCGGCCGAGAAGATGCTCGCGGGCGTCCCGTTCAAGAAGGAAGCGGCGATCGCCAAGCTCGTCTCGTCCAACGCGGCCATGGACAACTCCCGCGACGCGACGCAGATCTTCGGCGGGTACGGATTCATGAACGAGTTTCCGGTGGGCCGTTTCTACCGCGACGCGAAGATCCTGGAGATCGGCGAAGGAACGTCCGAGGTGCAGCGCATGCTGATCGCCCGCCAGCTGGGATTGGGTGATCTGTGAATTGGCGGATGTCCTTCGCCGCAGGGCACTAGGATTCGGCGCATCGCACTCGATCGGCGGAGGGCGGACTCTGGGGTGAGCCCACAAGGAGCACACTGGTCCATCTCCGGCGCGGTGATGACGGACTGCCTCGTTTCCCCTTAACCATGAGGATGAAATGCTGGATCCGTCACAGGATCACCTGCGATGGTGGTTCCTGAAAATCTATATGATCATTCTGTCCGGTTTGATCATGGTCACGGTGCTCGCCGGGGCTTTCCTGGACGAGAAGGCATGGGCCCAGGTCAAGCCGGAGCTCGCGGATATCAGGCTCTGGACCTTCCAGATAGGCATGATCATCGTCGGGAGCTATCTGTTCTCCGACGGTAGAAGGAGTTGAACGCGCCCCGGTCGCCCGCAATCGGCGGGTGGCCGGGGCGTTCTCGTCGTGCCGGCGGGTTCGACCCGTCACTCTGCTGCTTGTCATAGGGGACATATCGCTCGAATGTCGTCAGAGTGGCGACATATGCGAATTTACGGGTAAGTAGGAACAATGCCCGTAGTGTGATTTTATGTACCCGAGTTGTACCTTTTTCTAGCTGACCCCGAAAGTCGCCACTTGTGGTGGCTGGGGCTTTTCTTCTACGCTGGGTTTGACGAAGACGGTCGCCAGGCGCGACTAATGTCGTTCTTGTGAAACCGCCGTCAGCGTCAGGGTATGAGTCCGTACAGCCGTATCCATCGAGTGCAACTGTCTCGGGGTGATCCTCCGAGCCGTACGGTTGTGTGTCTGTTTCAACCCATCCCTCCCGTAGCGAGGGAGGAGGGGCCTCCTGTCGGCCGACGTCGCATTGTGCGGACAGGAGGCCCTTTCTCATGAAAGCTTAGGCGAGGCAGAGGGAATATGAAAGAGTCTAGCTTTTCTTATGTTCTACCTCGGAGGGGCTATGCGTACCGGAGTGGTAAATCCTTGCCACCCCGGCCCGCCCGCGTTCCGTCGAAGGTGTCGCGGCACTTCTTCGTGTATGGTATGAATGTCGTTTTTGTGCCGCGCACCCTGTCGCCACCCTCGGCAGGCCGGGTCCGGGCGATCCGCGACTCATGAGTGTTGGACTCGGGAACGGGGCGCGATCTAGTGTCATACGTCATGACGGCTGACGATCTTCTTATCCGGAGGGTGGAGAAGTCCGACGCGGACGACGTGTTCGCGCTGGCGCGCGAGTTCGGTCTCACCTTCCGGCCCGAGCGCGAGGCCTTCGACGCCGCGCTGCCGCTCCTGCTGAAGGACGAAGACACCCTGCTGCTCGCCGCCGTCGTCGACGGGCGCGTCCACGGCTATCTGCTCGGCTACGTCCATCTGACGCTCTTCGCCAACGGGCCCGTCGCCTGGGTGGAGGAGGCGATGGTGCAGTCGGGGTCGCGCCGGCAGGGCATCGGGCGCGGCCTGCTCGTGGAGTTCGAGAAGTGGGCGCGCGACCGCGGCGCCCGCTACGTGGCGATGGCGACCCGGCGCGCGCCGGAGTTCTACCACGCGCTCGGTTACGAGGCTTCTGCCACTTTCTACCGTAAGGTGCTGCGCTGACCTTGTCGTAGGGGGATGGCATGCTTGGTGCGTGACCATCCACCAGGTGAGCCCCCTGTTCGTCGGCCGTGCCGGCGAGCTCGACCTGCTCCTGGGTGTGCTGGGTGAGACGCGCGGCGGCGCCGCGGCCACCGTGCTGGTCGGCGGCGAGGCCGGGGTGGGCAAGACCCGGCTCATGGGGGAGTTCACCGACCGGGCCGGCGACGCGCTGGTGCTCGTCGGCGGCTGCCTGGAGCTCGGCACCGAGGGCCTGCCGTTCGCCCCGTTCACCGCCGTGCTGCGCTCCCTGGTGCGCACGCTCGGCCGCGACCGGGTCGCGGAGCTGGTGCCCGGCGGCACGACCCGAGGACTGGCGCGGCTGCTGCCCGAGTTCGGCGAGCCCGACCGCGACGGCGCCGAGGCCAGGGCGCGGCTGTTCGAGCAGCTGCTCGGCCTGCTGGAGCGGCTGGCCGAGGACCGGCCGGTCATCCTGGTCGTGGAGGACGCCCACTGGGCCGACCGCTCCACCCGCGACCTGCTCTCCTTCCTGGTGCGCTACCAGCGCGGCACCGGCCGCCTGATGATCGTCGTCACCTACCGTTCCGACGAGCTCCACCGCGCCCACCCGCTGCGCCCGCTCCTCGCCGAGCTGTCCAGGGTCGCGTGGGTGACCCGGGTGGAGCTGAGCCGGCTCAGCCGCCGCGAGGTCGCCGCCCAGGCGGCGGGCATCCTCGCCCGCGAGCCGTCGCCCGCCGACATCGAGCGGGTCTACTCGCGCAGCGAGGGCAACCCGCTGTTCGTCGAGGCGCTGCTGAGCGAGGACGGCTCCGGCGGCCTGCTCCCGGAGTCACTGCGCGACCTGCTGCTGGCGAGCGTGGAGCGGCTGCCCGACGAGACGCAGGAGCTGCTGCGCATGGCCAGCGCCGGCGGCCAGCGCATCGAGCACGACCTGCTGGCCGCCGTCACCGGGTTCGACGAGGCGGCGCTCGCCGCCCGGCTGCGCCCCGCCGTGGCGGGCAACGTGCTCGCCGTCGACGGCGAGGGCTACGCCTTCCGCCACGCGCTGATCCGCGAGGCGCTCCACGACGACCTGCTGCCCGGCGAGCACACCCGGCTCCACACCCGCTTCGCCGAGGCGCTGGAGCGCGACCTGTCGGTCCTGCCCGCGCCGCGCGGCGCTATCGAGCTGGCCCACCACTGGCACGCCGCCCGCGACACCACCTGGGCGCTCACCAGCGCCTGGCACGCCGCCGCCGCGGCCCGTCGCTCCACCGCCTACGACGAGCAGCTGCGCATGCTCTCGCGGGTGCTGGAGCTGTGGGACCACGTGCCCGACGCGGCGGAGCGCACCGGCCGCGGCCACGCCGACGTGCTGCGCCAGACGGCCGTCGTGGCCCACCTCGCGGGCGAGTACGACCGCGCCGCCGCGCTCGCCTCGGCCGCGCTCGGCGAGATCGACCGCGCCGCCGACCCGGTGGCGGCCGCCCGCGTGCTGCGGCTGCGCGGCCTCATCCGCTACGACCTGAGCCGCCCCGGCCACATCGACGACCTGTACGAGGCGGCCGCCCTGGTCCCCGCCGAGCCGCCGAGCAGGTTGCGCGGCCAGGTGCTGGAGTCGCTGGCCCGCATGCTCCACCGGCCGGACCGGCGCGCGGAGCGGATCGCCACCGCCGAGCAGGCCATCGAGATCGGCCGCCGGGCCGGCGACGACACCGTCCAGGCGCAGGCCCTGATCAGCCTCACCTGGACCAGATGCCTGCGCTTCGCCGAGATCGACGAGCACCACGGCGGCTACGCCGAGGCACGCCGGCTGGCGGTCCGCGCCGACGCCTACAACGCGCTCATGCGCGTGGCCATCTCCGAGTCCGACAGCCTGGAGGGCGCCGGACGCCACGAGGAGGCGGCCCAGGTCGCCCGCGACGGCATCGCGCTGGCCGAGCGCTACGGGCTGGCCCGCACGTCCGGCACGTTCCTGTCGATCAACCTGGCCGAGCCGCTGATGTCGCTCGGCCGCTGGGACGAGGCGCTGGAGGTGATCGAGCACGCCCTGGAGCTGGTGCCGCCCCCGCCCCACCAGACCGGGCTGCGCGGCTTCGCCACCGACATCGCGCTGGCCCGCGGCCGGCTCGACCAGGCCGCGGAGCTGCTGGCGGCCATCGAGCGCATCGTGGTGCGCGGCTCGTTCCGCGAGCAGACCGTGCTGCCCCACGGCCGCCGCGAGGCGGAGCTCCTGCTGGCCCGCGGCCGGGTCGACGAGGCGCGGGAGGCGGGCCTGCGCCTGCTGCGCTCCCACGACCTGAGGGCCGAGCCGCGCTACTCGTGGGGGCTGCTGGCGTCGCTGGCAGAGCTGGGCGGCCCGGTGGTGGCCGAGGTCCGCGCCCTCGCCGAGCGGCTGCCCGCCGACGGCGATCTGCAGCAGGCCCAGCGGCTCACCGTCACCGCCATGACCGTGACGGAGGACGACCCCGAGGCCCGGCTCAAGGCCTGGGACGCGGCCGTGGCCGCCTGGGAGGCGCTGCGCAACCCGTACGCGCGAGCCCGGGTGTGCGAGGGGGCCGCGCACGCCGCGCTGGCGTGCGGCGACCGCGAGCACGCGGCGGCGCGGCTGGCCACGGCGGACGAGCTGGCGCGGCGGCTCGGCGCGCGGCCGCTGCTGGCGCGGGTCGACGCGCTGGCCAGGCGGGCCGGGATCGCCCTGGCGGACCAGTCCGCGCCCGGCGGGCCGCCGCTCGGCCTGACCGCCCGCGAGCTGGAGGTGCTGCGCCACGTCGCCAGGGGCCGGAGCAACCGCGAGATCGCCGCCGAGCTGTTCATCGCCGTCAAGACGGTCAGCGTGCACGTGTCCAACATCCTCGCCAAGCTCGGCGTCGCCTCCCGGGGCGAGGCCGCAGCCAAGGCCCACGCGCTGCGCCTGTTCGGCGAGTGAGCGGCCTCAGCCCGTGAGCTGGGCCTCCAGGCGGTAGCCGTCGACCGTCACGTACACCTGGTCGCCGGGGCGGGCGTTGAGCCTCATCAGCACCGGCTGGAGAGAGTCGAACACCGGCTGCTGACCCTGCCACACCAGCACGATCGCGTTGTCGCCCGGGCCGGTGACCGACAGCAGCGTGCCGGGGCGCATGCCGAGCTGGGCCGCGTAGTTCTGCGGCACCGGCACCGGGCCGCCGCGCAGGTGCTCGGGCTTGACCTCGATGCGCTGCCAGCGGCGCGGATCCGACGACGGGCTCGGAGGCGGCGGCGGGGGAGTGGCCGGGGTGCCGGCCAGGTGGCCCTGGAGCATCGGCGAGCGGCCGTTGGAGAGGGCCGACAGCGTCGCGAGCGCGGCCGACGGGTCGATGGAGTTGGCCGCGGCGGCGGGGATCGGCTGGCCGCCCCTGTGGTGGTGCCCGTTGGCGCCGGGGGTGCGGCGCGGCAGCGGCTGCGGCGGGCCCTCGGACGCGGCGACCGGGTCGTGGACCTGCTCGGGCGGCAGCGCGTCCAGCCACGCCTTGGCCGAGTGGGCGCGGATGCCCAGTTCCGCCATCAGCTCCACCATGTCCGCGTCCGGCTGGGCCGAGGCCAGCAGCCTGCGGGTACGGGCCTGCAGTCCCTGGATGTCGCCGACGACCAGCCAGCCGTCCTGGAGGCGGCGGTCCGGCATCAGCGTGACCAGCACCCGCCACAGCGGGGTGCGCAGGGACGGCACGGTCGCGGGATGGGCGGGGTCCGCGCCGATCAGCTGATCCTCGGTCGCGGCGGCGCCCAGCCACTCGGTGAGCCGGAACATGTGCCCGGTGATCGGGGCCGACTCCGACGAGCGCAGCCAGGTGAGCACCCGCTCCTCGGCGGTGCGCTGCGCCTGGGAGAGGATCTCGCGCTCGACGAGCATCTTGTGCGCGAGCGTGCGCAGGCTGACCGGGTCCTCGGCGAACAGGCGGTGCTCGGCCACGGCCAGCTCCAGCTTGTTCAGGCCGCGGAACAGGCTGTCGACCACTCTGACCATCGCGTGGTCGGTGTCGGACGGCACAGGGGCGGGCTGGGAGCCGTACGAGGCGGACCCGCCGGGGAGGCTCGGCAGGGAGCCGGTGTGCGGGCCGGAGGAGTCGGCCGCGGCGGGGCGCTGCGGCAGCGGGCTCTGGCCCCCGCCCACGGCGGGGAAGGAACCGGTGGACCGCTGGTCCCGGCCGACGGCGGGAAAAGAGCCCGTGGAGCGCTGGTCGCGGCCGACGGCGGGGAAGGATCCGGTGGAGCGCCGGCCCTCGTCCGGGGACGAGCTCTGCGACCGCTGGGGGTCGCCGGGGAACGAGCCGGGAGCGCGCCGGCTGTCGCCGGGGAAGGACCCGGGGGACCGCTGTTCCTCGGGTGGAAAGGAGGCCGCCGGACGCCGGGGTTCGCCGCCCGGCCGCGCGTCGTCGCCCACCCTGGGGAAGGAGCCGGTGTTCCGGCGCTCGTCGGCGGGGGCGGGGAAGGAGCCGGTGTTGCGGCGCTCGTCGGCGGGGGCGGGGAAGGCTCCGGTGTTGCGGCGCTCGTCGGCGCGCTGCGGCAGCGGCTCGCCCTTGGCGGGGCCGCCGTTCGGGCCGGCGAAGGCGCCGGTGCCCTCGAACGCGGCCGCCGGACGCTCGCCCGCGGCGGGGAAGGAACCGGTGCCGGACGCGCCGCGCTGGACCGGCCTGGTGACCTCGGGATGCCCGGCCACGGCTTCCGGCCGGGCCGCCAGCCTGCCGAGCACCTCGCGGAAGACCGTACCCATCACCGTCTCGGGGGTGGACCCCGGCGCCTTCAGGTCGGCCGGCGTCAGGCGGCGCAGGCGGTGCCAGCCGCCCAGGCCCACGATCGCCGTCCGGGCGGGCTCGGGATAGCCCGGCAGCGTCGGATCGATCGGATGCAGCGCCATGGCCGGCAGCACGTCGCCCAGCGGCAGATGATCCCAGCGCGAGGAGGCGAGGAGCGCGAGCCGCTCGCACACCCAGTCGAGACCGGTCGCGGCGAAGGCCCTCTGCAGCGGCATCGACGACCACCACGCGGACGGCAGGCGCGGATCGGACAGCGCCTCCGCGACCTGTTGCGGCCGACTCCAGCGCAGGGCAGGGACCAGGTCGCTCAGGCAGATCGATGACTCGACGTCCATCGGCGGGACCTTATCCTCCCCAGTGTGCCGCGATACGCATGTGACTGATGGTGCAGCCTACGCGGCAAGCTATCAATCGGTGTGAATAGGGTAAAGACGCTTCATGTCCAAACCGTACCGTGGACGACCCCCTACGAGGGCCACACACTCGGCACCCGCACGGCAACCTGACTCCAGAGCCTCCCTCTCGCCCGCCCCCGACAGGGCGGCGGCGAGGTAGCCGGCGGCGAACGCGTCACCGGCTCCCGTGGAGTCCACGGCCTCCGCGGGCACCGCGTCCGCCTTCGCCACGACCTGCCCGCCTACCGCCACGAGACCGCCCTGGGGCCCCAGCTTCACGACCGCTGTCCCGTAATGCTCGCTGAGCGTCTCGGCCGCCCGCTCGGGCGTGGCGGCGCCGCTGAGAAGGAGAGCTTCGTCACGATTGGGAAAGATCAATCCGGCGAGCGCCGTCTCGCCGAGGAACCGCGTCACGCCGAACCCGGCGAGCGGGCCCGTCGAGGCCGGGTCGACGCTGATCGAGGCCCCCGCGCCGGTCGCCTTCGCCATGGCCAGCCTGCTCAGGGCCAGGCCGGGCTCGCTGAACAGGGTGTAACCGGAGACGTGCAGGTGCGTCACGCCGTCGAGGAGCGCGTCGTCCCAGTCGAGGGGGGAGATCAGCTCGCCGGCCCCCCGGTTCGTCAGCATGGAGCGCTCGCCGGTGCTGTCGACCATCGAGATGACCACGGCGGTCGGGTTGGCGGCGTCGATCCGGATGTGCGGGCGCACCCCGGTCTTGGTCAGCTCGGTGATGTGCCACTCGCTGCTGTCGTATCCGCAGCGGGCCAGCAGGCTCGCGTCGGCGCCCAGGAAGGCCGCCCACGCGGCGGTGTTCGCGCCGGAGCCGCCGGGGCGCAGCGCGATGTCGGCGGCGATGTCAGAAGGGATGTCGGGGCCCGACATGACCGGGGCGCCGTGCATGGCCACCACGTCGGTGACCACGTCGCCGATGACCAGCAGGCCCTGGCCGTTCACGATCGTGACCAGGCCAGCGCGACACGGGCCGCGAGCGCGACGTTGCCGCGGACCGCGGCCAGGTTGGCCTCCAGGGAGGCCCCGCCGGTGCCGCGCACCAGGTAGCCCAGCAGGAACGGGGTGATCGCCTGGCCGGTGACGCCCTCGCGCTCGGCGGTGGCCAGGGCCTCGGCGAGCACGCGGTCGTGCAGCGCCGGGTCGAGCTGCTGGTCCTCCGGGATCGGGTTGGCCACGATCAGCGCCGTCTCCTGGCCGCCGAACGCGTCCTGGCCGCGCATGACCGCGGCCGCCTCCTCGGGCGTCTCGATCCGCCACTCCACGGGACGGCCGGAGGAACGCAGGTAGAAGCCGGGGAACTCGTCGGTCCGATAGCCGGCCACGGTCACGCCGCGCGTCTCCAGGCGCTGCAGCGTGGCGGGCACGTCCAGGATGGACTTGACGCCCGCGCACACCACGGTGACGCGGGTCCTGGACAGGGTGTCCAGGTCGGCGGACTCGTCCTGGTCGTCCGTCCAGCCGCGGTGCACGCCGCCCAGGCCGCCGGTGGCGAACAGGCGGATGCCCGCCCGGGCCGCCAGGAACGACGTCGCCGCCACCGTGGTCGCGCCGCTCACCTTCAGCGCGGCGGCGAGCGGGAGGTCGCGCTGGCTCAGCTTGCGCAGCCCCGGCTCCATCGCGACGCGCTCCAGCGAGGCCTCGTCCAGGCCGATCCTGGCCACTCCGTCCAGCACCGCGATCGTGGCGGGGACCGCGCCCTCGCGCCGTACGATCTCCTCCAGCTCGCGCGCGACCTCGAGGTTGCGGGGCCGGGGCAGGCCGTGCGAGATGATCGTGGACTCCAGCGCGACGACCGGTGCGCCCGAGTCGAGAGCCTCGGCGACCTCGTCGGACGGCTGGAGAAGGGAGTCGGTGGTGCGGCGCATGTGTGTTTCGTACTCCTTGAGTGGTCTTGTGGCGCATTGTCGGAACGGAGTGTTTCGAGGAAATTGTTCCGAACCGAGCAGCGTACGGGGGGACCGCGTCCGCGTCCACCCGTGCTCACCCGGACGGCGACACCCCCGCGCCGCCGTCCGCCCGGGGGATCACACGAGCAGCAGCACACCCGCGAGCGACACCCCGCCGACGAGCCCGGTGGCGATCCCGCCGAGCAGCACGGTCCGCCCCCCGCGCAGCAGTCTCCGCACGTCGATCCCGGTGCCGAGGCCGAACATCGCGGCAGCCAACAGGATATTCGCCGCCTGCCCCGCCACCGCGACGACCCCGTCCGGCACCATCCCCGTGCCGCGCACGCATGCCATGACGACGAACCCGGCCACGAACAGCGGCACCCCCGCCACCCGCCCCGCCTTCCCGCGCGGTGCCCGTGCGGGACGAACCGGTGGACCCGCGGGCAGGCCCACCCGTCCGGCATGCGCGTCCTGGAGCCGCCTCCCGGGCGTGGCGTGAGACCCCGTGTACGAGACGAGGGCGACCAGGGGAGCCAGGAGGAGGACCCGGCCGAGCTTGACCGTCACGGCCGTCGTCAGGACGCCCGTGGCGGCCCCGATGGCCGCCACCTGAGCCACCTCGTGAACCGCCGCGCCCGTCCAGACGGCGAGCTGCGAGGGGGAGAGACCGAGCCAGGAGGCGGCGAGGGGGATCGCGAGCAGGGCGCCCGTGCCGTACAGGACCACCACCGCCAGCGCGGCGGCCGCCTCGTCGTCCTCGGTGCCCGCGCTGTCGTGCATGGCCGCGATCGCCGCCGCCCCGCAGACGGCCACCCCCGTCGCCACCAGCAGCGAGGCGCCCGGCGGGACGCCGAGCCTGCGGCCGGCCACCGGCGTCACCGCGAACGTCACCCCGGTGGCCACCACCACGACCACCACCGTCTGCCAGCCCAGCCCCAGGATCTGCGGCACCGAGACCTGCAGCCCGAGCAGCACCACCGCCGCCCGCAGCACCGGCCTCGACACGAACCGCAGCCCCGGCAGCAGCCGCCGGCCGGCACCCCCGAAGCCCGCCAGCGCCGCCCCCAGCACCACCGCGACCACCGCCGCGCTCACCGCGGGCACCGCCGCGTTCACCGCCAGCGCGACCCCCAGCGCGGCAGCCGACACGAGCACCCCGGGCAGCAGGGCGGGCAGGGACCGGAGAGCAGGCAGGGGCACGGCATCCAGTCTTCGGCGGGACCGGGAACGCCGGTAGCCGCTCGCCGGATGGCAGGCCATAGCCTGGGGCTATGAGTGAATTGCCCGATCTCGTCTCGCTCAAGCTGCTGGTCGACGTCGGCGAGCTGGGCAGCCTCGGGCAGGCGGCCAGGGCGGCCGGGATCGCGCAGCCGTCGGCCAGCAAGCGCATCGCCCGGCTCGAACGCCGCCTCGGCCTGCCCCTGCTGGAGCGCACCCCGCGCGGGTCGGCGCTCACCGGCGAAGGGAAGATCGTGGCCGGCTGGGCCGCGCAGGTCGTCGGCGCCGCCCAGGAGCTCGTGCGCGCCGCCGAGGCCGTCCGGCGCGGCGGGGCCGGGCACCTCAGGGTCGCGGCGAGCATGACCGTGGCCGAGTACCTGCTGCCGCGCTGGCTGGGCGAGCTGCAGAGCCGGGAGCCGGACGTCGAGGCCGGGCTGGACGTGATGAACTCCGCCGACGTGGCGGCCCGGGTGCTGGCCGGGGAGGTGGAACTCGGGTTCGTGGAAGGGCCGGCCGTGCCTGACGGGCTGGCCGAGCGGGTGGTGGGCGGCGACCGGCTGGTGGTCGTGGTCGCGCCCGGCCATCCGTGGGCGCGCCGCCGCACCCTCCTGCGAGGTCCCGAGCTGGCTGCCACCCCGCTGGTGGTACGGGAGCGCGGGTCGGGCACCAGGGAGACGCTGGACGTGGTGTTCAGCGCGCTGCACCGGGCCAGGCCGAGGCTGGAGCTGGGGTCCAACGCGGCGGTCAAGGGCGCCGCCCAGGCGGGGGTGGCCCCCGCCGTGCTCAGCGCCTACGCGGTGGAGGCGGAGCTGACCACCGGGCGGCTGGTCGAAGTGCCGCTCTACGGGCTGGACCTGGCGCGCACCCTGCGGGCCGTCTGGCGCAGGGGCCGCCCCCTCACCGGCTCCGCCGCCACCCTCCTCTCCATCGCCGCCCGCCCGGCCTGACGGAAGAGAGGCCCGGGTCCGATGGCGGGGCCGGGATCGGAGGTCCTAGAGTGCGGAGAATGGGGACTTTCGACGTGGTCATCGCCGGAGGCGGGCACAACGGGCTGGTCGCCGCCGCCTATCTCGCCCGGGCCGGGCGGCGGGTGCTGGTGCTGGAGCGGCAGGACCACACGGGCGGCCTGGCGATCTCGGCCCGGCCGTTCCCGGGCGTGGACGTGCGGCTGTCACGCTACTCCTACCTGGTCAGCCTGCTGCCGACGAAGATCGTCAAGGATCTGGGCCTGAAGCTGGAGCTGCGCCGCCGCCGCTACTCCTCGTACACGCCCGTCGGCGACACCGGGCTGCTCGTCGACGGCGAGGACGCGGACCGCACCAGGGCCTCGTTCCGGGCCGTCACCGGCGGCGAGGCCGACCACGCCGCCTGGGAGGCGTTCTACGGCATGACCGCGACGGCCGCGCGGGCGCTGGCGCCGACGCTGCTGGAGCCGCTGCGGCCGGCGGCGGAGGTCGAGAAGCTGGTCGGCGCCGAGGCGTGGCGCGACCTGTTCGCCCGCCCCATCGGCGAGGCGGTGGACGAGCGGTTCGCCGACGACGTCGTGCGCGGCGTGGTGCTCACCGACGCGCTGATCGGCACGTTCGCCGACCCGGCCACCGACCTGCGGGCCAACCGCTGCTTCCTCTACCACGTGATCGGCGACGGCACCGGCGAGTGGAACGTCCCGGTGGGCGGCATGGGCGCCGTCTCCGGCGCGCTGGAGACCGCCGCCCGCGCGGCCGGCGCGGAGATCAGGACCGGCGCCGAGATCGTCGGCATCGCGCCGTCCGGCGAGGTGACGTTCCGTACGGACGACGGCGAGCACACGGTCACCGGCGGGCACGTGCTGGTCAACCTGCCGCCCACAGTGCTCGACCGGGTGCTCGGCCGCACGCCGGGCCTGCCCGAGGGGGCGCAGCTCAAGGTCAACATGGTGCTCTCCCGGCTGCCCCGGCTCAAGGACGCCGGCGTGGACCCGAAGGCGGCCTTCAGCGGGACGTTCCACATCAACGAGAGCGGCGGCCAGCTCGCCCGCGCCCACGCCCAGGCGGCCGGGGGCGACATCCCGGACCTGCCGCCCGCCGAGGTCTACTGCCACTCGCTCACCGACCCGTCCATCCTCGGCCCCGGCCTGCGCGGCAAGGCCGAGACGATGACGCTGTTCGGCCTGCACATGCCCGCCCGCCTGTTCCGCCAGGACCCGGACGGGGCCAGGGAGCGCGCGCTGCGCGCCACCCTCGCCTCGATCGACTCGGTGCTGGCCGAGCCGATCGGGGACTGCCTGCTGCGCGCCCCCGACGGCACCCCGTGCATCGAGGCCAAGTCCCCCGTCGACCTGGAGAACGAGGCCGGCCTGCCGGGCGGTCACATCTTCCACCGTGACCTGAGCTGGCCGTACGGGGAGGAAGGCGGCTGGGGCGTCGAGACCGAGCACGAGCGCATCCTGCTGTGCGGGGCCGGCGCCCGGCGCGGCGGCGGGGTGAGCGGCATCCCCGGCCACAACGCGGCCATGGCGGTCCTGGGGCGCTGACCTGCCTTCATCGGGTTCTCAGAATGTTCCTCTAGCGTGGTGCGCATGAACGAGGCTGCCCGGTTGCTGGTGGTGGACGACGAGCCCGCCTTGCGCGAGGCGTTGCAGTCGAGCCTGGAGTTCGAGGGCTACAAGGTCACCACCGCCGACGACGGGCAGGAGGCCCTGGACGAGCTGGCCGGCAGCCCGTACGACGCCGTGCTGCTCGACGTCATGATGCCCCGGCTCGACGGGCTGACCGCCTGCCGCCGGCTGCGGGCCGGCGGCAACCACATCCCCGTGCTCATGCTCACCGCCCGCGACGCCGTCGGCGACCGCGTGTCCGGACTGGACGCGGGCGCCGACGACTACCTGGTCAAGCCGTTCGAGCTGGACGAGCTGCTGGCCCGGGTGCGCGCGCTGCTCCGGCGCGGCGCGCTCAGCGGCCCGAACGCGCCCGGGGACGCGCTGTCCTTCGCCGACCTGCGGATGGACCCGGTGACCCGCGAGGTCACCAGGGGCGCGCGGCGGCTCGACCTGACCAGGACCGAGTACCTGCTGATGGAGCTGTTCCTGACGCACCCGCGCCAGGTCCTGACCCGCGACCAGATCCTGGCCGAGGTGTGGGGGTTCGACTTCGAGCCCACCTCCAACTCGCTCGACGTGTACGTGATGTACCTGCGGCGCAAGACCGAGGCCGGCGGCGAGCCGCGCGTCATCCAGACCGTGCGCGGCGTCGGCTACGTGCTCAGAGGCTCGCCATGAGGAAACGCAGTCTTCGCTCGCGGCTGACGCTCCTGGTCGCCGCGGCGGTGGCGATAGCCGTCGCGGTCTCCGCCGTGGGCTGCTGGTACTTCGTCCGGCGGGAGCTGTCCTGGCAGCTCAACCAGTCGCTGCGGGACATCGCCGTGCCGGTCAAGGCCATGCAGGGGGCGGTGCGCAACTGCTCTTCCGAGCCGGCGGCCGCGCTCGACGGGCACCCGGCGTTCACCGAGCCGATGCAGATCGTCTTCCCCGGCGGCGAGCGCTGCGTCATGGGCAACACCGCGATCAAGGTCACCCCCCACGAGAGGCGGATCGCGGCCGGCTACTACGGCCAGTGGGAGTTCTACGACGGCCGCGCCGACGACGGCACCCCGCTGCGCGTCTACGTCAGGAACGTGGACGAGAACGCCGCGTTCGTCGTCGGCAGGCCGGTGGAGGAGATCAACGACACCCTGCGCAGGGTGACGGTCCTGCTGGCCGGCGTCGCCGCGCTCGGCGTGCTGGTCGCCGCCTCGGTCGGGCTGCTCGTCTCCCGCGCCGCGCTGCGCCCTGTCGGCCGCCTGACCAGGGCCGTCGAGCACATCGCGCAGACCGAGGACCTCGACACCCGGATCCCGGTCGAGGGCGGCGACGAGATCGCCCGCCTGAGCGCCTCCTTCAACGCGATGACGGCCGCGCTGGCCGGCTCCCGCGACCGGCAGCGGCAGCTCGTCGCCGACGCCGGCCACGAGCTGCGCACCCCGCTCACCACCCTGCGCACCAACATCGACCTGCTGCTGCGCAGCGAGCAGACCGGCCGCAGCCTCGACCCCGGCGCCAAGGAGCGGCTGCTGGTCAACGTCAAGGCGCAGTTCGCCGAGCTGACCACGCTGGTCGGCGACCTGCTACAGCTCGCCCGCGGCGACACCGACCACGAGCCGCACGCCGAGCTCGCCTTCCAGCAGGTGGTCACCGCCGCGGTGGAGCGGGCGCGGCTGCGCGGCGCCGAGATCGCCGCCGACCTGGAGCCGTGGTACGTGGTCGGCGGGGCCGCCTCGCTGGAGCGGGCGGTGCTCAACCTGCTCGACAACGCCGCCAAGTTCAGCCCTGACAGCGAGGTGGAGGTCACCCTCCGGGACGGCGAGCTGACCGTACGGGACCACGGGCCGGGCATTCCTGAGGAGGAGCTGCCGCACGTGTTCGACCGGTTCTGGCGCTCGCCCTCGGCCCGGTCGCTGCCGGGCTCCGGGCTGGGCCTGGCCATCGTCCACCAGGCCGTCAAGGAGGTGGGAGGAGAGATCAGGCTCCACAATGCGGCCGACGGCGGCGTGGTCGCGACGATGACCCTGCCGGGCACGCCTGCCCCCGGCGCGCGGGCGTGAGCTCAGGCGGGCAGCGCGGCCAGGAGGAAGGCGAGGCGGGCAGCGGCGGCCTCCACGTCGTCGGCGGTGCCGAGACGGTAACCCCACGAGGTGATGAAACTTCCATCCTCGGAACAGGTGACGCTCTCGGCGAGCGTGGCCGAGAAGCGGTTGCGCACCGAGACGTAGGCGGGGTCGCTGGCCAGCGAGACATGCTGAACCGACAGGTCAGCGTGACGACCCGCATGCCAAGCGAATTGCTCGAGGCAGAGCGCGGAATCCAGCATCATGCATCACCTCCGCAACGTCTCGGGCAAAGAATTGCACGATCTTGATAGGAGGGCAAGCAATTGCGCCGGTTAATGTGATGAATGTTTTCGATACTGGTCAAGAACCTTGATGATGATGTCACGGCCAGGTTCGTCGAATTGCGCCGCCTCGGCGAAGTCCTCGAAGGCGTTGGTGTAGAAGGCGACGTCGTCCGGATCGCGGAAGAGCAGGTCCTTCGTCAGGGTGCCGACGGTGACCAGGGCCTCGTTGAAGATCCAGAAACCGTGCACCGGATTGGCCGGCAGCTCCCGGGTGAACGGGACGACGCCGAACTCGACGTTGGGCAGCGTGCTGACGGCGAGCAGCCGGTCGAGCTGGCCGCGCATGACGTCGGCCGGGGCGAGCCGGGTGTGCAGGGCGGCCTCCAGCATGACGAAGCGGAACGTGCGTGAGCGGTCGTAGAGGATCTCCTGGCGCTGCATGCGCACCCGCACCGCCGCGTCGATCTGGTCGGGCGCGCTGTAGAGGCGCTTGACCTTGCTGAACACGTGGCGCGCGTACTCGGCCGTCTGCAGCAGGCCGACCAGGATGCCCGGCTCGAAGGCGCGGAACAGCTTGGTGCGCGCCTCCAGGTCGCGCAGGTCCTCCTGGATGGCGGCCAGGCCGCTGCGGTGGCGCTGCTTCCAGCCGTCGTGCCGCTCCAGCAGCGCGATGGCCTGCGTGATGAGCTCGTCGGTGGTCTCCGGAGAGGCGGACACCGCCTGGGCCCACACCACCACGTCGTCCTCCGTCGCCGTCTGGCGGGCGTTCTCCAGGCGGGAGACCTTGGACGGCTGCCAGCGCAGCCGCTCGGCCAGCTCC
This sequence comes from Nonomuraea sp. NPDC050478, assembly GCF_044458265.1. NCBI lineage: Bacteria > Bacillati > Actinomycetota > Actinomycetes > Streptosporangiales > Streptosporangiaceae > Nonomuraea > Nonomuraea sp. NPDC050478. Next base: position 462,948 of record NZ_JBITHT010000003.1, on the reverse strand, counting down.
TTGCCGGACAGGTGCGCCGACTCGCGCAACTGGCGGAGCTGGCTGCCGAGGTCGATGCGCGCCTGCTGAAACGAGCTCACGTCGCTAGAGGCTAGACCTGTGATCCCGGATCATGCCAGGCCTGTTCGCGCAATTGTGATCAGCCGGTCGCTGGTTGTGCGGGGGCACTGCCCTGGAAAGCGGTTGCCGTGATTTCGGGCAGGACCCGGGCCGCGATTTCGGTGAGCAGCTCGCGCGGCACCTCGACCGCCGTCTCGCCGTCGAGCACGTCACGCAGGTCCGCGAGCGCCTCGGGGTCCGAGACCTGAAGTCCCTGGACGACGATCGTGCCGCGATCCGTCTCGTAGAGGGTGGGGCAGGCGCCCGCCTCCGACGTGGACCCAAGGAACCGCATCCGCATGACGACCCTTCCCCGAACTACGCGGCAATTGCGCGCAATTGTACGGTCCATGGGCTGCCCTGTGATCGTTTTTCGGGAAAATCAGGATATTGGATGTTATGTGGGTGATTCGAGAGAGTTGCGCATGATGTGCCCTGCACGGGCGAAGAGGTCGAGTGTGGCGGCGTGCAGCAGGTCACCGATGTCCTTGGGGGCTTTCCCGGCGAATGCCCTCGCATGGGTGCCTTCGAGCACGATGCCCAGCTTGAAGCACGCCATGACCGCGTACCAGTCGATGGCGGACAGATCGCGGTCGGACAGCGCCGCGTAGCAGTCGACGATCTCGCGCGGCGAGGCCAGTCCGGGGACGTAGCCGTCGGCCATCGGCCACATCGCCACCAGCCACCCGAGGTCGAGCAGCGGATCGCCGATCGTGCACATCTCCCAGTCGACGATGGCCGCCACGCGCGGGCCGTCGGGCGCGAACATCAGGTTCGCGAAGTGGAAGTCGCCGTGCATGATCCCCGGCCGGAACGAGGCGGGCCGGTTGCTCTCAAGCCAGCGCGCCGTCTCCTCCAGGCCGGGGATGTCCGGCCCCGGATAGCCGGCGAGCTCGCCGTAGGAGTCGAGCTCGCGCATCCAGCGCGGCACCTGGCGCTCCAGGAACCCTTCAGGCCGGCCGAAGCCCGGCAGCAGGCCCGGGTCCACCCGGCCCAGCTCGGCCAGCGCCGAGGCCGCCTCCAGCGCCATCCGGTGGCGGATGGCGGCGTCGCTCGCGTGCGGCTCCGGCAGCCCGGTCGAGGGGTTGAACCCGTCGACCGGCTCCATCAGGTAGAAGACCGGCTCCCGCACGGTCTGCGCGGCCACCAGCCGGGGCGCCGCGACCGGCGTGTCGCGCAGCGCGGCCAGCACGCGGGCCTCGCGCCGCAGCACCTCGTTGCTCTTGGCCCGCGCGTGCTGCGGCGGCCTGCGCAGGATGTACGGGACCCCGCCGCGCTCGAAGCGGACCATCACGTTCTGGGTGCCGCCGGAGACCGGCGCGACCGCCGTGATCGGGCCTCCGGGCAGGCCCTGCTCGTCCATCCAGGCGCCGAGCTCATCGAGGTCGACGGCGCTGACGTCGATATGGGTGGAGGACATGGCCGCCTTTCGACCCGAATCACATTCTGGAACGCCTCATCCTAACGCTGCGGAGTCAGCCGAGCGCTTGCATGAACGGCAGGAACTGCCGCGACCGGTCGCCGGGCAGGTCGCCGCCCCGCACCATCAGCGACACCTCCCACGGAGCGCCGACGCCGTGCTCGCCGGCCCACCGCGTCAGGCCGTCCTGTGCCAGGTCGAGGTCCATCCGCACCTCGCCGCCCGCGTCCAGGGCCAGGTCGCCGATCAGGGCGCGGGCGGTCTCCTCGTCGCGGGCCACGACCGGGCCGATCACCACGTTGTCGTCGTTGCGCCAGCAGTGGCCGAACCCGCCCTCGGCCACCCGGACCCGCTCCCCGAACCCGTCCATGCGGCGCAGCAGCGCCGACCGGTCCGTGCCGAACACCTCCGCGTCCAGCGCCAGGATCGCGCCGAGATCCGCCTCCGTGGCGACCCGGGTGCGGCCCGAGGGCGCGCCGCGGAAGACGCCGGTGCGCTTGGCCACCCGGCCGGCCGTGCGGAACCCTAGGCTCTCGTACAGCGGTCTGCCGTACTCGGTGGCGTGCAGCGACACGACGCGGTCGCCCGCCCGCGCGAGCACGTGCTCCATCAGCCCGCGGGCCATCCCCTTGCGGGCGTACCTGGCGGCGGTGAGCACCATGCTGACGACCGCGTGGCCGTCGCCGTAACGGGTCAGGACGGTCGTGGAGGCCAGGCCGTCGCCGTCGGGCGCGTCGATCCCGTACACCTCGCCGACCTCGAACAGCAGCGTCCACTTGTGCCGCTCCGGCAGCCAGCCGCGGTCCTCGGCCAACCGGCCGCAGTCGTCCAGGTCGTCGAGGGTCAATCGGCGCATCGGCATGCCGGTCATCCTCGTGTACGGGGACATACCGGCTCAAATGGTTTACACGAGGCGCGCGGGCACCTCCACCGGGCAGGCACGCAGCTCCTCGCCGAGCGCCTTGGCCTGGGGGTCCATGCGCGGGCTGGCGGCCACGCCGCGGCCGAGCAGCCCGTGGATCACGAAGTTCAGCGCGTTGAGGTTGGGCAGCGCGTGGCGGTCGACTCGGTACGGGGCCAGCTCGGGCAGCAGGGACTTCAGGCGCTCGGTGGTGAGCTGGGCGGCCAGCCAGGCGTAGCGCTCGGGAGTGGTGGTCCACACGCCCAGGTTGGCGTTGCCGCCCTTGTCACCCGACCGCGCCCCGGCGATCCGCCCCAGCGGCATCCGCACACTCGCCCCGCCTTCCAGACGTTCGGGCGTCTCCGGCTCCCGGGGTGGCGGCGGCGCGTCCGTGGGCTCGCCGACGTCCTCGGGGGCGTCCAGCGGGACCCGCTCGCCGTCCACGTACACCTCCGGGCGGACCTCCGACGCCGGCACCAGGACCGGCCAGTAGACGCCGTACGGGGACGCCGGGCCTGGAGGGGTGAGACCGTAGAAGCCGGGGTAGCCGGCGAGCCCCGTCTCCACCACGGCGGAGGAGAACGCCCGGCCCGCCTTGCGCTGGTCGGCGTCCATGACCGTGATCCTGAGCAGGCCGTGGCCGGTGAGCGTGACGTCCACCTGGTCGAAGGAGTCCTTCGGGATCCGCGCCCAGATCGTCTCCTCCGCCACCCGGGCCTTGTCCTCGATGTCGAGCCCGGTGAGCACGAGGGTCATCGTGTTGCGGTAACCGGCCAGGTAGTTGACCGCGACCTTGAGCGTGTCAGGCGGCGGCTCGCCGCGGGCGCCCGTGACGCGGACCCGGTCGGGGCCGTCGGACGACAGGGCGACGGTGTCGAACCGGGCCACCACGTCGGGGCCGGGGTAGCGCGGGCCCGCGATCTCGTACAGCAGCTGCGCCGTGACCGTGCCCACCGAGACCAGCCCGCCCGTGCCGGGGTGCTTGGTGATCACGCACGAGCCGTCGGCGTGCAGCTCGGCGATCGGGAAGCCGCAGCGGGCCAGGTCAGGGACGTCCTGGAAGAACGCGTAGTTGCCGCCCGTCGCCTGGCAGCCGCACTCGATGATGTGGCCGGCGACCACCGATCCCGCCAGCGGGTCGAGATCGGCGGGCCCCCACCCGTACCGCCAGATGCCCGGACCCGTCACCAGGGCCGCGTCCGTGACGCGGCCGGTCACCACGACGTCGGCGCCCGCCGACAGGGCGGCGGCGATCGGCCGGCCGCCCAGGTAGGCGTTGGCCGTGAGCGGGGTGGCCGTCAGCCGCTCGCCGGTGTCGGCGTTGACCAGGTCCAGGTCGCGGCCGGTGAGATCGTCGCCGGTGACGTGCGCGACCCTGGGGGAGAGGCCGAGCCTGGCGGCGAGCTCGCGCACGGCGTCGGCGCAGCCCGCCGGGTCGAGGCCGCCCGCGTTGGACACGATCTTGATGCCGCGCTTCAGGCAGGTGCCGAGGACGTCCTCCAGCTGACGCAGGAACGTCGGCGCGTAGCCGGGCCGGCCCTTGAGCCGGTTGCCGGCCAGGATGAGCATGGTCAGCTCGGCCAGCCAGTCGCCGGTGAGCACGTCGATCGGGCCGCCCTCGACCATCTCGCGGGCCGCCGACAGCCGGTCGCCGTAGAAGCCGCTGCAGTTGGCCACCCGGAGCACGGCGCGGTCCACCGGGTGACTCACGGGACCCAGCGGGGCGGGCGCTTGTCCATGAAGGCGGCGATGCCCTCCTGCCCCTCCTCGGAGGTGAACCGCTCGGCCGACAGGGCGGCCATCCGGCGCACGCCCTCCTCGAACGACACCCCCGGCAGCTCGCAGAGCAGCATCTTGGTGATCGCCAGAGACTCGGGACCGCCCTTGACCAGCATGCCGGTGTAGTGGCGCACGGTCGCGTCCAGCTCCGCCTCGGGCACCGCCCGGTTGAGCAGGCCGATCTCCACGGCCCTGGCCGCGTCGAACACCTCGCCGGTCAAGAGGTACTCCGACGCCGCCCGCGGGTTCACCTTGCGCAGCACCGGCACCGCGATCATGGCGGGCACCACGCCGAGCCGCACCTCCGAGAACGCGAACGACGCCGTGTCGGGCGCGATCGCGACGTCGCACGCCGTCACCAGGCCGATGCCGCCCGCGCGGGCGGTGCCGTTGAGGCGGCAGACCACCGGCTTCGGGCTGTGCCAGATCATGGTCAGGATGTCCGGCAGCGACGTGGTCACCGGCGCGGCGGCCGGGTCGCGCTGCTCCTTCAGGTCCGCGCCCGAGCAGAACACCGGACCCGTGCCCGTCAGCACGATCACCCGCGCCGCGTCGTCGGCGATCGCCTGCTTCAGGTGGGACTCCAGGTCGCCCAGCAGCCTGGTGGACAACGCGTTGCGGTTCTTCGGCGAGTCCAGGGTCACGGTCGCGACCCCGTGCTCAAGGTCGCTGTGCACCAGCTCCGTCATCGTCACTCTCCCTGATCACCGCCAGCACGGCGCCCGCGTCGACCTGCCGGCCCTTCTCCACGTGCACGGTCGCGACCACGCCCGCCGCGGGGGCGGTGACCGCGTGTTCCATTTTCATCGCTTCGAGCACCAGGATCGGGGCGCCCTTCGCCACCCGGTCACCCGGCTCCACCTCCACCCGCAGCACGCTGCCCGGCATCGGGGCCAGCAGCGAGCCCGGGGCGACGTGCTCCACCGGCTCCGGCAGGCGTGGCACGGGCGTCAGCACGGCGGCGCCCTCCGGCCCGTCGGCGTAGACCTTCCCGTCCCCGTACCAGCACACCTCGAACGCCCGCCGCACCCCGTCCGTCTCCAGGACCACTCGATACGCCCCGCCGTCGGAGCCGGTCCGGACAGCGGGCAGAGGGCTCACCGCGACCACGGCGGTGCCGGGCGGGAGGGGGTCGTAGGTGGCCTCGGTCTCCTCGAAGCGGGCCGTACGAGGCTGCGAGCGGACGTTGCGCCAGCCGGAGGGAAGGCTGCGCAGGACCGGGGCGCGGTCGCGGCCGGCGCGGGCCATGGCCAGGGCGGCGGCCAGCGCCTCCCGGGCGCCGGGAGGCGGGGGAGGCACGGGCGGATGCTCGTCGAGGAAGCCGGTGTGGGTGTCGCCTCGCTCGAAAGCAGGATTTTTCAGGATTTGGAGGAGCATGTCCCGGTTGGTGGTGACCCCGTGGAGGCGGGCGCCCCGCAGGGCGGAGGCCAGCTTGCGCACCGCCTCGCCGCGCGTCGCCCCGTACCCGACGATCTTGGCCAGCATGGGGTCGTAGTGCGGGGACACCACCGACCCGCTCTCCACCCCCGCGTCCACCCGCACCACGCCGGTCACCTCGAACCGGTGCAGCACCCCCGACTGCGGCAGGTACGCGAGGTCCTCGGCGTACAGCCGGGCCTCCACCGCGTGCCCGCGCGGCTCGGGCGGCGCCTCCGGCAGGCGGGCGCCCTCGGCCACCTCCAGTTGCAGGCGGACCAGGTCGACCCCGTAGACCAGCTCGGTCACCGGATGCTCGACCTGCAGCCGGGTGTTCACCTCCAGGAACGCCACCCGCTCGCCCGCGACCAGGAACTCGACCGTCCCCGCCCCGGTGTACCCGATGGCGCGGGCGGCGCGCACGGCCGCGTCCGCCAGCCGGGCCCGCAGCTCCGGCGTCACCGCCGGCGACGGGCACTCCTCGACGACCTTCTGGTGCCTGCGCTGGACGCTGCACTCCCGCTCGCCCAGCGCCCACACGGTGCCGTGGCCGTCGGCCAGCACCTGCACCTCGACGTGCCTGGCCCGCTCCAGCAGCGGCTCGACGAACACGCCGCCGTCGCCGAACGCCGCCTCCGCCTCCCGCCGCGCCGACTCCACCTGCCGAACCAGGTCCGCGGGGTCGCGCACCACCCGCATGCCGCGCCCGCCGCCGCCCGCCGACGCCTTCACCAGCACCGGGAACTCCCCGGGCGCGGCCGGGTCGAGCGTCGGCAGCACCGGCACCCCGGCCTCCGCCATCAGCCGCTTGGCCCCGGTCTTCGAGCCCATCGCCGCGATGGCGTCCGGCGGCGGCCCGACCCAGGTCAGGCCCGCGTCCAGCACGGCACGGGCGAAGGCCGCGTTCTCCGACAGGAACCCGTATCCGGGATGGACCGCGTCCGCCCCCGACACCCGGCACGCCTCGATCACCCGGTCGATCGCCAGATACGTCCCGGCGGGCTTCACCCCGCTCAGCCGCACCGCGAGATCGGCCTCCGCCACGTGCGGCGCGTCCGCGTCCGCGTCGGAGTAGAGCGCCACGGTCTCGACGCCCAGCTCACGGCAGGTACGGAAGACGCGGCGGGCGATCTCGCCCCGGTTCGCCACCAGCAGACGTCTGATCATGGCCGGAACACCCCGAACCCGGCCGGCTCCGGCACCGGCGCGCTGTTGACCGCCGACAGGCACAGGCCGAGGACCGTCCGGGTGTCGCGCGGGTCGATCACCCCGTCGTCGTAGAGCCGGCCCGACAGGAAGAACGGCAGCGACTCGGCCTCCACCTGCGCCTCCACCATCGCCCGCATCGCCGCGTCGGCCTCCTCGTCGTACACCTGGCCGCGCGCCCCGGCCGCGGCGCGGCCGACGATCGACAGCACCCCGGCGAGCTGCGCCGGCCCCATCACCGCCGACTTCGCGCTCGGCCAGCTGAACAGGAACCTGGGCCCGTACGCGCGACCGCACATGCCGTAGTTGCCCGCCCCGTACGAGGCGCCCATGACCACGGTCAGGTGCGGCACGGTCGAGTTGGACACCGCGTTGATCATCATCGCGCCGTGCTTGATGATGCCGCCCTGCTCGTACTCCTTGCCGACCATGTAGCCGGTGGTGTTCTGCAGGAAGACCAGCGGGGTGCGGGTCTGGTTGGCGAGCTGGATGAACTGGGTGGCCTTCTGCGCCTCCTCGCTGAACAGCACCCCGCGGGCGTTGGCCAGAATGCCCACCGGATAGCCGTGCAGCCGGGCCCAGCCCGTCACCAGCGACGCCCCGTACAGCGGCTTGAACTCCTCGAACGCGCTGCCGTCGACCACCCGGGCGATCACCTCGCGCGGGTCGAACGGCACCTTCAGGTCCTCCGGCACGATCCCCAGCAGCTCCTCCGCCGGGTACGCGGGCTCCCGCACGGGGTACGGTTCGGCGCCCTGCTTGCGCCAGTGGAGCGAGCCGACGACGCGGCGGCCGATGCGCAGCGCGTCGTGCTCGTCGGCGGCGAGGTAGTCGGCCAGGCCGCTCACCCGGGCGTGCATCTCGGCCCCGCCCAGCGACTCGTCGTCGGACTCCTCGCCGGTCGCCATCTTCACCAGCGGCGGCCCGCCCAGGAACACCTTGGCCCGCTCGCGCACCATCACCGTGTAGTCGCTCATCCCCGGGACGTACGCGCCGCCGGCCGTGGAGTTGCCGAACACCAGCGCGATCGTCGGGATCCCGGCGGCCGACAGCCGCGTCAGGTCGCGGAAGATCCGGCCGCCCGGGATGAAGATCTCCTTCTGGGTCGGCAGGTCGGCGCCGCCGCTCTCCACGAGGTTCACGTACGGCAGGCGGTTCTCGAAGGCGATGTCGGCGGCCCGCAGCGTCTTGCGCAGCGTCCACGGGTTGGACGCGCCGCCCCTGACCGTCGGGTCGTTCGCGCTGATCAGGCACTCGACGCCCTCGATCACCCCGATGCCGGTCACCACGCTCGCCCCCACCGGGAAGTCGCTGCCCCAGGCGGCCAGCGGCGACAGCTCCAGGAACGGCGAGTCCGGGTCGACGAGCAGCTCGATCCGCTCGCGGGCGAGCAGCTTGCCGCGCCGGCGGTGGCGCTCGACGTACTTGGCGCCGCCGCCCGCGACCGCCTTGGCGTGCTCGGCGTCCAGCTCCGCCAGCTTGGCGAGCATCGCCTCGCGGCGGCGCGCGTAGTCGTCCGCGCCGGGGTCGAGCCTGCTGATGATCACGCTTCCTCCCCGGAACCTGACGGCGGCGTCAGCCCGATGGCCCGCGCCCACAGCCGCGTGAGATGGTCCACGGCGGCCTCCTCGCTCGCCCGCTCGCCGAGGTCCAGCCAGACGTGCGCGAACTGCTCCACCATGCCGCCCAGCATGATCGCCGTCAGCCTGGGGTCGAGCGACGCGTCGGCCAGGCCCTGCTGCTGCAGCCGCCGCAGCCCCTCCTCACCGCGCCGTACGAACACCTCGCGCAGCTCCAGCAGCAGGCCGCCGAACCGGTCGTCGACGGTGGCCGCGTGCTCCAGCATCCGCACCAGGCGCGAGTTCGCCGACCAGGCCCGCAGGTAGAGCCGGTTCGCGGCGGCTATCCGCGCGTACGGGTCGGCGGGCGCGGACGGGCCGACCACGTTCGCCGCGAACATCTCGCCCACCACCGCCTCCGCGACCTCGGCGAACAGCGCCTCCTTGGAGTCGAAGTACGTGTAGAACGTGCCATGGGAGACCCCGGCCCGCGCGCACACGTCGTCGACCCGTACCCCGTCGTACCCGCACTCCTCGAACGCGTCCCGCCCCGCCGTCAGGAGAGCGGCGCGGGTCCGCTTCCCCCGCTGGGTCAGAGACTTGACGATCACGTCAGGAACGGTAGCGCCATCCTGCCCGCATGAGAAGGGCCGCACTCCCTGAGGGAGCGCGGCCCGCGAGGCTCGCGGCTCAGCCGCAGTGGCTCCAGCCGGACTTCCAGCTCACGCCCTCGAAGGTGCCGCCCCAGATGACGCACTTCTTCTTGGCGGCCAGCCGGATCGGGCCGGCGTGCCGGGTGAAGCGGCCCGGGTCGTCGGCCTGCGCGCCGCCCTTGACCTGGAGGTGGGCGCTCATCGCGACCTTGTCGGTGTGCACGTAGAGCGACTTGGTCACCACGCAGTTCTTGCCCTGGCCGGTGTGGTAGAGCAGGTAGATCATGGCGGTGTCCCGGCCGGACTTGTCGGCGAGCTTGCGCTGGTTGATCACCTTGTAGCCGGTGCCGCAGAGGGCGACCACGTTCGTGGTGTTCTTGACCAGCGGCTTGGGTCGCGGCTTGGTCGGCAGGTCCGTCTGCTCGCCGCCGCTCGTGGGCTGCGTCGTCGGCTCCAGGTCCGGCTCGACGAGGGTGTTCCGCTTCTTCTTCTTTTTCGTGGGCGACGGCGACGGTGACGGCTTGGTGGTCGTCGGGCGGGTGGTGGGGACCGTGATCGTGTCGGGCCTGGCGGTGGCCTCGTCGGTCTTCTTCTTCCGGGTCTTGGTCGGCTTCGGCTCCTCCAGGTCCGGGGTGGGGACCGGGGAGTACGTGTCCGGGGTGGGCGGGGGCTGGGACGCGGGGGCGGTGGAGGCGGTGGCGTTGTCCACGTTCATCACGGGCGTGGACTTGGCGTTGGCCTGCACCACGACGGCGCCGACCACCACGAGCAGCGCCGCGGCCGCGGCTCCGGAGAGCGCGAACGTGAGCGACCGCCGCTGCTTGGACATCGGCTCACGCGGCGCCCGCCCAGGACCTTGCTGACCGGGGCCTTGCTGCCCGGGGCCTTGCTGACCGGGGCCGAAAGGCCCGCCCTGCCCCGGTCCACCTTGGCCCGCGGATCCCGGGTGCCCCGGTCCGCCCTGGCCCGCGGATCCCGGTCCGCCTTGCGCGACGGGACCGGCGTGTCCGGGGCCGCCCTGGCCGTGGGCGGCGGGTCCCGCCTGGCCGGGATGCTGCGCGCCCGGGAACGGAGGCTGCGCGCCCATGCCGGGCGACCCGTGCATCGCCGGGTGCCCGCCGGGAGCGCCGCCGCCGGTGGTCTCGGGCGCGCCTCCGGGCGGGCCGTACGCGCCCGTGTGCGGCATGGCGTCGGCCGCGGCCCCAGGCATCCACGGATTCTGCGGACCGCCAGGTCCGGGCTGCACGCCCGGCTGGCCCGTCCCGGGCTGACCGGCCGGGTATCCCGTGCCAGGCTGAGCGCCCGGCTGGCCTGTCCCAGGCTGGGCGCCCGGCTGGCCCGCTCCGGGCTGGGCGCCCGGCTGGCCCGCTCCGGGCTGGGCGGCCAGGTGGCCCGACCCAGGTTGGCCCGGTCCGGGTTGGTTCGTGCCGGGATGGGCGGCCAGGTGGGCTGCTGCCGCGTGGCCTGGGTGTGCGGGGGGCTGCCGCGTTCCAAGGCCCTCGGAGGGGCCCGCGCCGAAGGGGGTGGCTCCTTCGGGGGAGGGGTACGGGGCGGGCTCGTAGGGGCGCTGGGCCTGGGGGCCCGAGACCGGTTCGATGGCCGCGTTGGGCGCCGGCTGGCCCGTCAGCTCGACGATCAGCCGGTCGGCCGACGGCCGCTGGCCGGGGTCCTTCGACAGGCAGAGCGCCACCAGTTCGGCCAGCCGCCCCTCCATGCCGCCGAGCTGCGGCTCCTGGTGGAGGATGCGGTTCATCACCACCGGGATCGAGTCGGCGCCGAAGGCCGGCTTGCCGGTGGCGGCGTACACCATGGTGACGCCCCACGCGAACACGTCCGCCGCCTCCGACACCGGCGCGGTGCCGGTGAGCTGCTCGGGCGCGAGATAGGACGGGGTGCCCATGGCCATGCCGGTCGCGGTCGCGCCGGGCGCGTCGAGGGCGCGGGCGATGCCGAAGTCGATCACCACGGGCCCTTCGGGACCCATGAGCACGTTGGCGGGCTTGAAGTCGCGGTGCAGGATGCCCGCCCGGTGGATGGCCGCCAGGGCGGTCGCGGTGCTGATCGCGAGCCGTTCGAGCGCCGCCCCCCGGCGCGGGCCCTCGTTGATCACCAGCTCACGCAGCGACGGCCCCTGCACGAACTCGCTGACGATGTACGGCCGGCTGCCCTCCAGGTCGGCGTGGAGCACCGGCGCGGTGCAGAACCGGGCGACCCGCTGGGCCACCGCCACCTCGCGCAGGAAGCGGCTCCTGGCTTCCGGGTCGGCCGCCAGGGCATTGTGCAGAAGCTTGACGGCGACCTGCTCGCCGGACGCCGTCCGGCCAAGGTAGACCACCCCCTGGCCACCCTCGCCTAGCCGGGCGACGATCTCGAACGCGCCCAGCCGTTGCGGGTCGTCCGCCATCAACGGCTGGAACTGACTCACCCCGGACCCCCATACAGAACGATCGCTGGGGCAAAACGCTACCAGCGTGACTATTGGTATGAGTCGCTACCTGGAATATCTTCTCTGTCTGACGCTCGCGTGTCAGCGTTTTCACGCAGGTCGTTACGGGATTCGCGGCCGAGGTCACGTCTTGGTGAACAACCGGCCACCGGTCAGATCGCCTTGCCCGGGTTGAGGATGTTCAGCGGGTCGAAGACGGCCTTGATGCCGTGCTGCACCTCCCGCGCCACCGGCCCCGTCTCCAACGCCAGCCAGCGCCGCTTGAGCACGCCGACCCCGTGCTCGCCGGTGAGCGTGCCGCCCAGCTCCAGGGCCCGCGTGAACACCTCGTCCGCCGCGGCCCACACCTCGGGCGGCGGCTCGCTCGTACCGTGCTCGAAGACGAACACCGGGTGCAGGTTGCCGTCGCCGGCGTGCGCGACGGTGCAGATGCGCACGCCGTGCCGGGCGGCGGCGGCCTCGATCGCGCCGATCATGTCGGGCAGCACCGAGCGGGGCACGCACACGTCCTCGACCAGGCACGCGCCGAGCCGCTCCTTGGCCTGGTAGGCCATCCGGCGCAGCCCGATCAGTTCCTCGGTCTCCTGCGGGCTGGAGGAGACGGCCACGAACGTGGCGCCGTTGTCGAGGCAGAGCCGCTCCATGCGGGCGGCGGCGGCCTGGCCGTCGGAGGCGTCGGACTGGCCGATGAGCATGGCCATCGTGCCCGCCTCCAGGCCGATGTTGCGCCAGTCGTCGATGGCCTCCAGCGTGGCCCGGTCGAGCAGCTCCATCAGCGACGGCTGGCACCCCGCCGCCATGATCGCCGACACCGCCGCGCCCGCGTCGCGCAGCGAGCCGAACTCGGCCGCGAACGTCGCCGGAGCCGCCGGGACCGGCCGCAGCCGCACGGTGGCGGCGGTGATCACGCCCAGCGTGCCCTCGGAGCCGACGAACAGGCCGGTCAGGTCGTAGCCGGTGACGCCCTTCATGGTGCGCCGCCCGGTGTTCAGGATCCGCCCGTCGGCCAGCACCACCTCCAGCCCGAGCGCCGAGTCGCGGGTGACGCCGTACTTGACGCAGCGCAGCCCGCCCGCGTTCGTCGCCAGGTTGCCGCCGATCGTGGAGATCTCGTACGAGGAAGGGTCCGGCGCGTACATCAGCCCGTGCTGCCTGGCGGCCCGGTCGAGGTCGGCGGTGATCACGCCGGGCTCGGCCACGGCGATCTCGTCGGCGGGAGCGAGCTCCCTGATCTGGTCCATCCTGGCCAGGGAGAGGATGACCGCGCCGTCGCCCGCGGTCGCGCCGCCGGCGAGCCCGGTGCCCGCGCCGCGCGGCACGACCGGCACCCGGTGCTCGCTCGCCCAGCGCAGCGTGGCCACCACGTCGTCGCGCGAGCCGGCCAGCACCGCGGCGAGCGGTTTGCCGGGCTCCACGAACGTGCGGTCGCGGGCGTAGGAGTCGATCACGTCGGGGTCGGTCACGACCCGGCCGTCGGGCAGGGAACTCACCAGGGCGTCAATGGGTCTCACATGAAGAACCTTACGGTTTGCATGGAGTGTCGTTTTACGGAGAGACTGCGGCGGGTGGAAGTGAAGTGTCCGGCATGCGGGCTGGTAGATCAGGTCATCGCGGTGCCGGGGGTCGTGGCGGCGGGCACGACGTATCGGATCGGGCGGGTCAGGCTGCCCGGCGATCGTGAGGTCGCCGACCTGCCCTCGCGAGCCGCGCTGGGCGCGTCCAAACACCAGATGAGCCGTACGCAGCTCGCGGTCTGGTTGTCGTTCCCCAGCCGCCACTACACGCCCTGGACCAGGAACCAGGGGTACGTCCTGCTCGGCGTGGCGGCCCTGCTGCACCTGGTCGTGTCGCTGGTGATCGCGATGGGCAAGTTCTCCGGCTGGGCGGAGGTGCTGCTCGCGCCGTTCTGCCTGACCGGCGTGTTCTGGGGGGTCGGGCTGCTGCTCGTGCTCGGCGCGTACGGGGCGCGCAAGCGCGACGAGGCCGAGGGGCCCGCCCGGGAGAAGGCGTACGCCGTCTGGGAGAGCCTCTGCTACTGCTCCCGCGACAACGTCGCCTTCGAGCCCGGGGTCGACGTCACCTTCCACCCGCACGAGACGCGTCAGTACATCTTCGGCTTCCGGCCCCCCGCCGGGAAGCTCTGATCAGGCGCGCTCTTCCGCCACCAGCCGCACGCACACGGTCAGGCCGAGGATGGCCTGCTCCAGCTCGTCCAGCTCGGGGTAGGTGGGGGCGATCCGGATCACGCGGTCGTCCGGGTCCTCGCCGTACGGGTGGGTGGCCCCGGCGGGCGTGAGCGCGATGCCCGCCGCCTTGGCCCTGGCCACCACCTCGGCGGCGTGCGGCACCTCCAGGCTGATGAAGTAGCCGCCCCGCGGGCTGGTCCAGGTGGCGAGGCCGCCGAGCTCCTTGGTCAGCACCCGGTCGACCAGCTCGAACTTGGGCGCGATCAGCTCGGCGTGGCGGCGCATGTGGGCGGCCACCCCGTCGGCGTCGCGCAGGAACTCGACGTGGCGCAGCTGGTTGAGCTTGTCGGGCCCGATGGACTGCTTGCGGGTGTTGGCCAGGAACCACTCCACGTTCGCCGGGGACGAGCCGAAGAACGACACGCCCGCGCCGGCCAGCGTCACCTTGGAGGTGGAGCCGTACACGAGGGCCCGGTCGGGGTTGCCGTGGGCGGCGCAGAGCGCGAGCAGGTCGGCCAGCTCGGCCGGGGTGTCGGTGAGGTGGTGGACGGCGTAGGCGTTGTCCCAGAAGATCCGGAAGTCGGGGGCGGCCGCCGGCATGGCGGCGAGCCGGCGCACGGTCTCGTCGCTGTAGACGACGCCGGACGGGTTGCTGTACTTGGGCACGCACCACATGCCCTTGACCTTCGGGTCGCTCGCCACGAGCCGCTCGACGACGTCCATGTCGGGGCCGTCAGGGCCCATCGGGACGGCCACCATCGTGATGCCGAGCCGCTCGCAGATCGTGAAGTGGCGGTCGTAGCCGGGCACCGGGCACAGGAAGGTGATCTCCGGCTCCTCCACCCACCGCCGCTCGGCGCCCGGCACCTTGCCGAGCAGCGCGTGCACGACCGTGTCGTGCATGAGCGCGAGGCTGGCGTTGCCGCCCACCACGACCTGCGCCGGCGGCACCTGCAGCAGCGGGCCGAACAGCTCGCGCAGCTCGGGCAGGCCCTGCAGGTCGCCGTAGTTGCGGGCGTCGGTGCCGTCGGCCGCGTGGTAGGACTCCGGCAGCCTCAGCATGTCGTTGGAGAGGTCGAGCTGACGCGGCGACGGCTTCCCCCTGGTGAGGTCGAGCGAGAGCCCACGCTGGGCGAGGGCGGCGTAGTCACGCGAAGCGGTCACGAAATCTCTCCTCCGATCGGGTTGACACGAAGGATAGAAGATCCTGGGGCCGGTCCTGGCCCGCGTCCGCCATCCGAGAAGGGGACATATCGGCAATCTTCGAAAAACTCCTTCACGCACGTCGATCGTTGGCGTGGAATGGGTAGGCACGCCACCTCTACTGGAGGGAGCAGCCGTGACCACCGTTCGCGAGACCTCGATCGAACAGGTCAGGCGACGGCGCACCGGGACGGTCATCGCGTCCTGGCTGTCGACCACCGATCACAAGGTGATCGGCTACCTGTATCTGATCTCCTCGTTCGGGTTCTTCCTGATCGGCGGGGTCATGGCGATGATCATCCGGGCCGAGCTGGCGGCGCCGGGACTGCAGGTCGTCGACGCCGAGACCTACAACCAGATGTTCACCATGCACGGCACGATCATGCTGCTGCTGTTCGCCACCCCGCTGTTCGCCGGGTTCGCCAACGCGGTCATGCCGTTGCAGATCGGCGCGCCCGACGTGGCCTTCCCGCGGCTCAACGCGGTCAGCTTCTGGCTGTTCCTGTTCGGCGGCCTGATCGCGGTGGCCGGCTTCTTCACCCCGGGCGGGGCGGCGAGCTTCGGCTGGTTCGCCTACACGCCGCTGTCGTCGGCCACCTACTCGCCCGGCGTCGGCGGCGACCTGTGGATCATGGGGCTGGCCCTCGCCGGACTCGGCACGATCCTCGGCGCGGTCAACTTCATCACCACGATCATCGGCATGCGGGCGCCCGGCATGACCATGTTCCGGATGCCGATCTTCACCTGGAACGTGCTGCTGACCAGCATGCTCGTGCTGATGGCGTTCCCCGTGCTGGCCGCCGCGCTGCTGGTGCTGGAGTCGGACCGGCGGCTGGGCACCCAGGTGTTCGACCCGTCCAACGGCGGGCCGATCCTCTACCAGCACCTCTTCTGGTTCTTCGGGCACCCCGAGGTCTACATCATCGCGCTGCCGTTCTTCGGCATCATCACCGAGGTCATCCCCGTTTTCTCGCGCAAGCCGATCTTCGGCTACATCGGGCTGGTCGGCGCGACCATCGCCATCGCCGGGCTGTCCATGACCGTCTGGGCGCACCACATGTTCCCCACCGGGCAGGTGCTGCTGCCGTTCTTCTCGTTCATGACCTTCCTCATCGCGGTGCCGACCGGGGTGAAGTTCTTCAACTGGATCGGCACCATGTGGCGGGGACACCTGTCCTTCGAGGCGCCGATGATGTTCGCCATCGGGTTCCTCGTCACCTTCCTGCTCGGCGGGCTCACCGGCGTCATCCTGGGCTCGCCGCCGCTCGACTTCCAGGTCACCGACTCCTACTTCGTGGTGGCCCACTTCCACTACGTGGTGTTCGGCACGGTCGTGTTCGCCATGTTCGCCGGGTTCTACTTCTGGTGGCCCAAGATGACCGGCCGGATGCTGGACGACCGGCTGGGCCAGCTCCACTTCTGGACGCTGTTCATCGGCTTCCACACCACCTTCCTGGTGCAGCACTGGCTGGGCATGCTCGGGTTCCCGCGCCGCTACGCCGACTACTCGCCCGGCGACGGGTTCACCCTGCTCAACGAGATCTCCTCGGCGGGGGCGTTCCTGCTCGGCGCCTCGACGCTGCCGTTCCTCTACAACGTCTGGAGGACGGCCAGACGGGCGCCCAAGGTCACCGTCGACGACCCGTGGGGGTTCGCCGGCTCCCTGGAGTGGGCCACGAGCTGCCCGCCGCCCCGGCACAACTTCTCCTTCATGCCGCCGATCCGCTCCGAACGGCCCGCCTTCGACCTGCACTACCCGCCCGACGACAAGCCGGAGCTGAAGGAGGCCCAGCAGGCCGCGCTCAAGCGCCGCGAAACAAAGTGAGACCTTTCCCCCGAGAGGTCGCGGTGCTTCTGTTGATGTGACGATCCGCCCATTCAGTCGCCTGTCTAAGGAGATCGGCGATGACCGGCACCAAGATCCCCTTCACCCCCGAGACGGCCCCCTGCGGGAGGAAGTCGGGAGGCGAACGCCTCGTCGACGACGACGGCTACGGCCTCGTCATCCGCGACCAGTTCTTCGACTGCGGCTGCCGCCGGATCCGGCACGAGTACCACGACGGCAGCATCCACCTGTCCGCCGTCCGCCACGACGGCAGGCGGGTGAAGGACCCGATCCAGCCCGACCGCGGGAGCTGATCGCATGATCGACGTGCTCATCGTCGGGGGCGGCGGGGCCGGCCTGCGCGCCGCGCTCGCGGTCGCCGAGACCGACCCGTCCCTGACCGTGGCCGTGCTGTCCAAGGTGTATCCGATGCGCAGCCACACGGTCTCCGCCGAGGGCGGCGCCGCCGCGGTGATCGGCGCCGGCGACAGCCTGGACGAGCACTGCTACGACACGATCTCCGGCGGCGACTGGCTGTGCGACCAGGACGCGGTGGAGGCGTTCGTGGCCGAGGCGCCCCGCGAGCTCATCCAGCTGGAACACTGGGGCTGCCCGTGGAGCAGGGAGCCCGACGGGCGGGTCGCGGTGCGCCCGTTCGGCGGCATGAAACGGCAGCGCACCTGGTACGCGGCCGACAAGACGGGCTTCCACCTGCTGCACACGCTCTTCCAGACCACCCTGAAATATCCCGACATCGTGCGATACGACGAGTGGTACGTCACCCAGCTCATCGTCGACGACGGCCGGGTGCACGGCGTGGTCGCCGTCGAGATGAGGACCGGCCGCGTCGAGGCGATCCCCGCCAGGACCGTGATCCTGGCCACCGGCGGCTGCGGCCGGGCCTTCCCGTTCACCACCAACGCGACCATCAAGACCGGCGACGGCATGGCGCTGGCCTACCGGGCGGGCGCGCCGCTGAAGGACATGGAGTTCGTCCAGTACCACCCCACCGGGCTGCCGTTCACCGGCATCCTCATCACCGAGGCGGCCAGGGCCGAGGGCGGCTGGCTGATCAACAAGGACGGCTACCGCTACCTGCAGGACTACGACCTGGGCCGGCCCACCCCCGCCCCGAAGCTGCGCAGCATGGAGCTGGGCCCGCGCGACCGGCTCTCCCAGGCGTTCGTCCACGAGCAGCGCAAAGGGCGCACGGCCGACACCCCGTACGGGCCCGTCGTCTACCTAGACCTGCGCCACCTCGGCGAGGACAAGATCGACGCCCGCATCCCGTTCGTGCGCGAGCTCTGCCGCAGCTACCAGAACCTCGACCCGGCCACCGACCTCATCCCGGTCCGTCCCGTCGTGCACTACATGATGGGCGGCGTGCACACCGACCTCGACGGGGCCACCCCGGTCGCGGGGTTGTACGCGGCGGGGGAGACGGCCTGCGTGAGCATCAACGGCGCCAACCGGCTCGGCTCCAACTCGCTGCCGGAGATCCTCGTCTTCGGCAGGCGGGCCGGGACCGCCGCCGCCGAGTTCGCCCGTACCCACCGCGAGGGCGAGCCGCCCGCGGTGCGCAGCCAGGGCGACGACGAGCGGCGGCGGCTGACCCGCGCCCGCGAGGGCCGCGCGAACGGCGAGCGCGTCGCCGTCCTGCGCGAGGAGATGCAGCACACGCTGGAGGGCGCGGCCGGCATCTACCGCGGCGGCGACGTGCTGGCCAAGGCCGCCGACACCCTCGCCGAGCTGTGCGAGCGGGCCCTGAAGGCGCGGGCCGACGACACCAGCGCCGTCTTCAACACCGAGATGATCAACCTGCTGGAGCTGCGGGCCATGCTCGACGTCGCGCGGACCATCGTGGCCTGCGCGCTGAACCGGCAGGAGTCGCGCGGGGCCCACCAGCGCACCGACTTCCCCGTCAGGGACGACGGCGCCTTCCTGGCGCACTCGCTGGTCCACCGCGCCCCCGACGGCACCCCCTCGGTGGGGCTGCTGCCCGTCACCATCACCCGCTGGCCCCCAGGGGAAAGGGTCTATGGCCGTGACTGAGTCGATCCGGCTGGAGGTCGCCCGGTACCGCCCCGGGCAGGACGCCGAGCCCGTGTTCGCGTCGTACGAGGTGCCGCTCATGCCCGACTGGGCGGTGCTCGACGGGCTCACCTACGTCAAGGACCGGCTGGACGGCACGCTGTCGTTCCGCTGGTCGTGCCGGATGGGCATCTGCGGGTCGTGCGGCATGACCGTCAACGGCGAACCCCGGCTGACCTGCGGGACCTTCCTCACCGAGTACGGGGACGGACCGGTCAGGATCGAGCCGCTCAAGGGGTTCCCGGTCATCAGGGACCTGGTGGTGGACATCGAGGACTTCCTGGCCAAGCTGTCGTCGGTGCGGCCGTGGCTGGTCAGGGAGGGCGAGGAGCTGCCGCTGACCGCCGAGTACGCGCAGACCCCGGCGCAGCTCGACGCCTACAAGCAGTACAGCATGTGCATCAACTGCATGCTCTGCTACTCGGCCTGCCCGGTGTACGTGCTCGACCCGGACTTCCTCGGGCCCGCGGCGATCGCGCTGGCGCAGCGCTACAACCTGGACTCGCGCGACATGGACGACCGGTTCGACGTGCTGAGCCAGGAGGACGCCGTCTGGGGGTGCACGTTCGTCGGCGAGTGCACGAACGCCTGCCCCAAGCACGTCGACCCGGCCGAGGCCATCCAGCGCTACAAGCTGACCGCCGCGCTCCGCTCGGTGCTGCCGTGGAGCCGTCGATGACCGCGCCCTACGTACGCGGCCGCGACCGGCTCTGGTTCGCCCGCTCGCGGCGCTACACGATCTTCGTGCTCCGGGAGCTGACCAGCGTGTTCGTGGCCTGGACGGTCGCGTACCTGCTGCTGATGATCGCCGCCCTGACCGGCGGCGGGTACGCGGGCTTCGTCGCGCTCGCCGGGCAACCGTGGATGATCGCGGTCAACGTGGTGGCGCTGGCCGCGACCTGCTTCCACGCGATCACCTTCCTCAACCTCGCGCCCAAGGCCACGGTGGTGCGGCTGGACGGCTGGCGGGTGCCCGCCTGGATGATCCAGGGCGGCAACCACTCGGCCTGGCTGCTGGTCTCCGCGGTCGTCGCGTACGTCGTGCTGAGGTCGCCATGAGACGCGTGCTGGAACCGTACCTGTGGCTGCTCTTCAGCGGCGGAGGCGTGGTCGCCGCGCTGCTGCTGCCGGTGCTCGTGCTGCTGTTCGGCGTGCTCATGCCGCTGGGCGTGCTCGACTGGCCGTCCGCCGCGCACCTCGCGGGCGCGCTCGAACCTCTGCCGGTGCGGGTGGCGCTGGTGGCGGTCGTGGCGCTCTGCCTCTTCCACGCCGCGCACCGGATCCGCCACACCAGCGAGGAACTGCTGGGCCTGGCCCGGTTCGATCTGCCGATCGCCGTGGTGTGTTACGGCGGGGCACTGGGGGGTGCCGCCGTCGCGGCATGGCTGCTGTGGTGAATGTCCTGGTTTCGTGATATTTCGACCCGCGACTTTACGCCGAGTTTATCCGGGGTCTACCGTCCGGCTTGCGAAACCCTCCGGCCATCGCCCGGCGACCCCGGGCAGAAGGGGTACTCGGTGTCCCGAAAGACGCGCCTCTTAGCCACGATCCCGGCAGTAGCCCTGCTGGGCGCCACCCTCACGGCGCCCACCGCGCAAGCGTCCTCCGTGGCGCGCTACGAGCCCGGTCCGTCCGACTTCTACATCAACTACGCCCCGCCCAGGGACGAGGCCACGCCCGAGGAACCGGGCGCGCCGGGCGGTGACAAGCGCTCACGGTCGCGGGCACGGGAGATCGACCAGAAGCACAGCCTGGGCAACCCGGCGGCCGCCCGGGTGCTCGCCGCCCGCGAGCAGGAGGCCCTGAGGACCGGCCGCAACCCCGCCGACTTCATCTTCAAGAAGACCAAGCAGACCAGGACCGCCAAGCTGCTGACGCTGCTGGTCGAGTTCAACGAGAACGCCGACGACGACTTCTCCGGTTACAACCGGCTGCGAACCGTCGACAGCGCCCCCGACGACTGCCTCGTCGAGCCGGCCGGCACGCTCAAGAACGGCCCCCTGCACAACAACATCCCGGACCCGGCCACGCTGCCGAACAAGGACAACAACTCCTTCTGGGTCAAGGACTTCAGCCCCGAGCACTTCAACAAGATGCTCTACACCGACAAGGGCATCACCGAGCGCGTACGCAAGGACCTGAAGGACCCCCGCGACGGCAGGCCAGGCATCGACATCTCCGGCTTCACGCTGAAGAAGATGTACGAGGAGATGTCCAAGGGCGCCTACTCCGTCACCGGCTCCGCCGTCGGCTGGATCAAGGCCCCGCACTCCGAGGCCTGGTACGGCGCCGCGGCCTGCGGCGGCAACCCGCAGGACATGTCCGGCCACCCCGACAACCCGCTCGGCGCCGGCCAGCTCGCCATCGACGCCGTCGACGTGCTGGCCCAGACCCAGCCGGACTTCCCCTGGGCCGACTACGACCTTGAGGACGTCTCCGACGCCGACGGCGACGGGAACTTCGCCGAGCCCGACGGCGTGATCGACCACCTCGTGCTGGTCCACGCCGGCAAGGACAAGTCCTCCGACGGCGGCGCCGAGGGCACCTACGCCATCTGGGCCCACTCCAGCGCGGTCGCCGGCGGCTACCAGGTGCCCGGCACCGACATGAAGATCTCCAACTACATCGTGCAGCCCGAGGACTCCGGCGTCGGCGTCTTCGCCCACGAGTACGGCCACGACCTCGGCCTGCCCGACCTGTACGACACCTCCGGCGCGGGCAGCTCCGCGGTGGACTTCTGGGACCTGATGTCCAGTGGCTCCCACTCCGGCCCGATCTTCCAGTCCATGCCCACGCACATGGGCCTGTGGGACAAGTGGGTGCTCGGCTGGGCCAACCCGAAGGTGTTCGACCCGGGTGACCGCAAGAGCCTGGTCACCGTCGGCCAGTCCTCCCGCACGCCGAAGCTCACCCAGGACGGCGTCCGGGTGAACCTGGCCTCCGAGCCGCTCAAGATGGTCGACCCGCACAGCGGCGGCAACGCCTGGTGGTCCGGCATGGACCAGGAGTGGGCGAACGTCTCGGTGGGCCGCGACATCGACGTGCCCGCCGGGTCCGACGTGCGGTTCTGGATGTGGAACAACTACGAGATCGAGTCCGACTGGGACTTCGGCTTCGTCGAGGTGTCCACCGACGGCGGCTCGACCTGGGCCCAGCAGAAGGTCTTCGACGAGGCCGGCGACGAGATCACCACGCCCGACGACTACCCGGACCCGAACAAGAACCTCGCCACCTTCGGCGACAAGAAGTACGGCATCACCGGTGACACCGGCGGCTGGCGGCACGACTACGTCGACCTGACCCCGTTCGCCGGCCAATCGATCAAGCTGCGGCTGACGTACAACACCGACGCGGCCTTCACCCCGCGCGGCTGGCACGCCGACGACTTCGAGCTCACCAGCGACGGCGCCACCGTGTGGAGCGACGACGTCGAGGGCGGCGAGAACGGCTGGCGGGCCACCGGCGGCACCTTCACCAACACCAGCGGCCAGGGCTGGACGATCAACAACGGCGAGCGCGAGATCCAGCGGTTCTACCTCGCCGAGTGGCGCAACTTCGACGGGTTCGACAAGGGCCTGCAGTACGCCTACGACACCACGTACTCGCGTGACGGGGCGTGGAAGGTGGAGAAGGTCAAGTACAACGCGCCCGGCCTGCTGGTCTGGTACCGCGACTCGACCTACACCAACAACGTGCTGGTGAACAACCTGGAGGCGGCGCCGAGCATCGGCTCCAAGGGCACCCTGCTGCTCGTCGACTCCCACTTCGACCCGCTGCGCCGCACCGGCGAGGCGGCCGCGAAGGACCCGACCAGGCACAAGAACATGGAAGGCCGCACCCAGACGTCCAACGCGGCGTTCTCGTTCAGGAACACCTACCCGCTCAAGGAGTGCCTGGAGGCGCCGGACGAGCCGTTCAGCGAGTACTGCACGCAGATCGGCGGGCTGAAGGGCGTCAAGGAGTTCACCGACGCCAAGACCTGGTACCCCGGCCTGGAGGTCCAGGACGGCGGCCTGTTCTACCGGGACTTCGACGCCTCCACCGTCGTCCCGTCCAAGGGCGACCAGCCGTACAGCACCCGCGTGGTGAACGTGGACGGCGCCCCGGCCACCGAGTACTACGGCCTCGACATCGGCGGCGGCCACGTGCTCGGCTCCGGTAACCCGGGGGACGAGGGCAAGGCGCTGGGCGTGGGGATCAAGCTGATCAGCCCGCTCCCCGGCGACCTCGGCGCCATCGTCCAGGTGACCCCGCCGAAGAAGTAGATCAGGCGGGTCGCGAGCCCCTGTCTTCACACGGTCGCCGTGCGAAGGCAGGGGCTTCTGGACCTACGATTGATGACCATGAGCGAACTGCGCACCAAGGCCGAGCACACCGCGGCGATCCTCAAGGATCGCCGTGTGGCAGTGGTGATCAACACTCGCTCACGACGCGGCCGCCGCCACTACTTCGAGGTGATCGAGCAGGTCCACGAGCTGGGCTTCGAGCCGCTGGCCGAGATCGGCGTCTACAACCCGAAACGGCTGCGCGAGCTGCTCGACACGGCCCTGGCGACGGGGCCCGACCTGCTGATCGTCGGCGGCGGCGACGGCACGCTCTCCTCCGCCGTGCGCCACGTCGCCCACCGCGACGTGGCGCTCGGCGTCCTGCCGCTCGGCACCACCAACAACTTCGCCCGCAGCCTCGGCCTGCCGCTCGACCTCTCGGGCGCGATCCGGGTGTTCGCCACCGGCAAGGTGGCCGACATCGACCTCGGCATGGCCGACGACCGGCCGTTCGCCAACCTGGCCAGCTTCGGGGTGTCGGTGGAGGTGGCGGGCAAGGTCAGGCCGTGGCTGAAGCGGTGGGTGGGCCGGCCCGCCTACCCGCTGACCGCGCTCACGATCCTGCCCGGCCACCGCCCGTTCCGGGCCTACATCACGGTCGACGGGCAGCGCCACGAGCTCCTCACCCACCAGCTCAACATCGCCAACGGCCGCTTCCACGGCGGCTGGCAGGTGGCCCGCGACATCAGCATCGACGACGGCATGCTCGTCGCCTACCAGCTCGGCTCGGGCAAGAAGCTGCGGCTGCTGGTCGAGACGCTCGCCCGCGCCACCACGGGCCGGTGGCGGAGCCTGGCCGGCGGCCCCTTCGTGACCGGGCGGGAGATGCTGCTGGAGACCGACCCGCCGATGGCCGCCGACGTCGACGGCGAGGTGCGGCTCCGCACCCCGATCAGGCTCCGCGTGGTGCCCAACGGCGTACGCGTCATGGTCCCGGCCGACTTCGAGGACCGCTGACCCCGGCTCACTCACCCAGCCAGCGGTAGGCGACGCCGAGCGGGGCGGCCAGGTCCGCGGGCGGCGGGAAGAGCCGGGGGAGCAGGTCCGAGCCCGCCGGGCGGCGCTCCGGCGGGTGCGCGCTGCCGCCCGGCGTGTAGAAGTCCGCCAGCCGCTCCGCGAACGGCACGTCCGCCACCGCCGGGACGCCCGCGGCGGGCCGGGCGGCGAGCGAGCCCAGCAGCTCCGCGCGCCCCCGCCCGCGCCACGCCAGCACCAGGAACGGGTCCTCGTCGAACGACTCCGCCAGCAGGTACAGCACCGCCGACACGTGCTTGCACGGGAACCCCCAGTCGGGACACGAGCAGTCCATGCCGAGATCGCGCGGGAACAGGTCGACGCCGACCGAGGCGAACAGCTCCTCGATCTCCTCCGGCATCTCCCCGGCCAGCAGCTTGGCCCGGTAGACCGCCTGCTCGGCGATCGCCGACTCCAGCGTCTCCCAGCGCTCCTCGCCGTACGCCTCGATCGCGATCGTCACCTCGTACGGGGTGCGCCGCGAACCCTGCACGGCGGCCGACACCAGGCCGGGCGACAGGTCGATGGACAGCACCTGCCCGGCTCTGGCGTAGCCGCGCCCGCGTGAGAGCCTGCCCCGGTCGCAGACGCGCTCCAGGATGTCGATGAACCGCCGCGACCACCACGCCGACCCGATCGAGCCGCGCCTCGACCGGGCGCGGAGGCCGCCCTCGACCTTGATCGGGGTCCCGTACCGCATCTCAGGCCACCGCCTCCGAAGTCAGCCGGAACACCTCGCGCAGCTCCCGCGTCGACAGGTCCGTCAGCCAGTCCTCGCCGGTGCCCACCACCCGCTCGGCCAGCGCCTTCTTGCGCTCCATCAGCTCGTCGACCCGCTCCTCCAGCGTGCCGGCGCAGATCAGCTTGCGGACCTGCACGTTCTTGCGCTGGCCGATGCGGAAGGCGCGGTCGGTGGCCTGGTCCTCGACGGCCGGGTTCCACCAGCGGTCGACGTGGACGACGTGACTGGCGGCGGTCAGGTTGAGCCCCACGCCCGCCGCCCTGAGCGACAGCAGGAACAGCATCGGCTCGCCGTCCTCCTGGAAGCGGTCGACCAGCCGGTCGCGGGCCTTCTTCGGCAGGCCGCCGTGCAGCCAGAGCACCGGCCGGTCCAGCCGCCGCGCCAGGTAGGGCTGGAGCATGGCGCCGAACTCGGTGTACTGGGTGAACACCAGCGCCTTCTCGCCCTCGGCCAGGATCTCCTCGGCGAGCTGCTCCAGCCGCTGCAGCTTGCCCGACCTGCCGGCCAGCCTGGAGCCGTCCTTGAGCAGGTGGGCCGGGTGGTTGCAGACCTGCTTGAGCTTGGCCACGGTCGCCAGCACCAGCCCGCGCCGCTCGATCCCCTCACTGCCGTCGATCTTGCCCAGCATGTCGTCCACGACCGCCTGGTAGAGCGACGCCTGCTCGGTGGTGAGCGGGCACCACTCCTTGATCTCCAGCTTCTCCGGCAGGTCGCTGATCACCGACTTGTCGGTCTTGACGCGCCGCAGGATGAACGGCCCGGTCGCCCGTCTGAGCGCGTGCGCCGCCTCCTCGTCCTGCCGGGCCTCGATCGGCTCCTGGAACCGCTCCCTGAACCCGGCCCGCGTCCCCAGCAGCCCCTGGTTGGCGAACTCCATGATCGACCAGAGCTCGGCCAGGTGGTTCTCCACCGGGGTCCCGGTCAGCGCCAGCCGCTGCGCCGCCGGGATCGCCCGGACCGCCCTGGCCTGGAGCGTGCCGCTGTTCTTGATCGCCTGCGCCTCGTCGCACACCACCCGCCGCCAGGAGACCTCGCGCAGCGCCTCCAGGTCCCGCTGCGCCGTGCCGTACGTGGTGAGGACCAGGTCGGCGCCGGCGATGAGCGCGGGGTCGCGGCCGGGGCCGTGGTGGGTGTACACGCGCAGGCCCGGCGCGAACCGGGCCGCCTCCCGCTGCCAGTTGCCCAGCAGCGACATCGGGCACACCAGCAGCGTCGGCCCCGTCCCCTCGTGGACCAGCAGCGCCAGGGTGGTGATCGTCTTGCCCAGCCCCATGTCGTCGGCCAGGATCCCGCCCAGCCCCAGCTCCGACAGGAAGCTCAGCCAGGCCAGCCCCCGCTCCTGGTACGGGCGGAGCGTCGCGTCGATGCCCGCGGGCGTGCCGATCGGCCGCAGCCGCCGCTCCGCCTCGCCGGACAGCAGGTCGCCGAGCACCCCGTCGGCGTCCACCTCCAGCAGCGGCAGCTCGCCGTCGCCCCGGACCACCTGCCGCAGCAGGTCGGCCGCCGGGGCCTCACCGGCCCGCTCGCCGCCGACCACCCGCAGCGCGGCCGCCAGCTGCCGTTCGTCCAGCTCCACCCACCGGCCGCGCACCCGGACCAGCGGCACCTTCAACCGGGCCAGCTCGGCCAGTTCCTCCTCGCCGATCGTCTCCCCGGCCACGGCCAGGTCGACCCGGAAGCCGACCAGCTCGCGCAGCCCCAGCCCCTGCCCGGCCACCGCCCCCGGGTCCTTGCTCCTGGCCGTCACCTTCAGCCCCAGCCGGTTCCGCCCGGCCCAGCGGGGGAGCAGCACCCCGAACCCGGCGGCCTGCAGCAGCGGCGCCGCCTCCCTGAGGAACCCGAACGCGCCCGCGGTGTCGAGCACCAGCTCGCCCGGCTCGGCCACGCGCAGCGCCCGCTCCAGCTCCGGATAGAGCCGCACCGCCCGGCCGAGCCCGGCCAGCAGCTCCCGCTCCGCCGCCGGCACCCCGGCCACCGGCTCCCCGCGCCACACCCGCACGGCGGGCACGTACAGGCTCGGGTCCTCCACCCCCTGCAGAGCCAGCTCCACCCGCCACCCCGCGTCGAGGTCACGGTCGGCCTCGTCCTCCTCGACCGGCTCGACCAGCCGGAAGCACACCCGCGCGGCGCCCTCGGCGCTCACCACCGTCTCGCGCCACCGGTCCAGCTCCTCGCGCAGACCCGGCACGTCGGGGCACGAGCCGTCGGGGCCGGTCAGGGCGGCCAGCCACCGCTCGCGCGCCGTCACCGCCCGCTCGACGAGCGGCTCGGGCAGCGCCTCACGGACCAGCGCGTCGGTGAACGCCCCGAGCGCCTCCCACAGCACCTCCCCGGACGGCCGCTCCACCTCCGAGGTACGGGACGCGGGCGGCATCGCCAGGGCCAGCTCCCTGAAGTACGCCGCGTCACCCCGGGTGACCACCGGCTCCCAGACCGCACGGCAGGCGCCGCCGGGAGCCGCCACCAGCCGCGGGACCACCCGGCCGCGCCGTACCAGGTCGCGGGCGAACCCGGCGGCGGCCGCCCAGTGACGGACGGTGGCGCTGCCGTCGCAGGCGTCCACCACCCGCAGGGCGGCCGAGACGGGCGGCACCACGGCGGGCACCCGCCACACCCGCAACCGGGGCCGCGTCGCGGTCGCGGGCCGCCCCGTCTCGGGCGAGGGCATCGGCTCCTTCGCCGTCCCGGGCAGCAGCAGCGCCAGCTCCGGCTCGTCCCCGCCGTCGACGCCGAGCGCCTCCCGCAGCGCGGGGACCGGCGCGGCGAACGGATGCCGGCCGGGCCCGCCCGCAGCCCGCGCGGGCTGCTCCGCCCAGAAGGCCAGCCCTTCTCCCGCCCACACCCCGTGTACGACCAGCACCCCGGCAGGTTACCCGCCGGAGCTCCGGCGATCCGTCATAGGACGAACGGAGGAGGGCGCCTAGGTCCATGGACCGAGGCGCGGCGGGGGCGGGCGGGGCTAGCGTCGGGTGCATGGACGACAGCGGCACCCTGGAAGAGGCGTTCGAGCGGCTGCACCGCACCGGCCCCGAGTTCGACGGCTGGCTGAGCAACCACGGCCCGATGGCGGTCGAGTCGATGGTCAGGCGCGGGCACGCCCGCGAGGTCCACCGCTGGCTGGACGCCTACACCGCCCGCCTGGAGGAGGCTCCCGGCGGCACCCGCGCGATCGGGGACGACTGGCGTGAAGCGCTGGGCGACCCGCGACGGCTCGGCGACTGGCTGCGGTTCTTCGAGCGGGAGACGAAGGAACGGCCGTGGCGGGCCGTGCTGGAGGAGTGGTGGCCGCGGCTGCTGCCCGGCATCGCGGCCGGGGCGACCCACGGCGTCATCCGCACCGGCCACGCGGTCCACGCCCTGCTGGAGCTGGAGGACGGGCCGCGGCTCGCCGAGCTGGGGCAGGCGCTCGGCTACTGGGCGGCACGCTGGCAGCCCGTGGCCGGAGCGGCCCCGCCATCCGGCACGGAGACGCCGTCGGGCGCGCTGGCCGGGGTGCCGCGGGTGGCCGACCAGAGCCGGGACATCGACCACCGGCTCCGCCAGCTCGCCGGCACCGGCGGCTGGGAGCCGTCGGTCGCCGCGCTGGCCCCGGCCTCGGGCGCCGGCGAGGCCAGGGACCGGCTCGCCGCGCTGGCCGACGCCGCCACCCTGCGCTATCTCACCCACGCGCACGGCTCGCCCGTCATGCTGATCCACTCGGCGACCGCCCCCACGGCGGTGCTCCGCACGCTGCCCGCCCTGCCCGCCTCCCTCTGGGTGCCGAGCCTCGACGCGGCGTGGGCCGCCGCCGCCGCGGTCACGGCCGCGTACGGGCCCGCGGGGCCGGTGACCGGGCGGGAGCTGCCCGCCGCGCCCGGCTCCGCGCAGGAGGCGTTCGACCGGGCCGTCGCGCACGGCGACGAGCACGTGATCAAGCTGGCCGACACCGCGCTGGACGTGTACGAACGCACCGCCGACCCGGACGCCCTCGCGGCGGTCGTGCGCGCGTCCCGCTCCATTCAGCCGCTGAAAGCGTGATGCCCGGTTGTACAGTGGAAGTATGAATCCTCCCGGATCGTGGTGTGAGCGGCCCAAGCCGCAGGCTCCCTCGTGCGAGCTCCCCTCTCCGTGGAGCAAGCCGAAGCAGCCCGCCAACTGGTGCGAGGCGCCCGCCTCGCCCGTCGTACGGGTCGTCGGCTTCCTGCTGCGCGCCGCCAAGCGCTGAGAGAGCCCGCGCGGCCCGAGCGGTCGCGCGGCTTCTCGCTGCCCGGAATCCGCGCTGATCACCGGCCTGAAGGGTCGTGATAGAAGGCGGTATAGGTGGGTAGGCGCACTCCTCGACGGAGGAGGCGACGTCGTGAACGACACCCAGAAACTAGTCAGCGATCTGTCCGAGCAGGTCTCCCGGCTCGTCAGGGACGAGCTCCGGCTGGCCAAGCTCGAACTCACGCGCAAGGGCAAGCGCGCCGGCCTCGGCGCCGGCATCGTGGGCGCCGCGGGCATCGTCGGGCTCTTCGGCGGCGCCGTGCTCGTGGCGGCCGTCGTGATGCTGCTCGCGCTCGTCATGCCCGCCTGGCTGGCGGCCGCGATCGTGGCCGTGGTGCTGCTCGCGACCGCGGCGGTGCTGGGCCTGGCCGGCAAGAAGCAGGTCCAGCAGGCCACCCCGCCCGTTCCCAGGGAGACGATCGCCAGCGTGAAGGCCGACATCGGCGCGGTCAGGGAGGGAGCACACCGATGAGTGAGACGAACCCGGGATACTCCGACGACCAGTACGCGGGCGACGTGGGTTCACGCAGGGCGACGGTCGGCACCCCGACGGACCCCGAATCCATCAACGTGCCCGTCACGCGGGGCGGCGCGGCCGAGAACGCGCACGAGGCGGAGCTCCGCCGCGAGCCGCACGAGACGTTCATCCCCGAGGGGCCGGAGCCGGACGACCGCGCGGAGGCGATCCACTCCCGCGCCGTGGAGGAGGAGTCGCTGCGCGGCGGCGGCACGCGGGTCCCCGAGTCGACCACTCCCTACCAGGACCGGGGCTCCATCGCGACGCCGCTCACCGACCGCGCGCGCCGGGCCGCCGTGAGCGGGGACGAAGAGGAACAGGTCCGCGAGAGCATCAGGGAGACCCGCCGCGAGCTCGGCGAGACCGTGAGCGCGCTGGCCCACAAGGTGGACGTCAAGAGCCGGGCGGCCGAGGCGGCCGAGTCGGCCAAGGAGCGCGCCGCCGCGATGGTCGGCACCGCCAAGGCCAAGGCGGCCGAGATGAGCGGCACGGCGAAGGCCAGGGCCGGCGAGATGGGCGGCACCGCGAAGACCCGAGCGGCCGAGATGGGCGGGACCGCCAGGGTCAGGGCGGCCGAGATGTCCGGCAGGGCACTCGAACTGAAGGACAAGGCACGGGAGAACGCCGCCGGCAACGACTACCTGCGGCCGGTCCTGGGATTCGCGGTCGCCGGCGCGGTGGTCGCGCTGATCCTCCGCCGTGCCGACCGGCGCCGCCGGGGTCTATGACGTGACACCCCCCGAGACCCCCGCCGAGCTGACGGGCCGGTCCTGGTGGCGCGTCGTCAGGCGCACGGCCG
This sequence comes from Nonomuraea sp. NPDC050478, assembly GCF_044458265.1. NCBI lineage: Bacteria > Bacillati > Actinomycetota > Actinomycetes > Streptosporangiales > Streptosporangiaceae > Nonomuraea > Nonomuraea sp. NPDC050478. Next base: position 432,522 of record NZ_JBITHT010000003.1, on the reverse strand, counting down.
TGGAGTTCAAGAACGACCGCGTCCAGGACCTGGCCGCGTCGCTCACCTACTACGCGGTGCTGTCCATCTTCCCCGCCCTGATCGTGTTCGTGTCGCTGCTCGGCCTGTCCGGCCAGCAGAACGCGAGCACGCTCTTCGGGAACGTGGTCACGCTGGCCCCCGCCGAGGTGCGCGACCTGCTGACCCAGGGCCTGCAGGGCGTCCAGCAGGCGAGCCGGCCGGGCCTGGCGGCGATCCTCGGCCTGGCCGTCGCGCTGTGGTCCTCGTCCGGTTACATCGCGGCGTTCATCAGGGCCTGCAACGAGATCTACGACATCGACGAGGGCCGCCCGTTCTACAAGCTCACCCCGCTCCGGCTCGGCCTCACGATCATGCTGATGGTCCTGCTGGCCGCCGCCGCCGTCGCCGTCACGCTGACCGGCGACCTGTCCCGCCTCGCCGGTGAGGCGCTCGGCCTGGGCGAGACCGCGGTGACCGTCTGGAACGTGGCCAAGTGGCCGGTGCTCGCGCTGATCGCGGTCGGCCTGATCATGGTGCTGTACTGGGCCGCGCCGAACGTGCGCCAGCCCGGGGTGCGCTGGCTGACGCCCGGCGGGCTGCTGGCGGTCGTCCTGTGGCTGATCGTCTCGACCGGTTTCGCCGTGTACGTGGCCAACTTCGGCTCCTACAACAAGACGTACGGGACGCTCGCCACGGTCGTGGTCTTCCTGATCTGGCTGTGGCTGTCGAACATGGCGCTGCTGTTCGGCGCCGAGCTGGACGCCGAGCTGATCAGGGAGCGCCGGGTGGCCGAGGGGAAGCCCGCCGAGCAGGAGCCGTACGCCGTCCCCAGGGACCCGCCCAAGCCCGATTCGCTGCCCGGGTGACCGTGCGGAGACAGGCGACCCCGGCGACGGCCGTGGAGTAGGGTGCGCCGGTGAGCACCGATCTGTTCTGCGAGATCATCGCCGGGGAGCGGCCCGCCACCCTGGTCCACGAGGACGAGGTGGCCGTCTCGTTCCTCGACGCCCGCCCGGTCTTCAAGGGCCACGTGCTCGTCGTGCCGCGGGCGCACATCGAGACGCTGGCCGACCTCGCCGACGTCGGCCCCTTCTTCGACCGGGTCCGCGCCATGGCCGGCGCCGTCGAGGAGGGCCTGGGCGCGGGCGGCACCTTCGTCGCGATGAACAACCGCGTCAGCCAGAGCGTCCCCCACCTGCACGTGCACGTCGTCCCGCGCAACCCCAAGGACGGCCTGCGCGGCTTCTTCTGGCCGCGCACCAAGTACGCCTCCCCCGAGGAGGCGCAGGACTACGCCGGACGCGTCGCCGGCGCGCTCACCGCGGGCTGAGCCGTGGAGCTCCTGGTCGGCATCGCGGTCGTGGCGGCGATCGTCGCCGTGCCCGCGATCGTGCTGTGGCGGGTCCTGCGCGGCCGGCGCGAGCTCGGCACCAGCCCGGCCGAGCGCGCCACGTTCGAGACCCTGCACACGGCCTCGCTCGCCGGCCCGCCGCTGCGCGCCGGCCTCACCGCCGACGGCGCCGACCGCGCCTCGCGCCACCTGCGCCGGCTGCTCGGCTCGCCCGCGCTGGCGATCACCGACGGCGAGCGGCTGCTGGTGTACGACGGCGAGGGCGAGCACCACGCGGGGGAGGCGTTCGAGCACGCCCGCGCGACGCTCGAAGACGGTCGCACGCAGGTGCTGAGCATCTCCTGCGACCTGCTCGAATGCCCGATCAGGCAGGCCGTGGTGGTGCCGCTGACCACCGACGACCGGGTCGTCGGCACGCTCGCCGCCTACGGCCAGCACGCCTCCGCCGGGCTGGTCCGCGCCGCCCAGGAGGTGGCGGGCTGGGTCGACTCCCAGCTGGAGCTGGCCGAGCTCGACCGCTCCCGCACGCTGCTGATGGAGGCCGAGGTGCGGGCGCTGCGCGCGCAGATCTCGCCACACTTCATCTACAACTCCCTCACCACGATCGCCTCGTTCGTCCGCACCGACCCGGAGCGGGCCAGGGAGCTGCTGCTGGAGTTCGCCGACTTCACCCGCTACTCCTTCCGACGGCACGGCGAGTTCACCACGCTCGCCGAGGAGCTGCGCTCCATCGACCGCTACCTGATCCTGGAGCGCGCCCGCTTCGGCGACCAGCTCCAGGTGACGCTGCGCATCGCGCCGGAGGTGCTGCCGGTCGCGGTGCCGTTCCTGTGCCTGCAGCCGCTCGTCGAGAACGCCGTCCGGCACGGCCTGGAGAGCAAGGACGGCGTCGGCCGCATCGCGATCATGGCGGAGGACGCCGGCGCCGAGTGCCGCATCAGCGTCGAGGACGACGGCCTCGGCATGGACCCCGACAGGCTGCGGCGCATCCTCGCAGGTGAGATCATGCCGGCGGGCGGCGTCGGGCTGGCCAACGTCGACCTGCGGCTGCGTCAGGTGTACGGCGACGAGTACGGGCTGGTCGTCGAGACGGGCCGCGGAGCGGGCACGAAGGTCAACGTCAGGTTGCCGAAATATCACCCAGGCGTCTCAGCCCGTTGACCTGGATCTTTGTTGTCGGTTTTATCACTGTACATGGCGCAACTTCGGGTGCTCGCGGTGGACGACGAACTTCCCGCCCTGGAAGATCTCTCCTACTTGCTCCGCGCCGACCCACGGATCGGCGAGGTGGCCACCGCCCGCGACGGGGCCGCCGCGCTGCGCCTGCTGGACCGGGCCATCGCCGAAGGCCGGCCGATCGACGCGGTCTTCCTCGACATCAGGATGCGCGGCCTCGACGGGGTGGTGCTGGGCAGGCTGCTGTCCCAGTTCGCCAACCCGCCGCGGGTGGTGTTCGTGACCGCGTACGAGGAGCACGCCGTCGACGCCTTCGAGATCAAGGCCGAGGACTACCTGCTCAAACCCGTGCGCCCGGAACGCCTGGCCGAGGCGATCAGACGGGTCGCGGTCTCGGCCGACGTGCCCGTCGACGGCGCCGAGACCGACACGATCCCGGTCGAGCTGGGCGGCGTGACCCGGTTCGTGTCCAGTGCCGACGTCATCTACGTGGAGGCGCACGGCGACTACGCCCGCCTGCACACCGCCACCGGCAGCCACCTCGTGCGCATCCCGCTGGCCACGCTGGAGGAGCGGTGGGCGGCGGCCGGGTTCGTCCGCGTGCACCGCAGCCACCTGGTCGCGGTCAAGCACATCGTCGAGCTGCACATCGACTCCGGCCGGTGCACGGTCCGCGTCGGTGACACCGAGATCCCCGTCAGCCGCCGCCACACCCGTGAGCTGCGCGACCTCCTCGTCCGCCGAGCCCGGCGGCACAGGCCCGAATGAGCCGCGCCAGGGAAGGGGAGATCCTATTGAGCCACTGCCCCAGGAGACGTCAGACCTGTGAGCCCTGAACCCCGTCCCGGCCGCCGGGTGGCGGTCACCAGCCCCCACACCGCCGCCACGCGCAGACCCCGCTTCCCGGCGACCCGGGAGATCGACGAGCAGACGGACCTCGGCGAGGTCTACATGCGCTCGCTGCTGCGCACCCAGTTCCGGCTGGCCATGTTCGTCTGCACCGTGCTGGCCTGCGTGGTGTGCGGGCTGCCGCTGCTGTTCCTGCTCATCCCCGAGCTCGCCGAGGTCGACGTGCTCGGGATCCCGCTGCCGTGGGCCGTGCTGGCGGGGCTGATCTACCCGGCCTTCGTCATCGGGGCCTGGCTGTACGTGCGCCAGGCCGAGCGCAACGAGCGCCACTTCGCCGACCTGGTCGACCGTCAGTGAGCCTGGCCGCCGTCCTCATCGTCGTGGTGGCGACCGTGCTCATCGGCGCGTTCGGCATCCGCGTCTCCCGCACGACCTCCGACTTCTACGTCGCCTCCCGCACCGTCAGCCCGCTGTGGAACGCCTCGGCGATCGGCGGCGAGTATCTGTCGGCGGCGTCGTTCCTGGGCGTCGCCGGGCTCATCCTGTCGTACGGCGTCGACATGCTGTGGCTGCCGGTCGGCTGGACCGGCGGCTACCTGGTGCTGCTCGTGCTGGTGTCGGCGCCGCTGCGCCGCTCGGGAGCCTACACGCTGCCCGACTTCGCCGAGGCCCGGCTCGAGTCCATGATGGTACGGCGCACCGCCAGCGTGCTCGTGGTGCTCATCGGCTGGCTGTACCTCATGCCGCAGTTCCAGAGCGCGGGCCTGGTGCTGCGGACGATCACCGGGGCGCCGGTGTGGGCGGGCGGGCTGCTGGTCGCCGGCGTGGTGGTGCTCAACGTGCTGTCGGGCGGGATGCGGTCCATCACGTTCGTGCAGGCGTTCCAGTACTGGCTCAAGCTGACCGCGCTGGCCGTGCCGGTGGTGTTCCTGCTGCTCGCCTGGCGGGCCGACGGGGCGCCCCCGCTGAGCGCGGAGGACACCGAACTCTGGCTCACCCCGCTGGGCGGGCCCAGGGAGTACGGGGTGTACTCGACGTACTCCCTGATCCTGGCCACCTTCCTGGGCACGATGGGGCTGCCGCACGTGCTCGTCCGCTTCTACACCAACCCCGACGGCCGGGCCGCCCGCCGCACCACGCTCGTCGTGCTGTCGCTGCTCGGCGCCTTCTACCTGCTGCCGGCCGTGTACGGCTGGCTCGGCCGGCTGTACGCGCCCGACCTGGTCCGCACGGACACCGTGGTGCTGACGCTGCCCTCCCGGATGATCGGCGGCACCCTCGGCGACCTGCTGACCGCGCTCGTCACCGCCGGAGCGTTCGCCGCGTTCCTGTCCACCTCCTCCGGGCTGACCGTCTCCGTGGCCGGCGTGATCGCGCAGGACCTGCTCAAGGGCGGGGTGCGCTCGTTCAGGATCGCCACGCTGATGGCGGTCGCGGTGCCGCTGGCGCTGGCCCTGTGGGCGCGGGCGCTGCCGGTGGCCGACGTGGTCGGGCTGGCGTTCGCGGTGGCCGCCTCGTCGTTCTGCCCGCTGCTGGTGCTCGGCATCTGGTGGCGAAGACTGTCCACGACCGGCGCGCTGGCGGGGCTGTTCGCCGGCGGCGGGCTGGCCTGCCTCGCGGTGCTCGTCACGATCACCGGCGGCCCGTACGACGGCATGCTGGGCGCCCTGCTGGCCCAGCCCGCCGCGTGGACCGTGCCGATCGCGTTCCTGGTCATGGTGGTGGTGTCGTTTGTCACCCAGCACCGCGTGCCCAGGAGCGTGGCCAGGATCATGGTCCGCCTGCACACCCCGGAGAACCTCGACCTCGACCGCGGCGACTGGCGTCCCCGTTCCTCCTGACGAGAGGCTGCGCGGATGACGGTTCTAGGCTGGCCCGCATGCTGATCCGTCCCAGAGACCCCGCGGACCTGGACGCCTGTGTCGAGGCGCTCTTCCAGGTCCATGGCGCCGACCGCTATCCGGTGGACTGGCCGGACGACCCCAGAGGCTGGCTGAGCCCGGCCGATCTGGCGTCGGCCTGGATCGCGGCCGAGGCCGGCGCCGTGCTGGGCCACGTCGGTCTCACCCGGGACGGTGAGGTCACCCGTCTGTTCGTGACCCCGGCGGCGCGCGGGCGCGGCCTGGCCGCCGGGCTGCTGGGCTCGGTCCGTGCCGCCGTGCGCGGGCCGCTGAAGCTGGAGGTCTCCGCCGAAGGCGAGGCGGCCATCGCGTTCTACGAGCGGTCGGGCTGGCGCAGGGTGCGCAGCAGCCGTGCCGACTGGATCAACGCCGCCGGTGAGCCGGCGCTGCTCCACCACTACGTGAGCCCGTAGCGGCAAGCCCATAGAAATCGGGCATATCGCCGGGCGATCGTCGCGTGGCCCTCCTACGCTCGGCTTGTCCACCGACAGGCGGGGGTACGCCATGGCCACCCCGGACGAGGCCGCGCGGGCGCTGCGCGCCGTCGCCCGCCTGGCCGAGGAGCAGGGCGACGCGCTCGACCGGGCTTTCCGGCTCTTCGGCGACGGTGCGCTGCTCGGCCCCAGGGCCGCCCGATTACACGCCGGCCTGGTGGACCGGTGCACTGAGGTCGGCCAGGCCTTCACCCGGGCCTTCCGCCAGGTCGAACGCCTCGCCACCGCACGCGGCGACCCGTCCCGTGTGCCCGCCCCGCACCCGCGCCGCCCGCCCGTGCCGCTCCGCGAGCCGCCCGGGGGCTTCGTGGGCGGCGACCCCGACCTCATGCAGGCCATCGACGCCGAACTGGCCGAGGTCGCCGAATCCTGGCAGCTTGCCGGTCAGAGCCTGGCGGCGACGCTCGTCCGCGTCGGCCTCGACAGCGCGCCCGGCCAGGACGTCGTCCGCGCCGGCGCCTGGCTGGCCGACCAGCGCCCCGACCTGCGCCGCCGCCGCGCCGACCTGCTCAAGACCACGCCCCAGCCGGAGCCGCCCCCGCGGTCGGCCACCGACCCGGCCACCGACCCGGCGACCACCCCTGGGACCAACCCGGCGACCAACCCGGCGACCAACCCGGCGACCGACACGGCGACCGACCCGGCGACCGACGCGGCGGCCGACCCGGCGACGGACGGGGCGACGGACGGGGCGACGGACAGGGTGACCGGCCCGGCGACGGACGCGGCCACCGGCACGGTGGGTGAGCCGGCGGCCGACGCGGTCACCGACACGCTGGCCCGTGTCGGCGCCTTCTGGGCCGACCAGGTGGACGGCCTCGTGCCCGCCGCGGGCGGCCTCGCCCACCAGTACGCGGAGCGCGTGGCCGTACCCCTGGCCCAGGGCGCCGCCGAAGCCGTCATCGGCGCCGCCCGGTTCGGCTGGGAGCACTCGCTGGGCGGCCTCATCACGAACCCCTCAGGCCCGGTGGAACGCGCACGGGCGGCGTACGACGCGGGCGAGTTCGCGGCCGAGCACCCGCTGGAGTTCGCCAAGTCGGCCGTCGACTGGGAGACGCTGACGGAGAACCCGGCCCGCTGGTTCGGCCGCCTCATCCCCGAGGTCCTGCTCGGGGCCGGCGCGGCCGCCACCCGCGCGGGCCGACTCACCGGCGCGGCCACGCGGGCCGGTCCCCGCCTCCCGGACGGTTCCCCGATCCCCCCGCCCAGGACCGCCGCCGACGGCCCGCCCTTGAGAACCATCCCGATGCGGCGCCAGCACGTGGGGGAGGAGCGCACCGGCGTGCGCTACCTCGACGAGAAGGGGTTGGCGAGCAGACGACTGGTGATCCACGACGGAAAGCTCTACGACGTCTACGGGAGGCCGTTCGACACCACCCGAGCGCATGCCCACTTCTCGGGAAAGGGACGCGCCATCTTCGTGATGGACCGATATGGGAACCTGTACGCGAACTCCAAGCACGTCGTAGGCGAATTCCATCACTCCAGCTTCCTGCGCGGCGGCGAAGTGGCGGCAGCAGGAGACGTTGAAGTGAAAGATGGAGTGCTGAAGGCGATTTCCCGACATAGCGGCCACTACCGCCCAGGTCCCGAGGCTCTACGGCAGGCTATCGACCGCCTGAGAAGTGCCGGAGTCGACTTCACGGGCGTGAGCAAGGAGGGATATACCAGTGGGTGATTTCCCGCCGCCTTGGGGCTGGCGCCGCGTGGTCTGGTCCCTGCTCTATACCGTGCAGTTCAAGCCGGTCCTCGACGACGACCTTGTCGAGTGGAGGGCCCGAGGGCTGGTGCTGGAGCCGTTCAGCGGCTTCGGGCGGGAAGAGCTGTACGAGTCGCTCCAGGAGGCGCTGAGCAGTGAGGAGCCGCTCCTCGATCTGATGCCGGATCCACCGGTACCGCGTAGCGAGCATGACGTCCGCGATTTCCTGCGCCGCGTGCTCGAGCGCATGGAATCCTTGCGACCCTGGCCGGAGCTGCCGTTCCTCGTCATGCGGGGGGACGCGTGGCCTGATCTCGGCGACTGCCGGGAGATCGCCCGGCTGCACCTGGACGAGCACCAGGTCGGGGACCGGCTCCATGCCATTTTCCACCGATCCGACGGCGGCGGCCTCTGGCTGCCGTTGCGCCTCAACTCCGGGGACGAGGTGGCGCTGGTGGAACGTCGGCGGCGGGACCGTCGCGACGTGGCCGTGCTGGCGCGTCCGCGTCCCGGGCGCGCCCCCGAGGACGTCCTGGCGGCGTTCCTGCACGTCACCGGCTTCGTCCCGGAGGAGATCGACGACCTCACGGACGGCCTGAACGCCGCCTCCAGGGGCGGCGCGGGCTCCGGCTGGCTCGCCTACCTGCTGCGGCTGGAGAACTCGATCGCCGCGTTGGCGGGCGAGGAGCCGGTCCGGGTGGGCAGGTCCACCTACGAAGCCTTCCTGCGCACCCGCCTCTACTGCCAGGCCACCGAGAGCCCCGGCGTCGTCGCCGTCGGGCCGCCGGGGGCCGGGCTGGTGCCGGCGTTCACCCTTCCCGAGGCGCTGGCCGCGTTCGCGGCGGCAGGAAAGGACGAGACGGAGCCGCGCTTCTTCTCGGCCACCGGAAAGGACCTGCTCGACCTCATCCCCGAGGGCTACGGCGTGCTGGTCGACCCCGGCACCGCGTACGCCACCGCCTTCGCCGCCGGAGGGCCGGGCTAGGGCGGCGGGATCTCGCCGGAGCCGCGCGCGACCAGCTCCACCGGGATCTTGACCCGGCGGCCCGCACCCGAGCGGTCCAGCAGCAGGTCCACCGCGCCGCGCGCGAGCCGGTCGACGTCGTAGCGGACCACCGTCACGCCGGGGTCGAACACGTCGGCCAGCGCGAAGTCATCGAATCCCACGTACGCGGGGCGTTCCGGGCGTTCGCGCAGCGCCTGCAGGATGCCGATCGCGGCCCGGTTGTTCGCGGCGAAGAAGGCCGTCGGCGGCGAGGGCAGGCCGAGCAGGCGCTCCACCTCGCGGGAGACCCGCCACGGGTCGAACACCCCGCGCACCACCAGGGACTCGTCCAGCGCCGCCCCCAGGGCCGTGCGGTAGCCGGTCGCGCGGTCGTGCACCGAGCTGAGCCCGTCGTCGTCGGAGATGAGCGCGATCCGGCGGTGGCCGCGCGCCAGCAGGTGCTCGGTCGCGATCCGCCCGCCCCTGACGTCGTCCAGCGCCACCACGTCGGCCCCGTCCAGCCCGGGCGGCAGCCGGTCCACGAACACCGCCTCCAGCCCAGGATGCCCGGCCAGCCACGAATGGTCGGCGGGGGAGGGGACGATGATGAGCGAGTCCACGCCCCGCGCGTACATGGACTCCACCAGCATGCGCTCGCGTTCCGGCCGCTCCTCGTAGGAGCCGAACACGACCAGCGCCTCGTGCTCGGCCGCCGCCGCCTCGACCGCCTTGGCCAGCCGGGAGTAGAACTCGTTGGAGATGTTCTCCATGATCAGCCCGAGCGTCAGCATGGTGGCGCCGCGCGCCAGCCGGCTGGCCGCCTCGTTGCGCCGGAAGCCGAGCGCGCTGATCGACGCCCGCACCCGCTGCCGCAGCGCCGCGCTCACGTGCGGCTCCTGGTTGACCACCCGGGAGACGGTCTTGAGGCTCACGCCCGCGTGCCGGGCGACGTCCACCATGGTCGGTTTCCCCGGGGTCGCTGTCATAGTGTCCCCTCATGGACGATGAATGGATCTGCGGACGCCTCGGCGAGGACGAGCCCTGGATGCTGGGCGCGGTCAACCCGCCGATCTTCGAGAACTCGCTGTTCACCTTCCCCAACGCGGCTGAGCTGGGCGAGGCGATCAGGAACGAGGACGAGCGGTACGTCTACTGGCGCGGCACCAACCCCACCGTCGACCTGGCGCAGCGCAAGCTGGCCGCGCTGGAGCGGGCCGAGCGGGCCAAGTGTTTCGCCTCCGGCATGGGCGCGATCTCCGCGACCATCTCCTCGCTGGTGTCGGCGGGCGATCACGTGCTGGTGCTGGGCGCGGTGTACGGGCCGACCACCCAGTTCCTGCGTTACCTGGAGAAGTTCGGCGTGACGCATACGCATGTGGTCGATCTCGACGCGTGTGACAGCGCTATCAAGGACCACACCCGCCTACTCTACTTCGAGTCTCCCTCGTACATGCGGTACGAGATCTTCGACATCCCCGCCGTCACCCGCTGGGCGGCCGGGCACGGCCTGGTCACCGTGATGGACAACACCTGGTCCACCCCGATCTTCCAGAAGCCGCTGACCATGGGCGTGGACCTGGTGGTGCACTCGCTGTCGAAGTACGCGGGCGGCCACAGCGACCTGGTGGGCGGGGTGGTGACGGGCCCGTCCCGGCTGATCAGGCCGCTGGCGCTGACCGAGTACCAGCTCTACGGCGCCGCCATGTCACCGCACGACGCGGCCAAGGTCATCAGGGGCCTGCGCACGCTGCCGGTGCGGATGGCCGCGCACCAGGAGCGCGGGCTGGCGGTGGCGGCGTTCCTGGAGGGCCATCCGGCGGTGCGCCGGGTGAACCACCCCGGGCTGCCCTCGCATCCCGGGCACCGGCTGGCGCTGCGCCAGATGTCGGGCTTCTCCAGCCTGTTCAGCTTCGAGCTGGCCACCGAAGAGCGCGACGAGGTCGCCGCCTTCCTGGACGAGCTGCGCCACTTCCGCGTCGGGGTGTCGTGGGGCGGTTTCGAGAGCCTGGTCAACGCGCCGGCGCTGTCCACCGAGGAGAGCGTGCGGGCGACCATGGGCATCCCGGCAGGGCTGGTGCGGCTCTCGGTCGGCCTGGAACCGGCCGAGACCCTGATCAAGGACCTGGGCGGCGCACTGGAGCGGATGGCAAAGGCCTGACAGCGCTGTCCATCCGCCTGCCGGCTCCCCGGCGAGCGGTGGGACGGTGAAAGGCCGATCTACCGTTCGTCGTACTCAATTGACCATTCACCGCAACGGCTCTCCAGTTGAACGCCGCTCGTCGGCGGCTCGGCGACAGGCGTCGCGCGAGATCTCCACGCGGGGCGCTCCGGGCTCTTACCGTGAGCGTGATCCTCATCACAATGGAGGTCTCGTGACGACCAGAGAACATGACGCGTCCGTCTATGAACAAATGCAGGAGAGCACTGAATTCCAAGAGCTGAAGCGGCGTTTCCGGCGTTGGACGTTCCCCATGACGGTGGCGTTCCTGGCGTGGTACCTGCTGTACGTGGTGCTGTCGGGCTGGGCCCGAGGCTTCATGGGGATCAAGTTGCTCGGTGACATCAATGTCGGGCTGGTCCTGGGCCTGCTCCAGTTCGTGTCCACCTTCTGGATCGCCTGGGCCTACTCCCGCCATGCGGAGAAGAAGCTCGACCCCATCGCCGACAAGCTGCGGCACGAGGTGGAGGAGAAGACTCAGTGAGCTCGACCACCCTCTCCACGATCCTCTTCCTGGCGTTCGTCGCGGCCACCCTCGGCATCACGGTCTGGGCCAGCCGCCAGACCAAGACGGCCGCCGACTACTACGCGGGCGGCCGGTCCTTCAGCGGCGCGCAGAACGGCCTGGCCATCGGCGGCGACTACATGTCGGCGGCCTCCTTCCTGGGCATCGCGGGCATCATCGCGCTGTTCGGCTACGACGGGTTCCTGTACTCCATCGGCTTCCTGGTGGCGTGGCTGGTGGCGCTGCTGCTGGTGGCCGAGCTGATGCGGAACTCCGGCAAGTTCACCATGGCCGACGTGCTCGCCTTCCGGATGAGCCCGCGCCCGGTCCGCACCGCCGCCGGCGTGTCCACCATCGTGGTCAGCATCTTCTACCTGCTGGCCCAGATGGTCGGCGCCGGCGCCCTGGTCGGCCTGCTGCTCGGCGTCACCTCCGAGGCGGGCAAGGTCTGGACGATCGTCGCCGTCGGCGCTCTGATGATCGTGTACGTGGTCTTCGGCGGCATGAAGGGCACCACCTGGGTCCAGATCGTCAAGGCCGTGCTGCTCATGACCGGCGCCGCCCTGGTGACCATCCTGGTGCTCGCCGAGTTCGGCTTCAACCTGTCGGGCCTGCTCGGTCAGGCGGCCGCGACCAGCGGCCCGGGGGCCAACCCCGACAGCTTCCTCAGCCCCGGCCTGAGGTACGGCACCGAGGAGCAGGGCCTGGCCGGCAAGATCGACCTGATCAGCCTCGGCCTCGCGCTCGTGCTCGGCACCGCCGGCCTGCCGCACATCCTCATCCGCTTCTACACGGTCCCGACCGCCAAGGACGCCCGCAAGTCCGTCATGTGGGGCATCGGCATCATCGGCACCTTCTACCTGCTGACGCTCGTGCTCGGCTTCGGCGCCGCCGCCATCGTCGGCCGGGAGGAGATCGTCGCCCAGGATCCGGGAGGCAACACGGCGGCGCCGCTGCTCGCGCTGCGGATCGGCGAGGAGATCTTCGGCTCGGTGGGCGGCACGATCCTGCTGGCCTTCATCGGCGCGGTCGCCTTCGCCACGATCCTCGCGGTGGTGGCGGGCCTCACGCTCGCCTCCTCCTCCAGCTTCGCCCACGACCTGTACGCGCACGTCTTCCGGCGCGGCCAGGCCAGCGAGCGGCAGGAGGTCGTGGTGGCGCGGATCTCCGCCCTGGTCATCGGCGCCGTGGCGATCGGCCTGAGCATCCTCGCGCAGAACCAGAACGTCGCCTTCCTGGTGGCCCTGGCCTTCGCGGTGGCGGCCTCGGGCAACCTGCCGGCGATCCTCTACAGCCTGTTCTGGAAGAGGTTCAACACGGCGGGCGCGGTCAGCGCCATCTACGGCGGTCTCCTCTCCGCCCTGCTGCTGGTCGTCTTCTCGCCGGTCGTCTCCGGCGGAGAGAGGGCCCTGCTCCCCGACGCCGACTTCGCCTGGTTCCCGCTCAGCAACCCGGGCATCATCTCGATCCCGTTCGGCTTCCTGTGCGGCTACCTCGGCACGATCATGAGCAAGGAGTACAACGCCGCCAAGTACGCCGAGATCGAGGTGCGATCCCTCACCGGCGTCGGCGCGGAGAAGGCCGTCAAGCACTAGAACCGCCGAGCGGGCCCGGCCGGGTGGCCGGGCCCGCTCGCACGGGGTCAGCCGAGGGTCAGCCCACCGGCTCCGCGCGCAGCCGCGCCGAGTGCTTCACCAGCGTGATCAGCACCTCGCGGCTGGAGTCGCGCTTGCGCGCGTCGCACATCACGATCGGGATCGACGGGTTGAGCTGCAGTGCCAGCCGCACCTCGGGCAGGTCGTACGAGGGAGCCCCCTCGAAACAGTTGACCGCGACCACGAACGGCGTGCCGCGCCGCTCGAAGTAGTCGACCGAGGGGAAGCAGTCGGCCAGCCGCCGGGTGTCGGCCAGGATGACCGCGCCCAGCGCCCCCTCCGCCAGTTCGTCCCAGACGAACCAGAACCGCTCCTGCCCGGGCGTGCCGAACAGGTAGAGCACGTACTCGTCGTTCAGCGTGATGCGGCCGAAGTCCATCGCCACGGTCGTGGTCCGCTTGGCCTCGACGCTGGACAGGTCGTCCACGCCCACGCTGCGGTCGGTGAGGATCTCCTCGGTGCGCAGCGGCCGGGTCTCGGACACCGCGCCCACCATGGTCGTCTTGCCCGCGCCGAAGCCGCCGGCCACGAGAATCTTGATGGCCCGCGGGAGGCGCGGCCGCTCAGAGCGATCGAAGACCATCGAGCACCGCCCTGTACATCTTCACGTCATGCATGTCCACCTCGGATTGCGGTTCCTGGGCCGAGACGAGCTCCCTGTCGAACAGGTCGCCGAGCAGCACGCGGATGGTGCCCGCGGGCAGGTTCAGATGGGCGGCGATCTCCGCCACGGATTTGGGCTCGCGGCAGAGCCGCAGGATCGACAGGTGCTCCGGGTCCAGCCCGGCGTCCGGGCCGGGCGGCGGGCCGATCGCGAGCGCCATGGAGATGAGGTCGAACCTGCCCCGCGTGGGGGCCGTCCGGCCGCGCGTCACCACGTACGGGCGGATGATCTCCGGGTCGATCCAGTGCTCGTCCGTGGGGCCGTCGGTGGCGCTCACCGTTCCCTCCCCGCCTCGACCTGCGCGGCCTCGACCCGCGCCCCCGAGGTGAGGTACTGGCCGACGCGGGCGACCATCATCGCCATCTCGTAGGCGACGAGGCCGATGTCGGCCTGCTGCCCGCACAGCACGGCCAGGCAGGCGCGCTCGCCGGCCGTGGTGACGATGAGGAACTGGGACTTCCACTCCACCACCGTCTGCTTGACCGGGCCGCCCTTCACGTGCTCGGAGACTCCCTTGGCCAGGCTCTGCAGCCCGGAGGCCACGGCCGACAGGTGCTCGCCGTCGGTGCGTACCAGCCCGGCCGAGGAGGCCATCAGCAGGCCGTCGGAGGACAGCACGATCGCGTGCTCGACGTCGCCGATCCGCCCGACCAGGTCGTCGAGCAGCCAGTTGAGGTCGGTGCCGGGGCTCATGAGTCACCTCCCGGCTGCTCGCCCATCAGCTTGGCGGCCTCGGTCCGGCCGAGACGGGTGCCCGACTGCAGGGATCCCATCATCGCCCGGATCTCCTCCGGCGAACGCTCATCGTCCTCCTCGGTGTCGTCCAGCGTGCTCGGCCCCTCCTCGCGCAGGGCGGGGGCCAGGTTGGCCTGCGGCACGCGCAGCGGCAGGCCTCCGGGGGTGAACTCGGGCTGCTTCGGCTCCACGGTCTCCTCGGACTCGCCGGTCCGCGCGGGCACGGCGCGCGGGGCCGGCTGCTGGTTCGGGGCCTGACGAGGCTGGTCGCGTACGGGCTGGGGCAGGGGCTGCGGCCGCGCCGGATCGGCCGCGACCTTGAGCTGGCGGACGTTGTGCGTCGCGGGCGCGCGCTCCGCCACCGCCACGGCCCTGCGCGGCAGGGCCGGCGACGCCTCGCCCTCGTGCGGATGCGGGTCGGTGTCGACCTCGACGAGGTCCTGCGGCAGCAGCACCACGACCGTCGTCCCCCCGTACGGGGAAGCCTTCAGCCTGACCTGGATGTCGTGCCTCCTGGCCAGCTGGCTCACCACGTACAGGCCCAGCCGTGCGGTGCCCGTGATCCGGAACTCCGGCGGGTCGGCGATGCGCTCGTTCGCCGAGGCCAGGTCCTCCGGCTTCATGCCGAGGCCCCGGTCCTCGATCTCGATCACGTACCCGTTGGCCACGAGCTGCCCGCTGACCTGCACCGCCGTGTACGGCGGGGAGAACGAGACCGCGTTCTCGATCAGCTCGGCGAGCAGGTGGATGACGTCGCCGACGGCGCGGCCGACGAGCACCACGTCGCCCAGCGGCAGGATCGTCACCCGGGTGTAGTCCTCCACCTCGGCCAGCGCGCCGCGCACCACGTTCAGCATCGGCACCGAGCGCCGCCAGGTGCGGGCGGGGGACGAGCCGGACAGGACGATGAGGTTCTCCGCGTTGCGGCGCATCCGGATGGCCAGGTGGTCCAGCCGGAACAGCTCCTTCAGCTCCTCCGGGTCGGTCTCGCGCCGCTCCATCACGTCCAGCACGGTGAGCTGGCGGTGGACCAGGCCCTGCGTCCTGCGGGCCAGGCTGAGCAGGATGTCGCGGATGCTGCGGCGCAGCTCGGCCTGCTCGGCGGCGACGCTGATCGCCGTGTGCTGCACGGCGTTGAACGCCTGGCCCACCTGGCCGATCTCGTTGTCGCCGAAGTCGAGGTCGGGCACCTCCTTCGAGACGTCCACCACCTCGCCGTGGCCGATGCGCTCGACCACGCGCGGCAGCCGCTCGTCCGACAGCTCGTGCGCGGCGTCGCGCAGCTTCCTGAGCTGGGCGAGCAACTGCCTGGTCGTGGTGATCGACAGCACGATCGAGGCGATGACCGCCACCAGGCCGAGGCCGCCGGCCAGGAGGAGCCGGACGACGACGCCGACGGCGATGGGCACGATGCGCTCCGCCAGCCGGTCACCGGCCGCGAGCGTCACCCGCTGCATGTCGGCCAGCGTCGACTCGGTCGCCTTGCGCCACTCCTCGGCGTCCACCGGCAGCGGCCCGACGCGGGGGTCGTGCTGGATGAGCCGCTGCTCCATCGCCTGCACGCGGGTGGCGGGGTCGCTCTTCATCCACCGGTCGAAGGCCGTCCAGTCCTCGTCCGGGAGCTGGGACATGGCCGTGGACAGCGTGTGGCGGAAGACGCCCGCGGTGGTGATGAACTCGGCGTGCTCGTCCGGGGTGAACCCGCCCCTGGCGAAGACGCCCGCCATGAGCGCGTCCCCGCGCGCCAGCCACTCGCGGGAGAGGTGGATCTGCGAAAGGGTCCGTCCGTCCTTGGCGATCTCCTTGTCGTCGAACGCCGCCACCGAGTCGTACATCTGGTAGAGGGAGTCGATCACGTTGTTGTACGGGGCGGCGGCGGCCTGCGCGCCGCCGGCCCGGCCGGAGTCGATCGACTTCCTGCCCTGGTCAAGCTTGGCCAGCTCGGCCCGCACGTCCGCGATGCGCTCCATCAGGGAGTCCTCGGCGGCCAGTGACACGGCGGTGCTGTCGATGGAGGCGGCGAACTCGGCGCGCGCGGCGTCCGTGCGCGCGCGCTGGTCGCGCAGCGCCTTGTCGGCGCCCCTGGACCCCGCGCCGATGCGGGCGATCGTCTGGCGGCGCTCGCGCTGCAGCTCGACGAGCAGCGGCTCGCTCGGCTCGACCACCTGCGAGTCGACGGTGGCGGCCCCGAGCAGGTTGACGCCCTCCCGCAGCGTGACCCAGGCGGCGAACGCCCACAGCAGGATGAGCGACACGATCAGCGCCGTGACCTTCGAGCGGACGCTGGCGTTACGGAAGCGCATCGGGCCCACCCGTCGGAAAAGCGCGGTAAGCATACCTTGTCAAGGCGGCGAAATGGGCAAACCAGGAATCTGACACTCGGGTCACCCTAGCAATGTACTATTGCTGCCTCAACACAAAACGGCGCGAATGAGACGCTATGTCCTGTTTTTCGGGTTAAATTCGTATTGCATGCGGGTCTCCGCGACGTGTAAGGCCGCCAGGACCGCGGCTCGCACGATCGCTGTCGGCGAGTAAAGGTCCTTGTCATGCCACAATGGTGTGAAATGCGGTAAATCGACCACCTGGAGAAGATAGTCGTATCCACGCCCTGCTGCCCGCTTGCACCGCTCGTCCGGCTCCGGTCCTGACAGCAGCAAGGTCTGCACGGCGTAGGCGGTCTCCTCCGGCACGCCCGCCCACCGCCCCCATGACCCGTCGTCCCGCTGGCTGGCCAGCACCCACTCCCGCGCCCGCAGCACCGCGCCGGCGTGCTCCGGCCCGCCGAACTCGCCCAGCGCCAGCGCGCAGCCCAGCGTCGCGTAGTAGGGGGAGGCGTGCCACCGGTCGTCCCAGCTCCCGTCGGGCCGCTGGAGCCCGGCCAGCCAGCCGGCCACCCGCGCCATCACCGGCCCGTACCGCTCGGCCGCGGCGGGCCTGGCCCGCACGTACTGGCCGAACGCGTCCAGCACGTGGGCGTTGACGCTGGGCGAGAAGCCGTCCTCGCCCTGCCAGGTGCAGAAGTGCGTGCCCGTGTCGAACAGCAGCAGCGACTCGGGATCGGACGGCACGCCGAGCAGGGCCAGCGCGTAGAGGGCGACGCTGGTGGTGTCGGCGTCGGCGGGCAGGCCGGCGCCCGCCGGCGTGCCCTGCGGGCCGATCGCCGCCCGCAGGTCGGCGATCATCTCCGGCGGCGCCTCCACCGGCACGCCCGCCCTGGCCAGCCAGCTCAGCACCCATCCGCGCTCGAACACGGTGATCGGCAGCCCGACCGGGACCGGCCCGCCGAACCGCTTGGCCACCGCCTCCAGGTGGTGCCTGGCGGAGTCGGACGAGTCGGCCGGCGCGGAACCGCCCAGCCACGCGGCCGTCGCCGCCGGCGAGGCGCCGACCGTGCCGATCGACGTGGGCAGCACGCCGTCCGCCCGCTGCGGCACCGCCGCCTCCAGCACGTGCAGCACCTTCTGCGGCGGCTGGGCGCCGGACTCCAGCAGGCGCTTGACCAGTTCGAGCCGGGATCCGTCCATCCCGGGCGGATGCGGCAGCGGCTCGCCGTACCCGTGCCCGTCGATGAGCGCCACCAGCGACGGCACGATCAGGTCGATGGCCGGTGTGTCCGGCAGCTCGGGCGGCTGCGCGAGCATGCGCCGCAGCGCCTCCAGCCCCGCCTTCGCGGCCGGCAGGAGCACCTCGCGGTCGCCGTCGCGCGCCGCGCTCATCAGCGCCTCCGTGGCGCTCAGCGTCGGTACGAGCCGGTATCCGCCGGGCGGGCCCCACGAGCCGTCCGCACCCTGCTCGGCCAGCAGGAACGCGATCCGCTCCGCATGACCGCCGAGCCAGGGGGCCAGCGTGACCAGCCGCCCCGTCTCGTACACCGAAGGGGAGACCTGGCCCCACGGCGTCACCATGAGGCCCGCGACCAGCTCGGCGGCACGCCGGGTGATGTCGGTGCTCATGCCGCCCCCGAAGCCCAGAAGTCGGACAGCCCGTAGAAGCCGGCGCTGTAGTGGATCTGCCACCAGAGGTGGTCCGCGGCCCGCGGGCGGCTGTCGCGCAACGGCTCGATCAGCTCGGCGGCCTCTCGCGCCAGCTCCGCCATCCGCGTCCTCACCTCGTCCGCCGTCATGCCGAGGGTGAGCGCGTTGACGTCACCGGACGCCGACTCCCTGCGGTGCGTGGCCAGGTCGTTGAGCAGCCGCAGGTAGCGCTGCACGGTCTCGCCCGCCGCCCGCAGCCCCGCCAGGTCCTCCGGGGTCGTGACCTCGCCGGTGTAGATCCAGTGCGAGACCGCGATGAACAGGGCGCCGCTGCTGTCGGCGTTCGACAGGTACTCCTCGGGGGAGGGCCTGCCGCCGCCCCTGCTCCACTCCCACTCGCGGGCCATCGCGGCGACCATGAGCTCCAGCCGCTCGCGCCAGGCCGGCTCCAGCGCGGCGAAGGCGGCCACGGTGCCCAGCTCGGCCCGCAGGTCCCCCACGAAGCGGGCGACGGGCGAAGCGGCCGGGAACCCGTCCGCGGCGGCCAGGCAGGTCCTGGTCAGCGCCGCCACGTCGTCCCGTGCGGCCGCCTCCTCGTCGAACAGCCGGTCCACGGCGAACACCAGCAGCGACGTCCGGTTGACGACGCGCAGCGAGGCCGGGCTCGCCCACGGCGAGCCGAACGCGCCGGCCATCGCCAGCGAGCCGAAGAGACCGGAGTCGAAGGACTCGCGGGGGAACAGGCCCTCGTAGCGCGCCGCGTGCCGTTCGAGGTCGCGCCCGCCCGCCACCGCGAGCGCGCACGTCCGCCCGGTGGCGAACAGCGCGCCGGGATCGTTCATGACCGGCCCGCCGGCACGAGGGTCATCGTCAGCCCGGGCGGGGGCCGCAGCGAGGAGGCCAGCCGCGGGGTCACCGGGCGGTCGACGTGCACCACCGGCCGGTACTTGCGCAGGATCCCGGCGATCAGCAGCGGCGCCTCCATCTGGAACAGGTGCTGTCCCAGGCACACGTGCGGCCCCGCGCCGAACGGCCAGTAGGCGTACCGGTGCCGCCCGGCCTCCCATCCCGGCGCGAACCGCTCCGGGTCGAACACCGTCGGCGACTCCCAGAAGTCCGGCATCCGGTGCGTCAGGTACGGGCTGAGCAGCATGGTGGACCCGGCCTCGACCTCGACCCCGCCGACCACGTCCGCCTCCACGGCCTTGCGCGGCAGGATCCAGCCCGGCGGGTAGAGCCGCAGCAGCTCGTTGACGAACATCCTCAGGTACGGCATGTGCGGCAGGTGACTGGTGCTGACCGGGTCGCCGCCCACCACCCGGTCGATCTCCTCGTACACCTTCGCGGCGATCCCCGGGTAGGCGTCGAGGACCGGCCAGACCCAGGTCAGCGCCGTGGCCGAGGTCTCGGTGGAGGCTCCGTGCATGGCCACCAGGTCGTCCCTGATCCGCCGGTCGCCCTCCTCGCCGGGGACGTCCTCGCGGGCGCTGACCAGGCGCGCGACGACGTCGGTGCTGTCCTGGTCCAGGCCCTCCCGCGCCCGTGCCCTGGCCTCGCGGATGCGGGGGTACACCACCGCGTCGATGTCCTTGATCGCGCGCCGGAACGCCCGGTCGCCGGGCATCGGCATGCCTTCGGGCACGAACGGCATCACCAGGCGCACGGCCTTGGCGGTGACCGCGACGTCGTAGGCCGGCACCAGCCGGGCGATGTCCGCCGCGGAGATCTTCGAGCCGAAGAACAGCCGGACGATCGTCGGGTGCACGATCGCCGAGACGCCGCGGGAGATGTCCATCGGCCGCCCCGGGACGATCGTCTCCTCGATCAGCTCGTTGATGATCACGGCCATCTGCTCGGCCAGCGAGTTGACGTACCTGGCCGTGAAGAGCGGCTGCAGGATCCGGCGGCTCTCCGCCCAGGTCTCGCCGTCCGACAGGATGCCTTCGCCGAGCAGCGGCGCCAGCGGGTCCCAGAACATGCCCTCACGGACGAAGTTGGTCTGGTTCTGGGTCAGCACGTGCTGGACGTGGTCGGGATGGGTCACCAGGTAGGGGCGGAACGGGCCCATGTGGAGCCGGACGAGCTCGCCTCCGGCCTGCACCGATGCCTCTTCGAGGGCGTTGACCGGGATCCGGTGGTGCTTGGTGAGTCTGGTGAGAAAGGGAACGGTTCTGGTCGGTGCGGCGCCGGTCGCCACAGTCGTGCCTCCAAGCCCACAGCACCCCGTCCCCACCGGGACGGACATTTGCCCACAAAAGCCAAATCTAGGATGGAGTATCACATGATCTTGGCGGTACATTCAAGATCGAGGCAGAAGGAGCACCAGTGGATCTCGGGGATCCTGGCACGCCGGGGAGCGACGCGGCGATAGCGCGTTGCCGGAGTCTCTTCGAGCCCGCCCTGCGTGAGGCGGTGTCCTCGCTGCATCCCTGGAGCGCCAGGATGGCCGCGTTCACACTCGGCTGGTCCGACGCCGACGGCAGGCCGTACGAGGGCAACAGCGGCAAGGGCGTGCGCCCGGCCATCGCCCTGCTCTGCGCCGAAGCCGCCGGCGCGCCCGCCGAGTCGGCGGTGCCCGCGGCGGTCGCGGTCGAGCTGGTGCACGCGTTCTCGCTGGTGCACGACGACATCATCGATCTCGACGAGCGGCGCAGGCACCGCCCGGCCCTGTGGAAGGCGTACGGCACCGGCCCCGCCCTGCTGGCCGGCGACGCCCTCCTGGCGCTCGCCGTCGCCCAGCTCGCCGGTTCCGGCGAGGCCATGAACTACCTGTCGAGGGCCCTCGTCGAGCTGGTCCAGGGCCAGACCGCCGACATGGCCTTCGAGGACCGCCCGTGGCGCGGCCCCGGCGCGGTGACCGCAGACGAGTACACCGAGATGACCCTAGGCAAGACCGGCGGCCTGCTCGGCGCCGCCGCGGCCACCGGCGTCATCCTGGGCGGCCGGGCGGACCTGGCCCCGCGCCTGTGGGAGATGGGCCGCGAGCTCGGCGTCGCCTTCCAGCTCGTGGACGACATCCTCGGCATCTGGGGCGACCCCGGCGTCACCGGCAAACCCGCCGACAGTGACCTGCGCCGCGGCAAGAAGACCTACCCGGTGCTCGCGGCCCTCGCCACCGACGGCGCCGCCGCCCACGACCTCGCCGCCCTCCTCCAGGCGGGCGCCGCCGACGAGCACTCGGTACGGCGCGCCGCCGGCCTCGTCGAGGAGGCCGGCGGCCGCGCCGAGGCCGAGGCCCTGGCGGACCGCTACCTGTCGTCAGCCCTGGCCACCGTGGACGACTGCCTCCCCGGCGCCGCCGACCTCCGCGCCCTGTGCGTCTCCCTCGCCGACCGCATCCACTGACCCGGCCGACCCCCGCCCTCGACAGGACCTCATCGGCCGGGCGCGTGCGGTCAGGGGCGGGAGGCCTCGTCGAGGCGCCGCAGCTCCTCCGGGGTCAGCTCCAGCGTGGCCGCGGCCATCAGCGGCGCCAGCTGCTCCACGCTGCGCGCGCTGGTGATCGGCGCGGCCACCGTGGGCTGCGCGGCCAGCCACGCCAGCGCCACCGTCGCGGGCTCCGCCCGGCGCTCGGCCGCCACCTTGCCCAGCGCCTCCAGCGTCCGCCGCCCGTGCTCCGTCCGCAGGTAAACGGCCGCCCTCGAAGCCCGCGGGCTGTCGACCGCCGCCCCGCCCGCGTACTTCCCGGTCAGGAACCCGCTGGCCAGCCCCCAGTAGGGCGTGCTGGACAGCCCTTCCCTGGCCACCACGTCGCGCAGCTCTCCCTCGTACGCGCGCTCGACCAGGTTGTACGGCTGCTGCAGCGCCACGTACCGGGGCAGCCCGTTCTCGTCGGCCACCTTCAGCGCCTCGGCCAGCCGCTCGGGCCCGTAGTTGGACGCCCCGACGTGGCGGACCTTCCCCTCGCGGATCAGCTCGCCGAACGTCTCCAGCGTCTCCCCGAGCGGGGTGTCACGATCGTCGACGTGCGCCCAGTAGAGATCGATGCGGTCGGTGCGCAACCGGCGCAGCGACGCCTCCACCGCCGTCCTGATCGTCCGCGGCGCCAGCCCCTTGAGCCCCTCCAGCATGCCGACCTTGGTGGCCAGCACGAGGCGGTCCCGGTTGCCCCGGCGCTCCATCCACTCGCCGATCAGCATCTCGGAGGTGGACTCGCCCGTCGCCCAGTACGGGTAGCTGTCGGCGGTGTCGATGAAGTTGCCGCCGGCCTCGACGTAGGCGTCGAGCACCGCCCAGGACGTCTCCTTGTCGGCGGTCCAGCCGAACACGTTGGTGCCGAGCGCGATGGGGTGGACGGACAGATCTGTGGTGCCTATCGATCTCATCACCCCATTATCCGCACCGGTCACCACGCGCCTCGCGCGGCACGGCGGCATCAGTGGCGCGACAGGTCGAGGCCTCGCGGCAGCATGAGCCACACTCCCAGCCCGGCCAGCAGCATGAGCACCCCGCCCGCCCCGGAGGTGAGCGTCAGCGCCTCGGTGAACGCGCTCCTGGCCTGCTCGGCGAGCCGCATCCCCGCCTGCCCGAGCTCGGCCGCCACGGTCAGCGCACCCCCGAGAGACTCGCTCGCGACCTCCGCCGACGGCCCCCGGTAGTCCAGCCCTGTGCGGTAGACCGCCGCCGCCACGCTCCCGAGTATCGCCACGCCGAGCGCGCCCCCGATCTCGTAGCTGGTCTCCTCGATGGCGGCGGCGCTCCCGGCCTTCGCCACGGGCGCCCCCGACATGATCGCCGCCGAGGCGACGGCCAGCGATCCCTGCCCGGCCCCGATCAGGGCCAGCGCGCCCGCCACCGTCCCGTATCCGAGCCCGTCGGACGCCACGGCTCCCGCCGCGAAGGACCCGGAGGCGTCCCCCAGGAGCGCCGGCGCGACGAAGAGCATCAGGAACCCCAGCCCGGACACCGCCAGCCCGCCCGCCAGCACCGCGCGGGCGCCCACGCGCGCCGCCAGCCGGGGCGCCAGCGGCGAGGCCACCGCGGCCGCCACCGCCGCGGGGAGCAGCCGGGCCCCCGTCTCCAGCGGGCCGTAGCCGCGCACGAGCTGCATCCACTGCGCCAGCAGCAGCAGCGTGGCCGCGATCGCGATCGACGTGGCCAGCGCCGTCACCACGCCCGCCGTGAACGGCCGGCTGCGGAACAGCCGCAGCTCCAGCAGCGGATCCGGCCGGCGCAGGCATCGGACGGTGAACCAGCCCAGGGCCACCACCGCCACCGCCCCCGCGGCCGTCCCGGTGAGGTCGCCCAGGCCGTACTCGCCCACGCGCTTGATCCCGTACACCAGCGACCCCATGCCGACGATGGACAGCACGGTCGCCGTCGCGTCCCACGCGCCCGGCCGGGGAGCGCGCGACTCGGGCAGCAGGAACAGCCCCGCCACGATGGCCACGACCATGATCGGCACGTTCACCAGGAACGCCGACTGCCAGCTGAAGACCTCCAGCAGCGCGCCTCCCAGGATCGGCCCGAGCGCCGCGCCGACGGCCGCCATCGCCGCCCACACGCCCAGCGCGGTGGCCCGCTCGCGCGGGTCGGTGAACAGGGTGCGGATCATCGACAGCGTGGACGGCATGATCATCGCCCCGCCCGCGCCGAGCACCGCACGCACCGCGATCAGCTCGGCGGACCCGCCGGCCAGCAGCACCGCCGCCGACGCCGCGCCGAACACCGCGAACCCGGCCAGCAGCATCCGCTTGCGTCCCCACCGGTCGCCCAGCGCCCCGGCCGTCACCAGCAGCCCCGCCAGGACGAGCGCGTACACGTCCACGATCCACAGCAGCTCGGCGGAGCCGGGCAGCAGCGCCTCCGAGATGGCGGGCAGCGCGACGTTCAGGATGGTCATGTCCATGACCACGATGAGCACGCTGGCGGACAGCACCGCCAGCCCGGCCCACCGCCGCCGCGTCGACGGCTCCGGCCCGGCCACGGTCATGCCCGCCCCCCGTCGCCGGCCGCGCCCTGGAAGAACGTGGTGGTGAGCAGGTGGCGGACGTCGCGGCGGGCCACCTCGCCCCGGCGCAGGCTCTCCCGGACCGCCACCAGCAGGCCGAAGACCGCGTTGCTGATCCAGCGGGGCGGCAGGTCGGCGCGGAGCAGGCCGGCCCGCTGGGCGGCGGCGAACAGCGCCACCTCCCGCTCCTCCAGCTCGTCCGACCGCCGCAGCAGGTCGGGGTGGACCGCCATGGCGTGGTCGGTCAGCCCGAACCCGTAGGCGTCCGCCACCTCGATCAGCCGCTCCAGCAACGCGTCGAGCACGCGCCGGATCTCCTCCGGGTCGGTCGAGGCCGCCCCCACGGCCACCCCGGCGGCTTCCTGGGCCTGCTCCCACTCCGCCAGCGCCCGGTGTCCCAGCGCCACCATCAGCTCGTCACGGCTGCTGAAGTGGCGGTGCAGCGTGGCCCGGCTGATGCCGACGGCTTCGGCCAGCTCCGCCATGGAGGCCGTCGGGTCCTCGTTCAGATGACGGATCGCCGCCGTGAGTATCTGCTCGCGGCCCACACTCATGAGACACCTTCATATCGTCTGAGACAATTATGTCTCAGACGATACAACAAAGACGCTCAGTGCGGGAAGGCGTCGCGTCCTCCGTGGTACTCGTCCGGCCTGTCCACGAGCTCGTCCAGCGCCCGCCGCAGGTGGTCGAGCAGGCTCCACACGTCGTCCATCCGCTCGGGACAGGCCACCACGCCGAAGTCGAGCATCCCGTCATAGGAGAAGCAGGTGATGTTGACCCCGCCGGTCGCGTCGCTCAGCACCGACATCGGGTAGTAGGACAGCACCCGGCTCCCGCACAGGTAGAGCGGGAACTGCGGCCCCGGCACGTTGCTGATGATCAGGTTGACCGGAGGGCGGGCCGCCGAGACGAACCGGAAGATCGCCGGCGTGACGAGGCCGGTGACCGGCGAGGGCAGCACGGCGCACAGCTCGCTCAGCCAGCTCGTCGGCGCCAGCGCGAAGCGCCGCTTGGCCGCGCTCATCGTCTGGCCGACGACCCGCAGCCGCTCCTCGGGGTCGGCCGTGGTGGTCGGCAGCGGGGCGATCATGGCGGAGATCTGGTTGCCGACGCGCTCCTGCGCGCCGGCCGAGCGCACCGCCACGGGGACGGCGGCGATCAGCGGCTCGTCCGGCAGCGCGTCACGCTCCAGCAGCCAGGCCCGCAGCGCGGTCGTGCACAGCGCCATCACCACGTCGTTGCCGCTCATGCCGTTGGCCCTGGCGACGTTCTTGACGTCCTTCCAGGACACCGACCCGAACGCGAGGTGGCGGCGCGGGCTGATCGGCCCGTTGAACGGGGTCCGCGGCGCGGTCAGGCTGGGCAGGGGCGGACGCTCGCGCGGGTCGCCCGCCACCTTCCGGGCGGCCCTGGCGATCAGCCTCGATCCGGGCACGGTCGCGGCCAGCGGGATGGCGTCGAGATCGCCGGCCGCCCGCATGACCGACCGCAGAGCCCGCCCGGGATGCGCCACCCCGTTGGCGGCGGCCCCGGCCAGCATCGCGAGCAGCCCGGGCGCCTCCTCGCCCGCCGCGCCCGCCTTCGGCCGCGCGGACGCCATCTCCCGCACCACCCCGTCGCCCTCGTCACCGGACACGGCCGCCGGCCTGGAGGTCTTGCCCGTACGGGTGGCGCAGTGGGGGAGCGGGCCGGTCTCGGGAGCGAGGTCGAGGAGGGCGGCGAGCGTCTCGGCGCCCGAGACGCCGTCGATCGCCGCGTGGTGGACCTTCGTGTAGACGCCGGCCTTCCCGCCCGCCAGCCCGTTGATCAGATGCATCTCCCACAGCGGGTGCGTCCGGTCCAGCCGGCGGGCGTGGATCTCCGCCACCGCCTCCGCCAGCTCCCGTTCGCCGCCCGGCGCGGGGAGCGTCATCTCGAACAGGTGGTTGTCGATGTCGAACTCCGGATCGCCGGCCCAGTACGGGTGATCCAGACCGAGCGGCACCTCCACCAGCCGGAGCTGGAGCGCCGGCGCCAGATGCAGGCGCTCCAGCAGGAGGTCGGCGAGCGCCTGACGGTTCAGGCGGCCGTCGGCGGCGTCGAGGATCGCCAGTCCGGCCACGTGCGCGGCGGTGGTCGCCGTCTCGACGTTGAGGAACTGCGCGTCGAGCGCGGTCAGCTGGCGCATCTGATCTCCCATTTCCCTAGGGTGTGGTCAGCATCACATGAAGGGATTTCCATAACGTTTCTGCGCGAGTCTTTCAGATGAATTGCCGGGGGCTGTGCGCGCCGTGCCCGAATACCCAGCTCAACCGAGATGCGTGACATTTTCCTAACCACGCACCACGTAAATGGGATGTTGCACGACGGCGTCGAAGTGATAGCCCGCCGGATGCCAGGGGGTGACCAGTGGCTGGGTGACACCCGACGCGTCGGTGGCCCTGGCCATGAGCACGTGCGGGCCCGGATGGTCGGGCACCCACATGACATGCCACGGCAACCAGGCGCCGACCAGGTGATGTCCGCGATGATCGGCGTCGCGCCAGCTCCAGCCGCCGTCGAAGCTGACCTCCACGCGCACGATCCGCCCCCGGCCCGACCACGAACGGCCGCGCAGCACCAACGGCTCGCCCAGTTGCACCCGGGCGTCCCAGGCGAGCTCGAAAGCGCTTTTCACCGGCTGCCGCGCGACCCCCCGGTAAAAGACCGTGTTCCATGGCGTGAGAACCGTGGTCGTACAGACTTCAATATCGCCGAGCCATTTGATGGACGCGATTCCGGCCCAGCCGGGGACGACCAGCCGGGCCGGAAATCCATGGTCCGGCGGCAGCGGCTCGCCATTCATTTCATAGGCCACGAGCACATCGTCCATGGCTTTCCACACGGGCAGCGGCCGGCGGACTCGCCCGTACCTCTCGAACGGCGCGTCCAGCCCGCAGGCCACCACGTCGACCGCCTCGTCACGCACCCCCGCCTCACGCAGCACCTCGCTCAGCGGCACGCCGCGCCACCGGGCCACCCCGATGGCGCCGAGCCCCCACTGCGCGCCGGGGGCGGCCGTGCCCTGCTGGGTCGCGTAGAAGCGTCGGCCGTTGCCCGCGCACTCGATGGCCGCGTCGAGGGTGCGGGCCGGCATGCGCAGCAGGTCGTCGTAGCCGAACTCGACCTGCCGCCGCACCCCCCGGCCGTGCACCCGCAGCCGCCACGTCGCCGCGTCGAGCCGCGGGGTGAAGGTGTGGTGGCGCACGAAGAAGCGGTCGGTGGGCGTGTGGTAGCCCTGCCCCGCCATGCTCTCCCACCGCATCTCGGCGTTCCCGCTGCCCAGAGCCAGGGCGCGCGAAGAGGGACCGCCGTCTTCGCCGACGCTGTCGGCGTCCGCGGCGTGCCGGATGAACAGCTGGTCGGGCAGCGGCTTGACGACCGCGCCCAGAGTCCCCCTCAACGCCTTTCACCTCCTGGCCATGTCACTGTGGGCGTACGAGGGGAAAACCGGCCGCAGTGGATCGCTCCAGCCGGATACGACCGGGACATACCCAAATCACCGGCAGGCGAACGGCCTCTGCGACGGCGGGACGTCCTGTTTGTTGCTTCTACCGAAGCCCATCATCGGCAACCCCATGGGAACTGCCGACATAGGTGACATCAACGGAGATTTCTTGCGGGCAGGTCAGCGCCCCAGGAACTTCAGCAGCCGATCGAGCGGCCAGGTGTTGATGACGTCGTCGGTCGTCAGCCACGCCCGCTGCGCGATGCCGATGCCGAACCGCTGGTGGGCGAGGTGCGGGATGGCGTGGGAGTCGCTGTCGATCGAGAACTTGACCCCGTGGTGCTTGGCCAGCCGCACCAGGTCGGCCGGCAGGTCGGAGCGGTCGGGGTAGGAGTCGATCTCCATGGCGGTGCCCGTGCGGGCGGCGGCGCGGAAGACGGCGTCCCAGTCGGCGTCGACCATGCCGCGCTTGCCGATCTTGCGGGTGGTCGGGTGGCCGATGATGTCGACGTACGGGTTTTCGCAGGCGGCGATGAACCGGCGGGTCATCTCGTCGCGGCCCATCGTGAAATGGGAGTGGACCGAGGCCACGCACACGTCGAAGCCGCGCAGGATCTCGCCGGGCCAGTCGACCGAGCCGTCGGGCGCGATGTTGAGCTCGGTGCCGTGGAGCAGCCGCATGCCGGGGCGGCGCGCCTGCAGCGCGGCCACCCGCTCGCGCTGCTCCAGCGCCTTGTCGAGGGTCATCCGCTGCATCGCCAGGTCGGGGGCGTGGTCGGTGACCGCGTAGTAGGAGTAGCCCAGGGCGGCCCCGGCCGCCACCATGTCGTCGAGCGACGCGATGCCGTCGGTCAGGTCGGTGTGGGTGTGCAGGTCGCCGCGCAGGTCGGACAGCTCCACCAGGACGGGCAGCTCGCCGGCCAGCGCCGCCTTCATCTCGCCGCCGTCCTCGCGCATGGGCGGCGGCACGAACCGCATGCCGAGCGCCGCGTAGATCTCCTCCTCCGACTCCGAGGCGATCACCCGCTCGCCCTCGAACAGCCCGTACTCCGAGAGCTTCCAGCCCTTCTTGACCGCGATCTCCCGGACGGCGACGTTGTGCTCCTTGGACCCGGTGAAGTACTGCATCGCCGCGCCCCACGACTCCGCGGGCACCACGCGCAGGTCGACCTGCATGCCGGAGGTGGTGCGGACGGACGTCTTCTTCGCGCCCGCCGCGATCACCTCGGCGACGTAGGGCTGGGCGCGGAACTCCTCCATGATCGACTCTGGTGCGACGGCCAGGATGTCGATGTCGCCGATCGTGTCGCGCATCCGGCGCAGCGACCCGGCGTAAGCGACGCGCTCGGCGGACAGCGAGGCCATCACCTGCTCGGCCAGGGCCATGGCGACCCCGATGTGGACCCGGCGGCCGGACTGCTCCAGCTGCTCGACGCCCTTGAGCAGGTTGGCCAGCGTCTTCGGGCCGAGACCCTTGACCCCGTCGAGCCGCCCACCGCTGATCGCCTCGGCGAGCGCGGCGGGCGAGTCGACGCCGAACTCCTCGTAGAGCATGATCGCGGTCTTCGGGCCCAGCGTCGGCACGCGCGTCAGCCGCCTGACCCCCTCGGGCACCCGGCCGCGCAGGTCGTCGAGCTGGCGGAAGCTGCCACGCCGGAGGAACTCCTCCATCTTCTTGGCGATCGCCTCGCCCACGCCGGGCACGCCGCGCACGTCGACCGCCGCGATGTCGTCGGGGTAGCCGGCGATCGCCTTCGCGGCCTTCTGGTAGCTCCGCACCCGGAAGGCGTCGCCGCCGGTGAGCGCGAACAGCTCCGCGTATTCCTGGAGAGCGGCGGCCGCCTCGTCGTTTGCCCGTGCCATGCGCCCCAGCTTAGGGGGCCGCTCCGACAATTCAGCGGCCGTTGCGGCGCAGCACGCCCAGCGCCCATACGGTGATCGCGCCCCGCCAGTCGAGCGCCCCGGCGGGCGAGATGCGGGCGTACTCGACGCTCCAGCCGCCGTCGTCGCGCTGCTCGCCGGCCAGCCGGTCCAGGTCCGCCTCGACCACGCCGGGCGCGAACAGCTCACGCGCCGGGCGGCCGGGGTACGGGGCGAAGTCGAGCGGCCGCAGCGCCTCGTCCGCCGTGCCGCCCGCCACCGGCACCCGCCCGTCCGCGGGCACCAGCTTCGCCAGCCGCGCCAGCAGCCCGGCGGCCTCCGGGCGCGACTCGTACACGGCGTCCAGGAAACGCACCGCGAACGCCAGCACGTAGGCGCCGGGCGGCTCCCGCAGCGCGCCGATCGCCTCCAGGCAGTGGTCGGTGGCCCGGCGCAGCCACGGGTGGGCGGCGACGGCCGGGTCGTGCGCGGCCACGCGGTGCGCCGCCGCCGCCGACACGCTGGTGATCTGCAGCGACGAGACCGACGGGTCGGCGCCCGCCCACCAGGGCGCGGTCGCGGCGGGCAGGCC
Source organism: Nonomuraea sp. NPDC050478 (assembly GCF_044458265.1). Classification (NCBI taxonomy): domain Bacteria; kingdom Bacillati; phylum Actinomycetota; class Actinomycetes; order Streptosporangiales; family Streptosporangiaceae; genus Nonomuraea; species Nonomuraea sp. NPDC050478. The sequence goes on along the minus strand of NZ_JBITHT010000003.1, from coordinate 402,442 downwards.
GAGCGGCAGCGCGAACGGCAGCCCGCCGTCGTCGCGCGTCACCGACTCCAGCCACCCGCACAGCTCCGCCGCCCGCGGCGACGTCGCCGGAGCGATCTCCTCCAGCACCTCGAACGCGTGCAGCGCCGCGCCCGGCTGGCTCTCCGGCGAGCGCAGGTCGGGCTCCAGGCCCCACCCGTAGCCGCCGTCGGGATTGCGGTAGGCGTCGAGCGCGGCCAGCACGCCGGCCACGTCGCCGCCGCCCTCCATCAGCTCGAAGCGGCGGCGGTCGAGAACCCTGGCATGCCCCGCCATGAAGGAGGCGGCGGACGGACGGTCGTGACTCATGCGTCCATGCTCCGCCGTCCGCCGCCTCCGCGTCTTGTACCGATCGGACGTGTCAGAAACGGACCTCGCGCGGCCGGTACGGCTCCGCCAGGAAGGCCAGCTCCTGGTCCGACAGCGACACCCCCACGGCCGCCACCGCGTCGTCCACGTGGCGGTCCTTGGTGGCGCCCACGATCGGCGCGTCGACCGCCGGCTGGTGCAGCAGCCAGGCCAGCGCGACCTGCGCGGCGGGCAGCCCGCGCTCGCGCGACAGCTCCGCCACCCGGTCGAGCACCTGGCGGTCGGCCTCCGGCGCGTACAGGGCCTCGATGCGCGCGTCGGAGCCCGTCCTCGCCGTCTCGGCGGGCGCGCCCGCGCGGGCCAGCACGCCGCGCGCCAGCGGGCTCCACGGGATCACGCCCACCCCCTGGTCGAGGCAGAGCGGCAGCATCTCGCGCTCCTCCTCGCGGTAGAGCAGGTTGTAGTGGTTCTGCATCGACACGAACCGGGTCCAGCCGTGCAGCTCCGCCACGTGCTGCGCCTTGGCGAACTGCCACGCCCACATGGTCGACGCCCCGATGTAGCGGGCCTTGCCAGCCTTGACCACCTCGTGCAGCGCCTCCATGGTCTCCTCGATCGGCGTCTCGGGGTCCCACCGGTGGATCTGGTAGAGGTCCACGTGGTCGGTGCCGAGCCGGCGCAGCGAGGCGTCGATCGAGGCGTGCACGTGCTTGCGTGACAGGCCCCCGTCGTTGGCGCCCCTGCCCATCGGGAAGAACACCTTGGTCGCCAGCACGTAGTCGTCGCGGCTGCGGAAGATCTTGCGCAGCAGGTTGCCGGTGACGACCTCGCTGACGCCGCGCGAGTAGATGTCGGCGGTGTCGAAGAACGTCACGCCCGCGTCGGCCGCCCGGCGGACGATCGGCTCCGCCGCGTCCTCCGTCAGCGCCCATTCCTGCTTGCCCGGATCGCCATAGCTCATCATGCCCAGGCAAATACGAGAAACTTTCAAGCCGGTGTCACCGAGCCGTGTGTATTCCATGGGGCAACTTTAGGGCAGCCTGCGGCGTTGCGATGCGCCGGGAGGTTCTGTACAACGGAGTGTCCAAAAGCGGAAAGAACCCTTTACAGATCCGCTCGGATCGGGTCGATTGGGATGGGGGCGGGCCTTTTCCCGCCAGGGCGGGATCGGGCCACTCAACGGGGAGACGGGTGAACGTAGCCGACATCGTTCACCGTCTGCGCTCGTCGGCGTACTCACCGCTCGTCATCGGCGGCATCGGGCTGGCGGCCGGCGCGCTGGGGCTCTCCGCGGCGGTGTTCTCCGGCCTGGCGGGCTCCGGCGACGCCGTGGCCGGGTCGCTCACGCTGCTCGCCCTGCTGGCGGTGCACGCCTCGTTCGTGCTGGGCGTGCTGCTGGGCGGCGACGGGCGGTGGTGGATCTTCGGGGCGCAGGTCTGGCTGACGTACCTGCCGTTACCGCTGTTCGGAGCGGCCTGGACGCCCGTGTGCGGGCTGCTGGCCGGCGGGCTGCTGCTGCTGACCGGCCGGATCAGGTCGCCGGTCCTGGTGGCGCTCGCGCTGGCGTGCGGCCCGGTGCTGCTCGCGTTCCCGGACGTGGCCGACCGGGGCTGGGCCGTCGCCGCGCCGGCGGTCGGGTTGCTGGAGTACGTGATCGTCCACCTGGTCCTGCGCGGTGACAGGCTGTCGGACGCCCATGCCGAGGCCATCGGCAAGGCCGTGTCGCTGGAGCGCCGCCGCTTCACCAGGGACCTGCACGACCTGCTCGGGCACCGGCTCACCGCCCTGGTGCTCAAGCTCCAGCTCCTCCAGCGGCTGGTGGAGGAGGACGACGAGAAGGCGGGCGCCGAGCTGGAGGTGACGGTCTCCCTGGTACGCGGCCTCGCCGCCGACGTGCGGGCGGTGGCGCACGGCACCCGCGGCCTGTCGCTGGAGGCCGAACTGAGCTCGGCCTCCGCCCTGCTGGAGTCCGTCGGCGTGCGCTGCCAGGTGCAGGTGTCCTGCCGGGAGCTCTCCCCGGGTGAGGCCGAGGCGCTCACCCACGCGCTGCGCGAGGGCGTGACGAACGTGCTGCGTCACACGGAGGCCAAGGAGTGCTCGATCCATCTTATGGAACGTCACAATCTGGTCCGGCTCACCATCCGCAACGACGGGGCGAGCCCGCGGCGCAAGACCGAGAGCGCCGGTCAGGGGCTGTTCAACGTGGCCGAGAGGATGGCCATGCTCGGCGGCTGGCTGGAGGCGACGCCGGCGCCCGAGGGATCGTTCACCTTCACGGTTTATCTGCCGCACAACCGTTGATTGATGAAAAACACACAATAGAGAATTATTTTAACAGATATGAGTCATGTAATGTGCTACTAGACGTCAAGCGGGCTTCTGGAGCAATCTCATACGAGAACGCACCGGAGGTCGCACCTGATGGACCAGCACGAGCTGTACTGCCTGGCCGATCCCGTCTTCTACGACAACCTTGAGCACACTGACGCCGCGGATGCCGAATTCGCCATTCTCGGCCGGACCCTTCCCGCGAATTGGTTTCACGAGAAGACCGACACATGGTGTTATTTTGCTCCCACTGGCGCCCCGCCCCTGCCCGCCCAAGGCTGGAAGATCCACGTCTCCGCCCGGGTCGAGGACGCCGAGAAGGCGATCGAGACGGTCTGGGACTACTGCGTGCCCCGCGGGATCGCGTTCAAGTTCCTGCGCGGCCTCGCCGTGCTGGTCATGACGAACTCCAAGGCCGCCTCCCGCGCCTCCAGCGGCAAGCTCGTCACCATCTACCCCCGCGACGAGGCCCAGCTGGAGCTCGTCCTGAAGGAGCTGCGCGAGCTGCTGCAGGACGTGCGCGGCCCGTACATCCTGAGTGACCTGCGCTACGGCGAGGGCCCGCTGTACGTCCGCTACGGCGGGTTCGCCGAGCGGCACACCCTGTCCGGCTCCGGCGAGCGGGTGCTCGCCGTCGAGGACGGCGGCGGCCGGCTGGTGCCCGACGTGCGCGGCTCGACGTTCACGGTGCCGCCCTGGACGACGCTGCCCGAGTTCCTCCAGCCCCACCTGGCCGCGCGCAACGCCGTCACCACCTCGGAGCTCCCGTACCGGATCGAGAGCGTGCTCCACTTCTCCAACGGCGGCGGCGTCTACCTGGGCCGCGACTTACGCACCCAGGAACAGGTCGTGCTCAAGGAAGCGCGCCCGTACGCGGGACTGGACGCGGCCGGCCGCGACGCCGTGGCCCGGTTGGAGCACGAGCGGGCCATCCTCGAACGGCTGGACGGGCTGGCGGCCGTCCCCGCGCTCCGCGGCCACTTCGTCCTCGGCGAGCACCACTTCCTCGTGCAGGAGTTCGTCGACGGCGTGGCGCTGCAGCGGCGGCTCGTCCACCGCTTCCCCCTGACCCGCGCCACCTGCACCGAGCGGGACCTCGCCGAGTACACGGACTGGGCGCTGGAGACCCTGGAGCAGGTCGGGCGTGCCGTCGCCGCGCTGCACGAGCGCGGCGTGGTCTTCGGCGACCTGCACCCCGACAACATCCTGCTCACCGAGAGCGGGCGGGTGGTGCTCATCGACTACGAGGTCGCCACCCTGCTCGCCGACGACACCCGCCCCGCGCTCGGGCACCCGGCCTTCGCGGCCCCCGAGGACCGGCGCGGCGCCGGCGTCGACGAGTACGCGCTCGCCTGCCTGCGGCTGGGGCTGTTCGCCCCCCAGTGCACGATCATGCTGCCGCTGCACCGCCCCAAGGTCGTCCAGCTCGGGCGGCTCGTCGCCGAGACGTTCCCGGTCCCGCCCGCGTACCTGGACGAGACCGTCGGGATCATCGCGGGCGACGCCGGTGAGCCGGCGCCGATGCCGCTGCCGGGCTCCGCCCCCTGGCCGGAACTGCGCGACGCGATGTGCCGGGCCATCCTGGCGTCGGCCACGCCGCAGCGGGACGACAGGCTCTTCCCCGGAGACGTCACCCAGTTCCGGCCGGGCGGCGGGCTCAACATGGCCACCGGCGCCGCCGGCGTCCTCTACGCGCTGCACGCCACCGGCGCGGGCCGCTTCCCCGAACACGAGGAGTGGCTGCGCAAGCGGGCGCCGCACCCCGTCCCCGGCTCAGGCCTCGGACTGTACGACGGGCTGCACGGCATCGCGTACGTGCTCGACCTGCTCGGGCACCGGCAGGACGCGCACGACCTGGTCGAGATCGCCATGCGCGAGAACTGGGAGCGCCTGGAGTCCGCCCTGCACTCCGGACTGTCCGGCATCGGGCTGAACCTGCTGCGCCTGGGCCGCACCGACGAGGCGCTGCGCGCCGCCGGCATCTGCGCCGACCGGCTCGGCGACGTCGGCGACGTGCCCGAGACCAGCGGCGGCGAGCACCCGCGCGCCGGGCTCCTGTACGGCTCGTCCGGGCCCGCCCTGCTCTTCCTGCACGCCTACGAGCACACCGGCGACACGGCGCTGCTCGACCTGGCCGAGCGCGCCCTCCGGCAGGACCTGCGCCGCTGCGCCCACGCCGTGGACGGCTCGCTCCAGGTCAACCAGGGCTGGCGGCTGCTGCCGTACCTCGACGAGGGATCCGTCGGCATCGCCGCCGTCCTGGCCCGCTACCTGGCCCACCGCCACGACGACGAGCTGGCGACCGCCCTGGCCGAGCTCAAGCTGGTGGCCCGGTCCGGGTTCTTCGTCCAGCCCGGCATGTTCACCGGCCGCGCCGGCATCATCGCCGCACTGGCCGGCGACCCCGTGATCGAACCGCACATCAAGTCCCTGAGCTGGCACGCGCTCCCGTACGGGGAAGGGCTCGCCTTCCCCGGTGACCAGCTCCTGCGGCTGTCCATGGATTTCTCGACCGGAACGGCGGGCGTGCTGTTCGCCATCGGCACGGCCCAGGGCGAACGTCCGTGCCGTCTGCCGTTCCTCGAGGCCGCACCCGAGCGGCCTCTCGGCACCGAGTCCCCGAAGGAGGTGTAATCACATGGTTCTTCTCGACCTGCAGGGTCTGGAGGCTCCGGCGTCGACCGACGTGGCCAGCGGCGGCAGCTCGCTGACTGTCCTCACGTGCCACTCCGGCAAGCCCAGCAACCTGAGCGTCGCCATCTGCCACTGATCCTGTGTGGCCTAGGGTCCCCGTACCGCTGATACCGGCACGGGGGCCCTTCCCAACTCAGCCCCGTAGTACCAAGGTACCCCCAAGGAGGCTCCCGGTGCGGGCCCAAGACCGGCTGGTGCTGGACGCGGTGCGGCGCGGCGGCCCGTGGCCGGCCGTCCTGGCCGGCACCGCGATCGGCGGCGCCGCCGCCGAGCTGGCCCTGCCGTACGCGATCGGCCGCGCCGTCGACGCCCTCCTCGCCACCGGGCCCGACCGGGTCTTCTGGCTCGGGCTGTGCGTGGCACTGGTCGCCGCCGCGACGCTGTGCGAGAGCCTCGGCGTGTGGGCGCGCGGCGCCAGCGTCGCGCACGCCGCGTCCCGGCTGCGGCTGCGCGTGCTCCGGCACGTGCTCGGCGCCGGACCCCTGATGACCCGCCGGTTCCCCGAAGGGGAGCTGGTCACGCGCGCCGGCCTGAACGCCGAGGAGGTCGGCCGCGCGCCCGAGGCGGTGACCGGCGCGCTGTCGCTCATGGTGCCCACCGTGGGGGCGCTGGTCGCGCTCGTCCTCATCGACCCTCGGCTCGCGCTCGCCCTCGTCGGCGGGGTGGTGGTCATCCTGGTCGTGCTCCGCGCCTTCCTGCGCGCCAGCACCGCCATCGCGGGCGGCTACCAGGAGGCGCAGGGCGAGATCGCGGGCCGGCTGGTCGACGCGCTCGACGGCGCCCGCACCATCGCCGCCGCCGGCACCGCCGCCACCGAGGCGCGCCGCGTCCTCGCGCCGCTGCCCCGGCTCCGCGCGCACGGCATGGACCTGTGGCGGGCCAACGCCTCCTCCGGCGTGCGGGCCGGTCTCGTCGTGCCCCTGGTCGAGGTGGCGGTCCTCGCCGCCGGCGGCCTCCTGCTCGCGGCCGGCGACCTCACCGTCGGCGAGCTGTACGCGGCCGCCCGGTACGCGGTGCTGGGCGCCTCCCTCAGCTCTGCCCTCGGCTACTTCGGCGGCCTCGCCCGGGCACGATCGGCGGCATCCCGCGTCAACGACATCCTCACCACCCCCACCCCCTCCTACGGCACCCGAACCCTCCCCGAGTCCCCCAACGGACCCCCCTCTCCACAGACCGTTAACTCACCCACCGAGGTTCCGGCGTCGTCGAACGGGACCCCTTCTCCGCAGACCGCCACCTCACCCGCCGAGGTCCCGGCATCTCCGGAGGGTGGTGTTGTCTCCTCTTCGTCCACGGCAGGGGTGTCTGGCCCGTGCGGGGGGAAGGCGGCCGGTTCGCCTCGTATTCCTCCGGGGCACGGCGGGCGGGGGACGGTGGAGTTCCGGGATGTCGTCGTCGACGGGCTCGCCGTGCCGCGGCTGGTGATCCCCGGCGGGTCCGTCACCGCCGTCGTCGGTCGTTCGGGGTCCGGGAAGTCGTTGCTCGCCGCGCTCGCCGCCCGGCTGGCCGACCCGGCGCGCGGCACCGTACTGCTCGACGGGGTCCCGCTGCCCGAGCTGACGCGCGCCGGGCTGCGTCGCGCTGTCGGGTACGCGTTCGAACGGCCCGTCCTGGTGGGTGAGACCGTCGGCGAGGCCATCGGCCCCGGGTCCGTACAGGCGGCGGCACGGGCGGCCCGTGCGGACGACTTCGTGCGCCGGCTGCCGGCCGGGTACGACACCCCGCTGGACGCCGCGCCCATGTCCGGCGGCGAGCGGCAACGGCTCGGCCTGGCCCGTGCCTTCGCCCGCGGCGAGCGGCTGCTGGTGCTCGACGACGCCACCTCCAGCCTGGACACCGTCACCGAACGTCAGGTCTCCCTGGCGCTCACCGCGGACCCCCGCGGCCGCACCCGGATCGTCGTCGCCCACCGCCTCGCCACCGCCGCCCGCGCCGACCAGGTCGTCTGGCTGCACGACGGCGCCCTCCGCGCCGTCGCCCCGCACCACGACCTGTGGCCCGACCCCGACTACCGCGCGGTCTTCCAGGGAGCCACCCCATGACCCTCCACCCCACCCAGAACCCCGGCCGCCCTCCGGTCAGACCGTCCTCCCAGATCACCCCCGTTCGCGCCGCCCACCACCCGGTCACTCCTCGGAAGGGAACGCGGAGGCCCGGATCCAGGCCGGGCGTCGTCCGCCGGACCTCGGCCGCGCGCGCCACCCCGATCACCGCCGTTCGCGCGGCCCGGCACCCGGTCACTCCGCGGAAGGGAACGCGGGGGCCCAAGCCCCGGCCGCGCGCTGCCCGCTGGACCTCGGTCGCCCGCGCCACCCCGTTCGCGGCCGTTCGCGCGGCCCGGCATTCGGCAACTCCTCGGAAGGGGACGCGGAGGCCCGGATCCAGGCCGGGCGTCGTCCGCCGGACCTCGGCCGCGCGCGCCACCCCGATCACCGCCGTTCGCGCCGCCCGTCACCCGGTCACTCCTCGGAAGGGAACGCGGGGGCCCAAGTCTCGGCCTCGCGTTGTCCGCCGTATCTCGGTCGCCTGCGCCACGCCGATGGCCGCCGCTCGGCGTCCGGGCACTCCCTGGACGCGGGGAGGTGCAGGGTGACGGGGATGGTGTGGCAGGCGGTGTGGCGGCGGCCGGGGCAGGTCGCCAGGATCGCCGCGTGGTCCGTGCTGGAGGCGCTGCCCGCGTTCCTGATCGGGCACGCCGTGGCGCGGGCCATCGAGGACGGGTTCGCCGCCGGCAGCGTGGGGACGGGGCTCGGCTGGCTGGCGGCGCTGGGAGGCGCGTGGGTGGTGGCGGCGCTGGCCGCGCGCCAGGTGGTGCTTGCGGTGGCGGCCGTCGCGGAGCCGTTCCGCGACGACCTGCTGACCCGTGTGGTGGAGGGCGCCGTACGGGAAGGCCAGGACAGTTCGGCGGTCGCCAGGGCGGGGATGCAGGTCGAGCTGGCCAGGGACGCCTTCGCCGCCGTCGTCACCACCGTGCGCGGGTTCGCGTTCACCGCCGGCGGCGTGCTGCTCGGCATGCTGACCCTGGCCCCGGGGGCGCTGGTGCTGGTGCTGCCGCCGTTCGCCGCCGGGCTCGGGCTGTTCCTGATGTCGCTGCCGCTGCTGGCGCGGCGGCAGCGGGCCTTCCTGATCGCCGACGAGGAGCTGGCCGCGGCCATGGCCGTCACCGCCGGCGGCCTGCGGGACATCGTCGCGTGCGGGGACGAGGACCGGGTGGCCGACCGGCTGGCAGGCCGGGTGGAGGCGCAGGCCGCCGCCGCCCGGGCCCTCGCCCGCGTGACCGCCGTCCGCACCGCCGCGCTCGGGGTCGGCGGGTGGCTGCCGGTCGTGCTGGTGCTGGCCGGGACCCCGTGGCTGGCCTCCGGGGGAGCGGGCGCGGGCGTCATCGTCGGCATGCTCGCCTACCTCACCCAGTCGCTGGTCCCCGCGCTGAACGGCCTGGTCCACGGGCTCGGCGTGAGCGGGGTGCGGCTGGTGGCGACGCTGTCGCGGATCGTCGCCGGGGCGCCGCCGGAGCCGCCCGCCGCCCCGCGCGCGCGGCCCGCGGGCGCGGAGGTGACGCTGCGCGGCGTGACGTTCGCGTACGGGCCGCACTCGGAGCCCGTCGTGGACCGCCTGGACCTGCGGGTGCCGGAAGGCGACCACCTCGCCGTGGTGGGACCGAGCGGGGCGGGCAAGTCCACGCTCGCCGCGCTCATGGCCGGGGTGCTGCGGCCCGGCGCGGGGGAGGTGACGATCGGCGGCGTCCCCGCGCACGCGGCCGACCACTCCGCGCGGGTGCTCATCCCGCAGGAGGCGTACGTCTTCCGCGGCACGTTGCGGGAGAACCTCACCTACCTGAGCGACGGCGCGGACCCCGGACCGGCGGTGGCCGCGCTGGGCGCGGAGTGGCTCGTCGAGCGGATCGGCGGGTACGGCGCGCTGGTCGAGCCGAAGGCGCTGTCCGCCGGGGAACGGCAGCTCGTCGCGCTGGTGCGGGCCTACCTGTCGCCCGCCCGCCTGATCATCCTGGACGAGGCGAGCTGCCACCTCGACCCCGCCGCCGAGGCCCGCGTGGAGGATGCGTTCACGCGGCGCGGCGGCACGCTGGTGGTCGTCGCGCACCGGCTCACCTCGGCCCTGCGCGCCCGCCGCATCCTGCTCATGGACGGCTCACGTACGACAGTGGGCAGCCACGAGGAGCTGATCCGCCGATCGCCGCTCTACGCCGACCTGGCCGGTCACTGGCAACCGGAGACCGTCCCCTGAGAGACCCGGGATGTGCCATGAGATATCCAGAAACCGTGCGCCTGCCGCTCGTGGAAGACCTCCACGGCCACCGCGTCGCCGACCCGTACCGCTGGCTGGAGGACCCCGGCAGCCCCGAGACCAAGGCGTGGCTCGCCGAGCAGGACGAGCTGTGGCGCGGCGCCGCCCCGCCCCTGCGCGAGGCGTTCCACGCGCGGCTGACCGAGCTCGGCGCCGTCGGCATGGTCACGCCGCCCGTGTGGCGCGGCGAGCGCTGCTTCCACCAAAGCCAGTCCGCCGGCCAGGAGCACCCGGTGCTGTACCGCGACGGCGTGCCGGTGCTGGACCCGATGGAGCTCGACCCCGCCGGCCTGACCACCCTCGACGACTGGCACCCGGGCCCGGACGGCAGACTGCTGGCGTACCAGCTCTCCCGCAGCGGCGACGAGCGGGCGGACCTCTACGTGCGCGACCTCGACACGGGCCTGGTGCTCGACGGCCCGATCGGCGGCTGCCGCTACTCCCCGGTCGCGTGGCTGCCCGGCGGCGACGCGTTCTACTACGTGCGCTTCCACGAGGGCGTGTTCCTGCACCGGCTCGGCGTCGCCGAGGACGTGCCGGTGTGCGGCGCGGGCGCCGTGGGGTACGGGATCTCGATCAGCCCCGACGGCCGGTGGCTGCTCGTCTCCGCGGGCGGGTCCGCGTACCAGGACGTGTGGGTCGCCGACCTGGCGCGCGGCGGGCCGGAGGAGCCGTCGCTGCGCGCCGCCCAGCGGGGCGTGCGGGCGCGCACCGCGGCGGGGATCGGCCCGGACGGCCGGCTCTACCTGCTGACCGACCGGGACGCGCCGCGGCGCAGGCTGTGCGTGGCCGACCCGGCCGAGCCGGACCGCTGGCGCGAGCTGGTCCCCGAGGACCCGGACGCCGTGCTCGGCGCCTTCACCGTCCTGGAGGGCGGCAGGCTCCTGGTCTCGGCCGTCCGCCACGCCGTCGCGGAGATCAACGTGTACGACGCGGAGACCGGAGAGCCCGCCGGGCCGGTGCCGCTGCCGGGCAACGGCTCCGTCGGCGCGTTCACGTCCCGGCCGGGCCGCGGGCACGAGGCCTGGTTCAGCTACACCGACGCGGTCACCCCGCCCCAGGTGTGGCGGTACGACGCGCGCGGCGGCACGGCGGAGCTGTGGGCGGCCCCGCCCGGCCAGGCGCCCGCGCCGGACGTGGAGAGCTGGCACGTCGAGTACGAATCCGCCGACGGCACCCGCATCCGCATGATCGTCATCGCCCGCCCGGACACCGGGGGCGGGCCGCGCCCGGCGATCCTGAACGGCTACGGCGGGTTCGGCGTCCCCCTGCTGCCCGGCTACGCCGCGGACTCGCTCGCCTGGGTGGCGGCCGGCGGCGTGCTCGCCATCGCCAACCTGCGCGGCGGCGGCGAGGAGGGCGAGGCCTGGCACCGCGACGGCATGCTGGAGCGCAAGCAGAACGTGTTCGACGACTTCGTCGCCGCCGCCGAGAAGCTGATCGCCGACGGCTGGACCACCCCGGACCGGCTGGCCGTCTGGGGAGAGTCGAACGGCGGCCTGCTCGTCGGCGCCGCCATCACCCAGCGGCCCGACCTGTTCGCGGCCGCGGTCTGCTCGGCGGGCCTGCTCGACATGGTGCGCTACCACCACTCCGGCCTCGGGCCGTCCTGGGTGGCCGAGTACGGGTGCGCCGACGAACCGGAGCAGCTCCCGTGGCTGCTCGCGTACTCTCCCTACCACCGGGTCAGGGAGGGGGTGGACTACCCGGCGACGCTGTTCACGGTGTCGGCGGCCGACACCCGGGTGGATCCGATGCACGCCCGCAAGATGTGCGCGGCGATGCAGCACGCCACTTCGGGGGACCGGCCGATCCTGCTGCGGCACGAACCGGACGTCGGCCACGGCGCCCGGGCGGCGAGCCGCTCGATCGCGCTGGCGGCCGACGCGCTGGCGTTCATCGCGCGGCACACCTCAGATCCAGCCGGCCTCGCGGGCGATGCGGATGGCGTCGATGCGGCTGCGGGCGCCCAGCTTGGCGGTGGTCCGGTGCAGGTAGTTGCGGACGGTTCCCTCCCCTAAGAAGAGTGACGCGGCGATCTCCGGCACCGACGCGCCCTCCGCGGCCGCGCCGATCACGTCCAGCTCCCGCCGGGTCAGCGGCGCGTCCGGCGGCCGCATGGCGGCGATCGCCAGCTCCGAGTCGATCACCCGTTCCCCGTCGGCCACCCGGCGGATGGCGTCCGCCAGGTGGCCGGGCGGCGCGTCCTTGGCCATGAAACCCCTCACGTGCACGTCCAGCGCCCGCTTGAGCAGCCCGGGCGTGCCGACCCCGGTGAGGATCAGCACGCCGCACTCCGGCAGCTCGTCGTGCAGCTCGCCCGCCGCGACCAGCCCGTCCTTGCCGGGCAGCGCGATGTCGAGCACGGCCACGTCAGGCCGGTGCTCCAGCGCGGAGGGCAGGATCTTGTCGCCTCTGTCGACCTCGGCGACGATCTCGATGTCCTCCTCGTAGGCGAGCAGGGCGACGAGCGCCCCGCGGACCAGATGCATATCCTCAGCCAGCATGGTGCGGATCATCGCGGATTCCTCGCGGTCTGTGGGGTCCTGGTCACTGCGGGGCTACATACCCAGCCATGTAGGCCGGAAAAGCGCGATTCAGAACGGGCCGCGGGGCATGATCATGGTGACGCCCGCCACCGAGCCGATCGAGGCGAGCGCCTTGCCGGCGTCGGCCAGCCCGATCGTCCGGGTGACGAGCTGGTCGGGGTGGAGCACGCCCGCCCTGATCAGCTCCAGCATGCGCGGGTAGGCGTGCGCGGCCATCCCGTGGCTGCCCAGCAGCCGCAGCTCCTGGGCGATCACCCGGCCCATCGGCACCGGCGTCGCCGCGCCGGGCAGCAGCCCGACCTGCACGTGGCGGCCCCGGCGGCGCAGGCTCTCGACGGACGCGGCGCAGGTCCGCGGGCTGCCCAGCGCGTCGATCGACACGTGCGCGCCGCCCCTGGTCAGCTCGCGCACCTGGGTGGCGGAGTCGCCCGCGGAGCCGTCGACGAAGTGGGTGGCGCCCGCCAGCTCGGCCAGATGGAGGGCGTCGCCGCTGATGTCGACGGCCACCACCCTGGCCCCCACCGCGGTGGCGATCATGATGGCGGACAGGCCGACGCCGCCGCAGCCGTGCACCGCGACCCACTCGCCCGGCCGCACCTCGGCGACCTGGTCGACCGCACGGAAGGAGGTGGCGAACCGGCAGCCGAGCGAGGCCGCGGTCGCGTACGACATCTCCTCCGGCAGCGCGACCAGGTTGACGTCGGCGTGGTCGATCGACACCAGCTCGGCGAAGGAGCCCCAGTGGGTGAACCCCGGCTGCGTCTGCCGCTCGCACACCTGCTGCTCGCCGGCCTGGCACGCCGCGCAGGACCCGCACGCGCACACGAACGGGACCGTCACCCGCGCCCCCGGCCGCCAGCCGCGCACCTCGGCCCCGACCGCCTCCACGACCCCGGCCAGCTCGTGGCCGGGCACGTGCGGCAGCACCCGGATGTCGGGGTCGTGCCCCTGCCAGCCGTGCCAGTCGCTGCGGCACAGGCCGGTGGCCTCGACGCGGATCACCGCCCCGTGCGGGGCGGGCGCCGGGTCGGGCAGCTCGCGCAGGTCGAGCTCGCCACCGAATTCGTCGTAGGCAACAGCACGCATCTCATGAGCTTAGAGTGAGTCGCCGCAGCTCGCACAGGCCTCGCGTCACGGTCCCGTTCCGCAGGACAGCGCACTGTGACCTGGTGACGGGTGTCAACCCCCCTTCCCAGGACAGATGAGGGGCATGGGACAGGATCTGGATAAAGCACGGTTTACCGAGGACGAATTCCTGCGGTTCGGCGAGCGGCTCCACGAGCAGCTCACGGTGCTGCGCGAGCTGCTCGACCGCCCCGGCTTCGGCGAGGGGCCGGTCACGATCGGCGCGGAGCTGGAGCTCTTCCTCGTCGACGAGCAGGGCAGGCCGCTGCCGCGCAACAGCGAGGTGCGCGACCGGCTCGGCGATCCCCGCGTGGTGCTGGAGCTGGGCCGCTACAACATCGAGGTGAACCTCACCCCCATCCCGCTGGCCGGGCGGCCGTTCGAGCGGCTGGGGGCGGAGATCCAGGAGACGATGTGCATGGTTGACGAGGCCGTCGAGGGAGGCGGGGCGCTGCCCATCGGCATCCTGCCGACGCTCGACGTGGGCGACTTCACCGCCGACGCGATGAGCGAGGAGAACCGCTACGAGGCGTTGCGCAGGGGCCTGCGGCGGCTGCGGCTGGAACCGTTCCTGGTCAAGGTCGAGGACCTGGAACTGCGCGTGGAGAACGTCATCCTGGAGAGCGCCAACACCTCCTGGCAGGTGCACCTGCGGGTGCCGCCGAACCGGTTCGCCCGGCTGTTCAACGCCGCCCAGCTGGCGATCGGCCCGGTGCTGGCGGCCTGCGGGAACTCGCCGGCGTTCCTCGGCCGGACGCTGTGGGAGGAGACCAGGATCGCGCTGTTCGAGGAGGCGGCCGACGACCGCGACGTGGAGCGGCTCTACCGCAAGGACGGGCGGGTGACCTTCGGCTCCGACTGGGTGCGCGAGGGCGCGTACGAGCTCTTCGAACGGTACGTCAACGACTACGACCCGGTCGTGCCCAACCTCGTCGAGGACGGCGACCGTACGGACGTGCCCGAGCTGCGGCTGCACCAGGGCACCATCTGGCAGTGGAACCGGCCCGTCTACGACCCCGCCGACGGCGGCCACCTGCGCATCGAGATGCGCGCCCTGCCCGCCGGTCCGTCGTGCGCCGACATGACCGCCAACACCGCGTTCCTGCTCGGGCTGACGCTGGCGCAGGCCGAGCGCGACCTGACCGGCTACCGGTTCGCGGAGGCGTACCAGAACTTCTACCGCGCGGCCATGCACGGGCTGGACGCCAAGCTGTCGTGGCCGGGCCGCGACGGCGAGTTCGAGGCCGCCGACCTGGTGCTGAGCCTGCTGCCCGAGGCGCGCGCCGCGCTGCTGGCCAACGGCGTGTCGGTGAAGGACGCCGACGACGCGCTCGGCATCATCGAGCAGCGCACCCGGCTGCGCCGCACCGGCGCGGCCTGGCAGCGGGAGAAGCTGGCCGAGTTCGGCGGCGACCGGGCGCGGCTGGTGCGCCGCTACCGGGAGCTGGCACTGTCGGGGCTGCCGGTACACCTGTGGTCGTAGTGACGCAACCTTCTCGTCACCCCTTCCGTCAGACTCTTGCGTACAGACGGGAAAAGCGAGGGATGCATGGCTGACACGGGGATGAAACCCACCGACGGGACCCCCTTCCGGTTGGTGCGTGACACCGGGACCCTGGCGGAGGGGGCGGCGAAGCTGGCCGGCGAGATCCGCGCCGCCCCGATCAAGGATGTGCTGGCCCAGGCCAACAGGAAGGCCGTGCGCAAGGGCGCGCCCGAGGCGTTCGGGTCGATGCCCAAGCCGTCGGTGTGGTACGCGTTCGACCAGGGCGACCAGGAGACCGCCGACTGGTACCCGCAAGGGCTGACCTGCGGGGCGGACTCCGGGACGATCCCGGTCTCGGTGTTCGTCGCCACGTGGTACTACCGGCCGGAGGAGGGCGAGCGGGGGATCAGGGTGACGTTCTTAAGCCCCTCGACGCTGAAATACCGGCACGCGCTGCTGGTCGAGGCCGCCCCCGACGGGTCGTACAAGCCCATCGACATCCACGCGGGCGGCGTCGCCTGCTACGGCGACGTGCTCTATGTCGCCGACACCACCAGGGGCCTGCGGGTCTTCGACCTGAACAACGTGCTCGACCTGACCAGCGCGCAGGCCGGCGTGGGCGACGGGGAGCGGGTGGGCCGGCACGGAGGCCGGCTGCACGCCTTCGGCTACCGCTACGTCATCCCGCAGACCGACTTCTGGAGGGTCGCGGTCAAGGGCGCCAGGTTCTCGTTCGTCGGCCTGGACCGCAGCACCACCCCGCACACGCTGATCTCCGGCGAGTACGCCGAGGACCACCGCGAAGGCCGGGTCGTGCGCTGGAACCTGGAGCTGGACGGCGAGCCCGCGGACGCGTTCGTCATGGGGCACGAGAAGATCCAGGGCGCGATCTCCCGCGACGGCCGGTGGTACCTGAGCCAGTCCGCCGGCTCCGGCGCCAACGGCAAGCTGCTCGTGTACGAGAACGGGAAGCTCGCCCGGCGGCCGTTCCCGATCGGCCCGGAGGACCTGACCGCCCGGGGCGGCAAGGTGTGGAGCCTGGCCGAGTTCCGGCGCAAACGGGTGGTGTTCGGCGTCAATCTCTGAGATGCCGGTCCAGCAGCTCGCGGAAGCGGCGGTCGAAGTCGTCGTAGCGGGCCCGCAACCCGGCGCCCGGCCAGTCGTCCGGCAGCAGCTCGGGCGGCAGGAGCGGGTCGGCCAGCAGGTGGCGCAGCACCGCCGCCGACACCAGGAACCCCTCGGCCAGTCCCTCGGCGCGGTCGAGCGAGCGCCGCAGCCCGCGCGCCTCGGCCGCCCAGCCGTCGAGATCCCACAGCAGGGGAGTGGGGTCGGCGTGCGGGCGGCCGTCGATCAGCGTGCACTGGGCGGTCACGACCGCCGGCCACTCTTCCCGCAGCAGGTTGGCGGGCCGCATCCAGGTGCCCTCGCGCAGCTCGGCGAGGCGCAGCGTGGTCATGGCGTGCCGCAGCGCGGCCCGGTCGGCGGGCGCGCGCCGCTCGGCGGTGACCACGGCGATCTCCCACGTGCCGTCCCACGGCCGGGTGTGCGGGGCGCGGCTCTCGTCCTGCCTGGCCTGGCGCTCGGCCAGCCGCTCGGTCAGCGCGTAGCGGCCGCCGGACTGGACCAGGTCGCCGGCGGCCACCATGCGCGACAGCGCGACCCGTACGGTGCCCTCGGCGATGCCGAACAGCGCGCCGACGCGCACCAGGCGGCGGGCGGGCAGACTCGGCGGATGGCTGCCCAGCAGCGCGCTGAGCACGGCCGAGCGGGCGCTGAGTGTATTACGCTCTTCCATCGCGTGTCGATGATATGTAATGCTCGGTGGTATGGGCAGGTATCTCGTCGAACCCTTCGACTCCAGCGACCGCTACGCCACCGAGCGCTACCAGGGAGCCGCGGGGCGCAACTGGTGGCGCTGCGACCCGTCGCTCCAGCTGCTCATGCGCCGCCACCTCGGCGACGGCTACGCCTGGGCCGAGCCGCACCTCGACCGCCTCGGCGCGCTCATGGGCGGCCCGATCGCCGCGCACGCGGAGGAGACCGACCGCAACCCGCCCCGGCTGGAGAAGTACGACAAATGGGGGCGTGACATCAGCGAGGTCGTCATGCCGCCCTCGTTCCACGCCGCCCGCGACGCGCTCATGGCCGACAACTTCACCTCCCCGGCCTTCGCCGAGCAGGCCCGCGCCCACGGCGCCGACCCGGCCGCGCTCGCCGCCGCCTGGACCTACCTGCTCGACCAGGCCGACATCGGCATGGGCTGCGCGCTCGGCACCGGCGGCGACATGGTCGTCTCGCTCGCCGAACGCCACGCGCCCGACGACGTCAAGCAACGGGTACGGGAGATCTTCGCCAACGGCGACTACTCCGGCGAAGCCGCCCAGATGTTCACCGAGCGGACCGGCGGCTCCGACCTGGCCGCCCTGGAGACCACCGCCGAGCCGTCCGGCGACGCCTGGTCGCTGACCGGACTGAAATGGTTCGCCTCCAACGCCAACGGGTCCGCGTTCGTGGTGCTGGCCAGGCACGAAGGCTCTGTGGCGCCGTTCCTGGTGCTGTGGGAGCGCCGCGACGGCACCCGCAACGGCGTGCGCATCAGACGGCTGAAGGACAAGCTCGGCACCCGCTCGGTCGCCTCGGCCGAGGTCGAGTTCAGCGGCGCCGAGGCGTTTCTGCTGGCCGGGCCCGGCTCCGGCTCCGGCCTCGGCACGATGATGAAGCTCACCAACGCCTCCAGGCTCGGCGTCGCCATGATGGGCGCGGGCATCGCCCGGCGCGCCCTGACCGAGTCGCTCTGCTACGCCCGCGCCCGCGAGGCGTTCGGCCGGCCGCTCGCCGACCAGCCCCTCATGCGCCGCAAACTGGCCGAGCTCATCGTCGAGGTCGAGGCCGTCCAGGCGCTCGTCCTCGACGGCCACGTCGGGCCGCGCCTGCGCCTCGCCCCCGCCCTGATCAAGCTCCGCGCCGCCCGCCTCGGCCTCACCGCCGCCAGCGACGCCGTCGAGGTGCACGGCGGCAACGGCTACATCGAGCAGTGGCCGGTCGCCAGGCTGCTCCGCGACGCCCAGGTCAACCCCATCTGGGAGGGCGGCGACCACATCCTCTGCCTCGACGTCCGCCGGGCGATGCTGCGCGAGAACGCCCACGAGCCGTTCCTCGACCGCCTGGCCGCCGCCGTGGACCGGGCCCCCTCGGGCGACTGGTCCCTGGTACGCGGCCGCGTCGACGACCTGGGCAAGGCGATCACCGCCTGGTCCTCGCTCGACCCGGCCGTGGCCGAGGCCCGGCTCTACCCGCTGGCCCAGTTCATGGCCGACGTGTACGCCGCCGCGCTGCTGGTGGAGCAGGCGGGCTGGGAGGAGCGCGCGGGCCACGGCTCCCGCAAGGCCCTGGTCGCCCGCCTCTACGCCGACGCCCACCTCGCCGACCACGGCCCTCTCCGCGGCCTCGACCGCCCCGCCGACGACCTGGACCACTTCGACACCCTCACCCGAGGAGCCTTCACCTTCTGACCACCCGCACTTCTGTTCGAACGGTCAGCGGGACCGGCGGCCCTTCTTCCGGCCGCCGGTCGCCGTCCCCCGGCGTCCGGAGCCGCGCTGGACCGGCTTCGCCGCCTCCCGCCGCGCCGGCTTCTCCGCCGAAGCCTGAGGCGCACGGCCCCGCGAGCTGTTCGCCGTGCGCCCGCGGACGATCCCGATGAAGTCCTCCACCAGGTCGGTCGTCGCGTCCGTGAGCCAGGCCAGCCCCACCTGCGACTGCGGCGCGCCGGGCACCGGCCGGTAGGTGAGGTCCCTGCGATGGTGCAGCCGCGCCAGCGACTGCGGGACGACCAGCAGCCCCGCCCCGGCCGCCACCAGCCGGACCGCGTCCGCCGTCGTGGCCGGCCGCTCGAACGCGGGCCGCCCGGGGCGGACCGTCCACTCGATGGCGTCGTCCAGCGGGTGGAAGACCTCCTCGTCGGCCAGATCGGCGACGGTCACCTCGTCGGCCGCGGTCACCACGTGATCCTTCGGCACCACGACCACCGTGGTCTCCACGTACAGGGGAATCACGCTGAGCCCGTCACGGTCGACCGGCAACCGCACGAACCCCGCGTCGGCGCCCCCGCCGCGCAACAGGCCCACCACGTCGGCGGCGGCAGCCGGGACCAGGGTGAGCGGCACGTCGGGCACCCTCTCGGCCCAGACGCCGACCCATTTCGCCGGTGTCACGCCGGGCGGGTACGCCAGCCGGAACACCCCGCCGGTCTCCTCAAGAGTCACCCCGTCAGCGTACCGATGTGAGAAGGACCGGTTCCGCCTGACTACGCTGGACTCCATGACCACGCCCAAGCCCAAGACCACCCAGACGATGAAGCCCGCGACGGCGGCCAAGAAGCTGGGCATCCTCCTCTCGGCCACCCCCGCCGAGTTCCAGGAGGGCGTGGTCTCCCGGAGCGAGCTGAACGCGCTGCAGGCCTCACCCCCCGCCTGGCTCACCGACCTGCGCCGCAACGGCCCCCACCCCAAGCAGGTCGTCGCCGCGAAGCTCGGGGTGTCCATCTCCGGCCTGATGAGAAACGGCATCACCGACCCGCTCACCACCGCCGAGATCGACGCGCTCAAGGCGGAGAACCCCGCGTGGCTGGAGCAGGAGCGCTCCACCCAGGCCGAGGTCCGCAAAGAGGCGCAGCGCCTCAAGCAGCGCTAGCCCGTCCAGTCCGGTCGCGGGGCTCGCCGTAGATCACGTCCGCTTGTATGCTGCGTGGCCCGACCTACACGAGGACGCCCATGTCGCTGGATGAGCTGCCGGCCGGACTTCACGAGGCCGAGGACGTCACTCGCCACTACGACCTGGTGGAGCGGGCCGCCGCCGAGGGACGGGCCGGAGAGCTGTACGAGCTGGCCCTGACCCTGCGCGCCGCCGAGCCCGGCTGGCAGCGCGACGCCGTCCTGCTCCACATCCAGCAGGCCCTGGCGCTGACCCCCGGCCCCGGCAACGCGGCCTGCGCCGTGCGCCTGGCCGCGACCGAGCAGCTCGACTCCCGGGTCCGCCTGGCCGCCGCCCAGCTCGCCTCCGCCCAGCCGGTGGACAACCTGCTGCCGCTGTACGAGGAGTACGAGCAGGCGCCGGAGCTGTTCGCGTGCCTGACGCAGGAGCTGGTGCTGCGTCACCCGGACATCGGCCAGCACGGCGCCGTCCGCCGGGTGACCGCCCATCTGGCGGACGCGAACCACCCCCTGGCCATCCTCCCGCCGGCCTTGCTGCCTTTCGAGGACGCCTTGGACCTGCCCTCGTACAGCCTGCGCGGGGCGTCGTACGCGATCCCGTTCGGTCCCGTCGAGCGGTCCGGCTTCCCGCGGCGGCCCGGCCACCAGATGCCGGCGGTGGAGCTGCTCGCGCCCGGCCTGCTCACGGCAGCCGTGGAGAACTGGGTGGAGGACTCCAACGGCCGGATCGAGGCGCGGGCGTTCCGGCTCGCGATGCCGGCCGAGCTGGACGCGGAGCTGCTGGAAGGGCTCGGGCTGACCTGCCTCGCCGGCGAGGGCGAGGTGACCGTGCGCGCCGCCACGCTGTCGGAGGTGATGCGGGTCCTGTTCGCGGCGGCGGCCACCGGCTCCGCCTACGGCAGCGGCCGGGGCGGCGCCTACGGCAGGCTGCTGGCCTGGCAGTCGATGACCGCCCTGGCGGGCGGCACCCGCGTCGAGGACGCCGCCGACCGCACCTGGGTCCTGTTCGACGCCTCGACCGCCTGGTTCTACCAGGTCGCCTGGGACGTCGGCATCGCCGCCCTCGACCCCGACCGCCTCCTGGTCCACGTCCTCGCCGCCACCGACACCGACTGAGACGCGGCCGAGCCGGTCTCCCGGTCAGTCGCCGCCGTCGCCGCCGAAGCCGGCGCCACCGTCGGCGGCCTCGCACTGAGTTGGTACCCGCATCATCACCCAGGCGTGCCCAGTCGCAGGGTTCGCTTGCAACTCGGCGACCACTTATCGACGGTGCGTTGGTATCATCCCGACAGGGCGTCGGGAAAAGAGCCATGGCGCTACGGAGAAGGGCACCCCCATGCACATGATCATGAACCGCATCGACGTTCCCGCCGAGGACGCCAAGGCGTTCGAGGCCACCTTCATGGAGAGCATGCGCGCCACCCTCGCCGGCGTCCCCGGCCTGCGGCGCAGCTCCCTCCTGCGCCCCACGGAGGAAGGGCAGCCCTACGTGTCCACGATGGAGTTCGACTCCCGCGCGGACTTCATCGCCTGGCTGCGCTCCGACTCGTTCAAAGCCGCCCACTCCGACCGCGAGGCGCCCGGCATGGACACCACCTCCGCCATCGAGCAGTACGAGGAGATCGGGACGATCGAGACCTGACGCCACCCACCGGGCTTCGGGGCCGTGCCCTGCCCTGGCCGCACGGCATCACGGGGTCGTGGAGCGATCCGCTTCTGCGGGGACATCCTGATACGCGAGTCTGGTGCAGTCGCTGTCCGGGCTCTCGGAGACGCGGATGACCGTGTCCAGACGATCACGGGTACGGGTCAACTCCGCGATCTGGGCATCGATGCGATCGCGCTCGGCGGCGAGCCGGGCGCGCGTGGCGGGAGTGCTGACCTTGGATTCGACGCAGGGGAGCAGCTCGGCGATGGTCCGGCTGGACAGGCCGGCCGCGTACAGCATCTGGATCAGATGGACCCGGTCGGCCGCCGACTCGGGGTAGTGGCGCTGCCCGGAGCTGCTCCGGTGCGCCTCCAGCAGTCCCTGCTCCTCGTAGTAGCGCAGCGCCCGCACGCTGACGCCCGACCTCGCCGCCAGATCGCCGATCCGCACCATGACCTCCATCACAAGACTTGCCTCTGACGTCAACGTCAGGTCTTAGCGTATCGGCATGCAGATCAACGGAGCACATGTGCTGGTCACCGGGGCCAACCGCGGCCTGGGCCGGCAGTTCGTCCTGTCCCTCCTCGACCGCGGCGCCGGCAAGGTGTACGCCACCGCCCGTCGTCCCGACCTCATCGACGTGCCGGGAGTCGTCCCGCTGCGGCTGGACATCACCGATCCGGCATCGGTCGCCGCCGCGGTGACAGCGGCATCCGACGTCAAGATCGTCATCAACAACGCGGGAATCTCGACCGGGACGAATGTGGTCACCGGAGACCTGGACGCGATCCGCCGCGAGATGGACACCCACTTCTACGGCACTCTCCACGTGATCCGTGCCTTCGCGCCCCAGCTGGCCGACGGCGCGATCCTCAACGTTCTGTCCGCCATCTCATGGTTCGCCTCCGCCGGTGCGGGCGCATACCACGCGGCGAAGGCCGCGGAGTGGGCGCTCACCAACAGCGCACGCCTGGAACTGGCCGGACAGCGCACCCTGGTCACGGGCCTGCACCTGGGCGCCGCCGACACCGACATGATGGCCTGGTACGACGGCGACAAGAGCGCTCCCGAGGCGATCGTCGCGGCGGCCCTCGACGGCATCGAGGCGCACCGGCCTGAAGTGCTCGCCGACGACTGGAGCCGCCAGGTGAAGGCATGGCTGTCCGAGGACCCCGATGTCATCTACCGGGAAGCGGCGGCCGCCCTCTCGGCCTGACCGCCCTCGCCCGGCTGGACGATCTTCCCTTTACTCTCGAATGAAAATTTCATAAGAACACAGAAACTTTCTTGTCAGAAGGTTCTTTAATCATCAATGATTGCTGAGTCAGAGGTTTCTGTGGAACAAGAACCAAGGGAGGCAGCCGTGAAAATCAGTCACCGCGCCGCCAGAGCGGCGCTCGGCGCGACGGCAGGACTGGCCATCGCCTTGGCCGGCAGCACCCCCGCTTCGGCGGCGACGTGGGACCTCATGGGGGAAAACCAAATCTGCATCAAACACGGCCACTCTCACTGGACATACTTCGTGGCCGCTGTCGTCGGCAGCTGGTCGTCGACCGTCCATGTCACAGTGGAGAATCTGCCCCCCGGGGCTGTCGTCACCCAGGCCGACGAAATCCCACCCGGCTCGAATCACACCAACTCGAACGGTTCGACAACGATCAACGGCTGGGTCTTCGCAGAGTTCGACCCGCTCCCGATCGGCGTCTACACGGCGCAGATGACGGCTTCGGACGGGACGCAAACCCTGTCCGACCCCGTCACCATCACCGTCAAGGAGCGCTGCTACTAAGCGCGCATTCGAAAAGCCTGCTTGGAACAGGGCAAAAGGTTTGCTCTATCCGCCGGTGTGCACCAGCCCTCGCATGGCGGAAAAGCCCGGCAGGAATGCTCGGCAACGTAGGCCACGTACCTGTACGGATGCGTTCCCCTGCGAAGGTGAGCAGATCAACTGTCCGCGGCTCCCCCATGGGCCGCGGACAGTGGATCGCTTCGCCACAAGCTCCTGCGGCTCGACGGAAGCACCGTTCTCCCTTTTCGGTGCACCACCTGAGAACGCTTCGACCCTGAGGGGGAATCGCCGGGAGTCGCATGGCCGTAACGTCAGAAGTCGAAGATGCCGTTCTTCGCGCCTGCCGCTAACTTGGTCCAGACGGCCCGGCGGAGAACCCAGGGCAGGAGCAGCGGCTGTACGGGGAAGCCTTCCTGGCGCTCGAAGAGTTCGAACGCCAGGGTGCCGAACTGGGTGATCGAGCGGCCTCGCCGGCCCGCGACGGTCTCACCAGCGGCGCGCTGCGTCCTTCGGCGCGGCGCTGATCGGCAGGAACGGACTCGGCGTCCCGCTCCACGACACGTGCAACGACTCCCTCGCGGAAGACCCGCCACGCCGCGAACGGCTTCTCCAGGATGTCGGCCGGCCCCTGCGGCCCGGTGGCCAGCGTGATGTGGCTCATGGTGTTGGCGATCGCCATCTCCAGGCTCGGCTGGCCGACCTGATCGCCGCCGGGCCGTCGTTCGGCGACCATGTCCCGGTAGACCTCCTCGGGCGCGAAGCCCTCGGCGAGATACTGCAGCACCTCGAACTGGCCCTCCGGGAACAGGCTCGCGAAAGCCTCCGGCGCCGGGGTGGCGCTGTTGACGCTGACCCGGCGCTTCTTCGCCCACTCGTCGGCGTCGTCGTGCGGCAGGATGTTCAGCAGCAGGAAGACGTCGCTGCCAGCACCACACCTCGCCAGAAGCCGGTGATCCGTACGGTCCGGATGCGGGAGTCCTTCGCCTGTGCGACCGACTCCAGGTGCACGCCCTTCTTCCCGTGGAGCTGGTTGACGGTGAGTTCCTGGAACCGCCGCATCACCTTGCGCACCCCCGCCTTGACGTCCTTCTCCAGGGCGTCATAGCTCTCCCAGAAGGTGCTGGCGAAGGCGAGCTGTGGCACGAGGAGACCTCCTGGGGGAGTGAGTGGGGGATCACCAGGGTACGAGCGAGCCGCCTGTGGAGCCAGCCCTGAGCACTCGTCGCCGACTGATCCAGTCCTCCGGGCTCTATGTGCGACGGGCTTGGTCAGATGCCGATGATCTTGACCCGGTCGCCGCACAGCCGGGCCATGTCGTCGACATCGGATGTCAGCATGGCGACCGGAGCCGGTTGGCGCAGAGCTACTTCAGCGACCGTCGCGTCGATCGCGTGCCGGTGGCCGTGCAGCCCTGCGGTTTTGAGCAACTTCGCGGACACTTTCGCCGTGCCCTGGGTCACCGGCTCAACCTTCATCCGGGAGAGCACCCACTGCAGTCGGGACATGTTCACCCGGGCGTGGCTGACTTCGACGATGGTGTTGGCCCCGATGACGAAGTCGGCACCCATGGTGTGGAACACCTGCAACATCGCGAGGATCTTACGGTCCTCCGCGATCCAGGCGGACAGGCCCTGACAGTCCAGGACGACGGTCTCGACACGTTTGATCACGACGGGTCCGCCGCGCCGTCGTGGTCGGAGGACCCGAAGATCCTGGCGCGAGCGCGAGCCAGTTCCTCATCGGTGAACTCCCCGTGCTCTTCCTGGTGACGCCGCAGGTCTTCGCCGAGGAGTTGGTGCCGCAACTGGCGTGCCACCGCCTCGGCGACGTAGCCGGAGACGTTGTCGGTGAGCTTTCTGAGCTCGGTCACCTGATCGCTCGGCAAGGTCACAGTGATACGTGTCGTGTCCGCCATAGGGCAAGCATACTGCGGTATGCGGATAGGTGTGCTGAAGCTGTCTGAAGGAACGGCGAACCTTTGCGAGCACCGACTACGTACAGCATGGTGTCTGCGGCTGGGAGTCGGAAATGACCATGCTGTTCTGTTATGCGGCACCTATAGAGACCCCTGGGCCGGGGGATAATCCGGCTGTTCTCGACCGTGCCGGAGATTATTGATGACGACCCCGTCGCCGAATCCTCGGCCGTCACCCGAGCGGCCGCCGGACAAGCCCCAGGCACGCACCGAGAAAGGCCCGGCGGAGCCTTCCCGGACCCCACCGGCGGTCGCGCAGCCGCCCGATTGGGAGTATTCGGGGATCGACCCGGAACTGATGCACGCGTTCGAGCGCGATCTCGGCCAGGCGGAGAGCACGCTCGGCAGGCACGAACCGCGGATCCGCCGCACCCTGGAAGACCTCGATCTGGACACCTCACGGCTGAACGCGCTGCGGGAACTGGGCAACTGGATCGGCGCCAAGCGGCCGGAACTGCGCCGCCGCAACGAGACCATCCAGGCGGCGAAACCGGAGTGGGGCGCGGTGGGGGCCGGCGGGCTGGCGCCGTTCGACGAGCACCTGTACAGCGCCGCCTCCAGCCAGCCGGATGTGTACGCGGCGGCACTCAAGCTGCGTGAGGTCGACCGTAACGGCGAAGTTGACGAGAAGACCGTCGCCGAGCTGGAGAAACGGGCGGGCGACGCAGGATTCGCCACCTCCCTGATGTACGCGCTCGGGACGGAGAGGTTCCGCCACCTCATGGCGGCGCTGGTCTACCACAAGGACGAGCGGAGGCAGCGATTACAGGCGGCGCTGGGCAAGACGCTCGGCGCGGCCAGCCCGCGGCTGAGCGAGTCATGGCGGAAGGAACTGCTCGACCATCTGCGTGTGCCGGTGGATCAGCACGCGCTCGCGGCGGTGCTCCCGTACGGGAAGTTCAGCCGGGACTTCCTGGTGGCCGCCGCCAAAACGCTTGAGGGCCTGGACCGGAAGACCTGGAACGAGAAGCCAGCGACCGGCATTCCGCACGATCCGATGATCGGGGTCATGAAGGCGCTCGCCAACCACCCCAAGGCAGCCCAGGACGTCTTCGTCGGCGACCCCGGCATCATGAAGCGGTACGTCACCGAACGGCGGATGCATGACGACGGGGCGGCGTTCGGGGCGGCGCTGGAAGCGGCGACGATGACCTACCGCGATCGCGACGGCTCACCCCCGGAACCGTCGCCGGGATTCATCTCGGCCAAGATCGCCTCGGATTTCATCCGCTGGGAGGCCGAGCGCGTTCTGGCCGGAACCGAAGGGCCTGCCTTTGCCACGACCGGCAGTGCGGCACGTATCATCAGCGCGTATATAAACGATGTCAATCGTATTGCCGAAGCACCTAAGACCGGCGGGAAATCCAGCGTGTTCGTGAACGATCGTCCTCATTTGCTGGCGAGTGATCAGCTATGGGGCGCGCAGTTCGAGAAGCCGGCCCTCCACAAGGTCATGGAAGATGTTTTCAAGCATGATGCCAAGGCGCTGGCAACGGTGATGGCGGCTCAGATTGCGTGGTCGAGGAAACTGATCGACCATGGCGCCGCACAAGCAGCGGCAGGAAAGAGCACGAAATCGCTCCTGGCCAACATACGGGAAACCGGGGCGGGTCTCGGACTGATCACACATGCAAGCGGGCTAGCCAAAATCGAGCTGGGAACGAAACTGGACGAGCAGCAGGAGCGGAACATGAAGGTATTCATGGCTGCGGTCAACACAGGGCTCGGCATCCCGCAGACGGCTGCATGGGCGATAACGGCTACCACTCTGGGTTCGTGGACCAGCTTGATCGAGGACTCGGCCAAGACCGATCTGAACAGGGTCAAGGCCACGTACGAGGCCAACATCGCTATGGGTGAGGCACATTATCTGCACGATCAGTTGATTGCCGACGCCATGCTTAGAAACGGTTTGTTCGGCAAGAGCGAGCCTGCCGCTCCCACGCATCCATGGGGATCCCTGGATGGAGTGGAGAAGGGGGACGACCCGCGTAAGTCGCCGAACAACTTCCTGAAGGATGACGGAAATAGTCTGATGACACAGCATGAGATGGCACCTTATCCGGGGGGTGTCCAGCCTCGACTGGATGCCTACCAGACGTGGCTATACGACGGGCTCGCCGGTCAGCCATGGAATCGGGCCCGCAACGAGTCGCGCTGGGGCTTCGAGGATGGCAAGCCGGAGCACCAGTGATGTGGAGAATTCCTCGCACCGTATCGGTCGTACTGCTAAGCGCAATGATCTTACTCACCGCGTGCGAGCAGCAAAAAAGCCCGCCGGTCGACAGGAGGCCACTTCCGTCGATAGCTGCTGCGCCCTATGTCTGCGACTATGTGCCGCTCGATGCGGTGCGGCTCATGACAGGGCTACGGGATCCAATTGTCGAGGGGTTCTTCGACCTCACAGTGGGAAGGGAACTTGACGGTTTGGACTATGGCACGGGTTCATGCCGCGTCTACGAGCCCACCGGAAACAAGCCAAAAGTACTACAAATAACTCTTTCTCCCGCTGGATCGGAAAGTGAGGTCGCGTGGGAAGTCAGTCATGGAGCCCGGCGATTGCCAGAGATCGTTCCCGGTGCGATTGGCTCCTACGGGCAGAACGGCAGCGCCGATGAAGCTCAGGCGGCTGCGATGCTGGTGCATGGCTCCGACCGGGTGATCGTGGAACTCATCCAGGGCGTCAAGGGACGGGACAACGCCGCAGACGTGGTGGCCATGATGAAGCTGGTGGCGCCGAAGCTGATCCTCGACGCGACCCCCGCTCCCGAGAAGACCAAGGACTGAGCCGATGGCCGCGATGGTGCGCAATCCCCTGTACGAGGCGCTCCAGCAGGCCGTCAGCACCATCGGCCCGATGATCGAGCAGATCAACGCGGACGTCGACCGTCCCTGCCGGATGTTCCACTCGGCTAAGGTCTGGACCGGGCCGGCCGCCAAGCAGTTCGACGCCCAGCTCGCCCAGTTCAGCTCCCGTGCCCGCACTTCAGGGCAGGCGATCGTGGATGAGTTGCGTCAGGTCCTGAATCGTACGCCGAGCGAGGTGACCGAGGAGGAGGCCGCTTCGATCAGGCGGAAGTACAGGCTCGCCTGAGTTCGGGTGTCGGCCCCCAGCGGGTCGCCGAGGGCCGCTGACCCTAGAAGTCGAAGATGCCGTTCTTTGCGCCGGCGACGAACTTGTCCCAGACGGCGCGGCGGAGCACCCAGGGCTCGGTGTCTGGTTGCTCGGTGTCACGCAAGGCGACGCGGCCGTTGGACAGGTGCTTGGCTTCCAGGCATTCGCCTCCCTGGCCACTCGATGCGGTGACCCAGCCTGTAGGGTCCGAGATTTCCCTGGCGATGTCTTCGCTTAACTTCACGACGTCACTCTCTCCTTGATCCGCTGCATTGACAGGTACTCGGGAAGCGCGGCCTTACGCACGCATTCGAGCCGGCGTACGAGTCGCTTGATCTCGTCGGGTTTGTCGACAACGCGACCGTGGAGGGCTGATTCGACGTATCCGGCGATTGGCACGCCATCCTCCTGGGCCAGAACGATCGGCCCCACCAGCGCCGCCGTACATAGGGCCTCGTACGGGATGAGTTGGACGTTGAACCAGTTGTTCTCGGCCATGGTGATCAGATGCTCAAGCTGGCGCCGGATCACGGAGCCGTCTCCAATCGGACGATACAGGATGCCTTCGTCCATGACTGCGAGGTATTGAGGCGGTGTGGGGCGGTCGAAGATGGTTTGCCGTTCCAGCCGGGCCTGGATGGCCTCCTCGACCTGCTGGGGTGTCGCGTCCGGCTCTCCCTCGAAGACGGCGCGAGCGTACTCCTCGGTCTGCGCCAGCCCCGGCACGATGAGCGGCGCGACGCTGATGATCTGATCGGCTCGTCGCTCGATGGGTGGCCACTGCCGATACCACTCCGGAACTCGGCTCCCGCTGATGGCAGGCCAGTAGGTGAGGAGAACGCCCTCCAGCCCCAGTGCCTTCTCGCAGAGCTCGATCAACTCGCGGGTTGGATTCTCATCACCGCGTTCCACATTGCCGATACGGCTCTGGCTGTAGCCGATGCGTTGGGCGAGTTGCGCTTGAGTCAATTTAGCCGCATATCTGTGTTTTCGTAGTTCGGCACCAAAACGTGCTGTCGGGCCGGCGGTTGGATCGAGCTCTTTCGGTGCTGGCATCTCTGCTCCCGTTACCAGGTCTATCCCAGGTCTTCTGGGTTGGTAACAGTCGAAGTCTGGGATCGCTCTGGGAATGTTTCCGCAGACAATGTAGCGCTTAGCAGGCAGTGTGTGGAGTGCCGCAAGGAAACTGGTTCAGCAACCGGACATATAACAGCACTCCGCAAGGTCATCGCTGGTATGTATACCTATACGAATGGGGCATTGATGATCAATAAGGCTAGGCTTGGTATGCGGATCATCGGCGACATGCGATTTCCTGGACGTCCAGAAATCATGAGTGATGTCCGCATTTACGTGACGCGATGGCTCGTAGTCGAACTGCCCGAAGCGGCTGACGGTGGAGGGTTGCTGGACGACCTGCGTCTTCTCGCGACCGAACTCGCCGTAAACACGATAAAGCACACCATCTCCGGACGATGGAGCATAGGTTCATTTCGAGTTCGCATGTGGCTCGGCGCGGGGCGAGTCCGGGTCGAGGTGACAGACCAGGGGTGGTGGTCCGGGCCGCGACTTCGCGACGACCCGGGCGGGTCTGGCGGGCGCGGGCTGCAGATCCTTGGGGCCGTTGCCAAGAAATGGGGAGTGAAGAGGCGCTGGTTTGGCCGGGCCGTGTGGTTCGAGCTTCCCGTCTCTCTCCCAGCGGCCGCGCACACGGCCTACCTGGATTCGCCGTACTGGACAGGTACGAGACCGGCTCCTCCTGATGCGGGCCCCATCCGCGATTCTGCCGGGGCCCGCGTCGGCATCGCTCCTCAGAACCACGTCGAGATCGTCGAAAGGAGTGCGTGACGTGCAGATCGTCCACGACTTCCACGGCCCGCACGTCGAGCCGCCGATAGTCGGACACGTCAAGCTCACCTGGCACGAGCCCACGCCTCGGACACCACGCGTTCGGGTGATCTTGCATACCTGTGAGTGCCGCGAAACGACGTACGAACTCTGCGCTGCCGGCGGCCAAGCCTTCGTCCGCCGTACAGACCGCAAGGAGCAGACCATACACGAAACCTCGTGGACGTTGACCGCGACCACCGTACGGCTCTTCGCGCAGATCCTGCGCGGAGAAGCGAGCTGATCCCCATCTGGAGATGCGGAGAACAAGCCGTCAGCCGCACGAGAGATATTCGAGCATCTCCGCTATCTCCTGTGTCTCCTCGTGGCCTAATCCGTAGAGGACCTGGAGGTCGTCGAACAATGGTCTCAGCACCTCGCATGCTGCAGTGTCATTGCCCTCGCTGGCCAGGAGCATTCCGATGCTGCGCCGGACCTCGACGGCGGTTTGAGAAATGTCGCTCTCCTTCGTACGGACCAGATCCAGTACGTCTTGGTACTGCTGGAGTGCGCTGGTGGCGTGGCCGAGTTCGGCGCGGCAGTCGGCCGCATGGCGGCGACAGTCGATGACGTTGTTGCTTGCCGGTCCTTCGGTGACCTCGTAGGCACGGGCGAGGTCGTCGAACTCCGGTAGCGATTCGCGATAATCGCCGCCGACGAACAGAATCGCCGCCCTTTTCTTGCGCAGGGCGAGGACTCGCGGGTGGCGGGCACCGAGGGCGGCCGAACCCGAGTCGATCACTTCCTGGAGGGCGTCCGCGGCCTGGACGTAGCGCTCGTCGCGGCACGACTCCACTTACGTCCCGGCCGGCATGCCCATCGGCGGCGTCGGCATTCGGGACTATGCCGAGCTGGTCAAGAAGCTCGGCGGTCTGATCAAGGCCTCCGACCTCGGCCTCAGCCACCGGGAGACCGTCACCATCGAAGGCGCGGATGGCTTGCGTCTGCCGATCCCGCTGGATCCGGCAGAATTCCTGGCCCTGCTGCACCGGTTGAACCAGATCAGCGAGCGGCAGGTGCCACCCGACTTCGAGCGCCTGGAGGCCATCCGGCCGGTCAGCTCCGAGCCGCTCCTCAGCAAGCTGGACGCACTGCTCGACGAAGGGCTCCGAGGCCAGGGCGACCTCATGCTGCACCTGGTGATCCCGTCCGCTCTGGTCGACCGGCGTCACGAGGCTCGCTCGTACCGGATCAAGGTCGGTAGCGTCCCCCTCGTCCGAGAGGAGCTCGATTTTGACGATCTCCGCCGACGGTGCAAGGTGCAGTACTGCGTCAGTCCCTCTGCCGCGCTTCGTGACGGGACTGTCGAGATGTACGCCGACCGCGAAGGCAAGGAATCGATCGGCAAGGCCGGTGCCATCCAGTGGCTCAAGGCCGCCGTGGCGATCGGGCCGCACGTCTACCAGCTCAGCGACGGGAACTGGTACGAGTGCGGCGCCACCTACGTGGAGTCGATGAAGCGCCGGATGAAGGAGCTCATCGTGCCCGAGCCGGAGGTGGACATGCTGCCCTGGAAGGCCGGAGAGTCCGAGGAGGACTACAACATCCGCATGCAGGACACGCTCGGTCGAGGCCGGTACCTGTGCCTCGACCGCAAGTTCAATCGGACCCGGCAACAGAGCAGGGGCAAGGGTTACGAGGCGTGCGACGGGCAGACTGACCGGCACACGCTGGTGCACGTCAAGGCGGCGGAGAGCTCGGAGCCTCTCAGCCACCAGTTCGCCCAGGCGTTGATCTCGACCCGGACCTTGTACAACGAGCTGGACGCCCGCGCGAAGTTCAGCGCGAAGGTGACCGAGCTGAGCGATGGCCAGCTCACCGTGCCCGAGAACTTCGTGCCGGGCAAGGTCGTGCTGGCCATCCTCCTCAAGGGCAAGGAACTGACGCCCGACTCGCTTTACCCGTTCGCCCTTGTCGCGCTCGCCGATACGCTCCGGCGTGACCACGGGGTGATCGTCGAGGTCGTCGGGATACCCAGCGACTCCTCGGATAGCGCGGGCGAGACTATCCGAGCAGAAGGGTGATGTGGCGGCCGTACGGCGTGGTCGCCTGCTCGATGGCGCCTCGTTCCTTCCACAGCGAGGCTCGGGGCGCCGGTCGAAGATCACCAGTACGTCGATTGTTCCCATGCCCGCCGGTGGTGATCTTCCCGACCGGTGATGAGTGCGGTCACGTATTGTTAGTCCACCGCTGTGCCCGGCGTGAGAACGTACCTTCCGCGTACGCCGCCCTTGGCGACCGCGCGGTGGGCGGAGGCGACCTCGTCGAGAGGCACGACGGCGTGCACCCGAACCGGGAGGCGGCCATCGGCGGTGGCCTCCAGGAGCTGCGCGAGCCGGGCGCCGTCCGGCCGCGCCACCACCACGCGGACGGTGATGCCCCGCACCTCCGCCGGCGCCGCCCCCGGCTGCACGCCGACGAACAGGCCGCCGTCGCGGACCAGGGGCATGCCCTGCTCCTGCATCGCGGCGCCGTCGGCCACCGCGTCCCAGCCGGGCGTGGCCCGCGTGGTGAAGCCGGCGCCGAGGCCGCGCACGAACTCCTCGTCCTGCGTACGGGCCAGTCCGGTGACCCGCCACCCGCGATCCTGGGCCAGCGAGAGCACGTAACCGCCGACAGCGCCCGCCGCGCCGGTCACCAGCAGGCTCCGGCCGTCACCGTCGCCGAGCCGGTCGACGAGCTGGGCCGCGGCCAGGCTGTTGAGCGGGACGGCGGCCGCCGCGACCAGGTCGAGGCCGGCGGGCACGGGCGCGATGTCGTCGGCCGACACGATCAGCTGCTCGGCGTAGGTGCCGAAGTCGCGGTCGAACCCGTCGATCAGCCCCGCGACCCGGGTGCCAACCGTCCAGGCGACGCCCGGGCCGGTAGCGGCGACCGTACCGGAGAAGTCCCAGCCCAGACCGGTGTGGTGAGGCTGGTCGACCAGCCCGCGCCCGTGGAACACCCCGGCGGCGACCGCCAGGTCAACGGGGTTGACCGCGGCCCCGGCGATCTCGACCCGGACCTGACCCGGTCCGGGCTCGACGAGGGGCACGTCGATGATCTCGATGGAGTCGGGGCCGCCCGGAGTGCGGACGACGGCGGTGCGGAAGGTGGTGGACATGTCGCCTCCTATGGAGAAACGGGAGCTTTTGCACCACCATGGAGGGGTTACTCTCTGACGGGAAGTACACACTCCGGAGTGCGTATCTCACCCGGCGGTAGGAAGGAGCAGCCGATGCCGACGACGACGGCGGCCCAGCAGCGGGCGCAGGCGAAGATGGAGTACGACGCGTTCCTGGCCGGCTGCCCCAGCCGCCGGCTCCTGGACCGGATCTCCGACAAGTGGGTGTCCCTGATCCTCGCCGCGCTCGGGAGCGACGGCCCGCGCCCCGGCGAGGTCTGCGCCGGTGAGCCGAGACCGATGCGCTACTCCGAGCTGTCCCGCCGCCTGGCCGGAGTCAGCCAGAAGATGCTCACCCAGACCCTGCGCAGCCTCGAACGTGACGGCCTGATCACCCGCACGGTGACGCCGACCGTGCCCGTCACGGTCACCTACGAGCTGACCGACCTCGGCCTCTCGCTCCGCGACCTCATGCACGGCATCAAGGCGTGGGCGGAGACGCACATGGACGAGGTCCTCGCCAACCGGGAGCAGTACGACACCCGTACGTCGTGACCAGGGGTTGCAGATTGGCACGAGCGCGACGCCCTCGGAGCGGCTCTCCGGCGTCCGCGCGGCCGGGTCACGCCGTCGGCAACGGAGGCAGGCACGGCCATCGGACCCGGCTGACGCGACGCCACCTCGGCGACGTGCGGGACACCCCGAACACCGGAAGCACCGCAAGCACCGCGAGCATCTTGGTGCTCTGCGATCTGGGCGGAGAGCCCCGGCGGTCGAGGACGACGGTTCCGGCGCGTCAGATCGCGGCGCCCGCCGAACCGTTCAGTAGCCGCGCAGGTGAAGGCAGTGGAAATGACCGGCTGAAGTCCGGCTGTCGTCCTGGAGCCTCCTCTTGCGGTGACTCAGGCTTGGGCACATGGGATTTCCGAAGGTGACATTCATCGCCGGGGCGGCCCTGGCCGCTCTGACCCTGGCGGGCACGGGCACAGCCCATGCGGCGGACGGGCAGCTGACCTTGATCAGCGAGACCGGCAGCCGCACGATCGTCTACGACAGTTGTCAGCCTCCGAGACAGCTTCAGCCGCAGCTCTCTCAGCTCCAGTCGTTCCGCAACCAGCCGCCTCCCGGCTGCCAGGCCGTCCTCGTCAACCAGTCCGGCGCCGGCCTGGTGCTGTGCGTGGGGCGCGGGTTCGTACCGCCGGAATTCAGCCGCCCGTCATTCGTCCGCGTTCAGCCCGGCACCGCGCCGGCCTGCCTCTGAGACGGAAGGGCCGCGGGCCGTCACCCCGCTGGGGAGCGACGCGCCTGCGACGACAGATCAGCAGAAGTCGACGTTGACGTACTTGCGGGCCACCTTGTGGATTTTCTCGTCGGTGGTGACCAGAGTGCAGTCCAGTGCTTCGGCCAGGGCCACGTAAGTGGCGTCGTAGCCGTTGAAGTTGGCCCTCAGGTCCCAGGCGCGATCGGCGGTGAGGTCGTCGGCGTGACGGGTGAAGGGCAGGCCCGCCTTGACCATCCGGGCACCTTCGGCGCGGGCCTCACTGATCTTCCCGCCGAGGAGCAGGCCGCGCAGGGCGTTACGGAACTCGTAGTCGAGCAGGTGAGGGATGTGGAGCCGGTTCTCGGCGACGCGGGCGAGCAGTTCGTCGGCGGGGGAGTGTCCGGCCAGGGCCTCGACGAGCGCCGAACTGTCGATGACGATCACGATTCGCGGATCCTCCGTATCTCGGCGACGACGTCGTCGCGACTCGCGCCGCCGCCCAGCGACCGGAGGGCCTCCAGCCGTTCTCTGATCGTGTCCGGAGCCGGAGTGGCAGCGACTTCGGTGAGGATGCCGGCCACGTAAGCGGACAGCGACATCCGCTTGCGGGCGGCCCTCGCCTTGAGCTCGGCGACGACTTCCTCGTCCAGGCCTCTGACTTGCAAGGTGGCATCCATGCTGTAAGCATACTGCTTTTGGAACATGCTGAATAAGCGCCCTGCTGCCGGTCTTGATCGTCCGGCGGATCATAAACTGCCGGTCATGGCACCCAGACGCAGGCGGAGTCCCGCGGAATCGCGCGCCGAGCTGCTGGCGGCGGCGGCCGGGCTGATCAGGGAGCGAGGTCCGGACAACGTCAGCCTGCGGCAGATCGCCGAGGCCGCCGGGGTCGCGCACGGGCTCGCCTCCCACTATTTCGGCACCTATGCCGCCCTGGTCCGGGAGGTGCTGCGGGCCGAGAACGATCGCATCGAGGCGCGGGTGCGCGAGCGCATCCAGGCCGAGGACGGCGTGCCCACCGCCGCGGGGATCATGGGGGTGCTGTTCGACACCCTGGCGGACGAGCGCTATCTGCGTCTGTTCGTCTGGGCCGAGATGCACGCGGAGTACCGCGGCGCCGCGCGGCCGGAGCTGGTGGAGCTGGTCGACACGATGGAGGCCGGCATCCGCGCGGCGCTCGCGGGAGGGCCGGTGCCGAGCCGGGCGCGCATCGAGGCGGTCGTGCTGGTCGGGCTGTCGGCCGCGTACGGGTTCGCCATCGGCGGCCGGTCGTGGCTGGCGGGCCTGGGTCACGATCCCGACGACCCGGCGTACGAAGCGGAGTTCCGCGTTCAGCTCGCCCGGATGATGGGGGCGCACATGGTGGAGGAGGCTTGTTCTCCAGTTGGAGAATAAGATGGTGTGGTCACGCTGACCGCACAGACAGGACTCCGAAGCATGGTCGAGCACCCCCCGAGCCGGCAGGTACGCCCCTCCGACGAGGAGCGTGACCAGGCCGCCCAGCGGCTCCAGTCGGCCGCCGCCACCGGCAGGATCCAGCTGGGCGAGCTGGACCAGCGGCTGAGCGAGATCTACGAGGCGAGGACCCAGGACGAGCTCGCGTACGCGGGCCGCGGCCTCCCCGAGCCCGCCCGCGCGGAGACGCTGGTGGTACGGGACGAGCCGAGTTCCCGGTTCGCGCTGAGCGTGTTCGGCTGGTTCAGCCGCAGGGGCCGCTGGGTCGCACCGCCCGCGTTCACCTCGCTGGCGGTGTTCGGCGGCGGGGAGATCGACCTGCGCGACGCCCGCTTCGCGAGCCGGGAGATCCGGGTGCGCGCCTTCGCCCTGTGGGGCTACACCGAGGTGATCGTGCCCGACGACGTGGAGGTCGAGGTCAAGGGCTTCGGCCTGTTCGGCGCGTTCGACAGGAGCGCCGTGCGCCGGGAGCGGGGGGCGCCGCGGATCGTCGTCAGCGGCCTCGCCCTGTTCGGGGGCGTCGGCACGAAGGTCAAGAAGGCCTCCGGTTCGTGAGCTGCCGGGTGATCGACGGGTCGGCGATGGCTGTGTCGGCGGCCAGGAGGAACGCCTTGGACAGCACGACCGACAGCATGCCGCCGTCCTCCTCGAAGGGCAGGAAGACCTGGTCGCCGACGCCGCCGGGGACGATGCACAGGTAGGCGTCGTCGGGCTCCATGAGGATGTTTCCCGAGCCGAGGTGGATCTTGTAGGTGCGCAGGTCGCCGCGGACCCGGAGGAAACGTTCGGTGAGCTCGCAGCGGCTCGCGATGGAGAGGCGGGGCAGCAGCCGGGTCAGGGCGTCGCGGCGGATCCGGGCGGTCTCCGACAGCGCGCCGAAGCTGTAGGACTGCCAGTAGTCGCCGTCGCCCTGGAGGTCGAGGCCGGTGGAGGTGACGCCGACGGCCAGGTCCGCGTCGCGCAGCGTCTCGGAGAGCACCAGGGGAGGAACCCGCTCCAGGGGGATGGTCCGGCCGTCCGCGCCGGTGAAGCGGAGGTTTCCGCTGACGCAGATGGAGACCGTGCCGACGCCGTCGCGGTCGAAGGAGTGCTCGTCGAGGTGGAAGTCCCAGTGCGCGGCCAGCCCGCCGGGCAGTTCGCGGGTGGCTTCGGCCTGGTCGGAGCCGTACTCCCAGCCCCAGTGGCCCAGCGACATGCCGGTCCAGCCGCGCTCGGTCAGCAGCGCCTTGGCCGTGCCGTACCGCAGGAGGTGACCGGCGAAGCGGCGTGAGTGGTCGTGACTCGCCTCCTCGGCCGGGGTGAGCAGGTAGACCTCGCGGAAGGCTTGTTTGAACGGCTGGCGCAGGCCGGCGTCCATGAGATGGTCGCGCCAGGTTCGGACCTCCTCCACGCCGTGTGTGATGGGATGCCACAGATGGACCGGGGTGTCAGGGCCGGGCTGGACGCGGCGCCCGTCCGGGCCGGTCAGCTCCCAGCCGTCCTCGCGCCGCACCGGAATCCCGGCGGGGCCCTGGAGGATCTCCCAGATGAGCGTACGGGCGAGCGTGCCGGTGACCGGATGGTCCAGATAGAACGCACACACGTCGCGCCAGCGCCAGACGCGCTCGGTGGCCAGGGCCCGCTCGATCCGGAACCGTTCGGCCGGCAGGGTCTTCCTCAGCTCCTTGGCGGCGGCCCTGAACTCGGCCAGAAGCTCCCGGTCGACGCTCCTGGGGATGGTCTTGCGGATCTTGCCGGATGGATCGGTGAAGGTCACGGTGCCGTCGGCGGCCAGGCGCAGGCCCTGCTCGGTGCGGACGCCGTCGGGCCCCAGCCCGAAGCCGGGCACGGTGCGCTCCAGGAGCTGCTCCGGGGAGAGCCCGGCTTGCGCGGCCACCGCGCCGATCGTCCTGGCCACTCCGGCGAGAATGGTCTTCTTGCGCACCTTGGCCTGGACGCGGGCGAGCTGGGCGACCACCTCCAGGTCGCCGCGCCGGCCCAGCACGCCGACCGCGGCGTTGGCCAGCTTCTCGCTGCGGGCGTTGGCGCCCGTGCCGCCGATGCCGGTGCCGGTGGT
Organism: Nonomuraea sp. NPDC050478; assembly: GCF_044458265.1. NCBI lineage: Bacteria > Bacillati > Actinomycetota > Actinomycetes > Streptosporangiales > Streptosporangiaceae > Nonomuraea > Nonomuraea sp. NPDC050478. Next base: position 364,627 of record NZ_JBITHT010000003.1, on the reverse strand, counting down.
CACGGCGACGTCACCCAGCAGCGAGGTCACCCACGGCTGGTCGACGAGCTCACACGTCCAGACCATGCCGCGCAGCGGCACGGCGGTGCGCTCGCGCAGGAAGACGGTCTCGGTCCATTCGCCGCCGCCGCGGTACTGGTGGCGGTGGGTGACCTCCCGGTGCGCGACGACCATCCGGAGCACGTCCCGGATCACCTCGTCCGCCTCCGGGGTCAGCAGCGCGGCGGCCCGCTTCAGCCACCGGGCGCTCGGCTTCGACGCGGTCGCCGTGTTCCAGTGGCGCAGCAGCGGCAGCACCTCGGGCGCGGCCAGCCGGGCGGCGTGCGCTTCGATCATGCGCCGGGCGAAGGCGTCGTCCTCCCACATGATGTTGCGGACGGTCGCGGCGGGGTCATCGGTCTCGGGCTCGGTGAGCAACGTCCCGATCGGCTCGCGCAGCACCTCCCAGGCGGGTTTCCAGTATTGGGCCAGCCATCTGGGCCGGTGGTTGAGCACGTCACGCCGTTCGTGGTACGGCAGCCGGGCGGTGGCGTCCAGCGGCAGCCTGTAGAGCTCGTGGAAGTTGGTGTGCGCCCAGGTCATGAGCCTGTCGGCCACGCCCCACAACTGCTTGACGGTCTCCATGGGCAGGTCCGGCATCCGGTCGATCACGTCGCGGATCACCGCCAAGCGGCGCTCGTCGTGCTCGTGGCCGCCGTCCCAGCCGAGGCTGAGCCGCATCTGCGCCCAGACGGCGAACGGGACGCGTTCGTCCTCCCCGCAGACCAGCTCCTCTTCCGCCGCGAAGGCGGCGTCGAGGCGGTCGAACAGGTCGCGGTGGTCGTTGGCGAAGTACACGGAGGTGTAGTCGTTGTTGAGCGGCGAGTCCTTGAGGATCTGATAGTCCACGTCAGCCTCCGACCAGCGGGACGAGCTTGACGAACGACACCACCGGGTCGGTCGTGAGCGCGATCTCCTCGTCCAGGTCCTCGATCTGCCGGTCGCCCACCAGCAGCAGGAACCCGTTGCGGGCGAACGCGGCCTCGGCCGCGTCGGCCTGCCTCTCCCAGTCGAGCCTGCGTGCGGTGCGCATCCGGTAGCCGTTCAGCTCGGTCTCGGCGTCGGTGGGCTTGACCAGGCCTCGGAAGTGGTGGCTGGGGGCGGCGTTGTGCCGGGCCACCTCCTCGCGTACGCGGAGCCGTACCAGCTCTCTGGCGGAGATCCGCTCCGGCAGCCCGGGCAGGGAGAACTCCTCCAGAGCCCGGCCTGTCGCGGTCTCATCGCGAAAGGTCACCGTCGTCATGAACGCACCCGTTCCGGTGGGGGTTTGGATGATCACGTTCTTCATAGCAGCGCCGGGTGACAAATCACGGTGGGCTCACGGGTCGCCGTCGCGCCGTCGCCTGCGGCGCAGCACCGCCGACGGACGCACCTCCAGCCCGCGTGGCACGGTCCAGCCGCGCCACTCGGCGACGATCCGCAGCAGAACGCCGAGCGTGATGGCGGCGACGGTGCCCGCGACCGGGAATCCGGTGGCGATGCCCAGCACCTCCACGGCGGCGACGAGGACGGCCACGGAGGCGTACCAGCGGGTGTCCTGCAGCACCGCGGGGACGCGCTGCAGGAGCAGGTCCCGGATCGCGCCGCCGCCGACCGCGGTGATCGTGCCGAGCAGGATCGCCGGGAGCCAGCCCAGGCCGACCCCCATGGTCTTCTGCGCCCCGACGGACGCCCACACGCTGAGCGCCGCCGCGTCCAGGAACTTGAACGCCGGGCTCCAGTCGGGCGGTGAGATGTCGAGCAGGAAGGCGACCCCGGTGCCGGCGAGCGCGGTGGGGATGTAGGCGGGGTCGGTGAGTGCGGCCGGAGGGCCGTGCTGCAGCAGCACGTCGCGGATCAGCCCGCCGCCGAGCCCGGAGGCGATCCCGATCACGAGGAAGCCGAACAGGTCCAGCCGGTCGCGCCGCGCCACCGTCCCGCCGAGCAGGGCGTTGAGGAACACCCCGACCAGGTCGAGGACCGTGGTGGCCGTGTCCATCCGCACCCTCCCGAGGGTAATGATCACCGTGTCCGGGGTCGCGGGTGTTGGTAAGGATGTTGCCGCAGGTTGGCGTATACGAACCGGCCCGTCGGGGATGACCAGGTATGTCCGTACTCATGAGAGGGGCACGGCATGCCGGGCGGCACAGAGATCCTCGCCGGCCTGGACCGGATCAGGCCCGGCCTGGAATCGCTCTACAAGGACCTGCACGCCCACCCCGAACTCGGCCACGCCGAGCACCGCACGTCCGCCGAAGCCGCCAGGCGGCTGACCGGCTGCGGCTACGACGTGCGCGCCGGGATCGGCGGCACCGGAGTGGCCGGCGTGCTGGAGAACGGCGACGGGCCGGTGGTGCTGGTCCGCGCGGACATGGACGCGCTCCCGATCCGGGAGCGGACCGGCCTGCCCTATGCCAGCACCGTCACCGCCCCGGGCGACGGCGGCGAGCCGCGGCCGGTGATGCACGCCTGCGGGCATGATGTCCACGTCACCTGCCTGCTCGGCGCCGCCCGGCTCATGGCCGAAGCCCGCGACGCCTGGAACGGCACCCTGGTGGCGCTCTTCCAGTGCGCTGAGGAGCCCGGCGACGGCGCCGACGCCATGCTCTCCGACGGCCTGGCCGACCGCGTCCCACGGCCCGGCGTGTGCCTGGCCCAGCACGTCCTGCCGTTCCCGTCGGGTCGGGTGGGCACCCGCCCAGGCCCGGTGCTCTCGTCGGCCGACAACTACCGGATCACCGTGCACGGGCGCGGCGCGCACGGCTCGCGGCCCGAGTCGGGGATCGATCCGGTGGTGATCGCGTCCATGATCGTGGTGCGGCTGCAGACCATCGTCTCCCGTGAGATCGGCATGCTCACCCCCGCCGTGGTGACCGTGGGCAGCCTGCACACCGGTACCAATCCCAACAACATCCCCGAGTCGGCCCGGATGGAGATCAACGTCCGCACCTACGACGAAGACACCCGGGCGAAGGTGCGCGCGGCCGTCGAGCGCATCGCCAGGGCCGAGTGCGCCGCGGCCGGCGCCCCCGAACCACCGGACATCGAGCGCTTCGGGAGCTTCCCGCCGACCGTCAACGACGAGGCGGCCACCCGCCGGGTCGCCGGCGCGTTCGCCCGGCACTTCGGCGACCGGGCCGGCACACTCGACCCGCAGACCGCCAGCGAGGACTTCAGCAGGATCCCCGACGCCTTCGGCGTCCCGTACACCTACTGGGGGATCGGCGGCACCGACCCCGGCCGGTACGCCCGCGCGGCGGAGCAGGGCACCCTGGACAGCGACATCCCGGTCAACCACAACGCCCGCTTCGCCCCGGTGCTCCAGCCCACTCTCGACACCGGGGTGCGGGCGATCGTGGCCGCCGCCGCCTCATGGCTCGTGACATCGGCGTCGTAGGCTCGGCACGGGTTCCCCCGAGGAGGCAGCATGACCGTACGCGTGGAGCGCCGGGGCCAGGTCACCACGGTGGTGATCAGCAGGCCGGAGGCGCGCAACGCGGTCGACCGCGAGACCGCCGGCGCGCTGGCCGCCGCCTTCCGTGAGTTCGACGCGTCCGACGCCGACGTGGCCGTGCTGTGGGGCGAGGGCGGCACGTTCTGCGCCGGAGCCGACCTCAAGAAGCTGGACAACCACGTCGGCGAGGAGGGCGACGGGCCGATGGGGCCGACCAGGCTGCGGCTGTCCAAGCCGGTCGTCGCCGCCGTCTCGGGCCACGCGGTCGCGGGCGGGCTGGAGCTGGCGCTCTGGTGCGACCTGCGGGTGGCGGAGGAGAGCGCGGTGTTCGGGGTGTTCTGCCGGCGGTGGGGGGTGCCGCTCATCGACGGCGGCACGGTCAGGCTGCCGCGCCTCATCGGCCGGAGCAGGGCGATGGACCTGATCCTCACCGGCCGCCCGGTCGGCGCGCGCGAGGCGTACGAGATGGGCCTGGCCAACCGGGTGGTGGCCGACGGGACGGCCCGCCGGGAGGCGGAGGCGCTGGCCCTGGAGATCGCCCGATTCCCGCAGGCGTGCCTGCGGGGGGATCGGATGTCCGTCCTGGAGCAGGAAGGGCTGGGGGAGCGGGAGGCCATGCGCAACGAGCTCCGGCACGGCCTGGTCTCCCTGCCGGACGCCGCCTCCGGTGCCGCGCGTTTCGCCGGGGGCGCGGGCCGGCACGGGGACTTCGGAGCGATCTGACCCCGGGCTCCTACGCGGTGCCCAGGACCGGGTAGTTGGCCCTGAGGACGCCGTGCGGGTCGCGGGCCCGCTTGAGGTCGCGCAGCCGGGCGAGGGTCCCGGCGTCGAAGGCGGACGCGGCCTGCTCCCCGCTGTGCAGCATCGTGTACGGCTTGCGCCCGCTCGTGTGCGGCACCAGGGCCTTCGACAGCACGTCCATCCGCTCGGCGGTGCCGGGCATGGCCGGGCCCACCATGTACAGCAGGTACGGCTCGGTCAGCTCGCCGGCCGCGCCGCCCGAGGGGCGGGTCAGGGCGCCGCCCAGGTGCCGCACCTGGACGTTGAAGAGCGGATCGATCGGGTCCGCGAGCAGCGCGGCCGCCACCGCGTCGTCCAGCCCGGTCAGCAGCTCCACCCGCCCGGCCGACGGGGTGGGGTCGGTCGGCTCGGCGCAGATGGAGCCGAGGTCGGCGACGGGCAGCACCGCCCTGGTGTCGCCGATCGCGCCGCCGACCGCGTCGAACGGGCGCAGCAGCTCACCGGGGTTCTCGCCCAGGTACGTGCAGTCCACCGCGACGAGCCCCGGGGCGCCGGGGAACTTCAGCAGGTCGAACCAGACCGTCAGCTCCTCGGGCGCGCCGGCCGTGACCTCGCGGAAGGCCGCCAGCACCTCGGGCGCCCGCTCGGCCGGCCACATCATCCGCCCGCCGTACAGGACGGGCGCAGGGCTCAGCGCGAACTCCAGCCCGGTCACCACCGCGAAGTCGCCGCCGCCCCCGCGCAGCGCCCAGAACAGCTCCGGGTCCGACTCGGCGGTCACCCGCACCCGCGCCCCGGTGGCGTCCACCACGTCGGCGGCCAGCACGCTCGCGGACGCGAACCCGTACTTCCTGCTGAACCAGCCCAGCCCGCCGCCCAGCGTGTACCCGGTCACGCTCACCACCGGGGAGCTGCCCGCGACGCCGGTCAGCCCGAGCGGCCCGGCCGCGGACAGCACCTGGCCCCACTTCGCGCCCGCGCCGGCCCGCGCGACGCCGTCCGCGATCTCGACGGTGTCCATCAGGTGGGTGCGCAGCAGGATCACGCCCTCGGCCGTCACCGCGCCGTGTCCGCTCGCCTGGGTGGTCACGGTGAGCCCGTGCAGCGCGGCGTGGCCGACCGTCGCCGCGACGTCGTCGGCGCCCGCCGCTTCCACGACCGCCGCGACCGGCTGGTCCACCGACAGGTTCCACGGCGTACGAGCCTCGTCGAACCCCGCGTCACCCGGGAGCCACAGCCTGCCCTTGATCATGTTCTTCAGCTCGTTCATGGGGACAAGCATGCGTTTTCCTGTTTGCGGCTGACTTGGGGTTGACTTGGGGTTCGTGGACGTGCGACTGCTCGGCCCCCTGGAGGTGGCCGACGCCTCGGGGGCGCGGCTGGACCCCGGCACCCGCAAGCAGCGGGCCGTGCTCGCCATGCTCGCGCTCAGCCCCGGCCGCCCGGTCTCGCTGGACCGGCTCGTCGAGGAGCTGTGGGCGGGCGAGGCTCCGGCCAAGGCGACGGCCACCCTCCAGGCGTACGTCTCCCACCTGCGGCGGGTGCTGGAGCCCGGCCGCCGGCCGCGCACCCCGCCGCGCCTGCTGCTCACCCGCGAACCCGGCTACCTGCTGGACATCACCCCCGCCCAGACCGACGCGGGCCGGTTCGCCGCGTGGGCGGCCGACGGACGCCGGCTGCTGGCGGCGGGGCGGCCCGCCGAGGCGGCGGGCGTGCTGGACCGCGCGCTCGGGCTGTGGCGCGGGGAGCCGCTGGCGGAGTTCCCCGGGCTGGGGTTCGCCGGGGCGGAGGCGGCCCGGCTGTCGGAGCTGCGCTCGGGCGTGGTCGAGGACCGGCTCGCCGCCCGGCTGGAGCTCGGCGAGGCGAGCGTGCCCGAGCTGGAGGAGCTGGTCTCGGCCGGCCCGTACCGGGAGCGGGCCTGGTCGCTGCTGGTGCTGGCCCTCTACCGGGCGGGACGGCAGGCCGAGGCGCTGTCCGCCCTGCGCCGGGTGCGCGCGCTGCTGTCGGACGAGCTCGGCATCGAGCCGGGACCGGCGCTCCGGCGCCTGGAACAGGCTGTCCTCACCCAGTCGCCCGAGCTGGAGACCCCTTCGGCGACCGAGGCGGGGCCGCAGCCGGGTGCGGCGGCCGGGGTGGCGCGGCATCGGGAGGGCGGACGCGAAAGGCTGGTCGGGCGGGAGAGAGAGGTGCGGGCGCTGGAGGAGCGGCTCGCCGAGGCCAGGGGAGGGCGTGGCGGGCTGGTCATCGTGAGCGGCGAGGCGGGCATCGGGAAGACGAGCCTGGCCCGCGCCGCCGCCGACGTCGCCGGGTCCCGAGGGTTCCGGGTCGTCTGGGGACGGTGCCCCGACGAGGGCGGGGCGCCCGCGTTCTGGCCCTGGCGCCAGGCGGGGGTGCTGCCCGCGCGGCCGCGCGCCGAGCTGTTCGACCTGTACGACGACGTCCTGGCGTACCTGCGCGAGGAGCCGACCCTGCTGGTGCTGGAGGATCTCCACTGGGCCGACGCCTCGTCGCTGAAGCTCCTGGAGTACGTCTCCGCCGAGCTGCCGCGTACCGCCACGCTGGCGATCGTCACACTCCGGCCGGACGAGCAGCGGGAGCGGCTCGGCGAGACGCTGGGCGCGCTGTCGAGAGAGGGGCTGCGGCTGCCTCTCGTTCCCTTCGGCGCCGACGAGGTACGCGCCTACCTGCGGCAGCGGGACGTGCGCGCCGACCCGGTGGCGCTGCTCGACCGGTCCGGCGGGAACCCGTTCTACCTGGAGGAGCTGCTCCGGCTGCCGGAGAGCGAGCGCGACCGGGTGCCGCCCGGCGCCCGCGACGTCATCGGCCGCCGCCTGGCCAGGCTGCCCGGCCCCACCCAGGACCTGCTCAAAGCCGCCGCCGTGGCGGGCCGCGAGGCGGACGTGGACCTGCTGTCCGCCCTCGCCGGCCGTCCGGTCGAGGACGTCATGACCACCCTGGAGCCCGCCCTCGCCACCGGCCTGATCACCGAGTCGGCCACCGGCTACCGCTTCTCCCACGCCCTGGTCCGCGAGGCCCTCGACACCGGCCTCACCCGCCTCGACCGCGCCCGCCTCCACCTCCGCGCCGCCGAACACCTCGAACGCGCGTCGGCTATCGGCCCCGCCGACCGCCTGGAAGGCGTGTCGGCTCCCGGCCCCGCCGACCACCTGGAAGGCGCGTCAGCTCCCGGCCCCGCCGACCACCTGGAACGCCGCCCCGACGGCGCTGTTGGACGGCGCCTTGAGCGGGCGTCGGGCGCCGATGCCGGGGGCCGGTCGGCGGAGCGGGCGTGGGGCGGGGATCTCGGTGGGCGGAGCGCGGGTCCCGATCCCGCGGTGCTCGCGGCGCACTTCGCCGCCGCCGCTCCGCTGGCTCCCGCCGGGAAGGCTGTCGCGTACGCCACCGAGGCCGCGCGCCAGGCAGCCGGGCGGCACGGTTACCAGGAGGCCGTCGCGCTGTGGGAGCTGGCGCTGGCCCACCTGCCGCCCGGCGACTCGGCCGCCCGCTGCCGCACGCTCACCGGCCTGGGCCAGGCCAGGCGTGCGGTCGGCGACGCCGAGGGCGCGTTCCGCGACCTGGCCGAGGCCATCGCGCAGGCGCAGCGGATCGGCGACCGGGCGGCGCTGGTGCCGGCGGTGACGGCGTTCGGCGCACCCGCCGTGTGGAACTGGCGGCCGTACGGGTTCGTCGACGACGACCTGGCCGACGTGCTGGAGAACCTGCTCGCCGGCCCGCTCGGCGACCACGACAGGGCGGCCCTGCTCGGCACGCTCGGCGTCGAGCTGCACTACGGGCCGCGCCGCGCGGAAGGGGAGCGCCGGGCCGCCGAGGCGGTCGAGCTGGCCCGCGCCACCGGCGACCCCGCCCTGCTGGCCAGGACGCTGAACAACTACCTCCTGGCCGCGTTCGTACCGGGACGCAACCACGAGCGGCTGCGCGCCGTCGACGAGCTGCTCGCCATCCCGTGCCTGCGCCGCGAGGAGAGGCTGGTCGCCCGCGCCATCCGCATGTCGTGCCTGCTGCGCGCCGGCGACCTCGCCGAGTGGGAGCACGAGCTGTCCCGCTGCGAGCAGCTCCTGCGCGAGCTGCGCAGGCCCGAGCTGGAGGCGATGGTCCGGGTGGCGCAGACGGGCGGGCTCATGCTGCGCGCCCGCTGGGCGGAGGCCGAGTCGCTGCTGGAACGCTTCCCCGCGCCCCGCTACGGCGCCAGCCTGTGGGGCCTGGACGCGCGCCGCCTGATCGCCCGCTACCTGTGCGGGCGCGCGCGGGGCGAGGCCGCCGGGCTGGTGGACGAACTGGTCGCCGCCGCCGAGCCCGCGCTGATGGCGCCGGTACGCCCCGTCGCGATCCTGGCCGCCCTGGAGAACGGCCGCGAGGTCCTGGCCCGCGAGCTGCTCGCCCGATGGGGCGGCACCCTGCGGGAAGACTGGTCCGCCGACTTCCTGTGGCCGGTGTGGGGCCTGGTCGCCGCCAGGCTCGGCACCCCCTCGCCCGGCGACCTCTACGCCCGGCTGCTGCCCATCGCCGACCAGCTCGTGGTGATGGGCTCGGGCAGCGCCGTCTTCGGCTCGGTCCGCGACGCGCTGGCCCAGCTCGCGCTCCGGCTCGGCCGTACGGAGGAGGCGGCGGAGCACGCGCGGGCCGCGATCGCCGCGCACCAGCGGCTGGGCCTGCCGTACTGGGAACAGCACAGCCACGACCAGTGGCAGTCCGCCACCGAACGAGCGAACCTCCGGTCATAAAACCTGCCCCAGCCGGAACGGCACGCACCCCGTCCAGCCCGCGCCGATCGGGCCGGGACAGCGTCTCCCTGTCCGGAAGCGCGTCGTGCCGGTGCCGTGGGGATGTCGGGGGGTGCGCGTATCGTGACCACATGTCTGACATCGAGGTCGCCGGCCGCGAAGTCCGCATCACCAGCCCCGACAAGGTGATCTTTCCCCGCACCGGCCACACCAAGCTCGACCTGGTGCGTTACTACCAGGCCGTGGGCGAGGCGGCGCTGCGCGGCGTCCACGGGCGGCCGATGGTGCTCAAGCGGTTCGTGCGCGGCGTGGAGGAGGAGCCGTTCTTCCAGAAGCGCGCCCCCGCCAAGCGGCCCGGCTGGATCGAGGTGGCCGAGCTGAGATACCGGTCAGGGCTCAGCGCGGAGGAGGTCGTCTGCACCGATCTGGCCCAGCTCGCCTGGGTGGTCAACCTCGGGTGCGTCGACCTCAACCCGCACCCCGTGCGCGCCGACGACCTGGCCCACCCCGACGAGTTGCGCATCGACCTCGACCCGGTGCCCGGCGTCGAGTGGGACGACGTGCTGCGCACCGCCCAGGTGGCCCGCGAGGTGCTCGCCGACCACGGCCTGACCGCCTGGCCCAAGACGTCCGGCTCGCGCGGGTTCCACGTCTACGCCCGCATCGACCGGCGCTGGCCGTTCGCCCAGGTGCGCAAGGCGGCCGAGACCGTGGCCCGCGAGGTCGAGCGGCGCGCCCCCGACCTGGCCACCAGCCGGTGGTGGAAGGAGGAGCGCCACGGCGTGTTCGTCGACTTCAACCAGAACGCCTACGACCGCACCGTCGCCTCCGCCTACTCGGTGCGCGCCGTCCCCGACGCCCGCGTCTCCACCCCGCTCACCTGGGACGAGGTGCCGGGCTGCCGGCCGGAGGCGTTCACCGTCGACACCGTTCCCGCCCGGCTGGCCGAGTCGGGCGACCCGTGGGAGGACATGGACCTGCACCCCGGCTCCCTCGACGGCCTGCTCGCGCTGGCCGAGGAGCTGGGCCCGCCGGCCAAGCCGCCCAAGGGCACCGGCCGCAGGCGGCAGACCAGACCCGTCATCGAGATCGCCAAGGCCCAGCACAAGGACGAGGCGCTGGCCGGCCTCGAACGCTGGAAGGCCCGCCACCCCGGCGTCGCCGCCCGGCTGGAGCCCGCCGACGTGCTGGTCGACGGCATGCGCGGGCGCAGCAGTGTGTGGTACCGGATTCGCGTCAACCTCCAGCACGTCCCCGAGGCGGAGCGCCCGCCGCAGGAGCCGCTGGAGGTCGACTACGACCCCTGGAGTTAGCGGCCGGAGATCAGGTCGGCGATGCGGGCGTAGGGCGAGGTGGTGGTGCCGTGGTCGTTCTCGCTCCGGTCGGCGGCCCTGTAGAGGGCGTAGATCAGCTGCACGCCGATCCAGCGCAGCGGCTCCGGCTCCCACTGCCGCACCTGGCGGCCCACCCACGGCAGCGACGTCAGCTCGGTGTCGCGCCGCAGCACCAGGTCGCGCAGCGTGCGCCCGGCCAGGTTGGTGGTGGTCACGCCGCTGCCGACGTAGCCGCCCGCCCAGCCGAGCCCCGTCTCGTGGTCCAGGTGCACCGTCGAGCACCAGTCGCGCGGCACCCCGAGCACGCCGCACCACGCGTGCTGCACCCGCGCGTCGGCGGTGGCGGGGAACAACTTGACGAGCATCCGCCAGAGCGACGCGACCGTCTGCGCCTGCGTGGCCCCCCAGACGTCGGTACGCGACCCGTACCGGTAGGGCACGCCCCGCCCGCCGATGGCGATCCGGTCGTCGGCCGTGCGCTGCGCGTAGATGTAGCCGTGCGCCTGGTCGCCGAGCAGTTCGTTGCCCGACCAGCCGATGTGCTTCCACATCTCGGCGGGCAGCGGCTCGGTGACGATCATCGAGCTGTTCATCGGCAGCCACTGCCGGTGCTGGCCCGTCAGGCTGGCGGTGAAGCCCTCCGTCGCGCGGATCACGTACTCGGCCGTGACCGTGCCGCGCGTGGTGACGGCCGACGCCCGGCCCGCCTCGCGCGGGCGGATCTCGGTCACCGTGGTGCTCTCGAAGATGTCCACGCCCAGCGCCTCGGCGGCGCGGGCCAGCCCGATCGCCAGCTTGGCCGGCTGGATGCGGGCGCAGTGCGGCGAGTAGGCGCCCTCGATGGCGCCGGCCACGTGCAGCCGCTCGCCCATCTCGTCGCGGTCCATCAGGCGCATGTCGTCCTCGCCGTACCCCCACGTGCGCAGGTCGGCGACCTCGGCGCGGAGGCGGCGGCGCTGCGCCGGGTTCGTGGCGGCGTGCACCAGCCCGCCCTTGTGGACGTCGGCGTCGATGCCCTCCTCGCGGGCCACGTCGATGACCTCGTCCACCGCGCGGAACATGGCGTGCTGCAGGTCGATCATGGCCTGGCGGCCCCGCGCCCTGGCGTGCCGCTTGCGCGACCCGGCGAACTCCGCCGACAGCCAGCCCCCGTTGCGGCCGGACGCGCCGAATCCGGCGAACTCCTTCTCCAGCACGGCGATCCGCAGGTCAGGCTGGGCCTTCTTCAGGTAGTAGGCCGTCCACAGGCCGGTGTAACCGCCGCCCACGATCGCCACGTCGTACACGCGCGGGCCGGGCAGCGGCGCCCGGCGCGCCGGCAGTCCGGCCTGCCGGTACCAGAACGAGACCCCGCCGTTGGCGAAGTCCCCCGTCAGCGGGATCCCATTCACGTCTGAAACCGCCTTCCATGTCAGGCTAGTGGGGAAGAGAGGAACGGAGCCGGGCGCCCCGTCGGTGATCCGGGTGCTCAGGCCGGGGTGGGCGGGCTGATCACCCAGATGACCTCGGCCGGCTGGTCGCCCTCGTTGGCCACGCGGTGCGGCACCGAGGTCCGGTACTCCACGCTGTCACCCGGCCCGAGCACGTGCGGGGAGGCAGAGCCCGACGGGCCGAGCCACACGGTGATCCGGCCGTGGAGCACGAGGAGGATCTCCTGCGACTCGCCGTGGGAGTACGGCTCGTCCCCGGTGGAGGCACCGGGGTCGAACTCGCCCGCGTACACCTCCACGTTCTGGAGGGGACGCTGGGAGATCAGGTACTTGCGGGTGCCGGGGGCGGTGCGTAACTCGGGACGCGACGGGCGGCGCACCACGCGGTGCCCGATCTCGTCCTCCTCGCTGAACAGGTCGGCCACGGTCAGGCCGAGCGCCGTGGCGATCCGCCTGAGCATGCCGATGCTGGCGCTGGTCCGGCCGCGCTCAAGCTGGCTGATGAAGCTCGGGCTCGCTTTCGCCTCGACGGCCAGTCCACGCACGGTCATGCGGCGCATGTTCCGGTACGTCCGGATGCGCGCACCCAGGCGGGCGGTCTCTTGCTCCGTCATCGAACCCTCGGTCGGCGGCACTGAACAAGGTGTTCAGTGTAACGGAAGGGACCGTACAGGTTAGGAGAAACCCCAGCAAAACGGCATACTACGCCCGGGTCTGCCGCTGGTAACCCTCGTCGCCGCCGTACACCCGCACATCCGGATCGCGCTCCGGCTGGTTCGCCGGGCTGGTCGGCGACGCGGTGTGCTCCTCGGCGAAGTCGTCCGACAGTTCGGCCGCCGGCGTCAGCCACTCCCGCCACCCGAGCGTGCCCAGCGGGGCGTTCCTGACCATCAGCCGGCCCGCCCGCTGCTCGGCCGCCGCTTTGCCGGGATAGCGCACCCGCGGGCACAGACGGCGCAGCCCGCGCGCCCTGAGCCAGGTCCTGACCAGCTCGGAGGTGCTGAGCACCTCCGGTCCGCCGTACGCGAGCGCCGCCCGGCGCGGCTCGCCCGCCAGCAGCCCCGTCAGGTAGCCGGCCACCTCCCGGGCGTCCACCGGCTGCCAGGGCAGCGACGGGTCCACCGGGAGCACGGGGGAGGCGGCCCACTGCCGCAGCAGCAGGTCCAGCGACTGGTGCAGGTGGCTGTGGCGGACGAGGGTCCAGCCCAGGCCGCTGCTCCTGACGACGCGCTCGGCGTCCTCCCGGCGCCGGCGCTCCCGCCCGGTCGCCGGCGCCGCCACCCGCAGCAGGTGCGGCACGCCCGCCCCGCACGCGGCGGCCACCAGCGCGCGAGCGGCCGCCGGGTCCGCGCGCCGCTCAGGCAGGAGCAGGACGGCGTCGCAGCCGCGCACGGCGTCCTTCACCCGCTCGCCGGGGAACCACCGGGAGTCGCCGCCTTCACCAGGTCCCCGGCCCAGCGCTCGGACCTCGTGACCCGCCTTGACCAGGGCGGGCACGGTGGCCCTGCCCAGCGCCCCGCCCGCTCCCGACATCAGAATGCGCATGCCGGGCTACTACCCCCCACCTGCGGGTTCAGGCGGCAGCGGAGTACGACTCGGCGATGCCCCCCGCCGCCGTGCGCAGGATGTCGACCAGGCGCGGCAGCTCGCGGGCCCGGCGGGACGCCAGCACGATGCCCAGGGCGGCGATGGCCCGGCCCTCCACCAGCACCGGGGCGGCGGCCGAGCAGGAGCCCAAGGTCATCTCCTCGTACGTGAGCGCGTATCCCTGGGCGCGGACCGTGGACAGCTCGCGGGCCAGCCGGCCGGGCTCGGTGATGGTGTGCGGCGTGGGCCGCTCCAGCTCACGCGCCAGATAGGCGCGGACGAACCAGTCGGGCTCGTAGGCCAGCAGCGCCTTGCCCACCCCGGTCGGGTGCATCGGCAGCCGCCCGCCCGCCCTGGACACGATCGGCACCGCCCGCCGCCCGTACACCTTGTCGACGTACAGCACCTCCAGGCCCTCGCGGACGGCCAGGTGGACGTTCTCGCCGGTGCCGGCGAACACCTCCTGCAGCCACGGGTGCGCCAGGTCCTGCAGCCGGCCGGGCGCGAGCTGCCCCAGCTCCCACAGCCGCAGCCCCACGCTCAGCCGCCCGTCGGGGCCGCGGCCGAGCGCCTGCCACCGCTCCAGCTCGCCCACCAGCCGGTGCGCCGTCGTCAGCGGCACCCCGCTGCGCGCCGCCACCTCGGTGAGCGTCAGCCGTGGGTGCGCGGCGTCGAACGCGCCGAGGATCGCCAGGACCTTGGACGTCACGCTCCTGCCCGGCTCCCGTGCTCCACCTGCCATGCGCCCATCCTCGCAGGATTCTTCCGCTCAGTGGAAGCGCCCCCTCGATCCGCGGGGCGGGAAGGCAGGATGCTTTCCGCATGCGGACTCAGGTAGGGATCATCGGAGCCGGGCCCGCCGGCCTGCTTCTGTCTCACCTGCTCCACCTGCGCGGCATCTCCTCGGTGGTGCTGGAGAGGCGTAGCCGCGACTACGTCGAGCGGCGCGTCCGCGCCGGGGTGCTGGAGCAGGGCACGGTGGACACGCTCGTCGAGGCGGGCGTCGGCGGGCGGATGCTCCGGGAGGGGCTGCCCCACCACGGCATCGAGCTCAGGTACGGCGGCGCGGGACACCGCGTCCCGTTCGAGAAGCTGGTGCCCGGCCGGGCCATCACCGTGTACGGGCAGCAGGAAGTGGTCAAGGACCTCATCGCCGCCAGGCTGGAGGCGGGCGGCGACATCCGGTTCGAGGTCGAGGACGTGGCGCTGCACTCCCTGGAGGACCGGCCCTACCTGACCTTCGGCGGCGAGCGGCTCGACTGCGACGTGATCGCCGGCTGCGACGGCTTCCACGGCGTGTCCAGACCGGCCGTGCCCGAGGGCGTGCTGACCGCGTACGAGCGCGAGTACCCGTTCGCCTGGCTCGGCATCCTCGCCAACGTCGCGCCCTCGTCCGAGGAGCTCATCTACGCGCGCAACGAGCGCGGCTTCGCCCTGCACAGCATGCGCTCACCCACGGTCAGCCGGTTCTATCTGCAGGTGCCGCCGGACGCCGACGTCGACGACTGGCCCGACGGGCGCGTCTGGGACGAGCTGAAGGCCCGCCTGGAGACCGTGCCCGGCTTCACCCTCACCACCGGTGAGATCGTGGAGAAGGGCGTCACGCCGATGCGCTCCTTCGTCGTGGAGCCCATGCAGTACGGCAGGCTCTACCTGGCCGGCGACGCCGCCCACATCGTGCCGCCCACCGGCGCCAAGGGCCTCAACCTGGCCGTCGCCGACGTGCGCGTGCTGACCGAGGCCCTGGCGGCGTACTTCGAGGACGGCTCGGCCGAACTGCTCGACGGCTACTCCGCCGCCTGCCTCAAGCGGGTCTGGCGGGCCCAGCACTTCTCCTGGTGGATGACGACGCTGCTGCACACGTTCGACTCCGACGACGCCTACGGGCGGCGGCTGCAGCTCTCCTACCTGGACTACGTGACCTCGTCCGAGGCGGCGGCGACCACCTTGGCGGAGAACTACGTCGGCTACGAATGGTGACCGAAGGACAGACCATGACTCATCCGCCCTACCTGTATCCCGGCTACCAGAGCACCGTGCTGCGCGCCCCGTCGCGGCCCCCGGTGGCGTTCAAGGCCGACCCCGACGCGATCGAGCTGAGCAGCCCCGTCTTCGGGCACGATGAGGTCGGCTCCCTGGACGCCGACCTGACCCGGCAGCACGCCGGCGAGCCGATCGGTGAGCGGATCATCGTCACCGGCCGCATCCTGGACGACGGCGGACGCCCGGTCCGCGGCACGCTCGTGGAGGTCTGGCAGGCCAACTCCGCCGGACGGTACGCGCACGCGGGCGACCAGCACCCGGCGCCGCTCGACCCGAACTTCACCGGCGCCGGCCGCTGCCTCACCGACGACGAGGGCCGCTACCGGTTCGTCACGATCAAGCCGGGCGCGTACCCGTGGCGCAACCACCCGAACGCCTGGCGGCCCGCCCACATCCACTTCTCGGTGTTCGGCACCGCCTTCACCCAGCGGCTCGTCACCCAGATGTACTTCCCCGGCGACCCGCTCATGCCGTTCGACCCGATCATGCAGTCCATCCCGGACGAGGCGGCCCGCCAGCGGCTCGTGTCCTCGTACGCGCACGACGTCACCCAGCCCGAGTGGGCGCTCGGCTACACCTTCGACGTCGTCCTCGGCCGTACCCCCATGGAGTCCTGATGCCCGCGACCCCCTCGCAGACCGTCGGCCCCTTCTTCGCGCACGCGCTCCCGTACGAGCACGACTGGGAGCTCGTCCCCGAGCGGCACCCGGAGGCGATCACGCTCACCGGCCGCGTCTGGGACGGCGCCGGCGAGCCGGTCCCGGACGCGCTGCTGGAGTTGTGGCTCGGCCGCACCGGCGACCGGGGCGCGCTCCGCCGCGGCGACGGCGGCGTGTCCGGATTCGGCCGCTGCGCCACCGATCCCGACGGCCGCTACCGCTTTCGAACCATCCGTCCCTCCGGGCCGTACCTCTCCTTGCAGATCTTCGCCCGCGGCCTGCTGCGCTCCGTCCTGACCCGCGTGTACCTGGAGGACCTTCCTGACCCGCTCCTGGACGGACTCGACCCGGCCAGGCGTGCGACACTCCTCGCGACGGGGAAGGGGGACACCTACGAGTTCGACGTACGCCTGCAGGGCGAAGGGGAGACGGTGTTCCTTGACTTCTGACGACACCCCCGACAGCGCATCGGGGGGTTCCGGCGCTCCCACCGGGGGTTCTGGTGCTGCCTCCGGCGGTGCGGCAGCGGGCGCGTCGGGGGGTTCCGGTCCTGCCTCCGGAGGCTCCGGTCGCGCGGCAGCGGGCGCCTCCCGAGGTTCTGGCGCCGCTTCCGGGGGTTTCGGCGGTGCGGCAGCGGGCGCGTCCCGAGGTTCCGGTGCCGCCTCCCGGGGGACCGCCGCCGGCGCGGGTAGCTCCGGAGAGGTTTCGGGGGCGCTCGATACCGGGCTCCTGGCGCCGGTGCGTGCGGGCGTCCGCGTCGAGGAGTTGACGTCCGACCAGGCTTGGGTACGGGCGATGCTGGACGCCGAGGCGGCCTTGACCCGAGCGCAGGCGCGGGCGGGTCTGGTGCCGGAGGAGGCGGCGGCGCTGATCGGCCGCGCGGCGGCGGAGCTGGACGTGGACGTGCCCGCCCTGGCCCGACGCGCCCGCCGGTCGGCCAACCCCGTCGTGCCGCTGGTGTCCGACCTGCGCGAGGCCGCCGGCGCGGCGGCCTCCCACGTGCACCTGGGCGCCACCAGCCAGGACATCCTGGACACCGCCGCGATGCTGGTCGCCCGCCGGGCGTCCGAAGCCATCCTCGCCGACCTCGACGCCGTCGCGGCGTCCCTGGCCGGGCTGGCGGAACGGCACCGCACCACGGTGATGGCCGCCCGCACACTGGGCCAGCAGGCCGTCCCCACCACCTTCGGCCTGAAAGCGGCCACCTGGCTGGCAGGCGTCCTGCGCGCCCGCGACCGCCTGGCGGCCGTCCCCCTCCCCGCCCAGCTCGGCGGGGCCGCCGGCACCCTCTCCGCCCTCACCGAAGCCACCGAAGGCCCTCCCACGAGCGCCCAGTCTCCCGAAGGAGCGGAGGCCGCGGGGACATCCCTTCCAACTCCACACCAGCCCGGCGAAGGCCGTTCCCCTTCCGCCCTCACCGAAGCCGCCGAAGGCGCTTCCGCGAGGGCGCAGTCTTCCGAAGGAGCGGGAGCCGCAGAGACCCCCTCTCCCACTCCACACCAGCCCGGCGAAGGTCGTACGAGTGAAGGGCGGGCGGCCTCTGGCGTCGGTGAACACCCGCCTTCGGTAGGGGAACGGGCCCTGCGCGTCGTCGAGTTGTTCGCCCAGGAGACCGGGCTGGTCGCGCCCGAGATCCCGTGGCACGCCGAACGGTCGGTCGTCGCCGACCTGGGCGCGGCGCTGGCCGGGGTGTCGACGGCGCTCGGCAAGATCGCCGCTGACGTCGTGCTCATGTCGCAGACCGAGGTCGGCGAGGTGGCCGAGGCGTCACCGGGCGGCTCGTCCGCCATGCCGCACAAGCGCAACCCCGCCCTGTCCGTCCTGATCCGCGCCGCCTCGCTCCAGGTCCCCGTTTACGCGCAGGCGCTGGCCCAGGTGGGGGAGCACGAACGCGCGGCGGGCGCCTGGCAGGCCGAGTGGAGCCCGCTCCGCGAGTGCCTGCGGCTGACCGGCGGCGCCGCGGAGACCGCCGCGGAACTGACCGCCGGCCTCCAGGTCTTCCCCGGGAAGATGCGCGCCAACGCCGGGCTCACCGGAGGCCGCATCGTCTCCGAACGCCTGGCCGCCCACCTCGGCCGGGACGCGCTCACCGAGACGCTCCGCCGGGACGGCCCCCTCGACGCCCCCGCCGACCTGCTGGACCCGTCCGGCTACCTGGGCGCGGCCCCGGCCCTCACCGACCGAGTCCTGGCCGCGTACCGAGACAGAGAAGGACACCAGTGAAGCTCCATCATCGCGTCGACGGCCCCGCCGGCGGGCCGCTGCTCGTGCTCGGCCCGTCGCTGGGCACCACCTTGGACGTCTGGAAGCCGCAGCTGCCGGCGCTGACCGACCGGTGGCGGGTGCTCCGGTACGACCTGCCGGGACACGGCGGCTCGCCCGCGGCCGGCGGGTTCACGCTCGACGACCTGGCCCTGGCCGTGCTCGACCTGGTGGACGAGCCGTACTTCGCCATCGGCGGGATCTCGGTCGGCGGCGCGGTCGCCGCGACCGCCGCGCTCAGGGCGCCGGAGCGGGTGCGGAGCCTGATCATGTGCTGCTCGTCCGCCAGGTTCGGCGAGCCGGGCCCCTGGCGGGAGCGGGCGGCACAGGTACGGAACGCGGGCGTGCGGTCGCTCGGGCCCGTGCTGGCCTCACGCTGGTTCACCGACGGGTACGACGGAGGCTGGGTCATCGACATGCTCGGCCAGGTCGACGACGAGTCCTACGCCGCCTGCTGCGAGGCGCTGGCCGGTTACGACCTGAGGACCGGGCTGCCGGAGATCGCCGCGCCCGCGCTGATCATAGCGGGGGCCGACGACCCGGCGACGCCGCTGGAGCACGCGCTCACCCTGACCACCGGCATCCCGGGCGCCCTGCTCGCGGCCATCCCGGCGGCCTCGCACCTGGCGACCGTCCAGCGTCCGGTCCCGGCGACGGCCGCGATCCTGCGCCACCTCTCCGACACCTGGCCGGCGGGCGCGGGCAAGGCCGCGGGGGAGAGCCGGGCCGACGGGATGCGGACCCGGCGCGAGGTGCTCGGCGGCGCGCACGTCGACCGGGCCAACGCCGCCATCACCGACTTCACCCGCGACTTCCAGGATCTCATCACCCGCTACGCCTGGGACGAGATCTGGAACCGTCCCGGCCTCGACCGGCGCGCCCGCAGCGTCGCCACGCTCACCGCGCTGGTGGCGCGCGGCCACATGGAAGAGCTCGCGATGCACGTACGGGCGGCTCTGCGGAACGGGCTCACCCGCGAGGAGATCAAGGAAGTGCTGCTGCAGACCGCCGTCTACTGCGGGGTCCCGGCGGCCAACTCGGCCTTCGCGGTGGCGCAGCGCACGCTCGCGGACATCGACGCCGAAGGGTAAAGGGGTTTTGGGGTGGTTTATGGTTTAAAGGTGCATTTCGAGGATGGGTGGGCGGCTGCGCCCCTGCAGTGGGTGATGGGGGAGCTGGGCCAGGACCAGCTCGCCAGGATGGCCACCGACCCCGCGCTGGTCGCCGCGGTGGACCAGCACGCCGCGATCCTGCGGGACACGATCCCGCTCGACCCCGAGATCCTGGGCGACTACGTGCTGGGCTTCCTGGACGGACTGCGCGAGTGGGGCTGGTTCTACGACGGCCTGCCCGACCCCCCGGCGCTCCGCCTGACGGCCGCGTGCTGGCTCGCCCACCGGCACGGCTTCCTCACCGGCGACCTCCCCGCCTAGGCCGTCCGCCTGACCGTCATGCCCGCGCCGGCAGCTGGTCCAGCGGCTCGTTCCGGTACAGGCGCCCGATGGCATCGGCCAGGAGCGGCGCCACCGAGCACACATCAAGCGGCATTCCCGAGTCGGGCCGTTGTGCGACGGTGTCGGTGACCAGGATCCGCCGGATCATGGCACGGCTGAGGCGCTCGGCCGCCGATGCCACGAACAACCCGTGCGTCGCCACCACCACGATCTCCGGCGCGGCACCGTGGCCGGCCACCACCTCCGCGGCAGCCTCGATAGTGCCGCCGGTACTGATCATGTCGTCGACGATGACCACCGGACGATCCCGTACATCCCCCACCAGTTCCTCGGCGACCACACGTGTCCCGCTCAGCCTGGTCTTGCGCACCACCGCCACAGGACACGACAGCAGAGCGCCGTAATGCTCCGCCAGCTTGACCGCGCCGAGATCAGGCGCCACCACCACGGCCTCGTCCGGCACCTGCTCACCCAGCACGCGGGCGAGGGACGGCACGGCCGTCAGCATCTCCACCGGAACAGCGCAGATCGCCTCCAGCGCGGTCGTGTGCGGATCCGTCACGATCAGACGCCGCATCCCGGCCGACGCGAGCGCGTCCGCGACGACGCGGATTCCGATCGCCTGCCCGGACCGGCCACGACGGTCCTGACGGGCGTACCCGAAGTACGGCATGACCGCGGTGATCTGCGCCGCGCCCGCCCGACGGCAGGCGTCGATCAGCAACAGCGACTCCATCACGTGCTCGTTGACCGGCGGGCTCGTGGGTTGGACCAGATAGACGTCCGCACCCCGCATCCCACCCACGACGGGCCGGAGCTCTCCGTCCGGAAATCGCTCCACCGCCGCGGAGACCGGCGCGATGCCGAGAATCCCGGCCACGGAGCCGGCCAGCGCGTGGTTGGCCGTTCCCGCCACGATCTGCAGTGTCATCGGTGTGGTCCACCTCCGCTCCTGGCGGGGCGCCTACCCCTCGCTGCCCTCGCTCCCCCTCCGGCCCAGGCCGGCCGCGAGCAGCAGCTCGTGGGCGAGTCGTGCGGCCCGCTCCGCATGCGGCTGCCCGGGCTCCTCCACCGGAGGGCTCTCCAGGCCGCGGGCCAGGGCCAGACTCGCCTCCGCCAACGCCTGGAGCTGCTGGTCGACTTTGTCGGCCCGGGCCCTGAGAGCGTTCAGCTCGGCCTCGAGCGCATGAGTTCGTTCTTCTGAAGAAACCACGTCAGGCTGGGGCTCGGACATCTGACCCACCTCTCAGGAAGCGCTCGCTCTGCTTTCCCCCTGCCCAGGGTCGGCGCGGTGTCACAGCGTCCAGACCTCCTTACCGCCTGTTGATGATGCGGAGGGGTCGGTGGGCGGGATCTCGAACCGCCCGCTCGCCTCTGCCATGAGCTCGTTCAGCCTTCGGGTGCGGGTCCGTCGCCTGTGACCAGCACGGCCCCCGGTGAACGCGGGGTCGCGGCCGGGCCGAGTCGGCCCGGCCGCCCCTGCATCGTCCCGGAGGGCGGCGGGAGTCAGGGCTCCCGGATGTCCGGCCGGGTGGAGCCGACCGTCCCGGTGCCGGTCTGCGGCGTGATCCGCTGCTCCGACGTGCCGCGCTCGGCCATCTCCTCGGGCGTCATGGCACGGGCGTGCTCACGCCCCTGCTGGTACGCCTCCGCGTGCGCCCTGGCCTGCGGCGCCTCCTCCTCGATCCGGCTGAGCCAGCGCTCCCACCGCTGCTGCATGGGCCGCACGAGCCCGCCGCCGACGCCGATGGCCGCGATCGCGCCCACTGTGGCGAGCGCCGCGATCAGGACCGGGGTGGTGACCGCCGTGGCCACGCCGATCTGGTTGAGCGCGGCGATGATCCCCAGCGCCCAGATGAACACTTCCGCGGCCACGGCCAGCAGGCGGCCGTAGGACAGCCCGCCGAGCGCGCCCCTGATGATGTCGCCGACGGCCTTCGCGATCGCGCCGGCCACCACGATGATCACGATGGCCACGATCGCCATGGGCAGCCACGCCACCACGGCGTTCAGGAGCGCGGAGATCGGGTTCGGCCCGAACACGCTGAACGCGATCTGCAGGGTGACCAGGATGATCGCATAGAAGACGATCCTGGCGAGCAGGCTGCTCGCGTCGTACTGGCTGCGCTCCAGCCACCTCTGCACGCCACTGCGCTGGACGGCCCGGTCGAACCCGACCCGCTCCAGAACCTTGTCGACGACCTTCTCCAGCAGCTTCGCCACGATCCAGCCGATGATGAGTATGACCAGGAACGCGATGAGTCTTGGTACGAATGTCGCGATCATTCGCCAGGCATCGGATATGCCCTGGCCTATGTTGATGTCCACGGTTTCCCCCTCCGAGGAGCCAATGTCAGCGCGCTACCCGCTCGGAGTGGCTATATGCACGCAGCGTGACATAATCTGCGCAGAAGCGGCTAAATGGTAAACGGAGCGTGATGATGGACGCCCTTGAGGTCAAGGCCGCTCGATGATTCGCCCTGGCCCGGTGCAACGAGAAAGCCCCAGACCTGGCGGGTGCCAGAATCTGGGGCTTTGTGGGGTGGACGATACTGGGATTGAACCAGTGACCTCTTCCGTGTCAGGGAAGCGCTCTCCCGCTGAGCTAATCGTCCGTATTGAGTTGTCACTCAGAGCGGAAGACGGGATTCGAACCCGCGACCCTCACCTTGGCAAGGTGATGCTCTACCCCTGAGCCACTTCCGCATGGCACTGCTCTTACCTTAGCGGATCTCGTGAGATCCGCCGAACCTGCCGAGGTGGAGACGGGATTTGAACCCGTGTAGACGGCTTTGCAGGCCGCTGCCTCGCCTCTCGGCCACTCCACCAGGAGTTGAACTCCGAGCGGAAGACGGGATTCGAACCCGCGACCCTCACCTTGGCAAGGTGATGCTCTACCCCTGAGCCACTTCCGCGTGTCTCCGGCGCCAGCCGGTTACGAAGAAAACCATATCGCTTTCCGGGAGTGCCCGTGTCCATGGAGCAGCTCCCGGGGCGGAAATCAGCGGATGAGGCGGACGTCCTCCGCCTTGACGAACGCAACGCGGTGACCGAGCTGGATCTGGTGGTAGCGCTGCCTGCCCCTCACGGTGACGTGGCTCGCGGGCTTGTATCCGGCCGCATGGTACGAACCGGTCAGGGTGTCGCCGACCGTGTACGCCTCGCCGGGGCCGATCCGGTACGGGAGCGCGACGTGAGGCTGGTAGGCGACTCCCGTGCCGCGATAGGCCGACTTCTCCGGGTAGGCGCGCCCGTACACCTTGACGTCCGGGTTGCGCGGGACCACCACGGGGCCGCGGGCGCGGACGGCGGTCGGGTGCTCGTGCGGGTCGTGGAACCAGGCACGGCGGCCGAGATACCAGATGGCCGTCCAGTCGCCGCGCCGCCCGGCCACCGCGAACCGCTGCCCGGCGGAGACGCGGGCGCTGTGGTCGTAGACGCTGTACGTGCTGGGCTCGCCGACTCGCTTGCCGATGTCGTCCACCAGCGGCGCGTCGTGGCGGGGCGCCGTGTGCAGCCACACCGCGGACGCGCCGTGCGGCGGGCACGGGCGGTCGGGCTTGGCGCTCTTGCAACCGGTGAAACGCGGCCGGTGCTCGTCGTACTCCGGCAGGATCAGGACGGATCCCCCACGCCTGGGCCGCTCCCGCACAACCCTGCCGAACCCGACCCCATCACGCACGACCGAGCTTGCGGCGGTCTGGTCGCGCATGGCCGAGCCCGTGGAGTCCTGGTCACGCACCACCGGGCCGCTCTGACCGCGCACGACCGCGTCCGCTGCGGCCTGATCAAGCCCGATGGTGTCGGCGGCGGTCTGATCACGCGCGGCCGGATCCGCGGCGGGCCGGTCAAGCGCGGCTAGGTCTGCAGGGGTGTGGTGGTGGGTGGCGGGGTCCGCAGTGGTCTGGTCATGTGCGGCCGGATCCGCAGGGGTGCGGTGATGCATAGCAGGGTCCGTGGCGGTCCCGTCGTGCGCGGCCGGATCTCCAGCGGTGTGGTGGCACATGGCGGGGTCCGTGGCGGTTCGGTCATGCGCGGCTAGGTCTGCAGCGGTGGGGTGGTGCGTGGCACGGTCCGCGGTGGTCTGGTCATGCGCGGTCGGATCTCCAGCGGTGTGGTGACGCATGGCGGGGTCCGCGGCGGTCCGGCCATGTGCGGCCGGATCCGCAGGGGTGTGGTGGTGCGTGGCAGGGTCCGCGGCGGTCCCGTCGTGCGCGGTCGGGTCCGCGGCGGTGTGGTGCATGGGCAGGTCTGCGGTGGTGTGGTCGCGTATGGCTGGGGCCGCCGGAGGCTGGGCGTGGGAGGGACTGGTGGTGTCGGGGTGGTCTGGTTCTTCGCCGTACGAGGTCGCGGGCTCGTCGGTGGCTGCCTTCCTCAGGGTGTCGAGTCGCCGGGGGCGCTTGTCGAAGGGGGCGTCGAGCAGGTCGAAGTAGTGGGCCCAGTCCCAGTAAGGGCCGGGGTCCTCGTGCATGGTCGCGAGGGTGTCCGGGGTGGTGCCGGGGACGTTGTCGTGGCCCAGGATGTGGGCCCGGTCGAGCGGGATGTCGTGCTCGGCGGCCAGGTGGCGGACCAGCCGGGCCGAGGCGCGGTACATGGCCTCGGTGTACCAGGTGCCGCCCCTGGCCAGGTAGCCCTCGTGCTCGATGCCGACCGAGCGGGTGTTGACGTCCCAGTTGCCGGCGTGCCAGGCGATGTCGCGGGTCTTCACATGCTGGGCGATCTGGCCGTCGCGGGAGCGGATCGTGTAGTGCCAGCTCACGTACTCCGGGTCGCGGATCAGGCGCGGGATGCCCCGGAAGGGGCCCTCGGTGTCGTGGATGACGATGTAGTCGATTCGGCGGGGGCGGCTCATGCGGTCGTGGTTGCCGTAGTCCTGCTCGCCGGTCCTGGCGTACGCGGCGGGCATCCACCGGCACTCCAGCGACGGCGGGCACTCGGCCCCGTCCTCCGGAGCGGTCGGACGGACGGGGGAGCGGAGCGCGGGGTGCGCGGGCAGCCGGACCAGGGAGCCGTCGTCCGCCCGTCGGGCCGCGCCGTCGCGGATCACCCGCAGCACCTCGTCGGCGAACGCGGGCGAGCCCGAGTAGCGGGCGAC
This sequence comes from Nonomuraea sp. NPDC050478, assembly GCF_044458265.1. NCBI lineage: Bacteria > Bacillati > Actinomycetota > Actinomycetes > Streptosporangiales > Streptosporangiaceae > Nonomuraea > Nonomuraea sp. NPDC050478. The sequence continues at coordinate 339,808 of NZ_JBITHT010000003.1, read as the reverse complement.
CGCGGCGTGCCAGCGGGCCGGGTCGGCGCTGGGCACGCCCTGGTAGGACGCGAGCAGGGCGGCGCCGGCCCGGATGTTCGCGGCGGCGTCCCTGCGCAGCCGCTCGACGCTGACCCCCGTCAACCGCGCGGCCTCCCCAAGAGTCGCCCCCCAGTCGCCTCCGGACGAGGCCGCCTCTCCCGAGGTCACTCCCCGATCGCCGCTTCCGGTCCGCGCCGCTTCGCCCGCGGTCGCGCCCTGGCCGCCGCTTCCGGACCGCGCTGCTTCGCCCGTGGCCGCGCCCTGGCCGCCGCTTCCGGACCGCGCCGCCTCGCCGCGGGTCGCGCCCCGATCGCCGCTTCCAGGGCGCGCCGCCTCCCTCCGATCGCCGCTTCCGGGCGGCGCCCCCTCTCGCCGATCGCCGCTTCCGGTCCGCGCCGCCTCTTTCGAGGTCGCTCGCGGGGAGCCGGATGCCGGCCGGGTGGTCTCGTGGGGTGTCGTCCCCTTGCCTTCCGCCGGGCCCGTCGCGGGTTCGCCCCGGGGATCCAGGTGCGGGCGGGGGCGGGCAGCGTCGCCGCGGGCGTCGCCGTGCTGGTGGCCCGGTGCGGCGGCGCGGGGGAGGGGGCCGTGCGGCCGGCCGCCGGAGCGGGGACCGGCGCCCGTGATGAGCGCGGGGTCCAGCAGGTGCATGGGGCCGTAACCGCCCGCCGTGGAGGGCTCGCCCGCGTGCGCGTCCCAGCGCGACTGCAGGTACGACACGCCCAGGAGCACGCTGACCGGCACCCCGTACTCCCTGGCCGCCGAGGCGAAGTCGTCCTGGCGTCCCCCTGGCTGGCCGGCCAGGACGGCGGCGGCGACGGCGACCTGCAACAGCATGACGGACCTCCACGCGACGGTACGACGCGAACACTGTGCGTCACCATTCCCGCGCCCGCATGGGATCTACCTAAAGCCGCACACCTGATTGGGAGAAGCTGAGCCCTCGCCGGAGCTGATTTCTGCCCGATATCGGGCAGGATGTTGGCGTGTCTCGTTCCATCTGCGTAATGTCCTCGTCTGTGTCTACGGCGCGGCATCCCTACGAGGACCTCATCGTCCACCTCACCCGGACGAGCCCGCTCGGGCCCGGCGAGGCGGCGCGCGTGGTGGCCGACGTGCTGTCGTACTTCTCCGAGCCCTCGGAGGAGTTCGTCCGGCGTCGCCACGGGGAGTTGCAGGCCCGCGGCTTCACCAACGATGAGATCTTTCCCCGGATCGCCGCCGAGTTGAGGGCCCGCCGGGTGGCGGCGCCCGAGCTGTCGCTGCGGCAGCTGCGCCGGATCGTCTACGGATAGGAGACTCGGATGTGCGGAATCGTCGCGTACGTGGGGCCGAAGGACGCGGCACCCATCCTGCTCGAAGGGCTGCAGCGGCTGGAGTACCGCGGCTACGACTCGGCCGGGATCGTCGTCTCCAGCAAAGGACTCAAGGTCCGCAAGGTCAAGGGCAGGGTCGCCGACCTGGCCAAGGTGGTGCCGGCCAGGTTCAAGGGCGCTCTCGGCATCGGCCACACCCGGTGGGCGACGCACGGCGTGCCCAGCGACGAGAACGCGCATCCGCACCTGTCGGGCGATGAGCGCATCGCGGTGGTGCACAACGGCATCATCGAGAACGCCGGGGAGCTGCGCGCCAAGCTCGTCGCCGACGGCGTGGAGTTCCGGTCCGAGACCGACACCGAGGTGCTCGCCCACCTGATCGCCGCCGCCGTCGACGAGAACGACTCCCTTGAGGAGGCCGTACGCAAGTCGCTCAAGAGCGTCGTCGGCACGTACGGGATCGCGGTGATCGACGCCGAGCGGCCGGGCGAGGTGGTCGTGGCCCGCAACGGCAGCCCGATCGTGCTCGGCATCGGCGAGAAGGAGATGTTCGCCGCCTCCGACGTGGCCGCGCTCGTCCGCTACACCCGCCAGGTGGTCCACCTGGAGGACGGCGAGCTGGCCGTGCTGCGCGCCGACGGGTTCCACACCTTCGCCAGCGACGCCCGCGAGACCGCCAAGGAGCCGCTGACCGTCGACTGGGACGCCGGCCACTACGACACCGGCGGCTACGAGCACTACCTGCTCAAGGAGATCTCCGAGCAGCCCGAGACCACCGCCCGCACGATGAGCGGCCGCCTGGACGAGCGCTTCAACGTGGCCCACCTGGGCGGGCTCAACATGAACGCCCGCGAGACCCGCTCCTTCCGCCGGGTGAAGGTCATCGGCTGCGGTTCGGCGTACTACTCCGGCCAGATCGGCGCCCAGCTGATCGAGGAGCTGGCCCGCATCCCGGCCGACGCCGAGCCCGCCAGCGAGTTCCGCTACCGCAACCCCGTCGTCGAGCAGGACACGCTCTACGTCGCCATCAGCCAGTCCGGCGAGACCTACGACACGCTCGCCGCCGTGCAGGAGCTCAAGCGCAAGGGCGGCCGGGTGATCGGCATCGTCAACGCGGTCGGCAGCGCCATCGCCCGCGAGGTCGACGGCGGCGTCTACCTGCACGCGGGCCCTGAGGTGTCGGTGGCCTCGACCAAGGCGTTCACCTCGACCGCGGTCGCGTTCGCGCTGCTGGCGCTGCACCTGGGCCGGGTGCGCGACCTGTCGCCGGCCGACGGCCGGCGCATCTGCGAGGGCCTGCGCAGGCTGCCGGGCCAGATCGAGGAGATCCTCACGCAGGGCGACAAGATCGCCGAGCTGGCGCAGAAGTACGCCAAGCACGCGAGCATGATGTTCGTCGGCCGGGTCCGCGGCTATCCGGTGGCCCGCGAGGGCGCCCAGAAGCTCAAGGAGATCTCGTACGTGCACGCCGAGGCCTATCCGGCCAGCGAGCTCAAGCACGGCCCGCTCGCGCTGATCGGCCCGGAGATGCCGACGGTGGCGGTCGTCCCCGACGACGAGCTGCTCGACAAGAACCTCACCACGCTCGGCGAGATCCGCGCCCGCGGCGGCAGCGTGCTGATGGTCGGCCACCGCGAACCGGACACCAAGCTGGCCGAGGACTGCATCGTGGTGCCCAAGAACGAGATCGAGCTGGACCCGATCCTGCTCACGATCCCGCTCCAGCTGCTGGCCTACCACGCCGCGGTGGCCCTCGGCAGGGACGTGGACAAGCCGCGCAACCTGGCCAAGAGTGTCACGGTGGAATAGCGGCAAGAGGGGGTTAGCAAACCCTTACCGTTCGGCTGGGTCATAGTCGGAATCCGGCCGGTGTCGCCCCGGGAGGGGAGCGCCTAGGGTCGAAAATGTGCCCCAGTCCGACCCCGACACTCCCAATCTCGCCCGAATGTACGACTACCTGCTCGGCGGCAAGGACAACTTCGCGGTCGACCGCGAGGCCCTGGACCGGCTGGCGGACCTGATACCGGAGGCGGTGCCGCAGGCGCGCGCCGCCAGGGAGTTCCTCCAGCGTGCGGTACGCTACGCCGCCGCGCAGGGCGTCACCCAGTTCCTGGACGTGGGCAGCGGCCTGCCCACCCAGGGCAACGTGCACGAGGTGGTCCCGGACGCCAGGGTCGTCTACGTCGACCACGACCCGGTGGTGGCCGCGCACGGCCGCGAACTGCTGGAGGAGCAGGCCGGGGCCGTCTTCGTGGAGGCCGACCTGCTCGACCCCGCGCGGATGCTGGACGGCGCCGCCGGCTTCCTCGACCCGGCCAGGCCGGTCGGGGTGCTGCTGGTGTCGGTGCTCCACTTCGTGCCCGACAGCATGAACCCGCACGCCGTGGTCGCCCTCCTGCGGGAGGCGCTGGCGCCGGGCAGCTACCTGGCGATCGCGCACGCCACCTCGTCCGGCGACGCCCCGGCGGGCGGCACCGGCCGGGGACCGGAGGAGATCCAGGCGTTCTTCGGTGACTTCGTCATGATCGAGCCCGGTCTGGTGCAGGCCCACGAGTGGCGGCCCGACCGGCCACGCCTGGTCGGCGCCACACGGCTGCCGCTGCTGGCCGGGATGGCCTGGAAACCTTAGTAGGTGATATCCGGCATGTGTAACTCTGCGTGATCCGTAAATAACCTGAAGTGGACACTTCGGGGGAGGCGGGTCATGCGGCGCAGGCGGTTCCTCGTGACAGGCCTGGGAGTGGCCGCCTGCCTGGCCGGCTGCGGTGACCGTCACGCCGGACGCGCGCCCGGCGCGTACGAGATCCTCGGCGGCGGCGAGCGCTGGAGCCGCGTCGCCGAGGCGTTCACCCAGGTGGCCCGCGGGGCCGGCTACCCGGTCGGCGGGGCCGGGCCGGTCACCACGATCACCATCACCGGGCTGCCCGCGCTCGCCGCCGCCGAGCTGAACGCGGCCGAGTCGCCCCTGCACGGCACCACCCCGCTGGCCCGGCTGGCCGGCGAGGTCGAGGTGGTGCTGGTGCCGCGCGACTCGGGTCTGGCCACCTTCGACGCGTTCGGCGCCCGCCTGCGCGCCGACCCCACGGGCACCCCGCTCGCCGGCGGGCCGCAGGGCGCCCCCGACCACCTGCTGTTCGGGCTCATCGCCCGCGGGCTCGGCGCCGACACCCGGCAGGTGGACTACACCGGCTACCCCGGCATCTCCGAGGTCGCCACCGCGCTGCTCGCCGGCCGCGCCGTCGCCGCGACGGGCCCGCTCGCCGGCTGGCGCCCGTACATCGACCGGGGCCGGGTCCGGGTGCTGGCCGTCTCCTGCGCCGAGCGGTTCCCCGGGCTGGACGCGCCCAGCCTGCTGGAGCTCGGCGTCCGGGTGGACTTCGCTAGCTGGTGCGCCGCCGTCGGGCCCGGCGGCATGCCGCAGGAGAGCCGGGAGGCGGCCATCGGCATGTGCGAGGAGGTGACCGGCTCGCCCGGCTGGCAGCGTACCTGCCGGGAGGGCGACTGGATGCCGATCCCGCTGGCCGGCGACCGCTTCGCCGCCTGGGTCGTCTCCGAGGTCCGCCGCACCAAGGCCGTGCTCCGCGATCTCGGCCTCCTCGAAAGCGGCAAGGGCACAACATGATGTGGCGGTTGCGAAAGCAGCCACTAGATGTAGGATCTCGATCGTTCGCCGGTTCGCCCCCGCCCGGGGCGGAGCAAAAGGGAACCCGGTGCGATTCCGGGGCTGCCCCGCAGCGGTGAGCGGGAACGACCGCCGTCAACGAGCACTGGAAAGATCCGGGAAGCGACGGCCAGTAGGAGAGTGCGAGACGCCCGCGAGCCCGAAGACCTGCCGGCGATGGACCATGTCCAGGGCCTCGAGGGAGGGCCCGGGGGCCTAGCGGCGTGCGCCGCCGTGCTCTCGCGCGCCCTCACGGGGATGAGCTCGCGAGGAGAGAGCACGTGACACAGATCGTCGAGGGTGATCGGCGCCTGGCCATCGAGGAGGCCGCCGCCCGGGTGATCGCCGACCCGGCGAACTCGCGGGTGGCCGCCGGGCTGCTCGCCGAGGAGATCGCCGAAGAGGCGGCCGCGCACGGGGTGCGTTCGTTCTCCGGCTCGATCGCCGCCACCCACGCGGCGGGGCTGATCCAGGACGGCCTGGCGGAGTTCGTCGCCGCGCACGCCGCCGAGCTGGACGCGCTCGTCTCGGACGCCGCCGACGAGCGGTTCGAGTACTTCGGGCTGCGCACCGTCTACGACCGCTACCTGCTGCGCCACCCGGTCACCCGGACCGTGCTGGAGCGGCCCCAGCACTTCTTCCTGCGGGTCGCCTGCGGGCTGTCGGAGACCGTCGCGGAGGCCGCCGAGCTCTACCGGCTGATGGCGACGCTGTCCTACCTGCCCAGCTCGCCGACGTTGTTCAACGCGGGCGCGCGCCGCCCGCAGCTCTCGTCGTGCTTCCTGCTCGACTCGCCGCGCGACGAGCTGGAGGCGATCTACGACCGGTACGCGCAGGTCGCCCGGCTGTCGAAGTACGCGGGCGGCATCGGCATCTCGTGGACCCGGGTGCGCTCACGTGGCTCGCTCATCCGGGGCACCAACGGCCACTCCAACGGCATCGTGCCGTGGCTGCGCACCCTGGACGCCTCCGTTGCGGCGGTCAACCAGGGCGGCCGGCGCAAGGGCGCGGCCTGCGTCTACCTGGAGACCTGGCACGCCGACATCGAGGAGTTCCTGGAGCTGCGCGACAACACCGGCGAGGACGCCCGCCGCACCCACAACCTCAACCTGGCCAACTGGGTGCCGGACGAGTTCATGCGCCGCGTCGAGGCCGGTGAGGACTGGTCGCTGTTCGACCCCAAGGACGTCCCCGACCTGCCCGACCTGCACGGCGAGGCGTTCACCCGCGCCTACCGGGCCTACGAGGCCGAGGGCCGGCACACCCGGCGGATCCCGGCCAGGACCCTCTACGGGCGGATGATGCGGACGCTCGCGCAGACCGGCAACGGCTGGATGACGTTCAAGGACACGGCCAACCGCACCTCCAACCAGACCGCCCGGCCGGAGAACGTCATCCACCTGTCCAACCTGTGCACCGAGATCCTGGAGGTCACCAGCGACGCCGAGACCGCGGTGTGCAACCTCGGCTCGGTCAACCTCGCCGCCCACCTGGACGGGCGCGACGGCCTCGACTGGGAGCGGCTGCGCGCCACCGTCCGGACGGCCGTGCGCTTCCTGGACCGCACCATCGACCTGGGCTTCTACCCGACGCCCGAGGCCGGGGCGGCCAACCGGCGCTGGCGGCCGATCGGGCTCGGCGTGATGGGGCTGGCCGACGTGTTCTTCGCGCTCCGCCTCCCGTTCGACTCGCCCCGGGCGCTGGAGCTGTCCACCCGCATCGCCGAGGAGATCGCGCTGGCGGCCTACGACACCTCGGCCGACCTGGCCGCCGAACGCGGGCGGCATCCCTCGTACGACGACACCCGCGCCGCGGCAGGCGTGCTGCACCCCGACCACTACGCCGCCGCCGGCTCGCCGCGCTGGGACGCGCTCCGCGAGAAGATCGCCGCCACCGGGCTGCGCAACTCGCTCATGATCGCCATCGCGCCGACCGCCACCATCGCGTCCATCGCCGGCTGCTACGAGTGCATCGAGCCGCAGGTGTCCAACGTGTTCAAGCGCGAGACGCTGTCCGGCGAGTTCCTCCAGGTCAACCGCTATCTGGTGGCCGACCTGCGGGAACGCGGGCTGTGGACGCAGGCGACGCGCGACGGGCTGAAGCGCGCCGACGGGTCCGTGCAGCACCTGCCGGGCATCCCCGACGACCTCAAGCTGCTCTACCGCACCGCCTGGGAGCTGCCGCAGAAGGCGCTCATCGACCTGGCCGCCGCCCGCCAGCCGTACGTCGACCAGGGCCAGTCGCTCAACCTGTTCATGGCCGCCCCCACCATCGGCAAGCTCTCGTCGATGTACGCCTACGCGTGGAAGCAGGGCCTGAAGACCACCTACTACCTGCGTTCCCGCCCGGCCACCCGCATCGCGCAGACCACCGTCCAGCCGGCCGCCGCCGTCGAGCAGGTGGCCTGCTCGCTGGAGAACCCCGACGTCTGCGAAGCCTGCCAGTAAGGAGATCCCCTCATGCTTCTCGACCCCGGAATGGACCTCACCCTGCGCCCGATGCGCTACCCGGACTTCTACGAGCGCTACCGGGCCGCCATCCGCAACACCTGGACGGTGGAGGAGGTCGACCTGCACTCCGACGTGGCCGACCTGGCAAAGATGACCGCCCAGGAACGGCACCTGATCAACCGGCTGGTCGCGTTCTTCGCCACCGGTGACTCGATCGTCGCCAACAACCTGGTGCTCAACCTCTACCAGCACGTCAACGCCCCCGAGGCCCGGCTCTACCTGAGCAGGCAGCTGTTCGAGGAGGCGGTGCACGTGCAGTTCTACCTGACGCTGCTCGACACCTACCTGCCCGACCCGGACGAGCGGGTCAAGGCGTTCGCCGCGATCGAGCACATCCCTTCGATCCGCGACAAGGCCGAGTTCTGCTTCCGGTGGATCGACTCCATCGGCGACCTGCGGAGCCTGGAGAACGCGGGCGACCGGCGGCGGTTCCTGCTCAACCTCATCTGCTTCGCCGCCTGCATCGAGGGCCTGTTCTTCTACGGCGCGTTCGCGTACGTGTACTGGTTCCGCTCCCGCGGCCTGCTCAGCGGGCTGGCCACCGGGACGAACTGGGTGTTCCGCGACGAGTCCATGCACATGGAGTTCGCGTTCAGCGTCGTCGACACCGTCCGGGCGGAGGAGCCCGAGCTGTTCGACGAGGAGCTGGGCGAGCAGGTCGGCCGCATGCTGGAGGAGGCGGTCGCCGCCGAGCTGGCCTTCGCCCGCGACCTGTGCGGTGACGGCATGCCCGGGATGTCCGCCGAGCAGATGCGCGCCTACCTGGAGTACGTCGCCGACCAGCGGCTGGTCAGGCTGGGCATGCCCCGCCGCTACGGCACCGAGAACCCGTTCGCCTTCATGGAGCTCCAGGACGTGCAGGAGCTGGCCAACTTCTTCGAACGCCGGGTGTCCGCTTATCAGGTGGCGGTTGAGGGCAATGTGAGTTTTGACGAGAACTTCTGAATCTTCGGGGGGTCGCTCACGTGCAGTTCTCCAGCGCCTGGCTGAACCTGGCCGGCGCGATGATCGGGGCGGTCATCGTCCTGGAGCTGACCCGGCAGGTGCTCCTCAGGGTCGGGCGCAAGTGGACCTTCAGCAGCCGCCTGGTCAAGCACTGCCACTGGCCGGTGGTGACGACCGTCCTGCTGATGACGTTCAACATCATGTTCTACCCGCTGATGATCGGCCCTGAGCCGCAGCAGCGGGCGTTCGGCGAGTCCGTCGAGCGGGTCGTCACGCTGCTCATCATCGGCGCGGCGACCTGGTTGATCATCCAGGCGACGTACGCGTTCACGGACGTCGCCCTGGAGCGCCTGGACCTCGTGGAGGGGGAGCGCAACCAGCGGGCCCGCCGCATGAAGACGCAGATCACGCTGGTGCGCCGGGTCGCCACCGCGACCGTCGTGGTGATCGCGTTCGGCGCGATGCTGTTCACCTTCCCGCAGGTGCGGGCGCTGGGCGCGGGTCTGCTCGCGTCCGCGGGCATCGCCGGCGCGGTCGTCGGCATCGCCGCCCAGCCGACGCTCGGCAACATGCTCGCCGGGCTGCAGCTCGCCTTCAGCGACGCGCTGCGCCTGGACGACGTCGTCGTGGTGCAGGAGGAATGGGGCAGGATCGAGGAGCTCACGCTCACCTACGTCGTGGTGCGGCTGTGGGACGAGCGGCGCCTCGTCCTGCCGGTCTCCTACTTCACGCAGACCCCGTTCGAGAACTGGACCCGGCACGGCAGCCGGGTCCTCGCCGTCGTCTACCTGCGCGTCGACTGGTCGGTGCCGGTCGAGAAGCTGCGCGAGGAGCTCTACCGCTACCTGCAGACCAACCCGCTGTGGGACCAGAAGGACTGGACCCTCCAGGTCACCGACATCCAGCTGAACGGCCTGGTCGAGCTGCGCGCGCTGATGAGCGCCGCGGACTCGGCCTCCGCCTGGGACCTCAAGTGCGACGTGCGCGAGCACCTCATCACGTACGTGCGCGAGAACCACCCCGAGGCCATGCCCCGCTTCCGCGTCGAGTCGCCCGAGACCCGCGCGGGCGTCCCCTGGCCCGGCGAGCCCGGTTCGCCGTAAAACCGCTGGCGCTCCGGCCGATCATCGGTCTAGCGTTGACAGCGTCAAGACCGAGGAGAAAGGGGGCGAGCAGTGACCGGCCTGAAGCGCGAACCGCTTCCCCCGTCTCCCGGCGCCTGCCCGGCATCCGGCTGACCCGACCCGGCCGCCGGGGTTCACAGGCGGTTCTTCACCACCCGAGTGTGGGGCAGCTTGGCAGCCCGCCTGCCTTGGGAGCAGGAGCGTCGCAGGTTCGAATCCTGCCACTCGGACACCGGCCCTGAAAGAAGAGGGCCGCGGGCACTGATCTGGACCGGCGGGAGTGGCGACCCCCGGCCGGACACGGCCCTCCGCCCCGGGCACGGCCCACGCCAGCCCGGCCCGGGGCCCACCTCTCTTAACCCTGCAGCAGTCCGGCCAGCTTCTCCGCCACCTCGTCGGGCGATCCGGAGCCGTCGACCACCAGGTCAGGGTGCTCCGGCGGTTCGTAGGCCTGGCCGAGGCCGGTCATGTTGGGCAGCCTGCCGGCCTTCGCCTGGGCGTACAGGCCCTTCGGGTCCCGGCTCGCGCACACCTCGGGCGGGGTGTCCACCCAGACCTCGGCGAAGTCGCCCGGCGGGAACAGGCTCCGCGCCGCCGCCCGGTCCGTCCGGAAGGGCGAGACCAGCGCGACGATCACGATCAGCCCGGCGTCCAGCAGGATGCGGGTCAGCTCGGCGACCCGGCGCACGTTCTCCGCCCGGTCTCCCGGGGTGAACCCGAGGTCTCTGTTGAGTCCGCTGCGGACGTTGTCGCCGTCGAGCACGTACGTGTGCAGCCCCATGCCGTGGAGCCGCCGCTCCAGCGCGTTGGCGATGGTCGACTTCCCGGACCCCGGCAGACCGGTCAGCCACAGCACCTTGGCCCGCTGCCCCTTCAGCTCCTGCCTGGCGTCGCGGTCGACGGTGAAGGTCTGCCGGACGACGTTGCGGCCGCGCCGCAGCGCGTGCCGGACCATGCCGGCCGCCACCGTCTCCTTGCTGACCCGGTCCACGAGCAGGAAGCTGCCGGTGTCCCGGCACTCCTGGTAACCGTCCAGGCAGAGAGGGGTGTCGGTGGCCAGCTCGACCGTGCCGATGTCGTTGAGGCCGAGGGTGCGCGCGGCGAGCCGCTTGCCGGACACCACCTCCATCCGGCCGCGCACGGCCGTGACCGTGGCGGGCACGGTCCGCGGCCCGGCCAGCATCAGGTAGGAGCGGCCGTGCCGCAGCGGCTCCTCGGCGGTCCAGATCAGGGTGGCGGAGTACGCCGTGGCCGGGGACAGTCCGTCGCCCAGGGCTTCCAGCGTGGTCAGCAGGTCCCCGCGCCGGACGTCGACGTCGTCGGCCAGCGTCACCGTCACCGGGGTGCCGGGGGCGGCCCGGTCGAGGTCGCCGCCGCCGGGGCCGATCAGCCGGTCGATCCTGGACGCGACCCCGCTGCCGGCGACCGCGACGGCGTCGCCCCGCCGGACCGGGGCGCCGATCACCGTGCCCGCGAAACCGCGGAAGTCGTCCGCCCGGATCACGTACTGGACGGGCAGCCGGTAGCCGCCGGCGTCGTCCGCCCGCGCCCCATCGGCCGGCTCCCACTCCGACAGCGCGCCGAGCAGCGTCGGCCCGTCGTACCAGGGCAGGTTCGGCGAGGGCTCGACCACGTTGTCGCCCTGGACGGCGCTGGCCGGAATCACGCTCGCCGCCATGTCGAGGCCGTTCGCCGCCGCCAGGACCTCGCTCGCGAGCTTCTCGAACACCGTCTGGTCGTAGTCCACCGCGTCGAGCTTGTTCGCCACCGCGATGACCGCCCGCACACCCATCAACGCGCAGATCGCCAGGTGTCTGTGGGTCTGCTCGCGGACCCCCTTGGTGGCGTCGACGAGTAACACGGCGACGTCCGCGGTGGACGCCGCGACCGCCATGTTGCGGGTGTACTGCTCGTGTCCCGGCGCGTCGGCGATGATCACCCGGCGCCCGGACGGCAGGTCCAGGAAGCGGTGGGCGACGTCGATGGTGATGCCCTGCTCGTGCTCCGCCTCCAGCCCGTCGGTCAGCAGTGAGTAGTCCACCGCGCCCGCCGCGATCGTGGAACCGCCGCGCCTGGTCCGCCGCGCGTAGTCGAGCTGGTCGTCGGTGGCGCCGCCGGTGCCGGCGAGCAGCCGGCCGATGAGGGTGGACTTGCCGTCGTCGACCGAGCCGCACGCGACCACTCGAAGCATGGAGATCATCAGAAGTATCCCTCCGACTTCTTGCTCTCGATGGAGGTGCCGCCCTCACCGTCGATGAGCCGGCCGGCGCGTTCGGACCTGCGGTCGCGTCTCATCTCGTCGATGACCTCGTCGACGGTCGCCGCCTTCGACTCGACCGCCGCGGACAGCGGGTAGCAGCCGAGTGTGCGGAACCGTACGTGGCGCAGCCGCGGCTCTTCGCCGGGCTCCAGTGGTAAGCGTTCGTCGTCCACCATGATCAACGAGCCGTTCCGCTCGACGACCGGGCGGGGCGCGGTGAAGTACAGCGGCACCACGGGGATGTCCTCTCGCTTGATGTAGCGCCAGACGTCCAGCTCCGTCCAGTTCGACAGCGGGAACACCCGCATCGTCTGGCCCTCCGCCAGCTCGGTGTTCGCCCGCCACCAGAACTCCGGACGCTGCGAGCGCGGCTCCCAGCGATGACCGGGCTCACGCAGCGAGAAGATCCTCTCCTTGGCCCGTGACCGCTCCTCGTCGCGTCGCGCGCCGCCGATCGCGGCGTCGAACCCGCCGTCGTCGAGCGCCCGGCGCAGCGTGACGGTCTTCATGATCCGGGTGTACTCGTGAGCGCCGTGGGTGAACGGCGTGGCTCCCTCAGGGTTGGTGTGCACCCGCAGGTCGAGCCCCAGCCGCTCGGCCGTCTCGTCCCGGAAGGCGATCATCTCGCGGAACTTCCAGCCGGTGTCGACGTGCACCACGGGGAACGGCATCCGGCCCGGCGCGAACGCCTTCATCGCCAGGTGCAGCAGCACCGAGGAGTCCTTGCCGATCGAGTACAGCAGCACCGGGCGGCGGAACGCGCCGGCGACCTCGCGCAGCACATGGATCGCCTCGGCTTCGAGCATGTCCAGGACGTCTTCTCCGGCCATGTGCAGACCCTCCGTCGTCGCTGTGCCAGATAGACCGTCTTCGCGGCCGTACATGTCTATAGTAACCTATAAATAGGTGATATCGGGTTACTCGGTCTCACGCAAGACCCGGACCGGCCGAGCGGAGGAGAGGTCATCAACTTCCCAGGACGCGCGGCCGGAAACGCTACGAACAACCAGATCGGCGGTGTGGCGGATGAACGCTCGTGGCAAGCGGAACGGCTCTTTGACCGTCGAAGAGCTGTCCAAGAAGACCTGGAACGACTTCGAGACGGTTCTCGGCGACAACGGAGGCGCCCGGGGGTGCTGGTGCATGCACTGGCGGCTCTCCATCGCGGAGTGGACGGAAGGAAAGGGCGAAGGGAACAAGAAGGCCATGAGCCGTCTCGCCCAGCGGAAACCGGTGCCGGGCGTCATCGTCTACGACGACGGCGCGCCGGTGGCGTGGTGCTCACTCGGGCCGCGCTCCGCGTTTCCGAGGCTCGAACGCTCGCCGCTCCTGTCGAGCGTGGACGACGAGCCGGTCTGCGCGCTCGCGTGCGTCTTCGTCCACAAGAAGCATCGTGGCTCCGGGCTGCTGCCGGGCATCCTCGAAGCCGTCTGCGCGTACGCGGCGTCCGAGGGTTACACGACCGCCGAGGGGTATCCGGTCGAGCCTCCCGAGGGGAAACGCGCGGGCTCGGACACGGCGATGACGGGGATAGCCAGCGCCTTCCTCAAGGCCGGGTTCTCCGAGGTGGCTCGCCCGCGCAAGGACCGGCCGATCATGCGGCGGCAGCTCACCTGATCCCTGGGAAGGCGCGCCGGTCAGGGCGTCCGGCCCTGACGGTGGCGGCGCGCCTTCTCCCGGTTCCCGCAGATGCTCATGTTGCACCAGCGGCGGCGTCCGCCCCGCGAGGAATCCAGGAACAGCCAGCCGCACCTCCCGCAGGCCCTGACGCGGCCGGACGGAAGGGTGAACACCGCGTGGACCGCCAGCAGCGACAGGACGGCCGGAATCGCTCCCGGCGCCGTCCAGTCCGCGGTGAACCGGTCGAGCGCGGCGTCGATCCGCTGCGCCTGGTCGGCTCCCACGCCCTTTCCGGCCCGTTCGAGAAGCGCGCCGAAGGGCCCGGCCGGCGCCGCCTCGCCGCGCGCGATCGCGCTGAACACGGCCCACGCCTGTTCCCTGACGGCCTGGACCTCGGGTACGAGATCCTTGGCGGACGCCTCCGGCAAGGGCGGCGTCTCCTCGAACAGCCCCGCGGACGCGCACCACGTCAGGACGTCCGAGGGCGTGTTCAGCAGCTCGCCGTCCTCCGCCGGGTGGTTGCGGTCGAAGACGGTGTTCGTGAGGTCCAGGACCGGGTGGCCGCCGACGAAGTGGGCGTCCTGCCAGGGAGACTGGGCCTTGATAGCTAGAGTAACCATTACGTCTAGTTTAAATGGTTACGCGGCCCTTGGCTAGGCGTCAGGCCGGAGCCGTGGCCTCCCCCTGGAAACGCTTCCGGAGAAGGACGGTCGCGACGATCGCCCCCACCGCGAACACGACCGAGCACCAGAGCGCCCAGCGCCAGCCGTCGACGGCTCCGCCGGAGGCCGCGGCGAAGTGGGCCGCCACCGAGGTGACCACTCCCACCCCCACGGCCAGTCCCAGCTGCTGGGAGACGTTGAGCAGCGCGCCGGCCGTGGCCCGCCGCCCTTCCTCGGCGCCGTTCGTGCCGGCGATACTCGTCGTGACCAGGGCGATGATGTGGCCGAACGCGTTCACGGAGGTGCCGATCAGGACGAGGGCGAACCCGTAGCCTTCCGGCAGGCCCACCATGATGAGAATGCCGGCCGTCTCGATGACGATCCCGCACAGGAGCACGCGGTAGAGCCCGAAGCGCTCGACGTACCTGCCCGCGTAGATTCCGACGACGATGGCGATCGCGCCCGAGACCGCGAACGTGAGGCCGGTCTGGAGCGCGCCCAGACCGAGATGCGTCTGCAGGTAGAGCGTGAGGACGAAGAGCATTCCCCCGTAGGAGCAGATCAGCAGGACGTTGACCAGGTTGGCCGCGCCGATGGCGGCCGTGTGGAAGATGGAGATCGGCACGAGGGCGTTGTCCTTGCGGGACTCCACCCAGACGAAGAGGGCGACGGCCGGCACCGCGACCGCCGCGCAGGCGAGGATCGGGACCGACGACCAGCCGTACTTCTCCCCTTCGGTGAGGGCGAACACGAACGCGACCATGCCCACGGTCGCCAGGACGACGCCGGTGAGGTCGAGGTGGCGGGACGCGTGCCTGTCCCGGCTCTCCTCAAGATGCGCTCTGGCCAGCAGACCGAACGCCACGACGATGGGCACGTTGATCAGGAAGACGGACCTCCATCCGGCGAACTCGGTGAGGACGCCCCCGAGGACCATGCCCGAGACGAATCCCGCCGACAGCGCCGACCCGTAGATGCCGAGGGCGCGCTCCCGTGGCGGTCCTTCCGGGATGGCCGCCTGGAGGAGCCCCAGACCCGCCGGAGCGATGAACGCGGCGGCGACCCCCTGCAGGGCGCGGCCCGCGATGAGAGCCGCCGGCGACCAGGCGAGGCCCGCCAGCAGCGAGGCGAGCAGGAATCCGGCCAGGCTCCAGATGAACACCCGCTTTCTTCCGTACAGATCGGCGATCCTCCCCCCGAGAAGGAGGAAGCCGCAGAAGGCGAGCGGATAGGCGGAAAGAACCCACGCGACGCCTCCACCGGAGGAGAAGTCCATGGATTCGCGGATGCTCGGAGCCGCGACATTGATGATCGAATAGTCGAGGGCGACCAGGAACTGGGTGCCGCAGATGACCGTGAGCTGCCAGAGATGCCGGGACCGGAACGCGCTCTCATCCCTTCCGGCCGTGCGCGCCGATGCTTCCTTCATGGCGTATCCCCTCTGCTTCTGTCGACTGCGGGTCCGGATGTCTCCGCTGCGGTCCCGGCGCGTGGGCGCGGTGTTCCGCGTGGCGGCGACCGCCGTGCGGATGGGCGTCCGCGAGCGTGCCGGGGCCGAGGAACATGCGGTGGAGATGCGTCACAGCGTTGAGCACGTCGTGCTCGGCGCAGGTGATGGAGATGCGCCGGGCGCGGACGATCACGTCCGTCACGGTGACGCCGCGGGCCTTGAGCGCGTCCACGAGGAGCCGCACCTGCGGATGGTGGGCACAGAAACCGCAGCCCACCAGCGACACCTTCGCCATGGGGCCGGACCAGTGGCATCCGGTGAAGGCGTCGGCCGCGCGCAGGCCGGCGAGCGCCTCGTCCACCTTGTCCCGGTCGGCGGCGTTCACGATGAACCCCAGCGAACCGGCGGAGGCGTCGGCGGCCGGCTGGCCGAGCATGTCCACCGGCGGCATCGGATCGGCCAGCGCGGCGGCGATCGTGGTCAGGGCGCCGGGGTCGACCCCGTCGAGCCGGCAGCGGAGCTGACCGGTCCGGTGCGCCACGCCGACGGCGGTGAACCGCTCCCCGTCGAGCGGGGCGGCCGAGCGGAAGCCGGTCACCCAGGTGCCGGCGGCCTCGGTCGTGCTGGAGCGGACGTGCACGGGAACGCGGTGGGCGCCGGCGTACTCCACGCTGGGATGCGCGAGCACCGTGGCGCCGCAGGCGGCCAGCTCGGCCATGTCCTCGTAGAAGAGGCGGTCCACCTTGCGGGCGTCGGCGACGTGTCGCGGGTCGGCGGTGAACACGCCCTCGACGTCGGTGAAGATCTCGCACACCCTGGCCCGTAACGCCGCCGCCAGGGCGACGGCGGTGGTGTCGGAGCCGCCCCGGCTCAGGGTGGTGAGCTCGCCGTTGTCGGCGGACAGGCCCTGGAAGCCGGAGACGACGGGGACGTGGCCGTCCTGGACGCATTCGCGGATGCGTACGGGATCGACGTTGACGATACGCGCGCGGCCGTGCACTCCGTCGGTGATGATGCCGCAGTCGTGGGCGCTGAACGAGCGGGCGGGCACGCCCAGCTCGTGCAGCGCTATGGCGAGCGCGGCGGCGGAGGCTTGTTCACCGGTACTGAGCAGGAGGTCCAGCTCCCGGGCGTGCGGCGTGTCGGTGAGGTCCCGGGCCAGCTCGATCATGGAGTTGGTGGTGCGGCCCATCGCGGAGACCACGGCGACCACGGACCCGTCCGCGGCGGCGATGCGCCGCGCCACGCGACGGATCTTGCCCGCGTCACCCAGTGATGTTCCGCCGTACTTCTGTATCACCAGGTCCATTGGTTTCCTCTTCCTGCGCCACGACGATCGTCATCGCGTCTCCCGGCTTTCGCGTCGCAACTGGTCCGGCGTGCCGAGGCGGACCGATTCGGCCGCGGCCCGCCGGTAGTACAGCTGGGCGTCGTCGTCGGACCGCATGCCCGCGGCGCCGTGGACCTGCATGGTCCGCGTCGTGACGGTGCGGGCCAGGTCCGACGCCGCCGCGAGGTCGGCCGCCGCGTGCGCCGCCGCGTCGCGGTCGTGCACCAGCAGGCGCGTCGCGTCGATGTGCATCGCCAGCTCGGCCAGCCGGAACGCCAGGCCCTGGAACTTGCCGATGGGCTGGCCGAACTGGCGGCGGGTCTTCGCGTAGCCGACGGCGTGGTCGAGCGCCGCCTGGGCCAGGCCCACCAGGTACGCGGCCTGGCGCACCCGTGCGCCGGCCAGCGCCGCCTCCCACCGGGTGGGGTCGGCCCACGCGGTCACGGGGGCGCCGTCGAAGACGACCTCGTACGCCTCGCCCCGGCTCGTCTCCTCGTACCGGCGCGTCGTGATGGCGGGATGGCCGGCGGGCACGAGCGCCAGGCGCGGTCCGGCGCCGCCCAGGAGGAAGTGGTCCACCTCCGAGGCGAACCCGACGAAGGTCCGCCGCGCGGAGACCACGCCGTCCTGCTCGGACAGCGGCTCGTCCGCCACCGCCAGCGCCACCGGGGACCGGCCGATGTGGTCGTCCCCGAGCAGTTCCCGCGCGGTGAGCGTGTCGAGCAGCGGGCCCTGGTACAGCACGGACCCGAGGAGCTCGGCCAGCCGCACGGCGTCGGGGCCGGACGCGTCGAGCGCGCCGAGCTCGGCCAGCCCCTGCCACACCATCGCGCGGGTCTCCCGGCTGTCGTCGTCGTCCCAGCCCTCCGCGCGCGGCCGGTCGGCCATCCGCCGCACCAGCGGGGCCAGTTCCTCGTCGAAGAAGTCGGCGATCATCGTGGTCATGACGGCAACCCCAGTTTCGATGTGGCGACGAAGAAGAGCATGATCTCCGAGGAACCCTGGGCGAGCGTGAGCCCCGGCGCCTCCCGGAACGCGGCGTCCAGGACGCCGTCGGCGATCGCGTCGGGATCGCGTGCGTCCAGCAGCGCCCGCGGCCCGAGGAGCTCGACCGCCGCCACCGACACCTCCTTGGCCGTCTCCGACGTGTACCATTTCGCGGTCGCCGAGTGGACCTCGTCGGGCCGGCCCTCGTGAAGGTTGGCCACGCACCGCCAGGCCAGGAGCCGGGCCGCGCGCACCCGCGTGTCCAGTTCGACGAGCCGCTGCTCGCACCCCGGCGGGGCGTGCTCGCGCAGCGCGGCCAGCGTGCGTTCCGCCTTGGCGGAGTGGTCGAGCCCGGTGCGCTCCAGCGGGAGCACCTTGCCCAGCACCTGCCAGCCGTCGTCGGCCTCGCCGAGCACGTCCTCGGGCCCGATCCGGATCCCGTCGAGCGTCACCAGGTCGAAGCGTTCCTCGGACAGGTTCCACACCGGCTCGATGACCACGCCCATGGACTGCAGCGGCACCAGGAACAGCGTGATCCCGGCGAAGTTCACCGGCCCGGTCGACGTGCGGGCCGCGCACAGCGCGAAGTCACTGTGCTGCGCCTTCATGTTGTAGATCTTCCGGCCGTGCAGGCGCCAGCCGTCGCCGTCGGGTTCGGCGCGCGTGGTCAGCGACGCCAGGTCGGACCCGATGTCCGGCTCGCTGAAGAGCACGTTGGCCGTGATCTCGCCGCGTGCGAGTCCCGGCAGGAACCGCTCCTTCTGCTCCTCGGTGCCGAACAGGTGGATGGCGTTCCCGACGATGTCGACGCCCAGCGAGTGCACGTTGTCGGGCACGCCGTGGCGGATCATCTCCTCGGTGAGGATCGCCTTCTCCACGATCGTGGCGTCCGCTCCGCCGTAGCGCTCGGGCCAGTTGATCGCGAGCCAGCCGAGCTTGCCCAGCCGCCGATGCACGTCGAGCAGACCGGACTCCTGCCCGTACGGCGTCCGCCGGGACTGCGCGATCTCCGCGCGCACCTCGTCCTCGCACAGGAGCTTGCAGACTTCTTCCCGGAAGTTGTCCTGTTCCGGCGTGAAGGCCGGGATCATCGGACACTCACCTCGCTCAATCTGTGGCGCATGGCCTCCGCCAGCGCCTCGATGTGTGGGGGCCGGAGCATGGTGTAGTGGTCGCCCGGCACCACCTGGATCTCGTCGGCGTAGGGCCGCCACCGGCTGAGCTTCTCGCCCTCGGACTTCTCGGCGCACAGCAGCACGACCCGGCTGTCCACCCGCGACGGACGGAACGTCAGGAGCGCGCGCACGTTCGCGGCGAACACCGGGAACCGCTCGGCCAGCTCGGCCTCGCCCGGTTCGGCGCCCATGGCCGCGACGTCGGAGGCGAACCACGCGCTCAGCTCGTCGTCGCCGGGACGGGACGGCGCGTCCGGGACGGCGGTGTCGAGCACGAACGTCAGCGCGACGTCGCCGTCCTGGCGTGCCATCTCCAGCGCCACCGCGCCGCCGACCGACCAGCCGCCCACGTGCAGCGGCCCGTCGGGCCGGGCCTCGCGGACCGCGGCCAGATAGGTGGCCGCGAGGTCCGCGAGCGAGCGTTCCCCGATCGCGCCGCCGTGCAGGCCGGGGTCCTCCAGGGCGCAGACCTGACGGTCGTCGCCGAGGAGCCCGGCCAGCGCGACGTAGGGGGCCACCGATCCGCCGGCCGCGTGCACCAGGAACAGCGGCGGCTCGGTGCCCGCCGGGCCGAGCGGCACGAGCGGGGACACCGTCCGGCCGGAGGGCCGCGGCCGCCCTTCCGGCGGCGCGGCCTCCTGCTGGGCGAGGACCTCCTCCCGCCGGCGCCGCAGCCGCAGGTCCAGCAGCGCGCGCCGTTTCTCCGCCAGGGCGGAGGGGTGTGACCCGGCCATCAGCTCGACTCCTTCAGCAGCCGATCGACCTCCTCTTCGGGCAGATCGGCGACCTGCGCCTCCAGCTTCGCCACCTCGTCCTCGCCGAGCAGCGCGTGCTGCGCGTCGTCGATCTGGGCGGCGAACTGGCTGAGCAGCGGGTAGCTGAACAGCCGCCGCGGGTCGAGCGTCACCTGGAAGGCGTCGCGCACCCGCGAGATCATCTGGGTCACCTGCAGGGAGTTGCCGCCGAGCAGGAAGAAGTTGTCCTGCGCGCCGACGCTGCCGGGGTCGAGGCTCAGCAGGCTCTGCCAGATCTCGGCCACCCTGCGCTGCGTCTCGGTGGTCAGCTCGGCCTGACCGGCGCCGCCGTCGGGGCGGGGGTCGGGCAGCTTCCCGTGGTCCACCTTCCCGGTCGAGGTCAGCGGGAGCTGGTCCAGCCGCACGTAGTCGGTGGGCACCATGTGCAGCGGCAGCCGCCCGCTCAGGAACTCGCGCAGCTCGTCCGGCTCGACGTCGCCGACCACGTAGGCGGCCAGCCAGGCCGAGGGCGTGCCCGCGTCGCGTACGGTCACGACGCACTGCCGCACGCCGTCGAAGCTCTCGATGGCGTGCTCGATCTCGCCCAGCTCCACGCGCAGCCCGCGCAGCTTCACCTGGCGGTCGACCCGGCCCAGGAACTCCAGGTTGCCGTCACCGTTCCAGCGCACCAGGTCGCCGGTGGCGTACATGCGCTCGCCCGGGGTGGTGGCGAACGGGTCGGGCAGGAACTTCTCGGCGGTCTGGTCGGGCCGGCCGAGGTAGCCGACGGCCAGCCCGGCGCCCGCCATGTAGAGCTCCCCGGGCACGCCGACCGGCACCGGCCGCAGGCCCTTGTCCAGGACGTAGGCCCGCTGGTTGGCCATCGCCCGGCCGATGGGCGGCGTCCCTTCCAGCGGCTCCGGCGGGCACAGGTAGTCCACGCACGTCACGGTGACCTCGGTCGGCCCGTACCCGTTGTGGAACTCCCGCCCCGGCTTGCTCCACCGGTTGACCAGGTCGGGGCCGAACGGCTCCATGCCGATGAAGCACACCCGCAGGTCGTCCAGCTCGGACGGGTCGAGCAGCCCCAGGACGGCGGGCGGGATGTCCACCATCGTCACCCGCTCGCGGGCCAGCAGCCCCTGCAGCGCCTCCGGGTCGAGCAGTTCGGAGCGCGGCGCGCCCACGATGGTCCCGCCGGCGGTCAGCGTCGAGAACACGTCCGACACGCTCACGTCGAAGGCGGGGTTGGAGAACTGCAGGATCCGGTCGTCCGGCGTCACCGAGAACATCCGCTGGAAGGTGGTGCAGAAGTTCACCACCGCCCGGTGGGGGACCATGACCCCCTTGGGGGTGCCGGTCGAGCCAGAGGTATAGATGACGTACGCCGTGTCCTCCTGCGCCACCTGCACGGAAGGCGGCGAAACCGGCCGTCCGTCGAGCGTGTCGGAGTCCAGCAGGATCCGTTCCACCTCAGCGGGCAGGCGGTCGGCGAGATCCGAGGTCGTCACCACCGCGGCCACGTCGGCGTCGCCGAGCTGGTAGGCCAGCCGCTCCGCCGGGTACTGCGGGTCGAGCGGCAGCCACGCGCCGCCCGCCTTGAGCACGCCGAGTTCGGCGGCCGGCAGGTCGAAGCCGCGTTCGAGCAGCACGCCGACCACGCGTCCCGGCGTCACCTTGAACTCCTCGACCAGCGCGTGCGCCAGCCTGCTGGACCGCTCGTCCAGCTGCGCGTAGGTCAGGTCCTCGCCCGCGAAACGCATCGCGACCGCGTCGGGCGCCTCGGCCACGCGCGCCGCGAACAGCTCGTGCAGCAGGCGCTCGTCGCGCTCACCGGGCTCGGGGTTCCACGCGGTGAGCACGCGCAGGTACTCGCTGTCGGGCATGATGTCCAGCGAGCTCGCCCGGGCGTCCGGCCGGGACAGCGCGTCGGCCATGACCGTGCTGAAATGCTCCACCAGCTGCTCGATGCGCTCGTGGTCGAACAGCTCGGAGGAGTACTCGATCCACACGCCCAGGCCGCCGTCCGGCAGGTCGTTGATCTGGAACGTGATGTCGAACCGGGTCGTCTCCGGCTGCGGGGTCAGCATCTCGACCTCGACGCCGGGCAGCCGCCAGCGCGCGATCATCGGCTCGGGCAGCAGCGTGAACAGGTGGGCGACCAGCGGGTTCCGCCCCGGCAGCCGCTCCGGCTTGAGCTCCTCCACCAGGCGGCCGAACGGCACGTCCTGGTTGGCCATCGCCTCCAGGATGTTGTCGTTGGCGGCGTGCACCAGGTCGCGGAACACCGGATCGCCCTCCAGGTTCCCGCGGACCACCACCGTGTTGGCGAAGAACCCCATCATGGGCTCGACTTCCGAGCGGGTCCGCCCGGAGAGTACCGACCCGAGCGCGATGTCCTGCTGACCGGTGTAGCGGTTCAGCAGCACCTGGTAGCCGGCCATCGTCAGGGCGAGCAGGGAGACCCCCTCGGCCTGGGCCATGTCGCGGATCTTCCGCGCCAGGTCGTCGGGCAGGCGGGTCTCGTAGATGCGGCCGGCCCCGGTGGGCGCCGACGGGCGCTGCCGGTCGGTGCGCCACTCCAGCGGTTCCATCCCGTCCACCGCGGAGTGCCAGTAGTCGATCTGCTTGGCCGGTCCGTCGCTGAGCAGCCAGAGCCGCTGCCAGGCCGCGAAGTCGGCGGGCTGGAGGGTCAGCTCGGGGAACTCCGAGCCGTCCGGATCGGTGTAACGGGCCGTCAGCTCCTCGGCGAACTGCCGCGAGGACCATCCGTCGATGACGATGTGATGCCAGACGATGGACAGCACATGCTCCTCGGGGCCCAGCCGCAGCAGGGCGAACCTGTACGGCGGGTGGTTGCGCAGGTCGAACTCCTCGCGCACCTGCCCGTCGATCCAGTCCTGGACGGACTCCTCGGTCCCGTCGGTCACCGGCAGGTCCCACGTCTCGGGCGGCGGATCGACCGTCTGGAAAGGCACGCCGTGCTCGTCGCCGAACCGGGTGCGCAGGCTCTCGTGCCGCGTGACGATGCCGCGCAGCGCCTTGGAGAGGGCGGGCACGTCGAGCGGCCCGCGCAGGCGCATCGCGAACGGCACGTTGTACACCGGTGCGCCCGCGACCATCTGGTGCAGGAACCACAGGAACCGCTGCTGCTCGGCGATGGCCATCTTGCCCGTACGCGGGACGGGGACGATCCGCTCCCGCTCGGCCTTCTCCGCCACGCGCTGGCGGACCTTCCTCTCCAGCAGGGCGCGTCTGATGTCGGCTGCGTCACGCTTGTCGGGTGTGGACATGATCTCGTTCTCCTCCTTCACCGTCGCACGCTCATCGGGCGCAGGTCGGTCCACACCCGCGCGATGTGTGCAAGGCAGTCGCTCTTGCTTCCCTCCGCACCGGCCTCGGTCCAGCCGGCCGGAATCTCCCGGCCCGCGGGCCAGATCGAGTACTGCTCCTCGTGGTTGATCACCACGACGAATCTCGCTTCCATGACGCTCACCTTTCTTGTGGTACGAAGGCGTGAATGCCGGTCAGTTCACCGAGGTAGCGGTCGAGCGTCCTGAGCCCGTCCGTCTCCGGCCTGGCCAGCGAGGTCGCGTGGCGGCTGAACCGCCGGGTGTCGAAGTGCCGGGAGCCGTCGGTGAACATCCGGTCGAACTCGGCCGGTGCCGCGTCCTGGTCGGCGACCGGGGGCGGCAGCAGCAGGAGCAGCCCGGCGAGCCGCTCGTCGGTCTCGGCGATGGCCTCCAGGCGGTCGCGGAACGGGGGGTAGCCGACCCGGTCGAGCGCGCACCGTTCGGCGAGCACGCCGAACGCCTCGGCGAAGCGCAGCCTGGCCGGCCACAGCACGTGCATGGCGCCGTCGGGCACCTCGATGTCGCCGGTCGCGGCGCGGGCCACGAACTCGGCGACCACGTCGACGGGCGTCACGTCGATCTCGGCCTCGGTCGGGAACACGCATCCGGTGCGCGCGCACGCGTACAACAGGTTGTGCGCCAGCGAGTCCGGGTTGGCCACGCCGGTCGCGCGGTGCGGCCAGACCTCGCCGAGGCGGTACACCACGGATCTGACGCCCTGCCGGTGCGCGTCGGCGAGCAGGGACTCGGCGACGTACTTCGATCGGTTGTAGCCGTCCGCGGCGACCTCCTCCGTCGCCGGGAGCCGGTCCTCGGTGACGGGCGGCGCGTCCGGCCCGGCGGGCGGGAAGATGCTCAAGGTCGACAGAGTGTGCACGCGCGCGCCGCCCGAGGCGAGTTTGATGATCTCCTGTACGCCGAGCACGTTGGCGGGGCGGTGGTCCAGATAGCCGGACAGGAAGTTCACCGCGCCCGCGGCGTTGACGACGCCGGACACCGTGGAGGCGATCGCGTCGAACCGCCGCTGCGGCAGGCCGAGCAGCTCGCTGCCCAGGTCGCTGGGGATCACCTCGACCCGTCCGGTCTTGAGCGCCGTGGGCAGCAGCTGCCAGGCGGACGTCAGCCCGTACTGTTCGAGGACCTCGGTCAGCCGCCGGGCGCCGTCGGCGGGGTCGGCGCACCGCACCAGGCAGATCAGCCCGGCGTTGGAGCGCGTCAGCAGCTCGGCCAGGACGTGTGCCCCGACGAAGCCGGTCGCGCCCGTGAGCAGCAGGGTCTGCGGCGGGCTCCAGGCCAGGTCGTGCCTGATGTAGGCGAGTTCGGCGCAGTCGTCGTCGACGCCCTGGGTGAGCCGCGCCGCCTGCGCGCGTACGGTCGAGGCGACGAGCAGGTCCCGGGGCGGCACCGGCTTCCCCAGCCGTTCGCTGATCGCGGCGGTGAGCCGGTAGGCGAGCAGCGAGGTGCCCCCGTAGTCGGAGAACGGCACGACCACCGAGACCTGCTCCCGGTCGAGCACGTCGCGCCAGGCCGAGCAGACCAGCTCCTCCATCGGGTCGGCCGGCGGCTCGACAGGCTCCGCCGGGCCCTCCCGCGTCGCCGTCTGGGCCACGATGAGGGCGGCCAGCGCCTTGCGGTCCGCTTTGCCGTTGTGGTTGAGGGGGAGCGCGTCGAGCACCACGATCCGGTGCGGCACCTGCTCGGCCGGCAGCTTCTCCGCCGCGTACCCGCGAAGCAGCTCCGGCGACGGCGGGTCGTCCGGCGAGCGCGGCGTGACGCAGCAGACGAGCGTGGACTCGGGCGCCTCGCCGAGCACGATCGCCACCGCGTTGCCCACGAGCGGATGGTCGGCCACGGCCGAGGCGACATCGCCCAGCTCGACGCGCACCCCGCCGAGCTTCACCTGTTCGTCGCGCCGGCCGATGAAGTACATCAGGCCGTCCTCGTCGACGCGTGCCAGATCGCCGGTCCGATAGAGCTTCTCGCCCGGGATCTGGGGGAACGGGTTGGCCACGAGCACCCGCGCGGTGCGCTCGGGATCGTTGAGGTAGCCCGCTCCGACGCACTCGCCGCCGAGATACATCTCGCCAGGAGTGTTCACCGGGACGGGCTTGAGGTCGTCGTCGAGCAGGATCGCGGCGGTGTTGTCGATGGGCCGCCCGAGGGGGATCCGGTCGGCGTCGGCGTCCGTGACGTCGTGGAACACCGACCCGATCGAGCACTCCGTCGGCCCGAACGTGTTGGTGACCTCCAGCCCCGGCAGCAGCGCGCGCAGCCGGTGCACCACGCCGGCGCCGGCCGCCTCCCCGCCGATCAGCATGCGCCGCAGGCTCGACGTCGCCTCGCGCAGGTCCTCGCGCACCTCCAGCAGCGACACGAACGCCTCGAGCACGGACGGCACGAAGTCGGTCATCGTGACGCCGTAGCGGCCGATGGTCGTGGCCGTCTCCTCAAGGTCGAGGATGCCGTCGCGGTGCGGCAGCACGACCTGCCCGCCCGACACCAGCGGCCACAACACCTGCCACATCGAGGAGTCGAACGTGGACCGGCTGTTCTGCAGCGTCACGTGTTCGGCCCCGTCACCGAACCGGCGCGACATGGTGGTCAGCCTGTTGACCAGGCCGCGGTGGTGGTTGAGCGCGCACTTGGGTGTGCCGGTCGAGCCGGAGGTGTAGAACCCGTAGATCAGGTCTTCCGGCCCCGGCGCGCGGCCGGCCGGCGGCGGTTTCCGGTCGGCGTGATCGGGCGGCTCCGCGCAGTCGACGATCACCGTCGGGAGGGCCTGCTCCAGTTCGCCGATGATGCCCGCGGTCGCCGGCGACACCACGACGACGGGCGGCGACAACTCGGCCACGATCGCGCGGAGACGGTCGACCGGCCAGGCCGGATCAAGCGGTACGAACGCCGATCCTGTCTTCATCACCCCGAAGAGCGAGATCGGGAATTCGGGGCCGTCCGCTATCAACACGGGTATCAATTGTCCGGCCCGGACACCGCCGCTGATCAGTCGATTGGCCGTCACATTGGCCCAGGCGTCGAGGTCGGCATAACTCACCGTGATGTCCCGATAGCGGATCGCGGGGCGGTCCGGCGCGTTCTCCTTTTGTGCGTGGAACAGATCGAGAACGGTGCTCCGCCGGGGGAAATCGTGGTGCGGCCCAAGGAATAAGTGAATGGCGGCCAGATGGTGTTCGTCTGGATTCTCATGCGGTTGGCGTGTCATCGTGCTCCCGATGTTCTCGACGGCAACAGATCGTCGTGTCAGGCAGATCGGTGACCATTCGGCTTTGTGGTTTCCGGACAGCGGAAACCGGTCCTTCGGCAGGCATGGCGAGGCTTCTGATGAAATTCGGAGTTTTCGGCGGCCGGACACGGGCGCCGGAAATCCACAGAATTGCCGCGGGCATGAGCGGCCCGCCGGATATCGCGAGCCCGGCCGATCAAGCGGGTGGCGCCTTCGGGCGTGCGCTGACCACGTGTTTCCTCCTTTCGTCAGACGACTGGAGTGCCGCACGTTCGAGCCGAAGTAACCGATATCAGTTGGATTACAAGTTACTCACATCTTGGAACATGAGACCGGGATGCGCAACCCGGGTGTCGCCGCCGCGGGCCAGGATGCCGGTGTGTGAGGCGGTATGGCCTGCGGGAACGAGAATGTGCCGCGGACTGAAATCGGTGTGGAGCGACGACCGGGCCGGCCGGACGCCGTGCGGCGCCGGGCACGCCGGACAGGCACGGCCTGGGGGAAGTCGCGAAGAGCATATTCGGCGTTACCCGAGGCGGCGCGCGCCAATCTGCGGTCGCGCTGTTTTGTGACAATCTGCCGAAGAGCGAAAAATGATCAGCGGACGTCCGCGAAATGATCGTCTCCTGTCAATGACCAGGTAAGCGCACATCCCGGCCCGAAGAATGAGGCCGGAAGCGAGCCGCAGCAGAACGCCTTGACGGCGCTGAAAATCGACAAGGGCCGGACAGTTCACGTCCGCGATCCCGGGCGCTCCGGACGTGAAGGTCCCGAATCCATGGGTAGGGTCGGTGACGGTCGGCCCATTCAGCGCCGGCATCGCGCCCCATCTGTCGACGTAAGGGGGAGTCGTGCGGCAAACCGGCGACAACGCACCTGTCGGATTATTCCAATCGGGAGGACTTTCCTCCCTGGCCGTCGGGGTCTGGCTTCGTGAACTGCCGACGCCGGCGAGGCACTATATCGCCGACATCGGCCAGGCGGATCCTCCGGAATTGGACGCGCTCGCTTCTTCGGTGCGACGATTCGGGGACGAATCCGTGGTCGTGGATCTACGGCCGTCCATCGCCGCCGTGGCGTCGGATCTCCTGCGGTACCGCGCCCGCCACGACGGCGGCTACTGGAACACGACCGGCGCGGCGCGCTTCGTGCTCGTCAGCGGGCTCGCGCCGCTGATGCGGGCCGACGGATGCGGGGCACTCGCGCACGGCTGTGTCGGCGGGGGCAACGACCAGCGCCGCTTCGCTCGTTACGGCGCCCACCTCGCGCCGGACCTGCCGGTCGTCGAGCCGTGGACCGATCCGCGGGCGCTCGAACGGTTCCCCGGCCGCGAGACCATGCTCGCGGCCGTCGCCGAGCACGGGCTGAGCCTCGACCCGGGCAGCGGCGCCGAACGGTCCACCGATGCCAGCCTCGCCGGCGTCTCGCACGAGTCGGCGGAGCTGGAGGACCTCGAAACGCCGGTCACCCGGCTCGACCCCCGGTGGAGTGAGTGGCCCGAGCAGGCCACGGCCGAGCCTGAGACCGTCACGGTCCTCTTCCGCGAAGGACGGGTCGCCGACCTCGACGGGAGCGGGCCCGACCCGGTCGAGTGGATGAAGCGCGCCAACGACCTCGGCGCGCGGCACGGGGTCTGGCTGCGCGACGTGGTCGAGCGGCGCATCATCGGCACGGTCTGCCGGGGCGTCTACGAGGCGCCCGGCCTGGAGCTGCTCGACCGCGCGTGGACCCGCGTCCTGCAGGCGAGCCTCGACGGGGCGAGCCGCGAGCTCTACGACCGGCTGTCCGCCGTCCTGGGCTCGGCGATGTACGAGGCGCGGTGGCTCGAACCCGCCGCGCGGGCGGCGCGGGAGGCGATGGACCGGCTCGTCGGCGAGATCGACGGCAGCGTGACCCTGTCCGTCCACCGGGGCGTCGTCCGGGTCGAGCGGATGAAGGTCGCCGGCCCCGTGGTGCGGCAGACCCGGTTCGGCTCCGGCGGGAACCGCTGGAGCTAGACGGCAAGAGAAGGCTTACAGACAAGGAAGGAGCAGGTGATGCGTGAGCGTCGATTCGGCCGGCTCGGCTGGAAGGTCAGCGAGGTCGGCTACGGAATGTGGGGGATAGCGGGCGGCGAGGGCGGCTGGACGGGCGCCGACGACCGGACCGGCGACACCGCGCTGGACGAGGCCGTGCGGCTCGGGTGCACCTTCTTCGACACCGCCTGGATCTACGGCCGGGGACACAGCGAGAGGATGCTCGGGCGGCTGGTCGAACGGCACCCGGAACGCCGCCTCCACCTGGCCACCAAGCCGCCGCCCATGGACCGCGCCTGGCCGTCCACCCGCGACTCCAAACTGTCCGAGGTCTACCCGCCCGATCACCTGTGGGAGTACCTGCACCGGAGCCTCGAAGGGCTGGGCACGCCGTCCGTCGACCTGTTCCAGTTCCACGTCTGGGAGGACGCCTGGGCGCACGACGCGGCCTGGCAGGACGCGATCATCGAGATGAAGGAACGCGGGCTCATCAGAGGCGTCGGGATCAGCGTCAACCGCTGGGAGCCCTGGAACGTCCTGGAGACCCTGCGCACCGGGCTGATCGACACGGTGCAGGTCATCTACAACATCTTCGACCAGGCCCCCGAGGACGAGCTGTTCCCGGCATGCCGGGAGCTGGACGTCGCGGTGATCGCCCGGGTGCCCTTCGACGAGGGCACCCTCACCGGCACCCTCACCCGCGACTCCCGCTGGCCCGAAGGCGACTGGCGCAACACGTACTTCGTCCCCGAGAACCTCGTCCCGAGCGTGGAGCGCGCCGAACGGCTGGCGCGGATCGTGCCCGAGGACATGACCATGCCCGAACTCGCGCTCCGCTTCATCCTCCAGAACCCCGACGTCGCCACCGTCATCCCCGGCATGCGCAAACTCACGCACGTACGCGCCAACATCGCCACCAGCGACGCCGAACCGCTGAGCGAGGAGCTGATGGCGCGGTTGCGCGGATTCCGCTGGGACCGCCGGCCCACGGAGTGGTCGCAATGAGCGCCGCGCGCAAGCCCATCCTGCTGTGGGCCGTGCCCCGATCGCGATCCACGGCGTTCCTGCGCGTCATGATCGAGCGCGGCGATCTGGAGGTGGCCCACGAGCCGTTCTCGTACCTCCAGGCGGACGGCCACGTCGAGTTCGCCGGCAGGCGGGTCACCTCGCCGATCGAGATGCTCGACCTGATGCTCGACGTCAGCGCCGGCGAGCGCCGGGTGTTCGCCAAGGAGACCTCCGACTACACCTACACGCCGCTGCTCGAGGACAAGCGCCTGTTCAGCGACGTCGTCAACACGTTCATGATCCGGGAGCCGCGGGCCGCGATCTCCTCGCACTACGCCATGAACCCCGGGGCCACCCTGGACGAGTACGGCTTCGAGTACCTGCACACCATCTTCGACGCCGTGCGGTCGGCCACCGGCGAGATCCCGCTGGTGATCGACGGCGACGACCTCGTGGCCGATCCGGAGCCGACGGTCCGGGCGTACTGCGAGCGGGTCGGGCTCGACTTCAAGCCCGAGGCGATGCGCTGGGAACCCGGTCGACGGGACAACTGGCGGCGCACCGACCAGTGGCACGCGGAGGTGGCCGAGAGCAGCGGCCTGGTGGCCGGGAAGGCGCCCGAGCGACGTGAGACGCCCGACACGAACGAGCACCTGCGCCGGGTCGCCGAGCACCACCAGCCGTTCTACGACGCGCTCGCCCGCCACCGCCTCGCCGGTTGACGCAGATCCTCGTCGCGTTCGCGGTCGTCGAGCCCGGCTCCGCCGTGAAACCGCTGGCGCCCGGACCGATCAGCTGGCGAGGCCGCTGTCCGGCCGAAGAAGAGCGGGAATCGAATTCCTGAAGGTCGTTGCAGCCTGACCTTAATAGGTGTTTTACGTTAACACAGAAAGTCCGACTCCTCCAAAAAGATATTCTTGTTGATGGGTGAATGATGTTGTACTCTCCTGAAGAGATCAATTCAAAACGATCGACTCTGATGGAGTGGCCGTGGCAGTTCATGAGCCCCCGCAGCGCAACCGCCGGTTGACTCGTCGCTTCTTCACCCGGGCCATGGGCGCCAGCGCGCTGGCCGCCGCCACGACCGTCGCCACTCAGGCGCGGCCCGCTTCCGCACAGGCCATCTGTGAATACCTGTGCTGCCGCCTGGTCTACTGCCCGACCTTCCCCTACAGCACGTGCGCGAACAACGCGTACTACATTTGGGGCTGCTATTCGGGGGCGTCCTTCTGTCAATGCTGTGAGGCCTCCGGAAGGGCCTCCATCAGCTGCTATCCCTGAGCAACGGACGGACGATCCGGAGGCCCGCAATGTCGATCACCCCGACGAATCACGGCTACGCCTACATCTTCGAGAACGAAGGCTCGGTGAACGTGGCGGTATGCGCGCGCATCGAGGACGAGAAGCCTGTCGACGTCATCGCCATTCATTTCCGTACCAAGCAGATCAAGGTCGATACGGCCGTTCAGCTGACCGGGGAGAAGGGCGCCCGCTACTCGACCGCGCCCGTCGCCGTCTACGGCGAGGACCACGTGGTCCACCTCCGCAAGGTAGCCGTGGGCGAAGGGCTGACCGCGGCCGGGCTCCGGTCGTAGCCGGCGATGGGGGTGCTGCCTGCCGTCCTCAGCGCGCTGCTCGCAGCGGCCCTGCTCAGCTCGGGCGCCGGCAAGCTGGTCAGCCCGCACGGTCTGGCCGAGGCTCTCGGTGAGCTGACCGGCGCACGGAGACCGCCGCCTGTGGCCCTGGTCCGGGCGGTCGCCGCCGCGGAGATCGCGCTGGCCGTCCTGGCCGTGTTCGGCCAGGAGCACCTGCTCACCTTGCTGCTGGCGGCCCTGCTGGGAACGGGATTCGCGGTGGTGGGGGTCCTGGGACGGCTGCGGGCGAGCTCACTGCCCTGCGGCTGTTTCGGCCGGAGCGGTTCGCGGTCGTTCGGGGCCTGGAACGTGCTGGCCGGCGCCGCGATCCTGGCCTGGGCCTTGGTGCCGGCGCTGCGTGAGACCGCCTACGATCAGGCTGTCCTGCTGCTCGCGCTGAACACGGCGCTGTTCGTCCCCGTCTGGGCGAACCGCCGCCATCTGATCGTCTTCGTGAGAGGGACCATGGCGCGCGAACGGACCGAAACATGATCACGGCACTGATGGTCACCCTGCTCGTGCTGCTCAGCCTGGCGGTCGTGATCCTCTTCGCGATGCTGGGCGAGCTCAACGCGCGGATCTCCGAGTCGTCCGCGGGCGGCGGGACGAGGCGCCCCGAGTCCGTGCAGCCGCTGCCCGACGCCAAGCTCGGCGCGACGGTCATCGAGTTCCCCGACGGGCTCGCCCGGCCGCCGGGCGTGCTCCTCGTCCTCAGTACGACCTGCGGGGCGTGCCAGGAACTGGCTCCCGAGGCGCGTGGCTTCTTCGCCTCCTCGGGCGTGGACCTCGTCGGCGTCGTGGTGTCGTGCGCGTCGGCCGCCTCAGGGAGGGAGTTCGTGGCGCAGTACGGGCTGGCTGACCTGCCCGGCTACGTGGACGTCTCAGGACAATTCAGCATGTCGGCGCTCGGCGTCGGCATGAGCCCGGCGGCGGTGGCGCTCTCCCCCGATGGGGTCGTGCGGTCCGCTGTGGTGTTCAGCTCCTTCAACGCCCTGTCGAGCTGGATCGCCTCCCTCGACGACCCCTCCGGCGCAGCGGGCGGCGTGAGCGTCGCGCCGGGAAAGGACCTCGTCTGATGGACGTCCCGGCGATCGTGGCACTGGCCCTGGCCGGCTTCGTCCTGCAGTACTGGAGCCCTTGAGGCCGCTCGATGGTCGGCGTGGCCGGTCCATTGTCCAGGCGGTCGCCTGGCGCAGCACGCCGCTTCATCGCGGGCTACTCCGTGGGTCTCGTGGTGGGCGGAACGGTCATCGCGCTGCTGGCCGCCGTCGTGGCGGAAGGGCTCGGGAGCGTGCTCCCGCTCCGGTGGCGCGAGGTGGCGGCGGGCACGCTGCTGGTCGGGGTGGGCGTCGCGGACGTGCTGAACCGCACTCCGCACGTGATGCGGCAGGTGCCCCAGGACTACGCGCGGGCGCTCCGGCCCGGCTGGCGCGGTGTGCTCTGGGGCGTCGACCTCGGTCTGCTGTTCACCACGCAGAAGACCACGTCGCTCATCTGGGGCGCGCTCGTGGTCACGGTGCTGCTCAACCCCATGGCGGCACCGGTGTTCCTGGTCGGAATGGTGATCGGCTCGGTGGCGGGGACGGTGATCGGGACGGCACTCAACCACGTTCCCGGCCGGGCGTTCCTGGGCGGAGAGCGGGTGTTCATCCGTACTGTACGGGCCTTGAGCGGAGTAGTGCTGATATGCCTGGGTTTGCTCCAGATCGTGTAGTGGCCGCCGCCGCCGGGCGCTGTGCCCCGGATCCAGACGGTGGCGTCGTCGTCGTGACCAGGTTCGACTGTGGCGGGCTGTGGCGGCTGCTCGCCTTCCGGATCGCGCACGCCTGGATCTCGGCGCGCATCACGCCGCGGCTCGAAGGGCTCGTCTTCATCGCGACCCGTACGGACGTGGCGGCACGCAGGGTGCTGAGCGTCACCCTCTTCCACAACCTCGGCCAGGTTTACCAGATGGGGAGGATCCCGGCGCACATCAAGGCCGCGCGGGTCACCCGCCGGTTCGGTGTCCGGACCCGCGGCGCCGTTTTCGCCAATGTCGGGGACTGGCGGACGGTGCTGTTCGACGCGGCGGCGGGGGAGCCGGTCATCGACTGACGAACTCCAGGTCGATGGAGTCCGTGTGAGAGCTCCACGCGAGGTCCAGGCGCCAGCATCCGGGGCTCGGCAGGTCGACCGCAGAAGGCCCGGGGCCGCCCTCGACGGTGATGCGCGTCGGCGCGCCCACGCCGTTCAGCCGGGCCTCGATGCGCAACGGCTCGGACGGAACCAGCGGCGCTCTGGAACGCCACAGAATTTTGTTGCCCCGGTCCGGCAGCGGTGGGCTGTAAAGCGGATAGCCGAAAAGGATGGCGAGCATGTCACCGCGGCTGCTGGAGGCATAATGCATCTCTACGCCGGGGGTGAATCCTGTCCGGGCCCAGGATGGCGGTTCGCCCTTGACGGCCCGGAACTCGCACGGCGCCGTGGTGACGGAATCGACGGCGGCCTGGGTCGGCTGTGGCCGAGTTGGAGAGCTGTCATTCATGCAGGCGGCGGAGAGAAGGAGCGTTGCAGCCACCATGACGTGGCGCGACCGCATCAAGCGGACCCCCAGAAAAGGCGGATGAAAGGAAATCACCGCCAACGTACTACAACACCGAGCGATGCCGAAGACCTCAAATCCTCATGCGCCGAGGTCCGCGGTCGTCACTGGTCGTGCTCGTAGGGGTGGGCGCGTGCGTACCAGACCCACGCGGCCAGCCCGGCGAACAGCAGGGCGATGAACGGCGACCCGGCCGCCATCATGATCAGGCAGGACGTGGAGCTGATGGCGAGCAGGACCGTGTAGGTCCGTCTGGACAGGTCGGGCGCTCGCCGGGGCAGGTGCCGCGCGTCGCTGTGGAATGACTCGGTGAAATCCGGATCCTCGTCGCGCAGCCGGCGCTGGATCCTACGCAACTCGTCGCGTTCGCGGTCGTCGAGCACGACACACCTCCTGGGCGCTCGCGCCAGGTGCGATCTCATCTCGTATCCCACCTGAATGATTTACATCGTAGCACGATATAAAATGGATCCCATGGATGGTCACGGGGGGATTCGGGAGGCGGCGGCAGAGAGCGAGCCGCTGTCGAAGCAGGATTTCGAGGCGCTCGCCCGGTTCCGTTTCGGGATCCGCAGCTACCTGCGGTTCAGCGAGGACTCGGTGCGCGCGGCCGGCCTCGCCCCCCAGCAGTATCAGCTCATGCTGGCGCTGAAAGGGTTCCCCGGCCGCGACTGGGCGACCGTGCGGGAGCTGGCCGAACGGCTGCTCCTGCGTCACCACAGCGTGGTCGAGCTGGTCAGCCGCGCCCAGCGGCAGGGCCTCGTACGCCGGAGCGCCCACCCCGACGACGGCCGGGCGGTCCGCGTGCTGCTGACCGCCGAGGGGGAGCGGGTCCTGGCTCTGCTGAGCGCCCTGCACCGCGACGAGCTGCGCCGCATCGACACCATGCTCACCCCGCCGACCTGGGACGCTAGCGGGTGACCAGGGACCACGCCCACCGGCCGGCCCCGGCGCGGGTCACTCGCCGGCGGCCCAGACGGCCTCGAACGCGGCCCCGTCGATCTCGGTCAGGTCCCAGATGTCGAGCGGCTGGTCGGTGAGGAACCCGTGCTCGTCCTGCGGGTGGCGCCACCAGTAGCGGCGTAGCCGCCGGGCCCCGTCGATCTCCGCCTGCCGGATCGCCCAGTGTTCGCCGTCGCCCTCGACGCTCTCGAACAGCCACACCCCGCCGCGCTCGTCGTCGCCGCGCCAGTAACGCCGCGGCCGCTCCGACTCGCTCAGCTCTTTGACCAGGGACCGGCGGAGATCAGGATGCACGCCGCCCACTTTAGGGGAACGCCCTCAGCGGTCGACGATCTCGTTCTTGCCGATCACGACCACGCCGCTCCGGGTCAGGGCGAAGCGGGTGCGGTCGTACTCCAGGTCGAAGCCGATGCGGGCGCCGTCGGGGATGACGACGTTCTTGTCGATGATGGCCTTGCGGACGATCGCGCCCCGGCCGACCTTGACGTTCTCCATCAGCACCGAGTCCTCCACCAGCGAGTGGGAGTGGAGGACGACCTTGGGCGACAGGATCGACCGGACGGCCGTGCCGCCCGAGACGATCACGCCGGGGGAGACCAGCGACTCCAGGGCGCGCCCGACCCGGTCGCCGTCGTTGTGCACGAACTTGGCCGGCGGCAGCGGGTCGTGACCGGTGTGGATGGGCCACTTGTCGTTGTAGAGATTGAAGATCGGGTGGGCCGAGATGAGGTCCATGTGGGCCTCGTAGTAGGCGTCGAGCGTGCCGACGTCGCGCCAGTAGCCGCGGTCGCGCTCGGTGGAGCCCGGCACCATGTTGTGGGCGAAGTCGTAGACGTCGGCCCCGCCCGACTTGACCATCATCGGGATGATGTTGCCGCCCAGGTCGTGTCTGCTGGTCGGGTCGAGCGCGTCCTCGCGCAGCGCGTCGATCATCGCCTGCGTCTTGAACACGTAGTTGCCCATCGAGGCGTAGACCTCGTCGGGGGAGTCGGCCAGCCCCACCGCGTCCTTGGGCTTCTCGCGGAAGGCCACGATGCGCTTGCCCTGCGGGTCGGTCTCGATCACGCCGAACTGGTCGGCCAGCGACAGCGGCTGGCGGATCGCCGCCACGGTCACGTCGGCGCCCGACTGCTCGTGCTGCTCGACCATCTGCCGGGGATCCATCCGGTAGATGTGGTCGGCGCCGAACACGATCACGTGCTCGGGCATCTCGTCGTAGATCAGGTTGAGGTTCTGGAAGAGGGCGTCGGCCGACCCCGAGAACCAGCGCGGCCCCAGCCGCTGCTGCGCGGGCACCGGGGTGACGTAGTTGCCCAGCATGGCCGAGAGCCGCCAGGTGCGGGAGATGTGGCGGTCCAGGCTGTGGTTCTTGTACTGGGTCAGCACGACGATCTTCAGGTAGCCGCCGTTGGCCAGGTTGGACAGCACGAAGTCGATCAGCCGATACATCCCGCCGAACGGCACAGCCGGTTTCGCCCGGTCCGCCGTGAGAGGCATCAGCCTCTTTCCCTCTCCACCCGCCAGCACGACCGCAAGCACCCTCCGGGACCTCATGTCCAGGACGCTACCCCCAATCGGCGCATCTATCGACGTAACTCTGTCCGGCCCTCTCCCGAGGTGTCCGGAGTGATCCCTCTATGTGCCGCCATCAGCGCACCGGTTGTTTCCCGCTCGGGCGCCTGTCACCGTGTCCGGACGCCCGCGATTCCTCGTAAAGTCGAGTCATGCGAGTGGATCTGCTCAGCCGCGAATACCCGCCGGAGGTCTACGGCGGCGCGGGCGTGCACATGGAGTACCTCTCCCGCGAGCTGCGGGAGCTCGCCGACGTGCGGGTGCGGTGCTTCGGCGCCGCCAGGGAGGAGCCCGGGGTGTCGGCCTACCGGACGCCCGCCGGGCTGGCCGGCGCGAACGCCGCGCTCCAGGTGCTCGGCGTCGACCTGGAGATCGCCGCGGCCTGCGAGGGCGCCGACCTGGTCCATTCGCACACCTGGTACGCCAACTTCGCCGGGCACGCCGCCAAGCTCCTCCACGGCATCCCGCACGTGGTCACCACGCACAGCCTGGAGCCGCTGCGCCCGTGGAAGGCCGAGCAGTTGGGCGGCGGCTACGCGATCTCCTCGTGGGCCGAGCGCACCGCCCTGGAGGCCGCCGACGCGGTGGTCTCGGTGTCGGCCGGCATGCGCCGCGACGTGCTGGCCGCCTACCCGCGGATCGACCCGGCCAAGGTGAGCGTGATCCACAACGGCATCGACACCGCCGAGTACGCCCCGGACCAGGACCATCAGATCCTGAAAAAGTACGGCATCGACCGCGATCGACCGTACGTCATCTTCGTCGGCCGGATCACCCGCCAGAAAGGCCTGGTCCACCTTCTGCACGCGGCGCGGTCCTTCGCCCCCGACGCGCAGCTCGTGCTCTGCGCGGGCGCGCCCGACACGCCGGAGATCGCCGCCGAGGTGGCCGGGCTGGTGCGCGGCCTCGACCGCAAGGGCGTGTTCTGGATCTCCGAGATGCTGCCCAAGCCCGAGGTGATCCAGCTGCTCACGCACGCCTCGGTATTCGTCTGCCCGTCGGTCTACGAGCCCATGGGCATCGTCAACCTGGAGGCCATGGCCTGCGAGACCGCCGTGGTCGCGACGACCACCGGCGGCATCCCCGAGGTGGTCGCCGACGGTGAGACGGGCCTGCTCGTACCGATCGACCAGGGCCCCGACGGCACTCCGCACGACCCCGAGCGGTTCGCCGCCGACCTCGCCGGGCGGGTGAACACGCTGCTGGAGGACCCGGCGCGGGCCCGCGCGATGGGGCTGGCCGGACGGGCGCGGGCCGTCGAACACTTCTCCTGGCCCGCGATCGCCCGCCGCACGATGGAGCTGTACGCGTCACTTATGTGACGTAGGTCTCATTTGGGCCTTGTCCTGCCCGCCGTACGGGATCACCCTGAACGGCAGGAGGCAGAGATGACGCATCCCCTCGGAGTCAGCCGCCCGGACCTCGAAGTCACCGATCTGCCGACGCCGGAGGAGGTCTTCAAGGTCCCCCGGATCGGCAAGGTAGAGCTGTTCAAGTTCGCCGTGGGGCCCAGCCTGATCGCCCTCGGCATCTCCATCGGCAGCGGCGAATGGCTGCTCGGCCCGCTCAGCGTCGGTCAGTACGGCTTCGTCGGCGTCGGCTGGGTCATCCTGGTCTCGGCCGTGCTCCAGACGTTCTACAACGTCGAGTGCGCCCGCTACGTGACGGCCACCGGCGAGACCCCGGTGGTCGGCTGGGGGAGGGTGCCGCCGGGCTGGAAGCTGTGGGTCCCGCTGTCGGTGTTCATCGTCATCTTCGCATTCATCGCCGGCGGCTGGGCCGCCTCCGCGGGGCAGGGCGTGTACGCGCTCGTCCACGGCGACATCCCGCCCGCCGGGGCCGAGGAGCCCCGGCTGTGGGCCATCGCGCTGCTCGTGCTGGTCTTCCTGATCACCGCGGCGGCCCGGCGGGTCAGCCGCGCCCTGGAGCTGGCCAACTGGATCATGGTCGGCTCCATCCTGGTCGCCCTGCTGCTCATCGACCTGTTCGTGGTGCCGTGGGAGCTGTGGTGGGAGGGCATCAGGGGCTTCTTCACCCCGGCCGCGCCGCCCGCCGGGATCACCGCCACCCAGCTCGGCGGCCTGGCCGGCTTCACCGCCCTGGCCTCCGGACTGAACTGGTACGTGATGGGCCACTACCGCGACAAGGGCTACGGCATGGGCCACCGCGCCGGTTACATCGCCGGCCTGCGCGGCGGCCGGCAGGAGATCCTGGCCAGCGGCGTCACCTTCCCCGACGACGAGCGCAACCGGGGGCTGTGGCGGCGGTGGTACCGGCTGATCATGGTCGACATGTGGGGCGTGTTCTTCGTCGGCGCCATGCTCGGCATGCTCCTGCCGACGATCCTCATGGCGCACGCGGTCAACCTGTCGGGACAGCAGCCCACCCGGGCGACGGTGCCGACCTTCGTCGCCGCCGCGCTCGGGGACGAGTACGGGCAGGCGATGTTCGTCCTCGCGCTGATCCTGGGCGTGCTCATCCTGTTCAGCACGCAGCTGGGGATCTTCGAGGCGATGGTGCGGGTCACCACCGACGCCGCCCATGCCACCAGCCCCAGGCTGCGCAGGCTCATCGAGGGCGACCCGCGACGCTTCTACTACCCGTTCATGATCGTGCTGCTGATCGTGATCGCGGTCGTCATCCACCTGTCACTGCCGGTGGCGCTGGTGGAGTGGTCGGCGAACATGTCGAACCTCGGTGCGCTGATCTACCCGTTCATGCTCATGTATCTCAACAGCAAGCTGCCCAAGCCGGCGCGGGCGCGCTGGTGGCACCACGTCATCCTGGTGCTCAACTTCCTGTTCTTCGGGTTCTTCTTCGTCAACTTCATCGCGGACTTCGTCGGGGAGCCGCTGGTGACGTTCTGATCAGCGCCGGGGCTCCAGGACCACCACCGGGATCTTGCGGTCGGTCTTCTTGGTGTACTCGTCGTAGTCGGGCCACGTGGCGGTCATCAGCCGCCACAGCTCCGGTCGCTCCTCGTCGGTGGCGGTGCGGGCGCGCGCCTTGAACCGGTCGCTCCTGACCTGCACCTCGACCTCGGGGTCGGCGGCCAGGTTCTTGTACCAGTCAGGATGCGACGGGTCGCCGCCCTTGGAGGCGACCACCACGAAGTCGTCGCCGTGCGGCTGGTAGATGAGCGGCGTCGTGTACGGCTCGCCGGATTTGCGGCCCTTCGTGGTGAGCAGGAGGGTCGTGGTGCCGTTCCAGTCGTGTCCTTCGGCGCCGCCGGTCTCGCGGTAGCGCCGGACGTGTTCCTCGCCATAGAGCATGCCCAGGCACCTACCCCGGCGCGCCCGGCACTCACCCGGGCACGCCGGGGCGTCTGCGAGATGTTGACCCCGCCGCCCATGCGCCAGGCTCGCGGTGGTTCGTCCGGGACGGTGCTGTACGTGAAGGACGGGCTGATGAGAGCCTAGGCCCCATGAAAGATCCGGCCAGGGTGCTCGCTGCCCGAATCGAGGAGTTCGAGCGGGCGGCGGACCCCCGGCTGGTGCTGGACGACGCGGCGCTGGACGACGCCGAGG
Organism: Nonomuraea sp. NPDC050478; assembly: GCF_044458265.1. Lineage (NCBI taxonomy): Bacteria > Bacillati > Actinomycetota > Actinomycetes > Streptosporangiales > Streptosporangiaceae > Nonomuraea > Nonomuraea sp. NPDC050478. Next base: position 300,122 of record NZ_JBITHT010000003.1, on the reverse strand, counting down.
AGGCCATGCTGGCCTGCGACGGCGGGCCACGCGACGCCGCCGTCTGGCGGCTCGCCGGGGTGCTCCACCTGGCCCGCTACCGGCTCGCCCCCGAGGAGGACGGCGAGGCGGCCGTGGCAGGCGTGTTCTTCGCCGCCGTCGCCGTACTCGACCCCGACGGGCTGCCGGAGCGGCTGCGCGGGACGCACGTCCCGGCCGCCGCCACCGCGGAGACCTGGGCGGAGCTGGCGGAGCAGGTCTTCCGCCACGTGGACGTGGACGCGTACCCGCACGTGGGCCTGCTCCTGCACGCCATACTCCGCCGCGCGTTCGCCGCGCCCAAGGCGGAGGTGTGCGACCGGCTCGGTCAGGTGCTGCTGGAGCAGGCCCTGGACGTGCCCGCACCCGCCTGGGCCGCCGAGTCGCTGGCCATCCTCGGCAACGGCCTGGTGCGGCTGTACCGGACGGCCGGCGACGGCGGCGCGCTCGACGACGCGGTGCACGCCCTGTTCCGGGCCGCGCTCGCCGGCCCAGGCCACGTGACTGACCTGGCGGCGGCGCTCGGGCACGCGCTTCCGGGCGACACCCCCCTGATCAGGGCGTACCTCCTCGCCGCCGGCCGCCCTCCGGGACCGGAACGCTCCGCGGCGCTCCTGGACCTCCTCTTCCTGGCCTCCACCCGCGCCGCCGCGTCCTGCGCCGACGCCGACCTGCTGGCGCTGCTGCGGGTGGGCCAGGCCTGCCTCGACCACTGGCACGAGGCCGGCGCCCACCCGGCGGTCCTGTCCCGCTACGGCACGGCCCTGGTGGAGTGGTACGTGGTCACGGGCGACCTCCGCTCCCTCGAAGCCGGCCGCGACATGCTCGCCGCCCTACCTCCCGCTCCGACCCTCCCGGTGCCTCCCGCCCATCCCGCATCCCGTCCGCACGACCCGGCATCCCCAGCCCCGCTGGATGCCCCGGAAACCGCCCCGAGACCGGACCGTTCCGCAACCCAGCCTGTGGGCCTTCCGGGTTCGTACGGTCACAGCGACGGCTGGCCGGAGGATCCGGTGAGCCATCCGGGATCGTACGGCTACGCCGCCGCCTGGTCGGTGGGCCTTTCCGGTTCGTACGGTCACACCGCGGCCTGGCCGGAGGATCCGGTGGCCTGGACGGGACCATCGGAGCTGGGGAACGCCGCCGCCAGGTTGGACGACGCGGCGACCCGCCTCGACCTGCTCGGCCGCCGCCACTGGCGGCGTTACCGGGGGAGCGGCGACCTGGCGGACCTGGAGATCGCCGTACAGACCCTGCGGCAGGCGGTGGTACGCGCACCGGAGGGACATCCGGAACGGCCCGCGTTCCTCACCGGCCTGGCCGGGGTCCTCCTCCACCGCGCCACACGAACAGGAGACGCCCGCACCGCCATCTCCGCCGCCCGCGCCGCCGTCGCAGCCTGCCCAGGCCGCCACCCCCAGCGCCCCCGAGCCCTCCTCCTGCTCGGCCAAGCCCTACGCCTGGACCTCACCGCGCACACCGCCGCCGAGGCCGTGACAACCCTCCGAAAGGCACTAGCGGCGGATACCGACCCGCGCTTCCAGGCGGAAGCGCACACAGTCCTCTCCGACGTACTACGCCACCGCGCCACCCTCGTCGGCGCAGCCCAGCAGGTACGCGAACCCGCCGAGCCGGACGTGACGGTGCAGACGACCGGGCGCCCTGCGGATTGGGACGCTGAGGCCCTGGCGGGACGCCGGCCGGCCGCCTGGGACGAGGCGGTGCAGGCCGCCGGGCGCCCTGCGGATTGGGACGCTGAGGCCCTGGTAGGACACCAGCCCGCCGATTGGGACGCTGCGGCCCCGGCGGGACGCCGACCCGCCGATTGGGACGCCGTGGAGGCGGCCGGGCGCTCTGCGGACTGGGATCCTGCGGCTCGGGAGGTACGCGGACCCGCCGAGTCGGGTGTGGCGGTGCAGGCGGCCGGGCGCTCTGCGGACTGGGATGGTTCGATCCAGAAGGCTCGCAGCTCCGCCGACGCGGGGGGTGCCGTTCAGGCGGCCCGTCAGATCGCGGACTTGGACGCTGCCGTTCAGGCGGCTCGCAAAGCCGCAGAGCTTGCCTACCTCGCCATCGGAACCACCGCGCCTCCGTCGGGCCCTCCCTCAGCGGTACCGCCGCCGGGCGCATCACCCACATCGCAGACTGTGACTCCGAGGGACCCGTTCGGCGGCTTGCCCTCGGCGCAAGGCACCCCGGCTAGTGCGGCGCGAGAGCCGTCGCCTCGGCCACGCACCCTCGAAGCACCGCCGCCCACGGGGCCGGGAGCGTCGCCCGTACCGCTTGCGCTGGTCAAGGGGTTGCTGGTGCGGTTCACCGTACGAGGTGACGAGCAGGACCTGGTCGAGGCGCTGGAACTCGCCGGGAACGTGCCCGGGGGCGATCCCGAGCTCACCTCGCTGCTCCGCCTGGCGCTCGGCACCTTGACAGGTACGCCGGACAAGCCGCTGGCCGAGGCAGCGACCCGGCTCGCCATGGTCTGCGACGACGAGGAAACCACCCGAGACCTGCTCCGCCTCGGCGAACGCCACGCCAGGGCAGCCAGAGACTCCCGAACCGGCGGCCAGACCAGAACCCCGGGCGCATCGCAGTCACGAGCCACCACCGATACCAGCACAACCACCGACGTTGCCGGTACCGCCGACATCTCCGCCGGAACCGATGGCGTCGCCAGAACGGACGACAGCGACAGTTCCGTCGACACCACTGCTACTGCCCACGTCGCTGGAGCCGGAGGCGTTTCCCGGACCGACGATGGCGCCGTATTCGGGACCGGCGGCGGCGCCGGTTCCTGGAACGTCGCCAGCCCAGCCGATGTCACCGCCGGGACCCCCGACGTCGTCACCGGCCCCGCCAATGCCACTGCCGGCCCCGCCGACGGCATTGCCGGACCCACTTACGTCGCCGCCAGAAGCGGGGACGAGGCCGGAACCGGCGACAGCGCCGATCCCGGTCGCGCTACCGGGATCGGCGGGAGAGCCGCGGAGGAAGGCCCCGGCGACGAAAGCAAGAAGGTACGCGCCGCGACGTATCTGGTGAGGGCCGCAACGGGCCTGGCCGGGCGTGGGCGCCGGAGAATGGCGATCGAACTGCTGGAGCGGGCCGGAAGGGCCTTCGCCGAGGCGGGTGAACCGGTCCAGGCGGCCGACACGTACTCCAGGATCGGGAACGAGCACGAGGAACTCGGCGCCTGGGAGGCCGCGTTACGGGCGTTCGAACACGCCGCCGACGGCTACGGAGCCCTCGGACACCCTCGGGAGGAGGCGGCTCAGCGGGCCGCCATGGGGAACGCCTGCGCCCGGGCAGGGGAGCCACGCCGGGCCGCCGCCTGCTACCGGCGGGCCGCCGAACTGTGCCGGGAAGCGGGCCTGCACGCGGACGAGGCCACGTACCAGGAAAGGGCCGCCGCGGCGTACCTCGACGCGGGCGACCGGGCGGAGGCGCTGGAACGTGCGGGCCGCGCCCGCGAGCTGCACCTGACCCGCGGCGACGCCGAGCGGGCGGCGCGGGCGCTCATCCCGGGCGCGCGGGCCGGCGCCGAGCTGGGCCACCTGCCCGCCGCGGCCGAGCTGATCAGCACCTGCGCGTCCGAACTGGAGGCCATCGGCAAGTGGGACGACGCCTGCCAGGCGCTGGACGGGCACGCGGTGCTGCTGTACGAGCTCGGGCACGCCGATCACGCGGCGGCGTGCGAGGCCGCCATCGTGGACGTGGTCCGGCGGCGCGGCCAGCGGCGCGAGGCCGCCGACGAGTGGTACCACATCGCCCGCCGCCGTCTCTCCCGCGCCGACGTGCCCGGGGCCAGGCGGGCGTTCGAGCGGGCCGAGCGCGCCTACAACCAGCTCGGCCACCGGGACGGGGTCGCCGCCGTGCGCTACCACCTCGGCGTGATCGGCTTCACCGGCGCCGGGATGGAACAGGCCACCCAGGACTTCGGGACGGCCGCCGAGGCGTTCGCGGCCCTCGAACGCGTCGCCGCCGCCCGGACGATGCGCGCCGCCTGCCTGGTTGAGCTGGGCCGCTGCGACGAGGCCTCGGCCGAGCTTGACCTGGCGATGCGCCCCGCCGTGGCGGAAGGCGACATCGGCGCCCTGTTCTCCATCGCCCTGGTACGCGCCACCGCCGACCTCCGCACCGGCCACCCGGACGACGCACTCGACCGGCTCCGAGCCGCCCTCGGCCTGGCAGCGGGCGACCCCCTGAGGGAAGCGGTAGTCCACGAACGCCTCGCGGTAGTCCACGCACACAACCGCCCAGCGCCGAAGCACCGCCCAGCCCAAGTCGGCCAGCATCCCCCCACAGGTTCCGGGCTTGGTCCGGCGGCGGGGGAACGTTCGTCGGTCGGTTCGGCGGGGGACCAGGCAGCCGCAGCAGGGGACGAGCGTCCGCCGGTGAGTTCTGGCGGTGGTGCGGCGGGGGAGCGTCCGTCGGTTGGTTCTGCAGCGGACCGCGCAGCGAGGGCGGGGGAGCGTCCGCCGGTGGGTTCTGTGGGCGACCGCGCAACCGAAGTCGGCCATCATCCCCCGGCGGGTTCCGAGAGTGGTGCGGCGGCGGGGGAGCGTCCGTCGGTTGGTTCTGCGGTGGACCGCGCAGTGGGGGTGGGGGGGCGTCTGCCGGTGGGGCCCGGAGGTGGGCCGGTCGCCGGGGTGGGCGGGCTGGGGGAGCGGGAGGACGGTGGCTGGGGGGCTGCTCGTGCGGGGGGATCGGCGGCTGTGGTGGAGCATCTAGGGCTGGCCGCCGACGGCTTTCGCGCGACCGGGCACGCTGGTCTGGCCGCGCTCGCCTCGTTGCGTCTCGGCTTCGCGCTGGAGGAGCGGGGCGACCTGCGCCGGGCGAGGAAGGCGCTGGAAGAGGGGCTCAGTGGCGCGGTGACCGGGCCTACGGGGGACGCACCGTACGAGGTGATCCCGGTCGGGGGAGCGGATCCGGCCGTGCTGGTGCGGCTGGCGGAGCTGCAGTTCGCGGCGGGGGAGGTCGCGCGGGGACGGGCGGCGCTGGCGCAGGCGCTGGCCGCGGTGCGGCGCGGCGGCGCGGACCCGGAGCTGGCCGAACGGCTGGCCGAGCGGGTGCGCATCGAGGAGGCCGAGGCGGCAGGCGATCTGTCCGGGGCGCTCGCGCTGGCACGGCAGGCGGCCGGCGCCGCCGCCGACCCGCGCCGCCGCTCCGGGCTGCTGGCCAAGCTGTGCGCGCTGGCGCTGGAGGCGGACGATCCTGAGGCCGCGTACGAGTACGCGAAGCATGGGTGCGACCTGCGTGACGGCCTGCTGAGCGAGCACCTGCGCGGGCGTGGCGCCGCCGCGGTCGCGCTGGGGCGCACGGCCGAGGCGATCGGTCACCTGGCGGAGTCCGTCCGGCTGGCGCGCGAGTCCGGGCAGGCGATGCCGGTGCGGCTGGTGGCCGCGCTCGGGGCGCTCGGCGCGGCGCTGGCGGAGGACCGGCGCTGGTCGCACGCCGGGGCGGTGCTCGCCGAGGCGCTCGCGCTCGCCGCCGGCCCCGTCTGGCGCGGCATGCGGGCGTCGCTGCTGGCCGTACGGGCGAGGACGCGCTTCCGCCAGGGAGACGTGGACGAGGCCGCAACTCTCTACCAGGAGGCGCTGGCGCTCGGGGAGGCCGTCGGCGACGACGCGACCGTGGCCACCGTGTGCGGGGAACTGGCCCCCGTACACGCGGCCAGAGGAGAACGCGACAGCGCGGCACGGCTCGCCGAACGGGCCCTGGACATCGACCGGGCGCGCGGACGGCAGCGAGCCGTGGTGCGCGACCTGATCGCGCTGGGCCGGCTGGGCGACGTCGACCGCCTGGCCGAGGCGCTGTCGCTGGCACAGCGGATCGGCTTCGGCGAGGGCCAGGCCGTGGCGCTGGCCGAACTCGGCGCTCTGGACCTGCGCGCCGGCCGGTTCACCGCCGCCCGCGCCCGCGCCTCAGCAGCCATCGACCTCCTCGAAGCCGGCACCCAGCCAACAACGGGGAACGTTCAGCGGCCGGCGCCGTTCAGCGGCGGCACCCTGCGACCGACTGCCGCCGCCGGCGGACAGCCGCCGGAGCCGAGCGTCGGCGGCCTACACCAGCGGGAACCGGTTGGCGATGAGTCGCAGGGATCCGGGCCGGTTGTCGAGGGCGCGCGGCAGCCGGATGGTGAGGTGCAGAATCCGCCCGTCGAGAGCGCGGTGCGGTCGGACTTGGCTGCAGGTGAGCAGCAGAGGTCGGTTGTCGAGGGCGCAGGGCGGTCGGACTTGGCTGCAGGTGAGCAGCAGAGGTCGGTTGTCGAGGGCGCGCAGCAGTCGGATGGTGAGGTGCAGAGTTCGGCCGTCGAGAGCGCGGGGCGGTCGGACGTGGTTGCAGCTGAGCCCCAAGGGTCGGTTGCCGGGGGTGTGGGCCGGTCGGGTCTGGGTGGGCAGGGGCCGGGGGCGGCTGTGGGTGGGGTGTTGTGGTCGGACGGGGACGACGGCGGGGGGCGCGTGCCGGGGCTCGGCGGGGCGCATCGGGCGGAGCTGGCCGCCGCGTATGCGACCAGGGCCGCGGCGGGCGAGGAGCTGGGTGAGCTGGCGGCCGCACTGGCGGACGCCGAGCGGGCCGGTGAGCTGGACGACACGGGTTCGGCGGCGGCCGAGCGGCTCCGTTCCAGGGCGGTGGGGCTGGCCGTCCGTCTGGGGCGCGGGGCCAGGGCCTGGGCGCATGCGGAACGGGCCAAGGAGACGCTGCTCGGGCTGGAGGAGAACGTCGCGCGGTCCATCGGCGTCGACCCGGGCCGGCTCCTGGACCTGCTGCCGGAAGGAAGCGGCGTCGTAGCGTTCCACACCGGCGAGGCGCTCGTCAGCGTGGTGGCGCACCGCGCGGGATGGGCGAGGCCGCGCGCGTTCGCCACCTCGGCAGGGCCGGAGCTGCTGGCCGAGTTCGCCGCGACGGCGAGGGCCGGCGACGGCGGGCGGCGGCGGGCCGAGCTGTGGCGGGTGGTCGCCGACCTGCTGCTCGGCGAGGCGATCGAGGCGCTCGGCGACGATCTCGACGTGCTGTATCTGCTGCCGCACGGCGACCTGCACGGGCTGCCGCTGCACGCGCTCGCCCCGGGCGGGCGGCTGCTGCTCGACCGCTACGCCGTGGCATACGCGCCGTCGGCGGCCGCGCTGGCCCGGCAGGCGCTGCGCCGCGCCGGTCACGGCGGCCGGACGCTGGTGGCGGGCCAGGGCGAGGACGCGGCCGCCGTCGCCGCGGTGCTGGGCAGCCCGCCGGTCACCGCGGCCGCCCGCGATCTGGAAGGCGTCTGGGACACCGTGCACCTGGCCTGCCCGGCCTGCTACGACGGCGCCGACCCGTACGGCTCGGGGATCCGCCTTCCCGGCGGGCTGCTGAACGCCCGCGCGCTCATGGACCTGAGCATCGAGGCCCGGCTCGTCGCCGTGAGCGGCTGCGAGCCGACACCCGGCGGCGCGGGCGTGACAGCGCTCGGGCACGCCCTGCTGCGCGCGGGCGCCGCCGCCGCGCTGCTGCCGCAGTGGCCGGCGCACCCCGAGGTGGCGCGGGAGCTGCTGCCGTCCTTCCACGCCAGGCTGGCCGCCGCGGGCCCGGGCAGGGCACTCAGGGCGGCGATGCTGGAGTCACGCGAGCTGTACGGGTCGTCGCGCCCGGACCTGTGGGCCCCCTACACCCTGATAGGACTGGCCGCCTGAAGGGCCACGACAAGCAGGCCGGGCCGTCAGAGGTAAGGCCGCGCTACCGTCACCAGCTCGGCCGGGGCGTCGCGGGTGCCGACGTGGAGCGCCGTGTCGGGGGTGCGCTCGCGGACGTCGCGGTCGCGGATGGCGAACACGGCGGGCGGCGCGCCGGCGTCGCCGTAGCGGACCGAGACGGCCGCGCCGATCGCCGTGCGCAGGTCGGCCACCACCTCACGGACCGGATGCGCGTCCCCCGAGACCGCCAGGTGGCCCAGCATCCCGGCGAAGCGCGACTCGGTCTCGGCGGCGGGCCGCTGCCCGGGCAGCACCGGGCGGTCGAGCCAGAACACCTTGCCCGACAGGAAGGCGTCGTAGCCGAGCGTCCGCGCCGCGCCGGCGACCAGCTCGCCGAACTCCGCCAGCTCGGCCCGGGGCGGCAGGTCGGTGGTGACGAACAGGGGAACGATCAGCGAGTCGAGCATGGGCCATCCCTCCGTGAGGAGGCTCATGGTAGGGCCCGCCACCGACAATTCCCCGCGCCGACACCCGGCGTCTCAGCCGTCAGCCGCGTCGGCCAGCCTGCGGGCCAGCACTCGCAGGTGCGCCGCCAGCTCGGGCGGCTCGCGCACCTCGAAGGCCATCCCCAGCGACACCAGCCAGAACGCCAGCTCGTCCAGCGAGTTGGAGCCGCTGGTCAGCAGGCAACCGCCCCCGTCGAGCGGCTCCACGGCGGCCACCGACGGCGGCATGCGCGCCACGACCGTCTCCGCGGGCGCGTGCACGATGACCTGGCACCGGTAACGGTACGGCGCGCTGGAGATCCTGTGTGAGGCGTAGGCGGCCAGGTCGTCGGCAGGCGGCTCCCGAGGCGTGAACCGCGGCCCGTTCGGCGTGCGCAGCCGCAGCCGGTCGACCCGGAACACCCGCCAGTCGTCCCGCCCGGGGTCGAACGCGACCAGATACCAGCGCCGTCCCGACGCCACCAGCCGGTGCGGCTCCACCCGCCGCTCCGTGACCGTCCCGTCCCCGGCCCGGTAGTCGAAGCGCAGGCCCTCGTGGTCGCGGCAGGCGGCCGCGATGGCCGACAGCGTGCCCGCCTCGACCGCGGGCGCGCCGCCGGTCAGCGGCACGGTCATCGACTGCAGCGCGTTCACCCGGTGGCGCAGCCGCGACGGCAGCACCCGCTCCAGCTTGGCCAGCGCCCGCACCGAGGTCTCCCTCGATGCCCGCCACGCCGCCCTGCGCGGCCGTGCGCAGCCCGACGGCCACCGCCACAGCCTCCTCGTCGTCGAGCAGCAGCGGCGGCAGGTCGCTGCCCGCGCCGAGCCGGTAACCGGGCACCCCGGCCGACGCGTGCACCTGGTAGCCCAGCTCCCGCAGCCGCTCCACGTCGCGACGCACCGTACGGGCCGAGACGCCGAGCCGCCCGGCCAGCTCCGCGCCGGGCCAGTCGCGCCGCGTCTGCAGCAGGGACAGCAGTTTCAGCAGTCGAGCCGAGGTCTCCAGCACACCTAGGACCGTACCTGTCCTAACCGGCTTCTAGCGTGGGCGTCATGGACAACGACATCCGGCCCTTCCGCATCGACGTCCCGCAGGCCGACCTGGACGACCTGCGCGAGCGCCTCGCCCGTACCCGCTGGCCCGACGAGCTCGACGACGCCGGCTGGTCGTACGGGGTGCCTGTCCCGTACGCGCGAGCACTCGCCGAGTACTGGCGCACCGGCTACGACTGGCGCGCGCACGAGGCGGCGCTCAACGCGTTCCCGCAGTTCACCACCGAGATCGACGGGCAGAACGTGCACTTCCTGCACGTGCGCTCACCCGAGCCGGACGCGCTGCCCCTGCTGGTCACGCACGGCTGGCCGGGGTCGGTGGCCGAGTTCATGAAGGTCGTCGGCCCGCTCACCGACCCCCGCGCGCACGGCGGCGACCCGGCCGACGCCTTCCACGTCGTCGCCCCGTCCCTCCCCGGCTTCGGCTTCTCCGGGCCCACTCGTGAGCGCGGCTGGGACATCGCCAGGGTCGCGGCGGCGTGGAAGGAGCTGATGCGCAGGCTCGGCTACGGGCGGTACGGCGCGCACGGCGGCGACACCGGCGCCGTCATCTCCCCGATGGTCGGCAGGCTCGACCCGGAACGAGTCGTCGGGGTGCACGTCAACGGCGGGCTCGGCTTCCCGAGCGGGGATCCGGCCGAGCTGGAGGGCCTGACCGAGGCCGAGCGGGCCCGTCTGGCCGTCTACGGCGACCAGGACGGCTCCGGCTACGCGATGATCCAGTCCACCCGGCCGCAGACGCTCGCGTACGGCCTGCACGACTCCCCGGCAGGGCAGCTCGCCTGGATCGCCGAGAAGTTCAAGGAGTGGACCGACCCGGCCCGCGAGCTGCCCGAGGACGCGGTGGACCGCGACCAGCTCCTCACCGACATCAGCATCTACTGGCTCACCGGGACCGCGGGCTCCTCGGCCCGGCTGTACAAGGAGAGCGCCGCGTCCTGGGGCCGAGGGCAGGAGCCGTCGGCGCTCCCGCACGGGGTGGCCGTCTTCCCGGGCGACCCCGGGGTCCGCCGCGTCGCCGAGCGCGAGCACAAGATCGTGCACTGGTCGGAGTTCGACCGCGGCGGGCACTTCGCCGCGATGGAGGCGCCCGACCTGCTGGTGGGGGACGTCCGGGCGTTCTTCGGGCTGGTCCGCTGAGTCAGCGGCCGCGCCACTCGTCCTCGATCGCGGCGTGGATCACCGAGTCGCGCCAGCCGTCGGGGGCGGCCACGTGGTGGCGCAGGCGACCCTCCTCGACCATGCCCGCCGTCAGCATGGCCAGCTGGGCGGGCAGGTTGGCGGGGGCCCGCGCGCCCCAGATGCGGTGCAGGCCGAGCTGCTTGAAGCCGAAGGTCAGCAGCAGCCGTACCAGGTCGGTGCCCATGCCCCGGCCCCAGTGGTCGGGGCGCAGGCCGAGGCCGATCTCGGCGCAGTGCGGGCGTTCGGCGTCGATGTGCAGCCGCGCGACGCCGATCACGCTCCGGTCGTGGGCGTCGAGCACGGCCAGCGCGTACAGGCGGCGCGGCTTCTCGGCGGCGGCGGCCACCGCCTCCCGCACAACCTCGGCCACCTGCCCGACCGTGCGGGGCGGGAACGGCATATGTTGGGTGGCCGCCGGATCTCCGTAGATCGCGTGCAGTGGCGCGGCATCCGACTCGGTGACCTCACGAAGCCACAAACGCTCACCTTTGCACACGACCTCGCACATGGGCCGACGGTAACGCTACTTGAGTGATCTCTACAAGCCCTTGTCAAGTGGCCAGTTGACTGCCGTAAGCGCGGGCGACAAGTTCGGCGATCATGCTGTGCGCGCCGATCGGCTCCGCGTGGCCGGCGCCGATCGCCTCCGCCGCGCGTCGCCCCAGGTCAGCCGGGGCCTCGTGGCCGATCACACACGGCGAGAGCGCCAGCCGCTGGGCGCCGGCCGCACGCAGCCGGTCCGCGGCCACGGCGACTCCGGGCTCGCTGTCAAGTGAGGCGGCCACCACCGGGAGCGTCAGCCGGGAGGCCAGCAGCACCGCGGTCGCCTGTGCCGCGTGCACGGCCTGCTCGCCACCGGTCGTGCCGAGGATGACCGCGTCGACGGGGCTGTGGACGTTGAGCAGGCGCACCCGGTCGGCCCTGGCCAGGCCGCGTTCGGCCAGCTTGATGTGGAGCGCCTCGGCCAGCAGCGGGTGCGGGCCGAGCGCGCCCGTCACGACGGCGCCCGAGCCGCTGTCGGCGACGGCCCGGCCGATCTGGCCGAGGACGGCCGGATCGTCCCAGGTGAGCAGGGGCACCACGATCGCGTCCCGGCCCTCCGGCAGCGCCGGGGCCAGCTCGTCCACGGTGGTGAGCCGTACCTCGATCTGGGGGTTGTCGACGCGCACCACGGCGGCGATGTCCGCCGCCACGCCGGTGGCGCTGCCGGGCGCGGCGAGCACGAGTACGGGCGCGTCCGGCGGGAGGGACGTGGGGACCGGCCGCCGGTGCCGGCCGCCGCCCGGGCGGGGGGAACGTTCACGTACAGGGAGGCTCACAGGCGCGCAGTTTATGCGTAAACGGTCGATCAGGTTCTGGGAATCGGCGGCGATTGCGTTACAACGTGCGAAATGGTGACCGAGATCACATCGTGACGCTCGTGGGCGTTGACTTGCGCGCGTTCAGCAGCAAACTGTGGATCTACTAGAAACGCGTTCTAGAGCGACCCTTTGTCCCGCTCGTGCCCCGGAGGTTGGGGATGAAGCCGTTCTACGTCCGCGAGCTCAGCGTCTATCCCGTCGGCGCCCGCCGCGTCCGCCTGCTCGCCATCGCGGTGCTCGCCAGCCTGGTGGCCAACTTCGAGACCACGATCGCCACCATCCTGCCGCTGCTGATGACCGACCTCGGCATGTCGCTGGAGGAGTACGGGCTCATCGCGGCGCTCTCGGTGCTGGTGGGCGGGGTGTCCGCCGGGTTCGGCGGCATCCTGTCGGACCGGTGGGGCCGGGTCGCCATCCTGGTGCCCACGCTCACCGTCACCGCCGCCTGCAACTTCCTGCTCGCCACCGTGGACTCGGTGAGCGGGCTGCTCGCGGTCCGCTGCCTGATGCTGTTCATCGAGGGCGCGGGCATCACCATCACCGCCTCGCTGGTGCGCGACTTCTCGCCCCGGATGGGACGGGCGCAGGCGTTCGCGTTCTGGACCTGGGGCCCGGTCGGCGCCTCGTTCCTGGCCTCCGCGCTGGCGAGCCTGACGCTGCCGCTGTTCGGCAACGCCTGGCAGTCGCAGGCCATCCTCATGGGCGTCGTCTCGCTCACCCTCTGCGCGATCATCATCTGGCAGATCGCCGAGCCGTCCGCCGCGCTGCGGGCCCAGGTCATGGACGCCGAGGCGGAGGTGAGCGCCGAGGAGAAGATCGACCCGGGCAAGCTGAGAGAGCTGTTCCGGCACCCGCACCTGTGGGCGCACGTGCTCGGCAACACCGGCTGGCAGGTGCTCTACTGGACCTTCGCCATCTTCGGCCAGACGATCCTGGTCACCGCGTTCGGCATGGCCGCGGCGGCCGCCAACGGCGTGGTCGCGCTCGGCATCGTGCTCAACGCGCTGGCCGTCATCGCGGTCGGCCGGATCTCCGACCGGCTGCGGCTGCGCAAGCCGTTCACCGCCGCCGGGACCGTGCTGACCATCGCCGCGCTGGCCTACTTCATCGGCCTGGTCGGCGCCGGCGCCTCGGCCACCCACGTGGTGGTCGTGTACGCGCTGCTGTTCCTGGCCCTGGGCATCGCGTACGTGCCGTGGATGGCCAACTTCTCCGAGAACGCCGAGGACGTGGACGCCCGTCTGCAGGGCTCCGCGCTCGGGCTGTGGGGGATGGTCGTCCGCGTCATGATCGTGGCGATGCTGGTGGTCTCGCCGCAGGTCGTCGCCGCGGCCGGCTGGGAGACGTGGCTGATGGTCGGGCTGGGCGGCCAGGTGCTGTTCCTGCTGACCCTGGCCGCCTTCAAGGGCCCGTGGCTCACCCGTGCCCCTGTTCCGGGCGAGCCCCGGACCTAGCGGGTGGGCACGACGACCGCGTCCTGGTTCCCCGGGGCGTAGACGGTGATCCCCTGGGGGAGTGACTTCAGCTTGTCGATCTCGGCGCAGGCGGGGCACTTGTCGTAGCCGTCCTGCCTGGCCTGGTTGGCCCTGGCCTCCGCCTCGGCCTGCGCCACCCTCGCCTGCGCCTCGGAGACGGCGGCGCCGGCCGCCAGCGAGCGGTCCACCGACTTCTGCACCTCGGCCGGGAGCGTGATCCGCGACAGAGAGAAGGTCATGCCGGTGAAGAACGCGCCGCCGAGCGTGCGCGGCAGGTCGCGGGCGAGCGCGGCGTTCACCCCGTCCTGCACCGCCCTGATGTTCGTGTTGCTGTCGCGCGGCTTCAGCGCCGAGCTCTCCAGCAGTGCGCACGACGGCACCAGCTCGGCGCAGCGCCGGGCGCCCACCTCGGTGCGGAGCGCGTTGTCGATCACCGGCCGGACCGCCTGGCCGAAGAACGCGGTCCACCCCTCGTCGCCCTCCCACGCGTACAGGAAGGAGTCGTCCTGGCCGCGGAAGGTACGGGTGCCGTACTTGTCGTCGAAGGTCTTCAGCGTCGCCGGATCCAGGTTGAGCGTGAAGTACAGGGTGCCCTCGACGCCCAGGTTCACGCCGTCGCCGCTGGGCACCGTCACCACGTCCACGCCCAGCGTGGTGGCGCGCCTGGCGTCCGCGGTGATCGTGTAGAAGCGCTGCTGCGCCGGGTACGGGTGCACCGACGACCACAGGCCGGCCCAGGTCAGGCCGGAGCCGGGCGGGATGACCTCGCGCACCTGGTTGTCGTCGAACCAGCCGCCGTCGCGGACCACGGCCACCTCGCCGGCGTCGGTCCTCTCGAGGCCCCCGACGAGTCCGACGAGCGTCGGCACGCAGATCAGCGCGGCGATCACGAGCAGGGCGGTTCGCATGGTCGTCCTTCCCCCCGCGGGCGGCGGTGGCAGCCGCCGCCCGCGGCTCTCGCGGCAACTCCAGGAGGGGCGGTCTCAGGTGCGCTGCGGCATCGGTTCGGCGGCCAGGTCCAGGTCCCGCGTCTCCGGCGCGATGGCCAGGCCCAGGGTGGTGATCGCCAGCGCGATCACCACGTACACCGACACCGCGAGCGTGGTGCCGAACGTGTCGACGAGCTTGATCGCGATGACCGGGGCGAGCGCGCCGCCCGCGATGCCGGCCACCTGGTAGCCCATCGAGGCTCCGCTGTAGCGCAGCCGGGTGCTGAACAGCTCGGCGATGAACGCCGCCTGCGGCCCGTACATCGCCGCGTGGGTGACGAGCGCGACCACGGCGGCCACGATGATCAGGAACGTGGACCGGGTCTCCAGCAGCGGGAAGAACGCGAACACCCAGACCGCGGCGCCCACGACGCCGGCGAAGTACACGGGGCGCCTCCCGTACCGGTCCGACAGCGAGCCGAACAGCGGGATCAGCCCGAGCTGCAGCGCCGAGGCGATCAGCACCGCGTTCAGCCCCACCTGCCGGTCCAGCTCCAGCGGGCCGGTCAGGTAGACGAGGATGTACGCGGTGAAGGTGTAGAAGGCGACGTCCACGCCGATCCGGGCGGTGAAGGCCGACAGCAGCGCGCGCGGGTGCGTGCGCAGCACCTCCAGCAGCGGCATCCGCGCCTTGGCGCCCTTCTGCTCGACCTCGGCGAACAGCGGCGACTCGGTGATCTTCAGGCGCACCCACAGGCCGACGAGGACCAGCAGCCCCGACAGCAGGAACGGCACCCGCCAGCCCCACGACATGAACGCGGCGTCGGGGAGCGTGAACGACAGGATCGCGAGCAGGCCGGTGGCCAGCACGTATCCCGCCGGGACGCCGACCTGGGGCCAGCTCGCGTTGAATCCGCGGCGGCGCGGGTCGCCGTGCTCCAGCGACATGATCACGGCGCCGCCCCACTCGCCGCCGAGCCCGAGCCCCTGCACGAACCGGAGCGTGGCGAGCATGACAGGCGCCAGCACGCCCAGCGTGTCGTATCCGGGCAGCACGCCGATGAGGAACGTCGAGACGCCCATCACGAGCAGCGTCACGACCAGGACCGTCTTGCGCCCGGTGCGGTCGCCGAAGTGGCCGAACACGATCCCGCCCAGCGGCCGGGCGACGAACGCCACCGCGTTCGTGGTCAGGGCCAGCAGGGTCGCGTTCAGCGGGTCGAAGGTAGGGAAGAACAGCTTGCCGAAGACCAGCGTGGCGGCGGTCGTGTACAGGAAGAAGTCGTACCACTCCAGCGATGTGCCGATCAGGCTGGCGAGGATCACCCGCCGGGATTGGGGGGTGGAGCCGGACATCGATCGCTCCTTCGTTCAGAGGGTCACCGTTTCAACGTAAGGATCGTTGAACGATTCGACAAGAGGTTTGTTCGATGATTTCCTGTTGCCTGTGGACGACGCAGTAGCCGGCCTCGCACAAGACCGATCCCGCCTCGGGCGCAGCAGCACCGCCGAGCGGGTCGCCGACATCCTGCGCGACCGGATCATCGAAGGCCTCTTCATGCCCGGCCAGCGCCTGTCGGAGGAGTCGATCTGCGAGGCCCTCGGCGTCTCGCGCAACACGCTGCGCGAGGCGTTCCGGCTGCTCAGCCACGAACGGCTGCTCGACCACCGGCTCAACAGGGGCGTGTTCGTCCGCGTGCTGTCGGCCGAGGACGTCTCCGACCTCTACCGCGTGCGCCGGGTGCTCGAAGGCGCGGCCGTCCGCCGCCCCCCGACGCCGCAGGCGCTGGCGCAGATCAGCGAGGCGATGACCGACGCCGAGCGGGCCGCCGAGGCCGGCGACTGGCGGGCCGTCGGCACCGCCAACATCCGCTACCACCAGGCCCTCGTCACCCTCAACCAGAGCCCCAGGCTCGACGAGGCGATGCGCCAGCTCCTGGCCGAGCTGCGCCTGGTCTTCCACGTGATGGAGAACCCGCGCGACTTCCACGAGCCGTTCCTCGACCGCAACCGCGAGCTGCTCAAGCTCATCGAGGCCGGCGAGCCCGACCGCGCCGCCGCCTACCTCGACGGCTATCTCGACCACGCCGAGCAGCTCCTGCTCCGCGCCTACGAGCCGAACCGCTAACGTTCCCGGCTATGGACAGGCTCTTCTCCGTCGCCGAGGCGCGCTCGCTGATGCCGCGGATCCTCGCCGAGGCCCGCGAGCTCGTCGCCGCCCGCGCCGACCTCGCCGAGATCACCTACGACCGCGACACCGGCGGCGTCTCCCCGCTCGGCGGGCTGCCCGAGATCAAGGGCATCGAGGCGGGCATGCAGGAGATCCTGTCCCGCTGGGCCGGCCTGGGCCTGGAGGTGAAGGGCATCGCGCCCGTGCTGCTCGACTTCCCCGCCGTGCTCGACGGCGCGTCCGTACGGCTGTGCTGGATCGAGGGCGAGCCGGAGCTGGGCTGGTACCACCGCTCGGAGCTCGGCTTCCCCGGCCGCCGGCCGTTGCCCCGAACGTGACGCATCCGTGATCCGCGGGGACGGCCCGCCGGTTGTCCAAGTGAGCATGAGAATCTGCTCGGCGACCGCCGCCCTCCTGGCGTCCGCGGTCCTCGGCGGGGTCGCCTGGGCGCCCGCCGCGCACGCCAGGCCCGCTCAGGTGGGCCTGGCGTGGATACCCACCTGTACGGAGAGATCCGGCATCACGGTCCCGTGTCCCACCTGGCGGCTGCTCGCCCCCGGCGGCGGCGTGACCACCAGCTCCGCCGTCGCCGGGGTCAGCGTCGACCGGCGCGGCAGGAGCACCGGCGAGGCCGCCCCGCTCGCCGTCAGCGCCGACGGCCGGTCCGTCGCCCACCAGCGGTCCGGCGACCACCGCCTGGTCGTGTGGCACCTGCCCAGCGGCCGCCGCACCGAGCTGCCCAGGTCGCTGCTGCCCAAGGGCGCCGGCACCGACCTGGTCTCGCTCACCCTGTCGCCCGCCGGCGACCGGGTGCTGGTCGACTACCTCGACCAGGCCGAGCGGGTGCCCACCAAGCTCTACACCCTCGCCACCCGGCGGACCGCCGAGCTGCGCGGGGGAGACACCCCGATCGGCTTCAGCCCCGGTGGCGACCGGGTGCTCACCGAGCGCGTCACCGCCGACAACACCACCGCGCTCGTCGTGCACGAGCCCGACGGCACCTCCGTCAGGCGCACGCCGCCGCAGGTCGTGGCCAACGCGCCGGTCAAGGCGCTGGCCCGCGACGGGCGGACTGTCGCGGTCGTCGTCTCCGGCCACCCCGAACGCGGCAAACCGCCCCGGCTGCGCCTGTACGACCTGGCGACCGGCAAGCTGACCGAGGGCGTGGACCTCGCGCTCGACCCCGGCGACACCCCGTTCACCGCCCGGTGGGGCGAGGGCGGCAAGCTCACGGTCGCCGTGCCCGGGAGAGGGAAGGGCGGCACGGCCGTGGTCCGGGTGCTCACCGCCGACCCCGCGACCGGCGCCGTCAAGCAGACCGAGCGCTACACGACCGGCAAGGACCCCTACTTCTACACCGTCGCGGGAGAGTGACATGAAGGTCATCCTGCTGGCCGCCGCCTTGCTGGCGGTGCCACTGACCGTGCCCCTGACCGCGCCCGCCCAGGCCGCGCCGCACCACGACGCCGTCCGCTACGCCTCCATCAAGGGCTGCGACAGGGGCGACGACGGCCGGCTGCCCTGCGGCCCGTGGCGGCTGGTCATGCACAGCGGCGAGCAGCGCGTCCTGGCCGACGCGCAGACCGTCGCGCTCAAGGCCGACGGCAAGCCCTACAAGTACCTCCCCGCGCCCGTCGCGGTCAGCGGCGACGGCACGAAGGTCGCGTACTTCGCGAAGAACTCCCACCGCCTCGCCGTCCGCACCCTCGGCGGCGGCGTCACCCTGCTGCCGGCCGGCGCGGTGCCCCGGGTGCCGCAGTACGAGGTCGGGCTCGTCCTGTCCGACAACGGCGGCCGGCTCGCCGTCACGATCGGCACCGGCCAGGTGCGGATCTTCGACACCTCCGACGGCGCCCGCCTCGGCACGCTCCCGCGCGGCGAGACCTTGGTGGACTTCAGCGGCGACGGCGGCGAGGTCCTCACCACCGTCGACGCCGACGAGTCCGTGACGGACGTCGTGGTCCGCGCCGACACCGGCGAGCTCGTCTCCCGCGCCACCCCGCCGCAGCTCGTCTCCGCCAACATGCCGCTCGCCCTGGCCGCCGACGGGCGCACCGCCGCCGCGTTCGTCGCCGGCAAGTCCCAGCTCGTGCTGTACGACGTCGAGACCGACCAGGTGCTCGGCCGGGTCCCGGTCAAGCTGCCCAAGGGCGACCTCAACGCCATCGACTGGACCGGCGACCGGCAGGTCACGCTCCACCTCACCACCCAGGCCGGCCGGATGAACGTCGTCCAGATCGACACCGGGACCGGCGCGGTCAGGCTCAGGGACCGCTACACGGTGCTGAAGGACTCGCTCGTGGTCGCCGCCTGCGGCGGCTGACCCTCTACGCTCGGGAACGTGGAGGATCACTCGACCAAGGCGATCGCGGCCAGGGCCGTCGACCTGTGCACGGTCCTGCTGTACGAGGACGCGACGGCGGAGTCGGTGGCCCGGGTGCTGCGCGCCCACGGGGAGCGGGGGCCGCTCGACCTCACCGGGGCCGACGTGCGGGCGATGCGGGAGGCGGCCGGGCGGCTCGTCGAGGTCCTCGCCGCGCCCGGCCCCGGCGCGGCGGCGGCCCTGCTCAACGGCCTCCTGGCGACCGCCGCCGGGCCGCCCCGCCTGACCAGCCACGACGGCACGACCGGCTGGCACGTGCACGTCGACGGCCACGACGACGCGCCCTGGGGCGAATGGTTCCAGGCGTCCTCGGCGATGGCCTTCGCCGTCCTCCTGGCCGACCACCAGCGCGTCCCCGGCGGCCTGTGCGCGTCGGCGACCTGCCGCCGCCCCTTCCTGCACGCGGGCGGCGGCAGCCCCCGCCGCTACTGCACACCACGCTGCGCCACCCGCGAACGCGTAGCCGCCTACCGCTCCACCCGCCCAGCCTGATCACCCCGACTGTGTTTCTTCGTCAGGACCGTACGGCGTAGGTCCTTCCAGGGCCGACCGGGGGAGCGAGAGCAGACCGTACGCCGCCACGGCCAGAAGCTGGACGCCCGCCCCCGCGAGCAGCGCGGCTCCCGGGGACAAGGCCACCAGCGGCCCCGCCAGCGCCGAACCCGCCGCGAACGAGGTGATCTTCAAGCTGGCCCCGGTCGTGAACACCTGACCGCGCACCCGCTCAGGCGCCTCCCGATGCCGCACCGCGAACAGCGCCGTGAGCTGCGGCCCCTCACCCACGCCCACCACCACGGCTGCCACCACCGCCACCGCAAAGGACCCCGCCACCGCCGCCACCAACGTCCCCACCCCGATCAACAGGGTGGACACGACCATCACCGTGTCCCACCCCATCCCCGCCCGCGCGACCCCGGCACTGCCTTGCCGTCCCGCCCGGAGAGGCCGCCACCGTAACCTCGCCCGCGCGTCCACGGCACCGGCTTGTCGTCCCGCCCGGAGAGGCCGCCACCGCACCCCCGCCCTCGCGACGCCAGCTTGCCGTCCCGTGCGGAGAGATTGCCATCGCACCCCGACCCGTGCGATCACGGCGTTGGCCGCGAGGGCCGCTCCCGCCGTCACCGCCAGCAGGAGCGCCCCGTACCCGGCGTCGCCCGCGAGCCGCAGCCCCAGCAGCGGCGCGGCCACGATCAGCATGGCCAGACCCGCCATCGACACCATGGACGTCACGGTCGCCCGCCGCAGCGCCCGGTTCCCCGCGATGGCGCGGAACCCGGCCGCGAGCTCCTCCCGGACCGCCCCTGGCTTCCCGAGCCTCTCCTCCCGCGCCGGCAGCACCCGGGCCGCGGGCATGGCCGCCACCAGCAGCACCACGCCGGCCACGACGGCCGCCTCTCCTCCGGTGGCGGTCGCGATCACCCCCACCAGCGCAGGCCCGGCCAGCGCGGCCACGTTGTAGCTCATCGCGTCCAGCGCGTTCGCCCGCGGCAGCCGCCCGGCCCCGACGACCGACGGCAGCTGCGCCGTCCACCCGCCGTTCAGCGAAGGCCCCAGCAACCCCGTCAGCACCGCCACCCCGATCAGCGCCGCGTCCGGCAGCCGCCCCAGCCCGGCCAGCACCACGAGCAGCCCCGCGCCGTAACCCACCAGGCACCACCCGAGCACCCGCCCCGGCCTGCGGGTACGGTCGAGCATCACGCCCAGCAGCGGCCCCCCGGCCGCCGCCGACACGGTCAGCCCCGCCAGCAGCGACGACGCCAGCACCGGCGACCCCGTGACAGCCAGCCCGGCGACCAGCAGCGCGGGCCCGGACATCTCGTCGCCGGTACGGGAGGCGAGGGCGCCGAGCATGTAACGTGTCAACACCCCGAAGACGTTACACCGGCGCGCTCAGGCCGTGCTGGTGATCACCGCGAACCGCGCCCCGTGCGGATCGGACAGGTACGCGATCCGCCCCACCCCCGGCACGTCGTCCACCGGCGTGCGCACCGTGCCGCCGAGCTCCTGGCACCTGGCCACCACCCCGTCGCAGTCGGGCACCTCGAAGAACGGCACCCAGTGGGCCCGGTCACCCGGCGGCAGCCCCACCAGCCCCGCCATCGACGAGTCGGCGCCGCCCTCGGCCGGCGAGACCACCGGATAGGTCAGATCTCCCATGTCGACGTCGTCGAACCGCCAGCCGAACACCGACCGGTAGAAGCCGCGGATGCCGTCGGTGTCGGGCACGAACAGCTCGGCCCAGGCGAACGACCCCGGATCGGTCACCACGTCGAGGCCGCGCGTGCCACCCGGCTGCCAGGCCGCGAACTCCGCCCCCGCGGGGTCGGTGAACTGCGCCATCCGCCCCTGCCCCTCGATGTCGAACGGCTGGGCGCGGACCAGCCCGCCGGCCAGCTCGACCGCCTTGGCGGTGGCGTCGCAGTCGGGCGTCTGGAAGTAGACCATCCAGGACGCGGCGGCCCCTTCCTCCATCACCGACCCGGCCGCGGCGACCGTCTTGCCGTCGGCCTGCCAGAAGCCGTATCCCTCCATCGCCGGCTGGAACCGCCAGCCGAACAGGTCGCTGTAGAAGCCGGCGGTCGCCTCGATGTCGGGGCTGCCGACATCGACCCAGCACGGGCTGCCCGGCAGGAACTCAGTGGTGAGCATGACGTGCTCCTCGATCGGATGTGGCGGCCCCGCTGCGGCCCGGGACGACGCCACGCGATTCTTCTCGTCCTTCATGCCCCGCCCGCGGGATCCGGCACAGTCGAAAACATGTTTGAACGATCACCTACACTCGGTGGTATGGCGGCTGTTTACCAAGCATCTCTGCTGAGCCTGAACGAGGAACTCGCCGTGGGGCCGCTCGGCTCGACGGTCCGCCGCGTCCCTCTCGACCGGGGCGCCTGGGTCGACGTGCGGCCGGGCTGGCTGTCGGGAGCCGACGAGCTGTTCGAGCGGCTGGCGGAGTCGGTGCCGTGGCGGGCCGAGCGGCGCAAGATGTACGACCGCGTCGTCGACGTGCCGCGGCTGCTGAAGTTCTACGACGAGGGCGAGACGCTGCCGCACCCGGTGCTGGCCGACGCCAGGCGCGTCCTCGACGAGCACTACCGCGAGGAGCTGGGCGAGCCGTTCGCCACGGCCGGCCTGTGCTACTACCGCGACGGCCGCGACAGCGTGGCCTGGCACGGCGACACCATCGGCCGCGGCGCCGCCCACGACACCATGGTGGCGATCCTGTCCGTGGGCTACGCGCGCCCTCTGCTGCTCCGCCCGCGCGGCGGCGGCTCGTCACTCCGCTACGACCTGGGTCACGGCGACCTCATCGTGATGGGCGGCAGCTGCCAGCGCACGTGGGAACACGCCGTCCCCAAGACCACCCGCCCGGCGGGGCCGCGCATCAGCATCCAGTTCCGCCCCCGCGGCGTCCGCTGACGGCCCGGGTCACCGGCCCGCCTGAGCCGCGCGGCCGCGGCCCACTCGCCCGCCATGAGGGCAAGCCCGGCCGAACCCGTCGTCACGCGACGGCCGCCGCGTAGATGAGTGCGCCGTCGCGGGTGAAGGGCACCTGCGTGCCGTTGAGGACCACCTTCGTGGCCCCCGGCGCGGCGATCGCGATGGCGCGCGCCTGGTCGGTACTCGCGGTCAGGCCGCTGCCGTCGATGCGGCCGGTGCCGTCGGTCCCGACGCGCACGGCCAGGTCCGGCACCTCGACGGGCGACTTGACCAGGGTGGCGCCGTCATGCTCGATGGACGTGCCGCTCATCATCACGACCGTCTGACCCGCGGCGCCGGTCTCGGTGTAGAACATCTTCCCGTCGTAGTCGTACGGCCCGAACGACCGGGACGCCTGCTTGTTCCAGGACTTGTAGTACACCCCCTCGCCGCGCGCGCCCAGGTTCAGGTTCAGCGCGGTCGCCTCGAACGGCGTGGCGCCGCTGACGGGGAGGCGTTTTACGGCGACCGATGGGTCCGCAGCTCCGGTGGAGGGCAGCAGGAGGGTGTCGAAGGTGGTCCCGCCCGTGACCGTCTTGACGTACGACGCGTACTTGGCGTCCTGCACCTGGTACATGTACGGAGCGTGGTAACCGGCCCGCAGCGAGGCGCTGACCTGGCCCGGGTCGGCGGGCACCACGGTGATGTTCGCGCCCGTACCGAAGGCCGTGGCCGCCGCCTTCGAACCGGACCGCAGCGAGGGCTCGGCGTCCGAGGCGAAGTGCCAGTTCTGCTCGTAGCGGTGCGCTCCGCCGCTCTTGGGCTTCAACCGGTCGGAGACCAGCCACAGGCCCGAGTGCAGGGCCAGGATGGACCGTTCGTGGAGCGCCCCGGCGGAGGCTTCGCTGTGGGCTCCGATCCGGTCGAAGACCGGGTTGGTGACCATGTGCGTGATCGCCCCCGGAGCCTTCGAATCCTGCGCCTTGTTGTCGATCTCGATGGTGTTGTGCGCTTCCGTGCTCTTCCTCAGCCATTCCGCCCGCGGGTCCTGGCTGTAGGTGAACGTCCCCATGTCGGGCAGCAGCGGCCTGCCGTGGGCGTAGACGGTGACCGCCAGCTCGTCCGGGTGACTGTGGTTGCCCCGGTCGATGTTCAGCCGCAGGTACGAGTCCTGGGCGTGCCAGCCGGACCTGCTGACCGCCACCCGGGTGTCGGGATACAGCGACGAGGTGTGCGCGGGCTTTCGCCCCGAGCCGCCCGAGGTGCCGACGTAGATCAGCTCCTGGTCGCCCAGCAGTTCGCCCAGCCTTCTCAGCGTCGAGCGCATGTCCTTCGTGTCGCTGTCGCCGTACATGGCGTTGTAGCCGCTGGGGAAGGTCTGATCCATCAGGAAACGGGCCAGCTTGCGCAGCTTGCCCTTGGTGGCGGAGCTGAACTCGATCCCGTGCTGGCGCATGAACAGGGCGATGTCCACGTACTGGGAGGCGTAACCGCGGGCGTACCCGTCCGTCGCCTCCCAGTAGCCGCCGTCGGGGTAGGTCGAGTCGTCGAGCTGCCCCTCCAGGAAACCGAGAGCGTCGGCGCGCCACTTGTCCGCCACGCGGAACTCGGGGAAGTACACCGCGAGGTGCAGCAGCACGACCTTCTGGGTCTGCCTCCAGTTCGGCGCGCCCTGGGTGCTCTCCTGCAGATGCAGGCCCGCCCTGTTGAACGCCTTGAGGATCTCGGCGTTGGCCTCGGGGGTCAGCGACGGGCTCTTGCGCAGGATCTCGTACGCGGGGATCCAGTTCTGGATGCGGCGCGCCACGGAGAGGCTGTTCGGGTACGAGCCGGCGCCCTCGTCGGAGTCGTAGGCGTCGGCGTCCTTGATGAAGTCGGTCATGATGCCGATGAGGGCGCGGGCGTGCTTCTCGTCGCCGGTGCGCTGGTAGGCGGCGGCCAGCGGCCCCGCGAAGTAGAAGCGGGGGAGCTGGACGTAGTACTCCTTGTCGGCGCCGGCCGGCTGCTTCCAGTCGAAACCGTCGGGGTCGCCCTGCCAGGAGTAGGTGTACTGCACGGTGTTGTTCCAGGTACGGGTGTCCTCGTCGAAGGATTCGCCGTTGCCGAACAGCATGACCTGTTTCCTGGCGTCCGCCTTGCCGGTCAGCGTCAGCTCGGCCTTCTTCACCTTGGGCAGCCCGTCGAGGTCGAACTGCAAGTAGGCCTTGCTCGTCGCGGCCGTGAACGGGCCCTTGCCCTGGTCGGCGACCCGCAGCAGGTACTTGTCGCCGTAGACGTTGCCCGGGTGGCCCGCCCAGATGTGGGTGTCGTCGGTAGGCACCAGGGTCTTCGCCGAGCCGTCGGTGAAGGTCAGCCGGAGGGTGGGCTTGCCCTCTCCCTTGCTCCTGCTGTGGAAGTTCGCGACGACCGCGTCCTTGTACCGGCTCATCAGGAAGAAGCCGCTCCGGCCGCCGGTGACGCTGCTCGTCACGTCGGTGGTGACCGTGGTCTCGGCGGGGCCGACCGTCAGCGTGTCGATGTAGACCTCGCCGCCGGCGAGCGTCCAGATGTGGTCCGCGGTCAGTTCCACGGCTCCCGGCCAGTCGGGGTGGGAGAAGGTCCCGGCCGAGATCGGCGGACGGGTCCGGAAATATTCGAGCAACCGCCGTTTGGCCAGGGCATGGTCGCCGGCCTTGACCGCGTTCTGCATGGCCGTCAGTCCCGGCTCTGTGTACGACAACCGCGACCCCGCGACCCAGGCGCCGTTCTTCCACTCGCCGAAGAAACTCCTGTCCGACAGGGGTCTCGCCTCGGCGGGGGAAACCGTCACGAGCAGGGGAGCGCCGAGGAGCAACACGGCAGCGGTTCTGGTCCAGCACCTGTGAAAACGCACCCGCGCAAGAGTACGAGCGCCCGGTATGTCACCGGTATGCCGACGCTCCCCGGCCCTCGGAACACCCCGGGGCTCGCGGACTTGACCATGGTCCGTACATGCGGAAGCCCCCGGGTGGTCCGGGGGCTTCGTGGAGATGGTGGACGATACTGGGATTGAACCAGTGACCTCTTCCGTGTCAGGGAAGCGCTCTCCCGCTGAGCTAATCGTCCGTCGAGGTGGAGACGGGATTTGAACCCGCGTGCACGGCTTTGCAGGCCGCTGCCTCGCCTCTCGGCCACTCCACCGGGCAACCTGTCCGAGCGGAAGACGGGATTCGAACCCGCGACCCTCACCTTGGCAAGGTGATGCTCTACCACTGAGCCACTTCCGCGTTGCCCGACTACTCTAGCGAATTTCCCGCCGCCCCGCCTCACCCGTGCGAATACCGCTTCCCGCCGGACCTGCGCTACAACTTCAAGGATGAAGATTGGGCCGATCGAGGTGTGGCCGCCGGTGGTGCTGGCGCCGATGGCGGGCATCACGAACGCGCCGTTCCGGGTGCTCTGCCGCGAGCAGGGCGGCGGGCTGTTCGTGTGCGAGATGATCACCTCCCGCGCCCTGGTGGAGCGGAACGCCAAGACCATGAAGATGATCCGCTTCGCCGAGCCGGAGCGGCCCAGGAGCCTCCAGCTGTACGGGGTCGACCCGGTGACGGTGGGCCGGGCGGTCAAGATGGTCGCCGAGGAAGACCTGGCCGACCACGTCGACCTCAACTTCGGCTGCCCCGTACCCAAGGTCACCAGGCGTGGCGGCGGCTCCGCGCTCCCGTACAAGCGCAACCTGCTGCGGCGGATCCTGCGTGCGGCGGTGGCCAACGCGGGCCCGCTGCCCGTCACCATGAAGATGCGGACCGGCATCGACGACGACCACCTCACCTACCTCGACGCCGGCCGCATCGCGGCCGAGGAGGGCGTCGCGGCGGTGGCGCTGCACGCGCGCACCGCGCTCCAGCACTACGGCGGCACGGCCGACTGGGACGCCATCGCCCGGCTCAAGGAGGCGGTGCCCGACATCCCGGTGCTGGGCAACGGCGACATCTGGTCCGCCGACGACGCGCTGCGGATGGTTGCCCGTACGGGATGCGACGGCGTGGTCGTGGGCCGCGGCTGCCTCGGCAGGCCGTGGCTGTTCAGGGATCTGCGGAGTGCGTTCGACGGCAGCGCCGAGCGGGCCAGGCCGTCGCTCGGCGAGGTCGCGCGAACGATGGCCAGGCACGCCACGATGATGGTCGAGGCGTTCGACACCGAGCGCTACGCCATCGCCGACTTCCGCAAGCACATCGGCTGGTATCTCAAGGGCTTCACCGTGGGCGCCGAGGCGCGGCGGCGGGTGACGACGGCGGACTCGCTCGACGAGCTGCGCGCAGGGCTGGCCGAGCTGGACCCTGACCAGCCGTGGCCGCCGCACACCGACACGCCGCGCGGCAAGTCCGGCGAGCGGACCAAGGTCCACCTGCCTGAAGGCTGGCTCGACGACGCCTGGGACACCGTCGTCCCCGAGGACGCCGAGTCCGACATCTCCGGCGGCTGAGCAAGCGGGCTGCAAGAATCCCTGCATCGGCGGCTCGTACCATCGGGGACCATGATCTCCATACTCCTGTTAGCCGCAGCGGTCGCCATTCCCGACGGTTTCATGCTGTACGAGAAGGCCGCCGCCAAGAAGGATGACAACCCCGAGCACAGCTGGGCGGTGAGCGGTCGGACCGCCGCGCGGCTCGTCGTCAACCCGTGTGACAGGGCGACGCTCGCCCGGTCCGGCCGGAAGGCCGCCAAGACCCTCATCTACACGGCCGTGCCCGACTACTCGAAGTCCGAGCAGGTGATCCTCTACACCTCGAAGGCCGGGGCCAAGAAGGCGATGCGGGACATCCGTTCCGCGGTCTCCGCCTGCGGCACCAAGAGCTACCGGTTCACGGGCAAGCGGGTGAAGCTCGGCGACGAGTCGATCGCCGTCACCGGCCAGGCCTACAGCGGCAGGCGGGTGGCCATCGGCGGCGAGCGCGGCATCGTGACGCGGCGGGCGAACGCGCTGGTGATCTACACAGTCGCGGGGGAGTGGAGCAAGCCCGCCACCTCGGACTTCAAGATGCAGATCAAGGACAGCAAGAAGATGCTGGGCAAGATCTGCAGGATTGCCGCCTGCTGAGAGGCCCGGAAGGCCGAAATGTCACGATCTTGGGACATTGTCATGACGAGACGCCGAACATCGTGAAGCGATTATGAATTAACAGGCGTGTGCCGGAATGCCCTTGCCAGTCCATTCCGGCACACGGCTTTTTCTTTCCCCGCCGGGAGCCGGGGCTGCTCTTCGCGGGGGCCAGCCCAGGACCCCGGGGAGAGAGTCTCCCTCCGTGAAAACGCCGAAACATCCCCTTAACGCGGGAGATGTACCGTCAATCGGCGAGCGGAGGGGGCGGCAAAAATGGAGATCGTGGTCGACGACCTCACCGGCGACGAGATCGCCAAATTCCTGGACGAGCACGTCAGAGAGATGTTGTCCACCACGCCGCCCGAGAGCAAACACGCCCTCGACCTCGACGGCCTGCGCCGCCCCGAGATCACGTTCTGGTCCGTGTGGGACGACGGCACGCTGGTCGGCTGCGGCGCGATCAAGCGGCTCGACCCCGGACACGCCGAGCTCAAGTCCATGCGCACGGCCACCGCCCGCAAGCGCGGTGGCGTGGCGTCCTTCCTGCTCGCCCACATCATCGCCGAGGCGGAGCGGATGGGGATCCGGCGGCTGAGCCTCGAGACCGGCTCCGCCGAGTTCTACCTGCCGGCGCGGCGGCTGTACGAGAAATTCGGCTTCACCTTCTGCGAGCCGTTCGCGGACTACCGCCCCGACCCCAACAGCGTGTTCATGACGAGGGCGCTGACTTCCTAGAGCCGGTTGAGCCCCTGCACGTGGATGACGGCGTGGCCCTCCTCGTCGGACGCCGTCAGGTCGACCTGGGCGTCGATGCCCCAGTCGCCGTCGCCCGCGGGGTCCTTCACAGTCTGGCGGACCTTCCAGACGCCGGGCTCCTCCTCGATGCGCAGCAGCGCCGGCCCGCGGGCGTCGGCGTCGGTGAGGATCTCCTCGTGCTCGTCGTAGTAGGCGTCGAGCGCGGCGCCCCAGTCGACGTCGGGAGCGAGCTCCTCCAGCTCCGCCTCCTTCTCCAGCGCGCACAGCTCGGCGAGCCTGAACATGGCGTTGCGCACCAGCACCCGGAACGCCCGCGGGTTGCCGGTGACCGGGCGCACCTTGGTCTCCAGCTGGTCGCGCCGCTCCAGCGCCTCGCCGGGGTTGGCGAGCTTCTCCCACTCGTCGATCAGGCTGGAGTCGACCTGGCGCACCAGCTCGCCGAGC
Source organism: Nonomuraea sp. NPDC050478 (assembly GCF_044458265.1). Taxonomy (NCBI): domain Bacteria; kingdom Bacillati; phylum Actinomycetota; class Actinomycetes; order Streptosporangiales; family Streptosporangiaceae; genus Nonomuraea; species Nonomuraea sp. NPDC050478. The sequence continues at coordinate 271,720 of NZ_JBITHT010000003.1, read as the reverse complement.
CACTCGATCAGGTCGACGAACTCCTCGGTCTTCAGGTGCTCGGGGACGGTACGCGAGAGCGTGCGGTAGGCGTCGGCCAGGTAGCGCAGCACGGTGCCCTCGGAGCGGGCCAGCTCGTAGAACTGGATGTACTCGCTGAACGTCATCGCCCGCTCGTACAGGTCGCGGACCACGGACTTGGGGCTGACGGTGTAGTCGCCGACCCACGGGTGGCCGCGCCGGTAGGTCTCGTACGCGCCGAGCAGCAGGTCCTCCAGCGGCATCGGGTACATGATCTCGGCGAGCGCCTCCATGCGCTCCTCGTACTCGACGCCGTCGGCCTTCATCTCGGCGACGGCCTCGCCGCGCGCCTTCTTCAGCTGGGCCGACAGGATCTGGCGCGGGTCGTCCAGGATGGACTCGACGATCGACACCATGTCGAGGGCGTAGCCGGGCGACTCGCGGTCGAGCAGCTCGAAGGCGGCCAGCGCGAACGTCGACAGCGCCTGGTTGAGCGCGAAGTCCTCCTGCAGCTCGATGGTCAGCCGGGCGCGGCGGCCCTGCTCGTCGGGCTCGCGGAGCTGCTCGACGACGCCGCCGGCCAGCAGCGACCGGTAGATCGCGATGGCCTGGCTGATGTGCCGCCGCTGCCACTTGCGGTCTTCGTGGTTGTCGGTGAGCAGGTGCTTCATCGCCTGGAAGCAGTCGCCGGGCCGGTTGATGACGGCCAGCAGCATCGCGTTGCTCACCTTGAACCGGGACTGGAGCGGCTCGGGCTCGGCCTGCTGGAGCTTCTGGAACGTCTCCTCGCTCCAGCCGACGAACCCCTCCGGCGGCTTCTTGCGGGCGTAGCCGCGCCGCCGCTTCGGGTCGTCGCCGATCTTGGCCAGCGCGCGGGCGTTCTCGATGTCGTGCTCGGGGGCCTGGCAGGCGACGTAACCGATGGTGTCGAACCCGGCGCGGCCCGCCCGGCCGGCGATCTGGTGGAACTCGCGGGCGCGCAGCCGCCGCACCTTGTTGCCGTCGTACTTGGACAGCGCGGTGAACAGCACCGTGCGGATCGGCACGTTGACGCCCACGCCGAGCGTGTCGGTGCCGCAGATGACCTTGAGCAGCCCGGCCTGGGCCAGCCGCTCGACCAGCCGCCGGTACTTGGGCAGCATGCCCGCGTGGTGGACGCCGATGCCGTGGCGGACCAGCCTCGACAGGGCGCGGCCGAAGCGCGTGGTGAACCGGAAGCCGCCGATCATCGTGGCGATCGCTTCCTTCTCGGCCTTGGTGCACATGTTGATGCTCATCAGCGACTGGGCGCGCTCCATGGCGGCCGCCTGCGTGAAGTGGACCACGTAGACGGGCGCCTGGGAGGTGGACAGCATCTCCTCGAGCGTCTCGTGCAGCGGCGTCATCCGGTAGGAGTAGACCAGCGGGACGGGCCGCTCGGCGTTCTTGACCACGGCCGTGGGGCGGCCGGTGCGCCGGGTCAGGTCGCGCTCGAACATGGACACGTCGCCGAGCGTCGCCGACATCAGAACGAACTGCACGTGCGGCAGCTCCAGCAGCGGCACCTGCCAGGCCCAGCCGCGGTCGGGCTCGGCGTAGAAGTGGAACTCGTCCATCACCACCTGGCCGATGTCGGCCCTGGCGCCGTCGCGCAGCGCCACGTTGGCCAGGATCTCGGCGGTGCAGCAGATGATCGGCGCGCCCGGGTTGACGCTGGCGTCGCCGGTCATCATGCCGACGTTCTCGGTGCCGAAGACGGCGCACAGGTCGAAGAACTTCTCCGACACCAGCGCCTTGATCGGCGCGGTGTAGAAGGTCCGCTGGTCGCGGGTCAGGGCGGTGAAGTGGGCGCCGGCGGCGACCAGGCTCTTGCCGGAGCCGGTGGGGGTGGCCAGGATCAGGTTGCTGCCCGAGACCACCTCGATCAGCGCCTCCTCCTGGGCGGGATAGAGCGTGAGCCCCCTCTCGGCGTTCCAGGAGGCGAACGCTTCGTAGATGGTGTCGGGATCGGCGTCGATCTCGTCGGGCAGGCGGTCGATGAGAAGGCTCACACCTCTATCCTGCCGAAGTCTGCGGGATGCTAGGACCCCAGGCCGAGTTGGAGCAGCGTGGTGTCGATCCAGCGGCCGTGTTTGAACCCCACCCGGCGCAGCCGTCCCGCCTCCACGAACCCGAAGGCGGCGTGCAGGTTGAGCGACGCCGTCTCCTCGCCGCTGCCCGCGACGACCGCGACAAGCTGGTGTGCGCCCGCCTGCCGGGCGGCGGCGATCAGCTCGGCCAGCAGCATCCCGCCGAGCCCGCGCCCGGTCGCCCCGGGCGCGAGGTAGACGGTGTCCTCCAGCGTGTGCCGGTAGGCGGGCTTGGGCCGGTAGCGGGCGGCGTAGGCGAACCCGAGCACCTCGCCGTCCTCCTCGGCCACCAGGAACGGCAGCCCCGCCCCGGTGATCGCCGCCGCCTTCGCCCGCCACTCGTCCACGGTCGGCGGCGTCTCGTCGAAGGTGGCGACGGTCTCGGTGACGTAGTGGGCGTAGACCGCGGCCACGGCGGGCAGATCGGACTCGACCGGCGGGCGGATGGTCGTCATGGCGTGTCATTCTGCCCCGGCGAGATGACGGTCGCGTTTCGGCGCGCTCACCCTCGTCAGCCACAGCCCGCCCGCGATCGCCGCGACCGCCGCCACCGGCGCCGCCCCCGGCGCGAACCCCGCGACGGTCAGCGTCAGCAGCCCGCCGCCGACCAGCGCGGCCGCCGCCAGCGCGATGCCCCAGCCGGCGATCCCGTACGCGAACGCGGGCGGCTCCTCGTACCGGGCGAACCACCGCATCAGCGGCCACAGCACCAGGCACAGCAGCCCGAACCAGAGCGGCCACCCCGCGAACCAGTCCCCGCCGCCGGGTTCGGGCGTGCGCACGCCCAGCCCCACCACGACCACGCCCGTCACCGCGAACAGCGCCGGCATGTGCCACAGGTACGCGGTCATCATCCGCGGCCCCGCCCAGGCGAGCAGGCGGCGCAGCGGCAGCCGCAGGATCCGCTCCCGCAGCAGGACGGTCAGCCCCACCTGCCCGAACCCGACGGCCATGATCGCCAGCGTGGGCGGCGCCATGTTCGAGGTCTCGGCGCCGGGCAGCCCGATCATGCTGCCCGGGTACGGGCCGAACGCGACCAGCAGCGCCGCCGCCCCGTACCCGCAGGCCGCCATCAGGCCCGGCCGCGCCAGCCGCCCGTCCGCGTACAGGAATCCGAGCTGGTGCACCGCCAGCCACACGAAGACCACGTTCAGGTAGCCGGCCGCGTCGATCCCGGACGCGAACCGGGCCACGTCCGTCAGCACCGCCCCGGCGGCCAGCGCCATCGGCACGCGCGCACCGTACCGCTCGTGCAGGCCCAGCAGGTACGGGGTCGCGACCACGGCGATCAGGTAGACGGCGAGGAACCACAGCAGCTGGCCCGTCAGCCGGGCCCCCACCTGCAGCGGCTGCTCGGGCACGCCCAGCGCGAGCAGCAGGTGCGGCAGCGGGATCCAGACCGCGGCGAGCGGCAGCAGCGGCCAGGCCAGCCGCCGCAGCCGGCCCGTCAGCCAGCGCGGCCCGCCGGCGGTGGAGCGGCGGAAGCTGATCGCGTTCGCCGCCCCGCCCGCGAAGAACACCAGCGGCATCACCTGGCTGATCCACGTCACCACCCACACGCCCGGCGTGGCCAGCGCGTTGCCGGTGGTCAGCCGGGCGCCGTCGTAGCCGAGCACCGGGATGGTCCAGTGCTGCAGCACCACCAGCGCCATGCCGAGCACCCGCAGGACGTCGATGAACGGATCGCGTGCGGCGGGCGGCGCGGTGCGCGGCCGCTCCAGCAGGACGGTCATCGGGGATGCCTCGATTCATCGGGGGAACGATGGGTTCAAGGCTTCCGTCCGCGGCTCCCGGGCACACTGACGCGCGCCACCGTCTTCCGGGCAGGCCGGCAGGACCGCCGGGGGTAGGGCTGTCCCCACCCCCTGACACCGGCAGACCGGGTCGAAAAGGGCACGCGGGGGCCTTAGCGTTTGGGGCATGCGCTCCCTGACAAGGCGGGTTCTGCTGGACACCCGCTACACGCTCGTGGGGTTCCCCGCGACGGCGCTCGCCTTCGTGATCTCGATCGCCGGGCTGGCCGCGGGCCTCGGCGGCATGGTCGTGTGGATCGGCGTGCCGGTGCTGGCCGGGACGATGCTGGCCGCCCGCCTGTTCGCCGACGCGGAGCGCGGCTGGCTCTCCGACGTGCTCAAGCGCCCGCCCGTACGCCCCCGCTACAAGGCGCCGCCGCCGGGCGCCGGCCGCTTCCGCCGGATCATCAACCCGCTCACCAGCGGCCAGTCCTGGCTCGACCTGCTGCACGCCATCGTGAACTTCCCGCTCGCGCTGGTGTCGTTCGTGCTCACCACGGTCTTCTGGGCGGTGCCCCTGGCCGGCCTGACCTATCCGATCTACGGCCTGGTCACCTCGCGCATCCCGGGCAACGTCGAGCTGCCCGAGCTGCTCGGCCTGGGCGACGGCTACCTGGTCAACCTGGTCTTCTACGTGACGCTGGGGTTCCTGTTCCTGCTGATCATGCCGTTCGTGGTGCGTGGCTCCTCGCTGCTGCGCGCCGGTCTCGGCCGGGTGCTGCTCACCGGCGTGGCCGAGCTGCAGGAGCGCATCGACGACCTGGCCGAGGGGCGTGCCGCCGCGGTCTCCGCCGAGGCCAACGCGCTGCGCAAGCTGGAGCGCGACATCCACGACGGCCCCCAGCAGCGGCTGGTGTCGCTGGCCATGGAGCTGTCGCGGGCGCAGCGGCAGCTCGACAAGGACCCCGAGGCCGCCCAGGCCACGATCAGGTCCGCGATCACCTCGACCCGCGAGACGCTCGACGAGCTGCGCGCCCTGTCGCGCGGCATCGCCCCGCCCGTCCTGTCCGACCGCGGGCTCGCGCCCGCCCTGGCCGCCCTCGCCGGCCGCTGCACCGTCCCCGTCGACCTGGACGTGCGGGCCACCGGCCGGTACGACGCCGCGGTCGAGAACGCGGTCTACTTCGTCGTCGCCGAGTCGCTCACCAACGTGGCCAAGCACAGCCGGGCATCCCATTGCACCATCCGGCTGGTGCACACCGGTGATCGCCTGGTGCTGAGCATCGGGGATGATGGGGTCGGCGGCGCGCACGTCGCCAAGGGACACGGTCTCGCCGGGCTGGCCGACCGGCTCCGCGCCGTCGACGGGGAGCTCGCGGTGAGCTCGCCGGAAGGCGGGCCGACGGTGATCGTAGCGGAGGTGCCGTGCGTGTAGTCGTGGCCGATGACGCCGTGCTGATCAGGGAGGGCCTGGTCAGGCTGCTTGAGGAGTTCGGCTGCGAGGTGGTGGCGACCGTCGGCGACGGCGACGCCCTCGTCGAGGCCGTCGCCGCCCACCGGCCGGACGTGTCGGTGGTGGACGTGCGGATGCCGCCGAGCTTCACCGACGAGGGGCTGCGCGCCGCCGTGCGGGCCAGGGAGCTGGTGCCGGGGGCGCCGGTGCTCATCCTGTCGCAGTACGTCGAGGTGTCGTACGCCGACGACCTGCTCGCCGACGCCAGGGGCGCGGTGGGTTACCTGCTGAAGGACCGGGTCGTCGACGTGGAGGAGTTCCTGGAGGGCCTGCGGCGGGTCGCCGCGGGCGGGACCGTGTTCGACCCGCAGGTGGTGTCGCAGTTGATGGTGCGCAGGCGCAGGGACGACCCGCTCGCCTCGCTCACCCCGCGTGAGCGCGAGGTGCTGGGCCTGATGGCGGAGGGGAAGTCCAACCCCGCCATCGGCAGGCAGCTCGTCATCAGCGACGGGGCCGTGGAGAAGCACATCAGGAGCATCTTCAGCAAGCTCGGCCTCTACGCCGACGACAGCGACCAGCATCGCCGGGTCCTGGCCGTCCTGGCCTACCTGCGCTCCTGAGCGCGCTGTGATGATGACGCGCGCCTGAGCGCGTCGCTCTGCCGCGCGGCTCCTGAGCGCGTGTCACCCCCGCGGCGCGACCCGGGGCCGCCCTGGGCGGCGGTCGTGCCGGTGCGGCGGGCGGCCGTGCCGACCGCCGGGCCTGCCCCGGCGAGGGCCGGAGCAGCTGGCGTGCCCGTTGGTCGCGCCAGCCGGAACCGGGCCCGCCTCGGGGCGGTGACATCCGCCCGTCAGCCCCCACTTGGCCCGGTCATCCCCTTTGTGCGACGGCCGGCATCCCTCGGCGCCGGCCGATCCCGGTGTCGCCGGCCGGTCCGCGCGGGCATCGCGCGGACCTGGCCGCCCGGTGGTCAGCCGAGCGCTTCGACCAGCTTCTTGCGCTGCTGGGCGCCCAGGCCGCCGAGGCGGCGCTTCTCGTCGACGCCGGCCTCCTCCATCAGAGCGGTGGCCTTGGCCGGGCCGACGCCCTTCACGGCGCGCAGGGCCTGCGACACCTTGATCTTTTTGGCGATGTCGTCGTCGCGCTCGAGCAGCTGCGAGAACGACAGCTCGCCCGCCTTGACCTTCGCCAGCAGGGCGGTGCGGGCGGCACGGGCCTCCGCGGCCTTCTCCAGCGCCGCCTTGCGCTGCTCGGGGGTGAGAGTAGGAAGTGCCATCAGTAGTTCTCCTCGGGGAGTTAACGATCGGGGATTCTGTTACCCGTAGTGCAGTGGCTAATCATGGCGGATACCAGCGGTTCGTGTAGCGGAAAGCGCCGCTCAACGTGTCCGCGGCGCCGTGGCGGCCGCTCCGCCGCACGGCGTCTCCCACCCGGGCGCGCCGTCGCGTACGACCGCGCCGCCCGCCATGCTTTACGTCTCACCGTAGCCCCGATGTGCCGGGATGCGGCGTCAGATGGTGCTGAAAGGGCCTTTGACCAGGCATGACGCCCTCGGATTCGGGCTCGCGGCGGAGACTCGCGCGGGTGCCGCCCGCCGGTCCGGGACGCCCGCCATCTGATGATCGTCCCGCTCGGCCCGCGCACCCTGCGCGTCATGCCCCCGAAGCCCGGTTTTGCCCCTGAAGCGTGGTTTTCATCACACTTCTGTTTTCCGGGCGTGTCGCGCGTGATGGGATCGTGACTTGACCGGGGACGTGGCGGGCGGGTTACATGGCGCACACGCAGTAAACGTTTACAGTCTCTTTGCTGAAATCGTTTACGTACATGGAAGGGACAGCCTTGGCCGACGGACCCACGATCACCACGATCGCCGAGCGCGCCGGTGTCTCCATCGCCTCGGTGTCGCGGGTGCTCAACGGCCTGCCCACCCGGCAGGAGACCGTGCGGAAGGTGATGGCCGCCGCCGAGGAGCTCGGGTATGTGCGCAACGCCGTCGCCCGCTCCCTGAAGTCCCGCCGCACCCACCAGGTCGCCTTCGCCATGGCCGACGTCGGCAACCCGGCCTACCTGGCCATGTTGCGCCAGATCCAGCCGGTGCTCAAGTCCGCCGGCTACCGCCTCGTCCTGCACTCCACGGACGCGGTGGTGGCCGACGAGATCGACGTGCTGCACAGCCTGGGGGAGCGGTACGTGGACGGGCTGATCATGAGCCCGCTGCGCGTCACCGAGCAGCACCTGGACATGCTGGCCGCGGCCCGCGCCCCGGTGGTGATCATCGGGTCGGTGCCGGAGGGCACGCCCGTGGACAACGTCAGGGCCGACTCGCGCACCGGCGTGAAGCTGGCCATCGACCACCTCTACCGGCTCGGCCGCCGCACGATCGGCATGGTCAACGGCCCGACCGACACGGTGCCCGGCGCCGCGCGCGGGGCCGCGTACCGGGAGGCGCTGGAGGACCTCGGGCTGCCGTACGACGAGGAGCTGGTCGAGATCGGCGACTTCTACCGCGCCGAGGGCGGCAGGGCCGTCGCGGCGCTGCTGGAGCGGCGGCCCGACGTCGACGCGCTGATGTGCGCCAACGACCTGATCGCGCTCGGCGCGCTGGACGTGCTGCGCGCGGCCGGGCGGCGGGTGCCGCAGGACGTGGCGGTGGCCGGCATGGACGACACCGACCTGGCGGCGGCCTCCTGGCCGTCGCTCACCAGCGTCTCGCTGGGGTCGGCCGAACGTGGCAAGGCCGCCGCCGAGCTGCTGGTCGACCGGCTGAAGAACGGCGACAGGGAGCCCCGCAGGGTGACCGTGCCGCCGCGCCTCGCGGTACGGGCTTCGACGACGGGGGAGGAGCCCGCACCGTACCAGGCGCCAGGTGCGGAGAGGGGGACGCCGTGACGGCCACGGCGACGCGGCCCGCGCCGCCCGCCGGTCATCGGCGGAACGGGCGCGGGCCGCGCGAGAACCGCGAGATGTGGGTGCTCCTGCTGCCGGCACTGGTGCCGGTGCTGATCTTCAGCGTCGGGCCGCTGCTGTACGGGATCTCGCTGGCGTTCACCGACGCCGAGTCCGGCAGGAACCACGTCACCAGCTTCGCCGGGCTGGACAACTTCACCGCGCTGCTCGGCGACGACGACTTCTGGCAGTCCATGCAGGTCGGGATGATCTGGGCGGTCTCGGTGACCGCGCTGCAGTTCCTCGCCTCGCTGGGGCTGGCCCTGCTGCTCAACGAGCGACTGGCGCTGCGCGGCGTGGCCCGGGTGCTGGCCATGGTGCCGTGGGCGATGCCGCCCGTGGTGATCGGCCTGATGTGGCGGCTGGTCTACCATCCCGACGCCGGCATCGTGAACAGCACGCTCGGCACCGACATCAACTGGCTGGCCGACTTCACCTGGGCGTTGCCCGCCGTCATCGTCATGGGCGTCTGGAGCGGCATGCCGCAGACCACGGTGGTGCTGCTGGCGGGCCTGCAGACCGTCCCCAAGGAGCTGTACGAGGCTGGCGCGATGGACGGGGCGGGCACCTGGCGCCGGTTCTGGAACATCACGCTGCCCCAGCTCCGCCCGGTCATCGTGGCCATCACCTCGCTCGACTTCGTGTGGAACTTCAACCAGTTCAGCCTGGTCTACGTGCTCACCCAGGGCGGGCCCGGCGGGCGGACGAGGCTGCCGATGCTGTTCGCGTACGAGGAGGCGTTCCGCTACGGCTTCTTCGGCTACGCGGCCGCGCTCGGCGTCGCCATCGTGGTCGTCGTGCTCGCCCTGCTCGGCGTCTACCTGTGGCGGCAGCTGAGGGAGGCGTCATGAGAAGGATCCCCCAGTACGCGGCGCTGCTGGTCTACCTGGTCTTCCTGGGCTTCCCGCTGGTCTGGCTGCTGTCGACGGCGCTGAAGACGCCGCAGGAGATGGCCAGCCTGGACCCCGCCTGGATCCCCCGGGAGCCGACGCTGGCCAACTTCGCCGCAGCGTTCGGCGAGCAGGACCTGGTCGGGGCCGGGCTGCGCAGCCTCGTCGTGGCGCTGGCCAGCGCGTTCCTGACCGTGGCGGTCGCGCTGCCCGCTGCTTACGCGCTGGCCCGCTACCAGGGCGTGCTGAAGCGGATCGCGCTCGGGTGGGTGCTGGTCAGCCAGGTGTTCCCGTTCATCCTGATCATCATCCCGCTGTTCATGGTCATGCGGGAGCTCGACCTGGTCAACACGCTGGCCGGGCTGGTGGCGGTGCACGTGACGTTCACGCTGCCGTTCGCGCTGTGGATGCTCCAGGGGTACGTGCGCTCCGTGCCGCGCGAGCTGGAGGAGGCCGCGGCGGTGGACGGCGCGGGCCGGATACGGGCGATCGTCAAGGTGGTCGCCCCGCTGCTGGCGCCGGGCGTGGTGGCGACGCTGCTGTTCTCGTTCATCTCGTCGTGGAACGAGTTCCTGTTCGCGCTCGTGGTCCTGAAGGACCCGGACGTGATGACGCTCCCGCTGACGCTGGTGCGGTTCACCGGCCCCGAGGGAGTGGCAAGGCTCGGCCCGCTGGCCGCGGCGTCGCTGATGGCGACGATCCCGAGCTTGATCTTTTTCGCAATCATCCAGCGACGGCTCAGGTCCGGCCTGATGGCCGGCGCTGTGAAGGGCTAGGAGGCTCAGATGCGTATCAAATCCGCGTTGGCGGCGGTGGCGGTCGTCGCGCTGGCCGCCGCGTGCGGCAGCGGCGGCGGGGACACCGGCGACTCCTCGGGCGGGTCGGGCGAACCGGTCAAGCTGGACTTCCTCAGCCTCGCCTGGCAGAAGGAGTCGGTGGAGGCCAACAAGGCGATCGTCGAGGAGTGGAACAAGGCCAACCCGGAGATCCAGGTCACCTACGTCCAGGGCAGCTGGGACAACGTCAACGACCAGCTCGTCACCTCGTTCGAGGGCGGGGACGCGCCGGACGTCTTCCACGACGACTCGCCCGCGCTGGCCGGCTTCGCGTCCAAGGGCTACCTGCTCGACCTGAAGGACAAGCTGCCCGCCTCCCTGCAGAACGACATCCCGCAGGCCGCCTGGGACACCGTCACCTTCGACGACGGCAGCGGCAACCAGGGTGTGTTCGGCGTGCCGTTCCTCCAGGAGTCGCAGGTCATCATCGCCAACAAGAAGCTGCTCACCGAGGCCGGGGTGCGCATGCCCACGCCCGCGGAGCCGTGGACGTGGAACGAGTTCGCCGACGCGAGCAAGAAGCTCACCAAGGGCGACACGTACGGCGTCGCCTGGCCGATGAAGTCGCCGGTCAACAAGGTGCTCAACCTGGCGCTGAACTTCGACGGCACCTTCTTCCAGACCGCCGGCGGCAAGACCACCGTCAAGGTCGGCCCCGAGGAGAAGGCGGTCCTGCAGCGCATCCACGACCAGCTCTACAAGGACAAGACGGCCGACCCGGCGGCGCTCGGCATGGGCACCGCCGACCCGCTGCCCGGCTTCTTCGCCGACAAGTACGCGATGCTCCCGGTCGGCGTCTACCTGCGCCAGCAGGTGGCCGAGCAGGCCCCCGACGGCTTCGAGTGGGTGACGCTGCCGCCGCTCAAGGGCACCACCTCCAACCAGGGCGCGGTGTCGCAGACCCTGTCGGTGTCGGCCGACAGCGAGCACCAGGAGCAGGCCATCCAGTTCATGTCGTTCTTCCTGAACGGCAAGAACCAGGCCCGCCTCGCCAAGGGCGACTGGCTGCTGCCGACCTCGCAGGAGGCCGCCTCCGACCCGTCGATCACCGGCCAGGAGGACGGCTGGGACGTCGCCACCGCCTCCGCCAAGGACCTCGTGGTGGCGCCGTTCCTCAAGGTGAACGGCTACGACGAGTGGAAGAGCAAGGTGGCGACGCCGGTGCTGCAGGAGTTCTTCGCCAACAAGGTCACCCTGGACGAGGCGGCCAAGCGGCTCGTCGAGGAGGGCAACGACGTGCTGGAGCGGTATCAGCGGTGACGTATCGCGACAGGGCCCGGGGGTGTCTGCTCGGCCTGGCGGCCGGCGACGCCCTCGGGGCGCCCGCCGAGAACCTCACCCCGGCGGAGATCCGTCACCGCTGGGGGCGGCTCACCGAGATCGAGGGCGGCGGCACCGACGACACCGAGTACGCGATCTTCGCCGCCGGGCTGCTGGCCGAGCACGGGCACGGGCTGACGTCCGCGCTGGTCGCGGCCGCGTACCGGGAGCGGGTGATCCCGGCCGTGACCGGGCCGATGCGCGGGGCCGGGTTCTCCGAGCTCGGCACCGTCCAGGCGCTGCGGCGCGGGCTGGAGCCGCCGCTGACCGGGCTGGTCCACCAGCACGGGTGGTCCGACGGGCTCGCCATGCGGGCCGCCCCGTACGGGATGTTCTGCCCGGGGGACCCGGCGGAGGCGGCCCGGCTCGTGACTGAGGACGGGCGGGTCAGCCAGTCGGGCGAAGGCATACTCGGCGGCCGCGCGGTCGCCGCGGCCGTCGCCGCCGCGATGGCCGGGGCCGATCCGTCCGACGCGGTGGAGGCGGCGCTGTCGGCGGTGGCCGCCGACTCGTGGACGGCGAGGAACATCGTCCGGGCGCGCGCCGCGCTCGCCGCCCCCGACCCGGCCGTCGCGCTGCATGAGGCCGTCGTGGTCAGGCACTACCCGTGGACGGACCTCGCGCCCGAGGCGGTGGCGCTGGCTCTGGCCGCCTACCTGTACGGCGCGGGCGACGTGGAGGAGTCCGTCACCTTCGGGGTGAGCCTGGGCAGGGACGCCGACACCATCGGCGCCATCGCGGGCGCCGTCGCGGGCGCGTCGCGGGGCGAGCGCGGCGTGCCCGCGCGCTGGGCGGCCAGGATCGGCCCCGCCACCGGGAAGTGCCTGCCGGTCGTAGCGGGCCGGGACATACGGGACGTCGCTGACGACCTCGCCACCGCTCACGCAACCGCGAGCACCCGGGCGACGCGACCCGGCCGTGCCGGCGAGAACCCGGCGGGATCGGGGCCTCCCGGGGGAACCACGACGGAATCCGCGGGTACGCCGGGATCGGCGGCACTTCCCCGCCCGGCGGGATCTGCCGGTGCGGCTGGACGGCCTCCGGCGGGGCCGGGCGGATCCGCGGATGCGGCCGGAGGCGGAACGGCGGGGCCGGATGCCGGCGACGAGCGGATGGAAGGGCTGTAGGACGCATGTCGGGGGACAGGATCGCGGGAGCCGTCATCGGGCTCGCCGTGGGAGACGCCGCGGGCTGGCCCGCGGCCAGGCATCGGGCCGCCCTGCACGCCCCCTGGAGCCGCAGGCTCCACCGGGAGCTGGACGCCTTCGCCGAGGAGCACCGGGTCACCACGCTGCCGGTGCCGTTCGCGCTGAACCAGCCGACCGCGCCGCTGGCCGTCGGCCCGTCCGACGACGCGGAATGGCTCGCCTGGACGCTGCTCACCATGGGCACGCCGCGCGCCGACGCGTTCCGGGCGCTCGTCGGCCGCGACGACATCAGAGCCCGCGTCTCGGTCGCCACCGCCCTGGACAACCTGGCCAGAGGCGTCGAGCCGCCCGCCAGCGGCCACGACAACCCGCACCACTTCGACGACGCCGCCGCCGTGAGAGCCGTCGCCTACGGCCTGCGCGGCGCGGCACCGGACGAGGACGCCCAGGTCACCAACGCCGGAGACGGCCTGCTCGGGGCCCGCGCCGTCGCCGCCGCCGTGGCCGAGGCCGTCGCCACCGGCTCGGCGGCCGAGGCCGTCGGCGCCGCGCTCGCCGTACTGCCGGAGGACACCGCCATCGGGCACAACGCCCGCCTGGCGCTGGCCGCCGCCCGCGCGGCGGGCGACCCGTTCGGCGCGGTGCCCGCGCTGGACGCGGCCCTGCTCGACCATGTCTACAGCTACGGGGTGGGCGCCGCGCTGACCGTGCCCGCCGCGCTCGCCCTGACCGAGGCGTCGGACGGCGAGCTCGGCCGGGCCGTGCCCGCCGCCGCGTGCCTGGCCGCGCTGGCCGACTCGGCCCCCGCGCTCACGGGCGCGCTCACGGGGGCCTGCGGGGGGTACGGTGCGATCCCGGAGGGGTGGATCACACCGGCCCGCACGCTCGCCGGCTGTTGCCTGCCGGAGCTGGCGGGCAAAGATCTCATCGAACTTCTGAAAGGACTCTCATGACGCCGCTTGAAGACAGGGCGACTGGCTGCGTGGCGGGGGCGGCGGTCGGTGACGCGCTGGGCGGCGCGACCGAGGGCTGGACCCCCGAGCAGATCGTGGAACGCTACGGCGGCCGGGTCGAGGGCATCGTGCCGCCGTTCAACGACGACTGGCGCAACGCCCGCCCCATCGCCCCGTACCACAAGGGCGACGGCCACATCACCGACGACACGCTCATGACGCACGCGCTCATCCGCGTGTACGAGAAGGCGCGCGGCCACCTCGACGCGTACGCGATGGCCGAGCACATGGTGCCCGAGCTGATGGCCGAGCGTCAGTGGATCCCCGAGCTGGAGGCCGAGGCGCTGCCGCTGCAGCGGATCTTCCTGGCCGAGAAGTGGATCGTCGCCCGCCTCCACTACGGCCACGCCGACCCGCGCGAGGCCGGCACCGGCAACATCGTCAACTGCGGCGCCGCCATGTACGTGGCCCCCGTCGGCGTCGTCAACGCGGGCGACCCCGACGCCGCCTACGCCGAGGCCGTCGACCTGACCGGCGCGCACCAGTCCAGCTACGGCCGCGAGGCCGCCGGGGTGATGGCGGCGGCGGTGGCCGAGGCGATGCGGCCGGGCGCCACCGCCGACTCGGTCGTCGCCTCCTGTATCCGGCTGGCCAAGGACGGCACCCGCGCCGCCATCGAGGCCGTGTGCGAGACGGCTCGCGGGCTCGGCCACTGGGACGGCTCGTTCGAGGCGCTCCGCGCCGCCGTGCGGCCCTACGACACGGTCGCCGACACCTACCGCGACCAGGGCCTCGGCGCCCGCAGGCCGAGCCGCGTGCACAGCATCGAAGAGCTGCCGCTGGCCCTGGCCTTCCTGGTGATCGCCAAGGGCGACTACCGGGAGACGGTGCTGGGCGGCGTCAACTACGGCCGCGACGCCGACTCCATCGCCTCCATGGGCGGCGCCATCGCGGGCGCGCTGGGCGGCCTCGGCGCGGTCCCGCAGGAGTGGATCGAGCGGGTGGGCATCGCCAGCCGCACCGACCTGGTGGCGCCCGGCCGCGCCCTCGCCGCCGTCGCCCGCCGCGTGCACGCCGGCGACGTGGCCCGGCGCCGCGCCCACGAGGCCGCGTTCGCCGCGCTCCTGGAGGATCGATGATCCGGCTCACCTGGGTCCAGCCCGAGGACCTAGTCGGCCACGAGCTGAGGCAGGCGGCCGAGGACGGCAGGGACGCCACGCTGGTCGCGAAGCGCTGGCACGCCGCCGGCGGGCACGACGCCCCGCCCCGCGCCGGCGCGTCCGAGCCCGGCGCGGGGGCGCTGCGCCCGCTCGCCGAGGAGCTCCTGGACGAGCTGGCCGCCCTCCCTTCGCCGCTCGACGAGCCCGGCGACCTGCTCGCGATCATCGCCGCCTGCCCCGGCTGGCCGCGGCCCGCGCGCGGCGTCGTCGCGGCCCACGACCGGGTGCTGGGCGCCTGGCAGGGCCGCGCCGCCGGGTGCGTGCTCGGCAAGCCGGTCGAGAAGATCCCGCGTACGGGCATCAGGGAGATCGCCGAGGCCACCGGCAACTGGCCGATCCGCGGCTGGTTCACCGCCGAGGGACTGCCGGACGAGGTGGCCGCGCGGTGGCCGTGGAACCGGCGCAGCGCCGTCAACTCCCTGGCCGAGAACATCGACGGCATCCCCGAGGACGACGACCTCAACTACCCGTTGCTCGCCCTGTCCGTGCTCGAACGGCACGGCCGCGGGTTCTCCACCGACGACGTGGCCAGGCTCTGGCTCGACGAGCTGCCCGCCGGGCGCACGTTCACCGCCGAGCGCGTCGCGTACCGCAACCTCCTCGACGGCGTCGAGCCCCCGCGGACCGCCACCCGCCGCAACCCGTTCAGGGAGTGGATCGGCGCGCTGATCAGGGCGGACGTGTACGGGTGGGTCAACCCTGGCGATCCCGGCACCGCCGCCGAGTACGCCTGGCGGGACGCCCGGCTCACCCACACCGCCAACGGCCTCTACGGCGCCATGTTCGCGGCCGCCATGTGCGCCTCCTCGATGGTCGCCGGCTCCGCCGAGGAGGTCGTCGAGGCGGGGCTGTCGGTGGTGCCGCCCCGATCCCGGCTGCACCGGGCGGTCCGGCAGGCGGCCGAGGACGCCGCCCGCGAGGACGACTTCGAGCGCGTCGTCGACCTGCTGCACGAGCGGCACGGCGACCTGCACTGGGTGCACACGATCAGCAACGCCGCCCTCATCGCCGCCGCCCTCGTGCACGGCCGCGGCGACTTCACCGCCACCGTCGCCGGAGCCGTCGCCGGAGGCTGGGACACCGACTCCGCCGGCGCCACCGCGGGCTCCATCGCCGGCGCGCTGAACGGCGGCGTCCCCAGCGAGTGGGCGCTGCGCGACAGCCTGGCCAGCAGCCTGACCGGCTTCGACGGCGTCGGCCTGGAACAGCTGGCCCGCCGCACCCAGGAGTTGATGCACCCGTGATCACCGTCTTCGGCAGCGCCAACATGGACCTGGTCGCCTACGTCGGCCGCGCGCCCAAGCTGGGCGAGACCGTGACCGGGCGCGACTTCCGCACCGTGCCCGGCGGCAAGGGCGCCAACCAGGCCATCGCCGCCGCCCGCGCGGGCGCTCCGGTGACGTTCCTGGGCGCGGTCGGCGAGGACGCCTTCGGGGCCGAGATGCGCGACACCCTCGCCGGGGCGGGCGTCGACGTCGGGCTGCTGCGCCGGGCGCCCGGCGTGAGCGGCATCGCGCACATCGTGGTCGACGACGAGGGCGGCAACTCGATCATCGTCGTCCCCGGCGCGAACGGCACCGTCACCGGCCCCACCGCGGCCGAGCGCGCCGTCATCGCCGCCTCGCGGGCGCTGCTGCTCCAGCTGGAGCTGCCGATGCCGGCCGTCACCGCCGCCGCCCGCGCCGCCCGCGAGGCCGGCGTGCCCGTCATCCTCACCCCCGCCCCCGCCCAGGCGCTGCCCAAGGCCCTGCTGGACGCGGTCACCCTGCTGCTGCCCAACGAGCACGAGGCCGCCGGCATCACCGGCGCCGCCGACCCCGGCGCCGCCCTGGACAAGCTGCTCGAACGGGTCGAGGAGGCGGTCATCACGCTCGGCTCCCAGGGCGCGCTGTACGGGTCGCGCGCGGGGGAGCGGCTCCATGTGCCCGCCGTACCGGTCAAGGCGGTCGACACCACGGCGGCGGGCGACACGTTCGCCGGGGCGCTCGCGGTGGCCCGCGCCGAAGGGCGTCCGGCGGCCGACGCCCTCCGCTTCGCCGCGGCGGCGGCGGCGCTTTCCGTGCGGCGCGAGGGGGCGTCCACCTCGATGCCGCTCCGCGCCGAGATCGACGCCGAGCTCGCCGCCGCGCCCGGCTGACGCCGGCCCCATCGGATCCGGGCCCGCCCGCATCGAACCATGAGGTGAGGGCACGGGGAAGGTATGAGCGAGAACCCCGGCGACACGCCCCCTGCGGCGGACGGCCTCGGCGCGGAGAGCGACGTGGTCGCGGAGCGCTCCGGCGCGAGCACCGAGAAGTCCCGCCGCCCCATCCCCGCGGACCCTCCCGAGGCCCGCGACGAGCCGGAGCGGCCCGACGAGGACCGCCCCGAGGAACGAGACCACGCCGAGGGCGAGGAGGAACGCCCCGACATCGGCCCCACGGGCTGATCGCCGAGGAGGTCTTTCCGATGCCGTAGCCGGTGGACGCGGATGGGCCCGACCTCGACCGTGAACGGGGTCAGGAAGTGGCGCCCAGGCGGCGGGTCACCACGCCCAGGAGCCGCCCCGGGGGCATGGTATCCGGCCTGGCGGCGGCGCAGCCACAGCACGGCCGCGAGCCCCGCCGCGATCATGGCAGCTCTGCGGGCGAGACGTACCCGGCGGCCTGGAGGGCGAACATGCGGGCGTAGGGGCCGTCCGCCCTCATCAGGGAGTCATGGTCACCCTGCTCCGCGATCCGTCCGTCGTCGAGGCCGACGATGAGGTCGGCGCCGAGCCGGTGCGTGATGAGCAGGGTGGTGCCGCCCCGCCGGAGCCGCCGCAGCCGCGTGTGGATGTCGTGCTCGGCCTCGGCGTCCAGCCCGGCGCTCGGCTCGTCGAGGATCATCAGGTCGCGGTCGCGGCGCAGGAAGGCCCGGGCGAGCGCGACCCGCTGCCACTGCCCGCCCTACAGCATGGCCCCAACCTGCGGGTCCTCTTCGGGAAACGTGCCGGCGAAGATACGGGTCAGCAGCGTGTCGTAGCCGTGCGGCAGGCTCACCAGCACGTCGTGCACCCCGGCGCGGCGGGTCGCCTCCTCGATCCTGGCAGGGGAGTTCGCCGCCGACAGGTCGCCGACGGCCAGGTTGTCGGCGGCGCTGAAGTCGTACGCGACGAAGTCCTGGAAGGCGGCGCCGATGCGGGCGCGCAGTTCGGTGGCCGGGACGTCCCGGATGTCCGCTCCGTCCCACAGGATCGCGCCTCGCGCGCAGCGGCTTGACCAGCATGCTCTTGCCGGCTCCGTTGCGCCCGACGAGCGCCGTCGAACAGCCGTGCGGGATGCGCAGGCTGACGCCACGCAGCACCCACGGGTGCTCGTCGCTGTAGCGGAACCAGCCGTCGCGCAGTTCGATGCCGCTCCGAAGCGGCGGCAGGGCGCGAGGCTCGGCCGGCTCCGGCAGGTCGGAGCCGCTCCTGACGATCGCGGTGTAGTGACCGAACAGCAGCAGCCGGTGCGCCGAGGCGGCGGCGGTGACCGAGCCGCCGAGCGAGCCCTGCACGCCCGCGACCGCGGCGATGAAGACGGACACGTCCCCGACGGTGAACCGTCCCTCGGCGGCGCCGGCCAGCAGCCAGACCAGCCCGCCGCCGGAGACGGCCGCGGCCAGCAGGGCGAGCAGCCAGTTCCCTGCGGTCCATCGCGCGGCGGGCGGCGTTCATCCGGCCGCGCGGGAAGGGCCCGAGGCCGAACAGCCGCACCTCCTTGGTCGCTACCCGGAACGCGACAGTTGCGGAGGCACTCGTCGCGTAACGCGCCGCGGCGGCTGGCGGTCTAGATGACCGGCACATCGGCCAGAGGCGGGAACTCCGCTACTCGGACCCGCACGCTCGACGGGTCCCGCGGCAGGCTGATGACGGCCCAGTGCTCCTTGGTCTCCTGCGCTAGGTGGTCGCTCTTGTACTTGGTGGGGGTGCACAGGCAGTAGAGCCGGGAGCCTTGCCGGCCGTAGACGACCGCGGCCCCGTGGAGGGTCTCGCCCCGGGGGTCCACCACGTCGACGTTCGTGGCGCCGCCGATGCCGCCCCTGCCCGGCAGGGCCGTCGGGCGATCGCTGAGGTCGTGCAGCCAGGTCTCCTTGATGCCGTTGTTGGTGGTCCTGAAAACCATGAGGCCGATCCCCTCGCCGATGACGCGGATGGGGTCGACCTCGACCGTGAAGGGTTGTCCCTTGACGTTCGTGCTGCTGCTACCGCCGGGACGCCCCGACTCGACAGGGCTCGGCGTGCTGCTCGGGGAAGGCGCGGGCAGTGTCCCCGGCCGGTCGAAACTGACCGTTACCCGGCGGTTCTTGCGCCGGCCGTCCGCGTCGGCGTTGGAGTACAGCGGCTGGGCGGAACCGTGGCCCCGCGCACGGAACGTCACCCCTTCCCGGGTGACCAGCGATGCGAGATCCTTGCGCACGGTGTCGGCCCTGCGTTCGGAGAGCGGCTGGTTGATGGCGTCGGTGCCGGTCGAGTCCGCGTGGCCGTCGATCGCGACCTCGGCGGCATCCGACTCGTCGATCTGGCCCGCGGTGCGTTCGAGCATGTGGCGCGCGCCCGCGGACAGGTCCGCCTTGTTCACCTTGAAGAGCACGTCGGAGGAGAGGTTGATGCGTACCCGCCGATCGTCCGTGGTCGTCTCCATGCTGTTGTCCAGGCTGGCCGAGGGCAGTTCCACCGGATAGGAGAGCGGCGTGAGCTGGGCTGTTGCCGGGTCCGGGATCTGCTGGTTGGGCGGCGGCTGCGGTGGTTCGTCGCTGATGGGGACGTTGACGAAGGGCGGGGCGAACGGGGTGTACACGGTCGCCGAGGTGGCGCCCCCAGAGGGCGCGGGCACCAGCGCGAAGAAGGTGCGTGGCTTGCCCGGTTCGAGCCACGGCCTCTCGAAGTCGTCCTCCACGGTGCAGGCGCAGCCACCGTCAGGCGTGGTCGACGGCATGAGCAGGCGGCCGGCGGCGGCGTCGATGATGCCGAGGCCGGATGCCATGTCGTCCTTGTCGCGCCCGCTTGCCATGCGGTCCTCGACGTGGTGCCACACGTACATGGAGCGTTCGCCCGTTTCGGTGAGACGTACCTGGACCGCGACATGGTCGCCGATCCGGTTGAGTCCGACGAGGTCGGCCCGGACGGTGCGTTTGCCGTGGTCCGCGTGGGTGGCGAGGGCGCCGGCGAGGGGTCGGCGGGCGTCGGAGTGCGGATCGCTGTAGGAGGGGCTCGTGGAAGCGGCAGGGGGGGCTGTGCCTTGCGAGGGCTGGGGCGTGTCGGGCTCAGCCGGAGCGGGCGCCGACGCGTCCGCGGCCGGAGAGGCGGCGCGATCCGGCTGGGGCAGCACACCGCAGGACGTCAACACGGCCAGGGCGCACGCGGCGGCGGTGAGTCTCAGCGGACGTGACTTCCCACGGACATCATGGGCCACAGGGGTGTCAGTCATCGGGGAACTCTATAGAAGAGGATCTCTGAAAAGCGGCCAGTTCGCCGCAATTGCCGGCGAGCGTCCGTACGGCATGGCCTGGCCGATGGTGAGCAGGTAACCAGGGTCAGCGCGACAGGTGCAGGAGGCACTCGTCGCGGTAACGCTCCGCGCGCGCCCGCAACCCCGACTGGTCCGCCAGCAAGGACCGGGACACCGAGGGCAGCACCGCGTGCCGCGCGGCGGCGAACACCCGCCCCACGTCGGCCGGCGTCGTTCCCTGGGCGCCCAGCCCCGGCGCCAGGATCGGGCCGTTGAGGCCGAGCGGGTCGCGCCCGGCGTTCGCGGCCCGTACCCCCTCGTAGATCTCCCCGGCATCGGCCTCGTCGGCTGATGCCGGTCAGTCGGTGAGGTTGAGTGGTGTGGTGATGACCAGCTCCCAGCCGGGTTCCGGGGCGGCGTCGTAGTCCAGCCACACGATCACCGGTCTGCCCCTGTCGTCCAGGGTCATCGCGAGGGTTTCGCCGGCGCCGCCGCGGATCCTGGCCACCGGAGTGCTCGTGCAACGGCCTCCGGTGCACGTCGCCAGCATGATCCGGGTCCCCTCGGCGTTCTGGAAGGCGACCAGGAGTCGGCCCGCCCGGTCCAGGATTAGCGCCGGGGTGGCCAGGTCCGTGTCGCCGGCGTCCAGGGTGACGACGTCCGCCCGCGCGCAGTCCGGGGTGCGGCAGTCCAGCAGCTTGGCCGCACGGTCGCGTACGTCCCGGTACGCGATCACCGGGCGGCCGTCCGCCCGCACCGCCAGCGTGAGCCCGGTCTCCTGGCGCAGCCCCGCGTCCTCCCGCGCCGGATACGGCGGCACCGGCCTGGTCACGCGCGGTCGCCGGCAGCCCGCGTCCGCGCACGAGATGACGTGGATCTGGCCGGTGACGACGTCGAACCGGGCGGCCACCGGCCGGTCATCGGGCCCCGCCGCGACCGCCAGGACGGGCGGGCCGTGCAGATACGCGGCCGGGGCCAGCCGCGCGGCCTCGCTCGGCTCCGGCCGGGAACAGGCCGCGTCCGCACAGGAGACGAGGGTGACGAGGTCGTCGCCGTCGTCCGCCCGCTCCCTGTCGGCGAAGGCCACGACCAGCCCGCCGTCCCGTCGTACCGCCATCGCCACCCCCGCGTGGAACGGCCGGTCGCGCGCCTCCGCGACGGCCGCCCCGCCGGGGGCCGCCGCGCAGGCGAAGGTCCCGCAGTGTGACACCCTGAGCCGCGGCCCCGACCAGGTGGTCACCGCCATCCTGCCGTCCGGCAGCCGCGCGGCGGCGTACCCGTTCCTCGCCTTGTCGGAGAGAGCCGCCACGTCGTCCGCCCAGGCGAGGCCGGCCCGTTCGCAGGAGGGATCGCCGCACGTCAGCACGCCCGCGGCGGTGTACAAGCCGTCCACCACCACCTTCAGCTCGCCGTCGTGACCGGCGTGCGCGCTCCGCAGCTCCCACGGCCGGAACGACGGCAGGCGGGAGAGCGCCCCGGCCCCCGATCCCAGGGCCACGGAATCCTCGCCTCCGGACACCACCGTCTCGGTGACCTCCGTCCACCCGAACGGGTTGACCAGCACGATCCCGCCGAACAGCAGCCCCGGCGCCAGCACCACCGGCCACAGCGCCGCCCTGACCGGCCGCGCCGTCCCGGCCGGCACGCCGTGCTCCAGATCCTCGTCATGCGTCTCGGTACGCCAGGCCACGCAGTGCAGGAACTGCCGCGCCACCACGGCCGCCTGGACCGGCGTCACGGCCAGCGCCAGGACCGTCCCGGCCACCGCCCACCCCGCCGTGGACAGCGGCCCCGGCAGCGGCGCCAGGGCATGTTCCGCCGCCCGCGCCACCGCCACGGGCACCACGACCATCCCGAGAGCCAGCGTGCAGGCCGTCGGCAGTTCCCGGTAGCGGACCAACCGGTAGGCGCGGACGACCGCGCCCGTCGCCGTGCACCCGTGCAGCATGACCGACGGCACGGCCAGCAGACCGGGCATCGCCACCAGCCCCAGCACCGCCATGACCACGGTGGCCGGCCATTCCCGGCCGGTCACCACCAGCACGCCGAACCCGGCGGCCGTGATCGCCGCGTACGCCACCGAGGCCAGCACGACCAGGAGGAGCATGGCGGGGAACCGCCGCGCGGCCATCCGCAGCGCCACCACCGGCGGAACCCGGCGGCCCACCAGCCACCCGGCCGCGAGCACCACCGTCGCCGGGAACACCACCGCCTGCGCGAGCACCACCAGCGCGGCCAGTGTCACCGTCCAGGCCAGCAGTTCCCCGCCGGACGCCCCGATCAGGTCCAGCCGCCCGTCGACCACCGCCGCCGACCCGCCCGCCCACACCACCATCACCAGCAGGACGAACCCGGACAGAGGCGCATGCACGAGCGCGCCGGGCACCGCGAGCGGCACCAGCCGCCGTACCCCGTCCAGAGAGCCCCGCCACAGCACCCCGGAGCCGCGCATCCGCTCCACCAGCTCGATGCGTGTCATGGGGGAACGGTGACAGAGGGCAGCCTCCGTCCACGTCTCATGTGTCGCGAACGGTCTGATTTCGCTCGGCAGCCCGCCCTGTACAGGCGACGATATCCACACCGTTATGAAAGCCGGTCGAATATCACTATTGGACGGACCCGGCCGGTTTCTGATCTTCTTCTCGGCATGACACGACTGCGACTCGGGGTCCTGACATCGGCCATCGCCGTGCTGCTGGGCGGTCTCGCGCCCGGGGCGGGCGCCGCCACCGGCTCCGAACTGGACAAGACGCTGCGGGAACTGGAGAAGACCTACGACGGGCGTATCGGCGCGGTCGGCATCGACCTGGCGACCGGCAGGACAGTCGGCTACCGGGCCGGCGAGCGCTTCCCGTTCAACTCCAGCTTCAAGGTGTTCGCGTGCGCGGCCGTGCTGCACAAGGCGCGCACCAGCGCCCCCGGGCTGATGGACAAGGTGATCCGCTGGAAGCCCGCCGACATGGCCGAGCTGACCGGGAACTCCCCGGAGACCACCGAATACACCGACACCGGGATGACACCGGCGCAGCTGTGCCGCGCCGGGATCACCAAATCGGACGGCTTCGCGGGCAACACCCTGCTGAAGCAGATCGGCGGGCCGCCCGGCCTCACCCGGTTCTTCCGCGCCACCGGTGACCAGACCAGCCGCCTGGACCGTACGGAGCCCACGCTCACCCACTGGGCGCCCGGCGAGAAGCGCGACACCACCACCCCCGCGGCGGCCGCCCGGACCTTCGCCGAGCTGACCACCGGCAAGACCCTCCACGCCCAGGACCGGGCGCGGCTGGTCGGCTGGCTGAAGGCCAGTCTCACCGGGGCCAACCGGATCAAGGCGGGACTTCCCAAGGACTGGACGGTCGGCGACAAGACCGGCACCGGCGGCGCGAGCAACCACGGCACGGCCAACGACGTCGCGATCGTCTGGACCCCCGGATCGAGCGCGCCGATCATCCTTTCGGTCTTCACCAACCGCAACGACGACGACACTCCGCACGACGACAAGGTGATCGCCTCCGCCGCGACCGCCCTGGCCAAGGCCCTCGGCAAGCTGTAACAGCCACCGGGCAGTCGCGACGCCGTCCCTGTCAGGGGGGCACAGTCCGTGCGGCAGCCCTTCGGAGAGACGTACGCGGGACAGCCGGTCACGCGCAGCCGGGGCGGGAACGCGCCGGGCGTGCTCACAATGCCCGCTCCGCCGCCTCCTGCTGCCGCAACAGCTCGGCGAGCTGGGCGACGTCGTCAGCGTCGATCGTCTGGCAGAGACCGTGTCGGATCTCGTGCTGCGACAGGCGTCGGCCGTTCCGGGTCGCCCACAGGCGTCCTGCGGAACTGCGCCACATGCACCAATCAGGAAAAGTCACCTGGAGGTCTTCGAGAATTACCGGTGTGGACATGCGGTAAGACTGCTTACTCAAGAGTGACGAATCCACCACGTTATTCAGACGTCCGGGATGTGATGGCGTTACGCTCAGAACGTCCCTGGCGTCCTCCAGTCCGAGGTGTATCGTGACCAACGTCTCTCTACGCGCCGCCATGCTGAACGCCCAGGTCGCGAACCAGAGCTTGGCCGACCGGTGGAGTTGACGTCAAGACGGTCGAACGCTGGTTGCAGGACGAAGCTCGTATCCCGCACCTGCGGCACCGGTGGGCCGCCGCAGAGGCACTAGGAGTTGAGGCAGCCGTGCTATGGCCAGACGCAATCCGCAACACGGTGAAAACGGGGCCGGACAAAGAAGTCTTGTCAGTTTATCCGTATCGCTCTGCATGCCCGAAATCGATTTGGCGCAATCTCATCAACGCGGCACGCAACGAGATCGTGTTCGCCGGTTACACGAATTACTTCCTGTGGCTGGAACATCCCAACCTGGCGAAGGCGCTCAAGCGGAAGGCTCAACAGGGCTGCAAGATCCGCTTCCTCGTCGGCGACCCGGAGAGTGACGTCACACGGAGCCGTGAGGAAGCGGAGAACGTCCCCTTGACCGTGTCCACACGCATCCGGATCACGCTGTCGGAGATCGAGCGGCTACGCGACGTCCCTGGGATCGAGGCCAGGTACGGCGACGAGCACATCGCCATGAGCGTGTTCCGGTTCGACTCCGAGATGCTTGTGACGCCTCACCTGGCCAAGCTGGTCGGACACGACTCGCCCATGCTGCACCTGAGGCGTCATCAGGACGACGGCCTGTTCGATCGGTTCGCCTTTCACGCCTCGGACCTGTGGAGCAGCGGCAGGGACGTGTGGCAGCAGCCCCGGACGCCGGGTCAGCCCGGACGGGACCGGGTCCAGGAATGATCGGGGATCGTCTCACCGGGGGCGACAGCCGCCGGGCGGAGCCCGGCACGGCAGGACGTCCGAGCGTCAGCGAGGGCTTTTGTGGACGGGTGGGCTGACGGGGGCAAGGGGCGGGCGTGTGGGAAAGCGACGGGTGGTGTCAGGGGCTCAGGTGGTGGGCGCACTCGTCGCGGTAGCGTTCCGTACGGGCTCGTAGGCCGGTCTGGTCCGCCAGCAGGGACCGGGAGGCAGACGGAAGCACCGCGTGCCGTACGGTCGCGAACAAGCGTCCGACGTCGGCCGGAGTCGCTCCCTGGGCGCCCAGCCCCGGCGCCAGGATCGGGCCGTTGAGGCGGTCGAGCGGGTAGCCGGGGTCGGTGACCGTCGCGCCCACCACCACGCCCACCGAGCCGAGCGGGTCGCGACCGGCGTTCGCGGCCCGTACCCCCTCGTAGATCTCCCCGGCCACCGCCTCCTGCAGGCGCGCGCCCTCGGGGTTGGAGGTGCGGGCGAGGACGAACACGCCCGCGTCGGCGGCCAGCGCCGAGGTGATCGCGCCCGCCAGGCTGCCGAACCCGAGATAGGGGCTGAGCGTGACCGCGTCGGCCGCCAGCGGGCTGCCCCGGTCGAGGTAGGCCTCGGCGTAGGCGGCCATCGTGGCGCCGACGTCGCCGCGTTTGACGTCGAGCAGCACCAGCGGGCCGGCGTCGCGCAGGTCGGCGACGGTGCGCTCCAGCACCGCGACGCCCCGGCTGCCCCAGCGTTCGTAGAAGGCCGACTGCGGCTTGACCACGGCGGCCAGGTCGCTCACCGCGTCGACCACACCCCGGCTGAAGTGCTCCAGACCGGCGGGGGAGTCGTCCAGCCCCCACGCGTGCAGCAGCTCGGGACTGGGGTCCAGCCCCACGCAGAGCGGTCCGTACTTGTCGATCCTGGCTCGTAACCGTGTTCCGAACGACTCGGTCATCACACGCCCCCTTCGTGAAGTCGCATGGGCAGTCTTCCCGAGCGGGCGCTCCGGGTAAAGCGACGAACATGTACGAGATCGCTCGCCGCACGCTGACGTTGCGCACCGAGCCCCCTCGGGAGGTGGTCGCCGCCATCGGCATGCCGTACGCGGAGCCCGGGGGAGACTGGTCCTGCCCGTACCGGATCGACGGGCTGGCCGGCTGGGAGCACGAGCGGAAGGCCACGGGCGCCGGATCCATGCAGGCAGTGGAGCTGGCGATGGCGATGGTGCGGGCGGCGCTGGCTGGCTCGCACGAATCCAGGGAGGGCCTGCTCGCCTCGGAGGAGGAGCCGGGCGGCAGACGCCCCTGCACCGTCTACACCAGCTGGGACCGCTACCACAACATCGCCTATATATCGATGAAGCATGAGATCGTGGCGGGCGAGGCGGCGCGGCAGGTGGTCGCCGACGGCGTGGTGCTCGACTTCGGCGGCGGCGGCGAACTATTGGGCGTGGAGCTGTCCGACGCCGAGACCCTGATGCCGGCGCAGATGCGGCTGTAGGTCGGCACCGCACTCTAGCTAATACGAATTAGTCCTTGACCGCGCAGTATGCGCGGTCGCACAATGTCGCACTAATGCGCATTAGCAACGGAACGGGTGACGGACTGTGACGAGTTCGGGGCGGCGTCTGACGCAGCAGGACATCGCGCGGATGGCCGGGGTGAGCCAGACCACGGTGTCCCTGGTGCTCAACGGAAAGGCCGAGAGCGAGGTGCGGATCTCGCCCGAGACCCGCGACCGGGTGCTCCAGGTGATCCGCGACACCGGCTACGTGGCCGACCCGGCGGCGCGCCGGCTGGCCGAGCGGCGCAACCGCATCTACGGCGTGTTCACCTACGAGGCGGTCTTCCCCGCCGAGAGCGCCGACTTCTACCACCCGTTCCTGGTCGGCATCGAGGAGTGCGCCGAGGAGGCGGGCTGCGACCTGCTGCTGTTCACCAGCGCCAAGGCGGCGCCGGGGGAGCGGCGGCGGATCTTCAGCGCGGAGAGCCGGATCCGGCTGGCCGACGGCTGCGTGCTGCTCGGCCGCACCGTCGACCGCGACGACCTGGCCAGGCTGCTGGCCGAGCGCATCCCGTTCGTCTCGGTCGGCCGCCGCGACGACGCGGGCGGGCCCGTGCCGTACGTGGGCGCCGACTATCCGCCGGCGGTGCGCGCGCTGGTCGCGCGCGCGGCCGCCCTCGGGCACCGGCGGATGGCCTACGTCGGCGTGGGCCGGGGCGCGGAGTCGTACGCCGACCGGCTGCGCGGCTTCACCGCGGGCGTCGCGGAGACCGGCGCGGAGGGCCTGCACTTGACCACCACCGCCGGGCTGTTCGAGTCCGCCGCGACCGTGGTGTTCGCCGAGGAGCTGGCCGACGGCGCGGCCATCGCCGAAGCGGCCCTGGCCCGGGGCCTGGACGTGCCGCGCGACCTGTCGATCGTCGCGCTCGGCGCGCCCACCAGGCCGGTCTCCACCGACATCGACTTCACCGGGTTCCGCATCCCCCGGCGCGAGATGGGCCGCAGGGCCGTCGAGCTGCTCACCCGGGTGCTGGAACGCGGCGGCAACCCGCAGGAACTGCTGGCGTGCGAGCTCGTCGACGGATCGACGCTGGCGCCCGTCCCCGACGAAAGGTGATCCCCCACGTGGTTGAGATATCGGCAGACGCGCTCGTCGTGGGCGGCGGGCTGGGCGGCGTGGCCGCCGCCCTCGCCCTGCTGCGGGCGGGCCGCTCGGTGGTGCTCACCGAGGAGTACGACTGGCTTGGCGGCCAGCTCACCAGCCAGGCGGTGCCGCCGGACGAGCACACCTGGGTGGAGAGGTTCGGCGTCACCGCCAGCTACCGGGCGCTGCGCGACGGCATCCGCCGCTACTACCGCGACCACTACCCGCTGACCGAGCGGGCGCGGGCGTGGGGCGAGCTGAACCCCGGCGCCGGCCACGTCAGCAGGCTCTGCCACGAGCCCAGGGTCGCGGTCGCGGTCATCGAGGCCATGCTCGCCCCGTACCGCGGGTCGGGCAGGCTGCGCGTGCTGCAGCCGTACCGCCCGGTGGCGGCCGAGACCGACGGCGACCGCGTGACGGCGGTGCGGCTCGCGCACCGCGACGGCGGCGGCGAGATCACCGCGACCGCCGCGTACGTGCTGGACGCCACCGAGACCGGCGAGCTGCTGCCGCTGGCCGGGGTCGAGTACGTCACCGGGTTCGAGTCGCAGGCCGAGACGGGCGAGCCGAGCGCGCCGCAGGAGGCCCAGCCGCTCAACATGCAGGCCGTGTCCGTGTGCTTCGCGATGGACCACGTGGACGGCGACCACACCGTCGACAGGCCGGCCTCGTACGACTTCTGGCGGTCCTACCAGCCGCCGTTCTGGGGCGGCAAGCTGCTGTCGTGGCGCTGCCCCAGCCCGCGCACGCTGGAGATCGTGGAGCGTTCCTTCACCCCCAACCCCGGCGACGACCCCCGGCTGGTGGAGGCCGACCAGCGGGTCAACCCCGGCGACGCCAACCTGTGGACCTTCCGCAGGATCGCCGCCCGCGACAACTTCCTGCCCGGCGCGTACGAGAGCGACATCACGCTGGTCAACTGGCCGATGATCGACTATCTCGAAGGCCCCGTCATCGACGTGCCGGACGCCGGCCGGCACCTGGCGGCGGCCCGCGAGCTGTCCCTGTCGGTGCTCTACTGGCTGCAGACGGAGGCGCCCCGCCACGACGGCGGCACCGGCTACCCCGGCCTGCGCCCGCGCGGCGACGTGACCGGCGGCGCCGACGGCCTGGCCATGGCCCCCTACATCCGCGAGTCCCGGCGCATCCGGGCCCTCACCACCGTCACCGAGCAGGACCTGTCCGCGGCGGTGCGCGGCGACAAGGGCGCCGTCTCCTACCCCGACTCTGTGGGCGTCGGCATGTACCGCATCGACCTGCACCCCTCGACCGGCGGCGACAACTACATCGACGTCGCCTGCTCCCCGTTCGAGATCCCCCTCGGCGCGCTCATCCCGCGGCGGACGGTCAACCTGCTGCCCGCCTGCAAGAACATCGGCACCACGCACATCACCAACGGCGCCTACCGCCTGCACCCGGTGGAGTGGAACGTCGGCGAGGCCGCCGGCGCGCTCGCCGCGTTCTGCCTGGACCACGCCACCACCCCGCACGCCGTGCGGGAGGACGAGCGGCTCCTGGCCGACTACCAGCACCGCCTCACCCGCGACGGGGTGGAGCTGCGCTGGCCCGACGTCACCGGATACTGACGAAGGAGAACCCCCCATGAAGACGAAGCTGGCCGCCCTCACGCTGAGCGCCCTGCTCACGGTCACCGCCTGCGGCGGCGGAGGCGGCGACGCGCCGGCCGCGCAGGGCCCGCAGCCGCTCCGGATGACGATCTGGACCTCGAACGAGGCCCACCTCAAGCTGTTCAAGGAGATCGCCGACGACTACCGCAAGACCCGCCCGGAGACCGGCGAGATCACCTTCGACCCGCTGCCGTTCGAGAACTACACGACCACGCTCACCACCCAGATCGCCGGCGGCAACCCGCCCGACCTGGCCTGGATCCTGGAGAACTCGGCCCCCGACTTCGTCGGCTCCGGCGCGCTCGTCCCGCTCAAGAGCAAGATCCAGAATCCGGGCGAGCTGGTCCCCGCCGCGACCAAGCTGTGGGAGAAGGACGGCGAGCTGTTCGCCTACCCGTTCTCCACCTCGCCGTTCGGCGTGTTCGTCAACACCGACCTGGTCAAGGCCGCGGGCCAGAAGACGCCCCAGGAGCTGATCAAGGCGGGCCAGTGGGACTGGGAGCACGCCAACGAGATCAACAAGGCGGTGGCCGCCAAGGGCAAGCACGGCCTGACCATCTGGGACTTCGACTACAAGGGCTGGGACAACCTGGCCACCATCTGGCGCGGCTGGGGCGCCACCGCCTACAGCGAGGACGGCACCGCCTGCCGGTTCAACAGCCCCGAGATGGTCGAGGCGATGACATTCCTGCACACGATGATCTTCAAGGACAAGGCCATGCCCGCCCCCGGCACCGTCGCCGACTTCTTCGCCGGCGACGCCGCCATGGTCGTCGCGCAGATCTCGCGCGCCGCCATGCTGGAGGACGGCGAGTTCGGCTGGGACCTGGTGCCGCTGCCCGCGGGGCCCAAGGGTGAGTACGCGGTCATCGGGCAGGCCGGGATCGGCGTGCTGAAGAAGTCGCCCAACGCCGAAGCGGCCGCCGACTTCCTCGCCTTCTTCACCGACGAGGCGAACTCCGCCAAGCTCGCCGCCTACTTCCCGCCCGCCCGCGACTCCCTGCTCACCGCCGAGACCATGGCCAAGACCAGCCCGCTGCTCAAGCCCGAGCAGCTCCAGGAGGTCGTGATCGACGGCATCGAGACCGGCGTCGTCAAGCCGAGCCACACCGGCCAGGCCGAGCTGGCGCAGACCGTCCGGGCCTCGCTCGACGCGCTGTGGGTGGCCGACGCCGACGTCAAGACCGTGCTGGACGGCGTGTGCGCGAAGATCCAGCCCATGCTCGGCGCGTGACATGACCGCGACGGACATCGGCGACCGGGTGGCGGGTCGCGCCGCCGCCCGGCGCCGCCCCTTCTGGACCATCCCGCGCCGCGACGCCCTCGTCGGCTACCTGCTCGTCTCGCCGCAGCTCGCCGGCAGTGTCCTGTTCGTGCTGCTGCCGCTCGGCCTCGTCGTCTGGTACAGCCTCCAGGAGTGGAACGTGCTGGCAGGGACGTTCGAGTTCGTCGGCGGCCGGAACTACGAGAAGCTGCTCGCCGACCCCAACATGGGCGCGGTCCTGACCAGCACCGCGCTGTTCTCAGTAGGCCTGGTCGTGCTCAACCTCGCCCTCGCGCTCACCCTGGCCATCCTGCTCAACCAGAAGCTCGCCGGCACCACGTTCTTCCGCACCCTGTTCTTCTCGCCGGTGCTGGTGTCGCTGGTCGCCTGGACCATCGTCTGGCAGTTCCTGCTCCAGGGCGAGGGCGGCGTCAACGGGCTGCTCGCCGTCGCCGGCGTCGACGGGCCCAACTGGCTGCGCGGCGAGGGCACCGCGCTGCTGTCGGTCGTCGTCGTCCAGGTGATCAAGAACGTCGGCCTCAACATGGTGCTCTTCCTGGCCGCGCTGCAGGGCGTGCCCCGGCAGCTCTACGAGGCCGCGCACCTCGACGGGGCCGGCGCGTGGACCCGCTTCCGCCGCGTCACGGTGCCGCTGATCAGCCCCACCATCCTGCTCACCTCGATCATCACCGTGGTCGGGTCGCTGCAGGTGTTCGCCCAGATCGCGGTGCTCACCCAGGGCGGGCCCGGCATGTCGACCACGGTCCTCGTCTACTACCTCTACCAGCAGGCCTTCCAGTTCCGGCACTTCGGGTACGGGGCGACGCTGTCGGTCCTGCTGTTCCTGATCGTCGCCGTGCTGACGCTGGTGCAGTGGCGGATGCGCCGGAAGTGGGTCTTCCATGAGTCGTAGGGTCAAGCTCGCGTTGTACGGGGCGCTGTGCGCGCTGTGCGTGCCGTTCGTCTTCCCGACCTGGTGGATGGTCACCTCGTCGGTCAAGCCGATCAGCGACATCTTCTCCTTCCCGCCGTCGCCGCTGCCCGGCCGGTGGGACTTCTCCTCGTACGGACGGGTGTTCGAGCTGCAGCCGTTCGCCCAGCAGTACTGGAACAGCCTCTACATCGCGGCCGTCGTCACCGTGGGCACGATGGCGGTCGCCGCCATGGCCGGCTACGCCTTCGCCCGCATCCGCTTCCCCGGGCAGAACGCGCTGTTCGTGGTCGTGCTCGTCGGGCTGCTCATCCCGAGCGAGGTGACGATCGTCCCGTTGTTCCAGATGTTCCACACCGCCGGTCTGACCGACACGCACTGGCCGCTGATCCTGGTGCCCATCCTGGGCGCGCCGAGCGTGCTGGCCACGTTCATCATGCGGCAGTTCTTCATCGCGCTGCCCGGCGAGCTGGAGGAGGCGGCCCGCGTCGACGGGCTCGGCCGGTTCGGCACCTTCGCCAGGGTCGCGCTGCCGCTGGCCCGGCCCGCGCTCGGCGCCGTCGCCATCTTCACCTTCCTGCACTCGTGGAACCTCTACCTCGAACCCATCGTCTACCTGTCCACGCCCGCCAACTTCACGCTCCCGCAGGCGCTCACCCAGTTCGTCGACGCCTACGGCGGGCCCATGTGGAACGTGCAGCTCGCCGCGGCCAGCATGACGGCGCTGCCCGTCCTGGTGGTGTTCGTGCTGGCGCAGCGCCAGTTCATCGAAGGACTGGCGCACACCGGGCTGAAAGGCTGACCACGTCACGCGCCCGCCCTGTCCTGCGCCGCCATCACCTCCTCGGCATGCTCGAACGCCCACGCGCCGAGCGCGCCGATCGGCTCCACGAGGCTCCGGCCCAGGTCCGTCAGCTCGTACTCGACGCGGGGCGGCGCCTCGGCGTAGGCCCGGCGGTGGACCAGGCCGTTGAACTCCAGGCGGCGCAGCGTCTCGGTGAGCACCTTCTGGCTGATGCCGCCGATCTGGACGCGCAGGTCGGCCGGGCGGCGGGGGCCGTGGCGCAGCGACCACAGGACGACCGCGTTCCAGGTGTTGGCCAGCAGGTCGAACGCGAGCCTGGCCTGGCAGTCGGCGAGGAACAACGCGGCCTCCGTAAGGCACCGGATGGTGCGTATCGGGCTTTCTAGGGTCTCTCCTACATGTATCAGCACGTGGAGGAGTGACATGCGGATCGGGATCCTGGGAGCGGGGAACATGGCCGGCGCCCTCGGCGCCCAGTGGACGAGGGCCGGGCACGAGATCATGGTCAGCGGGCGCGACCCGGCCAGGGCGGCGGCCCTGGCCGCGACGACGGGCGCCCGGGCGGGGACGTTCCGGGAGGCGGCCGGGTTCGGGGAGGTCGCCGTGGTGGCGGTCCTGGCGGAGGCGGTGCCCGCGGTGCTGGCCGAGGCCGGGGACGCGGCGCGGGGGAAGCCGGTGATCGACGTCACCAACGACGTGGGACCGCACGGTTTCCGGCCCGTCGCCCGCGAGATCGCCCGGCGGAGCGGCGGGCACGTGGTCAAGGCCTTCAACCTGTGTCACGTGGACGTGTGGCGGATGACGCCGCCCGTCTTCGGCGGGCGCCCGCTCGCCGTGCCGCTCTGCGGCGACGACCCGGACGCGCTCGCGCTCGCCCGCAGGCTGGCCGAGGACCTGGGGTGCGCACCGGTCGACGGCGGCGGGCTCGCGCGGGCCGAACTGCTGGAGGCGACGGCCGCGTTCATGATCGGCCTCTGGTCCGGCGGCGCCGACGCCCAGGCGGTGCTGCCGCCCCTGGAACACTCCGGCGCCCACCCGCCCGCCTGACGGGCCCCGGATACGACTCCTGGTGTACACGCGATGACGACCGACGGCGGATGCCCGTGAGGGCGGGGGCCGCGATCCTGGTGATCTCGGACGAGGTCGAAGGAGAAACCAGTGGTCACCCAGGTCGTGCAGCGCAGCGGATATCTGACGGCGTTCCGGGCGGCGGCGCTGCTCAACGCGGCGGCGGTGCTCTTCCAGGCCGTCACGGCCGGCCAGATGCTCGGCGGCGCGGGGGCGGGCATGCACGGGGCGGGCTCGGGGGCCGTCCACGTGCTCGGCCTGGTCCTGCTCGTCACGGCCGTCCTGTTGTGGCGGCCGGGGCGCGGCGCGGGCTGGCCGGCGCTGGTCAGCCTGGCGGCGCTGCTGCTCGGGTTCGTGCAGACCATGCTGGGCGGTTCCGGCCAGGTGCTGGTCCACGTCCCGCTCGGGGCGGCGCTGTTCGGGGTCAGCGTGTGGCTCGTGACCTGGTCGTGGCGGCCCTAGCGGCCGGGTCCCGATGCCTGGCCAGGTGGTCGGCTCTGCGGACCGGCTCGGGCAGCCGGTAGCGCGGCGTCAGGGCCAGCACCTGGTCGGTCGCCGTCTCCAGGGAGATGCGGTGCCCCTGCGACACGTACACCGGCTTGACGCCGTCACGGGTGCGCAGGGCGCGTCCGACCACGGCGCCGTCCAGCTCGATGGGCGACCACGCGCCGCGCTCCGGGGGCGGCGGCTCGTGCGTGCCCACGAAGGGGGTCTTGCCGACGCCCAGCGCCGGCAGGCCCGTCAGCACGCCCACGTGGCAGGCCAGGCCGAAGCCGCGCGGGTGCGCCAGCCCGTACCCGTCGCACACCAGCAGGTCCGGTGTGACGGTGAGCCGCTCCAGCGCCTCCACCAGCACGGGCAGCTCGCGGAAGGCGAACAGGCCGGGCACGTAAGGAAAGGCCGCCTTGCCGTTCACCACCACCTGCTCCACCACGGACAGCGTGGCCGCGTCCAGCACCACCACGGCGGCGGACAGGTCGTCGTCGCCGTGGTAGTGCACGTCCAGGCCCGCGACCGTGGCGAACCGGTCCGGGCCGGTCAGCTCGACGCGCGGGCGGAGCAGTTCCTGGACGGCCTCCGCCTCGGCGACGCTCTCCGGCCAGGGATGAAGAAGATCGACACGCACCCGGTCAACCTATGCCGGGCCACTTCTATACCGATACGAGATTAAGCAAAGGCCCAGATGGTGAAACTTCTGTAGTGTCGGAAGTCATGAGCGATGTCCTGGTGCTGATCGGCCCTGGACTGGCCGCGGACGAGGCCCTCCTGGGCGAGATCGCCGAACGCGAGTTCGTTTCCCTGGGCGTGCGCGGGGTCATCACCCGCGTCCGCGACCCCGACGACGTCCGGGCCCGCACCCGCCGCCGCCATCCGGGCTCGGGCGGCGGGCAGGGGGAGCGGCACAACTCGGCCGGCCACGCGGTCGTCATCCTGCCGGGGCCCGGCGAGCTGCGGACCCTGATGGCCGAGCCGCTCGGGCCCGTCACCTGGCTGGACATCTGGCGGGCGGACGGCGTCGAGGTGGCCGAGGACGCCACCCACCTCCACGGCCGCGGCCTCGCCGGCCTCCGGTGGGCCGTCCGCCACGCGGTCCACCGCATCAGACACCCCCACGTCCGCATCCCGTACGGCCCGCATCGAGACCAGTGGGGCCACCTCTACCTCCCGTCAGCGCGCGACGCGGGGCCCGCGCGTGCGGTTCCGGAGGGCGGCGCCCCTTCGGGGGCCGCACCCAAGGACGGGCCCGCGAGCGCGGCTGCGGAGCCCGGCGCCCTTTCGGGGGTGGGTGCGGGGTCCACGCGCGCGGTTCCGGAGGGTGATGTCCCTTCGGGGGATCCCTCGCCGGCCGGCGACGTGGGGTCCGCGATCCCGGTCGCGGAAGGTGATGCCGCTTCGGGGGAGCATGGGGTCCCCCTGCTGCCCCGCAGGCGTGCCGCGGTGCTGGGGGTTCGTGCAGGGGAGGTGGCCGGGGGTCCGTCGCCGGTGGTGGTGCTGGTGCACGGCGGATACTGGCGGTCCGTCTGGGCGGCCGACCTCATGGAGGCGCTCTGCGCCGATCTGACCGCCCGCGGGTTCGCCGTCTGGAACCTCGAGTACCGCCGCCCCGACCTGCACGGCTGGGACGCCACCACCGCCGACGTGGCCGCCGGGATGGAGGCGCTCACCCGCCTGGACGCGCCGCTCGACCTGGGACGCCTGGCGGTCGCGGGACACTCGGCCGGGGGCCAGCTCGCGCTGCGGGCCGCCGCCGACGGCGCCGGGGTGGCGCTGGCCGTGTCCCTGGCCGGGGTGCTCGACCTGGTCGAGGGCGACCGGCGCTGGGTCGGCACAGGCGCGGTGGCCGCCGCGCTCGGCGTCACCACCTGGGACGACCTCCCCGAGAGGGAACGCTCCACCGCCGAACGGGTCTACGGCGGGGCGTCGCCGCTGGTACGGGTGCCGATCAAGGTGCGGCAGCTGATCGTGCAGGGCTCCGGCGACGACCTTGACCTGGTGGACTTCGGCCGCCGGTACGCGCGCGCCGCGGCGAACGCCGGAGACGAGGTGACCTATCTGGAAATGGTGGGGGACCACTTCGCCGTCATCGACCCCCGCACCCCCATCTGGGAAGCCACCGCCCACGCCATCGCCGAAGCGCTCCACTAGCTCTGGACATCACGCGGCCTCGCCCGTACGAAGGAGTGATGGAGGTCACGATCGTCGGCGCGGGGCTCGTCGGGTGCCTGCTCGCCTGCTTCCTCGCCCGCCGCGGACATGAGGTCACCCTGTACGAGCGACGCCCGGACCTGAGAAGGGCCGGGGCCGGCGGCGGCAGGTCCATCAACCTGGCGATCTCCGAGCGGGGCGTCGACGCGCTGCGCCGGCTGGGCCTGGACCGGGAGGTGCTCGGAGCCGCGATCCCGATGCCGGGCCGGATGATGCACGCCCTCGACGGCGAGCTCACCTTCCAGCCCTACAGCGCCGACCGCGGGCACGCGATCAACTCCATCGGCCGCGCCGAGCTCAACAGGATCCTGCTGGACGCGGCCACCGCCATGCCGGGGGTCAAAGTGCTGTTCGAGCACCGGCTGACCGGGCTGGACGAGCGGACCGGCAGGCTGGAGTTCGGCTCGGGCGCCACCGCCCGCGCGCGGGTGGTGATCGGCGCCGACGGTGCCCACAGCGCGGTCCGGGCCCGGTTGCAGGCCCTGCCGGGCGTCGGCTTCACGCAGGAGTACCTCGACTACGGCTACAAGGAGCTGACCATCCCGCCCAGGGACGGCGCGTACGCCATGGAGCCGGGGGCGCTGCACATCTGGCCGCGCGGCCGCGCCATGATGATCGCCCTGCCGAACCCCGACCGGTCGTTCACCTGCACCCTGTTCTGGCCGCACGACGACCTGGCCGCCCTCGACACCCCGCAACGGATCAGGGCGCGCTTCGCCGGTGAGTATCCGGACGCGTTCGAGCTGATGCCCGGCCTGGTCGAGCACTACCAGGCCAATCCCGTCGGCCACCTCGTCACCATGCGCTGCAGCCCCTGGCACGTGACCACCGGCGAGGTGACGGCGGGGCTGATCGGCGACGCCGCGCACGCCATCGTCCCCTTCTACGGCCAGGGCGCCAACTGCGGCTTCGAGGACTGCGTCGAGCTCGACCGGTGCCTCGACGAGACGGGCGACGACTTCGCCGCGGCGCTGGAGCTGTTCGAGCGGCGCAAGGCCGACACCGACGTGATCGCCCGGCTGGCGCTGGACAACTTCGTGGAGATGCGCGACAAGGTCGGGTCCCGCCTGTTCCTGGCCGGCAAGCGGCTGGAGCACGCGCTGGAGCGGGCGCTGCCCGGCCGGTACGCGTCCCGCTACGAGCTGGTGTCGTTCTCCACGACCCCGTACTCCGAGGTGGAGCGGCGCGTCACCCGCCAGCGCCGCTGGGCCGCCGCCGCCGGACTGGCCGCCGCCCTCCTGGCGGCGGGACTCACCCGTACGGCGCGCCGCAGGTGAGGCGATCCTGACAACCCCGGCCACCGCGAGCCCGTACGGCGCGCCGCAGGTGAGGCGACCTTGACGGCCCCGGCCACCGCGAGCCCGTACGGCGCGCGGCAGGTGAGGCGATCCTGACAGCCCCGGCCACCGCGAGCGGACGGACGCCGCCTAGCATGTCCGGGTGATCGTGGGAGAGGTGCTCGGCCTGCTCGCCGTCGGCGCGTTCGCCGGCGTGGTCAGCACCGTGGTGAGCCTCGCCTCGATCGTGTCCTATCCGGCGCTGCTCGCGTTCGGGCTGCCGCCGCTCACCGCCAACGTCACCAACACGGTCGCGCTGCTGTTCACCGGCCTCGGCGCGGCCTTCGGCTCACGGCCCGAGCTGGCCGGGCAGGGGCCGCGGGTGCTCAGGCTGGGCTGGCTGACCATGCTCGGCGGCGCGACGGGCGCCTTCCTGCTGCTGGTCACCCCGTCCGAGACGTTCGAGCAGATCGCCCCCTGGCTGATCGGCCTGGCCTCGCTGCTGCTGATCCGCCCGCCCCGGGGAGAGCTCAACAGCGAGCACGGGCCGCTCATGCGCTGCGCGCTGTTCGCCGTCGCGATCTACGTCGGCTACTTCGGGGCGGCGGGCGGCATCCTCATGCTGGCGGTCCTGTCGTCGATGCTGGAGGGCACCCCGGCCAAGCTGAACGCGCTGAAGAACGTGCTGTCCGGGATGGCCAACGCGGTCGCCGCCACCGGCTTCGCGGTGTTCGGGCCGGTCGACTGGGGCGCGGCGGTCCCGCTGGCCCTGGGGTTCCTGCTCGGCGGCTGGTTCGGCCCCAAGATCGCCCGGCGCCTCCCCGGCCAGAGCCTCCGCTACCTCGCCGCCGCCTGCGGCCTGGCGGTCGCGGTGAAGCTCGGCTACGACGCGTACACGAGCTGACCGCCGTTCAGACGAGCCCGGCGAAGCGGCGGGCCACCTCCCGCCAGATCGGCGCGGAGACCGGCTCGTCCGCCACCGCCCGCGCGTACACCTCGTCCGGGTCGAACCCGTCGGCCCGCCACTCCCTGATCCGGGCCGGCGGCACCTCCGGGTGGAACTGCACCCCCCACGCCCGGCCGCCCACCCGGAACGCCTGGTACGGGCAGCGCGCGGTCTCCGCCAGCCACACCGCGCCGGGCGGCAGCGCGGTGATGGCGTCGACGTGGTGCTCGATGGCCGGCACCACGCCGGGCAGGTCGTGGAAGAGCGGGTCATCGGCGGCCTCCGGCCGGATGGTGACCGGCAGGCTGCCGTTCTCGGGGGCGCCCGCGTCGGCGGTCACCTCGCCGCCCGCCACCTCGGCGATCATCTGCCCGCCCAGGCAGATGCCGAACAGCGGCACCTCCGCCGCCAGCGCCTCGGCCACCAGCTTGCGGGTCGGCGCCAGCCACGGCGCCCGGTCGTCGTCGCCCGGCAGGTAGCCGCCGCCCAGCATGATCATGGCGTCGTGCCGCAGCCGGTCGGGCACCGGCTCGCCGTCGTAGGCGTGCACCACGTCCAGCCGCAGCCCTGCCTCCTCCAGCCAGCCGCCCCACCGGCCCGGGCCGCCGCTCCGGCTGTTCTGCACCACCAGGACGTCACGCATCGCGGGCCTCCGCCATCGAGCCGAGCATCAGTTCGTCCACGTCCCCGGCCCGGCCGAGCCCGAAGCCGCCGGAATGACGGCTCACGGAAGGTTCGCCGCCCTCGCGGTGTGGCGCAGCAGCAGCGCCGTGGTCACCGGCCCCACGCCGCCCGGCACCGGGGTGAGGGCCCCGGCCCTGGCCGACACCGGCTCGAAGTCGACGTCGCCGGCCAGGCCGCCGTCGTCGGTGGGGTTGGTGCCGACGTCGATGACGACCGCGCCAGGGGCCACGTGATCGGCGCCGATCAGCCCCGCCCGGCCCACGGCCGCGACCAGCACGTCGGCGGTGGCGGTGACGGAGGCCAGGTCGTGGGTGCGCGAATGGCACACCGTCACCGTGGCGTGCCGGTCGAGCAGCAGGTGGGCCAGCGGCTTGCCGACCACCGTGGAGCGGCCCACCACCACCGCGCGCCTGCCCTTCAGCTCGACGCCGTAATGGTCGAGCAGCGCCATCACCGCCGCCGCCGTGGCGGGCGCGAACGCGGGCAGCCCGGCGGCCAGCCTGCCCAGCGAGAGCGGGTTGGCGCCGTCGACGTCCTTGCGCGGGTCGATGGCCCCGGCCAGCTCCTGCGCCGAGGCGCCCGGCGGCAGCGGCGTCTGCAGCATCAGGCCGTGCACGCCGCCGTCCCCGCTGAGCCTGACGAGGCTCTCGCGGATCTGCCCGGGGCTCGCGGCGGGGCCGAGGTCCACGATGTCGGCCGCGATGCCCACCCCGGCCGCCGCCTTGGCGATCGAGCGCACGTACCACAGGCTCGCCTCGTCGTCGGTCGCCACCACCACGGCCAGCCGCGGCTGCGGCCCGGCCGCCACCTCGGCGGCCGTCTGCGCCCTGATCGCCTGCGCCAGCTCCTTGCCGGTCAGCTTCCTCACGCGCCCGCCCTCTCGCCCGCCAGTGTCCTCAACTCCCGTCCGTTTCCCTGCGCCAGTCCTACGGCGCGAAGGGGTCGCTCACGTCTTCAGACCGGTGCGTACCTCGGCCGTCACCCGCTCGGCGCGTGCGGCGGCGGAGTCGACCTCGGCCAGGCGTGACAGCAGCGCGCCGCGGGTGCCCTCGTCGGTGATGCCGCCCAGGTTGACCTCGACGTTCACCCGGGCCGTGGTCAGCGCGGCACGCGCCGCCTCGGCCGCCGCCGCGACGTCGGTGAGCAGGTTGCGGTTGCCGATCGGCAGCAGCGCCTCGCAGAGCTCCACCAGCCGGTACGCCGTCTCGGCCACCCGCGCGGGCGGCTCGGCCGCGCCGGCCAGCGCGCGGGCGATGGAGAGGCTGCGCTCCTCGCCCTTGGGCAGCCGGTAGGCGTCGGTCACCGCGGTGAACGCCGCCGCGTCGGCCTCCGCCAGGTCCAGCGCCCGCGCCCGCAGCTCGTCGGTCTCGCCGATCACGGCGTAGACGACGGCCGCGTGCTCGGCGTACTTCTCGCCGGTGGAGTAGCGGGCCACCATGCCCAGCAGCGCCGCGGCCTGCGCCGCGTGCAGGGCGGCGGTGGCGCCCCCGCCCGGCGCGGGCACCTTGCCGGCGAGCTCGGACAGGAAGGCGGCGATGGTGGTGTCACGCATGCCAGGCATTCTGCCAGCCCTGTGCCACCGGCCGGTCAGTCGCGGCGCATCGGGCGGGTGGCGTCGTCCCCGCGCCACGGCTCACCGGCGTACGGGTCGCGCTCGGCGGCGGGCGGCGGGCCGGAAGGACCGGCGGGACCGGAGTAGGCATGCGGACCGGGGGCGTAGTAGGGCGCGGGCTGGCCGTCCGTTCTGGGCCGGCCGCGCCACCGCGACGGGAACGCCGACGCCGCCAGCAGCAGCACGCCGAGGAGCAGCAGGAACCCCAGGTAGCCGGCGTTCATGTAGCCCCTGGCCAGGGGCAGCGGCAGCCAGTTCGTCGGCAGCAGGCGCGTGCCGCCCAGCTCCAGGATCGGCAGCAGGCCCAGCACCGTGTACTGCAGCCCGCCCAGCAGCGACGCGACGGGGGACAGCCGCGACCCCACCAGGAACGCCAGCCCGATCGCGGTGACCACCAGCACCCCGATCGCCGCCCAGGAGACGGCGAAGAACCGCTGGGCGGAGAGGGTGATCTCGCCCGTGCCGTACAGCAGGCCGACCAGAATCAACGACGGGAGGAACAGGCCGGCGACGAACCCGAGCACGTGACGAACACCGTTGGTCATGACATTCCCCGTTGTTCGGTTGGCCCCCCAAGCTACCGCGTGGATTCCCGCACGACGAGGTCGGGCTGGAACATGATCTGCTGGTGGGCGTGCGTGTCGGGGTTGTCGCACTCGTCGAGCAGCAGCTCGGTGGCCGCCCGCCCGAGCTGGTAGGTCGGCTGCCTGATGGAGCTGAGCGACACGGTCGAGGCCGAGGCGAAGTCGATGTCGTCGTACCCGATGAGCGACACCTCCTCCGGCACCCGGACCCCCGCCTGCAGCAGCCCGCGCAGGACGCCCAGCGCCAGCAGGTCGTTGGCGCAGAACAGCGCGTCCGGCAGCACGTCCTGGGCCAGCAGCTTCTCGGCGGCCTGCTGCCCGGCGGCGGCGGTCATCGCCGGCATGGCCACCTCGCGCAGGTCGCGCGGGTCGCGCCCGGCGGCGGCCAGCGCTCGCTCGGCGCCGCGCCGCCGGTCCTGGCACTGGCGCATGGCGGCCGGCCCGGTGACGTAGGCGACCCGGTCGGCGCCGCCCGCCAGCAGGTGCTCGACGGCCATCGCCCCGCCCGTCACGTCGTTGACCGCGACCGCGCACTGGTCGGGCCGCTCGGCCGGGTGGTCGACGAGCACCACGCTGATGCCGCGCTCGCGCAGCCGGTCGAGCCGGATCGGGTCCTGGTCGGAAGGGGTGATGAGCACCCCGCGCACCCGCTGCTCGGCGAAGACGAGCAGGTTGCGCTCCTCCTTGACCCGGCTGCCCGAGGAGTTGCCCAGGATGACGGCGTAGCCGCGCTCGCTGGCCAGGTCCTCGACCCCGGCGGCCACGTCGGTGAAGAACGGGTTGCCGATGTCGATCACGGACAGGCCGATGGTGCGGCTGTGGCCGGCGCGCAGCGTGGACGCCGAGCCGTGCCGGACGAAGCCCAGCTCCCTGATCGCGCTCTCCACCCGGTCGCGGGTGGCCCCGGCCACCTTCTCGGGCCGGTTGAGCACGTTGGAGACGGTGCCGGGCGACACCCCCGCCAGGGCCGCGACATCCTTGATGGACGGGCTCGGCCGGGTTGCCCCGGCCGGCGCCTCGTCCCAACCGTCGATACTCATCCGCGTTCCCGTGGTTCGTAGGTGCGCACGCCCGCGCTGCGCCGGACCAGCTCCCGCATCTCGGCCAGGCCGCCGACCAGGCCGCGCGCGCGAGCCTGCACCAGCGCGTTGCCGAGCGCGGCCGCCTCGACGGGACCGGCCACGACCGGCAGCCCGGTCGCGTCGGCGGTGAGCCGGCACAGCAGCGTGTTCAGCGACCCGCCGCCCACCAGGTGGACGACCTCGACCGGCCGGCCGCTGAGCCGGACGGCGTCGGCGATCGCCCGCTGGTAGGCGAGGGCGAGGCTCTGCAGGATGCATCGTACGACCTGCGCGCGCCCCTCCGGCGCCGGCTGCCCCGTGCGGGCGCAGTAGGCGGCGATCCTGGCCGGCATGTCGCCCGGCGGCAGGAACGACGGATCGTCCGGGTCGACGACCGTGTCCGTGCGCGCGGTCTCCGCCTCGGCCAGCAGCGGCTCCAGGGGCGGGCCGCCCCAGGCGCGCAGGCACTCCTGGAGGATCCACAGGCCCATGACGTTGCGCAGATAGCGGGTGGTGCCGTCGATCCCGGCCTCGTTGGTGAAGTTGGCCAGGCGGCTCTCCTCGGTGAGCACGGGCGCGGGCAGCTCGACGCCGACCAGCGACCAGGTGCCGCAGGAGACGTAGGCGAAGCGGTCGGTCCCGGCGGGCACGGCCACCACGGCCGAGGCGGTGTCGTGGGAGGCGACCTTGACCACGTCCGTGCGGTAGCCGACCTCTTCCGCCACGTCCTCCCGCAACGGGGAAGCGCTTTCCAGAAAGTCCGGGAAAATCCGCCGGGGCAGCCCCAGCTTGTCGATCAGCTCCCAGGCCCACTCCCGCCCGCTCACGTCGTACAGGGCGGTGGTGGAGGCGTTGGTCCGCTCGGCCCCGATGGTCCCGGTCAGCCAGTAGCCGAGCAGGTCCGGGATCAGCAGCATGGTCTCGGCCCGGTCGAGCGGCTCGCAGAGCAACTGGTTGACGGTGTTGAAGGGCAGGAACTGCATCCCCGTCACCTCGTACGGGTCCACCCGCTCGGTGAAGCGGGCGGTGCGCGCGTCGCGGTAGTGCACCGGGTTGCCGATCAGCCTGCCGTCGCCGTCGAGCAGCCCGTAGTCCACCGCCCACGAGTCGACCCCGACGGACTCGGCCGGGCCGGCCTCGCGCAGCCCGTCGAGCACCCCCTGGTAGAGGGAGAGGATGTCCCAGTGCAGGGTTCCCCCCACCCGTACGGGCCGGTTGGGGAACCGGTGCACCTCCTCCAGCTCGATCCGTCCGCCGGACACGCCGGCGCTCATCACCCGCCCGCTGGAGGCGCCCAGATCAACAGCTGTGAATCGCACGACCTTGATTAAAACGTAGCAACTCCATCTGCGCCAGACATCGGCTGAAGGCATTGACGGCCACGGGTGCAGCACCTAGATTCCGGAAACATCCAGTTAAAACGTTTGTCGTCCGGAGGACGCATGAGTGGTCCCCCCGCCCTCGCGCTCGCCAACGTCAGCAAGTCGTTCGGCGCCGTGCGGGCCCTGCGCGAGGTGTCGCTGGAACTGTTCGCAGGGGAGGCGCACGCGCTCGCGGGGGAGAACGGCGCCGGCAAGTCCACCCTCGTCAAGACGCTCGCCGGGGTCCACCGCCCGGACAGCGGCCAGGTGCTGCTGAACGGCGAGCCCGTCGTCTTCCACAACCCGGCCGACGCCCAGCGGGCCGGCGTGGCCGTCATCTACCAGGAGCCGACGCTCTTCCCCGACCTGTCCGTGGCCGAGAACATCTTCATGGGCCGCCAGCCCCGCACCTCACTGCGCCGCATCGACCGCCGCGCCATGCGGGCCCGGTCCGCTGAGCTGTTCGCCCGGCT
This sequence comes from Nonomuraea sp. NPDC050478, assembly GCF_044458265.1. Lineage (NCBI taxonomy): Bacteria > Bacillati > Actinomycetota > Actinomycetes > Streptosporangiales > Streptosporangiaceae > Nonomuraea > Nonomuraea sp. NPDC050478. The sequence goes on along the minus strand of NZ_JBITHT010000003.1, from coordinate 227,830 downwards.
CGGCGTCACCGTCGACCCCGAACAGCCGGCCCGCGGCCTGTCCATCGCCGACCAGCAGCTCGTCGAGATCGCCAAGGCCATCTCCAGGGACGCCCGGGTCCTGATCATGGACGAGCCGACGGCCGCGCTGTCGGGCAACGAGGTCGCCCGGCTGTTCTCGGTCGTGGAGGCGCTGCGCGGGCAGGGATGCGCCGTCCTGTTCATCTCGCACCGGCTGGACGAGATCTTCTCCCTCTGCCAGCGGGTCACGACCCTGCGCGACGGCGCCTGGATCGCCAGCGAGCCCGTCGGCGGGCTCACCCACGACGACCTGATCCGCCGGATGGTCGGCCGCGAGCTCGGCGCCCTCTACCCCAAGCAGGACACCGAGGCGGGCGCGGTGGCGCTCCGGGTCGAGCGGCTGACCAGGGAGGGCGTCTTCACCGACGTCTCGTTCGAGGTGCGGCGCGGCGAGATCGTCGCGCTCGCCGGCCTGGTCGGGGCCGGCCGCAGCGAGGTGGCCAGGGCGGTCTTCGGCATCGACCGGTGGGATGCCGGAGCCGTGCACGTGGACGGCCGGCCGCTGCCCGCCGCCAGCCCGACCGCCGCCATGGCCGCCGGGCTCGCCCTGGTGCCGGAGGACCGGCGGCAGCAGGGCCTGGTCATGGAGCTGTCCATCGAGCGCAACATCGGCCTGACCGGGCTGCGCTCGCTGCGCCGCGGCCTCACCATCTCCCGCGCCGCCGAACGCGACCGGGCCAGGGACTGGGCGGTCCGGCTCCGGCTGAAGTTCGCCGGTCTCGGCGACGGCGTCGGCGTGCTGTCCGGCGGCAACCAGCAGAAGGTCGTGCTCGCCAAGTGGCTGGCCACCGGCCCGTCGGTGCTCATCGTCGACGAGCCCACCCGCGGCATCGACGTCGGCACCAAGGCCGAGGTGCACCGGCTGCTGTCGGAGCTGGCCGGGCAGGGCATCGCGGTGCTGATGATCTCCTCCGACCTGCCGGAGGTGCTCGGCATGGCCGACCGGGTGCTGGTCATGCACGAGGGCCGGATCACCGCCGAGATCCCGCGCGCCGAGGCCACCGAGGAGAGCGTCATGTCCGCCGCCACCGGGAGGGCCGCGTGACCGCCACCACCACCCGGCCCGAACCCGCGGCCCGCGACCGCAGCGCCCGCAACCTGGTCGACCTGGTGTTCAGGGCCCGCGAGCTGAGCCTGGTCCTCGCGCTGGCCGCGCTCGTCGGCGGCACCGCCGCCGTCAACCCGAACTTCCTGTCCGGGCAGGGCGTCGAGGACATCCTGCTCAACACCGCGATCCTGGCGCTGCTGGCCGTCGGCCAGTCGATGGTGGTCATCACCCGCAACCTCGACCTGTCCGTCGGCTCCGTGGTCGGGCTGGTCGCGTTCGTGGTGGGCGACGCCCTGGCGAGCGGCTGGGGGGTCGTGCCGGGCGTCGTGCTCGGCATCGCCATCGGCGCCGCCTGCGGCCTGCTCAACGGGCTGCTGGTCAGCTTCTGCCGGGTGCCCGCCCTGGTCGTGACGCTCGGCACGCTCTACGTCTTCCAGGGCGTGTGCCACTACGTCGCGGCCGGTCGCCAGATCAACGCGGTCAACCTGCCGCCCGCGCTGCTGTCGCTGGGCAACGGGGCCGTGCTGGGTGTGCCGTACCTGCCGCTCATCACCGTGGTGATCATGTTCGCGATCGGCTACTACCTGCGGGCCTACCCGAGCGGGCGGGAGTTCTACGCGATCGGGTCCAGCCCGGAGGCCGCCCGGCTGGCCGGCGTCCCGGTCCGCCGCCGCGTCCTGGCCGCCTACCTGGTCAGCGGCTGCCTGGCCGGGCTCGCCGGAGTGCTCTGGCTGGCCCGCTTCGGCACCGTCGTCGCCGACTCCGCCAACGGCTGGGAACTGCTGGTGATCAGCGCGGTCGTGGTCGGCGGCGTGGCCATCACCGGCGGCGTGGGGAGCGTGTACGGGGCGGCGCTCGGCGCGCTGCTGCTCACCGTGATCGGCGGCGCCCTGGTCGTGCTCCGGGTCAACCCGTTCTGGCAGCAGGCCATCACCGGCGCGCTGCTCCTGATCGCCATCAGCGTCGACCGGGTGCTGGCCCTGCGGGTCGCCCGGCTGCTCAGAAGGAGGAGCCGCCATGGCTAGAGTGCTCCGCTGGGACGTGATCATCGGGCTGCTGCTGGTCGCGGTGTTCGCGGGCGGCGCCCTCGGCTCGCCCTCGTTCGCCACCGCGGGCAACCTGTCGTTCGCGCTCGGCGACCTCGGCGAGATCGCGCTCATCGCGCTCGCCATGACCATGCTCGTGGTGGCCGCCGAGGTCGACCTGTCGGTCGCGTCCGTGCTGGGCCTGTCGAGCGCGCTGGTCGGCGCGCTGTGGGACGGCGGCATGGCGATCGAGACCATCATCCCGCTCGTGGTGCTCACCGGCGCGCTCTGCGGGCTGGTCAACGGGCTGCTCGTGACCCGGCTCGGGCTGCCGTCGCTGGCCGTCACGATCGGCACCCTCGCCCTCTACCGGGGGCTGGCGTACGTGGTGCTCGGCGACAAGGCGGTGGCCCAGTTCCCGCCCCAGTACACGGCGCTGGCCGTGGACGACGTGCCCGGCACGTTCGTCCCGTACCCGGTCGCGCTGTTCGTCCTGCTGGCCGTGGTCGTCGCGGTGGTGCTGCACGCCACCGGCTTCGGCCGGGCGCTGTTCGCGATCGGCGCGCAGGAGCAGGCCGCGTTCTTCAGCGGCATCCGGGTCAAGCGGATCAAGCTGCTGCTGTTCGTGTTCTCCGGCACGGTCGCCGCCTTCGCCGGGGTCGTCTTCACCCTGCGTTACGGGTCCGCGCGCGCCGACAACGGGCTCGGCATCGAGCTGGCGGTGATCGCGGCCGTGCTGCTGGGCGGCGTCGACTTCGACGGCGGCAAGGGCACGCTCGGCGGCGTCATCGCCGGCGTGCTGCTCATCGGGCTGCTGCGCAACCTGCTCATGCTCAACGACGTCTCGACCGAGATCCAGTCGATCGTCACCGGTCTCCTGCTCATCGTCTCGGTGCTCACCCCCCGTCTCATCTCCCTGCTCAGACCGGTCAGATCCGGCACGTCGGCACTGAAAGGAACCCCATGAGACCGATGCGCCTCGCCGCACTCACGGCAGTGCTCGCCCTCGGCGTCGCGGCCTGCGGCGGCACCACCAAGTCGAGCGTCACGTCCGCGCCCGCGCAGCCGCCCGCCTCGTCCGCGGCGGCCGCCGCCGACCCGGACGCGCCGATCAAGCAGGGCCTGAAGCTGGCCTTCCTGCCCAAGCAGATCAACAACCCCTACATGACGATCGTCGCCGAGGCGGGGGCCGAGGCCGCCGGGGAGTTCCAGGGCGAGGCCAAGGAGGTCGGCCCGTCCGACGCGTCCGCGTCCTCGCAGATCTCCTACATCAACACCCTCACGCAGCAGGGCCACGACGCCATCCTCATCTCGGCCAACGACCCCAACGCCGTGTGCGGCCCGCTCCAGCAGGCGAGGGACAAGGGCATCAAGATCGTCTCGTACGACTCGGACGCCGCGCCCGAGTGCCGTGACCTGTTCATCAACCAGGCCGGCTCCGAGGAGGTCGGCCGCAGCCAGGTCCAGCTGCTCGCCGGGATGATCGGCCACAAGGGCGAGATCGCGATCCTGTCGGCCACGGCCAACGCCACGAACCAGAACACCTGGATCGAGTTCATGAAGGACGAGCTGACCAAGGCCGAGTACAAGGACATGGAGCTGGTCAAGGTCGCCTACGGGGACGACGACGACCAGAAGTCGTTCACCGAGACGCAGGGCCTGCTGCAGGCCTACCCCGACCTGAAGGGCATCATCTCGCCCACCACCGTCGGCGTCGCGGCGGCGGCCCGCTACATCTCCGGCTCCAAGTACAAGGGCGAGGTCGTGCTCACCGGCCTCGGCACGCCGAACCAGATGCGCCAGTTCGTCAAGGACGGCACCGTCGAGAAGTTCGCCCTGTGGAACCCGAAGGACCTCGGCTACCTGGCCTCCTACGCGGCCGCCGCGCTGGTGTCCGGGCAGATCACCGGCGCCGAGGGCGAGACGTTCAAGGCGGGCAAGCTCGGCGAGCGGACCATCGGCGCGAAGGGCGAGGTCATCCTCGGCCCGCCGTTCACCTTCGAGGCGTCCAACATCGACGACTTCGACTTCTGACCCTCACGCATCGACACACAGTGCGCGCGCGTCCCGGGACCGGCCCGGGGCGCGCGTGCGCGGGAAGGAGAGATCTGTGGAGCGGGTGTGCTTCCTGCTGAAGGTCCGGCCGGACCGGCTCGACGAGTACCGCGAGCGGCACCGGCACGTGTGGCCGGAGATGCTCGACGCGCTGCGCGGGGCCGGATGGCGCAACTACTCGCTCTTCCTGAGCGACGACGGCCTGCTCGTCGGCTACCTGGAGACCGACGACTTCGAGGCGGCGCAGCGGGCGATGGCGGCCACCGGGGTGAGCACCCGGTGGGAGACCGACATGGCGCCGTTCTTCGAGTCGGGCCGGGCCGACCAGGGCCGGGTCCTGCTCGGAGAAGTCTTCCATCTGGATTGAATCGGGGATATGAGAATGATCAAGGAATCGCTCCGCGCCCAGCGGATCGAGACGCCGTCGTGGGCGTACGGCAACTCCGGCACGCGCTTCAAGGTGTTCGCCCAGCGGGGGGTGCCGCGCGACCCGTACGAGAAGATCGCCGACGCCGCCCAGGTGCACGCGTTCACCGGGGTGGCGCCGACGGTGGCGCTGCACATCCCGTGGGACAAGGTCGACGACTACGCCGACCTGGCAAGTCACGCCGCCGGGCTGGGGGTGGGCATCGGCGCGATCAACTCCAACGTGTTCCAGGACGACGACTACAAGCTGGGCAGCGTCACCCACCCGGACCCGAAGGTGCGGGCCAAGGCGCTGGCGCACCTGCTCGAATGCGTGGACATCATGGACGCCACCGGGTCCGACACGCTCAAGCTGTGGTTCTCCGACGGCACCAACTATCCGGGGCAGGACGACATCAGGGCCAGGCAGGACCGGCTGGCCGAGGCGCTGGCCGCCGTCTACCAGCGGCTCGGCGACGACCAGCGGTTCCTGCTGGAGTACAAGCTGTTCGAGCCCGCCTTCTACATGACCGACCTGCCCGACTGGGGCACCGCGTACGCGCACTGCGTCAAGCTCGGCCCGAAGGCGCAGGTCGTGGTCGACACCGGCCACCACGCGCCGGGCACCAACATCGAGTTCATCGTGGCGTTCCTGCTGCGCGAGGGGAAGCTCGGCGGCTTCGACTTCAACTCCCGCTTCTACGCCGACGACGACCTCATGGTGGGCGCCGCCGACCCGTTCCAGCTCTTCCGGATCATGTACGAGGTGATCGGCGGCGGCGGGTTCACCGAGCGGACCGCCTTCATGCTCGACCAGTGCCACAACATCGAGCCGAAGATCGCCGGGCAGATCCGGTCGGTGATGAACGTGCAGGAGGCCACCGCCAAGGCGCTGCTCGTGGACCGGGAGGCGCTGGCCGCGGCCCAGCGGGCCGGTGACGTGCTCGGCGCGAACGCCGTGCTGATGGACGCCTACAACACCGACGTGCGGCCGTTGCTGGCGGAGCTGCGGGAGGAGTCGGGGCTGGCGCCGGACCCGATGGCCGCGTACGCCAAGTCCGGATATTTCGAGAGAATCGCCGCCGACCGGGTGGGCGGCGCCCAGGCCGGGTGGGGCGCCTGATGACCACGCCCGACGAACTCCTGGCCCGCTCCCACCGGCTCGGCGCCGACCCCCGCAACACCAACTACGCCGGCGGCAACACCTCCGCCAAGGGCTCCGCGACCGACCCGGTCACCGGCGGCGACGTCGAGCTCATGTGGGTCAAGGGCTCCGGCGGCGACCTCGGCACGCTCAAGGCCGCCGGCCTCGCCGTGCTCCGGCTGGACCGGGTCCGCGCCCTGGTGGACGTCTACCCGGGCGTCGAGCGCGAGGACGAGATGGTCGCCGCGTTCGACTACTGCCTGCACGGCAGGGGCGGCGCCGCCCCGTCGATCGACACCGCCATGCACGCCCTGGTCGACGCCGCCCACGTGGACCACCTGCACCCCGACTCCGGCATCGCGATCGCCACCGCCGCCGACGGCCCCGAGCTGACCGAGCGGATCTTCGGCGACCGCGTGGTGTGGGTGCCGTGGCGGCGGCCCGGCTTCCAGCTCGGCCTGGACATCGCCGCCATCAAGAAGGACCACCCCCGAGCCATCGGCTGCGTGCTCGGCGGCCACGGCATCACCGCCTGGGGCGCCACCAGCGAGGAGTGCGAGCGCAACTCGCTCGACATCATCCGCACCGCCGAGGCCCACATCGCCGCGCACGGCCGTCCCGACCCGTTCGGGCCGGTGGTCCACGAGCCGCTGCCGGAGGAGGCCAGACGCCGCCGCGCCGCCGAGCTGTTCCCCGTCGTCCGGGGCCTGGCCGGCACGGACGCCCGGCAGGTCGGCCACTACACCGCCACCCCCGAGGTGCTCGACTTCCTGTCGCGCGCCGAGCACCCCCGGCTGGCGGCGCTCGGCACCTCCTGCCCGGACCACTTCCTGCGCACCAAGGTCGCCCCGCTCGTGCTGGACCTGCCGCCGGACGCCCCCCTGGCCGACGCGGTGACCCGGCTGCGCGAGCTGCACGCCCGCTACCGCGACGACTACGCCGCCTACTACCGGCGGCACGCCACCCCGGACTCGCCGCCGATGCGCGGCGCCGACCCGGCCATCGTGCTCGTGCCCGGCGTCGGCATGTTCAGCTTCGGCAAGGACAAGCAGACCGCCCGGGTGGCCGGCGAGTTCTACGTCAACGCGATCAACGTGATGCGCGGCGCGGAGGCGCTGTCCAGCTACCGGCCCATCGACGAGGCGGAGAAGTTCCGCATCGAGTACTGGGAGCTGGAGGAGGCCAAGCTCCGGCGGATGCCGAAGCCCAGACCGCTGGCCGGGCGGGTCGCCCTGGTGACCGGCGGCGGGTCCGGCATCGGCGCCGCCACCGCCCGCCGGCTGGCCGCAGAGGGCGCCTGCGTGGTGGTCGCCGACCGCGACCTGGCCGCCGCCGAGAAGGTCGCCGCCGAGCTGGGGGCCGCCGCCCACCTGCGGCGGGACGTGGCGATCGCGGCCGGCGTGGACGTGACCTCCGAGGAGCAGGTCCAGGAGGCGATCCGGCAGGCCGTGCTCGCCTTCGGCGGCGTCGACCTCGTCGTCAACAACGCCGGGCTGTCGCTGTCGCGGTCGCTGCTGGAGACCACGCTCGACGACTGGGACCTCCAGCACGACGTGATGGCGCGCGGCTCGTTCCTCGTCTCCCGCGAGACCGCCCGCGTGCTGATCGACCAGGACCTGGGCGGCGACATCGTCTACATCTCCTCCAAGAACAGCGTCTTCGCCGGGCCGAACAACGTCGCCTACGGCGCCGCCAAGGCCGACCAGGCCCACCAGGTACGGCTCCTCGCCGCCGAACTGGGCGCCCACGGCATCCGGGTGAACGGCGTCAACCCCGACGGCGTGGTCCGCGGCTCCGGCATCTTCGCCTCCGGCTGGGGCGCCAACCGGGCGGCCGTGTACGGGGTCGAGGAGGAGAAGCTCGGCGAGTTCTACGCCCAGCGGACACTGCTGAAGAAGGAGGTGCTGCCGGAGCACGTGGCCGCGGCCGTGTTCGCGCTCACCGGCGGCGACCTGTCGCACACCACCGGCCTGCACGTCCCCGTCGACGCCGGGGTGGCCGCCGCGTTCCTGCGCTGATCCGTACCGGAACCCGCCCCCGGCAGGACAGCCGGGGGCGGCGTCTTTGTCGGTGCCGTCGGGCATGATCGGCGCCATGCTGGAATGGCTTGACAAGCTCGAGACGCTCGACCGCGCCATGGACGACCTCCACATCACCGCCCACGACGAGCGGGAGCGGATCCGCGCGAAGGCGCACACCGTGCTGGAGGTGGTCCACCGCCACCTGGCGAAGGCGGACCGGGCCACCTGCCGCGAGGCCGCCGTCCGCCTCGCCCGGCTGCGGGCCGACGCATACGGCCGCGAGCTGTCGCTGGCCGTCCACCGCGGCGGGGCGTGGACCCCGGCCGAGATGACCGAGCTGTTCGCCGCCGCCAGGAAGCGCCGGCTCGACCACGGCGACGTCGGCTGGATCAGCCATCTGGCCGGCGAGAGCGCCGCGCTCCCCGCGGAGGCGCGGCACGAGCCGTGGAAGGCGGTCGAGCCGCTGTTCGACGCGATCGAGGAGTGCCCGCTCAGCCCCGACGAGCGCAAGGGCATGCAGCGCGCGCTCGCCCGGGTCAATCCCAGCCCGCTCGCTCTTCCCCTGGGCAGAGACGGCTGGGGCGCTGCCGTACGCGACCACCTGGGCGAGCCGCCCGCCCCGCACCTCGTCGCCCTCGTCGACCACCTGAGCGTGGCCGGCGGCCCGCGCCCGGCCAAGGCGTGGCGCGCCCGCTGCCTGGAGCTGCTGGCGGGCGAGGGCGCCGGCGAGCTGGTCGCGGCCGGTCTGCGCGCCTTCGACGGCGCCCGCTACGAGGGCGGCCGTCACGGGGGCCCGGCCCGCCTCCTCATGACCGACGTCAACACCGACGTCGCCCGCGGCTTCGCCTGGGCCGCGGCCCTGGCCCGGGCCGGCGGGGCGGCGCCCGCCCTCACCCGGCTGGTCCTCGCGGCGGGCGGCCACGGCAGCGGCACGGAGCCCGACCTCAAACTGGCCAGCGGCGTCGTCCACGCCCTGGCCGAGTGCGAGGGCGCCGTCGACGCGCTGCGCCGCCTCCAGCAGGACGTCAGGAGCAGATCCCTGCTCAAGCAGATCGCCGCCGCCCTGGCCACGGCCGCCGCCCGCCACGGCGTCACCGCCGCCCAGCTCGTCGAGCGCGGCGTCCCCGGCCACGGGCTGTCCGCCGACGGCAGCCGCGACTGGGCCGACGGCGCGTGGACCGTCACCGTCACCGTCGAGGACGCCAGGACCGTGCGCGTCACCGCCCGCGACGCCGGCGGGCGCACCAGGCGCGGCCTGCCCTCCGGCCTCGCCGTCGCCGGCGAGATCAAGGCCCTGGTCAAGGAGGTGCGGCACACCCTGTCGGCCGAGCGTGACCGGCTGGAGGCCCTGTTCGGCGTCGAACGGTCCTGGCCGCCGGGGGAGTGGGCCCGCCTCTACCGCGACCACCCCGTCACCGGCGCCGTCGCCCGCGCCCTCATCTGGCACGACGGCGCCCCGTTCCTGCCCGGCGACCGCGAGCCCGGAGGCGAGGTCACCCTCTGGCACCCCGCCCGCGCCCCGATGGAGGAGATCCGCGCCTGGCGCGAGACCGTCGCCGAGCGGCGGCTGCGCCAGCCGTTCAAGCAGGCCTACCGCGAGGTCTACGCGCTCACCCCGGCCGAGGAGCACGCCGCCTCCTCCGGCAGGTTCGCCGCCCGCCTCGTCGGCCACGACCGCCTCTACGCGCTCGCCAAGCAGCGCGGCTGGCAGCCCGCCTGGCTGCGCCACCACGGCGAGCCGGGCGAGGCGTGGAAGGAGCTGGCCGAGGGCGCCTGGCGGGTCCGGTTCGGCTACGAGCTGACCGGCGACGCCGCGTACGCGACCACCGCCCAGGTCCGCTTCGACCGGCGCGACGGCCGCCAGTGGCGGGAGACGCCCCTGGCCGGGGTGCCGCCGTTGGTCTTCAGCGAGGCCATGCGCGACGTCGACCTGTTCGTGGCCGGCCCCGCCCGGGACGGCGACCGCCACGCGCGCTCCGCCGAGGCGTACGAGCTGCCGGCGTCGGCGCGGGTGCGCCGCGACGCGCTGGAGCACATCCTGCCCGGCACCGCCATCGCCGGCCGGTGCACGCTCACCGACCGCCACCTGGTCGTCCGCGGCGACCTGCGCACCTACAAGATCCACCTGGGCAGTGCGGGCGTCCTCATGGAGCCCGGCGACGTCCCCCTGTCCATCGCCGGCGCACGCAAGCCCGGCGGGCGGATCTTCCTGCCCTTCGAGGAGGACGGCACGCTCGCGCTCATCCTCGCCAAGGCGTTCCTGCTGGCCGCCGACACCGGGATCACGGACGAGAGCGCCAGATCTATTGGGAGCGCTCCCAATCAGGGCTAGGGTGAGGGCGGACCGGTCGCGTGACGACTCTGGAGGAAGACGCCTGATGGCTGCCGTATCCCTGCCCGCGTTCCCCGCCCCGCTGCGCTGGCTGAACGAGCCCGAAGGGTGGCGCGCCGACGGCGACGACACGCTCGTCATCACCGCGGCGGCGGGCACCGACCTGTTCTCCGACCCCGGCGAGCCGAACCGCTACGCCAACGCACCCGCCCTGGTGGGACGGCTCGACGGCGACTTCACCCTCAGCGCCCGGGTCAGGCTCGACCTCCGCTCCACCTTCGACGCGGGCGTCCTGCTGCTGTACGCCGACGGCGACCGGTGGGCCAAGCTCTGCCTCGAACTCTCCCCGCAGGGCACGCCCACCGTCGTCTCGGTGGTCACCCGGGGCGTCTCCGACGACTGCAACTCCGTGCCCATGACCGGCGAGGACATCAGGCTCCGCGTCTCCCGCGTCGGCGCCGCCTTCGCCTTCCACGTCGCCGAAGGGGCCGGCGCCTGGAGCCTCATCAGATACTTCGCGCTCGACGGCGACCCCGGGGCCGGCTTCCTCGCCCAGAGCCCCACCGGACAGGGCGCCACGGTCCGCTTCGAGGACATCCGGTACGCGTCCGAACGGCTGACCGATCTGCGCAACGGGGAGTGAGCAATCCTCAGAGGTCGCTGTGAAGCCCGCTCCTGGGCCTTTGCGGCGGCCCGCGGCAGGGGGATCGTGGGCCGCATGAGATCAGCGATCCTCAAGACCGCACTCTGCGCGGCGCTCGCGGGCGCGCTCCTGGCTCCGCCCGCCCAGGCGGCCGCCCCGCCCGCCGCCTTCCCGCTGCCGGCGGGGTTCCAGCCGGAGGGCATCGAGATCGGCCCCGGCCCGCACGCCTACTTCGGATCGCGGGCGACCGGCGACATCTACCGCGCCGACCTGCGCACCGGCCAGGGGAAGATCATCAGCAAGGGCCCGGGCACCCAGTCGCTCGGCCTCAAGTCCGACGACCGCGGGCGGCTGTTCGTCGCCGGGGGCAACGCCGGCGACGCACGCGTCATCGACCTGCGCACCGGCGCGGTGATCAGGTCGTACCAGCTCGCCACCGGCACCGCGTTCGTCAACGACGTGCTGCTCTTCCGCGACGCCGCCTGGATCACGGACTCGGCCAACCCGGTGCTCTACAAGCTCCCGCTCGGCCGCCACGGCGGGCTCCCGCGGGAGGCGGTGACCATCCCGCTCACCGGCGCGATCCAGTTCGCCACCGGCACCAACGCCAACGGCATCGCCCCCACGCCCGACCACAGGAACCTGCTCGTCGTGCAGTCCAACACCGGCAAGCTGTTCAGGGCCGACCCGCGCAGCGGCGTCACCACCGAGGTCGACCTCGGCGGCGAGTCGCTCGCCAACGGCGACGGCCTGCTGCTGCGCGGCCGCACCCTGTACGTGGTGCAGAACCGGCTGAACACGGTGGCCGTGGTCCGCATGAGCGCCGACGGCTCGTCGGGACGGGTCGTCGACCGGCTGACCGACGACCGGTTCGACGTGCCGACCACGGTGGCGGCCTTCGGCGGGCGCCTCTACCTGCCGAACGCCCGCTTCACCACCCCGCCGGCCCCCGACACCGCCTACGACGTGGTGTCCGTCAAGGCCAGGCGCTGACCGTCAGGAGGAGGGCCGGATCGAGGCCAGATACTCCTCGAACGGGACGACCTCCTCGGCCTCCGCGCCGCCGGCCCGCTTCCCGTTCCCGTTCACCGTCGGCGCGGCGTGCGGGGCCCGGTGGCCCATGAGGTCGGCCAGCTCCGACGCCGCGCGGGCGATCCGGTCGGACAGCCCGTCGGTGAAGGCGTCGTCGCCGCCGCCCCAGTCCTCCGAGGCCGCGTACACGGCGGTCGGCGTCACCACGGCGCGCAGGTACGCGAAGAGCGGACGCATCGCGTGCTCCAGCACCAGCGAGTGCCGGGGCGTGCCGCCGGTGGCGCCGATCAGGACCGGCTTGCCCGCCAGCGCCTGCGGGTCGAGCACGTCGAAGAACGACTTGAACAGCCCGCTGTAGGAGGCGGTGAACACCGGGGTCACGGCGATCAGGCCGTCGGCCCCGGTGACGGCGTCGATCGCCTGCCGCAGCCGCGTGTTCGGGAAGCCGGTGACGAAGTTGTTGGCGATGTCCACCGCCAGGTCGCGCAGCTCGACGACGGTCGTCTCGGCCGCGCCGCCGAGCCGCTCGCCGGCGGCCTGCGCGAGGCGGTCGGCGAGTAGGCGGGTGGAGGACGGCTGGGTCAGCCCGGCCGTCACGACGACGAGCTTCATGCGTTGACCTCCTTGACGTTCTCGGCTTCCCGGGCGGCGACCAGGGAGGCGTGGGTGGGGGCGTCGGGGACGCCGGCCGGGCGGCCGATCGCGAACTCCCTGCGCAGCACCGGCACGACCTCCTCGCCGAGGATGTCGAGCTGCTCCAGCACCGTCTTCAGCGGCAGCCCGGCGTGGTCCATGAGGAACAGCTGCCGCTGGTAGTCGCCGAAATACTCGCGGAACTGGAGCGTACGGTCGATGACCTGCTGCGGGCTGCCGACCGTCAGCGGCGTCTCGGCCATGAAGTCCTCCAGCGACGGCCCGTGGCCGTACACCGGGGCGTTGTCGAAGTACGGGCGGAACTCGCGGATCGCGTCCTGGGAGTTCTTGCGCATGAACACCTGCCCGCCGAGCCCGACGATGGCCTGCTCCGGCGTGCCGTGCCCGTAGTGGGCGTACCGCTGCCGGTAGAGGCTGATCAGCCGGATGAAGTGCTCCTTCGGCCAGAAGATGTTGTTGGCGAAGAACCCGTCGCCGTAGTAGGCGGCCTGCTCGGCGATCTCCGGAGTGCGGATGGAGCCGTGCCACACGAACGGCGGCACCCCGTCCAGCGGGCGCGGCGTCGAGGTGAAGCCCTGCAGCGGGGTCCGGAAGCGGCCTTCCCAGTCGACCACGTCCTCGCGCCACAGCTTGTGCAGCAGCGCGTAGTTCTCGACCGCCAGCGGGATGCCCTGCCGGATGTCCTGCCCAAACCACGGGTAGACCGGCCCGGTGTTGCCGCGCCCCATCATCAGGTCCACCCGGCCGTCGGCCAGGTGCTGCAGCATCGCGTAGTCTTCCGCGATCTTGACCGGGTCGTTCGTGGTGATCAGGGTGGTGGCGGTGGACAGCACCAGCCGCTCGGTCCTGGCGGCGATGTAGCCGAGCATGGTCGTCGGCGAGGACGGCACGAACGGCGGGTTGTGGTGCTCCCCGGTGGCGAACACGTCCAGGCCCACCTCCTCGGCCTTGAGCGCGATCCGCATGATCGCCTTGATGCGCTCGCCCTCGGTGGGGGTCCGCCCCGTGGTCGGATCCGTGGTCACGTCGCCGACGCTGAAGATCCCAAACTGCATTTTAGTCACCCACCTGTACTGTTGAAGTTTCAACAGCTATGTAAGCGTCCGGGCATACCGCGTTATTCCAGGGTGTCACAGAGCGTTGATCGCGGCCGCGTCGAGAACCCGGACGGGCGCACCGTGCGCGGCCACCGCGATCATAGCCCGCCCGATCTGCTCCGTCGTGGTCACCGACGACGGGAACACCCGCCGCAGGATCGGATAGAACGGCGCCGCCACCACGTACGCCAGCCGGTAGAGCCGGGTCCTGGACGTGGCCCCGTGCAGCGGCTGGATGTATCCGGGGCGGAACACGAAGGCCTCCAGCGGCAGCGCCAGCAGCGCGTTCTCCGTCTCGCCCTTCACCCTGGCCCACATCGTGCGGCTCCGGGCGTCGGCGCCGATCCCCGACACGTACACGAACGTCGAGCCCGGGCTGAGGCCGGCCAGCGTGCCCGCCACCGACAGCGTGAAGTCGTACGTGACGCGCCGGTACTCCCGCTCGCCCATCCCCGCCGAGGACACCCCCAGGCAGTAGAAGCAGGCGTCGTACCCGGCCAGCTCGCCCGCGACGGGCGCCAGGTCGAGCAGGTCGGCGTGGCGGATCTCGCGCAGCTTGGGATGCGCGAGCCCGGTGGGGGAGCGGCCGACGGTCAGCACCGCCTCCACCCGGTCGTCGGCCAGGCACTCGCGCAGCACGCCCTGCCCGAGCATGCCGGTGGCGCCGAACACGACGACCCTCATGACCGCAGCCTAACCCCCCAGGTCGGCGGCCGCCTCGCGCAGCCTGCGGCGGACCCACGGCGGGATGTCCAGCCCTCGCGTCGAGATCGCGAGGGCCCAGCGCGGGTCCGCGGTCGCCCCCGGCACCGCGACGCCGGCGCACGCCACCTCCTCGCGGAACTGCCCGTGCTCCTCCACCACCTGGTCCTCGCGCATCCCGCCCAGCTCCGCCTCCAGCTCCTCCGGCCGGACCGGCGTCGCGGGCGTGAACCGCCGCATCCCGGTCTCGGCGAGCAGCGCCCGCCGCGCGTCCCGGGGGAGCGTCAGCATCAGCGCCTTGCCGAGCGCCGTCGCGTGCGGCGCCGCCTCCAGCCCTGTCTGCAGATCCTCCAGGTACGGCGACGCCGGCCCTTCCGCCACCCCCGCGACCACCAGCCGGCTGTCGGCCAGCCGCGCCAGATAGGCGGTGTGCCCGGTGGTCGCCGCCAGGTGGGTGAGCACCGCCCACGCCTCCGGAGGCCGGCGGAAGGCGTCCAGCATGTCGTGGAAGCGCTCGGCCACCTGAGGCCCGAGCAGGTAGTCCCCGGTGGGCCGCCGATGCAGGTAACCCTCGTAACAGAGCGTGCGCACCAGATGGTAGGACGTCGATAGATTCAGCCCGCACCGGCGCGCGATCACCTTGACCGTCAGCGGCCGGTCGGACTGGGAGACCTCCTCCAGCACGCGCAGCGCGCGGGACACGCTACGGATGAGATCGCTGGGTTCCTCGCCATTCATGCACACCAGCATCCGCCGGACCTCCGGTGTGCGCCATCTGAAAACCGGCAGGCTACCCCCGGCGACACCCCGCCGACCCCTCACCGGCCGAGTGTCAATCCTGTGGTCACGGCCGCGGCCATGATCGCGACCAGCACCCCCGCTCCGATCTTCATCGTCCTGGACCTCATCAGGAGGCCGAGGCAGAACAGCAATATGGCCGGCGTGAGCAGGACGACACTCATCACCGGGACGGCCCTCCACACGCCTCGGGCCCCGGTGGGGAGGGCCTGGTCTCCCTGCGGGCCGATCGCGGCCGGGAACGTCTCGCCCACCTCCACGTCCGCCACGGTTTTGATGACGATCGGCGCTCTGGCCGGGTCCTCGAACACGAACCGGGCCTCGCAGTCGTAGCGGGTGCTGCGTCTGACCCGGTACGCCCTGCAGGACAGGACGGTCGCGGTCCCGGGCGTCCCTCTTATCCCGAGCGCCGTCTGCACCTCGGGCACGTTCGAGTCGAGGATGAGGAACGGAATCCCCACCAGTGCGAAGACCAGCATGAGCACCCCCAACCCGGCGAACACTTTCGCGCTGGCCTCACCCGCCGGAGAGGAGCCGTCCGCGGTGAGCCGCTGCTCGCGCGCCCGCGCACCGGCGGCCTTCCGCCGCTCCCGCGCTCCGGCGTAAGCTCGGGCCGCCTCCCACCGCTGCCGCCTGTTACGGCGCTCCCGCGTCCTCTTCCCCATGATCAGATCGTGGACGGCGGCACTTGAGGACTGGTTGTGATCGACTAGTGCGCCCGGGCGGCTTAGTTCCAGTCGTGATCATTCGGGAGGAGGTCCCGGCGGAACCCCGGTCGAGCGGCTGTGCCGTCACCTCGTCCGGTCACCTGCGGTTCCTGGACGAACGAGGACGTCGCCCTGAGCCTGGTCCTGCGCCGCGCCGAGGCCGCCGTCGTCGTCTGGGAGCCTGCGAGGGGACGCGCTGCGAAGGGCTGCACGCCGTTTGCGGGCTGCTCGGCCTCGACGCCGACGACCCCGCCTCCGGCTGCCGCTGCGCGGGTTCGCCGCGGCCTGCGACGAGACGGCACTCCACTGGCTGAGAAGCGACCGTCCTTGCCAGATCGAGACCCTGGCCGGCATCTGGATCACCTTTCTGCCGGCCGCGATCCGCGCCGCCCGTGACCTGTCGCCGACCCCTGCTCTGAACGACGCGTACGACCTGCTCCAGCCCGGCCACTGACCCGGCGACGCACTCGCGTCGGCCGGCCAGTCGTCAGAGCGGCGCTCCCGGCGGCCAGGCGCCATGGACCGGCTGATCGGGCCGGACGCCTTCGACCTCGTCCAGCCTGCGGGGTCCAGCCTGTGGTGGAGGATGGACGCGGTGGCCGACGGCTTCGAGGCAGGTGTCTCGGAAACGACCTCATGTGGAGCGCCGCCAGGCGCGAGCGACGGCCTCCAGGGGTCGGCCGACAGGCCGGCTGGAAGGAAACGCCTGAGCTGTCATGGCGCGGAGCGCCTGGTGGGCGAAGCCCTTTGGGAGAACTGGAATGGCGCCAAACGTTGAAAGCCCTCGGCGGAGGGCCGAGGGCTGGTGGTGGACGATACTGGGATTGAACCAGTGACCTCTTCCGTGTCAGGGAAGCGCTCTCCCGCTGAGCTAATCGTCCGCGTGGGGAAACCGAGCGGAAGACGGGATTCGAACCCGCGACCCTCACCTTGGCAAGGTGATGCTCTACCACTGAGCCACTTCCGCGCCCGCCCGGATGAACACCGGGTGACGAGAGAACCATAGCGAATACTCGCCGACTCCCCAAACCGGATTGTCCGTCAGACGGGGATCGACGTGTGCCCGCCGTTGACGGTGACGCGCTGCCCGGTCAGGTACGCGGCCTCGTCGGAGGCCACGAACGCCACCGCCGCCGCGACGTCCCTCGGCGTCCCGATCCGCCCCACCGGCACCTCCGCGACGTAGTCGCCGGCCTCCAGACCGGCGTGCCGCTCGACCGGGATCCAGCCGGGCGCGACCACGTTCACGGTGATCCCGTACGGGCCGAGCTCGCGCGCCCAGCAGCGGGTCATCGCGTGCTGCGCCGCCTTGGCGGCGGTGTAGGCGGAGGTACGCGGCAGCGACCGGTCCACGATGTCGGAGCCGATCTGGATCACCCGGCCCCGGGCGCGCTCCCGCATCGCGGGCAGGCAGGCCTGGACGAGCAGCGTGGGGCTCTTGACGAAGAACGTGAGCTGGTCGAGCTGCGCCTGCCAGGTGAGCTCCTCGACGCCGACCTCGGGCTGCGGGCCGGTGGCGTTGAGCACCAGCGCCTCGACCGGCCCGAGCGCCCGCGCGACCCGGGCCACCAGGCCGGTGACGGCGGCCTCGTCCGTCACGTCCGCCTGGAACGCCTCCGCGTGCCCGCCGGCCGCCCTGATCTCACCGGCCACCACCTCGGCCCCCGCCGTGTCGGAACGGTAGTTGACCGCGACGGCCCACCCGTCGGCGCCCAGCCGGCGCGCGATCGCGGCGCCCAGGCCGCGCGATGCGCCGGTGACCAGCGCGACTCTTCCCTGCTCATGCACGTCCGCCACCCTATCGAGGCGCATGCGGCGCGCATCGCGGGGTAGCGGTGTGTGAGCCGGAAACCCGTACGAGGGGGAAGGGTCTCATGGTCACCCCGAAGTCTCACGCCGGTACCACGCGCTCGCCCGTACAGAAGGCGGCGCTGCTCGTGGGGGTGGCGTTCCTGATCGTCGGCCTGCTCGGCTTCGTGCCGGGCGTCACCACGAACTACGACACCATGCAGTTCGCCGGGCACCACTCCGACGCGCGGCTGCTCGGCCTGTTCCAGGTGTCGGTCCTGCACAACATCGTGCACTTGCTGTTCGGGGTCGCCGGTCTGCTCATGGCGCGCACGGCGGCCGCGGCCAAGGCGTTCCTCATCGGCGGCGGGGTCATCTACCTGCTGCTGTGGGTCTACGGGCTGCTCGTCGACAAGGAGAGCGCGGCCAACTTCGTGCCGCTGAACACCGCGGACGACTGGCTGCACTTCGTGCTGGGCGTCGGCATGATCGTGATCGGCGGGCTGCTCGGCCGCCGCACCCTCGGGACCCGGCACCGGTGACGCTTCGACCGGCGTCGAAACGTACCTGGGCTACGGTCACGGTATGGGTAACCCATCCGATGCGGACATCGCGCCGGTCGCGGCGCTCATCGCCGACCCGACCAGGGCCGCGATCCTTACGGCGCTGCTCGGCGGGCGCGCGCTGGCGGCCGGCGAGCTGGCCCGGGTGGCCGGGGTGAGCGCGGCCACCGCCAGCGCCCACCTGGCCCGGCTGCTCGACGGCGGGCTGGTCGGCGTGGTGCGGCAGGGCCGCCACCGCTACTACCGGCTGGCCGGGCACGAGGTCGCGGAGGTGCTGGAGGTGCTGGCCAGGGTGAGCGCGCGGCCGCCCGTGCGGTCGCTGCGGCAGTCGCGGCAGGCCCGGCTGCTGGAGGAGGCGCGCACCTGCTACGACCACCTGGCCGGGCGGGCCGGCGTGGCCCTGCTGGACGCGCTGCGCGGGCAGGGCTGCCTGGACGGCGAGCGGGTCACCCCGGAGGGGGAACGGCTGCTGGCGGAACTGGGCGTGGACGTCGCGCGGGCGCGCCGGGCCAAGCGCAGATTCGCGCCCGAGTGCCTCGACTGGACCGAGCGCCGCGCCCACCTCGGCGGCGCGCTCGGCGCGGCCGTCACCACGGTGCTGCTGGAGCGCGGCTGGTACCGCAGGGGCAGCCTGCCGCGCGCGGTCGTGCTCACCGGGGAGGGACGGGAGGGGCTGGCCGCGTTGTTCTCCGGTAAGGAGCTAACATCGCATTCGCCGGTTACCTAAGCGGGAGAAGCACATCATGCGCGACAACGAGGTCGTGAACGTCGGTCCCGATCCGCTCACCTTCGACGACGTCATCCGGGTGGCCAGACACGGCGCCCCCGTCCGGCTCACGGACGACGCGGTCGCCGCGGTCGCCGCCGCCCGTCAGCGGGTGGACGACCTGGCCGAGGCCCCCGTTCCCGCGTACGGGATCTCGACCGGGTTCGGCGCGCTGGCCACCCGCCACATCGACCCGGCGCTCCGCGCGCAGCTGCAGCGCTCGCTGGTGCGCTCGCACGCCGCGGGCAGCGGCCCCGAGGTGGAGACCGAGGTGGTGCGCGCGCTCATGCTGCTGCGCCTGCACACGCTCGCCACCGGCCACACCGGCATCCGCCCGACCACGGCCAAGACCCTCGCCGCGCTGCTCAGCGCGGGCATCACGCCGGTGGTGCACGAGTACGGCAGTCTCGGCTGCTCGGGCGACCTCGCGCCGCTCGCGCACGTCGCCCTCACGCTCATGGGCGAGGGCGTCGTACGCGACAGAACCGGAAATGTCACCCCGGCGGCCGAGGCGCTCAAGCAGGCCGGCATCGAGCCGGTCGAGCTCGCCGCCAAGGAGGGCCTGGCCCTCATCAACGGCACCGACGGCATGCTCGGCATGCTCATCCTCGCCATCGACGACCTGACCCGCCTGGCCAGGACCGCCGACGTCAGCGCCGCGATGAGCGTCGAGGCGCTGCTCGGCACCGACCGCGTGTTCGCTCCCGAGCTCCAGGCCCTGCGCCCGCACCCCGGCCAGGCCGCGGCCGCCGCCAACATGGTCAGGATCCTGGCCGGCTCCGGCATCATGGCCAGCCACCGCGACCCCGAGGCGTGCACCCGCGTCCAGGACGCCTACTCGCTGCGCTGCGCCCCGCAGGTCGCCGGCGCCGCCCGCGACACGATCGCGCACGCCGCCGCCGTCGCCGCGCGCGAGCTGGCCAGCGCCGTCGACAACCCGGCCGTGCTCGACGACGGCCGGGTCGAGTCCAACGGCAACTTCCACGGCGCGCCGCTCGCGTACGTGCTGGACTTCCTCGCCATCGTGGCCGCCGACCTGGCCTCGATGTCCGAGCGGCGCACCGACCGCTTCCTGGACGTGGCGCGCAACCACGGCCTGCCCGCGTTCCTGGCCGACGACCCCGGGGTCGACTCCGGCCACATGATCGCCCAGTACACGCAGGCCGCCATCGTCTCGGAGCTGAAGCGGCTGGCCGTGCCCGCCAGCGTCGACTCCATCCCCAGCAGCGCCATGCAGGAGGACCACGTCTCGATGGGCTGGTCGGCGGCCCGCAAGCTGCGCCGCTCCGTCGACGGCCTCACCCGGGTGCTGGCCGTCGAGGTGCTCACCGCCGCCCGCGCGCTCGACCTGCGCCGCCCGCTCACGCCCGCCCCGGCGACCGCCGCCGTGGTCGGGGCGCTGCGCGAGACCGTGCCGGGGCCGGGTCCCGACCGGTTCCTCGCCCCGGAGATCGACGCGGCGGTGCGGCTGGTGGCCGAGGGCGGCGTGGTCGCGGCGGCCGAGTCCGTCACCGGCCCGCTGGGTTAGGACGGCAGCGCGACGATCGCGTCCACCTCCAGCAGCAGCCCCGGCATGAACAGCTTCGACACCTCCACGGTCGTGCTGGCCGGGGGAGTGCCGGTGATGTACTTCCTGCGCACCTGCCCGTACTCGACACGGTCGTCCATGTCGGTCAGGTACGTGCGCAGGAACGCGATGTCGCCGAACCCCGCCCCCTGGTCGGCGAGGATCTCGCCCAGGCACCGGAAGACGTGCTCGGCCTGCTCGGTCATCGACCCCTCGCCGACCAGCCGGCCCCGCTCGTCGAAGGCCGCCTGGCCGGACACGTAGAGCATGTCGCCCACGCGCACCGCGTGCGAGTACATCCCGTTCGTGGTCGGCACCGTCGCGGGGTTGAGCGGCACCGCCCGCCGTTCTCCCCCGACCGGGTCACGCCCGCCCTCGACGTGCCCGGCGACGGCGGTCAGGTCCCGCTCGCCCAGGCCCGCCGCCTCGGCCTCCCGCAGCCGCCGGTGGGCCGCGGTCGCCAGCGTCGCCCCCGGCCACGCGGCCAGGCCCAGGTCCTTGGCCGCCAGCCCGAGCGCGTAGCGGGTCTCCCGCGCGGGCTCGCGCAGCCGCTCCGCCACCGGTCCGAGCGGGGTGCCCGCCAGCACCTCCAGCAGCGCCGCACGATCCACCCCGTGCGCGGTCCCGTACGCGAGCGTCTCCGCGACCAGCACCTGGGCGGGCACGAGAGCGCTCATGACGGCGAGCTTCATGGCCGCGCCCGCGCCGAGCGGGCCGCACTCGCGCACCGTGCCGAACACCTCCAGCACCTCGCGGCAGCCGGACACGTCACCGCCGGCCAGCACCGTCAGCGCGCCCTCGGCGGCCGGGCCGACGCTCCCCAGCACCGGCGCGTCCACCAGGCGCACCTCCGGCGGCAGCAGCGAGCGCAGCCCGCGCACCTCCTCCGGGCCGATCGTGGACATCTCCACCACCGTCGCCCCGGGCCGCAGCCCCGGCAGCGCCGCCGCCAGCACCTCACGCACCGCGGCCGGGTCCCGCAGCATCGTGATGACGAGGCCGGCGCCCTCGACGGCCGAGGCGGCCGTCACCCCGGTCCCGCGCCGCCACGTGGTCACCTTGTGCCCGGCGCGCTCAAGCCGCCGGGCCATGGGGACGCCCATGCGTCCCTGTCCGAGAAATGCGATCACGTCCCACAGTGAAGCCGAACGCGTGGTATTCCACCAGCGACTAGATTGCATGGCAGCCATGCCTGATACGAATGCCTTCGACACCGCCACGCTCCGCCTGTTCGACGAGGTCGCCAGGAGCGGATCGTTCACCGCCGCCGCCGAGCTGCTCGGCTACACCCAGTCCGCCGTCTCCCGCCGCGTCGCCGCGCTCGAACGCGCCGCCGGCGGGCCGCTCTTCGAACGCCTGCCCAGAGGCGTCCGGCTGACCCCCGCCGGCCACCTGCTGCACCGCCACGCCGCCGGGGTCCTCGACCGGCTCGAACGAGCGGGGGAGGAGCTGGCCGCGCTGCACCGCGGCAGCGGCGGCACGCTGCGCGTCGGCTCGTTCGCCACCGCGAACGCCGACCTGGTGCCCGCCACCCTCAAACGGTTCGCCGACCGCCGGCCGGCCGTCGACCTGCGGCTCGCCGAAGCGCTCAGCCCTCGCCTGATCGAGCGCCTGCACGCAGGGGCGCTCGACGTGGCCGTGATCAGCGACTACCTGGTCACGCCGCCCGGCGGGCTCCGCCTGGTCCCGCTGCTGGAGGACCGCCTGCTGGTCGCGCTGCCCCGCGACCACCCGCTGGCCGGCCAGGACGACGTCGACCTGCGCGACCTGGCCGGGGAGTCGTGGATCGAGGCCGCCCCGCGCGGCCAGCCCACCCTGCTCCTGGCCGCCTGCGCCGCCGCCGGCTTCACCCCGCGCGGCGGGCTGCGGGTCGCCGAGTGGTCGGGCAAGTTCGGCTTCGTCGCCGCGGGGCTCGGCGTCACGCTCGTGCCGGAGCTGGCCGCCCGCGCCGTGCCGGCCTCGCTCGTCCTGCGCCGCCTGCGCGGGCAGCTGCCCGCGCGGACCGTGTACGCGGCCCTGCCCGACCCGGCGCTCCCGGCGGCGACGGAGCTCGCCGGAATGCTGGGAGAATGGAAGGCGTGTACGACGGATACGCGCACTTAGGAGATCGGTTCGCCTCCGGGCTGCGCGACGTGACGACCGACCTCGCCGCGCTCGACGGCGAGGGCTGGTGGGCCGTCGTGGTCGACTACGAGGGCAAGGTCACCTGCGCCCGCTTCGACCGGGTGCGCCGGGCCCCGCTGCCCCCGCCGCGCGGCCCCTGGCACGGCCCGCGCCCCGGCGAGTGGCACAGCTCCCTAGACCGGGCCGCCTACGAGGCCGGCGTGCGCGCCATCCGCGACCACATCGAGCAGGGCGAGGTCTACCAGGCCAACCTCTGCCGCGTCCTCACCGCCCCGCTGCCCGCCGGGTCCGACCCGCTGGCGCTGGCCGCCCGGCTCGCCGCCGGCAACCCCGCCCCGCACGCCGCCGTCATCCACCTGCCCGGCCTCGACGTGGTCTCCGCCTCGCCCGAGCTCTACCTGTCGCGCGACGGCGACGTGGTCGAGTCCCGCCCCATCAAGGGCACCGGCGTCACTGCCGGCGACCTGCTGGAGAAGGACCACGCCGAGAACGTCATGATCGTCGACCTGGTCCGCAACGACCTCGGCCGGGTCGCCGTCCCCGGCAGCGTCGAGGTGCCCGAGCTGTGCGCCGTCGAGGAGCACCCGGGCCTCGTCCACCTCGTCTCCACCGTCCGCGCCCGGCTGGAGCCGGGAGTGGGCTGGGCCGAGCTGTTCGCCGCCACGTTCCCGCCCGGCTCGGTCACCGGCGCGCCCAAATCCTCGGCTCTGCGCATCATCAATCAACTCGAACCCGAGCCGCGCGGGCCCTACTGTGGGGCCGTGGGCTGGGTCGACGCCGACCGGCGCACCGCGGCGCTGGCCGTCGGCATCCGCACGTTCTGGATCCGCGCCGGCCAGATCCGCTTCGGCACCGGAGCGGGCATCACCTGGGGCAGCGACCCCGGGCGGGAGTGGCTCGAAACCGAGCTCAAGGCGTCCAGGCTGATCACACTGGCATCCTCAGGAGGAAAGCGATGAACGTCCCGGTCTGGGTCAACGGCGAACTGCACGACCCCGCGCGGGCCACCGTCTCGGTCTTCGACCACGGCCTCATGGTCGGCGACGGCGTGTTCGAGACGATCAAGATCGTCAACGGCAGGTCCTTCGCCCTCACCCGCCACCTCGACCGGCTCAGGCTCTCGGCTCGGCGCATGGACCTGCCCGAGCCCGACCTGGATGCCATCGCCGGCGGCATCGAGCAGTGCCTGGCCGCCGCCCCCGCCTGGCCGCTCGGCCGCATCCGCGTCACCTACACCAGCGGCCCCGGCCCGCTCGGCTCCGACCGCGGCAACCAGGGCGCGACCTCCGTGGTGATCGTCGACGAGCAGAAGCCGTTCCCCGCCGCCGCGGACGTCACCGTCGTGCCCTGGCCGCGCAACGAGCGCGGCGCCCTGTCCGGCGTCAAGAGCACCTCCTACGGCGACAACGCCAAGGCTCTGGCCTACGCCAAGGCCCGCGGCGGCGGCGAGGCGATCTTCGGCAACCTGGCCGGCAACCTGTGCGAGGGCACCGGCTCCAACATCTTCATCGTCCGCGACGGGCGGCTGCTCACCCCGACGCTGGAGGCGGGCTGCCTGGCGGGCGTCACCCGCGCGCTGGTCGTCGAGTGGTCCGGGGCCGAGGAGGCCGACGTGCCGCTGTCCGCCCTCTACTCCGCGGAGGAGGCGTTCCTCACCTCCACCACCCGCGACGTCCAGCCGATCGCCCGCGTCGACGACACCGTGCTGCCCGTCGCCCCCGGCCCGATCACCGCCAAGGCCATGCGGGTGTTCGCCGAGCGCGCCGCCGCCGACCTCGACCCCTGAGTCCCGCGCCGGGCCGCCCCGCCGGGGCGGCCCCGCTCAGGTCAGTAGCTCTTCTGGGTCTGGACGTTGAAGTCGTCCATCTTGACGTCCTTGGCCGGATCCGTCAGCGGGTCGTCGATCTTCAGGACGTCCAGGCCCATCTGGATGTCGGCCGAGTACACGTACCCGTTGTAGTAGTACGCCGACCACGACCCGGCGATGCCCTCCTCCGGGTACGGGCCGCGCTCGAAGAAGCCGATCTCCTTGATGGCGTTGGAGTCGGTGAAGTCGAGGAAGGACACGCCACCCTGATACCAGGCCTGGACCATGATGTCCTTGCCCGGGATCGGCAGCAGCGAGCCGTTGTGGGCGACGCAGTTCTCGGTCTCCTGCTGCTCACGCGGGATCTTGAAGTAGCCGCGCTTCTCCAGCTTGCCGCCGACGATGTCGTACACGGCGTTCGCGCCCTTGGTGGCGGGGATCTCCGAGGTGCAGGTCGGGGACGAGCCGCCGCCCAGCTCGTCGGTGAACAGCACCTTGGTCGCGTCGTTGTTGAAGGTGGCCGAGTGCCAGATCTGGAAGTTCTCCTGGTCGGTGACCTGCTGGATCAGCTTGGGGCTCACCGGGTCGGTGATGTCGAGCAGGAAGCCGTCGCCGAAGCAGGCGGCCGCGGCCAGGTTCTTCTCCGGGTAGGCGGTGATGTCGTGGCAGCCGGTGCCCTCACCCTGGTTCTCGATCGGGAGCTCCGGGGTCGCCAGCACCTTCGCGGAGGCCGGGTCGTCCATCGGGATCTCGACGATCTGCAGCAGCTGGTGAGGCGGCGGGCAGGTGTCGGAGGAGGGCTCGGGCCCGGGGGAGGAGACGTAGACGAGCAGCTTGTCGTCCGTGGGCACCATCGTGTGCGTGTGCGAGCCGCACTCGGTGGCGACGGCTCCCACGTACTTCGGGTTCTTCTTGTCGCTGACGTCGAAGATGCGCAGGCCCTCCCACGCGCCCCGGTCCTCCGTCGAGTCGCAGCCCTCGCCGCTGCGCGGCGCGTCGATCGACAGGATCACCAGGTTCTCGTGCACCGACACGTCGTTCTGCTGCGCCGGGCAGGTGACCTGGCTGACGATCTTCGGGGCGGTGGGGTCGCTGATGTCGAAGATCGAGAACCCGCCGAAGTTCCCCATGTAGAGGTAGTCGCCCTGGAAGGCGAGGTCGGTGTTCCAGTCCATCGGGCCGTTGAGCGGGGCGGTGCGCGGCACGTTCGCCACGTGCGTGACGTTCTCGCTCGTCATCACCTCACCCGGCGAGGCCTCGCTCTGCGACGACTGAGGCCGCTGGCTGGCGGGCGGCGCCTCCGCCTCCGGCTCTGGGCTCCCCGCGCATGCGGTGACCAGCAGAAAGGCCGCCCCCAGCGCGGCCCATCGAACCTTGGCGAAGATCACGCCTGTCCCCCTCGTTTCATAGCTCAGTATGGAAGCTATGCCAGAGAGGTCCGGAATGCGCGCGCTATTGGTCACAGTTCTGCTGACATCGTCGGCCCTCGCGGCCTGCGGTGCGGAGGCGCCGCAGCCGTCACCGGTCGGCACCGAGGCGCCGGTGATCGTGCCGCAGAGCCCCGGCGCGACAGCCCGCACCGCGACCCCCGGCGAACGGATCGGGCAGGTGCCGGCCACCCCCACGGCGGCGGACGTGCGCTTCGCCGAAGGCATGATCCCCCACCACCGGCAGGCGCTGGAGATGACCGCCCTGGCGGCGAACCGCACCACCACGGCCTCGGTGCTCGGCTTCGCCGAGCAGATCGCGCTCAGCCAGCAGCCCGAGATCACCATCATGTCGGACTGGCTGGCCGCCCTGGGCCGCCGCGTCCCGTCCGGTCACGACCACCAGGGCATGGAGGGCTACGGCATGGCGACGGAGGAGCAGTTGAAAGCGCTACGCGCGGCCGAGGGCGGCGTCTTCGACCGCATGTTCCTGCAGCTCATGATCAGGCACCACGAGGGCGCGCTCAAGATGGCGGAGGAGGAGCTGGCCGGGGGCAGGGACCAGCGGATGCGTCTCATGGCCAGGGACATGTACGCGGGCCAGGGCATCGAGATCGCCAGGATGCGCAAGATCCTGGACAAGCTGCCCGCCCGTTGACCCGCTCAGCTGGACCAGAGCATGTTGGACAGCTCGGAGTCGAGATCCATGTAGTCGGTCTCCCGCCCGGCCGGCACCTTCTCGTAGGTGCGGTGCAGGAACTCCGTCAGCGGGGCCAGCGGCACCTCGAACAGCGCCTGCCCGAAGGGGGAGGTCAGACTGATGTGCAGCGTGCGCTCGCCGTCGGCGCGCGCCGGCCACACCTGCACGTCGCCGTCGCCGACCCGCCGGACGATGCCGACGGTCAGCAGCTCACGGGCGAAGATCCACTCGACCGGCTCGTCGTTCCCCACGTGGAAGGCCATGCGGATGGCGTACGGGTCGTCGGCTGTGTAGCTGAGCCCGGCGAGAAGGGGGACGGTAGTACGGTCGGGGACCACAAGCCGAAGGCCAAGCTCGGCGGAGACGGTGGTGCTGTTCATCGTCAGCCAAACCTTTTCGTCGTAGGTCCCCTCTACGGGGCTTTCACTGCTCGGGCGTACTTCGTCCTCGTCCGAGCTATGACGGCGGAACGAAGAAACCCGTTGGAAAGATTCCGCTCCGAGGGCCTTCTGTAACGCAACTCACAGCTGGACATTTAGGCATCTACCTGGCTAAACGGGATCAGTTGGGCCGTATTTGCAAGGGTTTTGCGTGCAGTGGATCTCGTTCAGGGAGCCGCCGACGACCGTTCTCGATAGTGAGCACGTCGGGCGTCTACCCGGGACACGACGATGGTATGCCACGAGCCTGCCACGGCGGTGGGCAACCGCCGCGTTTCACCCCGAATCCTCACCCTGCCGTCTATCGTTTCGCCAGCGGGTGCCGGAGTGCGGTATGGTTTTCCCCGTCGGGCCCCACGGGGGCCAGGCGGGGCGGGCGATTAGCTCAGCGGGAGAGCGCTTCGTTCACACCGAAGAGGTCACTGGTTCGATCCCAGTATCGCCCACCACATCGCAGCAGGTCAGAGGCCGGTTCTCCAAGGGAGCGACCGGCCTTTTCGCTGTCTGGACCGTCGTTGGACCGTGGTCCGAACGGTCAGTCGCCAGGTCGGACCGTTACGGAGCGGCAGGTCCCGGCATCCTCGCCGCGGTCCGGCCGGTCCGCGATGTTCAACTGGCAGGCTTTCTCTCGGGTCACGGTTCCGTGAGGTGCGTCCTCAGTGAGGGACGCGCGAACTGGCGATCTACAACGTAAAAGCTGTCGGCACCACTCAACGGGTGCCTCCACTCGCATGACTGCGACATGATCCGTCAACCGACGGAGCAAGTGATCGTCATGCGTCAAGGAGGACGGATTCGGGTCCGCCGTCGTGGATTGCAGGGTGACGGTCCTGTCCTGTGGACGGCATCGCTACTGAACGGTCTTCGCCCAACAGGTGTATGGCTCCGGTTGGTGTTCATCCACCTTTATTGCTCGGTCATGCCGGTGAAGAGATTGGTCGTTGGCGTCCATCCGAGCAGCCGACGCGCGTGAGATGAGTCGGCACGGGTGCCGGGCACATCGCCACCCGGTGATCTGGCGGGCTTGGTCGACGATGTCGTTGAGGGAAGTGGTGCCGCCGGCTCCGACGTTGATCAGGCTGTTTGGTAGATGGGCGGTTCCTGCGGCGATGCTGGCGGCGATGGCGTCGTCGACGCGTGGGCCGCGCTCGGCGCCATCGATGACGCCTGCGGCGCTCTGGCCCATGCCGAAGCCGCGCGCGACCAGATGGAAGGAGCCGACGAAGTCGCCGGGCTGTTCGCCTGCTCCGACTTTCGGCACGCTCTCGCGTCCAAGGTCAGAGCAGCCTGTGCCGAGGAGGCCGCCCGTGCGGTGGTGTGTCCGCACGCCACCACCCGCCGAGCGTGCACCTGTCCTGCTGGGCACGGGTCGACGCGCTCGACATCGATAGGACAGCTCGGTCGGGTGCCTGCGCGAGGACGATCTCGCGCGGTCGTCGCCGCCGGGGACTTGTCGTCATAGCCAGCGCCGTCGTTTGTGGAACTCACGCTATCTGTCGGCGATTGAAGACCAGTTACGCGCCGAGGGCGTGCTGCTGTCGTGGATGAGGACGGCGTCTCAAGCGTGAACCGTTCGCATCGCCGACGCCCGCGGGCAAGGACCTCACCACGCATGTGTGCCGTCCTCCGGCTGTCACGCACGTGCGGAAGCACGAGAACTTCAGGAGGTTCGAAACAGCGCGACGGCTCGGGTACCGATTTTGAAGGACGCCTGGGGCCGCGGCCCGCGGTCCATGGGAACCTTGCGGCCCCGCACCGTCACCGCGATCACGCTGTCGTGCGGGAGCACGGCCGATAGAGCCTCGACCATGCCGCTGACCCCTGCCGCCGCGCTGGGACCGCGCCAATGGGTCTGT
Organism: Nonomuraea sp. NPDC050478; assembly: GCF_044458265.1. Classification (NCBI taxonomy): domain Bacteria; kingdom Bacillati; phylum Actinomycetota; class Actinomycetes; order Streptosporangiales; family Streptosporangiaceae; genus Nonomuraea; species Nonomuraea sp. NPDC050478. The sequence continues at coordinate 199,069 of NZ_JBITHT010000003.1, read as the reverse complement.
TCGCCGTAGGGGACGTCGGTCATCACGATGTCGGGTGCGTGCCGGCCGAGTGTCCGCTGGAGCTGGGCAGGGTCGAACACGTCGGCTTGGCGCACCGCGTGCGGCACGTCCCCTCCGGCGGCGTCGAGTTCGGCGGCGAGACGGCAGGCGGCACGCGCGGCCGAGTCGTAGGCCGGTTTGCCGAAACGGGCAGCGCGGGCCTTGAGATCGGCGGCTCGAGCCGCCAGACCGGCCTGGCTCAGCAGGGCGAGATTGCGTTCGGCCAGGTTCCGTGCTTCAGGATCGAGGTCGCAGGCCAGCACCGCAGCGATCTGGCGCCGGTGCAGCAACGCCAGCACGGTCAGCAGGTAACCGCTGCCGCAGCACGGGTCCCAGAGCACGGCGGGCTGGTCGCCGCCGCGCAGAGCCAGCGCCCGCTGGAAGATCTCGCTGGCCAGCCGGACGGGGAACGCGGGATAGCCCGGGGCTGAATGCAGCACCGCGCCGCTGGCCAGGTCCTCATGGCTGGTCCGGGCAATCGCGTGACGGTAGGTCATGCTGTGGGGCCGCGATGCTCACGGGCGGCCTCGTACGACACCACGGTCGCCGCGCTGGCGACGTTCAGGGAGCTGGCTGAACAGGCCATCGGGATGCGCGTTATCGTGCCGCACGCTTGTCGCCATCCCGCGCTCAGTCCGTTGGTCTCGTCGCCGATGACCAGCAGGGTGAGGTTGGTCAGGCCCGGCTCGGCGACGTCGCAGGTGCCGTTCTCGTCAGTGCCTACCACCGTCGGCGGCTGCCTCTGGGCGCGCAGCCGCTCCGCCCATGCCAGTACTTGCCGGGAGGGGGACCGCACCAGCGGCAGCGTCAGCAGCGACCCGGGCAAGGCTCGCACCGATCGGGGATCGTAGGGGTCGGCGGTGTGCCCGGTGACGATCAGGCCTCCGCCGCCGAAAGCGTCCAGTGAGCGCGCCATCGTCCAGATGTTTGCGGGGTTGCTCGGCTGGTCGAACACCGCGCACAGGAAGGACGGGCCCACCTGGATGCGGGACAGCTCAGCGTCCCCCGGGCTGGCCACCACCAGTTCGGGTGTGTCCTCGTCTTTGCCGCCCAGCTCACCCAGCAGGCCGGGGGCCACGGCCACCCGCTCGCCGCCGGCCGTCTGCGGCATCTGCTCGGCCCAGTTCGACAGCGGCCGCTCGGCGTGGCCGATCAGCGCTCGCACCGGCCAGCCGAACTCCACCACCAGGCTGATCGGGCGCACTGCCTGGACCACGAACTGCCCGGCCCGCTGCCGCATGGCCCGATAGCTCAGCAGCGCCCGCCACTGCGGGAACCGCGCGTTCGCACGCGTGATGCGCACGCTCCCCGATGCCGAACGCCCTCGATTCCCCACGAACGACAGAATAAGGTGATTTCCCCCACGCTTACTGTGCCTCCCCGCATCCAGGCGGTGGCGCCAGGTTCGCTGAGCCGAGAGATCAGGCTGTCTCTCCGTTCGCAGAGCTCGACTACGCCGGAGCGTTTCAAGCGCCGCGACCACCGACCGTCCTGCCGCTCAGCGCCAGGTGACGCCCGCTAGCTAGGTCGTGTCTTCAAAGTGATCCAGGTAGGGGATCACGGTGTGGTGATCCGGCGTCATGAGCTCACTGCCGGCTGACCGCCGATCGCGATTTGGGCCAGGAGCAGGACGACGTCGCCGGGGACCAGCAGGCCAGGGCCGCCGGCGATCGGCTGGCCAGCGGCCCGGGACCGGAGCCGGGCGGCGCTGGACCGGCTGGAGGCGAGCACCGACCGGCAGATCGCCTCCGGATGGCGCACCCGCAAACGCGTCACGTTCGACCAGAGCCGGGCTGCCGGGTCATGCCGCCGCCAGCAGGCCGTGACGACGTACGCCTGGTCCAGGGTTTGTGCGGCGGGGGCGGTGCGACTTCGGGTGGTTGTCCCACCGTCGCGTATTTTTCCTGGTCAGCCGTCTGGTCATCAGGGTCACGGTGGCCCAGTTCAGGTGTGCCTCGCTGTGCTGGGGCTTGCGTTCGTATTATTCCGCTGCCGGCGATCGCGGTCGCTGTGGCGCCGAGGCCGCCTCAAGGGGCAGGGGCCGACGGAAGAGGGCCCAGATCGCGGATGACCCCGGCCAGGGCCCGGATGGGTTCGCTCTCAGCCTCGCTCCGCCACACCAGGGCGTACGACAGCGGCTCCATATCGGTGACCGACAGGTAGGCGATGTCCGGCCGTACCCAGTAGCGGGTGACGTGGGCGGGGAAGAGCACGACAAGCCCGTCCATGCTGGCGAGGGTCATGGCCTCTTCCGCGTCCCGCACCACGGGACCGCGCTCGATCTGACGGCCTCGCCGGGTAAGGCGCGGGGCGTAGGCGTCGTACCAGTAGCCTGGCCCGGTGTCGGCGTGCGGGTGCTGGAAGTCGGAGACCATCTCCAGCGAGACCGACGCGCGCGAGGCGAGCTGGTGGTCGGTGGCGACGGCCAGCACGCGCTGCTCGGCGAACACGACCGGCCCCACGGTGAGGTCGGGTTCGTCGACGGGGAGCCAGCTCACCAGGACGTCGATGTCTCCGCGCCGCAGCGCGGGAAAGGCTTCGCCCACCTGTGCTTTGTGGACGCGCAGCTTCCACAGCGGGTGGCGCAGGCGGAAGACGTCCCAGTAGGGGCGAAGGTCGTGGGCGTTGAGCGGGAGCATGCCGACCCGCAGGATGCCGGTGATGCCCTGGCCGGCGAGCTGGGCGCGTTCCATGCTGTCCCTCAGCCCGGCATACAGCGGCCGGAGGTCGTCCCGGAGCTGCCGCCCGACCTGTGTCAGCCGGACCGTGCGGTTGTTGCGCTCGAACAGCGGAGCGCCGACCTGCCGTTCCTGCTTCTGGATCGTCTGGGTGACGCGAGCGGGTGACAGGCACAGCCGGGTGGCGGTGCGGCCGAAGTGCAGTTCCTCGGCCAGGGTCAGGAAGATCTCGATGTCCCGCAGTTCCACGCCTGACCTGCTCCGTTCACTCCCGCTGAAGGTGATCTTTCGGGGTTCGTCGTTGTTTCGGGTGTTCACCGTACTTGATCCTCGATGCGTACGATTCGCCTGGTCGAGGGAGCACGTGGATGGTCGTCCTGGTTTGCGGTGCCGGCGTCGCCGGGGCCGCACTGGCGTACTGGCTGCGCCACCACGGGTTCACCCCGACCGTGGTGGAGCGCGCCCCGCGGGTGCGCGCGGGCGGGTATGCGGCGGGCCTGCGCGGCGAGGCGCTGGACGTGCTGGACCGGATGGCTCTGCTGGAGCGGGCCGAAGCGCTGGACCTGCGGCTGGGTGATGCGGCGATGGCGGACGAGTACGCCGCGCTGCCCGTGGCGGTCCGTGCGGGCGACCTGGGGATCCTCAGGGACGACCTGGTGGCCGGCACTGACGGGCTGCATTCGGGGGACCCGCTCGCTGGTCTTCTGGCCGCCCGAGCGCTTTGTCCGGCACCTGGGCCTCTGCACGGCGGTCTTCGGCCTGCCCGGCCATTGCGGCGCCGAAGACGGCGGCCGGGTCCACCGCGTACCGGGCAAGGCGACCTCGGTGCTCGGCACCCGCGACGGCGCCCGAGCCCGGGCGGCGCTGCACGTCGCCTCCGGGCCGCTGGCCTACGACCGCGATGACGCCGGGCAGCACAAGCGCATCGTGGCCGGGCGCTGGTCCGGCGCCTGCTGGAGGAGATGCGGGGGGCGAAGGACCTCTTCTTCGAGGCGAACGCCCAGGTGGAGATGCACCGCTGGTTCTCGGGCCGGGTGGTGCTGCTCGGGGACGCCGGGTACCGTGCGGCGCCGGCGTCGGGTCGCGGCGCCTCCCAGGCGTTGATCGGCACCTACATCGTGGCCGGCGAGCTGGCCGCCGGCGGCGGCCACGCGCGGGCGTTCGCCGCCTACGAGCGGGAGACGCGCGGCTTCGTCGCCGAGCACCAGCACCTGGGGCGCGAAGGCGCCGACCAGTTCTTCCTGGGCGCGCCTCCGCAGGAAGGGCTCGATCGCACGACGGCGGCACGGCCCGATGTCAGGCCCATTCGCGAGGGTGAACGCACGAACGCCGGATCGGAACGGAACCGGCGGACCAATCATGACGACAAGGAGACAAGGATCATGGTAATCGGCGGAAACGGCTTTTCTGAGCAAGGGCTGCGCAGGCTGCGTGAGGTGCTGGCACGGCATGTCGACTCGGGGAAGATCCCCGGCCTGGTGGCCCTGGTCAGCCGCGGCGGCCAGACCCACGTGGAGACGCTGGGCACGATGCGGCACGACGGCGGCGCGCCGATGCGCCGCGACACGATCTTCCGGATGGCCTCCACCTCCAAGCCGGTCTCGATCGCGGCGGCGATGGTGCTGCTGGACGAGTGCCGGCTGCGGCTGGACGACGTGGTCGACCCGTGGCTGCCCGAGCTGTCCGGCCGGCAGGTGCTCAAGAGCATCGACGCCGAGCTGGACGCCATCGTGCCGGCCCGCCGCCCGATCACCGTCCGCGACGTGCTGACCTCCACCTTCGGCCTGGGCATGGACATGACCGCGCTGGGCACCCCGATCCTGAACGCCATCTTCGAGCGGGGGCTGACCCCGAACCTGCCGACCGAGGTTCCGGAACAGGACGAGTGGATGCGCCGCCTGGGCGAGCTGCCCCTGATGCACCAGCCCGGCGAGCAGTGGCAGTACCAGATCAGCAGCGACCTGGTCGGCGTGCTGGTGTCCCGGGTGACCGGCCAGAGCTTCGAGGACTTCCTGCGCGAGCGCATCTTCGAGCCCTTGGGCATGAAGGACACCGGCTTCCACGTGCCCGCCGGCCAGATCGACCGGCTGCCCACCCTGTACGCCCCCGACCCCGTCACGGGTGAGTTCCTCGCGTGGGACGAACCCGAGGGCGGCAGGTGGAGCAAGCCCCCGGCGTTCCAGGGCGGCGGTGGCGGCCTGGTCTCCACCGCCGACGACTACCACGCCTACTTCCGGATGCTGCTCAACGGTGGGGTTCACGAGGGCCGGCGGATCCTGTCGCGGCCGGCGGTGGAGCTGATGACCACCAACCGGCTCACCCCGGAGCAGAACGCCGCCCGTACCGCGCTGGCCCGCAACGCCGTGCACATCTCCTTCGGCCAGGGCCAGCAGGGCGGCTGGGGCCTGGGCATGGCGGTGCGCACCTACCGCGGCGACTACGCCCCGATCGGCCAGTTCGGCTGGGACGGCGGCAGCGGCACCTCCGCCTACGCCGACCCGGCCAACCAGCTCACCGGCATCCTGCTCTGCCAGCTCGGCTACAGCGTGCCCGACCCCGCCCACCTGATGAGCGACTTCTGGACCACCGTCTACCAGGCTCTCGAAGACTGATGCAAGGAGTGAGTGTCATGCGTGTCTGGTTCATCACGGGCGCGTCCAGAGGGCTGGGCAGGGCGTTCGCGGAGGCCGCGCTGAGCAGGGGAGATCGCGTCGTGGCCGCGGCCCGCGACATGGCGCCGCTGGAGGGCCTGCGGGCCCGCCATCCCGACACCCTGGCGTGCGTTCCGCTCGACGTCTCCAACCGCGCCGCGGTGCGCGAGGGTGTGGATCGGGCGGTGGCCGCGTTCGGCAGGCTCGACATCGTGGTCAACAACGCCGGCGCGATGTTGTACGGCATGGTTGAAGAGGCCACGGAGACCCAGATCCGAGCCCACTTCGACGTCAACGTCCTCGGGCAGATCTGGGTCATCCAGGCCGTGCTGCCCCACCTGCGCGCCCAGGGCTCGGGCCACATCCTCCTGGTGACGACGATGGGCACGGGCGGCGGGATGGCCTCGGCCGGCCTGTACGCGGCCGGCAAATCGGCCATCGACTCCCTCGGCCAGGCGCTGGCCATGGAGGTCGAACCCTTCGGCGTCAAGGTCACCATCGTCCAGCCGGGCGGCTACGACACCGGCCTGTTCACGATCGGCACGACGGCCACCATGCCCGACCCGGCGTACGACCCGCTGCGGGCGAAGCTGACCGAGATGTGGGGCGACGAAGCGGGTTCCGACCCGAGCACGGCCGCGCCGGTCGTCATGCGGCTCGTGGACCTGCCCGACCCGCCCCTGCGGCTGATCGTCGGCAGCCGGTCCTTCGATCTGGTTCAGCAGATGAACCAGGCCAGGGCCGAAGAGTACCGCGCCTGGGAACACCTCAGCCGCCTGGCACCCGGCTGACAGCTCCGTCCCGATTCGCGCGTTCCGACGCGACGAACGACACGATCGAAAGGTCATAGATGATGAAGCACCACGATGCCGCCCGGCCCGCGGAAGAAGACCTGCGAGAGGAGCGGCCGGCGGGGGACGCCGACGTGATCGTCGTGGGGGCCGGTCCGACGGGTTTCATGCTGGCCGCCGAGCTGTGCCTGGCCGGAGTGCGGCCGCTGGTGCTGGAACGACAGCCGCGTCCCCGCGACACCCCCAAGGCCGGGGGCCTGGGCGGGCAGATCCTGGAGCTGCTGCGCTACCGGGGGTTGCTGGAACGCTTCGAAGCGGCCTGCACCGGCCCTGCGCCGGCTCCCCGGTTCCCGTTCGGCGGCGTGCACCTGGATTTCACCCAGCTGCCGGATCCCCCGATGCACGCCCTGCCGCTACCGCAGCAACTGCTCGAGCGGCTGCTCGGCGAACGAGCAGGCGAACTCGGCGTCGACCTCCGCCGAGGACACGAGGTGACCGGGGTAAGCCAGGACGACGACGCGGTCACCGTGGACGTGCGCGGCCCGGACGGCCCTTACCGGACGAGCACGCGGTACCTCGTGGGGTGCGACGGCGCGCGCAGCCGCATCCGTGGCTGGGCCGGCATTCCGTTCCCCGGCACCACCTATCCCGAGGTCAACCGCCTGGCCCAGGTCACCCTGCCCCACACGGTCACCGTTCTGGGCAACGGCGATCTCGACATCCCCGGCTTCGGCACGATCCGCGCCGGTTTCACCCGCACGAACCATGGCCTGCTCGGCGTCGGCTCCTCACCCGGCACCCAGTCTGTCTCCCTCTACACCGTCGAGGACGAGACCACCGAATACGACGACGACGTCCCCATGACCCTGGCCGAATTGCAGGACAGCGTCCACCGCGTGCTCGGCGCACACCTGCCCCTGGCCGGATCGACCCGGTTGTCCCGGTTCACCTTCAAAGCCCACCAGGCCGAGCGATACCGTGCCGGTCGCATCCTGCTCGCCGGCGACGCGGCACACCTGTTCCCCGCCACCGGAGTGGCGCTCAACGCCGGCATGCTGGACGCGGTCAACCTGGCCTGGAAGCTGGCCGCCGACCTCCACGGCACGGCCCCGGCCGGCCTGCTGGACACCTACCACACCGAACGTCACCTGGCCGGCGCCCGCACCCTGCTGCATACCCGAGCGCAGGTAGCGCTGCGGCGCGGGCACGACGCGGCCGCCGAAGCACTCCGCGACGTCTTCACCGAACTGCTCACCGACGAGCAGCCGCTACGCCGGATGGGAGCCCTCGTCGCCGGAACCGACATCCGCTACCCGATGCCCGGCTCCCACCACCACCCGCTGACCGGCACCTTCGCCCCCGACCTCACCCTGCACACCGACCAGGGCGTCACCAGCGTCGCCGACCTCCTGCACACCGCCCGGCCCGTCCTCCTCGACCTGGCCGACCGCCCAGAGCTCCGCCAGATCGCCCGGGACTGGCGGCATCTCCTCGACGTCCACACCGCCAAGACCGACGATCGGCCGGCTGACGCGCTGCTGATCCGCCCGGACGGCCACGTCGCCTGGGCTGCCGGCCTCGACGAATCCACGGACAGCGCCATGCCCCCGCTGCGCGCGGCACTCTCCGCATGGTTCGGAACGTTTTGAAACAGAGGGAACTGAGACATGACCAGTAGATTCACCGAGTTGGCCGTCGACTGCCACGATCCGGAGAGACTCGCGGCCTTCTGGTGCGCGGTCCTGGACTTCAAGGTGATCGACCGGAACGAGGGCAAGGTCGAGATAGGCTCCTGGGAGCCGACCATCGAGGAAGTCCGGGCCCGTCAGATGCCGCCCACCCTGGTGTTCATTCAGGTGCCCGAGGGCAAGACCGTGAAGAACCGGCTCCACCTCGACATCAGCCCCATTGGCGGCAGCACCGACGACGAGGTGACCAGACTGCTGGGCCTCGGCGCCACCAAGAGAGACGTGGGCCAAGGCCCAGACCGAAGCTGGGTGGTCATGGCCGACCCCGAGGGCAACGAGTTCTGCGTCCTGCGCACCCTGGCGGTGACGCGCCACGGTTAGCGTCGCTGCTCCTGCCAGATGCCCGGGCCTCGTGATCATGGCTCTTTGACACAGCCGGCGGCGATGTCGTCGGGTGGAGTGGTGTACAGGCTCCGGGGCCTGGCGTGCGCTCGGCAGGGTCCCAGGTGGTGTCGTGGCCCAGGCTGATCAACGGCACCAGCAGGTCCAGGCAGTACATGAAGGGATCCAGGCCGCTACTCGTCGGCCTGCACCGGGCACACGCCCGCACGTCGCGCAGGAGAAGAGGCTGTGCCAGCCAGTAGCAGGCTAGTGATCCAGGTGCCGGGCGATCTTGGCGGAGACCTCCGCCGAACGGACCCCACGCACGGCCAGCTCGAGGTAGCGCTCGATCCACTCACCGAGGCTGTCGTCGGCCCCGGCGAGGGCGTCGGGCAGGCCGACGACCTTTCGTGAAGTGATTTTGCGGCGATCCTGCCCTTGGGCCGGAACGGCCGAGCTGGGCTTCTGTGAAGGCACCAGACCGGGTTACTTCACGGAAGAGGGGGCTCCCGAAGAGAAACGGCATGTGCACCCGTGACTGTTGTCCGGTGGGCCAAGACGCGCCCGGGGCCCTCATGCTATTAATAAACCGGCAGCCGGTTTGCTAATGGAGTGGGAGGACCGAGTGGCGCGAACAGTTGATCAGGCCGCGCATGCCGGACGGCGGACGCAGTTCTTGGACGCGGCAGAGATCCTGCTGCGCACCAAGGGCTACGAACGGATGAGCGTGCAGGACGTGTGGTCCCAGGTGGGCGCCTCCAAGGGCGCCTTCTACCACTACTTCGACTCCAAGCAGGCGCTCGTCGAAGCGGTGATGGAACGCATGGCCGACCAGATCGCCGCCGCCTTGGCGCCACTGGCCACCGACCCGGACGCACCGGCGCTGCAGAAGCTGCAGAGCTTCCTCACCGGGCTGGGCCGCTGGAAGGACCAGCGGCGCGACCTGCTCGTCGCGCTGCTACGCGTCTGGCAGTCCGACGACAACGCCGTCGTCCGGCAAAAGCTGCGCCCGACCATCGCCGACCGCATCGCGCCGCTGCTGGCCGGCATCCTTGAGCAAGGCGCGCGAGAGAACACGCTCGCCGTCACGCATCCGGAGGCCACCGGCCGCGTCCTCGTCGCGCTGATCCAGGACCTCAACGACCGGCTGGCCGAGTTGGTCCTTTCCTTCGACGCCACCGGCCGGCCGGACCTGTCCGGCGCCCAGGATACGGTCGCTGCCCACACCCAGGCCTTGGAGCGGATCCTCGGCCTGGCCGAGGACTCCGTCGTGCTGGTCGAGCCCGCCGTGCTGAGCCCATGGTTCACCGCCGCCCCCACCGGCGGCGACGACATCCCGACCTTATGAAAGGACGTCGACATGACCATCGCGCTGGGTATCGTGATCGCGCTGTTCTATCTGCAGGCATTGGCCAAGTTCGGCCTGTGGCTGTTGGTCCCCTATGACGTCCGGATCAAGCGGATCGCCGCCTACTACGCGCGCTCGCAGCGCCTCATCGGCATCTACGACACCCTCACGCTGCTGTGCGTCGTGGCCATCATCGCCCTGCAGTTCGCCGCCGGGTTGAGCGCGCTGAGCTTCGCGGCGGGGCTGGTCGCCGGCATGAACCTCATCCAGATCTTCATCCACCGCTTCAACGAGCCCCTGGCCGGGAACCGGCGCCCGCCCGCGCCGGCGGCGCCCAACATCACCATGTCGTACGCCATCCAGGCCAGGCCCGCTCTCGGCTGGCGCGAGATCGTCATCATGGCCGGGTTGTCGCTGTGGGCGCTGTACGTCGTCGTCACCGAGATCCTGGCCGGTTGAAGGTCGAGCATCGACACCTAGATAGTGATCTTGGAATGGACACCTTCGGCAAGCTGATCATCTGGAAGTGTCGTCAAGGATGTGCCTGCGCAGCAGGTGGGTGGCGACGGCGGTGATCCAGCAGAAGCCGGTCAGCAGGGACAGGTGTTCGAGCAGGCCGGCGGGGGCGGGCTGCCATCGGCCGAGGGTGTCGAGCCGGTAGGCGATGCCGGCGGCGAACGCGAAGGCGATGATCAGGAGACCGGACAGGCGCGAGTAGCGCGCCCAGCCGCGGCTGTGCTCGCGCAGCCGTCGGGCCAGGACAACGGCGGCCGCGCTGAGCCCGGCGAAAAGCGCGAAGCCGGCCGCCTGGTGGATGAGGCCGCTCGTGGTGACGCCGGTGGGCTGCCCGGGCGGATAACCGAGCGCGGGGTCGGTCGGCACCAGCCCGGCCACCACCAGGCCGACCGCGGCGGTTGCGAGCAGGATCGGCCCCCAGGTGGCGCCGCGACCGGCGCGCAGCACCTGGCGCAGCCCGAGCGCGAAGGCCGCCAGAAGCAGCCCGCCGAGGGTGAAGTTGATCGTCTGCAGCCAGGCGCGCTCGCCGGTGCCGAGCTGGCTGGCGCCGTGGTGCCACAGGCTGTAGCCCGGGCGGGTGGCGCCGTCGGCCCACAGCAGCGCCGGCATCAGCACACCGGCGACGACCCCGCTGCCGAGCAGCGCGTTGAGGGTGCGGGTGGTCATGCGGGAAGTCCTCCTGTTTCTCCGCGACGGCGTCGCGGGCCGACCAGACTTCCCGGCTCACCACAGCACCCCAGCTGGGCGCATCCTTGATCAATGCAGGTATTTTAGCTCATACTGAAATAGCTGCAAGAGGGGAGGCTGGATGACCAGCCGACGGGATCAGCAGGTGGAGTGGGCGGAACGGATCGCCATGTATCTCGCGCGTGACGGCGTGCCTCCGATCGCCGGCCGAGTGCTGGGCTGGCTGATGATCTGCGATCCGGCCGAGCAGTCAGCGGGGCAGATCAGCGAGGCCATCGGCGCCAGCCGCGCCTCCCTGACCTCCAACCTGCGGCTGCTGACCAGCATGGGATTCCTCGCCTGGCGAACCCGGCCGGGTGAGCGGACCGTCTACTACCGGATGGCCGAGGACGCCTGGTCGATCGTGGTGCAACGGCAGATCGCCTCGATCGCCGCGTTCCTGGACATCACCCGGGACGGACTGGCGCTGGCCGGCCAGGAGGAGGGCCCGGAGGAGCGGTCCGCCCGGGTGCGGCAGGCGCACGCCATGTTCGAGTGGATGGCCAAGGTGTTCGACGACGCCCCGCCGCCACCCTCGCAACCGGACCGTTCAGAGGGATTTCGGAGGGATGACGCATGACACGACGGCCCGCAGCGGCGCAGACGGCGCTCGGCCCCATGGTGATCGCCGCCGTCGAGCAGTACGAGCCGCCCGGCCGGCGGCTGGTCGAGGACGGGCTGGCGGCCGGGCTCCTGCCGGTGGCCGCGCGCGCTGCCGTGCGGGCGTGCCGGTGGAAGGCCGTGCGCGCGTGGATGGCCGGCGCGTCCGACCGGCGCGCGCCGGGGGTGTGGGGCGGCGTGCTGTGCCGCAAGCGGTACGCCGATGACAAGGTCGCCGAAGCCTTCGGCGCCGGGATCGAGCAGTTGGTGGTGCTCGGGGCCGGGTTGGACACCCGGGCCTGCCGGCTGACGCCGCCGGGCGGGCGGGCCTATGAGCTGGACCTGCCGGTGAACGTGGCCGGCAAGCGGCAGGGGCTGCGGGCGCTGCCCGGCGGCGTGCCGGAACGGGTGCGGCTCATCGAGGTCGACTTCGAGACCGCCGAGCTGGCCGACATACTGGCCACGGCGCTGGCCGTGCACGGCTTCGAGGCCGACCGGCCGGCGGTGTTCGTGTGGGAGGCGGTCACGCAGTACCTGAGCGAGGAGGCCGTGCACGCCGCCTTGGCGTTTCTGTCCCGGGCGGCCCCGGGAAGCCGTCTGCTGTTCACCTACGTGCTGGCCGACTTCCTGCACAGCGGCGGCCACGGGGCGGCGGCGCTGCATGAGGAGTTCGTGACGAAGCGGCGGGTGTGGCGGTTCGGCCTGGCTCCGGACGAGGTGGGCGCTCTGCTGGGACGCTATGGCTGGATCGAGCGGGAGCAGGTCGGCAGCGCCGAATACCGGCACCGCTACCTGGCGCCGGCCGGGGAGCTGGCCGGGCGGGAGCTGACGGTGTCGGATCTCGAGCGCTTCGTCGAGGCCGTGAAGCCGTAGCCGCCGCCCAGGTCACGCAGCAGCAGGCGCAACCCCAGGGACGGCGCGAGCTGGATCAGCGTTCGTAAGACCGCCCCCGGACCGGTTCAGTCCCGGCCGGCCGCCCCTCGATGAGCGTCGCCGATGCGGGCCTGGCTCTCTCTCGTGCGCTGGGCCGCCTTCTCCGCGCGCAGTAGGCTGGCGGTCACCTTTGGGCACCCCGTCGTCGGCTGGGCGCGGGGCCGCGCGGCCGGACGGGTCATGAGAGGGATGCGAACCATCGCCCCGCCGCGTTCCAGCGTTCGACGGTGGGGAACCCGGATCGCCCGGCAAGGGCGGCGATATCGTCGATCGAGACGGTCGCCCAGGTGAACCAGTCGCCCGTACGCCCGGCCTGGCGCAGCCGTACGGTCTGGACCTTGCTCGGTGACCTCGGTGGTGAGAGCTCGGCGATCACTGTGCCTCCTGGCCTGACCAGCTCGCGCATGCGCCGGAGGAGGGCTGCCGGGTCGCCGCCGATGCCGATGTTGCCGTCGGCCAGGAGCGCCTCGGCCCACCGCCCGGTTCCTGGAAGGGGCTCGAAGACGCACGTGCGCAGCGCCAGACCGCCGGCGCGGCGGGTCAGCTCCACGGCCAACGGCGCGATGTCGATGCCCATGGCGGGAATCCCCATCCGGGTGAGCGCAACGGTCAGTCTTCCGGGTCCCGAACCGACATCGAGCGTGGGGCCGCCGCATCGGGCCAGAATGTGCTCGTCGCCCTCGTTGTACCGGAGCCAGCGCTCGGCGGAGAGCGGTCGTATCAGGCCGTCGGAATATTCGATTTCTACGTCTCCGCCTTTGAGACAGTCTTCATAGAAAGCGCCGATCACGCGGCTTTTCCCCAGTGGAGGACGACGTTCGCACGGCTACCGATGATCACGCTGCAGACACTACCCCGACGGGTCGGAGCCGATCCTTACGAGGCTGTTACGGCACGAGGCCACGACCGTCGGGCAAAAGTGCGTCCAACATGCCCTCAGTGGAAAGCCAACATATGACCGATTAGGACACGTCGTATGTCCTGCCAGGGCACGGGGCCCAGCGGCCCAAACCGCGAGGCCGACCATGAAACTGTGTTTCCGCGGACCCGAGCCGGTCATTTCTCGGAACGACGTCATCCTTTCGTAAGAAGAACGGCGCTGTCGCCGCGTTAGCGTCGGCCCATGGAGATCGACGTGGTTCTGCCCTGTCTGAATGAGGAGGCGGCCCTGCCCTGGGTGCTCGGGCGGATGCCGTCCGGCTTCCGCCCGATCGTGGTCGACAACGGTTCGACCGACGGATCCGCGAGAGTCGCGACGGAGTTCGGCGCGATGGTGGTGGCTGAGCCCCGGCCCGGATTCGGTGCCGCGTGCCACGCGGGGCTGACGGCCGCGACGGCGGACGTGGTGTGCTTCATGGACGCCGATGCGTCCCTCGATCCTGGGCAGTTGCCGCGCGTCGCCGGCCCGGTCCGGGCGGGTGAGGCCGATCTTGTCCTCGGTCGCCGCGTCCTTGGACCGGGCGCCTCCTGGCCGGTGCACGCCCGGCTCGGCAACGCCGTGCTGGCTCGCGAGCTGCGCCGCCGTACCGGCGCAGACCTGCACGACCTGGGGCCGATGCGGGCGTGCGGACGTGCCGCCCTGTCGGCCCTGGAACTGGTGGACCGGCGGTTCGGCTACCCCCTGGAGATGGTGCTGCGCGCCGGTGCGGCCGGCTGGCGGATCGCCGAGGTCGAGGTGGACTATCTGGCCCGTACGGGGAGGTCGAAGGTGACCGGTACGGTGCGCGGCACGCTACGGACGATCGGTGACATGCGCCGGGTCATGGCAGACAGGGCGGTATGACGTGAGTTCGCACCATGCCGACGGCGCGCAACTCCTGGTGATCGCCAAGGAGCCCGTACCAGGGAGAGTGAAGACCCGCCTGACCCCGCCCTGCACGCCGCGCGAGGCCGCGGCACTGGCCGGCGCCGCCCTGGAGGATACGCTGCGGACGGTCGCCCGGGTTCCGGTGGCCCGCCGCGTGATCGCTCTCGACGGGTCTCCCGGGGCGTGGCTGCCCACTGGGTTCACGGTCGTCCCGCAGCGCGGCGACGGCCTGGACGAACGACTCGCCGCCGCGTTCGACGACGCCCACCGGCTCTCGCCCACCCCGATCGTGCTCATCGGCATGGATACCCCGCAGGTGACCGCCGGCCTGCTGGCCGACGCCGTGTCGTTGCTCGACGCCCACGACGCGGTGTTCGGCCCCGCGACGGACGGCGGGTTCTGGCTGCTCGGGCTGCGCGCCCCCGACCCCGATCTGCTGCTCGGTGTGCCGATGTCCGAGCCGATCACGGGAGAGATCCAGTTGAACAGACTGACCGAGGCAGGGATGAGCGTCGCCTGCCTGCCCTGCCTGACCGACGTGGACACCATGGCGGACGCGATCGAGGTGGCGGCGCTGGCTCCCCACTCCCGCTTCGCCGCCGCGCTCGCCGGGACGGCGGTGTCGTGATGACCCCTTCTCGCGAGGCGAAGGTGCTGGTCACCGGCGCGGCCGGGTTCATCGGAAGCCATGTGGCGGAGGCGCTGGAAGCGGCCGGGCACGAGGTGATCCGTCTCGACCTCAGGACCGGCGACGACGTGCGCGACGGCGCCGCGCTCGACCGGTCGATGACAGGGGCCGACGTCGTCGTGCACCAGGCGGCCAAGGTCGGGCTCGGCGTGAACGTGGCCGACCTGCCGGACTACGCCTCGGTCAACGTGTACGGCACGGCCGTGCTGCTCGCCGCGATGGCCCGGCACGAGATCGGGCGGCTGGTACTGGCCTCCTCGATGGTGGTCTACGGCGAGGGTGCCTACGACTGCCCAGGTCACGGCCGGGTACGGCCCGCGCCGCGTTCCGCCGCCGCTCTGGCACGCGGGCACTTCGAACCTCGTTGCCCCCGGTGCGACTCGGAGGTGGTCCACGCCACCATCGATGAGAACGCGCCGACGGATCCCCGCAACGCGTACGCCACCAGCAAACTGGCGCAGGAGCATCTGGCCGCCAACTGGGCGCGCGAGACCGGCGGCACGGCCGTCGCGTTGCGATACCACAACGTGTACGGGCCGCGGATGCCACGGGACACGCCGTACTCCGGGGTGGCGGCGATCTTCAGATCCGCGTTGGAGGCCGGTCGAGCACCCAGGGTGTTCGAGGACGGCGGGCAACTGCGGGATTTCGTCCACGTCCGCGATGTCGCCCGCGCGAACGTCGCCGCGCTCTCCGGCGGCCGGCCCGGCCTGCTGGACGCGTTCAACATCGCCAGCGGGGAGCCGCGCAGTATCGGCGACCTGGCGGCGGCACTGGCCGGTCAGCGTGGCGGGCCGGAGCCGGTGACGACGGGGGAGTACCGGTTGGGTGACGTCCGGCACATCGTGGCAGCTCCGCACAAGGCGGGCGCGGAGCTCGGCTTCCACGCCCGGATCGGGTTCGACGAGGGAATGAAGGAGTTCGCCACCGCACCCCTGGCCTGCCCGGCGTGATCCGCCGCACGGCGGGAACGGCCGTCCTGCTGGTCGCCCTGGCCGGGACGCTCGCGTGGGCGATCGGCCAGGACGCCGTTCCGGCGGACCGCCGCGGCCTGTTCTGGCCGTACGCGCTCGCGTGGGCGTTCTTCTACGCGGCCGTATGGGCTGTGCGCGGGCTGCCGACACGCCAGGCGACGTGCCTGCTGATCGCCGGTGGGATCGCCGTGACCGCCACCGGCCTCCTCTCGCCGCCCGCCACCAGCACCGACTCCTACCGCTACGTCTGGGACGGACGGGTGCAGGCCGCGGGCGTCTCCCCCTACGATCACACACCGGCCGAGGCGGCGCTGGCGCGGCTGCGTGACCGCTGGCTCTTCCCCAGCGGCGATGGCTGCGAGGGGCCCGATCGTTACCCGATCCCCTCCGGAGACACGGTCGCGTCGTGCACGCGGATCAACCGTCCCGGCGTGCACACGATCTATCCGCCGCTGGCGGAGGCGTACTTCCTGCTGGTGCACGGGCTCTCTCCCGAAGGGGCACGGCACAAGCCGTTGCAGGTCGGCGGTGCGCTCCTGGCGCTCGCGACCTCAGCCGTGTTGCTGATCGCGCTCGGCCGGCGGGCCGGCACCCGGGGTAACGCTCCGGCGTACACCGCCTGCTACGCGTGGTGTCCCGCCGTCCCGCTCGAACTGGTGAACAACGCCCACGTCGACGGGCTCGGCGTCCTGCTCACCGTCATCGCGCTGACCACGGTGAACAGGCACAGGGTCCTCGGCGGCACGCTGCTCGGCGCGGCGGCCGCGGCCAAGTTGCTGCCCGCCGTCACCGTCCCCGGAGCGCTCTCCGGGGTCCTCGCGGCAGACGGAAGGACGCCGGCGCGCCGGATGCTCGACACTCTGGCCGTCCTCGGCCCCGCCGCCCTCGTCGTGGCGCTCGCCTATCTGCCGTACGCGCTCGCCTCGCGCGGCTCGGTACTCGGATACCTCTTCGGGTACCTGACCGAGGAGGGTTACGACGACGCCGGCAGCAGGGACCGGTATGCGTTGCTGCGACTGGTCCTTCCCGACTCGTGGGCGTTGCCCGCGGCCCTGGTCATCGTCGGGATCGCGATCTTCCACGTCCTCCGCCACGGTGACGCGGACCGGCCGTGGCAGGGCGCGCTGGTGGTGACCGGGGTGGGGTTCCTCGTGTTCACACCCGGCTATTCCTGGTACGCGGTGCTGGTCGTCGCGCTGGTCGCCCTCGACGGCCGGTGGGAGTGGCTCGGCGTCCCGCTGGCGAGCGGCGCGGCGTACCTGGGCACCGGCTCGGGGACCGTCGCCTACGTCCTTGCCGCGCTGGCGGTGGCCGCAGGGGTGGTCGTACGCGTGGTCCGTCCCTCACCGGCAGCACGGCGGACGGCCTGATATTGCCGAATGGGTGCGAGGGCGTGGCATTGGAAAGACCGCTTCCGGTAAGGAGACCGGACAGTCGACGTGGGATTTCGGGGGGATCGGTGCCGGATGTGTGGCGCGGCGCGAAAGCCGGCAAGAAGGGCCGCCTGGCCGCGCGCCTCAAGGGGTGGAGCGGGCCGCCCGGGCCGTTCCGGCCGGAGTTCTGGCGCAGTCCGCTCCGCGGCCCCTGGCTGACCTCGGTGCTCGGACTGGTCCTGCTGGCCGGGATCACCCTCGTCGCGATCACCGGGCTGGTGTCGTACGCCGCGTACGAGCCCCGGCTGCCGGGCAACGACACGACCCCCGGCAGGGGACTGCTGGGCTTCTATCTGTTCGACTGGCCCACGGACCCCGTCTGGTTGTACCGGGTCACCCAGGGCGTGCACGTCGTCGGCGGGTTGACCCTGGTGCCGATCCTGCTGGCCAAGCTGTGGTCGGTGATCCCCAAGCTGTTCTCCTGGCCGCCCGCCCGCTCCGTCGCGGAGGCCGTCGAACGGGCCAGCCTGCTGCTCCTGGTCGGCGGCGCGGTCTTCCAGTTCGTGACCGGAATCCTCAACATCCAGCTCTTCTACGTCTTCCCGTTCTCCTTCTACCCGGCCCACTTCTACGGCGCATGGATCTTCCTGGCCGCCTTCGTCGTCCACGTCGTCATCAAGCTGCCCCGCGTCATCCACACCCTGCGGACGTACGGCCTGCGCGACCACCTGCGCAGCTCTGTGGCGGACACCCGCCCGGAGCCGCCGGACCCCGATGGCCTGGTCGCCGTCGACCCGGCGCCCCCCACGATGTCCAGACGCGGCCTGCTGGCCTTCGCCGGCGGCGGTTCGCTGATCATGTTCGGCCTGTCCGTCGGCCAGTGCATCGACGGGCCGCTGCGCCGTACCGCGCTGCTCGCTCCTCATGGGCGCCTCTACGGTCCTGGCCCCAACGATTTCCAGGTCAACAAGACGGCGGCGAGCCTCGGCGTGACAGCAGCTCAGACCGGCGCGTCCTGGCGGCTGGCACTCGTCGGACCACAGCGGGTGCACCTCTTCCGTGAAGACCTGCTGGCGATGCCGCTGTACACCTACGCCTTGCCGATCGCCTGTGTGGAAGGCTGGTCGACCGTCCAGACCTGGACCGGTGTACGGCTGGCCGACCTCGCCCGCCTCGCCGGGATCCGGGCCGGCTCGACAGGTGTCACCACCAGTTCTCTGCAACGCGGGGGCTATTTCGGTCGGGCCTCGCTCAGCGGCGCGCAGGTCGCCGACCCGCGCTCGCTGCTGGCGCTGCGGGTCAACGGCGCCGACCTGTCTCTCGACCACGGCTATCCGGCGCGGGTCATCGTCCCCAACGCCCCCGGCGTGCACAACACGAAGTGGGTGCGCGAGCTCGACTTCATCCAGGAGCGATCGTGAACGGCCACAGCCGGTGGGCCAGGACCTACGGCGCTCCGCCGTGGCACCTGCTCGTCCTCGCCCTCTGTTTCCTGGTCGCCGGCTACGCCGCCACCCGGGTGGTCGAGGTGGGGATCTGGCGGGGCTTTCTGGTGTGGCTCGTGGGGGCCGTCGTCCTCCACGATCTGGTGCTGTTCCCTCTCTACTCCGCCGCTGACCTCGCCGCACGGTCTGCCGCTGCCCGTACCCGCCGCCGTCGTACGACTGCTCGGCGCAGGCCCCGGCCGGCGGGGCGGCGGCCGGCTCCGGTCAACTACCTGCGCGTGCCGGCCGCGTTCTCCCTCCTGCTGCTGGTGGTGTGGTCCCCACTCATCCTGCGCGGCGCCGAGCCCAACTACAGGGCGGCGGTCGGTTTGAGTACCCTCCCTTACCTCCACCGATGGATCCTGGTCACCCTGGTGCTCTTCGCCGTCTCGGCACTGCTCCACGTGCTGCGACGCCTGGACGTGGGGCGGGCCGGACATTGAGTGCCCGGCCGATCGGCGACTACGCGATGCTGTCGGACTGCCGGTCCGCCGCGCTGGTCACGTCCGACGGTTCTGTCGACTGGCTGTGCCTGCCGCGTTTCGACAGTCCGGCGCTCTTCGCCCGGCTGCTGGACGAAGAGGCCGGATTCTGGACGATCCGGCCGACATGTCCGGCCGAGGTGACCCGTCGGTACGTCGAGGACACCCTTGTGCTGGAGACCACGTTCCGGACGCGCGACGGCACCTTGGTGCTCTTGGACGCGCTCGCGCTGGGTCGTGGCGAACGCGCCCACGCGCTGGGCACGTCTTCCCCTGGCCTGCTCCTCCGTCGGCTCGCCTGCACCGAAGGGCGAGTGCCGGTGGAGATCGTGTACGCGCCCCGGCCCGAGTTCGGGCTCGTCCGCCCGCTGATGCAACCGGTCCGCGGCGGCCTGATCGCCCGTGGGGGCTCCGACGTGCTCACCCTGTCCAGTCCGGTGGAGTTCCGTACCAGCGGCTCGGTCGCGGACGCCGCTCTCACCCTGCGCGCGGGACAGAACGTGGGCCTGGCCCTGCAGACCGGCCGGGCCTGGGCGCCCGACCCGCCGCGCCGTACCTCCCGGGCCGTCGCGCGCCGGATCCGCGACACCGTCGCGGGATGGCGCTCCTGGTCACGCGGGCACGGCGACTACGAGGGCCCCTGGCGCCGGCAGGTCAACCACAGCGGCCGGGTTCTGCGCGCGATGACCTACGCCCCGACGGGGGCCATCGTGGCCGCGGCCACGACCTCCCTGCCGGAGAGCATCGGCGGGGAGCGCAACTGGGACTACCGCTACACCTGGGTCCGCGATGCCAGCTTCACCCTGCACGCCCTGAACACGGCCACCTGCGAGGAGGAAGAAACCGCCTTCTTCACCTTCCTGTCCCGCGCCTGCGCGACCCAGGTCGACGCGGACCCGGACCTGCAGATCATGTACGGCATCGGCGGCGAGCGCGACCTGAGCGAACGGCAGCTGTCGCATCTGCGGGGATGGCGGGACAGCGCCCCCGTACGGGTCGGCAACGACGCCTGGCGCCAGCGCCAACTCGATGTGTACGGCGAACTGCTCGATGCCGCCCACCAGACCTACCGGGACATCGGCCCGTTCGACCCCCTCACGCGCTCGCTGCTGATCGGAGTGGCCGAGACCGCCGCGCGCCGCTGGCAGGAGCCGGATCAGAGTCTGTGGGAGGTCCGTGGCCCCAGCCGGCACTTCACGCACTCCAAGCTGATGTGCTGGGTGGGACTCAACAGAGCGATCACCTTGGCCCCCGTGCTGGGGGCCGCCTCCCGGGTCGCCGACTGGACGCGCGTCCGGGACGAGATCCACGCCGCGATCCTGACCCACGGATGGAACGAGCAGGCGGGTGCCTTCACCCAGACGTTCGGTGGCACCCATGTCGACGCCGCCACCCTGATGATGCCTCTGGTCGGATTCCTGCCGCCGGACGACCCGAGAATCCGCTCCACCGTGCAGGCTGTCGCCACCCGGCTGACCGACGCGAGAGGGCTGGTGTACCGCTACCGTTCCGCCGACGGGCTGGCGGGCCAGGAGGGCCCGTTCCTGCTGTGCACCTTCTGGCTCGCCCACGCGCTGGCCCTCATCGGTCAGGACGCCGCGGCCAGGCGGGCGTTCGAGACCGCCGCCTCCTGCGCCAATGATGTCGGCCTGCTCAGCGAAGAGGCGGACCCCACCACAGGAGAGGCGATCGGCAACTACCCTCAGGCCCTCAGCCACATCGGCCTGATCAACGCAGCCCGCGCCATCGGGGACGCCCGGCGCTCCTCGGACCGAGCGCCTTGCGGGGGCTCTTGAAGCAATACCCGGCGGCCTGCTTGTCCCGGGGCGGCCATCGCTTGCCTTGGGCGGACCGCCGGGGCCGCTTGTCGGAGGAGCGGGGTGTCTGGCAGGAGGCGTGCTGTAAGTGGGTGTTTGATCCTGGGGTTCTGCCGGCAGGGTCTCGTAGTCGCGCGCCAGGCGGCGGACGTGACCACCGAACTGCGGCCTGAGCTGCCAGGATGGGCATCGGCGCCGATGCCTTGGCCTGCATGCTCGTGGTGTCGAGGGCTGCGGCAGGAGGAGTGCTGCGGCATCGCCGCAGTGCTCCTGGCCGGCGCCGCCATGCCGTCCCAGCCGCAGCGCCGTCTGACCTCGGACGCGCTCGCCGACGCCATACGCCTGGCCGCCACCCACACCAGGATGGCGGCCGCCGCCGACGGCCCGCGCGCCGGATCCGCCGCACGAGGCCTCCCGGAGGACATCCTCAGCCTGGCCGGAGAGTCACGGAGCCGGTAGGCGAGATCGATCGATCGCCGCCCCGCCACCGTCGCGGCGCTTCAGGGAGGAGCATGTTCACGACGGAATCCACGCGGGTGCCCAGCGGCCGGTCAGTGCCTGTTCGACCTGATTGGACAGCATGTCGAAACGCGCCATCTCCCTCGATCCGAATCGTTGCCCGGCGGCTTGGGCACGCAGGACCTCCAGCTGATGGGTGATTGCCGGGCGCTGGTCGGCGGAAACGTGCCAGGCGAGGTCACGCAGCAGGGAGAACATCTGGGCCAGGACGGTGGAGTCGTGAGCGCCGTAGTGGAGGGGTTGCACCAGCGTCATCGTGAGCAAGTCGGCGATGTTCGGCTGATACAGCATGACCCGTACGTCGCCCCGCTCGTCACGCAGCGGCCGTGGCCCGAGCTGACGGCCTGCCAGCTCGCACAGGACGATCGACACATGGCCCAGGGCGTGGACGGCCGTGGTGGGATCGTTGATCCCCGGCGACAGCGCCTTGACGGCCACGTCGATGAGCTGCCGCAGCCCGTACGTCACGTCTTGAGCCGCGGTGCGTTCGGGCCCCGTGCTTATCGCCCTGGCGACCTGCCGGGTGAGCCGGAGTTCGACATCGGTGTCGAACGATCCCGCGGCACGCGGCCAGCCGGCTCCCAGCGGGGTCCCTGCGACCAGCAGACTGCCCGGACAGCAGTCGATGAGCAGGACGGCGTCGGCCTCCACCGCCGCGGACAGCAGTGAGCTCGCATCCATCCTCAGCACGAAACCGGAGGCCCCAGCGCGCAGGGGCAACGTGTCAGGAGGCGGCGACACGGGTGTCACATCCAGCGACGTGGAACTCCGCGGCGGAAGGACCCGGCGGATGGTCTCGTTCGCCTCGGCGTGCACCCTGAGCAACGTCGTTTCCGCCCGCAACTCCCGGGCCAGGTGCGCGAGAAACAGCACGAGGGCGAGAACGCTGACCAGAGCCAGGACGAATCCCGTGGTCACCGCTATCTGGGGCACGAAGATGTCTCTTGACTCGCCGGGAGATCGGATCGTGCGCAACACGGTGAGGGCATAGGTGAAGGTGGCCAGGAACAGCGCCAGGGTGGACTGGACGACCCGGTCCCGGGTGAACGTGCGTAGGAGGCGCGGCGAAAACTGACTGCTCGCGAGTTGCAGGGCCACCACCGTCATGGAGAAGGTCAGCGACGTCACCGTGATGAGAGAGCCGGCGATCGCGCCCAGCACTGCCCGGGCCGCGCCGGCACCCCCGCCGAACAGGTAGGGCGCCGCCCACGAGGGGACGTCGGGTCCCAGCCTCGCATCCAGTCGGGGTAGTCCCACTCCAAGACCCAGAGCAAGACCCACGCCGAGGGAGGGCAGCAGCCAGAGCTGGGTGCGCAGCATGTCTCCCAGGACAGCCAGCCTGCCCCGAAGATCGGATGGCCCCATCGTCTATCCCGTTCCTTGGACGATCGTCCGCAGACTCCGCTTTGATCACCTGGCCGGTGTTCGCCACGCCACACATGACCGTTTTGGCGGTTGAACGGTAGCGATGTCGCGGCCGGCGAGACGGAGGAGTTCACTCCCTGACTCGAGAAGCACCCCGATCCCCGTTTCCTGTCTGACGCCGCGGCATGCCTTGAATACCCTGCGTGCGCCGTTCCTACCGTTCGCTTCCAGTGGGGCTGACTGCGTCGGGCGGGTGCCGGAACACGACGACCGGACACGGTGCGTGGTGCACGCAGTGCAGGGCCACCGATCCCAGCAGCGTGCCGATGACCGGCCCGTGCCCCCGGTTGCCCACGACGAGCAGAGAGGCGTCACGCGCGGCGTCGATCAGCACCGTGGCGGGATGGCCTTCGAACACCTGGAGGGTGACCGGTACGGACATGGAATCGCCCAGGACCTCGTCCGCCACCTGCTCCAGGAGTTTGCGCGCCGCACCGGCGAAGTCCACGGAGTAGCCATAGCTGGTTGGAAGGCGCCAGGCGTGGATGACGTGGAGTTCGGCTCTGGTCAGTTCGGCCTGGCGTGCCGCCCAGCGCAGAGCATCCTTGCTGGTGTCCGAGCCGTCCACTCCCACCAGGACGAAGGGTGCAGGAAGGTTCGCCATGGAGAGACCTCCTCACTGCTCTCACTCCATCATCGCTCGCTCTGTCCTGGGGACGCTGACCGGGAGGTCGGGGCGCTGATGGAGGTCGGGCGCCTGTCCACCAAAGGGGGACGGGGGGTGAATGGCCGAGAGGTGAGTGGTATCTTGGCCACATGGCCAAGTTGGTCGAACGACCAAGTTCCGCCCGCGGGGACCGCCGCCGGGAGCAGCTTGTCGACGCTGGTGTCGCGCTCCTGTGCGAAGGAGGCTGGCCGGCCGTCACCACGCGCGCCGTGGCCGAGCGGGCCATGACCAAACCGGGCCTGATTCATTACCACTTCGGGGGCCTGCCGGGATTGCGGACGGCGATCGCCCGCAGGGCCGGTGAACTGATCATCGGCCCGCTCCTGGACGAGTTGCTCGCCGCCGAGGACGACCGGCAGGCGCTCACGGTCGTCCAACGGCTCACCTCCGAGACCGCCGGTGACGAACGGATGATCCGGATGGGCGTCGAGCTCATCGCGGGGGCGATGCGCGACCCCGCGCTCGGCGAGGTGCTGCGGGACGAGCTGCGGCGGGCGCGTGAGCGGCTCGGGCGGCGGCTCGGTGAGCTGCATCCGGACTGGTCGACGGGGCGTCGCTCCGGCGCGGCCACCCTGGTCGCCGCGTTGATCGACGGACTGATGCTCCACCGCATGCTCGACCCCGGCCTGGACACCGGCGAGGCGATGGCGGCCGTCGAGGACCTGCTGAGCCCTCAATCGGAAACAGTCAGGAAGGAACAGCATGGACATCGTGAAGAGGCCTGATCCGCCGTCGGGGCTGCGGCGCACGTTGTGGCGGCTGCCCATTCACCTGTACCGGCTGGGGCTGGGTCGGCTGCTGGGGAGCAGGGTGATGCTGCTCATCCATGTCGGCCGCGTCTCGGGAAAGCCCCGCCAGGCCGTCATCGAGGTCGTGGAGCGCGACGGGCGCGGCTACGTGGCGGCCTCAGGCTTCGGCCCGCGCGCCGACTGGTACAGGAACATCACGAAGACACCGGAGGTCGTCCTCCAGGTGGGCGGCAGAACCTTCCCCGCCGTCGCCCGGCTGCTGCCTGCTGAGGAGGGTGGTGAGATCATGGCTCGGTACGCGCCACGCCATCAGGCCGCCGCCCGCCGGCTCTGCGCCATCATGGGCTTCGCAGTGGACGGCAGCGTGCAGGATTACCTCGAGGTCGGGCGGCAGATTCCCTTCGTACGCTTCGTGCCGCAGGCCATGCCCGCTGCGGCTGCGGCGGGAGCGCGAGCCGGCCAACGTCAGGCTGGTCACTGAGGCCGCCCAGCGCGTGCTGCTGCGGCCGGTGCCCCGCAGGGCGGCCGACCTCCGCAGCGGCCGAGACCTGGATCGGGGGAGACCTGTACGAGGTCGTCACCGCCCCGCACGGGGTGCGTCTGCTCGTCGGAGACGTCCAGGGCAAGGCCTGGAGGCGGTGGCCTGGGTTCTGGGCGCCTTCCGCTGAGCCGCTCACGACGAGCCCGACCTGGCCGAGGTGGGAGACCGGCTGATCGACTTCGTGGCCGGCGGCCTCGCCTCAGGGCAAAGGTGATGTGTCACCGTCGGTTCGCGGAGCCGGGCCTCGCGCTCCTTTCGCGCGAGCGATGCGGGCGACAGCGGTGGTCACGCCGTCCTCGGCCCCGACCTGTGCGGCGAGCGCGCGGGCGGCCGAGGCCAGCACGGCCGAGGCCTCGACGGCGGCGGCAAGCTTGCCGGGCGTGAGGCGGCCGGTGACGGGAGCCGGCGCGACGCCGATGCGGTGCAGCCGATCGGCCCAGAACGGCTGGTCCCCGAGGAAGGGCCGGATCACCTGAGGGACGCCCGCGCGCAGCGCGGCGGCCACCGTGCCGATCCCGCCATGGTGCACCGCGGCGGCCACACGGGGCAGCAGCCAATCGTGCGGAGCTTCGTCGATCATCAGAACGCCGTCCGGCTCCGAGCCCTGTCGCAGGGCGCCCCAACCGGTGGCCAGGACCGCGCGGCGCCCGGTCAGCCGGACGGCCTCCAGCACCGTCGCGGTCAGCCTCTCCGCGTCGCCGCTGTATGAGCTGCCGAAGCCGACGTACACGGGCGGGTCGCCGTCTTCCAGGAACCGGGCCAGCCGTTCGGGCGGCGTCCAGCCGCCGGGAGTGGGCAGCGTCCAGAACCCGGTGGGCTGGGCGTCGGCGGGCCAGTCGGCGGGGGCAGGGAGCAGATAAGGGCTCCAGGCGTGCAGCACGCCGCCGGCCCTGACCAGGTCGGCCACCGGCCGGCACCGGCCGCGCAGACCGAGCGGCCCGGCCCGCCATTCCCGTACCGTGCCCCGATAGGGCGCCTCGACGGCGGAG
The DNA here is from genome assembly GCF_044458265.1 of Nonomuraea sp. NPDC050478. Classification (NCBI taxonomy): domain Bacteria; kingdom Bacillati; phylum Actinomycetota; class Actinomycetes; order Streptosporangiales; family Streptosporangiaceae; genus Nonomuraea; species Nonomuraea sp. NPDC050478. The sequence goes on along the minus strand of NZ_JBITHT010000003.1, from coordinate 173,203 downwards.
GAGATGCGCCAGCTCGCCCGGTTGAGTGCGCGCGGCACGCGTACGGGAAGGATGGGGGAGGGGAAGGCGGCGGTGGGAAGGTAGAGCGGGAGCAGCAGTCCGGCGAGGGCGGGTCCCGCCCGCCGCACAGGGATGAAAACGGCTCAGTGATCGACAAGCACGCGAAGGCGCAGATCACGTGCGGGCGTAGGCCTCAAAGCAGCGGGAGCGGGAGCGGCGGTAGCCGTAACCGGCCCTGCCGGCCCGTTTCGAGCGCTGCGCCGTGGGCGCGAGCGGCCGCATTCGACCAGGGCGGAGCCGGCCAGCAAGAGCGGCACGGCGCATCCCCGCCCTCGGGCGGGACCTGTCACGCGTGCGGAGTCGACGGCGAGCACGCCCGCCTGGTCGTCGCTCACCTGGGACCATCCCCGTTCGCGCGGGGCCGACAAAACCATGACCTGGGAGCCCTATCTCCACGGTTGAGGATCGGCTTACGTACACCACTTCGCCCGACATGACCGTGACCCCTGCCCATACCCTGATCGCCTCTTCGCTAAGGAGCCGCAGCATGGATGACCCGACGCCCTTCTTCGAAGGCCCCTTCGACAGCGACGAGGCCGCCGACGCCATCGCGGAATTGGAAGAAGGCGATGACATCGCGGCGGCGATGATCGAGGTGCTCGACGAGTTCGTCCGCGACAGCGAGGACTATGCCGAGGAGGGCCAAGTGGAGGCCGCCCTGGCGATCGCCTGTCTGATCGCGGCCCGCATCTCGGGAATCGCTCCCGATGAGGCCGCTCATCACTGGCTGGACCGCAACCCCTTCACCGTCTCCGACGACCTGCGTCGCCTGGCCGCCGTGGCGTTCAATGTGGCCACCCGTGCCGACGACAACTATCTCCGCGAGGTCCGGGCCGCGGACTGGCCGGTGTTCCTGGAGCATCTGGAGCCCTACCGTAAGGCCCTGTTCGGTGAACCTCAGGAGCCGGCGGCCCCGTTCGTTGTGGACTTCTCCCGCCCCGGCAAGCACTGGCTCCAGGTGTTCTGGAGCACCACCGACCAGAGTCTGCCGCACGACAGCGCCTACGCCGATGTCGCCGGACACCTTGTCCAAGCTGTCAACGAGGCTCCGGAGTGGCTCGCCTGGTGGCGTCAGGCCGGCCTGCAGCAACTGCTCGTCTTCGGGGAACTCGTGCCGGGCGTCTACAGCGAGCGGATCTCTCGTGGCCGCACCACAGCCGAGGTCTGGATCGGCTTCGGTCACTCCCCTGAAGTCTCCAGGGACTCCGCCATTCAGCAGGTCGCCGATGATGTTCGTACGGCTCTGAGCGCGGCAGGCCGTTATCTCGGCCTCGCCCCTGTTCCCTCGCTTCCCGCCCTTGACTGAGACATCCCGAAACCACCGGCTGGCAAGCGGAGCGATCGATCACGTCCGTCACCAGAGGCGACACATCAGCGTGCGGATGCCCAAGGCGCCGGTTTCGGCCGCCCGCGCCGCCCTGCGCGACGCCTTTCTGGACATCTCTGGCATCGGCGTGGTGACCACGCACAACCCGTTCGCCGTGAACGACCGGATTCCCGCTGGACCGGATGAACCCGTACGGATCGAGCCTGGTCTACGGCTGCGCGGCCGGGGACACGGCAAGGGCTGTGGTCGTGGTGGTCGGCGACTCCTGAACACCCGCACACCGGCGTGCAAGCCACCTTGGATGGGATGGCCACTGGGGCCAAATTCTGGCAAAGCTATTTCAAAGTCACATCCACCACCCACGGCTAACCTCACAAATGCGGCAATTCACCCACAATTCCAGTTACCCTCGTTGGCAGCCTCGTACAACTCCGGAACAGGAGCGCTCGCACCTTCGAAAGGTTGATCAATGAACAACGACGCCGTGTGGGTTCGGGGCGTGACAGGTATGCAGCTGCACCACTCCACGGACCTCCAGGACGCCGGCCGCTTCCTGGGCAACGCCATGATGGCGCTGCGGGCGGCCCACGTACGAACCGGCGACGACCGGTACTCCGACCTCGCCTCCCAGCTGAAGACCCTGGTGGCGGAGGCCCGCACGCTGGAGACCCAGGCTCGGACCCGCCTGGAGGGACTGCACGCGACGCACCCGGAGCAGTTCGTACGCTGCCGCGAAGGCGAAGACCCGTGGCCGGACGAGATCCAGGCGGGGTTCATTCCCCGTCACACCTGCTACGACCAGTGCCTCTACCACGACCACGGTGTCCTCGATGCCATCACGCAGTGCACCTGCGGTCGTCCGCCGTGCCGCGCATGCGCTATCGGCGGCACGCCGTGAGGTGAAGCTCGCCTCGCATCCTGGCATTCAGCCACAGCACCGACCTGATCGCCGACCTCTCGGGGTCCAAGCGACGAGCGGCGAGGCCCGGCCGGCCCCGCCGTCGTGGTCTCGGTGATGTCCCCCGCTCAACTCGTCACGGCGCACTTGCCCCGGTCCTGCTTGACGGGCCCTTCCATGTTCGGACGTACGTCGAAGTCGAAGATCTCGGTGGGCAGGTAGAGCGAGCAGCAGGCGTTGGGAATGTCGACGATCCCGCTGACACGCCCTTCGATCGGCGCCGAGCCGAGGAGCAGATAGGCCTGTTCGCCGCTGTAACCCCACCTCTTGAGATACTCGACGGCGTTGAGGCAGGCCCTGCGGTAGGCCACCGTCGCGTCAAGGTAGTAGTTGGTGTCGGTGTCGTGGTCCACCGAGATCCCGATGAACGAGAGGAACTCGGAGTATCTCGGCTCCACGTTTCCCGGCATGAACAGCGGATTGGTGGTGACACCGTACTTCTCCATGCCGCCCTTGATGAGGTCGACGTGGAAATCGATGTAGCCGCCCATCTCGATGGCGCCGCAGAAGGTGATCTCCCCGTCGCCCTGGCTGAAGTGCAGGTCGCCTCCGGAGAGTTTGGCGTCACGGACGTGGACCGGGTAGAAGACCCGGGCGCCGCGGGTGAAGTTCTTGATGTCGTGGTTACCGCCGTTCTCCCGCGCCGGCACGGTGCGTGCTCCCTCGGCGGCGATCCGCTGTGCCAGGTCGCCGTTGGCGGTGCCGGCGAGCGTGTGCTCGGGCAACGGCGGCAGGCCGAGCGGGGGAACGCGTCCCGCGTCGGTGTCGATGAGCGCCTGCTCCCGGCGGTTCCAGGAGCTGAGCAACTCGGCCGACGGCGCGGTGCCGAAGAGTCCAGGGTGGGTGATCCCGGTGAACCGGACTCCCGGCAGGTGGCGGGATGTCGCGACCTGACCGTGGAAGTCCCAGATCGCCTTGTACGAGTCGGGGAAGTAGTCGGTCAGGAATCCGCCGCCGTTCCGCTTGGCGAAGATGCCGGTGTAGCCCCAGCCCTGCCCTGGTGCGTCCCCGACCTGCTGCGGCACCGGGCCGAGGTCGAGGATGTCGACGATGAGGAGGTCTCCGGGCTCGGCTCCTTCGACCCCGATGGGCCCGCTCAGCATGTGCGCGAAGCTCAGGTCGACATCGCGCACGTCGTTCGCCGAATCGTTGTTGCCGATCTGGGCGTCCGTCCATTCGCGGCACTCGACCCGGAACTCCTCACCGGGACGTACCATTTCCACCACGGGAATATCCGGGTGCCAGCGGTTGTGGCCTGGGGTCGCCTGGTCCTTCATCGGCTTCGACTGGTCGACGCTGAATACGACTTTCGGCATGACAGCTTCCCCTCCTTTGTCGATGACTCCTTCGCGGTCAGCGTGTCGCCTCACCTCCCTTCGAGCTCGGTCACGTCCGGTGGAAGCGATGCGTGCCGGTGGTCCCCTGCGCCTCCGAAGTTTCGCCGGCCGGTTCCCCGTGTCTCGTCAGCGGCCACAGCACGGCGAACACCACCAGGCCGAACACGGCGAGAACGATCGCGAAGAGGGCTGTGGTGCGCCAGGATCCGGTGAGGATCATGAATGCCGGGATCGCCGCCGTGACCCATCCCTGGATAGCCGCGACCCAGCCCGTGTACCTGGTGATCTGCGTGCGTTTCAAGCCGAGCAGGACGAAGAAGAGCGTCCACAGGAAGGACCAGTAGAGCCAGATGACTCCGAAGCCCGGATCACCGAGGAGCTGGAAGTTGGCGTAGGAGTATCCGAGCGCCATGATGGCCACGAAGAGCGAGAAATAGCCGACACCTGTGGTGTCGAATCCGCCCAGCAGATTGATCCCCACATAGAGATAGGTGAACCCGAAGAGGTAGAGTCCCGACGCGTTCAGGAGTACGGCCGGATCGCCGGGGCTGAAGACGATCAGCAGGGTCGGTGTGACCACCTGCAAGGCTCCGACGAAGAGATTGAAGATCCCGGCTGCGCGCGGCTCGACCTTTCCCAGGAGCATCAGACCATTGAGGAAGAGCACTGCGCCCACGTACAGGAGTCCGACGGCTCCCATCCCCACACACCTCCTCACGCCCCGGACGGGCGGTGTGTTCAGGAACGCCACGAGTCCAGGCGTACGCAACGTTCGGATCGATCGTCATGTCTGCTCAAGGCCGAGGCAGGCGCGACAGCGCCGGGTGCTGCGGTGTCCGCCGCCGCTCGGGAGTCACGTGCGTGACCACCTCGGGTGCTTCCTGACTCTGTTCGTCCCGGGCCAGCGCGGCGGACATCGCCGGGGACTGCCGGGCGAGGCTCGGCGCGGTGAAGACGCGACGAGCCGGAGACCGGCACGCCGGGCAGTCGGCAACCGCCTCAGCGGTCCCTATCGGCAGGCGCACCTCGAACGGCCCGCACTCCAGACAGCGATACGCATAAGTCGCCATGACGCCCCCGTCGAGATCCTCATCGCCTCACTGACATGCGGCGATATAGGCCTTACATCCAGCACACCTCGGGGGTTGTCGCCATGTCAAGACAAGAGTCAGGGGCGCGTGGGGCGGGGGTCGACCCGTCGTACACGACATGGGCTGCACCAGGGTGGACCACCCTCGCTTTCACATGAGGGAGCACGCATGCTCACCACCCGGTTCGTGCCCGGCTCGCCGTGCTGGATCGAACTCGGCAGTCCGCACCTGGAGACCGCGAAACGGTTCTACGGCCGTCTGTTCTTGGTTGCGGGGCTGCGGCGCTCAATCAGCAGGACGTTCCGCCAGACGCCGTGGTGGCGGCCGATGCGTTCCCGGGTGCCGACCACCCGGAAGCCGAGCGCCTGGTGCAGGGCCAGGCTGGCGGCGTTCTCGGCGAAGATGCCGGACTGGATCGTCCAGATTCCGGCGTCCTGGCCGGCGGCGATGAACGCCGACAGCAGCGCCCGGCCGATGCCCTGGGCCTGGCATCCCGGGTGGACGTAGACGCTGTGCTCGATCACCCCGGCGTACACGGGCCGGGCCGAGACCGCGGAGGCGGCCACCCAGCCGAGCACCTGGCCGGTGCCGGTGTCGAAGGCCACGTAGCGCAGGTGGGGGAGCCTGGCCGCGGTGAAGCCCTCCCAGCTCGGGGCGGTGGTCTCGAAACTGGCCTGGCCGGTGTCCAATCCGGCCTGGTAGATGGCCAGCACCTGGTCGGCGTCGTCGTCGCGCATGGGCCTGATCTCCGTCCCCGGCGGGGCGGCGGGCTTGGCGGCCTGGACGATCGCCGAATGCACGCCGTCGCCGTGGCCGGCGGTCAACGTGATGTGCAGGTCCATGAACCCCGACGCGGCCAGCAACCGCCGGTACTCCGCCACCGGCAGCGCCCCGGCCGCGCAGCCGACCCGCTCTTCGACGGCCGCCCGCCGATCGGGGTCCGGTTCGCCGTCCGTCACGACGTCGCTGACGCCGAACCGGCCGCCCGGCCGCAGCACCCGGAACGCCTCGGCCAGCACCGCGGCCTTGTCGCTGGACAGGTTGATGACGCAGTTGGAGATGACCACGTCCACCGACCGGTCCGGCAGCGGCACCCGCTCGATCGTGCCGTGCAGGAACTCCACGTTGCGCGCGCCCGCCTGCTCGGCGTTGCGGCGGGCCAGGGCCAGCATGTCGGCGCTGGCGTCGAGCCCGTAGGCCTTGCCGTGCTCGCCGACGCGACGGGCGGACAGCAGCACGTCGATGCCGCCGCCCGAGCCCAGGTCGAGCACGGTCTCACCGGGCCGCAACTCGGCGACGGCCACCGGGTTGCCGCAGCCCAGACTCGCCCGTACCGCCGCTTCGGGCAGCAGGCCGAGGTCGTCGTAGCCGGCGGCGCCGAATCGGCCCTGGTCGAAGGCTTCGGGGCCGCAGTCGGCGACCGTCCGGCCGGCCGCGGCGTCGCGGGCCAGCGCGGAGTAGCGCCTGATGATCTCCTCTTGCGCCATGGCATCGCTCCTCTACTCGCAGGTGGGCGGGGCCGGGGCGGAGTTGCCCATGACCACGTCGGCGGCGGTCGGGAAACAGCTCACGCAGACCTCGTTGATCCGGTACAGGCCGGCGGTGCCCCGCCGCTCCACCAGCACGAACCGCACCTCGGCCAGAATCTTCAGATGGTGCGAGACGGTGGACTGGCCCACCCCTGAGGCGGCCACGATCTCGCCCACGCTCATCGGCGCGCGCCGCCGGGCCAGGAGCGACACGATCTGGATCCGCGACGCGTCTGCCAGTGCCTTGAACCAGCTCGCGTACTCTTCGGCCTCCGCGCGCGGCAGCGGCCCCGTTTCCTCGCTCATCGTTAATCGACGATAATAGATCAAAGGGAAGAGCGAAAGCCCTGGGAAGCACGTTTGTCGAACTTGCGCCGGCCGCGCCATGCCGGCGGCGAGGACAAAGCGCGTGACGCATCGCCTGCATCACCTACGAACAAGGCGCAACCCTTGCGTCATGAGCGTCCCCGTGTGGCTTGAGTACGTCAACGCCGGAGGCGCCGCCGTGGCTCTTCGAACTGGACGTTCTCGCCAAGCTCGCGGAGCGCCACTGAGCCGGCTCGACGCAGAACCGGTCACTGGTTCGTCGACTCCGGCGCCCGGCCGCTGACCTCACCCGGTGCGTGCGAGCAGGAGAGCCTGGCAGGCGGCAAGAAGATCGCCAGACAGATCACCCCGTTCGCGCAGATGGTCGATCCGGGCGAGGTCGTTGATGGTGGTGAAGACCGCGTGCACGACGACCCGGGCCTCAGCTTCGATCAGCTCGGGTCGCTCGGCGGTGAGCAGGTGCACCCACTCGCTGACGTAGTCGTACTGGAGGCGCCGGATCGTGTGGCGTTGCTCGGCGGGAAGGTGGATCACCTCGGTGATCAACGTGCCGGTGAGGTGGCTGTGGCTGACCGTCAGGTCGATGTAGGAGCGCAGCAGCAGGTCGAGAGCGTCCCGGGGGCTGGTGGCGGTGGCGAAGGCGCGGGAGGCGTCGAGCTGCAGGGCGTCGGCGGCGCGGGTGAGCGCGGCCACCAGGAGGTCGGACTTGGCGGTGACGTGGTTGTAGATGCCCGCGCCGCTGATGCCCGCGGCAGCGCCGATGTCCTCCATGCTCACGGCCTGGTAGCCGCGCTCGTTGAACAGCCGGGCGGCCGCGTCCATGAGGACTTCCCGGCGGGAGGCGCGAGCCAGCCCCGGGCGCGGTCGATCGGACGGGGCCGCGTCGGCTGACGGGCCCTGCGCCTGAGGCAGGGCGACTTCGGTGAGGGTGCTGCCCATCGCGTGCAGCAGGTCTTCGAAACGGGCGCGCGGCAGGCTCACCGAGTGGTGGGACGGGCTGGCGAACGTGGCGAAGATCGCCCACACCAGCAGGTCGGCGTCGGCGGGGGAGAGGCCGGGACGGGCAGCGACGAGGGTCGTCGCCGCACGGGCCGCGATGGAGCGAAAGCGGCGGCGGAGCTGGTCGCGCTCGGGCACCGGGAGATTGCGGGACTCCCGCTGCCACAGCACGCCGAGGTCGCGCCGGTCCAGCGTCAGGGCGGCCATGGCGCGCAGGAGGCCGTCGACGTCACCGGCGGTGTGGTTGTCGACGAGGGTCTCGAACGCCAGGAGCCCGTCGAGGACGGTGCGCGCCAGCAGTTCCTGCTTGTTGCGGAAATGCCGATAGAGGGCACCCGCCGTGATGCCGACCGCGCTGGCGATCTCTTCCATCGTCACGGCGTGGTAGCCCTGGCGATGGAAGAGCTCGGCGGCGATGGAGACGATCTGCGCCTTGCGGTTGCGGGGACGGCTGCCCCGGGCCGGCGCCGCCGCGGTCCGCGCCTTCATCGTCTTCCCCTCGGTCGAAGCCACCTGCGCATCGTAGGCCGGTACGTCAGCGGTACCCGCCCCCGCAGACGATCACTTCGCCGCTGATGTAGTCGGACTCGGGCGTGCACAGCAGGTAGACCGCGCCGGCGGCCTCCTGCGGGGTGCCGGCCCGTCCGAGCGGGATCATGCGTTCCATGGCGGACAACAGGTCGGGGTTCACGCCCACCTTGATCTCCCGGCCCTGGACGTCGATGGTGGCGTCGCCGCCGGCCGTCGCCTCGGTGAGCCGGGTGCGGATGAGACCGAAGGCGACAGCGTTGACGTTCACCCCGTACCGCCCCCATTCCTTGGCCAGAGTCCTGGTCAGCCCGACGACGCCGGCCTTGGCCGCGCCGTAGTTGGCCTGCCCGGCGTTCCCGCTGAGCCCGGCGATGGAGGAGATGTTGACCACCTTGCGCTGGACGTGCACACCCCGGGCGCGTTCCTCCTTGACGCGGGCGCTGATGATCGGCTGGACCGCGCGCAGGATCCGGAAGGGCGCCTTGAGGTGGACGTCGATGATCGCGTCCCACTGCTCGTCGGTCATCTTCTGGACGACGTTGTCCCAGGTGTATCCGGCATTGTTGATCACGATGTCGACGCCGCCGAAGGTGTCGGCGGCCGTGGCGGCGAACCGGTCGGCGAAGCCGTCGTCGGTGACGCTGCCGACGCAGGCGACGGCATCACCGCCGCTGGTTTTGATCAGTCGTACGGTCTCCTCGGCCGGGTCGGGGTCCAGGTCGTTGACGACGACGCGGGCTCCCTGCTGGGCGAGCTTCAGGGCGATGGCCTGGCCGATGCCGCGCCCTGAGCCGGAGACGAGGGCGGTCTTTCCGTCGAGCGTTCCCACGGGTGTCCTTTCGATGGTTCAGGTGAGGGCGACGAGGGCTTGGCCGGCGAGGGTGACGGTGCCGTCCTCCAGCATCACTCGCAGGTCCAGCCGGGCCCGCCGTTCGCCGTCGGCCTCTTCGATCGCCGTGACGCGGCCGGTGCAGGTCGGCTGTCCGTGGACGGGGGTGATGGCGGCGAAACGGACGCTGTAGGAGCGGATGCGCTCCTGGGGCACCCAGCCGGTCAGCAGCCGGCCGAGGTAGGCCATGGAGAGCATGCCGTGAGCGAAGACGTCGTCCATGCCTGCGGCCCGGGCCGCGTCCAGGTCGATGTGCATGGGGTTGTGGTCGCCGGAGGCGCCGGCGTAGAGCGCGAGCGTCGTACGCGAGATGGAAGGCACGCGCAGCGGCGGCAGCTCCGTTCCCACGGCGATGTCATGGAGATTGTTCACGCGGCTGCCTCCCCGCGGACGACGATGACGTTGGTCAGGTCGGCGACGGGCTCGCCGGCTCGGGTGACGCGCGTTTCCCGGACGAGGAAGCGCAGGGCACCGCCCTTCTTCTCGTACGTGTCGGCGATGTGCGACTCGAAGGTCAGCTCGTCGCCGGCGTGAGCCATGGCGTGGTAGGTGAAGCGCTGTTCGCCATGCAGGACTCGGGCGAGATCGATCCCGGCCTCGGCGAGGAAGGAGAAGGGGTCGGGCCGGTCCATCTCCAGGCAGAACAGGAACGTGGGCGGAACGGGGAGGTCCGGGTGCCCGGCCTTGCGGGCGGCGTCGAGGTCGCTGTAGACGGGGTCGTGCTCGCCGATGGCCTGGGCGAAGAAGCGCAGGCGGCCTCGCTCGGCGGGCACGGTGAAGGCGGGTATGCGCAGGTCCGCGGTCATGTCAGGCCGCCCGCTCGTAGAGGGTGACGACGCAGGCGCCGCCGAGTCCGAGGTTGTGCTGGAGGGCGAGCCGGGCGCCGTCGACCTGGCGGTTTTCGGCCTGCCCGCGCAGCTGCCAGACCAGTTCGGCGCACTGGGCGAGGCCGGTGGCGCCGAGCGGGTGGCCCTTGGACAGCAGCCCGCCCGAGGGGTTGGTGACCACTTGGCCGCCGTAGGTGTTGTCGCCGTCGAGCACGAACTTCTCGGCCGTTCCCTCCGGGGTGAGGCCGAGGGCCTCGTAACTGATGAGCTCGTTGGTGGTGAAGCAGTCGTGCAGCTCCACCACGGGAATGTCCTGCGGGTCGACGCCCGATTCCTCGTAGACGCGGGTCGCGGCGGCCCGGGTCATGTCATAGCCGACGACCTTGGTCATGTCGCCGCTGTCGAAGGTGGTCGGGGTGTCGGTCGTCAGCGCCTGCGCCCGGATCGTCACCGTGGCGTCCAGGCCGTGCCGGCGGGCGAACTCCTGGCTGCACACCACGGCGGCGGCCGCGCCGCAGGTCGGCGGGCAGCACTGCAGTCGGGTCAGCGGCCCGTAGATGGGGGGAGAGCCCAGCACCTCCTCCTCGCTCACGGGGGTGCGGAAGACGGCGTAGGGGTTGTTCGCGGCGTGCCGGCGGGCCTTGACCGCGATCTTGGCGAAGGTCTCGGGAGCGGTGCCGTACTTGCCGGCGTAAGCCATCCCCGCGCCGCCGAAGTACTGCGCGGCGATCGGGGCGTGGTCGTCGATGCCCTGGATGGCGGTCATGGCGTCCGCGCTCCGGGCAAGCGGGCTGGGGCGGTCGTCCCAGACGTTCGCCAGCGCGCCGGGGCGCATCTGCTCGAAACCCAGGGCGAGCACGCAGTCGGCCACCCCGGACATGACCGCCTGCCGGGCGAGCCAGAGCGCCGAGGAGCCGGTCGAGCAGTTGTTGTTCACGTTGACGATGGGGATGCCGCTCTGGCCCAGGTCGTAGAGGGCCGCCTGTCCGCAGGTCGAGTCGCCGTACACGTAGCCGGCGTAGGCCTGCTGCACCTGGTGGTAGTCGATACCCGCGTCGGCCAGCGCGGCTCGCGCGGCGCTCCCGGCCATCACGTCGTAGGGCTCGCTTGCGCTGGGTTTGGCGAACGGGATCATCCCGACGCCCGCGATCTGGACGGTACGGTCCATCTTCTGTCCTCCACGGGACTGGAGCCGACGACTCACTCTTGCCAAAGCGACATTAATCCATATTTACTTACGACATCAAATACGCAGCGAAGCAGGCATGTGAGCCTCATCAGCGCAATATTTGATCTTCACTAGTGGAGGGACGATGGCCCTACCGTCGCCGCTGTCGCGGCTGGCGCTACCGCTCATGGCCGCGCCGATGACCGACGTCTCGGGACCGGAACTGGTGATCGCGGCGTGCCGCAGCGGGGTCATCGGCGCCTTCCCGACGCACAACGCCCGCTCATCGGAGGAGCTCGAAGCCTGGCTCGGGAAGATCACCGCCTCGATCGCCGAACAGGATCACGCCGCGCCGTTCGCCGCGAACCTGGTGGTCCATCGCTCCAACGAGCGATTGCGAGCCGACGTCGAGTGCCTGGTCCGCCACGGCACCCGGCTGGTCGTCACCAGCGTGGGCTCCCCGGTTCCGGTGCTGGAGCCGCTGCACGACGCCGGTTGCCTGGTCTTCGCCGACGTGGCGAGCCTGCACCACGTGGAGCGCGCGATCGAGGCAGGCGTGGACGGGCTGGTGCTGCTGACCGCCGGGGCGGGCGGCCAGACCGGCTGGGCCAATCCGCTGTCGTTCGTCCGCGCTGTCCGCGCTCGGTTCGACGGGCCGATCGTCCTGGCGGGAGGGGTGCCGGACGGAGCCGCCGTCTGGGCAGCGCAGGTCCTCGGCGCCGACCTGGCCTACATGGGGACCAAGTTCGTCGCCACACACGAGAGCCTCGCCGGTGAGCGTTTCCGGGCCGCGCTGGTCGACGCGACCCTCGACGACGTCACCTTGTCCACTGCGCTCAGTGGCCTGCCCGCCAACTTCCTGCGCGCCTGGCTCGAGGAGCAGACGGTGGAGGCCGCGGCCCCGGTGAAGGGCTTCACCCAGCATCGCCTGCTGACCCGGCGCCACGTGTGGAGCGCCGGCCACAGCGTCTCGGGGGTTACGGAGATCACCAGCGTCGCGGAGCTCGTCCGGCGTACCCGCCGGGAGTACGAGCAAGCGCGACAGGCGACGGCGGCCACGCTCGCCGGAACAGGGAGGTAACCATCATGTGGGGTTCGACACCGAGAGTGTTCGACATGGCGTGCGCGTACTACGCCGAGCGCACCGCACTCGTCGACGGAGAACGCCGCCTCACCTACCAGGAGATGAGCGGCTGGGCCAACCGCATCGCCAACGGCCTGTCGGAACTCGGCGTGGGCAAGGGCGACCGGGTGGGGCTGCTGATGCCCAACTGCCTGGAGTTCGTCCCCGCCATGGTCGGCATCTGGAAGTCCGGCGCGGCGATGACCCAGATGCCCGCCCGGGCCACGGCCGAGGACTTCTGCTTCTTCCTGGAGGAGGTGCAGGCCTCGACGCTCATCTACCACCAGGCCTTCGACGACGCCATCGCCCAGATCCGGGATCGGCTGCCCAACCTCAAGCACGTCGTCCGGCTGGCCAGTGGAGGCGACACCATTCCCGGCATCCTGGACTACCAGGAGACGTTCGCCGCTCAGCCGACCGCGCCGCCCGCTATCGAGCTCGCCGACGACGACCTGGCGTTCGTCGGCTTCACCTCCGGCACCACCGGCGTGCCCAAGGGCGTCTTGCAGACGCATGCGACCTGGTCGCACTACGCCATCACCGCGGGGCTCGAGATCGGCGACATCCGGCCGGGCGAGGTGTTCGCCCACGGCGCGCCCCTGACCCACTTCACGCAGACCTTCGTCATGCCGGTCTTCATGCGCGGCGGGACGAACGTCATCCTGCCCGGCCTCGACCTCGATCTGCTCCTGGACGCCATCGAGCGCGAACGGGTCACCGCCACCGCCGTCGTGCCCACGATCGTCTACATGCTCCTGGACCACCCGCGCCGGGCCGACGCCGATCTGTCGTCGCTGCGCACGGTCATCTACGCCGGATCGCCGATGGCCCCGGAGGGCCTGCGCCGGGCGCTGGAGGCGTTCGGCCCGATCTTCGTGCAGACCTACGCCGGCACCGAGCCCGGCTACATGACCTGCCTGCGCAAGGAGGACCACCGGCTCGACACCCCCGAAGGGGAGGAACGGCTGGCCTCCGCGGGACGGCCGATGTACCACGTCGAGCTCACCATCCGCGACCCCGAAGGCCGCGCCCTGCCCGCCGGCGAGATCGGCGAGATCTGCGCCGCCCAGCCCGGCCAGATGGCCGGCTACGTCAACAGCGGTCTCGACCCGGAGGTGATGCAGGACGGCTGGGTCCGCTCCGGCGACATCGGCTTCGTCGACGAATTCGGCTACGTCTTCATCGTCGACCGCAAGAAGGACATGATCGTCACGGGCGGGTTCAACGTCTTCCCCCGGCAGATCGAGGATGTCCTGGCGACCCATCCCGCCGTCGCCCAGTGCGCCGTCATCGGCGTCCCGGACGACAAGTGGGGCGAGGCCGTCAAGGCCGTCGTCGTCACCCGGCCCGGCGCCGAGGTCGCCGCCGAAGAGCTCATCGCCCTGGTCAAGGAGCGCAAGGGCAGCGTGTGGGCGCCCAAGAGCATCGACTTCGCCCCCGCCCTGCCGGCCAACCCCTCCGGCAAGATCGACAAGAGATCGCTGCGCGCCCCGTACTGGGCCGGGCGCCGCCGCCAGGTCAACTGACCGCACCCCCGAAAAGGACAAGGCCATGAAAGGCACAGCCCGGCTCTTAGCTTCCGTCCTGCTGCTGATCCTCGCCACGGGCGCCGTCCCCGGCCAGGTCGCCGCCAGCACGAGCACGGACCTCACCCCCGCCATCACCTGTCAGCGACTCGGCGGGATCGACCTCACGGGCCTCCCCGAAGCCCCCACCCGAATCCTGAGCGCGACCGCGGTCTCCGCCACTGCGCAGAAACCCGCGTACTGCCAGGTCAAGGGGTACGTCTCACCACAGGTGCAGTTCGAGGTCCGGCTGCCCTCCGAAGCCTGGAGCGGCCGCTACCTGCAACTCGGCTGCGGCGGCTTCTGCGGGTTCGCCGACCCGGACGACTCCAACCACCACCTGCCCGGCAACTGCGCCCCACCCGACGACGGCAAGGTCGTCATCGGAGCCGACAACAGCGGCCACATCGGGGCAAGCTCCGTCGACGGGCTGTGGGCGCACTCCAGCCCACAGCTGCGGGTCGACGCCGGCTACCGCTCCGAACACGTCACCGCACTGGCCGCCAAGGCCCTCATCAAGGCGTACTACGGCCAGGCGCCCAGGTACTCCTACTTCGCCGGCTGCTCCAACGGCGGACGCCAGGCCCTCATGGAGGCCCAGCGTCACCCCGAGGACTTCGACGGCATCATCGCCGGAGCGCCGGGCAACAACCTCACCGCGCTGGCCGGCATGTTCTTCCCGTGGATCGCCAACGCCAACACCGCCCCCGACGGCGGCCAGATCCTCGGCGTGAACAAGATACAGCTCCTGCACCAGAAGGTGCTGGACGCCTGCGACCCCGTGGACGGCCTGCAAGACGGCCAGATCGACGACCCCCGCCGGTGCTCGTTCGACCCAGCGAGCCTGCGCTGCACGGCCGGCCCACAGGCCGACTGCCTGACGGACGCGCAGGTGGACGTGGTCCGCAAGTTCTACCAGGGGCCGGTGGACGACAAGGGCCGTCGCCTGTTCCCCTCCGGCCTCCCCAGGGGCACCGAGCTAGCCTGGCTCGGGTACGTTGTCGCCCCCGCCGGCCAGCGCGCCGTGCTCGCCTCACTCGGACTCGACTATCTGAAGTACTTCGGCTCCTGGCGCAACCCGCCCGCATCCTTCACGCTCGCCGACCACCGCTTCGACCGCAAGACCCTCGACAAGCTGCGTGACATGCGCGGCGTCTACGACTCCACCGACCCTGACCTGCGCGCCTTCAAGAATCGCGGCGGCAAGCTCATCCTCTGGCACGGCTGGTCCGACCCGGCCATCCCGGCCGGCAGCACGCTCGCCTACTACGACGCGGTGACCAAGCGGATGGGCGGCTCGCAGGCCACCCAGCAGTTCGCCCGCCTGTTCATGTTCCCCGGCGTCTACCACTGCACCGGTGGCCACGGCCCCGACACCTTCGACCTGTTCAGCCCGCTGTACGACTGGGTGGAGAAGGGCATCGCCCCGCAGAAGGTCATCGCCGGCAAGAAGAACGGCGACGACGTCGTACGCACCCGCCCCGTCTACCCGTATCCCATGCAGACGAAGTACACCGGCAGCGGCAGCATCGACGACGCGGCCAACTTCACCGGCGTCATGCCCGCCGAGCTCCCGGACGACAGATATCCGTGGGTGGGCGCGCCCTTCACCTCCGGCTACCAGGAGTGGTGCCGCTGGGAAGGCACGACACTCAAGTGCGGCCGATCCCAGCCGAAGTCCGGCTGACGCCACAGCGGGTGGCACGGCCCTGCGCCGTGCCACCTCGCCAAGTCAGCAGGCGCAAATCTCACCGAGCACGGTGAGGGTCGCATCGCAGGAGCCGCAGGAGGACTGGCCCTCCATGGCCACTGTCCAGTACTCAACAGCGAGGCGAGGTCTGGATGGTGAGACGTCGGAATGGGTGAGATCTGCGTCGTGATCGACGACTGTACTGGTCATTTTTCGTTGTGGCCGTCGGCTCGCATGCGCCGGCGCGGTTGTACTCGTCGTGCGCGCGGTCGAGAGCGTCGGCGATGCCCCGGAAGACCTCGGCGAGTGCGTCCAACTGGATCTCGTAGAGGACGGTCCGGCCGGTCTTGGTCGCTCGCAGCACACCGCCGGCACGCAGCAGCGCCAGACGGAAAGTCGCACAGCGGCAGCGAGGAGCTGTTACGGGTCACTCGTGTCGGAGGGGTGAGCTGACAGGGGAGCGCAGGTGCAAGGGCCTGAGGGGCGGATCGCGCGTACGTCGCCGCGGACGTCCACGGCGATCTGGCAGCACTGCGTCAGAAGATCGCGCAGGCGGGCGCGGGCGCGCTGGACGCGTGACTTCATGCCCGACGTCGAGATGCCCAGGCGTCGTGCCGCCTCGGTCTGGGTGAGGCCGTCGTACTCCACCATGGTGATCGCCTGCCGGTCGCGCTCGCCCAGGAAGGCGAGCAGCGGGGCCACGCAGCCGGTCAGCGAGGTCAAGGCTTCGCGCTCGTCCGGCTCTTCCGAGGTGGTGAGCCGTTCCTCGGTCGCTGCACGGACTTCGGCGTTGCGCATGCGTGCCGCGGCCCGCTGGTGGTCGATGATCGCGTTGCGCGTCACCTGGTAGATCCACGCCTCCAGGCGCTTGCCGTCACGGAGTCCGTTGATGCCTTTGCCGACCTTGATGAACACGTCCTGGACGATGTCTTCCGCGTCCGGGCGGCTGCCCACGCGGACGATGACGAAGGCGAGCAGCTGATCGCGCATCGCCTGCCACGCATCGACCAGGTCCTCGGTTCTGGAGAGCATGAGGGGGCCTCCTGTCGAGGGAGGGGCAGGAACTGCTCCGGGCCCCTCCCTCCATGGTTACCGGCAGCCGCAGGTGCTCGGCGCCTCGTTCTCCGCGGTCCCCCCGGTCGTGGTCTGCCGGGTGCCGCAGCACTCGGCCTTGGCCTCACCCTCGCAGCAGGTCGTCATCGTGGTGGGCGGGCAGCATGCCGTCATGGTCGTGCCTTCCTCGTGATGGATTCGTACGTCAGATAGACGCCGCTGTCACGAGATGGACGCACTGCCGAACTGGTCGGCGGCGAAGGCCGCGAGCTGGAGGGCCGCACTCTTGTCGATGCCGAGTTCGGCAGCCGCTGCGAGCACCGCGTCGGCCGCGCTGGTGTGGCCGACGAGATGGCGGGTGGTGGCGGCGATCAGCCGGGCAGGCGTGTCATGGGCGAGGCCGAACTGTTCGGCGACGGCCTTGACGCCCAGGGTGGCCGAGCAGACGCCGGTGGCGGGCAGGTCCAACTGGACGTCGCGGGCCGCTTGCCAGTCACCGGCCAGGGCGGCGACGACCGAGCGGGCCTGCTCATATCCGGTGGCCAGCAGGAACGTGGGGGCGCGGCCGTAGCTCTTCATGCCGATCGCGTAGTAGCCGGGCTCAGGGTGGGCCAGCTCGTCCACCCCGTGCGGTCGCACCGTGCCGCAGGAGTGGTCGTTGGGGTCGATCAGCGGGGCCAGCAGGCGGGTGGTGCCCAGGATCGGATCCTGGTCTCCCGGCGTGCCGGGAGACCAGCTCGACACCGGTCCCGTCCGGTCGTGCGCGTACGCCTCGGACCTTGAAGGACGCGGCCAGCTCCACCACACCCTTGTCGACCAGCAGCCGCAGGCCGGAGCCGAGCGAGCCGCGGGCGGGCAGCGCGTCGTCGTCCCCGCCGCCGTAGGCCCGTTCGGGCGCGTCGGCGCGGATCGCCCAAGTCAGCCGTGTGTCCGGTTCCCGGTTGGCCAGCTCCGCCAGGGCGAGGAGCGTGGTGGCCGCCGAGTGACCGGCGCCCACGACGACGGTGTGCCTGCCCGCGTAGCGGTGACGCTCGGCGCCCAGAACGTCGGGTAGCGCATGGTCGATCCACGGCCCGGCGTCGGCCTCTCCTGCAGCCGGGAGTCCGTTGGCGCCCATCACGCTGGGGGTGAGCCAGGCGCCTGACGCGTCGATGACGGCGCGGGCGAGCAGCTCTTCGCCGTCGTTGAGGAGCAGCACGAACGGTGCCGTCTCCCGTCCATGGGTACGCAGGCGGTCGGTGTCCAGGCGGCTGATCCCCTCAACCCTGGTTGAGTAGCGGACGTACGG
Source organism: Nonomuraea sp. NPDC050478 (assembly GCF_044458265.1). NCBI lineage: Bacteria > Bacillati > Actinomycetota > Actinomycetes > Streptosporangiales > Streptosporangiaceae > Nonomuraea > Nonomuraea sp. NPDC050478. The sequence continues at coordinate 155,441 of NZ_JBITHT010000003.1, read as the reverse complement.
TGCGATGCCGGGAACCTGGGCCACGGGTCGTAGATAATGATCGGCCAGTTCGGTGCCGGTGGGCAGTTCGTCCGGATCCGGGGCGGTCCAGCCCGCGGCGTTCCGACGGTCAGCATGGTCGCCACCAGGAGCAGCACCAGAGCGACCGTGACCAGAGGGGATTCCACGTCAGAAGCCGTATGCCGCCAGGGCCTCGCCGGCGTAGACGGCCAAGGGCGTGGCGAGGTGGGCGGCGTCGCGGGCCACGCCACGCAGTGTGTTGGAGGCGAACGAGCGCTGGAACTCCAGCCCGACATACGCGAGCCCGAGATGCGTGGTGGACAGGCCTTCGACCTGCAAAGGCAGCCCATGGGCGTCGAGGGCGCCGAGCGGGCGCAGGTAGTCCAGGCTGGGCCGGTAACCAGTGGCGAAGATGACGGTGTCCACGACTTCTCGGGTGCCGTCGGCCCAGACGATCTCGTCGCCGTCGAAGGCGGTGAACATCGGCCGCCGGTCGAACCGTCCAGCCTGCAGGGCGGTGGCGTAGTCGCCGGTGTCCAGGACGAGGGTGCCGCCGGCCAGGCGGGCCAGCCAGTGCGGGGGCAGGTCGTCGAAGCCGGTGGCGGTGTGCCAGTGGTGGATGTCGTGGCCGCCGACCATCTGCGGCATGAACTGGACCGGCTGCCGGGTCGCGAGGGTGACGGTGGCGACCTCGGCGAGTTCGTAGCCCACCTGGACGGCCGAGTTGCCGCCGCCGACCACGACGATGCGTTGCCCGGCGTACTCCTTGGGGTTGCGGTAACCGGCGACATGCAGCGACTGTCCGGTGAAGTGTCCAGGCAGGTCGGGGATGTACGGGTTGCCGAACGAGCCGCTTGCCGCGACGACGCCACGGGTTCGCAGGGTCTCGCCGGCCGTGGTGTGGACGAGGAACCCGCCCGCGCCGTCGGATTCGACTGTGGCGACCTTGGTGCCGGTGCGGATCTCGGCGTCGAGGGTGGCGGCGTAGCTCTCCAGGTACGCGACGGTTTCGTCACGGGTGGGGTAGCGGTCGGGGTCGCCGGGGAAGTCCTGGCCGGGCATGGCGCTGTGGCGGGCGGGCGAGAAGAGGGTGAGGCTGTCGTAGTAGCCCGCCCAGGAGCCGGTGGGCCGCTCGCCGGCTTCGAGGATGACGGGGGCCAGGCCTGCGTGGCGCAAGGCGCGGGCGGCGGCCAGCCCTGACTGTCCGCCGCCGATGATGATCGTGTCCATGTTCGGCATCGTATCGTCAAATCGTGAAATCATGAACTGACAATACGAGGCGGTAGAGTCGGCCTGTGGAGACGACGAACAGGATCGAGCTGACCGACGCCGCGCGCGGCTTCCTCAAGGCGCTGGCCAGTGATACCCGCCAGCAGATCCTGCTGCTGTTCGGCGGCGAGTCCGAGCTGACGGTCGGCGAGGTGGCCGAGCGTCTCGGTCTGGCTCAGTCGGCCGCGTCCGCGCAGCTGGCGACGTTGCGTGACAGTGGCGTGCTGGTGGCGCGACGGGAATGGAAGACCGTCTACTACCGGGTCGATCCGAGCGGGATCGCGCGGGCGCTCGCGGATCTGCAGGCGACCCTGCGGGCGTGCTGTCCACCGGACGGCTCATGCGGCTGATTTGACATTCTTCTAACCAGGGCCGCATGATGGGCTCTGTTTAGAAGGATATCTAATCAGGAGCGGTGATCATGAGCGACGCATGCTGCGGCACCACCACGTCCCTGGAGAGCGAGCAGCCCGGGATCTCCATCGACGCCGAGGCGCTTCCCGTGGTCGTCATCGGCGCGGGCCCGGTCGGGCTGGCCGCTGCCGCCCACCTGGCCGAGCGTGGCCTGCACTTCCTCGTGCTCGAAGCAGGCGAGCAGGCGGGCGCGTCCATCGCGCAGTGGGGACACGTGCGGGTCTTCAGCCCGTGGAAGTACGACATCGACGCCGCCGCCCGCCGCCTGCTGGAGGCGCACGGCTGGACCGCCCCCGACCCCGAGTGGCTGCCCACCGGCGCCGAAATCGTCGGCCGCTACCTCGCCCCACTCGCCAAGGCCCTCGGCCCGAACGTCCGCTTCCGCTCCAAGGTGACCGCGATCAGCCGCCTCGGCTACGACCGCGTCCGCACCAATGGGCGCGATCAGGCGCCCTTCCTGATCCGGCTCGACGACGGAGGGGAGATCAGGGCCCGCGCGGTCGTCGATGCCTCCGGCACCTGGACCACTCCCAACGTGCTCGGCGCATCCGGCCTGCCCGCGCGCGGCGAGGACGAGGTCGAGATCGAGCACGCACTGCCCGATGTGCTCGGCGCCGACCGGGAGGCCTACCAGGGCAAGCACACCCTGGTCGTGGGTGCCGGGCACTCCGCGGCCACCACCCTGCTCGCCCTCGCCCAGCTCGGCGACACCGAGATCACCTGGGCCATCCGCGCTGGTGACGCCGCCCGCGCCTACGGCGGCGGCGGGGCCGACGCGCTTCCCGCCCGCGGCGCTCTCGGCACCCGCCTGCACGCCCTCGTCACCTCCGGCCGCGTCCGCCTCCTCACCGGCTTCTTCACGCACGCCGTCGAGAAGGCCGGCGAGCGGGTACGGGTGACCAGTCTCGACGGGCGAGACATCAGCGTCGACCGGATCATCGGCGCGACCGGCTTCCGTCCCGACCACTCCATCGCCTCGGAACTGCGTTTGGACCTGGACCCGATCCTCGGCTCCACCCGTGCTCTGGCCCCGCTCATCGACCCGAACCAGCACTCCTGCGGCACCGTCCCTCCGCATGGCGCCGACGAGCTGGCCCACCCCGAGCCGGGCTACTACGCGATCGGCGTCAAGAGCTACGGCCGCGCCCCCACGTTCCTGCTGGCCACCGGATATGAGCAGGCCCGCTCGGTGGCCGCCGCGCTGGCGGGGGACTGGGAGGCGGCCCGCGACGTCCAGCTCGAGCTGCCGGAGACCGGCGTGTGCTCCAGCAACCTGGCCGAGGCACAGGAGCAGCGGATCGGCCTGGCCACCGGTATCAGCGGCGGGCTGCTGGCCACACCTCTCCCGCTGGCGACTGTCTCCTCCGGTGGAAGCTGCTGTGGCTGAAAGGAGCGCGACATGTCCGACGGCCATCCCACGGCAGCGCGGAAAGAGGCCCTGCGCCTGATCTGCACGCATGGTCTGATCCCTGGTGATCTGCTGGCCGAGGAACTGCTCGCCGCGCGCGAGCCGGGCGCCCACCCCGGCTATGCCGCGGCCATCCGGCGGATGGCCGGCACCCTGGCTTGGCGCTTGGAGGCTCAGGGCTTCATCGCCGAGGCGGGCGCCGGCACGTGGCGGACGACGGCCGCCGGTCGCGACGTGATCGCCTGTACGACGTGAACCCCGGCGTCGAGACCACCGCCCCCGGAGCCGGGGGCGGTGGCCGCCTCGATCACGGGTGGCGCATCGTGGCCGCCCTCGCCGTCACCCAGACCATCGGCTACGGCGTGCTCTACTACGCCTTCTCGGTCTTCCTCATGCCGATGAGCCGTGACCTGCGCGCCACCGGCACGCAGATCGCCGCCGCGCTCACCCTCGCCGTGCTGACCACCGCGCTGTGCGCGCCCCGGGCCGGGCGATGGCTGGACGCCCTGGTCGTGCGGCGGTCCAGGATGCCGGCCGCCAAGCCCGGGCGGCGAGCGGACCTGGTGCGGGAGGCGGTGCGGGCCCGGCCGTTCTGGTTCCTGGTCGCGGCCTTCACCGCGCACGGCGGCGGGGTCGCCGTTATCGGTGTCCTGCTGGTCACGTACCTGATCCACCTCGGTCACGCGCCGGTGTTCGCCGCGACCGTGGCCGGGCTGCTCGGCGTGCTGTCGGTGACAGGCCGGGTGGTCACCACGGGGCTGCGCCGTCGCTGGGCGGCCGCTCCGGTGGCCGCCGCGGTCTTCGCCGTGCAAGGGCTGGGCGCGCTGCTGCTGCCGGTGGTGGCGGGAGAGCGCGGCGGGGGCGATCGGGTGCGTGCTGCTGTTCGGGATCGGGTTCGGCGTCGGTACGATCACGCTCCCGTACCTGCTGGCCGAGCGGTACGGCACCGCCGCCTACGCCAGCCTGTCGGGGCGGATCGCGATGTTCTCCGGCATTCGCCCTGGTCGCCTACCATCGCCTACGATTAGACATCCTTCTAAATAAGAGGTGTCTTCGATGACCGTCAGCCCCGTCGCGTGCTGTGCCCCGATCGCCAAGCAGCCGCTGGAGGAGTCCGAGGCTGTCGAGCTGGCCGCGCTGCTCAAGGCCGTGGCCGACCCGGTACGACTGCGCCTGCTGTCAATGATCGGCTCGCATCCCGATGGCGAGGCCTGCGTGTGCGACCTGACCGGCGCCTTCGACCTCAGCGCGCCCACCATCTCGCACCACCTGAAGACCCTGCGCAATGCTGGACTCATCGACGGCGAGCGGCGCGGCACCTGGGTCTACTACTGGATCGTGCCCGCCCAGGTCGCGAGGCTCGGCGAGCTGTTCAGCCCGTTGGCCGAGCCCGCGGCCAACGCGTGATCCGCCAGGTCGACGTCCTGGTCATCGGCGGCGGGCAGGCGGGGCTGGCGGCAGGCTACTACCTGCGCAGAGCCGGAGCCGACTTCGTCATCCTCGACTCCGGGGAGCGGCCGGGCGGAGCGTGGCAGCACGCCTGGGCATCGCTACGCCTGTTCTCGCCCGCCCAGTACAGCTCGCTGCCGGGCCGTATGATGCCCGTCCCGCCCGATGGCGGCTACCCGAGCGCGGCCGACACCGTCGCCTACCTCACGGACTACGAACGCCGGTACGAGCTGCCCGTGCTCAGGCCGGTCATCGCGAACGCCGTGAGGAGAGGCGATGGCCACCTCGTCGTGGAGACCGATCGGGGAGTCTGGCAGGCCAAGACGGTGATCAGCGCGACCGGAACCTGGTGGCGTCCGTACGTGCCGCACTACGCCGGCATGCGCCACTTCGGAGGCGAGCAACTCCACACCGTCGACTACCGGGATCCGGAGTCCTTCCGCGGCCGTCATGTGGTGATCGTCGGTGGCGGTAACTCCGCGGCCCAACTGCTCGCCGACATCTCCACGGTCACCACGACGACCTGGGTGACCCGGCGCCCGCCGCGCCTGCTGCCCGACGAGCTCGACGGACGCGCGCTGTTCGAGCTGGCCACTCGCCGCCACCGCGCCGCCCTCGCGGGGGAGACCGTCCCGGGTATCGGAGACCTCGGCGACATCGTGGCAGTGCCGCCCGTGCGCGAGGCACGCGAGCGGGGCGTGCTCAAGGCCGAGCCGATGTTCACGCGCATCACCCCGAGAGGCATCTCCTGGGCCGACGGCAGCGAACTGGCCTGCGACGTCATCCTGTGGTGCACCGGGTTCCGGCCCGCGCTCGGCCATCTGGCACCGCTGCGCCTGCGCGGTCCCGACGGGCTCATCCCCACCGAGGGCACCCGCGCCATCGGCGAGCCCCGGCTGCACCTGCTCGGCTACGGCGACTGGACCGGACCCGCCTCGGCCACCCTCATCGGCGCCGGCCGGACCGCGAGAGACACGGTCGCCCAGATCAGCCGGTGAGCTCGGCGATGAGCTTCTCCACGCGGGCGCGGATGGCGTCACGGATCGGCCGGACGGCCTCGATGCCCTGACCGGCAGGGTCGTCGAGCTTCCAGTCCTCGTACCGCTTGCCCGGGAAGATCGGGCAGGCATCCCCGCAGCCCATGGTGACCACCACGTCGGATGCCTCGACGGCCTCGGTGGTGAGGACCTTCGGCTGTGCGGCGGCGATGTCGACGCCGACCTCCCGCATCGCCTCGACGGCGATCGGGTTGATCCGGTCCGCCGGGGCCGAGCCGGCCGAGCGGACCTCGATCCGGTCGCCGGCCAGGTGCGACAGCCACCCGGCGGCCATCTGGGAGCGGCCGGCGTTGTGCACGCACACGAACAGGACGCTAGGCATGAACGGTCTCCTCGCCTCGGAACAATCGGCGGCCCCACAGGCTGACGTAGACGAGCGCGACCAGCACGGGCACCTCGATCAGCGGCCCGACCACCCCGGCCAGCGCCTGCCCGGAGGTGACACCGAAAACGCCGACCGCGACCGCGATGGCCAACTCGAAGTTGTTGCCCGCCGCGGTGAAGGCGAGCGTGGTGGTCCGCTCGTACCCGAGACCGATCACGCGGCCGGCGAGGAACGAGCCACCGAACATGAGGAAGAAGTACGCCAGCAGGGGAAGGGCGATACGGGCCACGTCACCGGGCCGGGAGGTGATCGTCTCGCCCTGGAGTGCGAACAGGATCACGATGGTGAACAGCAGACCGTACAGTGCGACGGGGCCGATCCTGGGCAGCAAGCGGGACTCGTACCACTCCCGGCCCCGAGCGCGTTCGCCCAGCTTGCGGGAGAGATAGCCGGCGATCAGCGGGATGCCCAGGAAGATCAGCACGTACTGGGCGATGTCCCACATCGAGACGTCCAGCGCCGCCTGTGGCAGACCCAGCCACCCGGGCAGGATCTGCAGATAGAACCAGCCGAGGGCGCCGAACGCCACCACCTGGAAGATCGAGTTGAGCGCGACCAGGACGGCGGCGGCTTCACGGTCGCCACAGGCCAGGTCGTTCCAGATGAGGACCATGGCGATGCATCGGGCCAGGCCGACAATGATCAGCCCGGTGCGATATTCCGGCAGGTCGGGCAGGAGGGCCCAGGCCAGGGCGAACATCAGAGCCGGGCCCGCGACCCAGTTGAGGACCAGGGAGGCCGGCAGCATCCGGCGGTCGGCGGTGACGGTGTCGAGCCGGTCGTAGCGGACCTTGGCCAGCACCGGATACATCATGAGCAGCAGGCCGAGCGCGATGGGCAGCGAGATCTCACCGATCTTGACCGCTTCCAGGGCCGCGTCGAGGCCGGGCACCGTCCGTCCGAGCAGCAGTCCGGCGCCCATCGCCAAGCCGATCCACAGTGGCAGGAACCGGTCGAGCGTGGACAGGCCGCCGATGACCGCCGGGGTTCTGGCTGTCACGTCGGTCGATGACAAAGCCGCTTTCCTTCCTCAGACGGCGGCGGGGGTGTCGAGCAGGGCCGACAGCTCGCCGAGTCGTTCGGGCACCAGGCGGTAGTAGACCCAGGAGGCGCGGCGCTCGGAGGTGAGCAGGCCGACGTCCTTGAGCACCTTCAGGTGATGGCTGATCGTCGGCTGGGACAGCTCGAAAGCGTCGGTGATGTCGCACACGCACACCTCGCCGCCCTCGTGACTGGCCACGATCGACAGGATGCGCAGCCGTACGGGATCGCCCAGCGCTTTGAACACCCGCGCCAGGCCGGCGGCCTGTTCGGCGTCGAGCGGTTCGCGCGCCAGGGGCGGGCTGCACTGGAGCACCTCGAGTGGTTCCATCGCGTCTCCTCACATCTGACATGGACCACTGTCTATATTGACAGACATCTATTGAGCCTCGATACCTGGGGTTCGGCTCGCTGGAATCTCGAGGTCGGCGAGGAGCCGGCGGACCCGGTGCTCGATCTCGTCGCGGATCGGCCTGATGTCCTCGACGCTCTTGCCCGCGGGGTCGTCGAGCTCCCAGTTGAGGTAGCGCTTGCCGGGATAGACCGGGCAGGCGTCGATCGGACGACCGTCGTGATGTCCCTCGACCCGGGCCAGCGCGTGCAGGCGCTGGCGGGCGAACCGCTCGGCGAGCAAGGGCAGGTAGTGGGGCACGACCGCTTTGCCGGCGAACTGGTCGTAACTGGTGTGAAGGAACCGCTCGATGGTCTCCGCGCCGAACGTGCCGGCGAACGCCTCGGCCAGGCGACGGGCGGCGGTGGCGAGAGCAAGCCGTTGGTCGATTGCGAGATCGCCTCGCTTGTGCGTGCTGGACATCGTTCACTCCCGAATGGCATCGACTGGCGTCTATATTGACCGAGGTCGATGTAGCGTGCGCGAACGCGAGATGAACAGTAGAGCGCTCGCGCGTCTCACCGAGTGAGGTCGCAGCTATCTCCCGTGGGGTCTTGGGTGTCGTGCGCGGCGCCGACCACACCCCCACCGGTGCCGCGCCCTACGTATGTGTGGATGGGGCCGTCTCAGGTGAGCGGGGAAGTCTGGTCGGCGCGTCATGCTGTCGAGGCTTGAGGATGCACTGTGCGCGCTCGTGACCTGATCATCGACCTTCCCGTGCTCGACCTGAACGCATCTGTCGGCGACGCGGTGCGGCTGCTCGCCGAGCGGGATCTGCCCGGACTCATCCTGGTCGGCGACGACGGATCGCCGTACACGGTCCTGCCGGGCACCGAGGTTCTGCGGCTGGCCCGCGAGTACGGGCTCTTCGTCGTCACCTCACGAGAAGCTCATCTCCGCCAGGCCCTTCTCCAGCGTCACGTCAGGCGAGTAGCCCAGCTCCTTCCTGGCGGCGGTGATGTCGTAGGAACGGTCACGGCCGGTGAAGCTGACGAGCCAGTTCGTCAGCGGCGGCGCCGTCTTCCGGCGAAGCAGGCGTGCCGTGCGGTCCATCATCGCCGCCATGGGCGCCGCCATCGCCAGGGGGACGCTGCGGCTCTTGGACAGATCCACGCCGCGGGTCGCCAGCAAGGGGGTCAGGAAGTCTCGGATGGGCATCGGCGTGCCGTCCGTCACGTAGTAGACCCCCTTGTGGCGGCCCCGCGTGAGCGCGAGGATCGCGGCACTGGCCAGGTTCTCGACGTGGACGAAGTCGACGATGTGCTTGCCGTCGTCGATCCAGGCGAACCGTCCGGCCTCGGCGACCTCGACCATCTCGTTGATCGTCTTCATTCCGCAGCCCCAGATGAACGGCGGGCGGAGCACCACCAGCTCGGTCTTCCCGCTGCGGGCTTCCAGGAGCGCGCGCTCGGTGGCCAGCTTGACCCGGCTGTAGGCGATGTTCGGCCGGCCCTCCGGCGTCGACTCGTCGACGACGGGACGGCGTTGGCTGCCCGTGGAGACGGACGCGGCGCTGGTGAGCACGAAGCGTCGCACCCCGGCCGCGACGCTCGCGGCGTGCAGGGCGGCCGTCGGCACGTGATTGGCCTGTTCGAAGAGCGAGTCGGGCCCCCAGAACTCCATGTACGCCGCGACGTGCACGACCGCGTCGGCCTCGCGCAGCTTGGCGAGCCAGTTCGGCGCCGGGGAGCCGGCCTTACCGAGCTCGGCGAGATCGCCGGACACGGGTTCGGCGCCGGCCGCACGTACCCGCTGGCTGCTCGAGCCCGATCTGGCCAGTGCCATGACCTCATGTCCCTCGGCGAGGAGGCGGTTGAGGAGAGTTCCGCCGACGAAACCGCTGCCGCCGGTGATGAAGATCTTCATGTGTTCACTCCTTGTGATTGAGTGCGCACTTATCGCGCGCCCTGGGGTCCTGAATGTGGCTCCGGCCACCTCGGATGCATCGGCACCAAATAGTTTGATGTCAATGCATTGATGCCTATGTAACCTCCCGTACGATGGGGGCGTCAAGTGGGAGGTGGGCGATGCCACACGCGGACAAGGGCGTGACCGCAGCACAGGTCGCCGACGAGTTCAGCCGTACGGCGAAGGTTCTCGTACGTCACTTCAACGAGCGTCTGGGCGAGCACGGGGTGTCGACACCGAGATCCCGCCTGGTGGTGGAGGTGGCGCGGTCGCAGCCGGTTCGTCTCACCGAGCTCGCTCTCGCGGTCGGCATCGCGCAGGGGACCGCCTCCACCCTGGTCGACGCGCTCGTCCGCGACGGACTGCTCGAACGCCAGACCAGCGCGGACGACCGCCGGTCCGTACTCCTTCGAGTGACGGCGCAAGGGGCCGCCCTGGCTCAGGACTGGACGGCCGGCTATGAACTGGCGGCGGAAGAGCTGTTCAGGCCGCTCACCCCCGAGCAACTGTCAACACTGGTCGACATCTTGCGGACGCTCAGCGCCGACGAGGCGCCGGCCGCCGGCGACTGAAGAAGGCCTTGCCTGCGCGTGGACCGCCGGAGCGCCTCGCCGCCGATGATCCGCGATCGCGAAGTCGCAGGTGGTCTACGTCTTCCCTGAACCTCCGGTCATCCGTAGACCCTCAGTCGAGTGACAGTCCTGCGACCGGACTCACCCGGGCGGCCCGGCGTGCGGGGAGAACGGCGGCGAGGAGTCCGGCCAGGGCGGCGATGAGGACGACGACGCCGAGCGACAGCCAAGGGACGTGCATGGTGGCGTCGCGGAGGGCCGGTTTCACGATCGTCTCGCAGGCGGCCCAGGCGAAACCGACGCCGAGCACGGTGCCGAGCACGGTGGCCACCAGCGACAGCAGGACGGCCTCGGCCGCGAGCATCCGCCGGAGCTGCCCGCGGGTGAGCCCGAGCGCGCGCAGCATCGCGTGTTCGCGGGCACGTTCGAGCACGGAGAGCCCGAGGGTGTTCGCGATCCCGATCAGGGCGATCACGATGGCGATGCCGAGCAGGCCGAGCGCTGACCAGGTGTAGATCTGCAGCTGCTGGTCCAACGACTCCCAGGTGCGCAAACCGTTCTCGATCGTCGCGCCGACGGGATCGGCCAGCTCGTCCAGGTCGGCGCCGAGCCGAGCCGGGTCGGCGCCGGTGGAGGCGCGGATCCAGACGGCACGCGGCTCGGGGGCGTCGGTGAGCGTCGCCAGCGTCTCGGGCGCGACCACGCCGGCCGGGCCCCAGCCGGTGCCGACGGCCACCTGCAGCTGGATTCGCCGGTCGCCGGCGCGCACCGTGACCCGGTCACCCGGCCGCGGAGTCAGGCCCTTGCCGAAGGCGTCAAAATCAATTCTGATCTTCCCTGGCTCGACCCGTGCGAACACTCCGCCGTCGCGGGCCACCTGCCCGGCGGTGGGCGCGGCGACGACCGGGATGGGGTCGTGGAGCCCGGCCACCTGGGCCACGGCGCCATACACCGGAATCGCCTGCTCCACACCGGGAGTGCGACGTATCCGGGTGAGGAGGTCAGTGGTGAGCGGACCCTTGGGCGAGGTGAGCGCGATGTCTATGGGGTGGTCTCTGCCGATCTGCTCGTTCAAGGACGTCCGCCATGTGGCCATCCCGGTGAGTACGGCGATCGTCAGGGTGACGCCGACCAGCAGGGAGGCGGTGGTGGTGGCGGTCCGGCGCGGATGGTGTGCGGCGTTCTCGGCCGCGAGCCGTACGGTGGGGCCGAGCGGCGCGCCCGCGATCCGGACCAGGCGGGGGACGAGCACCGGACCGAAGAGCAACACCCCGGCGAACACCGTTCCTCCGCCTGCCAGCATGAGCGCCGTGCTGCTCCTGTCCATCGCCACCTCCAGCAGGGCCAGTCCGATGACCAGCAGGAGCGCGGGCCGCGCCAGGCCGGTGCGGGTGCGCGCGTCCACTCCGGCGTCCGGGCGCAGCGCCGCCAGCGGGCTCACCCGGATCACGCGCCGGGTCGGCAACCAGGACGCGACCATGGTGACCGCCAGGCCGACGGCGAACCCTCCCAGCAGCCAGGGCACGGGCAGCTCGGCGGCGCCCATCGGCACGGCGGACGCGAGGGCGTCGATCAGGGCGATCAGCCCGTAGCCGAGACCGACGCCGGCCAGTGTCCCGGTCAGCGACGCGAGCACGCCGACGACGGCCGCCTCGCGGCGTACGGAACGCACCACCTGCCGCCGGGTCGCGCCGACGCAGCGCAGCAGCGCGAAGTCGCGGAGTCGTCGCGCGAACAGGATGGAGAAGGTGTTCGCGATGACGAGGATCGAGACGAAGAGCGCGATGCCGGCGAACAACAGCAACATCACCGACAGGCTGTCGACCCTGTTCTGCACGTGGGTCAGCCGCTCAGCGGTGAACGCCTCCGGCGACAGCGCCTTCGCGCCTTCAGGGAGCGGGCCCACCTCGCCGCGCACCGCCACCGAGCCCAGATGGAGGTGGTCGCGCCACAGCAGCAACTGGGGCCAGGTGACGTACATCGAGGCCTGGGCCGGGGGAGAGGGCGACTCCACGAGCCCGACCACCTGGACGTCGGCCGCGGCGGCTCCCACCCCGATCGTGATCCGGTCGCCGACCGCGAGGTCCTCGGCCAAGGCGGCATACACGTCCACCGCGGCCTCGCCCGTACGCGCAGGGAAACGGCCCGAGCTGAGCTCCTGCCAGCGCCACACCTGCGAGGTGGCGATCGGCCCTACGGTCGTCGTGTCCGAGAGCTTCCGGCTCCCGGCGCGCGCCGGAAGCGTCGCCCGGCCGATCGCGGACGCGTTCTCGCCGTGCCGCTCGGTGAAGGCGATCACGGCCGCCGGGTCCAGCTCGGACGACGGCCACCCCTCGGGGGAGACCACGTGCTCGGCATTGCGGTACGGCGCACCCAGGCCGTCCATGAGCCCGCTTCGCGCGCCGGAGGTGAGTATGCCGACCACGACGACGAAGGCGACGGCGACGGTGACCGCGACCGCCGCCGCGACGTACCTGCGGCTGTACGTGCGCAGCGACGCGAGGAAGACGGCACGCATCAGGCGATCCGCCCGTCCTGCATGGTGACCACGTGGTCGGCGTACGCCGCCGCGTCCCGCTCGTGGGTGACCATCACGACGGTCTGGCCGAGTTCGCGTGCCGAGCGGCGCAGGTGGTCCAGCACCTCCGCCGACGTGGTGCTGTCCAGGTTTCCCGTGGGCTCGTCGGCGAACAGCAGGTCCGGCTGTGTGATCAGGGCGCGCGCGATCGCGACCCGCTGCTGCTGGCCGCCGGACAGCTCCGCGGGCCGGTGCGCGAGCCTGTCGGCCACGCCGAGGATGTCGGAGAGCAGGCGGACGCGTTCCCGCGCCGCGTCGTCGATCCGGCGGCCGCCCAGTTCGAGGGGGAGCACGATGTTCTCGCCCGCGGTGAGCATCGGCAGCAGGTTGAACGACTGGAACACGAAGCCGACGTGCTCGCGGCGGAAGATCGTGAGCGCGTCGTCGTCGAGCGATCCGAGGTCGGTGCCTGCCACCGTGACGGTGCCGCCGCTGGCCTGGTCGAGTCCGGCCAGGCAGTGCATCAGCGTGGATTTACCCGATCCGCTCGGGCCCATGATCGCGGTGAACCCGCCTCGCGGGAGGTCGAGGTCGATGCCGCGCAGTGCATGGACCTGGGTTTCGCCCCGGCCGTAGGTCTTGGTCAGGTTCCGCGCGCGGGCGGCCACGGCGCCTGGGCTCGCGGCCGTCCCGGAAAGCCGCGGGGCCGGGTCATGTCGTGAGCCGGTCACTGCCGGGTCCTCGCTTCGCTGTGGGCCATGCCCGCAGTCAAGGCGGCGCGGTGTTGTCAGCACGTATGCGGTTTCCGATACGCCGGCGATACGCCCGGGCTCCTAGCATCGAGTGCATGCGTGTGTTGATCGTCGAGGACGAGCCCTACCTGGCAGAGGTCATCCGCGACGGGCTGCGCCTGGCGGCGATCGCGGCTGACATCGCCGGTGACGGCGACACCGCGACGGAGCTGCTGAGCGTCAACGCCTACGACATCGCCGTCCTCGACCGCGACATCCCCGGCCCCTCGGGCGACGAGATCGCCAAGCGCATCGTGGCCTCGGGCAGCGGCATGCCCATCCTCATGCTCACCGCCGCCGACCGGCTCGACGACAAGGCCTCCGGGTTCGGGCTCGGGGCCGACGACTACCTCACCAAGCCCTTCGATTTCCAGGAGCTCGTGCTCCGCCTCCGGGCACTCGACCGCAGGCGCGCGCACAACAGGCCGCCCGTACGCGAGATCGCCGGCCTGCGCCTGGACCCGTTCCGCCGCGAGGTCCACCGCGACGGCCGCTACGTCGCGCTCACCCGCAAACAGTTCGCCGTGCTCGAAGTCCTCGTCGCCGCCGAAGGCGGTGTCGTCAGCGCGGAGGAACTCCTGCGGCGGGCGTGGGACGAGAACGCCGACCCCTTCACCAACGCCGTCCGCATCACGGTCTCGGCGCTGCGCAAACGGCTCGGCGAACCGTGGCTCATCGCCACCGTGCCCGGAGTCGGCTACCGCATCGACGCGGGAGACGAGGGTGGATAGGGCGCGCGGCATGAGCGTCCGGCTCAAGCTCACCCTCAGCTACGCCGGGTTCCTCATGCTCGCGGGCGCGTTGCTGCTCGCCGCCGTGTGGGTGTTCCTCCTGCGGTACGTGCCCGACGGCTGGCCCGCCCTTCTCTACGTGGCGCCCAACCGCATCCTCCTCCTGGGAGCCTTCGCCCCCGCGGCAGCCGCGGTGATGGCGTTCCTGCTGGTGTTCGGCCTGCTGGGAGGATGGATTCTCGCCGGACGCATGCTCGCCCCCCTGACCCGCATCACCGACGCCACGCGCATGGCCGCGAACGGATCGCTCTCCCACCGGATCCGGTTGCCTGGCCGCGCGGACGAGTTCCGCGAACTCGCCGACGCCTTCGACGCCATGCTCGTACGGCTCGAAGCACACGTCGCCGAGCACCAGCGATTCGCGGCCAACGCCTCACACGAACTCCGCACCCCGCTGGCGATCTCACGGACGCTTCTCGACGTGGCCCGCCGCGATCCCGACCGTGACACCGGCGAACTCGTCGAACGCCTGCACGCCGTCAACACCCGGGCGATCGACCTCACCGAGGCGCTCCTCATGCTCAGCCGCGCCGACCGGAGATCCTTCGTACGGGAACGCGTCGACCTGTCCCTGGTCGTGGAAGAAGCCGTCGAGACACTGCTCCCGCTCGCGGAGAAACGCGGTGTCACCATCGAGATCTCAGGTGAGATCACCCCGGTTGAGGGGTCGCAGGCGCTCCTGCTGCAACTGGCGACGAACCTGGTGCACAACGCGATCGTGCACAACCTGCCCGTACAGGGAACCGTGTGGATCAAGACCGGCATCGGCCCCGAGGCGCTCACCGTCGAGAACACCGGCGAGAAGCTGTCTCCAGAGGTGGTCCCGGCACTCACGGAACCGTTTCAGCGCGGCACGGGAAGAGTACGCGACGACCACGCGGGCGTCGGACTCGGCCTGGCCATCGTCAAGAGCATCACCCACGCGCACGACGGAACACTCACCATCGTCGCGCGCCCTGCGGGCGGGCTCGGCATCGCCGTTCAACTACCCGCGTGCAATCGATGAGCTGCGACTGCGGAAACCAATCGCCCGTCGATCAGCGTCGCCTGTCGATACCGGACGTGAGTACGGACTTCGGGCGGGAGGCTGTCCCCGGTGCTTCGAGCACGGCTCACGCCCCAGACGACGAGGCCGGCAGCGCGGTTCCGCCCAACCCGCCGGCCCGGCGCGGTGCATCAGCCGGAGCTGGTGATGACGGCGAAACGGGCACCGTGCGGATCGGACAGGGATGCCATCCGGCCCACGCCCTTCACCTCCTCCGCCGGGCTGCGGACCGTGCCGCCGAGCTCCTGGCACCGGGCCACTGCCGCGTCGCAGTCGGGCACTTCGAAGTAGGTCAGCCAGTGGGGCCGGTCGCCGGGTGCGAGCGGCGCCAGACCTGCCACAGACGAGCCGGTGCCCGGAGCGCTGCCGAACGGAGAGATCAGCTGATAGGTCACATCACCCATCCGCGCGTCCTCGAACCGCCAGCCGAAGACAGACTTGTAGAAGCCGCGGACGGCCGAAGTGTCGGACTCGCGGAGCTCGATCCAGGCCATCGAGCCAGGCTCGTTGACCAGGTCCACGCCCGGCACGTCGCCGGGCAGCCAGATCGCGAACTCGGCGCTGGCCGGATCCCTGAACCGTGCCATCTGTCCCTGGGACGCCATGTCCACCGGCGGCATGAGGACGGTGCCGCCCGCCCGCTCGACCGTCTGGCTGGTGGCCTCGCAGTCCGACACCAGGAAGTAGGGGGTCCAGGCAGTGGTGACCGCCTCTCCCATAAGCGCGCCGATTCCCGCGACGTTCCTGCCACCGAGCTGGCAGAAGGCGTATTCGGGCACCTGCTCCTCGAACTCCCAGCCGAACAGGCCGCCGTAGAACCGTTCGGCGGTCTCCAGGTGCGGGCTGTCGAGCTCGACCCAGCACGGTGAGCCGGGCACGAACCGGGTGGTGAGCATCGGTGCTCCTTCATCGCCATGTGCGGGTGGACAGCCTCGCGGAGCGGTAGGCAACTCCAAGCGTGGCATGACTACCTGCGAAGACACGGGTGACACGCTTTCCCGAGAAGAGGTACGAACGATCACGTGAACAGGCCGCCGCCCACGGCGGGCAGCAACGTCGGGAGCGCGGCGAGGATCATTCTCATTTCTCTGGGGAGCACGTATCCGGCCTTGTGTGGCCGGCTCGAAGCAAAAGGGTGAGCCGGCAATGCCGACCTGATCTTCAGGACGCTCCTTGTGGCGTGCAAGTCCCCCACAAGATCAATTGATCATGACGGTCAGGATCCCCCCGGGGGCCCTGCCGCAGTCGACGGCGCCGCAGTCGATCGCCACGGTAAGTCCCACGCCGTTTCCCACCAGCGGAGGCGTCTGCGGGGTCCGTGAGCGGGAGATCACCTGGAACCGGTCCGGCCCGGTCGGCCCCGCGGGCCCGCAGGGAGACATCGGTGCCCAAGGACCACAGGGGGATCGCGGGGCTCCCGGTCTGTCGGAGGTGGAGACGGTGATGGGGTCGACGGTGTCCATCGCCCCCGGCGGTTCCGATAACTCCACCGCGCAGTGCCCGCCGGGCAAGATCGTCATCGGGGGCCGGTACCAGCTGCTTGAGGAGACCCGTGAGCTTTACAGTGATGCCGAGGTCCGGATCCCGGACATGGGTACCGGTCCCTTCAACACGTACTGGCACGTGCGTGTGAGTAACGTGAGCGACGAGGTGGTCCGGATCCGGCCCTGGGCGACGTGCGCGAAGGTCGGCCAGTAGCCGAGCCGGCAACGGCTGTAACGCTGGGTGGTGGCCGGCGGTGTGGCCGAACAGCTCCTGGACCTCGGCCGGCGGCACCCCGGCATCGGAAGCGGCGGTGGCGGCGTCGCTCTCGCGGTGTACTGGGATTCGCGCTGCTGAGCCAGCGTGGCCCTCTTCGGCAGCCTCCTCAGCCGTGGTCATCGGGGGAACAGAGCACTGGCTTCGGCCATGTCGGCACGTATCTGTGCCATTCCTGGTCGGACAGGTCGGAGCGGGTGGCCGCGCATACCTGCCCGGCCACCCGCTCCGGATCGGTGGTCCACAGCAGGACGTCGCCGGTGACTCCGCCGGTCATCAGGCCGTTCGGGGTGTACGCGACGCCTGCGAAGCCGGTGCCCGCGCTGAGGATCGTCGTCGTCGACCGATCGGCCGTGTCCCACAACCGGACTGTCTTGTCCAGGGATGTGCTGGCCAGTTCGCGGCCGTCCGGGGAGAAGGCCAGTTTGAGGACTTCGCCGGTGTGGCCCGTCAGCGTGGCGATCAGCCTGCGGCCGGGGATGTCCCACAAGCGAACGGTCTTGTCGTCACCCGCGCTGGCCAGCAGCCTTCCGTCAGGGCTGAAGACGACGTCACGCACCACGCTGGTGTGGCCTGTCAGCGGCTCCCCGGTCGCGGTCCGAGTCGTCACGTCCCACAGGCGGACCGTCTTGTCGTTGGCGCCGGTGGCGAGGGTGCGGCCGTCAGGGCTGAACGCGATCCCGGTCACGGAGTTCGTGTGCCCGGTGAGCGGCGCCCCGGAGGGCGAGCGAGTGGTGGTGTCCCACAGCCGGACGGCCATGTCCATGCCCGCGGTGGCCACCAGGCGTGCGTCAGGGCTGAACGCCAGGCCGCGGACCCAGTCGACATGCCCGGTGAGCGGCTTGCCTATCGGTGCGCGGCTCGCGGCGTCCCACAGCCGCAGCGTTCCGTCCCAGCTGCCCGTCGCCAGGATCCCGCCTTGCGGGCTGAACGCCATCGCACGCACTTCGGCGGTGTGCCCGGTGAGGGGCGCTGCGAGGGGTGCGTGGGTGGTGGCCGCCCATAATCGCACCGTCCGGTCATCGGCCGCGGTGCCCAGGACGTGACCGTCAGGGCTCACCGCCACGGCGTAGACAGCGTCGGTGTGCGCGGGCATGAGGTTCTCCCGCAGGGGCCAGATCAGTGTCATGCCGTCCGAGTCGCCGCCCGCGAGCGCGGAGCCGTCAGGGCTGAAGGCGATGTTCAGGACACTGCTCGTCGATCCGATGAGTGCGGTGCCCCGCTGCCGTCCGCTGGTGATGTCCCAGATCCGCACCGTCTTGTCCCAGCCGCTGGAGGCCAGCGTGCGGCCGTCCGGGCTGAACGCCACGCCGTACGTGACGTTGGTGTGCCCGGTCAGCGGGCCGCCGACCGGGGTCCTGGTCGCCACCTCCCACAGGCGCACTGTCTTGTCAGCGCTGGTCGAGGCGAGAAGTTCGCCGTCCGGGCTGAACGCGACACCGTTGGTGACGTTGGTGTGCCCGGTCAGCGGGCCACCGGCCGGGGTCCGGGTCACGACGTTCCAGAGGCGCACCGTCTTGTCGTTGCTCGATGTGGCCGCCGTGACGCCGTCGGAGCTGAGCGCTATCCCGGTGATCGGACCCCTGTGACCGACCATCGGCTCGCCGACCGCGGTCCGGCGGACGGTGTCCCAGGTCCGCAGGACGCCGTCGGCGCCGCCGGTGACGAGCAGACGTCCGTCGGGGCTGAACGCTATCCCGGTGATCGGCCCCGTATGCCCGGTCATGGGCTCACCGAGCGGTGCCCGGCGGGCGACGTCCCACAGCCGTACGGTCCGGTCGTAGGAGGCGGTCGCCAGGACGGATCCGTCCGGGCTGAACGCCAGGCCGTTCACCACCGCGGTGTGACCGGTCAAGGGGGCACCGGCCTGGGTTCGGGTCGCCAAGTCCCACAGGCGCACGGTCGCGTCTCCCGCCGAGGTTGCCAGGATGCGGCCATCCGGGCTGTACACCACGTCGCGTACCTCGCCGGTGTGCCCGCGCAGCCGGGTGGGCAGCGGGTACGCCTGGGTGCTGATCAGGCTGTCACGAGTGGCCGCGACGTCCGGCGCCGTCCGCCACGCGGCGAGGCTGAGCTGGGCGGCACGCAGGGGATCGGTCTCACGCAGCGCGGTGGCCTCGGCGACCAGTTGACGCGCGACCGCCACCCGGTGCTGGTCGCGGGCGTCGGCACGCTGCTGCAGAGTGATCACGGACGCCGTGGCGAGCAACGTCACCACCGTCGCGGTGGCCACCCGCAGGTGAAGCGTGCGCCGTCTGCGGGATCGGGCCTGCGTGTCCCGCGAGTGAATCGCGGCGTCGAGAAACTCCCGTTCGCCGGCGTTGAGGCGGACCGCCCGGTGCGCCGGGCCGGCCCACGCCAGCACCTGGTCGAGCTGGGTCGCCCGGTAGAGCAGCTCAGGGTCGCGTCCGGAGGACTGCCAAGCCTGGGTCGCGTCCGTGAGCTTGCGATGGAGCAGCACACTTTCGCGGTCGTCGGTGAGCCAGCGACTCAGCCGGGGCCAGGCGCGGATCAGCGCCTCGTGCGCGACCTCGACGCTGTCGGTGCCGATGACGACGAGCCGGGCGGCGGCGAGCTTGTCCAGCACCCGGTTCACGGTGCGGGGATCGCCGACGGTGGCCAGTTCGCCGTGGCGTGCGCGGCGCCGGGTGTCGCCGATGCCATCGCCGAGCGCGGTCAGCCGCACGAAGACCTGGCAGGCCACCTCCTGTTCCGTGGCGTCGAACTCGGCGTAGAGGCGCTCGGCGGTCTGGGCGAGGGCGCCGTGCACACCGCCGCACACCTGGTAGCCCGCCTTGGTCATGGTGTTGTTGCGCCGGTGCCGATAGGTCTCCAGTAGCGCGTGCGACAGCAGCGGCAGCCCGCCGGGTTCGTCGGTGATGTCGGCGATCATGGTCGCGACGAGTTCCCGCTCGATGGTCAGCCCGGCCATCGCCGCGGGCTGGGTGATCGCGGAGCGCAGCTCGTCCCGGGTCATGGGGCCGACGAGCACCTGGGCACCTTGCCCCAGCACCTCCAGCAGGCCGGGGTGGGTCGCGCAGTGCCCGTAGAAGTCGGCGCGGACACCCAGGACGACCTTGGCCACCCGGCCAGGTCCGCGAGCGGCGTCAAGCAGGACGTCGATGAACTCGGCCCGTTCGCCCGCGTCCGGGCACAGCGTGAACAACTCCTCGAACTGGTCGACCAGCAACAGGACCCGGGTTCCGCCGGTGGGGTCGGCATGGCGCAGCGCCCGGTCGAGCCAGCCGGGTTCGCCGCGGCCGGGTTCACCGCCGCACAGCTCCGCGACGGCGCGGGTGAGCTCCCGTAGCGGCTGCCCGGTGGGCGTCAGCAGAACCCAGGACCACTCGTGCCCGGAGAACGCGGGATGCGCCCGGGTCGCGGGAACGAGACCCGCGCGGATCAGCGAGGACTTCCCGCTTCCCGACGCGCCGAACACCGCGACGACCGGCGCCTGGGCGACCTGGTGGACCAGGCGCTCGACCAGGCTGGCGCGCCCGAAGTATCGATCGGCGTCCTCGGGCTGGAACGCGGCCAGGCCGAGGTAAGGCGACGCGCCATCACCGGCCGGATCCGTCCGGTCGCGTGCCGATTCCTCGGCCAGCGCCCGGTAGCGCGTCTCCCATTCCCGGCGATCGCCGCCGCACGCCTGCACATATGCCAGCGTGACCGTCAACGACGGCAGTGTCCGCCCGCCGGCCGCCTCGGCCAACGCCGTCGCCGAGTAATGCGCACGTTTGGACAACTCCCGATAGCTGGGCTGTCCCGCTTTCGACCGTAACTGCCGCAGCTCGAACGCGAAACGCTG
Source organism: Nonomuraea sp. NPDC050478 (assembly GCF_044458265.1). Taxonomy (NCBI): domain Bacteria; kingdom Bacillati; phylum Actinomycetota; class Actinomycetes; order Streptosporangiales; family Streptosporangiaceae; genus Nonomuraea; species Nonomuraea sp. NPDC050478. The sequence continues at coordinate 134,835 of NZ_JBITHT010000003.1, read as the reverse complement.
TAACGAATTCGCATCTGGATCAAGCGGACGCTCACGTCTGCCCATGCCCCCACTCCCCGGCGGCCCATCTTTGTTTGTTCAGCGGCACGAGCGGTCCTGAACAATCTCCCTGATGCTATGTCTGGAATCGGCAGGACGCGGCGACCCCTCGCCGTGAGAGCTCATCGCGGGGTGGAGATCACGAGTAGGTGACCTTTCCTGCCTGATCACGCAGAAAAATGTCCATGCCAAACACACGGCGCCCCTCGGGGAGGGGACTGATTTCGGGGAGACGACAAGTGTCGAAAGCGAAGATCGCGGTGCTCGCCGCAGCGGTGACAGGAATGGCGGCCGGCCCCGTGCTCGCCGCGGCGGCTCCGGCCCACGCTGTTTCGTGCAGTTCTTCGGGGATTTTCACCGCGGCGGTCCGCGAACTGTCTCAGGACATCGGGTACAACGGGCCGCGGACTGTCAAGCTGCAACTGGTCAACATCAGGAGCAGCGACTACAGCTACGCCTTCCTGACGGGAGCCGGAGGCACCGGGGTGCAGCGGGGGGACTCGGTCTGGGTCGAGTGGAAGAACACCAGTACGAGTCCATGGGAGAAGTGCCCGGCGTCGACGGCGGCCACGGACGCCACGGCGGCCGTCAGATCCACCGGCGCCCACAACATCAACCACCCGATGCGGGCGTGCCTGTCGTACTGGGCTACGGCGATCTACCGCAGCACCGTGTGCACCGGATCCTTCACCGATCACCCTGAGTAATGAACCGCGGCGCCCGGCGGCGCCATCACGGACAGCGGTGCGTGCCACCGACGGAGACGGGAGAATTCAGGTGCGAACATCTCACAAAGTGATCAGTGCCGTGTCAACGGCGTTGCTGGTCGTCGTGGGCGTCGGCGCGAGCAACGCCGTCGCGGAGGCGGTCCCTACCGCCACCGCCGGTGTGGCGGCCGTGGGCTCCCGGCTGATCAACGGCGACGGAGACACTTCCGGAACCTGCCTCGAGATCGAGTACGGCGGTACGGGCACAGGAGTCCGCATGGCCGGGTGCCACGTCAACGCCCACCAGAGCTGGCGCTTCACCACCCACACCGGGGGCTACGTCGCCATCCGCAGCCATGACCCCGACCAGGCGGGCAACTGTCTCAGCGCCGGTAGCGTCGTGTCGGAGTCGCCGTTCATGAGGGACTGCACGGACGGGGTCGACGCGGACATGGCCTGGACCCAGATCCACCGCTCGAACGGGTGGTTCCAGCTGCACAGCAAGGCCTACCAAGGCCTGTGCCTCGCAGTGATCGACATCGGCGCGAGAGATCTGGTGACGATGCACCAGTGTGGTGGCGCGACCCAGGGCAACCAACTCTGGCACTGGGCCTCAGTCGGCTGACCCACGGACGGCGCTGATCGAGGAGATCGGCGTACGGCAGGACGGGAGCGGGCCTGCGCTCGCCGAGAACTTCGTCCATGCGGGCCAAGCCGCATGTGAGTACTCGTGGAGTACGGCGACGACGCGCTGATTCTCCCGGTCGACGTGGAAGATCCACTATGCCGACCTGCCGGTCATGCCGACCCGGACACCGATCGGGACGGGTGGCCGGCAGTGGTCGTCCGCGGACAGGTGGATCTTGGTTGTGCAGCCGTTACGGGAGCGGCCTAAGCAGTTTCCAGTCTGACTACCTCCACCAGTCGGGCGGCCAGCGTGGCCAGCACCGGATCGCCCCGGTTTGTCCCGCCGTGAATCCCCACAACCTTCCCAGAATATGATGGTAAGAGGAGAAACAAGCGGGGCTGTATGGGAGTATTGCCCGGTGCGGTCGATGGTCGAGCGATAGGCGAAGTCCAGAAGATTGGAACGGTGCTAGCGGAAGCGGAGTCGAGATTCAATGAGTCGAATTCCGTCGTCGTAACACACTACGTAATCGTAGATATGGGGTCTTCTGATCCTCGGGCCGCCCTTGAGCAGGCGATAGGCAACTTGCGGGAAGCTCGCTGGCGGGTCGAGACTGACCGCGGCCGGCATGGGTGCAAATGATGTCTCATCGATGGAAAAATGTTCTGCTAACGGTGGAGACAGCGGATTCATATTTGGCTGGAGGTTCTATGTCTAAGGCTTCAGTATGGCTGAAATTGCAACCTGATGCTGAAGATCGCAACACTCTGCTCGTCCTTTACCTGCGTCGCATGGACACTTAGGGGTATCTGCTAAGCATTGTCAGTTTGTTCAGTGGGTGCGTCTATTCGGTGCCACCGAACCTTGAGCGCGTGCCGGCTAAGGCCGAGCGGGTCCAGGACGGCCAAGCATCAGTCCCACGAGTTGAAGAGCGTCGCGCCAAGGGTCCGCGGCTTCCAGTGCTTGATCTGGCTCCACTCCGCGGTGGACAGAGCAGCAGTGTCCGCCTCTGCCAGGGGTGACATGAGCAGCGACGCGCTCAAGACGGTGAAGCCGAAGTCGTTGAGGGAATCTGCCCAGGCAGGTGGGTCCTGGAACCCGTCGGCGTACCAGTAGCGCAGGTCGTCCACGAAGGCGATCAGGGGATACTGGGCGTGGAACAGCGCAACGTGCACTCCATCTCGATCGTTGATCGTCGCGCTGTGAAAGTTCTGCGGATACTGCTGTTCCGCGAAAGTCCCGACCTGCCCGCAGGCGGCCCGGGCTGCGGCGTACCAGACGGTACGACACGCCCGAGGATCAGTCTCTGGCAGCGGCGAGTCTCTGGAGTGACGAAACCCCGTTGAGCCCCGCTCCAGCCGGAAGGCAACCTGTGGGCTGTCCGCCTTCAACCCCCTCGGTCCTCTTCGCCGTCATAGGACAGCCGGCAACTACTGAAACCTACTTCCGCAGCTCAGAGTACGGTGATCGTGTGATCGTGGGCCAGGCACTGATCCGGCCAGCGGTCACAGTGATCCCTGATTGAGAGTCGACCTGAATGAATGCCCAATGCCGGGGATGCCAGCGCCCCGAGTGAGTGTCAAGCTGCGCTACCGCCGACTCACGCACTGTCCAAGGACTTTCCCCTGATCAGGCGGTGACCTGAACCGAGGCTCAGCGACGGTCCGTGAAAGCATCACGGCACTTCGGGCAAGAACGGGCGACCATCGTTCACTTGACCCAGCGGAGACGCCTGTATGGCCGTTCCACCTGACCTGGCCGACCCACCCGATCTACGGGTGGACTTCGAGCAGATCTTCAATGCGCACTTCACCGAGATCCACCGCTACATCGCCAGGCGGTTGTCCGACGACGTCGCCGACGACCTGGCCGCCGAGGTGTTCCTGGCGGCCTATCGGGGCGGCTACGACGCCTCGCGCGGTGGGGTGCGTCCGTGGCTGTACGGGATCGCCACCCACCTCATCGCCCGGCATCGCCGTACCGAGATCCGCAGATGGAAGGCGCTCAGCCGGACGGCCGAGCGCGACGCGTACAGTCCCGAGGACGCTGCTCTGGCCCGCGTGGCCGCGGGTCAGCTGACCGGCAAGCTGGCGGGGGCGCTGGCCGGACTCAACCGCGGGGACCGCGACGTCGTGCTGCTGAGCATGTTGGGCGACCTCAGCCACGCCGAGGTCGCCGCAGCCCTGCAGATCCCGGCGGGTACGGTCGCCTCCCGGCTCAACAGGGCCCGCAGGCAGCTCCGCAAGGCACTCGGCGACGTCAACCCTTTGGAGGACACCCATGGATGAGCTGAGCCTCCTGGCGAGAGCACTGCCTGACGCTCCGCCGCCATCGGCGGAGGTGGTCGAGAAGGCCCGCGCCCGGCTGGCCGCCGCCCAGCACAAGCCGGTACGGCCAGGCAGAGCGGATCGGCGTGGCCTCGCCTGGGGATGGGCCCTGGGAGCGGCCACGGCCACGGTCGCCGTCGTCATGGCCGTCGTCACGCTGGCGTCGAACGGGACCGCCGTCCCCCCGCCGGTGCTCGTGCCCGCGGGCGGCAACGATGCCCTGCTCCGCCTGGCGGACCAGATTGCGAAACTGCCGGACGAGAGCGGCGACTACTGGCGCAGGCCCTTGCTCAACAACGGGCTGATGAGGGTCCGGGCGGGCGGAGAGACGTTCAACGTCCTCTCCTCGTCACGGATCGACCTCTGGCAGCCGCGCGACCCCGGCGACCCCGTCCAGGTGGAGCAGCGGCAGCAGTTCGTCCGCCCCGCCACCGAGGCTGACGAGCGCGCCTGGCAGGCGGCGGGTTCTCCGCGCACGGTCCAGCGAGTGTGCGCGCCGGGCACCCGAGCAGGCGACTGCGCGAAGGTCCGGCTGCAGGCCAAGCCCTCACAGTGCGTGTACACGCGCGCGGCCGAGCCGGGCGGCGTGCTCGGTGATTCACGACTGGCTGAACTCACGCTCGCTGACCTCGCGGCACTGCCCGGCGACGCCGAGCAACTCCGGGAGAAACTGCGAACCTACTGGGAGGCCCGTCAGGACGGCCCGTCCAAGGACAGCTTCGAAGAATTCCTCTCCACTTCCTCCGCCCTTCTGGAGCTTCCGGTCCAACCCTCGGTCAGGGCAGCCGCCCTGCGTCTCCTCGCCGGACTGCCGACGACCAAGGTGCTCGGCTCGATCACCGACCCTCTGGGACGACCGGGAATCGAGGTCACCTTCATGAAGAGCGAGGGTTTCGTCCGGCAGTTCGGCACTGACGACGAGGTGGCGGAGCGGTACTCCACCATCCTCGACCCGCGGACCGGCACCGTCCTGACGGCCAACGCCGCGATCGCGGTCGAGAGCTCGGCGGGGCTCGCCAAGGGGACATTCATCAACTATCAGGCATGGGCCCCTGAGGCCGGCTGGACCGGCGAACGCCCCGAGCGGCCACACGGCTGCCGGCTCAGCGACCGCCCGCTCCCGTGACAGGCCGCCCTGGGCAGGCGCGCTCACCACTTTCCTTGTGAACGTTTCTCCGGAGACCCGGGAGTGGCGTGCCGGGGCCAAGTCACTTCGCCGATGGCCGGAGAATGTCGGACAGCCCTGAGAACACGTATGCGTCGTGGCAAGCGGCTTCTGCCCGGGCCCCGAAACGCTATACCCAGAAACTGATTTACGGGCTCGGGAAAAACTAGCGGCCGTCGGTGGGCGCGCCTGCGCCCACCCAGGTCACCACGTGACTCTTGGATCGATCCTTCCTCGATGAATGGTGACCTGCGAAAGCACGTCCCAGGGCGACAGGCCCGTCAGGCAGCCCCCGTATCACCCGGATTTCCCCTGGACAGGAAGTTCGGCATGACAAACACTTCCTCTGGTCGTCAGATCGACGGGATGAGCGGAACATCAACGGGGAGAACAGTGTCTGGAATTACGCGTGTCAGCCGTGTCCTCACTTCCTTAGCCATGCTCGTGGCGCTTTTGGCGGCTCCTCTGGGTGAGCGGCCGGCGATGGCGCAGGCCGAGCGACCCCTGAAAATCATGAATTACAACCTGTGCGGCGCCGTGTGCAACCACGGCGAGACCGGCGTCGTGGACATGGTCCACAGCAAGATCCAGGCCGAGCAGCCCGACGTCGTCACCCTGCAGGAGACGTGCCGCAGCCAGGCGGAGAGGCTCCAGGAGCTGCTCGGCGACGCCGGCTACAAGTCGTACTTCTCCAGCTCCCGATTCTGGCCTCCGGCGGAGTGGGAATGGTGGCCCCCCGATCTCACGCCGACGTGTGACACCGTAGCCCCGTACAGCGCGGGCAACGCCATTTTCGTGCGAGCGGACATCAGTGACGCCGACGACCTGCAGTTCTCGACGGGCCGCGGCATCGGGTGCGTGACGGCGGCCTTCGAGATCAGGACGCGAGTGTGCACCCTGCACGGCACTCCCGACGACCCGACCGCCGCCAAGGAGATCGAGGAACTCGCCACCGACCTGTTCCCGCCGCACCTCAGGCGGATGCCCTTCATCCTGACCGGGGACGTGAACGTGGCCCCTGACTGGCCCTCACCCGAGAATCCGGCCGTCGGCCGGTTGTACGCGCCGGAGGCGGGGGGCACCGGAGACTACTGGGAGGTGGACCAGTTCGCCGGATGCCCGGGCTGCCCGCCCAAGCCGGGCGGCGCCAAGACCCACCCCAGCGAGGGGAAGATCGACTACATCTTCGTCAGCAAGGCGCACTTCGACCGTGACGTGTCCGCCCGCGTGGAGAACGAGGGCGACTGCGTGGTCACCGGGGAAGACCCGAAGCCCGACGACGGGCGCTGCTCGGACCACGACATCCTGTGGGGAGAGGTGACGCTCCGCGTCAACGAGCCGGTCCGGGTCTTCCAGTTCAACGTCTGCGGTGCCAAGCAGATACCCCAGCCGTCCTGCGCGAACAGCGCGGTGAGCGGGGCGGTTCCGGCCATCGCCTCCTCGATCCTGGACTTCCGCCCCGATCTGGTCACGTTGAACGAGGTGTGCCGCGACCAGTACGACAAGCTGCTGGAGACCGTACGCGCCAACGGCTACGACCTGCACGGCGAGTTCGCGATCACCCGGAGTCCCGCGTCGAAGTGCGGCGGCTCCCAGGAGCTGGGCAACGCGCTGCTCAGCCACACACCGCTGACGAATCCGGCCGTTACCCCGCTGCCCCAGGGCGGGGAGCCCGAGACGTACAACCTGACCTGCGCCGACACCACGCTGCGGGAGCAGTCGGTACGGGGGTGCGTCACGCAGCTGAGCGCCGAGGCCGGCCTCCGCGCGGAGCAGGCAGGGGCGGTCGCCGCTCAGGTGGACGCCGGCGTGCCGGTGATCCTCGGCGGCGACTTCCAGGACCGGCCCTGGGAGGCGGCGCTGACCCCGTTGTACGCCCACCACGGCGGCACCGGTGTCCTGCACGAGGTGGACGAGACCGACACCGCGTACTTCGCGAGTCCCGAGCACAGCTGCCCGGTCACCGATCGGACATGCCGGACAGGCGAGGGTACGGTTCCGCTGCCGGTCGCCCTGCAGCACAAGCGGGACTACATCTTCGTCAGCGATCATTTCGCGGCACTCGACGGCGATGCCACGCGCACGTCGGTCTCCAGCCACGTCCCGCTGCGCGGCTGGGCGACGCTGATGACCGGTGACGGAGGAGTAGGTGGCGGGGTGCCATCCGATCCGCCGCCGGGGCAGAACCTGCCGCCCACTGTCTCGGCCGGCCCGGACGTCTCCGGCACCGAGGGGCAACGGCTGCGGCTGCACGGGTCCGTCGGAGACCCGGATTCCACTCCCACGATCACCTGGAGCTACACGGCGGGCGAGGCGGACCCGGGCACGACGTGCTCCTTCGGCGACGCCCACGCCGCGTCCACGACGATCTCCTGCACGGACGACGGCACGTTCACCGTCACGCTCACCGCGAGCGACGGGGTCAACGCGCCGGTGAGCGACTCGGCGCGGGTCCGGCTGCGCAACGCGCCGCCGCGGCCGTCCATCACCGGTCCCGCGCCGTGGTCGGTCCATCGCGCGGGCACGCCGGTCAGCCTCACGGCGCCCTTCACCGATCCGGGCGCCAACGACACCCACACCTGCGCGATCGTCTGGGACGACGGTCGTACGGACTCCTTCGCGGCGACGAGCGGCGGCTGCGATCGCGCCCACACCTTCACCGACGCCGGCATGTACACGGTCACGGTGAAGGTGACGGACGACGACGGCGGCGAGGGCACCGCCAGTGTCATGGTCATCGTGTACGACCCGGAGGCGGGATTCGTCACGGGCGGCACGCATCTTGAGTCGCCGGCCGGGGCGCTGACCTCGGATCCGTCGGCGACGGGCCGGGCGCACTTCCAGTTCAACCCGAAGTACCACAAGTCAGACACAGGCCCGGTGCCGAGCGGCGGCAAGGTGAGCGCCCGCCTCACCGGCACCGATTTCGACCTCGACGCCACCGAACTCGAGTGGCTGGTGATCACGCCGGACGGCAAGGCGGCGGTCAAGGGCAAGGCGACCGTGGCCGGTCGGAGCGGGTACGGCTTCGTCCTGTACGGCCATGACGAGCCGGACAGACTGCGTCTGGTCGTGTGGCCGCTCAGCCAGGCACCGTACCCGGGCGGCCCGCCGGCGTACGACAACCGGCGGGTCGACGAGTTCGACATCGACCGCTTCGATCCTCAGACCGTCACCGGAGGGAACATCACGGTGCACCACTGAGCTACGCCCGCCCTGTCATGCGCGAGCGTGACAGGGCGCAGCCGTCACTCCGGGCACGTCCGGGGGCCGACGCTCTGCCCGGCACCGACGACGGTGACCTGGAGGAGCTTCTCCGGCGACGTGGCGCCGGCCGTGCACACGATCTGGTCGACGGCCAGCGGGGACAGTTCGCCGGCAGGAGTGGACAGGGTCACCGTCACGTGGCCGACCGGCTCGGCGGTCACCGAGAACGGGCCGGCCTCGGACGGGACGTCGGTGGTGAATCCGCGCGCCTGTTCCCTCGCGGTGGGTCCGGCCGCGAGCAGCGCGAGCGTGTCCGCTTCGAACAGTGGACGACCACCCGGTCCGGGCCGCGTCACCGCCAGGAGCCGGCCGTTCCTCACCAGGTAGAGGGTGATCGTCGTGGTGGGCGCGACGCCTCCGCTCGGCGGGTCGCCGGCGGGGATGACGTCGCTGGGCCGCACACCGCAGCCGGCCACGGCGACGAGCGCTACGAGACCCGCGGCGAGCACGCGGCGGGCCGGCCCGGTCCTCACGCGGAGCCTCCGTCCGGATCGTGGGTCCGGCAGGGCAGGCGCAGCGTGAACACGGCGCCGCCGTCCGGGGCGTTGACGACAGTGAGGTCACCTCGGTGCAGGCGCGCGTTCTCCCGCGCGATGGCGAGGCCGAGGCCGCTGCCTTCCGACCTGGCCCTGGCCGCGCTGGCCTTGTAGAACCGGTCGAACACGTGCGGCAGCACCGCTTCGTCCAGCCCCGGTCCGTGGTCGCGGACCTCGAGAGCGACCCACCGCGGATCGGCGGAAAGCCGTACCGACACCGGCGGCTCGCCGTGCCGCAGGGCGTTGCCGACCAGGTTCGCGAGGATGACGTCCACTCGGCGCGGGTCCAGGCGCGCCGTCACCCCGGGGGGAAGCTCGGTGTGCACGGACTCCGACCAGCCCCGGGCACGCAGGGTCGCGCGCACCAGCTCGGCCACGTCGACCTCGTTCAGCGCGAGGGTCGCGACGCCCGAGTCGAACCGGCTGATCTCGATGAGGTCGTTCACCAGCCCGGTGAGGTTGAGCGTCTCCTGGCTGACCAGCCTGGCGGCCCTGCCGGCGTGCTCGGGCAGCCCGGCCGCCTCCTCGTCGAGGACGTCGGCGACCGCGGCGAGCGCGGCCAGCGGGGTGCGCAGCTCGTGGGACACGTCGGCCACGAACCGGCGCGAGTCGGCCTCCATCTCACGGAGTTGCTCGACGTGCCGTTCCAGCTCCGCGGCGGTGTCGTTGAACGTGCGCGCCACGTCGGCCAGCTCGTCGGAGCCTCGGACCGCGACCCTGGCCCGCAGGTCGCCCTCGCCCAGCAGGCGCGCCGCCCGGCCGAGCTCGCGCACCGGGCGCAGCACGCCACGAGTGGCCAGCGACGCCAGGACGACCGCGAACACCAGGGCCGCCCCGCCGGTGAGCCAGGCCCAGGCGGCGAGCCCGTCGATGCTGCGCTGTTCGGGAACCAGGCTGTGGGCGGTGTAGACCTCGATGCCCGACACCCGCGTCGTCCGGTCCGGCTCGGTGATCACCAGAGGCGCGCCGATGATCAGGAAGGGCTCGCCCTGCCACACCACGCGTTGCCACGCCATGCCGCCCTCGGCCACCGTCCGCCGCAGCTCGGGTGAGATCGTTCCGGGAGCCAGGCCCGGCGCACGCGGCGGACGGCCCGGCACCGCCTGTCCCGGCGGCGGGCCGGCCGGTGACTGCGCACCCTGGTAGAAGGCGACCGCGGAGCTGTTCCGGTCGGTCATGGCACGGGCGATCTCGCCGAGCTCGGCCGGGCCCGGCGTCGCACTTCGCAAGGGGTAGAGCGCCTCCAGCCGGCTCCGCATCGCCTCCACCGCGGCATCCTGGGTCCGCTGCAGGATGTCGTTGCGGGCATGGACGTAGATCCCGCCGGCCACCCCTGCCGCGGTGACCACACACAGCAGGGCGAACGCGGACAACAGCCGGGCACGCAACCCCAGGCTCGGCCACCGTGCCACCGGCGGCTCACACCGGCCCGAACCGGTACCCGAACCCACGCACCGTCTGAACGTAGACGGGCGCCGCCGAGTCGTCCTCGATCTTCGCGCGTAACCGCTGCACGCACGCGTCCACGAGACGCGAGTCGCCGAAGTACCCGTGCTCCCACACCGACTCCAGCAGCTGCTGGCGGCTGTGCACCCGGCCGGGCGTGCCGGAGAGTTCGAGCAGCAGGCGCAGCTCGGTCGGGGCTAGGCTGACAGGCGCGCCGCGCTTGGCGACCACCAGCCCGGCGCGATCGATGGTCAGGTCCCCATACCGCTCCAGCTCCGCCTGGTCCCGCCCGATCCGCCGGAGAACCGCGCGAATGCGTGCCTCCAGCACCCTGGGCTGCACCGGCTTGACCACGTAGTCGTCGGCGCCCGCCTCCAGCCCGGCCACCACGTCCATGTCGTCGCCGCGCGCGGTCAGCATGATGATCGGCACCTCCCGGGCGGCCCGGATGCGGCGGCAGACCTCGAACCCGTCGATGCCAGGCAACATGAGATCGAGCACGACGACGTCGGGAAGGTCCACGCGCAGCCGGTCCAGCCCCTCCTCGCCGGACTCCACCGCCCGCACCCGGTGTCCATGCCGGGTCAGGGCCAGCTCCAGGCCCTCCCGTACGGCCGGGTCATCTTCGATCAGCAACACTCGCGACACGCCGCCGAGTTTCACAGCACGCTCCGTACCTCGCCCGCCGGTCAATCCCTCCACTGTCGGCCAGCCGTGTCCCCGCCTCGTCAGCACCGTGTCATGGTTGTATCACGGTCGCACCCGGCGCCGGCCGCCGTCGACGAACGGTGACATGCGGCGGACGGCGCGCGCGCATCCGGCGCCGATCGTTGTTCGTCATGAACGAACCGCGAACCATCCCACTCCGGCCCCGTGACCGGCTGTTCGCCGCGGTCACGCTGGTGCTCGCCGTGCTCCTGCTGCCCGTGGGGTTCGTCCGCCATCCGGGCCGTGCCCGCGAACTGGCGTGCCGCTGGGCGTTGGGGATGCGATTCCCCGCCGAGGACCTCACCGGGCTCACCGACGGCGCCATGGCGGCGTTCACCGCGGCACGCACCGAGGCGCTCTGGCGTCACGGCCAGCTCGTCGGCCTCACCTCGGGATACCGCGATCCCCAGGTCCAGCAACGGATGTTCGACGAGGAGGTACGCCGCTCCGGCTCCCCGGCCTCGGCCCGCATGCTCGTGTTACCGCCGGCGGAATCCGGCCACGTCAAGGGCATCGCGCTGGACGTACGCCCCCGCGAAGGCGCGCGCTGGCTGGAGGAGCACGGCGCCCGCTACGACCTCTACCGCGTCTACGACAACGAGTGGTGGCACTTCGAGCACCGCCCGGACCGCCGCGGCACGCCACTGCCACGACGCCCCCACCCCGGCGTGAACCCCATGGCCGAGAACGGGGACCAGGTGTAGCCCCTGTCCGTCAGGACGTTCAGCCGTCGGGATACGAAGGCGTGTCGAAGTCGCGGATGCGCGAGTGCCGCGCCTGGAACCAGTCGGTGGCGAGGTCGGTTCCGGTGATCCGTCCGATCAGTGCCAGGGCGGAGCTGACGCTCTCGTCCGCTTCCACCGGGTCGACGTTGTCATCGGTGATCTCGAAGCGCAGCCTTCTGCATGGCCGCCTCTCGACTTGGGGCGTTCCCCAAGACGCCTCCTCCGGATGATGCGTCATGGAGTGCTTTCGATGGCTGTGATCTTTTCACACCGAAGAAGTCACGCGCGGGAACCGGTTGTCGCAGCCCGGGGCCCGGCTGGTAAAAGCCCAGCCAGCAGCCCCGTTCAGGGGATATCTGGGGAAGGTGCGGGTGAGCCGTTGGGTTTGTACCTACGGGAGGGTGCTGAAGCGGTACCCGACTGTGGGCCTGGTGCTCTCCCAGCCGCCGATCGCTTTGGGGGGATGACCATGGCTATCCGCTACTACCTAGTCGGCGCGTCCATCCGCTTGGTGCAGCCAGAGCCGGGAGACGGCTTCGAAAACGGCGAATCAGCGTCACGCCGCCGTCGCCGTAGCAGACGACGCCGCCGTTGAGCGGTCCAGTGTCAGGGCATCCCTGCGTCTCAGGGGAGCCCTGACGGCACTTCTGTGACGAGATCCCAAGGCTTCGAGGGGACGCTCTGGCGATGGCGAACTTTTACCTCCGGCATCGGGGCAGTGGACGAAGCCGGGGGGATTTCTGTGGCGAGGCCCCTTGGACGTCGCGGCTCGCCGTTCTCGCGTCCAACGGTGCCGCCGTCGTCTTCACCTGGGGAAGACGCCACACAGGGGGAGACTTCCGATGGTACGAAAGGCTCGTCTGGCTCTGGTCGTGATGCTGGGCGTGGGAGTGGTCGCCCTGAGCGCGGCCGCGCTGGGAGCGATGATGCCGGCGCGGGACGGTGCGCCGGCCGGTGCCGTGATCAAGAATGCCGAAGGCCAGACGGTCGGCTCGCTCCAGGTGGAGGACGCCGGGAACGGCAAGTCCAGGATCACGGTCGGGGTGACGAACTTGCCGGCCGGTTTTCATGGCTTCCACGTCCACGCCAAGGGCGTCTGCGACGCGCAGTCGAAGGACCCCGACACCGGCAGCCCCTTCTTCAGCGCGGGAGGACACTTCGACCTGGGCTCGCAACCGCACGACCGCCACACCGGGGACCTGCCCAACCTGCTGGTCGGCGCGGACGGCACCGCCACCGCCTCATCGGTGACCGACCGTTTCCAGGTGGCACAGCTCTTCGACGGCGACGGCAGCGCCATCATGATCCACTCTCTGGCCGACAATTACGCCAACATCCCCGACCGCTACCGGAACGCGGAAGGTGAGGCCGGGCCCGACGCCGAGACGCTGAAGGCCGGCGACTCCGGCAGCCGCATCGCCTGCGGTGTGATCACCAGAGGCTAGCGGGGTCCATGCCCTCCCACGCGCCTTGACGTCGGGAGCCTGAAAAACGTCGATGTGGTGTTGAACCAAACCGCCGGTGGCGTAGTCGATCAGATAGAACCCTTGGCAACGGCGGATCGCCGCCCGAGCGAAAGGTGATCCTTAGTGGAATCGACATCTTCGCCCGGCATGCTCTTCGTTCTCGGGTTGGCGAACCTGGCGTGCGGCGTCTGGCTCCTGCGCAGGGCACGGCGGTTCCGCGCCCGCGGGGTCCGGGTGCCCGGCCTGGTCACCGGCCTGGAGAGGAGCAGGGACCCTGACAGCAAGGCGTGCTATCCCGTCTTCCGCTTCACGACCCGCGATGGCCAGGAGGTCGAGATCACCTCGCGTTACGGCGAGAGCAGGCCTCCTCGACCAGGAGATCGCGTCACCGTCCTCTACGACCCTGAGAAGCAGCGGAACGCTCGCATCGACACCGGCGGCCAGGACGGTTCCACGATGGGGAGGTGGGTCGTGGGCATAGGCCTTTTCCTCATCACCCTCGGCGCGCTCACCGCCTTCACCATCATCTGATTCCGGCTGGCTCCGCGGCCGTCGTTCACCCGATCACTCAAGGAGTGTTCATGTCCACGCTGGTGTTAGTCCACGGTTTCTGGCACGGCGCCTGGTGCTGGAACGAAGTCGTCCCCCATGTGGTGGCCGGCGGCCGCCTGACCGTCGCGGTGGACATGGCGGGGCATGGGCTGTACGCCCGCCGTCCTCGATGGTCAACCGAACAGCCGTACACCCCCGAGGCGGTCGGGACCGAGGTCTCGCCCGTGGCGGACGTGACTCTCGACGAGGCGGCCGAGTTGTTGACCTCGCAGATCAAGCGGATCGGCGGTGGCGAGCCGGTCACGGTGGTCGCCCACAGCGCGGCCGGTCCCGTACTGACGCGAACGGCGCAGCGGACACCCGAACTGGTGGCGCACGCCGTGTACCTCACCGCGTACATGCCGGCGTCGGGCGTGTCCGCGGCGGCGTACACGCGGCTTCCCGAGGCCGCCGACGACCGGGTCGCGCCGTTGCTGCAGGGTGACCCGGCCGCCATAGGCGCGCTGCGGCTCGACTTCGCCACGGACGACGCGGTCTACCGGCAGGGGCTTCGCGAGGCGTTCTACGGAGACGTGGACCCGGTCCTCGCCGACGCCGCCACCGGCTTGCTGACACCCGACGGCCCGATCGGCGTCATGCTGGGCGCCACCACCCTGACCCGCGACGGCTGGGGGTCGGTGCCGCGCACGTACATCGTCTGTACGCGGGACATGGCCATCCGGCCGGGCCTGCAGGCGAAGTTCGTCGCGGAGGCCGACGCGGCGTTCCCGGACAACCCGACCTCCGTCGTCACGCTCGACGCCTCCCACTCGCCTTTTCTCTCCAAGCCCGGCGAACTGGCCGGCATCCTCACCCCGCTCGGCTGAAACGACGGCGTAGGACACCCATGTACGGCCGGCCCACGGACGAGCTCCTCGACAGAGCCGCTGACCCCCGCGCGCGCAGGGGTCAGAGCAGCTTGTCCTGGGTGAAGGGGACGTCCCTGAGGCGCCGGCCGATGGCGTGGTAGATCGCGTTGCCGATGGCCGCGGGCACGCCGGTCCCGGGCGTCTCGCCGAATCCGCGGATTCCGGCCAGTTCGGCGTCCGGTTCAAGCCGGTCCACGAACAACGCCTCCACCGACGGCGCGTCCGCGCAGACCGGGACCAGGTAGGTGGACAGGTTCGGGTTGACGACCCGCGCGGTGGCCGGGTCCACCATCGTGTGCTCCATCAGCGCGAAGCCGAGCCCCCACATCACACCGCCGATGACCTGCCCGCGCGCGGTCCGGCGGTTGAGCACCCGCCCCAGGTCGTGCGCGGTCACCACCCGGGTCACGCGCAACCTGCCCAGCCTCGGCTGGATCCGCACCTCCAGGAACACCGCGCCGAACGAGTGCCCGGGCGTGCTGTTCCGCTTGTCGCCGGTCACCTCGACGGAGCGGCCGTGGCGGGTCATGACCGCGCGGTAGGTGTCCACGCGGTCGCCCCCGGCGGACAGACGGCCGTCCCGGGCCACGACCTCCTCGGCGGGCACGCCGTGCAGCGGGGAGCGCGGGTCGGCGACGGCGAGCGCGATCACGGCGTTCCGCGCCTTCGCCGCCGCGTCGGCCGCCGGGGCGGCCACGCTGGGCATGGTGGACGACCCCGCCGACAAGGACGCGTCGGGGTAGGCGGTGTCGCCCAGCAGCGTCGTGACCTGGTCGAGCGGCATGCCGAGCCCTTCGCAGACGATCTGGGTGAGCACGGTGTAGGTCCCGGTGCCGATCTCCTGGGTGGCGGCCCGCAGGGTCGCGCGCCCGTCGGGGCCGATGGTGAGGCGAGCCTGTGACGGGATGACGGTGTGCGTGTGGGTCTCGGTGGCCATGCCCCAGCCGACGTACTCGTCCCCGTCCCTGGTGGTCCCCGGCCTGGGGCTGCGCCGGGCCCAGCCGAACGCCTCGGCCGCGGCCCGGTAGCACTCCAGCAGTCGCTTGTCGGCGTACGGCACGGGAGGATCGGGCTGCTGGTCGACCTCGGTGTGGTTGCGTATCCGGAGCTCCACCGGGTCGATGCCGAGCTCGTAGCTCAGCTCGTCCATGGCGGTCTCGAGGCCGAAGTGAGCGGTCGTCTCCGGCGAGCGCATGTAGCTCGACGTCGGCAGGTCGAGCCGCACACCCAGCTGCCGTACGTGGACGTTCGGGCAGGCATACAGGCGCACCGTGGAGTCACCGCCGTTGTAGACGTTCTCGTCGACGCGGGTCATCTGAGCCGTCGAGGTGCTGACGACGGCGGTCAGCGCGCCCTGCCGGGTGGCGCCGAGCCGGAGGTGGTGGCGGTACTCGGCGCGGTGACCGTTGGAGGTGTACATCTGCGCGCGCGTCAGCACCAGCTTCACCGGCCGGCCGCAGAGTCGCGCCGCCGCCGCGGTGAGCAGCGTGTGCGGATAGGTGGGGCCCTTGGCGCCGAAACCACCGCCCAGGTAGGGGGACACGACCCTGACGCTCCCCTCGGGCATCCCGAACGCGATCTGGACGGTGTTGCGGGCGAAGACCACGCCCTGGGTGCTCTCGTACAAGATCAGCGTGCCGTCGTCCTCCCAGACGGCGGTGGTGGTGTGCGGCTCGATCGGGTTGTGGTGCTGCATCGGGCTGCTGTAGGTCCGGTCGACGCGTACCGCGGCCTGTCCGAGCGCCGCGGCGGCATCGCCGCGGCTGTACTCGTTGGGCCGGTCGCGGAAATCGTCCGGCAGGAACGCCTCGTCGAGCACGTCGGCCATCCGCGCGACCGGATCCTCCGCCCGATAGCGCACCTTCACCAGGCCGGCGGCCTCCTGCGCCTGCTCCAGGGTCTGGGCCACGACGTACGCGACGGGCTGCCCGTGGTGGTGCACCCGCGTGTCCTGCATGGGGATGAAAGGCCTGTTGTACGGGAAGTTCGGCAGGTTCAGCCGCGGCATGTCGGCGTGGGTGTGGACCGCGACGACGCCGGGACGCGCGAGCGCCGCCCTGCGGTCGATCTCCAGGACCTCGCCGCGGGCGATCGTGCTCATCACCAGGGCGCCGTGCAGCACACCGGGCACCTCCTGGTCCGCGGCGTAGCGGGCCGCGCCGGTGACCTTCGCCCGGCCGTCCACCCGCGCCACGCCCTGCCCCACCAGCCCGCTCATCGGAGCCCTCCCAGCTCGCCGAGAACGCTCACCAGCGCCCGCTGGACGAGCTCGACCTTGAACCTGTTCCCCTCGTACGGCTTGGCGTCCTTGACCAGGATCCGGCCCGCCTCGTCGATCGCCTGCCGGGTGAGCGGCCGGCCCCGCAGCGCCGCCTCGACGCGGGTGTCCCGCCACGGGCGGGTGCCCACGCCGCCGAAAGCCAGCCGTACGTCCCGTACGACATCGCCCCTCGTCCGCAGCGCGGCCGCCACCGACACCACCGCGAACTCGAACGTGGCCCGGTCGCGCAGCTTCAGGTAGCGCGACTGCCCGGCCAGGGCGGTGCGCGGCACGTCCACCCTGGTGATCAGCTCGCCCGGGCGCATCGCGGTCTCCCGGTCCGGCGTGGACCCGGGGAGGAGGTAGAAGCCGGCGATGGGGACGGCGCGCTCGCCGGCGGGACCGAGCAGGCGCACGGTCGCGTCCAGGGCGGTCAGCGCCACCGCCAGGTCCGACGGGTGCGTGGCGATGCAGTGTTCGCTGCCTCCCAGGATCGCGTGTCCCCGGTTCTGCCCGGTGATCGCCGGGCAGCCGCTGCCCCGTACCCGCTTGGCGCAGGGGGACGCCGCGTCGCGGAAGTACCCGCACCGGGTGCGCTGCAAGAGGTTCCCGCCGATCGAGGCCATGGTGCGGATCTGCGGGGACGCGGAGGCCAGCAGCGCCTCGGACAGCATCGGGAACTCCCGCCGCACTCCAGGGTGCTCGGCGACCTGCCGCATCCGGGCCGCCCCGCCTATCCGCAACGCGCCGGAGCCGACGGTGATCCCGCCGAGGTCCAGCCGGTTGACGTCGACGAGGTGGTCGTGCGCCTCCGCGCCGTCGCGCATCAGGTTCAGCAGGTCCGTGCCGCCTGCCACGAACGTCGAGCCGGGGGTGGTCGCGGCCAGCCGCACCGCCTCGGCCGGATCGCGCGCGACCGTGTAACCGAAGGCCCTCATCGCCGCACCTCCTTCGCGGCGTCGGCGACGGCGGCGACGATGTTCTGGTACGCCGCGCACCGGCACAGGTTGCCGCTCATCCACTCGCGGATCTCCGCCTCCGAACCCGCATGCCCCTCGTCGATGCAGGCCACGGCGGACATGATCTGACCGGGAGTGCACGCGCCGCACTGGAAGGCGTCGTTCCGGATGAACGCCTCCTGTACGGGGTGCAACTCCTCTCCCCGCGCCAGCCCTTCCACCGTGGTGATCTCGGCCCTCTGCCGCATCACCGCCAGCGTCAGGCACGACTTGACCCGCTCGCCGTCGGCCAGCACCGTGCACGCCCCGCACTCGCCCCGGTCGCAGCCCTTCTTGGTGCCGGTCAGGCCGAGCCGCTCCCTTAACGTGTCCAGCAGCGTCACCCGCGGCTCCAGGACGACCTTGCGCAGCCGCCCGTTGACCGTCATGGCGACCTCCACCGACGCCCCCGGGGCGACGGCGTACGCCTGAGCGGTGGCGGCCGGGGGAGTCGCGGCGGCGGGAGCGGCGACGCCCGTGGCGGCCACGGCCGTGCCCGCCGCGGCGGCCTTGAGCACCGCACGGCGGCTGGGCGCGGGCGTGTCGAGGGCTTTCGTCCGTTGTCCCGGTGGCACGTCCGGTTCAGAGGTGGATCCGCTGCCGTGGAAGATCATCATGCTCCTTCTCCGTACGGAACCGGCTCTGCGACAGGGCCCGGTCCCTGGTCCCGGGAGAGCCTTCCGGCCGGTGACCGGATGACATGTAATCGATGGCAACAGTATTTCGTTAACGATGATGCGGTCAAGAGGCGCTAACGGGAAAGTGTTAACGGCGATATGGCGCGGCCTTCCCCGAGGGGTCACGATCTTGTCACGCGACCTCCGGCGTCCCGGCCGCTTGAGCATCATCAAGCCCATGGCCAAGAAGAGCGCGAAGCGGCAGTCCGGACGGTGAAGCCTTCGTCGATCATCGTGGTGGCGCTGGTGCTCGTGACCGTCCCGGCGCTGGTGTGGATGCTGGGCCCGGGAGCCACCTGGGTTCTGGAGAACATCGACGGCGTCACCCTCGATGACGGCATCCCACCACCGGCGAGCTCGCCCCCGAACGAGCTGACCGGCACCGACTGGGCCGCCGCCGTCGCGGCCGTTCGCGGCAACGTCCTGGCCGTGGCCACCGGCCTGGCCGCGTTGCTGGCGGTGTTCTACACCGCGCGCAACGCCGACACCGCGCGGCGCACCTTCCGGCTCGGCGAGCGCGGCCATGACACCGACCGCTTCAGCAAGGCGGTCGAACAGCTCGGCGGCGGCCCGGCCCCGGTCCGGCTCGGCGGCCTGTACGCGCTCGAACAGCTCGCGCAGAACAACCCGAGGCTGCGGCAGACGGTCGTGGACGTGATCTGCGCGTATCTCCGGATGCCGTGGACGCCGCCGCGCGAGGAGGACCGGCAGCAGCGGATCCGCGCCGCCCAGCGCGCCGCCCGCACCCGTTCGCCTGACCGTACCGAGACCCGGGCCGGCCGGGCGCCGGAGGAGGAACGCCAGGTTCGGCTCACCGCGCAGCGCCTTCTCGCCGACCACCTGGCCTGGTGCGAACGCCGCTGGTGGCAGCGCCCCGCCTCGGTCAACCCGCGCTTCTGGCCGGGCATGCGCCTCGACCTGTCCTACGCCACCTTGCTCGACTTTGGTCTCGCCAACTGCCGTGTCCTTCACGCGGACTTCCACGGGGCGACCTTCATCGGCCGCACCTCGTTCAGCCGCGCGACCTTCGTCGGCGACGCCTCGTTCACCGGCTATGCCTCGTTTCACAGCGCGACCTTCACCGGCCACGCCGACTTCGGCGGGGCGGCCTTCACCGACTACACCGCGTTCCGGGGCGCGACCTTCGCCAGTCACGCCGACTTCTACGGAGCGACCTTCGGCGGCTCGACCTGGTTCGAGAAGGCGTCCTTCAGCGAGGAGGCTTCGTTCCTCCTGGCGACCTTCAAGGGCACCACCTCTTTCGATCAGGCGACCTTCAGCGGCACTGTCTCGTTCGACAAGGCGACGTTCGCCGGCCGCGTCACCTGCACAGACGTCCGGGTGACGCACCCGAATCCTGGGAGCACATGGCCGCCGGGATGGCGTCTGGAGTACGGGCGCGGCGGCGCGGTATTGAGGCGGGACGGTTAACCGTCGAGAAGACGAAGACGCCCCCACCTGGTGACGGGCGGGGGCGTACGTCGTCGTTCCAATGAGGCTGGTTCAGCAGACGCTGATCCACTCCGTCGCGTACAGGATTTCGTTGGGGATGCCGTGCCTGCCGTTTCCGTAGGACGCGATCTCCGCCTGTGAGGCGTTGTAGAGCCGCACCCTCGCGCCGCCGTACTGGTTGTTCACGACAGCGCCCGCGTTGATGAAGTTGTAGACCTTCCGCCAGCCGCACTTGAACATGGGGAAGCCGGTGTGCGTTCCGTCGCCGTCTCCCACGGTGATGCATGCGTAACCATTGAATTGCTCGGTCTCGCAGATATCCAGGAACTCCTCCCGCATCTCAGGGAAACTCAGGTCCATGCGAGGCTCGCCGGAGTAGAGCGGAACGACCCGAGGGGTCCAGGCCGCGGTCGCGACGGCCGTCGATGTGGCCGTCGCCGACGTCGTCGACGCGACGATCATGGTCGGCACCACCAGTGCCAACCCGATGAGCATGACAAGTGCCCTGAGCGCGCGCCTGGGGCTGGGAATGCTGCGAGTTCCCATCAGTCCTCCTGACTGTCAGTTCTGGGCTTCATCCTCATGCGATACGGATAGATCAGCCCAGGACACCCTGAGGACATTCACCGGACACAGCGGCCCCGCCCGAAGGCGTCGATGGGACGCCGGTGCCCGCGGCCCACCACGC
Organism: Nonomuraea sp. NPDC050478; assembly: GCF_044458265.1. Classification (NCBI taxonomy): domain Bacteria; kingdom Bacillati; phylum Actinomycetota; class Actinomycetes; order Streptosporangiales; family Streptosporangiaceae; genus Nonomuraea; species Nonomuraea sp. NPDC050478. The sequence continues at coordinate 114,286 of NZ_JBITHT010000003.1, read as the reverse complement.
GTCGACCGCGGCGATGTCGGCGTCGGTGGGATGGGCGAGCCGGTTCACCAGGTCCACGGTCGGCGACGGCTGTCACGTGTGTGCCCGGTGACCTGGGGAAGCAGGCTAATTGCTTCGCCCCTTCTGCACAGGAGGACGGATGATGCGTGTCCGTGAAGTCCCGGCCCCGATGACCGTTGCCCCCGACGCCCAGCTCGCCGACGTGGTGTTCGCCGACGACCGGGTCGACGGCGACATGGTTCTGTTCCGGCGCCGGTCGGCCGGCGGCTGGCGTCCGGTGACGGCCGGGCAGTTCGCGGCCGACGTCCGCGGCCTGGCGGCCGGCTTCCTCGCTGCCGGGATACAGCCCGGCGACCGGGTCGCGCTGCTGGCCGTCACCAGCTACGAGTGGACGCTGGTGGACTACGCATTGTGGGCGGTGGCGGCGCTGCCGGTCCCGATCTACGAGACCTCCTCGGCCGAGCAGGTCCGCTGGGTGCTGGAGGACGCCGGCCCGGTCGCGGCGGTGGTCGAGCACGAGACGTATCGCCGCTTGGTCGAGGACGCGGCCGAGGGCCTGCCCGGGCGGCCGCGGGTGTGGCAGATCGACGACGGCGGGCTGGACCGTCTCCGCGAAGACGGGCTGGCCGTGGACGAGGCCCGGCTGCGTGAGCGCCGCCGGACGGTGTCGGCCGACGACCTGGCGACGATCATCTACACCTCGGGCACCACGGGCCGCCCGAAGGGCTGCATGCTGAGTCACGGCAACCTGCTGTACGAGGCGCGCGTCGCGATCGACAGCCTGGAGCGGATCTTCGGCCGGGACGCCTCGACCCTGCTGTTCCTCCCACTGGCCCACGTGTTCGCGCGGGTGATCCAGGTGGCCTGCGTGGAACGGGGTGTGTGCCTGGCGCACAGCGCCGACCGGGCCAGGCTGACCGAGGACCTGGCCGCCCTGCGACCGACGTTCCTGCTGGCGGCGCCCAGAGTGTTCGAGCGGGTCCACAACAGTGCTCAGCAGCGGGCCCAGGCCGAGGGCAAGGGCAGGATCTTCGACTGGGCCGAGCGGACCGCCGTGGCCTACAGCCAGGCGCTGGACGACGGGCGGCCGGGCTTGCGCCTGCGGCTGGCACACCGCCTGTCCGACCGGCTGGTGTACGGACGGCTGCGGGCCGCGCTCGGCGGCCGGGTCGGCTACGCCATCTCCGGCGGAGCGCCGCTGGGCGCACGGCTGGGCCACTTCTTCCGAGGAATCGGCATCACCGTGCTGGAAGGCTACGGGCTGACCGAGACCAGTGCCGCCGCGACCGTCAATCTGCCCCACGCCCAGAAGATCGGCACGGTCGGGCCGCCCCTCCCCGGGGTCGAGGTCCGGATCGACGACGACGGGGAGATTCTGATCAGGGGCCCGATCCTGTTCCAGGGCTATTGGCGCGACGAACAGAAGACCAGGGAGAGTCAGACCGCCGATGGCTGGCTCCTCACCGGCGACCTCGGCGCCCTGGACGAGGACGGGTTCCTGACGATCTCAGGCCGCAAGAAGGAGATCATCGTCACCGCCGGCGGCAAGAACCTCGCCCCGGAGCCGCTCGAGGACCGCCTGCGCACCCACCGGCTCATCAGTCAGGCCGTGGTCGTGGGCGATCGGCGGCCGTACACCGCCGCCCTGATCACCCTGGACGCCGAGGCGCTGGCGTCATGGAAGCGGGCCGCCGGCAGGCCCGAGCACGCCGGCCCGGCCGAGCTCCGTGACGATCCGGATCTGCTGTCCAGGCTGCAGACGGCCGTGGACGAGGCCAACAGGGCGGTGAGCCGGGCCGAGTCGATCCGCAGGTTCCGGATCCTCGCGGTCGACCTGACCGAGCAGAACGGGTATCTGACCCCGACCCTGAAGGTCAAGCGTTCCTTGGTCCACAAGGACTTCGCGGCGGACATCGAGGAGCTGTACCGCTGAGCGCCGGACGCCAGGACCGGCAGACCGGCCGCGTCGCGGGCAGGCGATCGACGCTGGACCGGATGGTGGCGGACACGCCGGCGTCCCGTGACCGGGTGGTCGACGCCGCCCGCGCGCTGTGCATCGTGGTCGTCACCCTCTGGCACTGGACCTTGTCGGTCAACCATCGCACCGCCGACGGCAGCCTGGCCATGCCCAACCCGATCGATGCCGTGCCCGGTGGCTGGCTGGCCACCTGGGTGCTGCAGATCATGCCGGTGTTCTTCCTGGTCGGCGGGTACGCCAACCTGGTCGGCCGGCAGCGGGCCCAGGCACGCGGGACGACCGCCGGCCAGTTCGTCCGGGGCCGGTTGCGCCGGCTGCTGTGGCCGACCGCCGTCTGGGCCCTGGTCTGGCTCGCCGGCGAGCTGATCGCCGCCGCCCTGCCCGGCCCGCACCGATGGATGTGGGAGTGGTTCCCCGGTTACCTGACGCCGCTGTGGTTCCTGGGCGTGTACGGCCTGCTGATCGCCGTGGTGCCGATCACCGCGAGCCTGCACGACCGCTACGGAGCCGGAGTCCTGGCGGCGCTCGTGCTGCTGATCGCTCTCGGCAGCGTGGCGAACCGCGGCGCCGGCCTGGCCTGGGCGGGCTGGGTGACCGCCGCCCTGGTGTGGCTGTTCTGCCACCAGCTCGGCTACGCCTGGCGCGGCTGGGAGCTGGGGCGGCGGCCGCCGGCGCAACGGCTGGCCGTCGCCGGGATCGGGCTGGCCGTGCTGGCCGGGCTGACCGTGGGAGCGGGCTACCCCCTCTCGATGGTGGGCACCACCGGCGCCGAATCCAACATCTTCCCGACCAACGCCGCCATCGCCGCCCTGGCCGTCTTCCAACTCGGGCTGCTGGCCCTGATCACGCCGGCCGCCGAGCGCCTGCTGCGCCGGCCGGCTGCCTGGAAGCCGGTGGTGGCCCTCAACGTGGCCGCGTTGACCATCTTTCTCTGGCACATGACCGCCTACCTGGTGGTGCTGTGGGCCTATGAAGGGCTGGGCGGCACCCTGTCGGCGGAGCCCACCGCCGGCTGGTGGGCCCAGCGCTGGCTGTGGCTCCTGGCCCCTTCGGCCGTGCTGGCCGTGCTGGCCGCCCTGTTCCTCCAGGTCGAGCTGGCCGCCCGCCGGCCCCGTAAAGAGGCAGGTCGCTGACCTCGGCACGCTGATCCGCTCGCCGTGACGGCCCCCTTGCGCCGGGATACCCCACCGCCGGTCCGAGGGCGTCAGCCGTGCGGCGTAGTCGCATCAGCCTCCGGTCGTACGAAGGCGGCGCTCCCGTGGTGGACGCGCCCGGCCGCCGCCGCTTCCTACCGTGACGCCGTGACCATCAACGAAACGGCGCAGAGCGGGCGGGTGGCGGCGGGGCTGGCGGCGTCCGCCGGCGGGCTGGCCATGGCCGTCACGGGCGTGATGCAGGCGATGCGGCCCATGGACGATGATCCTCGCGTGCTCGGTGAGGAGCACCTCCTTCTGGGCCTGTTCGCGGCCTCGCTGATCCTTCTCGTCCCCGGCCTCGTCGCGCTGGCCCGCCACGGCGGCCGTACCGCCCTCGTGGGAGCCGTCGTCGTCTCGGCCGGCCACGTCCTGCTGGCGTTCGGCGCCACGTCGTCGAACCTGCGCGGCGAGGACTACGCGTGGTTCCCCTTCGTGGCCGTACCGGCGAACCTCGGCATGCTCGTGGGGGCGATCATGATGGCGGTGTCGCTGTGGCGGGCCGGGCAGGTGCCCCGCGCCGTGGCGGCGGCCCTTCCGGCCCTCTGGGCGTGCGAGATCATCCTCGCCCAGCTCGGCGGCGGGCTGATCGCCGGCCTCTACTGGCTCGTCGTGGGCGTCCTGCTCACCTCCGGCACCTGGCGGACTCGCCGGTGAGCTCGCGTTCGGTGGTCCGGACGAGCCCTGATGGAGTGCAGACATCTCCGTCTTCCGAGGGTGACCCCGGGCGGGGCGAGCAGAACCGGCCGCCGGCCGAGACGCTTTTCGCATGGGGGTCGGAGCTCCTCAGGGGGTTCGCCGCCGGTGCGAGCGTCGTGCTCGCCGTCATGTTCGGGTGGGCGATCGTCGTGGGCCTCATCCTCGGACTCGTCGGCGCGCTGCTCGGCATGGACCCGAACACCCCCGAGCTGGACAAGTTCTTCGACGGCTACTTCGAGCCGGTGTACTACGGCCTGCCGGGCCTCGCGGTCCTGGTCGGGGGCGGCGGCTGGGGGATACTCCGCCTGCTGGAGCGGCGCGAGGAGCGGGCGGACCGGCACGCGATCGTGCTGGAGAGCAGGGCCAAGGCCGTCCAGGACGTGGTGCGCGAGTCGGCGAGCGTGTCGGAGGACCTCGACCGGGAGATCACGGAGAAGCTCGCCCGGCTCACCGAGCTCAACATCCGTCTCGAAGCGGTGCGCAAGGAAGTCCAGCTGACGGAGGAGCAGACCAGGATGGTGGACGTCGTCATCGGCAAGCACCTGGTCGGCCAGGCCAGGGCGCAGCTCGTGCAGCAGGTGGTCTTCCTGGTCCTGGCCTTCCTGCTCGGCTTCGTCGTCAACTGGCTGTCCACGCCGGCGCTCGACACGCTGCGGGGCTGGTGGACCACCTGAGCGTCCCCCAGGCCGCCGGAACGTCCTCGCGTTCGCGCGTACCGGCTGTGCCGCACGCCGAGAGCTAGCCGGGCGTCCCGTCGCGCTCGCTTCTCCGGGCGAGGCTCTGGGCTTGGCCCGCGTGTATGTCGCTCACCCATTCCCAGCCGGGCTGGGCCGACGGGCCGAGTCGTGGGTCGTCGGGAGTACGGCCGTCACGCAAGGCGTGCACGTACGCGCGGTCCAGTTCGATCCGCGCGCGTACCTGGTCGGCTCCGCCGACGGACCCGTGACCGGGGACGAGGACATCGGCGTCGCCCGCCACGTCCTCAAGCAGTCGCAGCCCGGCGAGGTACTCCTCGACCGGGTCGTTGGTGCCGTTGAAGTCGTCGAGCATCGGAACCAGGACGTCGGACAGCATGTCGCCGGCGACGAGAACCCCACGCTCCTCGATCAGCAGCGCCGCGTGGCCCGGGGAATGAGCCGGATGCTCGATGATCCGGACTTGAGGGCCATCCCACGGAATCCGGGTGGTTCCGGCAGGCAGAGCGGTGATGAGGCCGAACAGGTCCAGCGGTGTCTCGTCAGCGATCTCCGGCGGCAGCCCTTCGGCGACCCGGGCCTTCCAGCCCTCGTTCGAGCGCAGATCTCGCATGGAAGCCGCACAGCGGGCCGTACCGTAACGGGGCGCGTCGCCGAGCTCGGCGTGCCAGAGCACGTGATCCCAGTCAGGATGCGTCGAGAAGCCTGCCACAACAGGCCGGCCCAGCTCGCGAAGGTCGTTCGCGAGGCACGCCATTTCGTCGCCCGTTATCCCGGCGTCGATGAGCATCACGCCGGCCCGGCCCCGCACGACGACGGTGTTGTTCTGGAGCAGCTCGCTCTGATGGACGAGCACACCCTCCGCGACCTGCCTCAGCACGAGCTCGTCTCCTTCGCGTCCCGTACGGCGTAGTGATGCATCGTGACGCCCTGCTCGAACGATCGCTGCTCCAGCAGGTCGAGATCGATCGGCAGGTCATAGTCGTCGAACAGCGGCCTGCCGAAGCCGAGGATCGAGGGATGGGTGAAGAGCAGCAACTCGTCAAGAAGCCCCGCCCGGAGCAACTGCGTCGCGAGCGCCGCGCCGCCCACGCTGATGCTGCCGTCGGTCTCGGCCCGCAGCGCGGCGAGCCGCTCGATCGCGTCGTCCCCGCCGATGATCCGGGTGTTGTGGGCGGCGCTGCGGCGGGTGCGGGAGACGAGCACCTTGGGCTTGGCGGTCCAGATCTCGCCGTACTCGCGCATGACGTCCGGCAGCGACGCGTCCTCGCTTGACCGTGGCCAGTATTCCTCCATGGCCTCGTAGTAGACCCGGCCGTGGACCATGAGCGCGAGCGCCCGCGTCCGCGCGTTGGCCTCGCGGTGCAGCTCCTCGTCGACGCGCAGCCACTCGCCGGCGCCGTTGTCCCCCGGAACCTGCTCGATCCGCAGGTCGAGGGATACCTGCATCGAGTAGATGAAGCGACCCATCAGCTCCTCTTCCAAAGTGGTTGCAGTGTGCAACTACTATATGGGGGGCGAAATACCTGTCAAGGAGGAACAAGTGGAACCACGGTCCGGGTGTCCGATCAACGTCGCCGTCGAGGTGCTCGGAGATCGCTGGTCGCTGCTCGTGCTGCGCGACGTCATCTTCGGCGACCGCCGCTACTTCCGGGCGCTGCTCACCGGGTCGATCGAGGGCATCGCCTCGAACATCCTCGCCGACCGTCTCGTACGGCTCGTCGAGGCGGGGATCCTCACCCGCGGCACCGCCGTGCGGGGGCAGCGCGCCCGCTACAGCCTCACCGAAGCCGGTATCCGGACCCTTCCGATCATCTACGCCCTCGGCAACTGGGGCCTCGACTGGCGGCCGGGCGGCGACGAGCTCCGCAGCCGGCAGCGGCTCATGCGCGATGAGGGCCCGGCGTTCATCGAGGAGCTGATGGACGAGCTTCGCGTCCGCCACCTCGGGGCCCCGCCGAAGCCGCACGACGGTCCGGGGCCGTTCGAGCGCCTCGACGCCGCCTGTGCCGCGAGTGACGGAACGGCCCCGCCCTGACCTTCCCGGGCTCCGGTGGCTTGCCGTCACGTCGTTCGGCGTGAGGGGCTGCCCCGTCGTCCGGGGGAGCCCCTCACCTGCGGTCGGCGTTCAGGCGCAGCCGCGCGCCTTCACGGAGAAGGCCGGGATGGTCAGGCTGGCGCTGCTGGAATGCGGGGTGACGTGGACCGTGCCGCCTTCGAACCGCAGCTCGTACTCGCCCCGTCCCCGGCACGCGTAGTGGTCGGTGTAGGTGCTGGTGTTGCCGGAGCGGGCGATGTACACGCTGTTGCTGCGCGACTCGGTCCAGGCGGGGACGCCGTCCTTCGACAGGGACAGCTTCGAGCTCATCGAGCAGTCGGAGTTGGACCACAGGGCGACGCCGTGCCAGCACTCCAGGGTGAGCGTGTTGGTCGGCTCCAGGGTGCGTTCGCCGAAGGTGTGGGTCTTCCACGCCTCGGTGAGGCAGATCGTGGCCCTGGCGGAGTAGTTGCCGGAGGTGATCTCTTTCATGGCGCAGCCGCGGGGAGGGTTCTGCGAGGACGCGGAGGCGGCGTGCGGGGCCGCCGTGAGGGCCAGTGCGGCGGTGAACAGCATGGTCAAGCTGCGGAACGGTCTCGTCATGGACGCATGTTACTCAGGGCGACTGCATGAATGCGAAGAGTGGTCGGCCGTCTTCTTTCGTGGAGCCGGTGTCAGTGGGTGCAGGTGGCCGAGACGGTGACGTCGTAGATCCACCACGCGCCGCCGGGCGCGGTGTAGACCAGGGACGACGTCGTGGCGTAGCCCGGGCACGCCTGGCCCGCGGCCAGGAGCGCCGCGCGGGCGGCCTGCGCGCCGTTCTCGACGGCGACGTTCGGGCTCGTGCCGCCGGCCTGACGGGTCTCGGTGCGCGGGACGGTGTACGACACCGGCGGCGGGACCTCGCAGTTGCCTGACGCGGTCGCCTCGTAGATCCACGCCGAACCGTCGGGCGCGGTGTAGAGGTGCCTGGTGGTGACAGACACGCCCGAGCAGACCTCGCCGGCCGCGGCGGCCTGCTGGTTCAGCGCGGCGCGGGCGTTGGCCTCGGCGGCCGCCTTTCCCGCCGCCGGGCTGGGCCCCAGCCCGAGGAGGTGGCCGAGCGGTAGGCGGCGGCGAGCGCGGCGGGAGCGGACAGCACCGCGCCGGCGGTCAGCGTCAGGGCGAGGACGAGGGCGAGGCGCAGAACCTGGGCAGGACGACGAGCGCTGAGTGCCATGGTGCCCCTCTCGCAAGGAGGTTCGAGATCGTCACCATAGAACCGGGCAGGCCGGGCCGACCAGCGCCGGGGGCGCGGGCAGGCGTCCGCGCACGTCGAGACTGAAACTTTCAGCTGGGTGTGCGCCGCTCGCGTCAGGACATGGCGTAGTCGTCGGTCTCGTGCGGCCTCACAGCCGGGAGTTCAGCACGGCGACCTCGGGCCACGGGTCGAAGCCGTGCTCGATCAGCCAGCGGACCGCCCGCAGGCTCCGTAAGGACCACCACGCGCGGATCACGTCGAGGTCGACCTCGGTGCCGTAGCCGGCGACGACGTCGCCGAGGCGCTCCTCGTGTCCGAGCGTCAAGGTGGCGAGGTCGAACAGGGCGTCGCCCGGCCCCGCCTCGGACCAGTCGATCACGCCGGTGATCTCGTCACCGTCGGCGAACACGTGGGTGACCTGCAGGTCGCCGTGCGTGAACACCGGTGTCCACGGCCGGAGCGCGGCCTCGGCGACCCGGCGGTTCCGCGTGACCACGTCGGCGGGGAGGACGCCGTTCGCGACGAGCCACGCGCATTCGCCGTCGAGGCGCGATGCGACCTCGTCGAGGCTCCGGCCGGGCCAGGGCGGCGGCGGCGCGTCGTGCAGCGTGCGTGCGGCGGCACCCGCCGCGGCCCACGCCGCCGACGACGCGGTCGACGGTTCGCCGAGGCGGCCGAGCGCCGTCCCCGGCAGGGCGGCGAGGGCGAGCACGGGCGGCTTCCGCCACAGGACCTCCGGGGTGGGGATCGGCGCCATGGCCATCGCCTCGACCTCGACGTCGGCGCGCGTCCGATCAGCGTCGATCTTTAGGAACACGTCGCCGACGCGCAGGGTCGCGCGCTCCTGATGGGCGACGACGACCTCGACCTCCTCCACATCGGCCATTATCTCAGGATGATCGCCGACATAGCCGGATTTATCGCGTACGACCGGGCGGCTGACCGCCCTCGATCCCATGCCAGGGTTACGACATGACCGATACGCCATGGGAACCGCCGCTGGCCGGTGACGAGAGCGCCCACCTGCTCGGCGCGCTCGATCGGCTGCGCACCACCTTCCGCTGGAAGGCCGACGGCCTGGACGAGGACGGGCTGCGGACCCGGGTGGGCGCCTCCGCGCTCACCCTCGGCCGCCTGCTCAAGCACCTGGCCGTGGTGGAGGACCACATGTTCAACGTCAAGTTCCGGGGCAAGCCGATCGGCTCGGCGTGGGAGGACTGGGAGGGCGGCGACGACTGGCCGTTCACCTCCGCAGACACCGACAGTCCAGAGCACCTGTACCGGCTCTGGGACGACGCGGTCGCCCGCTCCCGCGCCACGCTCGCCGCCGCGCTGGCCGACGGCGGCCTCGACCAGCTCGCCCATGTCTCCACCCCCGACGGACGGCACGCCAGCCTGCGCCGCCTGGTCTGCGACCTGATCGAGGAGTACGGCAGGCACACCGGTCACGCCGACCTCCTGCGCGAGGCGGTCGACGGCCGGGCCGGTGAGGACCCCCCACCCGGCTGGCGCCAGGTGAGCTAGGCACCGAACGCCTCGGACTGACGATCAACCTGGCTGGTCGTCGTACCACTTGGGTGTGGCGACCTCCAGAGGGTCGGGGGCGGTACCGGATCCGGGGATGACGTAGAGGTCGACGGTGTCGGAGCTGTGGTCGCGCGATCCGTTGACGATCCGCCTGCGTCCCGATGCTTCCGTGCCAGTCGAAGCCCTCCGGCACGGCCGGGCCGATCAGGTTGCCGACCTCGTCCGGCGCCACCGGAATGACCTTCACCGTGACGTTCAGCCCGACCGCGCGGAATGCTTCCTCGAAGCGCCGGCGGTCGGCCGTGGGGTCGGTGATGGTCACGGCGAAATAGTCGCCGGACTTGTTGATGGAGACCGCCGCGTTGGCGTACTCGGTCGCCGGACCGCCTGGCGATCTGCTCGCTGGTCAGCCCCTCCCAGCAGTCCAGCGCCGGCACCTCGCGGCCACGCCGTACAGCCACAGCAGCCCCGCTCACCGTCGGGCCAGGCGGTGAGGAACGTCTCGGAGATGACATCGGCGGTGTCGTCGGCCGAGTCGGTACGGCGGGCTGCGTACTGATGGATGGCCGGGTAGTACGCGTCATAGATCGCCTCGAAGCGATCTTGATGTGTCACAACGTCTCCTCGCGAAAAGTGCCGGACACCTTGGTAAATGTCCGGCACCCTTCAGCGTGTTGCAGGTGACCGAAAAGGAGTCCGGTCCGAGACGCTCGGGGGACGTCGGGTACATCATCGGAGTACGCGGGTACCGTACGAAACGGATCTCCCCCCGGAAGGCCCGGCGCCGCCTGAGCGCCGGGACCGGCTCGGCGTTCGGGGGATTCGGGGACATGACGACGTTGACCGTCAACGGCAGGGACTATCCGCTCGACCTGGATGACGCCCGCCTCACCCTGCTGGACGCGCTCCGCGACCGGCTGGGTCTGACCGGCACGAAGAAGGGCTGCGACCAGGGCGCCTGCGGCGCGTGCACGGTGATCGCGGACGGCAGGCGCATCCTGTCCTGCCTCACGCTCGCCGCCCAGTGCGACGGCCGGGCGATCACCACGATCGAAGGGCTGGGCTCCGAAGGCGGCCCGCACCCCATGCAGGAGGCGTTCGTGCGGCACGACGCCTTCCAGTGCGGCTACTGCACCTCCGGGCAGATCATGTCGGCGGTGTGCCTGCTGGCCGAGGGGCGCGCGGGCTCGGACCCGGACATCAGGGAGTTCATGAGCGGCAACCTCTGCCGCTGCGGCGCCTATCCGAACATCGTGGCGGCCATCCGGGAGGTCGCCGGGGCGGGTGGCGGCGATGCGTGAGTTCACCTACGTCCGGGCGGCCGAGGTGGGGCAGGCCGTCGCCACGGTGAGCGCGGACCCGGGAGCCTGCTACCTGGCAGGCGGCACGACCCAGCTCGACCTCATGAAGGACGGCGTGCTGGAGCCCGGACGGCTGGTGGACATCACCAGGCTCCCGCTGCGCGGTGTCCGGCTCGACGGCGACACGCTGCGGGTGGGGGCGCTGACCACGATGGAGGAACTCGCGGCCGACCCGTACGTGAGCGCGCGGGCGCCGTTCGTCCGCGAGGCGCTGCTGCTCGGCGCGTCGGTCCAGCTGCGCAACATGGCCACCATCGGCGGCAACCTGCTGCAGCGCACCCGCTGCCGCTACTTCCGCGACCCGACCGTGCCCGACTGCAACAAGCGCCGCCGCGGCACCGGCTGCGCGGCCGTCACCGGCGCCGCCCGCATGCACGCGATCCTCGGAGCGAGCGAGCACTGCATCGCGTCGCACGCCTCCGACCTGGCCGTCCCGCTGGTGGCGCTCGACGCGATCGTGCGCGTCCGGGGGTCCGCGGGGGAGCGGACCATCCCGCTCACCGACTTCTACCTGCTACCGGAGGCCACGCCCGATGTGGAGCACATGCTCGGCCAGGGTGAGCTGATCACCGCCGTGGACGTCCCGCTGCCTCCGGAGGGCACCCGGTCGGGCTACCTGAAGGTCCGCGACCGCATGTCCTACGAGTTCGCGCTCACCTCAGCGGCTGTGACCCTGCTGCTCGACGGCGGCCTGATCCGGGAGGCACGGGTCGCGCTCGGCGGGGTCGGCACCGTACCGTGGCGGGCCCGCGACGCGGAGGAGATCCTGCGCGGCGCGCCGGCGGGCCCGGCCGCGTTCCGGGAGGCCGCCGAGCGGGCGGTGCGTGACCCGTTCACCGTGCCGGGCACGGCTTTCAAGGTGGAGCTGGCCAAGCGCACGCTGACGCGCGCGCTGCGTACCGTCGCGGGGGTGGCGTCATGACGACCGTCGAACGGCCCCGGATCGTCGGCGCCGGAACGGACCGGGTGGACGGCCCGCTCAAGGTGACCGGCGCGGCGCCGTACCCCAACGACGTCAGCCTGCCCGGCATGGCCCACGCCGCCGTCGTGCGGGCCACCATCGCCTCAGGGCGGATCACCCGGCTCGACACGGGCACGGCCGAGAGCGCCCCGGGCGTGCTGGCGGTGCTCACGCACCTCAACGCGCCGCGACTCGGCTCCGGCCCGGAGTCCCTCCTGCGTACGCCGCCGCCCCCGCTGCAGGACGACCGGATCCTCTCCTACGGCCAGTACGTCGCCGTCGTCGTGGCGGACACGCCCGAGCAAGCCAGGGCGGCGGCGCGGCGGGTCGAGGTCGGCTACGAGCGGGCCGAGCCGCTGCTGGATCTCGACGACCCGCGGGCGGAGCGGGTGGCGGACCCGTGGGGCAGCGACGCCTCATGGGGCGACGTGGCCGCCGGGCTCGCCCGCGCGGACGCCGTCGTCGACGCGTCGTACACCACCGCCGAGAACACCAACAACCCGCTCGGCCTGTTCACCACGCTGGCCGCGTGGGACGGCGACGCGCTCACCGTGCACGACTCCACCCAGTGGCCCGTCCTGGTGCGGGCCACGCTCGCGCGGATGTTCGGCGTGCCGGAGGCGGGAGTGCAGGTGCTGGTCCCGTACGTCGGCGGTGGCTTCGGCGCGGGGCTGCGCGTCTGGCCGCACGTCGTGCTCGCCGCGATGGCGGCCCGGCGGACCCGGCGGCCGGTCAGGCTCGAACTGGCCCGCCCGGAGATGTTCACGGGCATCGGCCACCGCCCGGCCACGGCGCAGCGCGTCCGGCTCGGCGCCACCCGCGACGGCCGGCTGACCGCGATCGAGCACGAGAGCGTGTCGACCCTCTCGATCGAGGGGGACAACATCGAGCCGTGCTCGTCCGTCTCCACGACGGCGTACGCCTGCCCGAACGTCTCCGCCCGGGACCAGCAGGTCCGGCTGAACATCCCGTGGACCAACTCGATGCGCGCGCCGGGCGAGGCCCAGGGCAACTTCGCGCTCGAGTCGGCGATGGACGAACTGGCCTACATGCTCGGCCTCGACCCGCTGGAGCTGCGGCTGCGCAACTACGCCGAGGTCCACCCGCGCTCCGGCCTGCCGTGGTCGAGCAAGGCGCTGCGCGAGTGCTACGAGGTCGGCGCCGACCGCTTCGGCTGGGCCCGGCGCGGGGCCGAACCCGGCTCGATGCGCGAGGGTGACTGGCTCGTCGGGTACGGCCTGGCCGGGGTCAGCTACTTCTGGTACCAGGCGCCCTGCCGGGCCAGGGTGACCGTGCGCGGCGACGGGACGGCGTACGTGCGCAGCGCGGTGACCGATATCGGCACCGGCACGTACACGGTCATGACGCAGCTGTCGGCCGAGCTGCTCGGCCTGGAGCCGGGGAGCGTCACGTTCGGGCTCGGCGACACCGGCATGCCCCCGGGGCCCCAGGCGGGCGGCTCCGGACTCACCGCGGCCCTGGGCAACGCCGTGCACGCGGCCTGCCGTGCCCTTCTGCGGGCCTTCCTCGACCTGGCGGGCGCCGACCCGGCCTCGCCGCTGGCCGGCTGCGGGGCCGACGACGTCACCGTCACGGACGGGCGGATCCACCGCGCCGGCGAGCCCGGGCGGGGCGAGTCCTACACCGGCATCCTGGCCGCGCACGGGCTGGAGGAGCTGAGCGCGGACGGCGACAGCGAGCCGCGCCGGGCGGAGGAGGCCGGGATGGCTCCCGCCGGGCCCTTCGGCGCGCGGTTCGTGGAGGTCCGGGTGGATCCCGAGCTGGGGCGGCTGCGCGTGGCGCGGGTCGTGTCGGTGATCGACGGCGGCCTGATACTCAACGAGAAGCTGGCCAGGAGTCAGATCATCGGCGGCACGGTCGGCGGGATCGGCATGGCGATGTTCGAGGAGACGGTCACCGATCCGGGCACCGGCCGGATCGCCAACGCCACCCTGGGCGACTACCTCGTGCCGGTGAACGCCGACGTCCCGGACCTCGACGTGACCTTCGTCGGGGTCCCGGACGCGTACAACCCGGTCGGGGTGAAGGGCGTCGGCGAGATCGGGCTCGTCGGGATGGCCGCCGCCATCGCCAACGCCGTCTTCCACGCCACGGGCAGGCGCATCCGCTCCGTGCCCATCACGATCGACGATCTTCTCTGAGCACCGCGACCCGGCGGCAGCCCTCGCTACGGCGGGCCTATCTCCAGACGCGGCCAGCCGGCGAGGTCCCGCAGGAGCTGCCGGTCGTGCGTGGCGACGACCACGGCGGCGCTCGTCTTGAGCATCGCGTCGGTCAGCTCGTCGACGAGCGCCGGTGACAGGTGGTTGGTCGGCTCGTCCAGCAGGATCAGGCCGGGCCGGCCGGCCAGCGCGAGCGCCAGGTCGAGGCGCCGCTGCTGTCCCTGGGACATCCGCCCGACCGGCGTGCGCATCGCCTCGGAGTCCAGCAGTCCGAGCGATCCCAGCGGGACGGCGTCGGCGTCGCGCAGTCCCTTGTGGGCCACCAGTCGTCCCACGTGGCGGGCGTACACCTCGCGGGCGGTGAGCGCGGGGTCCTGCCCGGCGGTCTCCTGGGTGACCTGGGCGATCCGTGCCCCCTGCGCCGTCCAGACGTGCCCGTCGGTGGGTTCGAGCGCACCGGCCAGCACCGCGAGCAGCGTGGACTTCCCGGCGCCGTTCGGCCCGGTGACGAGCAGCCGGTCGCCCCCGTCGAGGGTGAGATCGACCGGCCCGGCCAGCCGCCCGCCGACGGCGACGCCATGCGCGCGCAACTGCGGCGCCCCCGGCCGGACGCCCAGGTCCGGCCACCGCAACGACGGCGGCGGTTCGGGCACGTCGATCCGGTGCGCCAGCAGGGCTTCCCGCTGACGGTTCAGGGCCTGCACGACGCCCGGCGCGCGGGACTGGCGCTGGTGCTTGCCGGTCCCCTTGTCCGGCCGCCAGCCGGTGGAGAGCCGGTCGCGGGCCTTCGACACCGCGTCCTGCAGCCGCCGGTGCTCGGCCTGCTGCTGCTCGTGGTCCTGCTCCCAGCGCTCACGCTCGCGACGCCGGGCGTCCTGCCAGGCGTCATAGCCGCCTGCGTACAGCCGCGGCTTCCCGTCGCGGGCCGGGTCGAGGTCGAGGAACCGGTCCGCGACGTCGCGCAGCAGCGCCCGGTCGTGGCTGACGACGGCGAGGCCGCCATCGTGCTCGCGCAGCCTGCGGGTCAGGAAGTCCAGCCCGCCCGCGTCGAGGTGGTTGGTCGGCTCGTCGAGCAGCAGCACGTCGTGCCGCGCGCCGAGCAGGCAGGCCAGCCGCACCCGGTAGCGCTGACCGACCGACAGCGTCGCCAGCGGGCGGTCGCGGTCGGTGCAGGCGCCGAGGGCCTCAAGGGCGACGTCGACGCGGCGTTCGGCGTCCCACGCGTCGAGCCGGGTGGCGGCGTCGAGCGCGGTGGCGTAGCGGTCGTCGGCGGCGGGGTCGCCCTCGGTCATGGCGAGGGTCGCCTCCTCCAGCGCGTCGAGGGCCGCGAGCGACGCGGCCAGCGCCTCGGACGTCAGGGTGCCGACGGTCTCGCCCGCTCGCGCGGACAGCTCCTGGCGGGCCAGTCCGATCGTGCCGGCACGGTGCACGGCGCCGTCGTCCGGTGTGATCAGTCCGGCGAGGACGTGCAGCAGCGTCGTCTTGCCGCGGCCGTTCTCGCCGACGACGGCGACCCGCGACCGGGCGGAGACGGTGATCGAGACGTCGTTCAGGACACGCCGGGACCCGCGGGTGACGGTGACGCCCGTGGCGCGTACGTGTGCGCTGTCGCCCGCCTCGACGGGCAGGGACATGGTTTCGGTATTGGGGATGAGGTTCAACGGTGCTCCGCAGCTCGCAGTGGAGCCGGGCAACAGCAAAGGGCCGCCCGGCGGGAACCGGGACGGCGAGCGCGGATTCAGCAGGAAGAAGGCGCCGCCGTCAGCGGGCGGAGCGGATCTTCTGCGACCAGATACCTCGTGCCATGACGGCCACGTTAGCAGCCTTGAGTCGCCACACTCATCCGGATTTAGCCCCAGGGCGCTGGGGGTCCGCCCTGGTAACCGGCCCTCGACGACCCGTTCCCGTTCGGCGGGGCGCGATGTCGGGCGGCTGGACGGGCCGGCCGGCTCCTACGCCTGTGAGCTGTCCGTCCTGCCGTCGCCGCGCCGCGCTTCGGCATCGTCTGGTGAGCCGTCGTCCCCGTCTGAGGCCTCGTCGTAGCGGGTGTAGAGCGCGGCCACGGCCCGCGACGGGTCCAGCTCGGCCAGGATGGCGTCGCTGATGGCGGTGACCTGGGCGAGCTGCTCGTCGGTGAGCACGTCGACGATGTGGTGCCGGACGGTGGCCACGTGCCCGGGCGCCGCCTGCCGCACCTTGGCCCACCCGTGGTCGGTGAGCCGGGCGTTGATCGCCCGGCGGTCCTCCGGGCAGGGGACGCGCTCCAGCAGGCCGCGGCCCTCCAGGCGGGTCACCACGTGCGAGAGCCGGGGGAGCGTCGCGTTGGTCTGCTGGGCCAGCTCGGTCATGCGCAGCGTCCGGCCGGGCGCCTCGGACAGCATCGCCAGCGTGTAGTACTCGAACTCGGTCAGCCCGGAGTCACGGCGGAGTTGCGCGTCCAGGACCCCGGGGAGCAGTTCGAGCACCGCCCGCAGGCGGATCCAGGCGCGTAGCTGCCGCCGGTCGAGCCACGGAGTGTCCACGGTCAGGTCCCTCGTCCAGGAATAGTTGTAGCGACAAGTTTGCTCTCATGGGTACCAGTCGTGCAACGACCACCACAAGGAGCACCGACATGACACAGGTGAGCATCATCGGCCCCGGCGCCATGGGTTCGGCCATCGCCGACCTGGTCCGCAGAAGCGGCAACACCGTCGAACTCCTCGGCCGGGACGACACGGGCAAGCCCGTCACCGGTGACATCGTCGTCCTCGCCGTCCCGTACGGAGGGGTGGCCGGAGTCATCGCCCAGCGCGAAGGACAGTTCGACGGCAAGGTCGTCGTCGACATCACCAACCCGGTGGACTTCTCCACGATGGACTCCCTGACGGTCGCGGCCGACGGCTCGGCCACCGCCGAGATCGCCGAGGCGCTGCCCCGCTCCCAGGTGGTCAAGGCGTTCAACACCAACTTCGCCGCCACCCTGTCCCAGGGCAGCGTCGGCGAGCAGCCCACGACCGTGCTGATCGCCGGCGACGACGCGGGCGCCAAGGCCGCGCTCGCCCAGATCGTCACCGACGCGGGCCTGCGCGCCGTCGACACCGGCCCGCTGAGCCGGGCCCGCGAGCTGGAGGCCCTCGGCTTCCTGCAGATCGGCCTCGCGGCCGGCGAGAAGATCGCCTGGACCGGCGGGTTCGCCGTCGTCGCCTGACAGCCGCCCCGCGCCCCCGCGCGGGATGACCGACGGCCGCGCCCCCGGCGGCCCTCGGCCCGATGAGACACCCATGATCTCCCCGACGAGGAGCCCCGATGACCACCACCACGACCGCCGCCGACGCCCGCATACCCGCCGCGCACCCGTTCGCCACGCACCTGAAGCGCGCCGCCGCCCTCGAGGCCGCCGAACCGCACCGGCCGTGGACGGCCCAGGACGGGCCGCTGCCCAGCCTCTACCTGTCCCACGGCGGCGGACCCATGCCCTTCGAGAGCCCCGATTGGCTCACTCCGCTGCACGGCTGGGCCAGGGCCCTGCCCAAGCCGAAGGCGATCCTGGTCGTCTCCGCGCACTGGGAGTCAGCGCCGCTGTCGGTGAGCGCCGAACGACCCAGCGAGCTGGTGTACGACTTCGGCGGCTTCGACGCGTTGTACTACACCTTCCGCTACGACACGCCCGACGCCGGTGAGCTGGCGCGGCAGGTCGTGGGGGTCATGCCGGACACCGGGCAGGTGCACCGGCACACCAGCCGCGGGCTGGACCACGGCGCCTGGGTCCCGTTGAAGATCATGTACCCGGCCGCCGACATCCCGGTGCTGCAGCTGAGCCTGCCCACCGAGGACCCCGATCGGCTGCTGTCCATCGGCGAGCGGCTGCGGCCGCTGCGCGAGCAGGGCGTGCTGGTGATCGGCTCGGGGCACATGACGCACGGCCTGCCGTTCCTGACCAGGGAGATGTTCCTGGAGAACAAGGTGCCCGGCTGGTCGGCCGACTTCGACGCCTGGGCCGCCGACGCGCTGGCCCGCGGTGACGTCGCCGAGCTCGCCCGCTTCCGCACCGCCGCCCCCGGCATGCCGTACGCGCACCCGACCGTCGAGCACTTCACCCCGCTGTTCGTCGCCCTCGGCGCGGCCACCGACCCCACCGCCCCGGTGGTGACCACACTCGACGGCTACGGCGTCGGCCTGTCGCGGCGCTCCTTCCAGGCGGCCTGAGCGTCCGTGTGATCGCCGGAGCCCGCCTGACGCCTCCCACGAAGATCCCCGAGATGCCGGAGACGCCGATAATCGAACAGTCGATCCACCGCACCGCCCTTCGGAAGGTCCGCATGCCCCCTGCCCCTCCCTCCGCCCCTGACCCCCTGGACCCCCACGACCTGCTGGCCAGCCTGATCGCCATCGACTCCGTCAACCCGGACCTCACGGCCGACGGCGCGGGCGAGAGCGCCATCGCCGGTTTCTGCGGCGAGTGGCTGGCCGCGCGCGGTTTCGAGGTGCACCGTCTGGACAAGCGCGGCGGCCGGCCGTCGGTGGTCGCGATCGCTCGCGGGGCCGGTGGCGGCCGGTCGCTGATGCTCAACGGTCATCTGGACACGGTGGGTGTGGCCGGCTACGACGGTGACCCGTTCGATCCGGAGATCCGTGACGGGCGGATGTACGGCCGCGGGTCCTTCGACATGAAGGGCGGGCTCGCGGCGATGATGATCGCCGCCGTCCGGGCCATGGCCGGCGGTCCGCTGCGCGGCGATGTGCTCCTCGCGTGCGTCGCGGACGAGGAGCACGGCAGCACCGGTACGGAGGAGGTGCTGGAGTCCTTCACCGCGGACGCGGCGATCGTCACCGAGCCGAGTCATCTCGAAGTCACCCTGGCGCACAAGGGCTTCGCCTGGTTCGACGTGGTGATCGAGGGTCGTGCGGCCCATGGTTCGAGGCCCGACCTGGGCGTGGACGCCATCGCCAAGGCCGGGCACTTCCTGGTCGCGCTGGAGGAGCTGGGCACGCGTCTAGCTCAGGGCCCGGCGCACCCCCTGCTCGGCACCGGTACCGTGCACGCCTCGGTCATCGCCGGCGGCCAGGAGCCCTCCACCTACCCGGCGCGCTGCCGCATCACCCTGGAGCGGCGCACCGTACCGGGCGAGAACGCCGACACGGTGGAGGCGGAGCTGACGGCCGTGCTGGATAGCCTGGCCGCCGCCGTGCCCGGCTTCCGCTACCGCCTCACGCGAGGACTGCACCGCGAACCGTTCCAGGCCGACCCGGAGGCGCGGATCGTCCGCACGCTGACCCGCCATGCGGAGGCGGTCCTCGGGCGTCCGCCGGTGGTGCGCGGGGAGCCCTTCTGGACGGACGCGGCCCTGCTGGACCGCGCCGGCATCCCCTGTCTGCTGTTCGGCGCCGACGGCGAGGGCGCGCACGCGGCCCGCGAGTGGGCGGACCTGGCCTCGCTGGACCGTCTCACCCGCATTCTCACCGACACCATCACGGACTTCTGTTCCTGACCGATGCGGGTCACGGCAGCGGCGTCGTGCCGTCCGGTACGAGGGGCAGGAGGATCTCGTAGAGCTCGCGAAGCCGGTCGGCGTCGACAGGAGGGTAGACGACGCTCGCTCCGACCGCGAGCAGGTAGGGCAACAGGGCCGCGGTCCGGGCCTCCTCGTCGCCGGCGACGGCTGATCGCCACACCCGCTGGAGCGCGGACAGTCTGGCCTCGTCCAGGCGGGTCTGCACGACCCGCACATCCGCGTCCCACGTCGCCCACGCCCGCAGGGCGGTGTCGATCTCCGGCCGGTAGAGCCCGGTGTCCCCGGGGCGGACGAGCTCCGTCAGCCGGGTGAGGATCGCCCGGGCACCGGCCGATTCCCCGATCTCGGAAATCGCGCTGTTGAGCGCTTCGACCGACAGGCGCTCGAAATGGGCGAGAAGCGCCTTCTTGTATCCCTCGGCGCCATCGAAGTGATGGTGGAACGACCCTTTCGACAGGTTGAGCCGAGCGGCGATCCGGTCGATGCGAATCCCCGCCGCACCTTCTTCTGCGAGGATCTTCAGGCCTTCGTCCAGCCACCGGTCTCGTGCCGTGCTCATCGGATCAACGTACCATCTGGTATGGAACGCTCCGCGCTCGCGGAGAGTCACGTCATGAAGCTGTAGACGCCCACGGCGACGCAGATCAGCAGCATCCCGGTGGCGTTGAGGAAGAGGTTGCGGCCGAAGTCCCGGGCCGCGATGTGCATCGCGATGGCGACCAAGAAGTAGAGGACGAGCGCGGCACAGGTCACGGCGGCGAGGTAAGGCAGCCAGATGCCCAGGATCAGTCCCGCCGCGGCGGCGAACTTCAGCGGCGGCATGATCCACCAGTAGCGCCGCGGCCAGTTCACGTCCTCGAAGCACCGGGCGATGAACGGAACGGGCTTGACGCACATGACGGCGTCCCCGGCCTGGATGATCGCCAGGACGACGACCGGCCAGACCGGATCGGGCAATGCTGACACGTCTGTCCCTCGGTCGATGGATACCTGCACCGTACCATACCGTATAGTACGGTTCTGGTACGAGCTGATGTCCCGGATCAGACGTGGGCTATCTTGACACTCCGAGCCGGTGAAGGCTCCTCTAGAAGGTCGGCGGTGTGATCATCCAGACGGCGACCAGGGGCTCGGTGCCGGTGGCGACCCAGCGGTGGGGCACGGTGGAGTCGAGATAGATGGAGTCTCCGGCGGCGAGTTCCAGATCGGCGTTGCCCACCCAGAAGCGCATCGAACCGAAGATGACGACACCGCACTCCTCTCCCGCGTGCGAGTGGGGATGGCCGCCGCTGGTGGCCCCCGGCTGCGCCTCCACCCAGATCGCTTCGAACTGGCGTTGCAGGTCCGGCGTGAGCAGTTCGTTGAGGATGCCGGACCCCGGATAGCGGATCTGCTTGCGCATGCCCCGCTTGGTCACGAAGAAGCGGGAGCTCTCCGGGGACCCGTCGCCCTCATCGACGAACAGGTCGCCGATCCGCATGCCCACGGCGTCGGCCAGCCTCTTGAGCGACTCGAGGGACGGGTTGGCCAGGCCCCGCTCGACCTGGCTGATGTAGCCGGGGGAGAGGCCCGACGTGTCAGCCACCTTGTGCAGAGAAAGGCCCGAGGCCAGCCGCCAGCTGCGCAGCCTGGACCCGATCTGGATGGACTCCAGACTTCCCGGCTCTTCCTTCATCGCCTTGCCCCCGAGCATGTCATGGTCGTATTGCGTTCGGCGCCCGGACAACCGGAGGTTCAATCACCCGGCGGGCCATCGGATGTCGCGAGGCCGGCGGACGCCGACCGGCGGAGGTTCTCACGGAGCAGTCCTTTTTGGATCTTACCGGTGGAGGTCTTCGGCAACTGCCCGAAGAGTACGGTCTTCGGGGCCTTTAAATGTGCCGTTCTCGCTCGGACGTACCGCACCAGTTCAGCCTCCGTCGCCGCCTGTCCGGGCCGGATCGTCACATAGGCGACGGGCACCTCGCCCCACGTGCTGTCCGGGCGGCCCACGACCGCGCACTCCAGCACCGCGGGATGGCTCTCCAGCAAAACTCTCGGTAGGTGAAACGGCGGTCGCGTCGACGATCGCCGTCCTGTGGGCGTGGACCACGGCCGAGCGCTCCAGGAACGCGGTCGGCGTCAGGGGAGTGAAGGTGTATCCGGCCATTCATCGCCCCTCGGGGGTCGGGGAGTCTCCGCCGCCGCGCCGCCACGGCCACCGCGAGAAGCGGGCGAGCCAGGCGGCCAGGACCTCGCGCAGCGACAGCCGCACGGTGCCGGGAGCCGGACGCTCGTCCCGCAGCCGGGCGGAGACGTTGGCCGCCATCCCCGCGAGCAGCTGCTCGACCACGTGCCGCCCGCCGCTTTCCGCGAAACCGGCCAGCGGCCCGCTGATGGCGACGTCCGCCGAGGAGACGAGCCGTACCGAACCGTCGCCGGGGACGAGGCGGAACCGCAGCGTGCCCGACGCCCTGCTGCGGCCCTGCCGGTCGGCGCCCCGCGCGACGATGGTCCCGCTCATGTCCTCCGGAGCCATGACGATCTCCGCCACGCCGGAGAACGCCACCCGCGTCGGCCCGAAGCTCACGGTGAGCTCGCCCCGGTGGTGTCCGTCGTCGTCGCGCCCGTCGAGCCGGACTCCCGGCACGCAGCCGGCGGCCGACTCGGGTTCGCACAGCAGGGCCCAGACGCGGGCCGCGTCGGCGTCGATGACGACGGACTGCTCCAGCTTCACCGCGTCTCGTCCGCCGGCTCGACGGGCACATCCGACGGCGTCAGGGAGCAGAGCACCTCGGCGGCGCCGGTGGCGACGACCTGCCGGAGCTGGTTGACGGCTTCCAGCCGGATGCCGATCACTCCCAGGCCGTCCTGCTCGGTGAGCGTCTCGACCTCCCCGCCGATCCAGACGGTGTCCCCCAGGATGTCGGGCCGCCGGAGCCGGATCGACAGCGTCCGCAGGAAGGCGGTGTCTCCCATCCAGTTGGTGACGGCGTGGGAGAACCACCCGCACCGCTGAGGGCCGTTGTCGTAGGCGTTGGGCATGCCGATCTCGCGCGCGACGTCGGCGTCCTGGTGACCGAGGCTGGGCAGCACGGTCTCGGCGAAGTAGCTCGGGTCGTAGTTGGACGGCAGCCGGGAGGGGTCGTTGAGCGCCCAGTCGCGGTACTTCCAGGCGACCTCGCACGCCTTGTAGCCGGGCGATCCGATGCATCCGGCGTAGTACGAGGTCATCGTGATGCGGTCGATCGGCCCCTTGACCACGGACGGGATCGGTGTGCCGGGCGCGAGCTCGCCGAAGACCAGGGGCGCGGAGCCCCGCCGGTACTCCGACAGCGCGTGCTCGCGGATCCGGTCGAGCTCCGCGTCGGAGTAGACGTACTCCTCGCGGGGCTCGTAGGCCAGCCCTCCTCCGGAGGCGTCCCGGCGCGGCAGGCGGAAGGTGTGGGCGCGGGCGGTCGCGACGGGCGAACCGGCTACGCGGTACCCGATGTCGCAGCTCTGCAGGACCATGTCGCTGCTCGTGGAGCCGCTCAGCCGGCGGACACCGCTGAAGACGGCACTCGGATCGACCTCGTCACCGCGGCGTACGCGCCGATGGAACACCCACTCGGTTCCCGCGTACACCGGCTGCACGCCGGGCAGGCCTGCGCCGATCGCGCCGTCGAAGGCCGAATAGAGGAACGTCGGCGGGGCGAGCAGGTCGCCGTGCGGCCCGGCGGCTGCGTAGGCGGGGTCGCACCACAGGGGATTGTCGTCCCCGATGCCCAGCGCGTAGTGGCGGATGGTGTCCCGGGTCGCCTCGTGGTTGAAGGGCTCGATGCGGATCGGTGTGCCGACCAGGCTTTCGATGTGGGCGAACTGCTCTGGATCGATCTGGGGCGCGAGTCCGAGTCTGGATGCCATCGCCTGCTACCTCCTGGGGCGGAGACCGGCCGGTCTCCGCCGGCACGGGTCGAGGGGTCCTCGACGGAGTCTTGTATAGCAACATATTTTCTCTGAGCGAAGAGTCAAGCTAGAACTTTCGTCGGCTCGCCACGTTTTCCCTGTTCTACGAGGCGTGATCGGCAGGAGATCTCCACTGCCTCTTGACGCGGTGTTTCCTCTGACTCAATATTTGCTGCTAGCAAACACGTCGAGGCCCGCACCTCGACGGGCACCGGGAGGACTCGTGCTCCTGTACGACTACCTGGCATCCGCCTTCGAAGCCGAGGGCGTCGACACACTCTTCGGGCTCATGGGCGACGGCAACATGTTCTGGATGACCGCCATGGCCGAGCGGCCCGGCGTCACCGTCATCCACGCCCGTCACGAGAACGCGGCGGTCGCCATGGCGGACGGTTACGCCAGAGCCACCGGACGCGTGGGCGTCGCCACGGTGACCTGCGGCCCCGGCCTCACGCAGGTTCTCACCTCGCTCACGGCGTCGGTACGGCACCGCACCCCGATGGTGATCCTGACCGGGCAGACACCGGTCGAGGCCGCCTTCCACTTGCAGGAACTCGAACAGGAACCCCTGGTGCGCGCCGCGGGCGCGGAGTTCATCAGGGTCTCCACCGTCAACCAGGCCCTCGACGCGGTCGCGCGGGCCTTCTTCACCGCCCGCATGCACCGGGCGCCGGTCGTGCTCAGCGTGCCGTACGACCTCCAGGAGACCGACCAGCCCTGGACCGAGGTCATCACCACCTCCGCCGCGCTGGTGCCTGAGCAGGCGCCGCTCCGGCCGTCACCCGAGTCCGCGGCCGAGATCGCCCACCTGCTCGGCGCCGCGACCTCTCCCGTCATCGTGGCGGGCGCCGGAGCGGTCCGGGCCGGTTGCCGGGCCGACATCCTCGAACTCGCCGAACGGGCGGGCGCGCGCGTCGCCACGACCCTGCCGGCCAAGGACTGGTTCGAAGGGGAGCCGCGTGACGTGGGACTCGCGGGCGCCTTCGCGTCCGAGGCGGCCAGGGAGATCTTCGCTGGAGCGGATCTCGTGCTCGGCGTGGGGGCCCGCATGGGCTACTACACCACCGAGGGCGGATACCTCTTCCCCGCCGCCCGCGTCGTCCAGATCGACACCGATCCGGCCGGCTACCTCGACGGTCAGCGGGTCGCGGACTCCTACACGCGGGCCGACGCGGCCGAAGCCGTCGCCGAGATACTCAAACTGATGCCACCACGCGGCGCGGCCCGTGACGCCCCCTCCGGGCGGCCCCGGCCCGACCGGGCGGACGATCAGCCGGACGGCCCGGCGCCCGGCACGCACCGTCCCGAAGCCGCAGTCGCGACGATCGACCGGGCCCTGCCGAAGGACGCGTCGATCACCGTCGGGGTGGGCCACTTCTGGAACTACGTGGTGCCCGGGATGACCGGCCGGGGCCCGGCGAGCTACCACTTCACCTACGACTTCGGCGCGATCGGGCAGGCGGTGCCCACGGCCATCGGCGTGGCCGTCGCCCGGAGATCCGCCGGGATCGACACTCCCTGCGCGGTGATCGAGGGCGACGGCAGCCTGCTGATGAACGTGCAGGAACTGGAAACCATCGCAAGGCACGACATCCCGCTGCTGGTCATCGTCATGAACGACGGCGCGTACGGCGCGGAGTACCACAAGCTCGCCGCCCGCGGTATCAGCGGCGAGCAGGCGGTGTCCGGCCGGACCGACCTGGCCCGCACCGCGCGGTCCTTCGGACTGCGGGCCGAGCGTTGCGACTCCGACGAGGAACTCCGCGCGGCCGTCGCCGCCTTCGTCGCCGAGCCGGCGCCCACCCTCGTCGACGTCCCCATCGACCATCGCGCCGTGAGCGTCCAGTACCGCCGCCTGCACTACGGGACCGGAACCGTCTCCTTCGGGGGTGACGAATGAGCGTGACCGACGCCCGCGAAACCGCCGGGAGCTCGCGTCTCGACGGCGCCGGGCTGGTGGACCTGATGTGCGCGCCCTCCGAGGTGGTCGTGGTGGGCGCCTCCGCCGACGAGTCGAAGCTCTCCAGCCGCGCGCTGGCCTTCCTGCTGCGGTACGGCTACCGCGGCGGACTGCACGTCGTGCACCCGCGGCACGAGTCGATCCTGGGGGTGCCGTGCGTGCCCAGGACCAAGGCGCTGCCCCGGCTCGAACGCGCCGTCGCGATCGTCAACCTCCCCGCGCACCTGGTCCCCGCGGCCGTATCGGACCTCGACGAGGCCGGCGCGGGCGCCGCGGTCGTGATCGGCAGCGGCTTCGAATCGCCGTCCAGCCGGCCACGGCGGGAACTGGAGGAGGTGATCCGGCGGCCCGGCTTCCGGATGCGGGTCATCGGCCCGAACTGCGTGGGCACCATGTCGGTCGGCTCGGGGGCGCATCTCAACTTCTCGACCGTGCTGACGCGGCGAGCCCCCCGCCTGGGCCGGATCGGCCTGGTGACCCAGAGCGGCGCGCTGGGCAACGGCCTGCTGATGGGCCTGCTCCGGCGCGGGGCCGGGATCGCCCACTGGTTCAGCACCGGCAACGAGATGGACACCGGCGCCATGGAGCTGACCGCCGGCCTGCTGGCCCGCGACGACGTCGACGTCGTCGGGATTTTCCTGGAGGGCCTGACCGACATCGACTGGTTCGACCGCGTGTCAGCAGCGGCCCGCGCCTGCGGCAAGCGGCTGTTCGTCTACAAGGCCGCGCGTACGGCGGCCGGTCGCGCGGCGGCGGGCGGACACACCGGGCGGCTCGTCGGCCCCAACGACGCCACCGCGGCCGTCCTGGCGGAGGCGGGATTCACCGAGGTGGACGACCTCGCGACCCTCGCCGACTGCCTGGTCGTCTCCGCGGCGTGCGGGACCGGGCACCGCGACGCGGCCGTGGGCATCGTCACCGTCTCGGGCGCGAGCGGCGTGATCGGCGCCGACCGGGTCCACGAGGCGCCCGGCCTGAGGCTCGCCGAACCCGGCCGAGACCAGCAGGCCGTACGGCTCGACCCGCGGCTGGAGTCCGCCAACCCGCTCGACATCCCCTTCCTGAACGAGACCGGCGTGTTCACCTCCGCCATTGGCGCCTACCGCGCCTCCGGGATCTTCGACGTCACCGTGGCGGTGACCTCCGGTCTGGCTCACGATCCCGCGACGCTCGTCTCCGATCTGGTGGCCCAGGATCGCGGGCCGTCCGCGCCCGTGGCGCCGCTCGTCCTGTGCCACCTGTCCGAGGACGACCGGCTCGGGGAGGAGGAGACGGCCAGGCTCGCGGCCGCGGGAGTCGCGGTGGTCCCCACGGTCGAGCGGGCCGTCGCCGCACTCGCCCTCACCTCCGCCCCCCGCACGCGAGCGCCGGACGGCGGCTCGGGCGCACATGTCCCGAGCCGCGGCGGAGGTCTCGGACTGGACGAGGCGCGTGCCGTCCTGCCGGGCCTGCCCTGGGTGGACTGGGCGCCCGCGCCGACGGCGGAGGCCGCCCGCCGGTTCGGCTTCCCGGCCGTCGTCAAGGCCGCCGGCCGCGGCATCGTCCACCGGTCCGAGCTGGGCGCGGTCGCCGTCGTGACGGGCGAGGACGAGCTGCGGGAGGCGTTCGCGAGAGTCGCCGCCGCCTGCCGGGAGCACGACGACGACGTGCTGGTGCAGCGCATGGCGCCGCCGGGCGGGACGGAGTTCTTCGTCTCGGCGATGGAACACCCCGAAGTCGGGCCGTTCGCGCTCGTACGACCGGGAGGTCTGCTCACCGAGCTGATCCCCGGCCAAGCGATCATCTCGCACCGATGGAACGCTCCCACCCGCCGGCGCCGGCTGCTCGACTCACCGGTGGGGCGGCTGTGCGACGGATACCGGGGCCGGCCCGTCCTGGACGTCGACGCGTTGCTCGACGTCGTCGCCACGGCGCTCGACGCGGTGGCCGCCGGCCGGCTGGGCTTCGTGGAGCTCAACCCCGTCTTCCTTTACGAATCCGGCGCCGCCACCGTCGACGTGGTCGCCGGTCAGGCGTGACCCCCAGGAGATCAGCCGAGGAGAACAGCATGGAACCTGCCCAGGTCAAGCGGCGGAACCTGCCGGAGTTCGGGCACCCCGTCCGGCCGGCGAAGTTCTGCAACACCGACCGCATGTTCGAGGTCATGGAACAGCGGGGGATCGACGGATTCGTCAGCTACTACGACACCAACGTCTACTACTTCTCCGGCTTCACCCCGTCCGCGAGGCACGCGCTCCAGGAGGCCAACGGCCTGGCCGCGATCGTGCTGTCGCGGCACGCCCCCGACCACCCGATCATGCTGGTCGGTGACCAGCAGTTCCCCTTCTTCCTGAACCAGCCCACCTGGATCACCGACATCCGTGCGTACGCGGGCGGCATCCGCCAGCTCGACCTGCCGGACGAGCACAACGGGCTGCACCGGTTCCTCCCGAAGGCCTGGGCGGAGACCGAGGCCGGCAAGCACGCCGCCGCGAACTACTACATCGGGCTCAAGGCCGCCGTGATGTCGGCGATCACCGACCTCGGGCTGGGGCGGGGCCGGGTCGCCACGGACAACCTGTCCTTCGCCGGCTCGCTCGACCTGCCCGACGCCGAGATCGTCGACGGCTACGGGATGATGAAGTTCGTACGGTCGGTGAAGACCGCCGAGGAGCTCACCATGCTCCGCCAGGCCACCCGGATCAACCAGCTCGCCATCGAGCGGACGGCGGCCGGCTGGGAGCAGGGCCAGACCTGGCAGGAGATCAACCACTCCTACTTCCGCCATGCGGTCGAGCTGGGCGGATTCGTCCGCGGTCCCTCCCCGCTGGCCGTCGCCAACCCCCTGCCGGGAGAGCCCGACGCGCTGCTGATGCAGAGCCTGCGTGAGATGGACTACGTGATCCCCGAGGGGGCGCACATCGTCATCGACGGTCACGGCGAGTGGCTGGAGTACTGCTGGGACGGTGGCAAGACCTGGATCGCCGGCAACGAACCGACCCGAGAGGGACAACGGGTGGCGGACGCCTGCGGCGCGGCCCTGGAGGAGATCAACGCGGCGCTGGTGCCGGGAAGCACGGTGAGCGGTCTGCAGGCCCTGGGCCGTGACGTGCTGCGGCGGCACGGGCTGCCGCGTCCCGAGGCCGCGTTCATCTACTTCCACGGGATGGGTCTGGAACACGGCGAGCTGGAGGCTCCGCGAGGGGGCGGCTACACCACCGGCGGCGCCCTCGACTGGCGGATGGAGAAGGGGATGGTCGTCGCGACGCACATCTTCTACCCCGGGGACATCCGCACCCGTCACTGGCTGGAGGACATCACCCTGGTCACCGACCACGGAGGCGAGACCTTCTTCACCTGGGGCACCGACTTCATCTAGCGGCGTCCCACCGTCCATCCCCCCAGGAGGTGGGACCCCATGACACGACTGAGCCTGCTCGTCGTCCCCCAGATGCTCCGTGAGCAGGACGAGCATCGCGACAGCCTGGCGCGCGCCGTCGAACTGGCGGAGGCGGCCGGCCAGGCGGGCTTCGACGCCTGCTATTTCCCTGAACACCACGGCAGGGACGACGACTACCCGTCTGCGCCGCTCACGCTGGCCGCCTATGTGGCCGGCCGGACGCCGCGCATCGGGATCGGCACCGGTGTCGCCCTGCTGCCGCTGCACAACCCGCTGGCCTTCGCCGAACAGATGAGCACTCTAGGCGCGCTCGTGGGTGACCGCCTGCACCGGGTCGGCGTCGGGATGGGAGGACTGGACGGCGACTACGCCGCCATGGGCGTGCCCCGCGCGGAGATGAGACGCAGGTTCGCCGACTCCCTCGCGGTGATCCGGCGGCTGTGGGCAGGTGAGACCGTCACCGCCGACGTGGGTTCGCTGCGCCTGACCGAGGCGCGGCTGTACCCGCGGCCGTCCCGGCCGCTCCCTCTCGCCGTGGGCGCGATGGCCGAGCCGAGCGTGCGCCGCGCCGGCCTGCTCGGCCTGCCCTGGATCACCGACCCCAGCCATTCGCTGACGACCCTGGAGCGTCTCGCCGAGATCTACTGGTCCGCCGCCGGATCGGAGGGCGAGGTGATCCTCATGCGCAACGCCTGGCCGGCCGCCGACCACGAGTCCGAGCGGATCTGGTGGCCGCATGTCGAGCGCTCCTTGGTGGAGTTCAGCGTGGGCGCCGGCCGGCTGAGAGAGGAGCCGGGCGTGCGGATCGGCTGGTCCGACTTCCGCGACAGGCTCCTCTGCGGCCCTCCGGAACAGCTCGTAAAGGAGGCGTGCGCGGCCGCGGCACGGCTCGACGCGGCCGAGGTCGTCATCCGCCTCGGCTTCCCCACCGGCCCCGGTCATGACGCCGTCCGGGCCGCGATCCGTTCCTTCGGCCGTCGCTCCCGCTGAGCGCTTCCCGGGCGAGGCCGTAAACGACTATAGAGTCACCCGTTCCCAGGAAATTCATCTGTCAGATGAAAGCGCGGAGGGATGGGCGCGCCGCGAACAGTGCCGGCGGTGTGCTTCGTCGTGCCTGATTCCCCGGAATTTGCCAGGCAGTAGACCCTCTCCGATGCCGATATGTCAATACGCGACAGCTATTGACACTCATGGCCCAGCCGCCCAATGTTAGGTACCAGTAAAAATTATGTGTCGATGAGATGTCCTCGACCCCGAGCGCATCTCCATCCGGTGTCCAGCGCACAGCCCTGACACCGTTCCCCGCCCACCCCCCACCGAGGTCCCGCCGCGGCCGTGCCGGGCCCGCGGGCTCGAAGCAATCAGCCGTAGCCACGGGAGACACCACCAAGGAGCGCGCGTTGAACATCGACCGCCTACTCGCGACCATGAAGGAGGTCGGCGCGGACGCCGTCCTCGCCACCAGCTATCCGAACGTCCGATACGCCGGGGGCTTCGCGTCCGCGACGGGGAGGCTGTACCCGCAGAACTCCTACTGGGGTCTCGTCACCGCCGACGACCCCGAGCGCCCGCACTTCGTGATGCCCTCCGCCGAGATCGCCGACATGGTCGACGCCGGCATCGGCACCGACCGGATGCACGTCTACGGGCGTCCGATCCTCGCAGTGGCCGATTCCGGTCCCGGCCCCGACGCCGGCATCCTGGAGGTCGAGGGGCGGCTGCACGCCGACCCGGTCTCCGCGTTGCGCGCGCTGCTGACCGAGCTCGGCCTGGAGCGGGCCGCGATCTGGGTCGACACCGACGACGGCGGAGTGGCATGGCGCCGCCTCCGGGAGGAGGACGTCGCCGCACGCTGGAGCGACGGCGGCGCGGACATCCTGCAGTGGACGCGGATCATCAAGACGCCGGCCGAGGTCGAGGCGTTGCGCAAGGCCGGCGAGATCAGCCAGCAGGCGCTGACCGAGGCGTTCGCCGTGCTCGGGACGGGCGGCACCGACGTGGACGTGGAACTCGCCTGGCGGCAGGCGATCTCCAGGCGACGAGCCCTGCCGACGTTCTTCATGGCCGGAAGCGGCGACCGCAGCGCGGTCTTCCGCCGCCCCGGCCGCCGGCGGGCGAGCCCAGGCGAACGGTTCCGCTGGGACTGCGGCCTCGTCGTCGACGGCTACTGCGCCGACACGGGCGGCGTCGTGCAGGTCCTCGCCGAGCCGTCGCCGTCCGAGCTGGACCACTACCGGGCCGTCACCGCCGCCGTCGACGCCGTGCTGGCGGCCGCGCGGCCCGGCGTGACGGCGTCCGCTCTCTACACGCTCGCGCGGGACACGATGTACGCCGCCGGAATCACCCGCTTCCGGCACTCGCACGTGGGGCACGGGATCGGCGTCGAGGCCCGGGACGCGCCGCTGCTCGCCCCGGCCCAGCCCTGGATGCCCCGGTTCCGGCCCGGGGAACGGGACCTCACGCTGCGCGAGGACATGGTCCTCAACGTGGAGGTGCCTTTCGGCATCCTCGGTGAGGGCGGCTACCAGCACGAACTCACCTTCCTCGTGGTCCGGAACGGCATCCGGCTGCTCACCCGCCGCCACCCCTACTACGTGGCCATGAGCGACCACGTCGACGAGATCGAGGTGTAGACATGGACACGTCCAGGGAAGTGCGCGCCGCCGAGGAACCGCGGATCCCCGCTTCGACCGGGGCCTGGTTGCGGACGATCGGCCCCGGCCTGGTGCTGGCCGCCGCGGCGGTCGGATCCGGTGACATGATCACGGCGCTGGTGGCGGGCGGACAGTACGGCATGGGCCTGCTGTGGGCCATCCTGCTCGCCGTCGTGCTCAAGTTCTTCATGACCGAGGGCATCGCGCGGTGGACGCTGAGCTCGGGCACCACCCTCATCACCGCGTGGCAGTCGCTGTCCCGCTGGGTGCTGGTGCCGTTCGCCGCCTATGTCCTGGTGCTGGCGATGGTGTTCGGCGCGGCCGGTCCGAGCGCGGCCGGGCTGGCGGCCAACGCCATGGTCCCCGGGCTGTCGCCGACCGCCTGGGCCATCGTGCACGCCGTCGTGGCGTTCATCGTCGTGCTCGTCGGCCGCTACCGGCTTTTCGAGCTGGTGATGAAGATCCTCGTCGGCATGATGTTCGTCTGCGCGGTCGCGGTCGCCGTCGCGATCCGGCCCAACGTGGGCAACCTGCTGTCGGGATCGATCCCGTCGCTGCCCGACGGCTCGCTGCTCTACGTCGTCTCCATCATCGGCGGGTTCGGCGGCACCCTCTCGATCATCGCCTACGGCTACTGGGCACGGGAGAAGGGCTGGCGCTCGCCGCCGTGGGTGCGGGTGATGCGCGTGGACGTGATCATCAGCTACGTCCTCGCCGGCATCTTCGCGGTCGCGATGCTCATCGTGGGCGCGGAGTTCCTGACGATCGCCAAGTTCGGCATCGAGGGCAACGCCGACCTGGTGGGCGTGGCGAACCTGCTCGGGCAGAGCTACGGCGCCCCGGTCGAGTGGCTGTTCCTCCTCGGCTTCTGGGCGGTGGTCGCGAGCTCGGTCCTGGGCGTCTGGAACGGATTCGGCTACCTCTTCGCCGACGCCGTGCGGGCCTTCCGTGGAGTGCCGGAGGAAGAGTCCGAACAGCACACCTCGACCCGCAGCCCCGCCTTCCGCGTCTTCCTGGTCCTCATCACGTTCCCGCCGATGATCCTCGCCGCGGTCGGGCAGCCGGTGTTCCTGGTCATCCTCACCGGGGTCCTCGCCGCGGTCTTCGCGCCGTTCCTGTGCGCGACCCTCCTGTGGCTGCTCAACTCCCGCCGGATCGACGCCGTGTACCGCAACCGCCCGCTGTCCGTGTCGAACCTCGTGCTCGGCGGCGCGATCCTGCTGTTCGCCGTGCTGGGCGGACAGTCCCTCCTGTCGATGTTCGGGTAACCGGCCGACCACCCCCCACCGAGAAGGGAGCCACGCCGTGAGAACCATCACGAGGCGTGCCGGCGCGGTCGCCGCCATGCTCGCCCTGACGGCCGCCTGCGGGTCCGGCGGCACGTCCGGCGGCACGCAGGACGCGGACGGCAAGATCACCGTCCCCATCGGCGTGTCGCTGGCGCTCAGCGGCCAGTACGCCTCCGTCGGACAGTCGTTCCGCGAGGCCATCGAGCACGCCGTCGACGCCTATCCGTACAAGAACTTCAAACCCGAGATGACCTACGAGGACAACCGGCTCGACAACGGCGCGGCCGTCCAGGTCTTCACGAAGTTCGCCTCCCAGGCGAAGGTGCCGGTGGTGCTCGGCGGCTTCGCCGGGCCGTCCATCGCGGTGGCCCCCGTGGCCGACCGCACCAGGACCGTCTACATCAACCCGCTCGCCCCGACCGACAAGCTGGCCGGCCACGAGTACCTCTTCAACACCCTGCCGATGACCTCGGAGGAGATGCGCACCGTCGCCAAGGCGATGTGGGACGCCGGGCACCGGAAGATCGGGGTCGTCTTCGCCCCCGACATCGACGGCGGATCGGCCACCGACGTGCTGGCCGAGACGTTCACCCGCCTCGGCGGCACGGTGGCGGAACGCCAGAGCGTCGCCGCCGACGCGGTGGACTTCTCCTCCCAGGTGGCCAAGCTGAAGGACGCCGATCCCGACGCGATCTTCGGTTTCGCCGCCTACAGCGTCTTCGCCCAGGTCGCCAAGCAGATCAGGGAGGCCGGAGTCGACGTACCCCTGTGGAGCTACCGCGGGTTCGGCGAGCCGACGATCTTCACGATAGCCAAGGAGGCCGTCGAGGGCACCAAGTACTCCGACCCGAGCTACTCACTCGACGGCACCCCGGAAGCGGCCGCGGCCACGCGGAAATACCGCGAGAAGCACGCGGGCAAGGACCCGGGCGCCTTCTTCACCTCGATGTACGACGCGACCTGGGTCGCGCTGAGCGCCATCGACGCCATCGCGGGGGAGACGAAGGCGGCGCCCACCGGCGAGGACGTCAAGAAGCTGTTCGACTCCCAGGCGTTCGAGGCTCCCTACACGGGCACCACCCGGTTCCTGAACAGCGGACCCGAGCGGGGCACGGTGAAGAAGCCCTTCGCGCTCTTCGAGGCCCGCGACGGAGCGTTCGTCCGTGTCGAGACGCTCGAACCCGTTTCCTGAGCCAGGTGAGGGAAAGTGGAACTCCTCCTGCAACTGCTGGTCAACGGCATCGCCGTCGGAGCGGTGTACGGCCTGTTCGCCGTGGCCTTCGGGACGACCTACCTGGTGGCCAAGGTCTTCCACGTCGCGCTGGCCGCGGTGTTCGCCACAGCGGCGTTCGCCTACCAGACCGCGCTGGCAGCAGGACTTCCAGCCGCCGCGGCGGTCTTCGCCGCGGCGGCGGCGGCGGCCCTGGTGACCGGGCTGTTCTGCGAAGGCGTGGTCTACCGTACGCTGCGCCGCCGGGGCGGCGACGAGATGATGCTCCTCGTCGGATCACTGGCCGTGATGGCCATCGTCTCCTCCACCATCGCCCTGGTCTGGGGACACACGCCGCTGCCCGTGCCGGGGTTCGGCGACGGAACGTCGTACACGTTCGGCGGTGTGAACATCACCCTGCGGCAGATCATCATCGTCGCCTGCGGCGTGCTGGCCACCGTCGGCGTCGCGGCCTTCATGAACGGCACCGCCGAAGGACGCAAGATGCGGGCGGTCTCCGACAACCCCGTGCTCGCGGGCGCGGCGGGCATCTCCGTCCAGCGCTCCTACCTGTGGGCGTTCGCCATCGGATCACTCGTCGCCGCGGTCGCGGCGATCCTGTTCTCGTCGGGACGGACGATCACCCCGTTCCTGGGCCTCCAGCCCACCCTGGTGGGCGCGGTCGCCGTCATCTTCGGCGGCACCGGGCGGCCCGTACCCAACTTCCTGGTCGGCATCTTCCTCGGCATCGTCCAGAGCGTCGCGCTCTGGCGCGTGGAGTCGATCTGGGAGACGGCCATCCTGTTCGGCATCCTCTTCCTCGTCCTGCTTCTGCGCCCGCACGGACTGTTCGGCAACGCGCGCACGGCGATGGAGACCTGACCCCGGGTTCACGGAGAGGAAGGGAAACCGGCTATGGAATACGTCATCAGCCTGGCGATGTTCGCCGCCGTCTACATCATCGTGGTCACCGGGTACGGCCTCAGCGCCGGTCTCGGCAAACAGTTCCTCATCTCACAGGCGGCCATGTGGGGTGTCGGCGCGTACGTCTACGGCATCCTCTCGCTCGAGACGGACTGGCCCACCGCGGTCTGCGCCCTGCTCGGCGTGGCGGGAGGCGTCGTCGCGAGCGCGGTCATCGCGCTGACGGCACTGCGGGTCAGCGGCATCTACCTGGCGATCGTCTCGTTCGCCTTCCAGATCGTGTTCGTCACGGTGCTGCAGAACCTGGAGATCACGGGAGGGCAGAGCGGGCTCGCCGGCATCCGCGGGATGTCCTCCATCGGGCCGCTGACCGAGACCGAGTCGGCGCTGCTCGTCGCCGTCGCCGCCTGCGCGGTCGTCGTGCTGGCCTACCGGGTGCTGCACGGCAGCGCCTTCGGCCTCACCGTGCGGGCGCTGGGGGAGGACCCGCAGGTCCTGGAAGGACTGGGGGTGCGGCCCGCCGTACTCAAGATCAAAATCATCTGCCTGAGCGGGGGCACGGCCGCCCTGGGGGGCGTTCTGTACGCACAGTACCTGTCGTACATCGACGCGAACGCCTTCAGCATCCACGTGTCGATCACCCTGTTGTCCATGCTCATCGTCGGGGGATCGCGGGCGGTGCTCGGGCCCGCGGTCGGCGCGCTGTTCTACCAGCTCATCCCGCAGCTCCTGCAGTATCTGGAGATCCAGGCCGCCGAGGCCGCGGATCTGCTGCAGATCCTGTTCGGGCTGCTTCTTCTGCTCTTTCTCCTGTTCCGGCCCGAGGGCATCGTCGCGCCTCCCGCGCCGGCCCTGCGGGCGGCGCGCACGAGCCGCCCGCCCCCGTCACCGCCCCCCGG
The DNA here is from genome assembly GCF_044458265.1 of Nonomuraea sp. NPDC050478. Classification (NCBI taxonomy): domain Bacteria; kingdom Bacillati; phylum Actinomycetota; class Actinomycetes; order Streptosporangiales; family Streptosporangiaceae; genus Nonomuraea; species Nonomuraea sp. NPDC050478. The sequence goes on along the minus strand of NZ_JBITHT010000003.1, from coordinate 78,677 downwards.
CCCCGGCGTCGACCGTGACCGCGTGGCGGCGGCCGAAGGGAGGTCCTGATGGCGACCATTGCCAGCCTGTCCGGAGTGACGGTCGCCTTCGGCGGCATCGTGGCCATGAACGACGTCTCGTTCGACGTCCCGTCGACCGGGATCATGGCGCTCATCGGCCCGAACGGCGCCGGCAAGACCACGGCGTTCAACGTGCTCTCGGGTCACATACGGCCGAGGTCGGGCACCGTCGAGGTGTTCGGGACCGCCGCCTCGGCTCTCGGCCCCGCGGGACTGGCCGGCCGGGGTCTGGCCCGCTCCTGGCAGGACGGCCGTGCCTTCCTGGACATGACGGTCCTGGAGAACCTCGTCGTGGCGGTGCGGTGCCCACGCGCGGAGAGCCCGTTCTGGCGGCTCGCCCGCCCGCGCCGGGCGGCCCGCTTGGAGGCCGGCCTCGTACGGCAGGCCGACGAGGTTCTCGAGACGCTCGGCCTGTCGGCGTTCCGGGACCACAGAGCGGGCGACATCGGCTACGCGGAGCAGCGCCTGGTCGGCATCGGCCGGCTGCTGATCCGGCGGCCGAGGCTCCTCCTCCTCGACGAGCCCGCGGCGGGGCTGGACGGCGAGAGCATCGACCGCGTCGTGGGGATCGTCCGCGACATCGCCGCCGGGGGCCTCCCGGTGGTCCTCGTCGAGCACAGCCTGTCCGTGGTGCGCTCCCTCGCCGACTCCTGCGTCTTCATGAGCAACGGAGAGGTCGTCGCCCGGGGCACCCCCGAGAACCTGTTCCGCAGGGACGAACTGATCGACATGTACTTCGGGAAGGGGTGGCGGGCGTGAGCGGCACGGCGACGGCTCTGCGCGTGACGGGTCTGGCCGCCGGATACGGGCGCGGCGACGTCGTCAAGGACATCACCTTCGCCGTGCCCAGGGGCGGCAGCCTGCTGCTCGTCGGCCACAACGGCGCGGGCAAGACCACGATATTCAGGGCGATCATGGGGCTCTGCGCGGTCAGCGCCGGCAGCGTGGAAGTCACCGGCGCCTCGCTGGACCGGCGTTCTCCTGCCGAGCGCGCGCGTGACGGTCTGTCCTATGTCATGCAGGAGCACGGCACCTTCCGCGGCATGACCGTCCAGGAGAACCTGGAAGTGATCATAGGCCTGTCCGGAAAACTGAGCAGGGCACAGCGGTCCGAGGCGTTCACCCGCGTCTACGACTGGTTCCCGCGCATCCACGAGCGCCGCGACAGCCCGGCACGCGCCCTGTCGGGCGGCGAGAACCGGATGCTCGCGATCTCCCTCGGGCTCATCCGGAAACCCGCCGTCATGCTGCTGGACGAGCCGACCCTGGGCCTCGCCCCGGCCACCGCCGAATCCATGGTCGAAGTCGTCCGGCGGATCCAGGAGGAGACCGGCGTCGCCCTCGTCATCACCGAGTCGAGCCTGACAGCCGTGCGAGCCCTCGCCACCGAGACCAAGGTCGTCCGACGAGGTGGGCTCAGCCACACCATCGACGACCGCACCGACATCACGAGCCTCGACGAGATCCTCTGACCTCGTCCTCCAACCCACACCCGGAGGCTGACCATGACCGATGCGATCCCGGCCATCCGACTGGACCACGCGCGCACCGAACGGGAGTCCCTGCTCCCCGAACGGCTGTGCAACCTCGAACGGCTGCTGGCGACCATGGAGGCCCGCGACATCGACGGCCTCGTCTCCTATTACGTGCCCAACGTCCTCTACCTGAGCAGCTTCTACGCCGCCGGAGGCCACGCCCACCTGGAGGCCAACGGCCTGGCCGCCTTCGTCTTCTCCCGGCACCACCCCGACCACCCCATCCTGGTCGTCCAGGACACCGAGCTGGCGTTCTTCCGCCACCAGCCGAGCTGGGTGTCCGACATCCGGCCGTTCAGCAGCCTGGTCCGCCAGCTCGACCTGCCGGACGACCCCGACTTCATCGACAACTTCCTCCCGCGGGACGCGCTGAACACCGACTGGGCGCGCAGGATGCGGGAGAACCTCACCCCCAGCCTCGTGCTCGGCGTCCGCAAGGCCGTCGGCGACCTCGGCCTGTCCCACGCCCGCGTCGCCTTCGACAACCCGAGACTGGCCCGGCAACTGCGTCTCGACGACGTCGAGGAAGTAGACGGGTACGGTCTGATGAAGCACGTGCGGCTGGTGAAGACCCCGCAGGAGCTGGAGATCCTCAAGACCGCGGCCGACATCAACCAGCGCGCGCTGCAGGCCACCGTGGACAGCTGGACCCGGGGCATGACCTGGCGCGACCTCGCCAGGGAGTACGCGCGCAACGTAACCGCACGCAGCGGACTGTGCCGTGACCCCTACCCCTTCGTCGTGTCGAACCCGCCGCACGGTGACCCGGCCTTCCTGGTCCACGCGGGCCTCGACCCCGACTACGCGATCGAACCCGGCATGCGGATCATGTTCGACTGCCACGGCACCTTCAAGGAGTACGGCTGGGACGGCGGGAAGACCTGGATCGTGGACGGCGGCGACGATCCGGCTTCCGTACGGACCGCGAACGCGTTCTCCGAGGCCCTGCAGGAGATGGAGGCCCGCATGGTCCCCGGCACCAAGATCAGCGAGCTGCAGGGGACCGCACGCGCCGTGCTGCGGCGCCACGGTCTCGCCGACCCCGAGCGGGCACTGTTCTTCTTCCACGGCGTCGGCCTGGAGCACGGCGAGATCGAGCTGCCGGCCGAGGGGGAGAACCAGAGGCTCGCCGACTGGTCGGTGACCGAGGGGATGGTCATCTCCACCCACCTCTACTACGGCGGCTCCGTACGCGAACGGTACTGGCTGGAGGACGTGGCGATCGTGCACGACGACGGCGCCCGATCGATCTACGACTGGGGTTTCCAGCCACTCACCCGGTGAACCCGGGCGGCTTCGGCTCGTGCTTCCGCCGCCGACCCGCGGGCGCCGGTCAGGCCGGCCTGGCGGTGAGGTAGCGCAGCATCTCGGCGGCGTCCGGCGGGTCCGGCTGCGGGTCGCGGTACGTCACCGCGCCGGCCATCAGGTCGATCAGCACGTCCAGGTCGGCGTCGGCGGCCACCACGCCGTCCTGCTGGGCGCGCCGGAACCTCCCTTCGTTCACGGGACGTGCTCGTGAACGAAGTCGTCCGCCCGTCGATCCGTTATGTCCAGGGGTACAGCTCGGCGAATTTGTGGATAGGGTCGTCTCAGGTGAGCCGGGAAGTCTGGTCGGCGCGTCATGCTGTCGAGGCTTGAGGATGCACTGTGCGCGCTCGTGACCTGATCATCGACCTTCCCGTGCTCGACCTGAACGCATCCGTCGGCGACGCCGTGCGGCTGCTCGCCGAGCGGGATCTGCCCGGACTCATCGTGGTCGGCGACGACGGATCGCCGTACACGGTCCTGCCGGGCACCGAGGTTCTGCGGCTGGCCGTCCCGCACCACTTCCAGGTTGATCCGAACCTGGTCCGGGTGGTGGACGAGGCGGGTTCTGACGATTTCCCGCATCGGATGAGCGGCCGGGCCCTGCGCGACTGCCTTTCCGCCCGCCCCGGGAATCTGCCGATCTGCGGCCCCGACGCCACCACGCTGCAACTGGCGGTCCTGATGACGCGCACGCGCAGCCCGCTGGTCGCGGTCGTGGAAGGGGGCCGTCTCCTGGGCGCGCTCACGCTCAACACCCTGCTGGAGGGGACCCTAGCCGCGTGACGGCGGTCAGTTCTGCCGGGCCTGGCCGGGCTCGTACACGTCCGGGACGCCGTCCTGGTCGAGGTCGGCGGTCTCGATCTCGTGGATGCGCCGGTAGGCGCGGTTGCGCAGGCGCAGGACCACCGTCGCCAGGAGCGCGGCGGTGACCGATGCGGCCAGCACCGCCACCTTGACGTGCGCGTCGTCACCCACGCCGAAGGCCAGTTCGCCGATCAGCAGGGAGACGGTGAACCCGATCCCGGCCAGCAGCGACAGTCCCAGCATGTCGACCCAGGACAGGTTCTCGTCCAGGTCGGCGTGGGTGAAGCGGGCCATGAGCCAGGTCGCCGTCATGATGCCGATCGGCTTGCCCGCGATCAGGCCCACGACGACGCCCAGCACCACCGGGTCGCGGAAGGCGCTCATCAGGCCGTCCGCTCCGCCGAGGGTCACTCCCGCGGACAGGAACGCGAACACGGGCACGGCCACCCCGGCCGAGAGGGGACGGAAGCGGTGCTCGAAGTGCTCGGCCAGGCCGGGGCCCGCGTCCGGGCCGCCGGACTTGGGGCTGCGCAGGACGGGTACGGCGAAGCCGAGCAGGACGCCGGCGACGGTGGCGTGCACGCCCGAGGCGTGCACCAGCGCCCACGTGATGGCGGCCAGCGGAAGCAGCAGCCACCATGAGCGCACGCGGCGCTGCACCAGCACGGTGAACAGCGCCAGCGGCGCCAGCGCCGCAAGCAGCGGGACCGGCGAGAGGTGGTCGGTGTAGAACAGCGCGATGATGACGATGGCCACCAGGTCGTCGACCACGGCCAGGGTGAGCAGGAAGGTGCGCAGCGCCGTGGGCAGGAACCGGCCGATGACCGCCAGCACCGCCAGGGCGAAAGCGATGTCGGTGGCCGTCGGGATCGCCCAGCCGCGGGCCGCGCCTTCCACGCCCCCGGCGAAGAGCAGATACAGCAGAGCGGGGACGATCACCCCGCCCAGCGCGGCCGCGATCGGGACCGCGGCCCGCCGCGCGTCGCGCAGGTCACCGGCGACGAACTCTCGTTTGAGCTCCAGCCCGGCCACGAAGAAGAAGATCGCCAGCAGGCCGTCGGCGGCCCAGGTGGCCAGGCTCAGGTTCAGATGGAGCGCTTCGGGCCCGAACGTGACGCCGCGCAGCGTCTCGTAGGCGTCCGCCCAGGGGGAGTTGGCCCAGACCATCGCCACCACCGCGCCGACCAGGAGCAACGCCCCGCCGACGGTCTCCTTGCGGAGGATGGCGCCGATCCTCAGTGTCTCGCCCCAGGACCCCCGGCCGAGCAGGGCAGGCTTGCGGGGCGGGACAGGGTTGGTCATGAGGCGCTCCGGGATTCGGGTACGGGTCGGTCATTTGCCGACCAGACTTCCCGGCGCACCTCATCCCACTGTACCGACCGGCCGGGAGTGCCTGTCGAGCGGAGGGTGCCCGGAGCCATCGCGTGCGGATCCGCGCGGCACGTCGTGGCGGGGCCGGGTCCGGGAGGGGAACGCCTGTACGTTCGTCCTGTTCGATGTCTCCACCACGAGCGAGGAGCCGTCATGCGGGCCATCACCGTTCGAGACCGCGCCGCCGGGCTGGCCGGGCTTTCCCTGACGGAAGAGCCGTACCCGCACGCCGCCGAGAACGACGTCGTCGTCCGGGTGCATGCAGCGGGGTTCACCCGCGGCGAGCTCGACTGGCCGGCGACGTGGTCCGATCGCGCCGGCCGCGACCGGACGCCCAGCGTGCCCGGGCACGAGGTGTCGGGTGTCGTCGCCGAGCTGGGATACGGGACGACCGGCCTGACCGTCGGCCAGCGGGTGTTCGGGCTGACCGACTGGGCCCGCAACGGCTCGCTGGCCGAGTACGTCGCGGTGGAGGCCCGCAACCTCGCGCCGCTGCCGGCCGGTGTCGACCACACCGTGGCCGCCGCGCTGCCGATCTCAGGACTGACCGCGTGGCAGGGCCTGTTCGACCACGGCCGTCTGGCCGCCGGCCAGACCGTCCTGATCCACGGCGTCGCGGGCGGTGTCGGCTCTGTCGCGGCGCAACTCGCGCGCGAGGCGGGAGCCCGGGTGATCGGCACCGGCAGGGTCGACGACAGGGACACCGCGTTCGGGCTCGGCGTGGACGCCTTCCTGGACCTGCGGGCCGATCCTCTCGAAGACGCCGGTCAGGTCGACGTGGTGTTCGACGTGATCGGCGGTGACGTTCTGGACCGCTCGGCCGCGCTGGTGCGCGCCGGCGGCACGCTCGTCACCATCGTCTCCCCGCCCGCCGTCCGGCCCCCCGACGGGCAGGCGATCTTCTTCGTCGTCGAGGCCGATCGCGCCCGGCTGGCGGACTTGGCACGGCGGGTCCAGGACGGACGGCTCCGCCCGATCGTCGGGGCCGTGCGGACGCTCGCCGAGGCGCCCTCCGCGTTCGCGCCGACCCAGCGCGTCTCCGGCAAGACGATCATCCGGGTCACGGAAGGCGGATGACCGGGCCGTCACCAAACACCTACAGCGTGGATGCCCCGTCCTTCAGGGCGGGGAGGAAACGCGGAACAGCCGGACACTTCTGTCTCCTGAATCATTGTCGGTGACAGTCAGTAGTGTGATCGGCGTGTCCCGCTACCGACTCCAGCCCAGGCCTGCCCAGGAGCAGGCGCTGCTGGAGCACTGCGGGCACGCCCGATACGTGTGGAACCTGGCGGTCGAGCAGCACGCCCACTGGAAGCCAGGGCGTAAGAGCGCGCCCGGTTTCGCCGAGCAGTGCCGCCAGCTCACCGAGGCGCGGGCGGCCTGCGCGTGGCTCCGTGCCGGGTCGACCATCGTCCAGCAGCAGGCGCTCAAGGACTTCGCCCAAGCCATGGCGAACTACTTCGGCGGAACCCACCGGCGCCCGACGTGGCGCAAACGCGGGCGGGGGGAAGGCTTCCGGATCGTCGCCGTCAAAGCGGGTGACGTGCGCCGCCTGTCCCGCCACGTCGGCGAGGTCAAGATCCCCAAGGTGGGCTGGGTGCGGTTCCGCTGGTCCCGCACCGTCCCCGAGGGCGTCAAGTCGTTCCGGGTGACCCGCGACCGCGTCGGGCGCTGGCATGTGGCGTTCGCCGCGATCCCGGAGCCGATCCCCGCGCCCGGCACGGGCGACATCGTCGGCGTGGACCGGGGCGTTGCCGTCTCGGCTGCGCTGTCCACCGGCGAGATGCTGAACGCACCCACCTTGCGTGATACCGAGCAGAGGCGGCTGGCGCGTCTGCTGCGGAAGTTGGCGCGGGCCAAACGCGGGTCGAACCGGCGCGACCAGGTGAAGGCGGCGATCGCGAAGCTGAAGGGGCGTGAGACTGACCGGCGCAAGAACTGGGTGGAGAAGACCAGCACGGACCTGGCCCGCAGGTTCGACGTGATCGCCGTCGAAGACCTGAAGATCCGTAACATGACCCGGTCGGCGTCCGGCACCCTCGAAGCGCCGGGCCGCAACGTCCGCCAGAAAGCGGGCCTGAACCGGGGCATCCTCGCCAACGGGTGGGGCCGGCTGGTGGCGCGGCTGGAGCATAAGGCTCCCGGCCGCGTCCAGAAGATCAACCCCGCGTGTACGAGCCAGCGGTGCTCGGCGTGCGGGATCGTGGACCGGGCGGCGCGTGAGAGCCAGGCGCGCTACCGGTGCCGGTCCTGCGGATACGCTGGCAACGCCGATGTGAACGCGGCCAGAAACATCGCACACGCGGCAGGGCATGCCGTTGCTGCGCGGGGAGGCTTGCCGTTGGGCGAGCCGGTGAACCGCGAACCTCAACCTGTCTCCTCTCAGCGTGAGACGGGTTGGAATCCCACGCCTTCAGGCGGGGGAGGATGTCAATCCTCCTGCCCGATCCCCGCTTCGTACGTGCGAAGCAGGACAGGAGAGCCGTGATGATCCGCGTACTGTCCGCCGGTGGGCTTCTGGCCGCGTCCGTCGCGTGCGCGCCCGCGGTGGAGCGCGCGACCGCCCAGCCGCCGGTGGCCGCCACGGTTTCGCGGCCGCCGTCCGAGACGCTGTCGCCCCTCCTGGAGCAGCCGCTGCCCAACGTCGAGGGCAAGACGTTCACCTCGGCGATCGTGGACTTCCCGCCCGCCGCACGCGCGGCGCCGCATCGGCACGGCCAGGCTTTCGTCTACGCGTACGTACTCGAGGGCACGGTGCGCAGCCGGCTCGGCGGCGAGCCGGTGCGTACGTACCGCCGGGGCGAGAACTGGGTCGAGCCGCCGGGCGCCCACCATGTGCTCACGGAGAACACCAGCCGGACGCGGCCGGCGAAGCTGCTGGTCGTCTTCGTCTCCGACACGGGAGACAAGCTCAAGGCCGACGACCCGCCAAGATAGGCCATCGGCCGGGCGGGCTCGGTCAGCGCGGTCCCCGCATCGCGTACCGACCGCCGCATGCGGCCGAGGCCGGACCTCGGCGGCCTGACGACCGGATGACAAGCTGGGCCCATGTTCCCGGAGACTCCCGCCGCCGCGGCGGCGCTGTCGGTGGCCAGGCGTTTCTACTCGCCCGCGTTGTTCAACCACTGCGTCCGCTCCTACCTCTGGGGGACGATGTACGGCACGGCGCACGGGATCGCCTTCGACGACGAGCTCTACTACGTCTCGGCCCTGCTCCACGACATCGGGCTGACGGAGCCTTTCGACAGCCACAGGGCGCCGTTCGAGGAGGCCGGAGGACATCTGGCCTGGGTCTTCGGCGTGGGCGGCCGGCTGGCCGGCGGAGCGGGCCGCCAGGGTCGGCGAGATCATCGTGCTGCACATGCGCGACGACGTGTCCCCGGCGACCGACCCCGAGTCCCACCTGCTGCAGGTCGCCACGAGCTGGGAGGTGGTGGGACGGCGGCCGGAGGAGTTCTCGCCGGAGGCCAGGGCGGAGATGCTCGCCCGCCATCCCCGGCTGGGATTCGGCGCGGAGTTCCTGGCGTGCTTCGAGGACCAGGCGAGGCGCAAGCCGGACAGCGCCACCGCCGCGTCGGTCGGGAACGACGTCGCGGGACGGATCGCCGCCAACCCCCTCGAAGACCGCCGGCCCGCCTGACCTCGCCGTCAGCCGAGGGCGTGGTCGAGGTTGAAGGCCGCGCTGATGAGCGCGAGGTGGGTGATGGCCTGCGGGAAGTTGCCGAGCTGCTCGCCGGTGTGGCCGATCTCCTCGGCGTACAGGCCCAGATGGTTGGCGTACGTGAGCATCTTCTCGAAGGCCAGGCGGGCCTCGTCGACGCGGCCGGCGCGGGCCAGGGCCTCGACGTACCAGAAGGAGCAGATGGAGAACGTGCCCTCCGAGCCCCGCAACCCGTCGGAGCTGACCGCCGGGTCATAGCGGTAGACCAGCGAGTCGGAGACCAGCCCGTCGCCGAGCACGTCGAGGGTGGACAGCCACTTGGGGTCGGTCGGCGAGACGAACTTGGCCAGCGGCATCATCAGCAGGGACGCGTCCAGCACGTCCTCGTCGAAGTGCTGGACGAACGCCCGCAGCTTGGCCGACCAGCCGCGCCGCATGATCTCCTGGTAGATCGCGTCGCGTGCCTCGCGCCAGCGCGGGATGTCGGCGGGCAGCCCGCGCTGGATCGCCACCCGCATGGCGCGCTCGATGGCCACCCAGCACATCAGCCGTGAGTAGACGAAGTTCTTACGGCCGCCGCGGGTCTCCCAGATGCCCTCGTCGGGCTGGTCCCAGTGCAGGCAGACCCAGTCGACCAGGGTGCAGAGCTCGTCCCAGCGGTCGCTGGCGATCGGGTCGCCCCACTTGTTGTAGAGGTAGATGGAGTCGATGAGCGCCCCGTAGATGTCGAGCTGGAGCTGGTCGGCGGCGGCGTTGCCGATCCGCACCGGGGCGGAGCCCCGATAGCCCTCCAGATGGCCGAGTTCGTGCTCGGGCAGGTCGCTGCGCCCGTCGATGCCGTACATGATCTGCAGCGGGCCGGTGCCGCTGTCGCTGCTGAGCGGCACGTGCGTGGACAGGAAGCCCATGAAGGCCTCCGCCTCCTTGGTGAAGCCCAGCCTGAGCAGCGCGTACACGCAGAACGCGGCGTCGCGGATCCACACGTAGCGGTAGTCCCAGTTGCGCTCGCCGCCGAGCTGCTCGGGCAGGCTGGTCGTCGGCGCGGCGACGATCCCGCCGGTCGGGGCGTAGGTGAGCAGCTTGAGCGTGAGCGCGGAGCGGTGGACCACCTCGCGCCACCGGCCGCGGTAGCGCGAGGACGACAGCCAGCGCCGCCAGTAGCGGACCGTGGCGGTGAACTCGTCCTCGGCCTCCGCGATCGGGCAGCCGCGCGCCGCCAGGTCGCCGCCGACCCGGTCGAGCGCGAACACCGCCTGCTCTCCCTCGCTGAGCTCGAACTTCGCCCACGCGTCCTGCCCGTCGGTCTCCATCGGCACGCTGGCGGTCAGGGACAGCGACAGCGACGCCGACTCGAACAGCACGCGATCCTCCTGCGGGATCACGGCGTGCGGCTGCCTCGCGTAGTCGAAGCGGGGCGCGACCCGGGCGCGGAACGGGAGCGAGCCGCGGACGCAGGACACCCGGCGGATCATCCGGTGCCGGTCGGCCTCGCGCGAGTCGTCCGCGATGGGCATGAAGTCCTGGATCTCGCCCACCCCGTCGTCCGCGAAGAAGCGGGTGATGAGGACGTTGGTGTCGGGGAAGTAGAACTGTTTGGTCCTGGCCGGGGTGTCGGCGGCCAGCTCGAACGAGCCGCCCCGGTCGGCGTCGAGGATCGCGGCGAACACGCTGGGCGCGTCGAAGCGCGGGCAGCAGTACCAGTCGATGGTGCCGTTGGTGCCCACGAGCGCGACCGTCCGCAGGTCGCCGATGAGACCGTGGTCTCCGATCGGCAGGTAGCGGGAGTCGCCTGAGTGACCGGGTTCTCCAGCAGTCATGGCCGCCCTTTCTCCCTGTCTGTCCCTCAAGGTAGACATGTTGGGTTCGTGACGGCCTCTGAGGTTCGCCAAGGGGCGGCAGATCTTCCTCGGGTGTTCTCGCCGGCCCGGTCACGTCGGGGATCTCGTGGATGCCATGGCAGATCCGTAGGGAGCGCCGCTGTTGCGGGGGAAGACCGGTATTCAGATTGGCATGTGCGAAGGGTATGGTGAGGGCTGTGACGACGTTCCGGATCAGTGAGGCCGCGGCGCTGCTCGGGGTCAGCTCCGACACGGTCCGCCGGTGGGTGGACGCGGGCCGGCTGCGGGCGGAGCGCGACGAGCACGGCCACCGGCGGGTCAACGGCGCCGATCTGGCCGCCTTCGCCCGCGCCCAGGTCGAGTCGGTCGGCGACGGCGGCCGCACGTCGGCGCGCAACCGTTTCCGCGGGATCGTCACCGAGGTGATCCGCGACGCGGTGATGGCGCAGGTGGAGATCGCCGCGGGGCCGTTCCGGGTGGTGTCGCTGATGAGCCGCCAGGCCGCCGACGAGCTGGGCCTGGAGCCGGGGGTGGTGGCGGTCGCCGTGATCAAGTCCACCAACGTCGTCGTGGAGATCCCCGGTCACGAGCGCGTGGCCAGCCATTTGTGAGGAGCCCCCTTGGTCTTTCGTCTTTCCCGGTGGGCGGTCGCCCTGCCCGTCGCGCTCGCGCTGGGGTTGTCGGGGTGCGGCTCCGGCGCCACGTCCTCCGCTTCGGAGGCGGCGTCCGCCGGCGGCGACGCGAAAGAGGTGACGGTGTTCGCGGCGGCGTCGCTGACCGGGACGTTCACCGAGCTGGGCAAGGCCTTCGAGGCCGCGCATCCGGGCACGACGGTCCGGTTCAACTTCGGCTCCAGCGCCACGCTGGCCCAGCAGCTCGTCCAGGGCGCCCCGGCCGACGTGTTCGCGGCGGCGAGCCCGGCCACGATGAAGACCGTCACCGACGCCGCGCTGGCCGGTGCGCCGGTCACGTTCGTACGCAACAAGCTGCGGATCGCCGTCCCCGCCGACAACCCCGCGCAGGTGGACGAGCTCAAGGACCTGGCCGGCCCCGAGGTGAAGGTGGCGCTCTGCGCCGAGCAGGTGCCGTGCGGGGCGGCGGCCGCCAAGGCGCTGGACGCGGCCGGGCTGAAGGTCACCCCCGTCACCCTGGAGCAGGACGTCAAGGCCACGCTGACCAAGGTGCGGCTGGGTGAGGTGGACGCGGCGCTGGTCTACGCGACCGACGTGATCGCCTCGGACGGCAAGGTGACCGGCATCGAGTTCCCGGAAGCGGACCAGGCGATCAACGACTATCCGATCGCCACCCTGGCCAAGGCGCCGGCCGGTGAGGCGGCCCGGCAGTTCGTCGACCTGGTGCTGTCGCGGCAGGGCAGGGACGTGCTGACCAAGGCCGGCTTCGAGGCGCCCTGATCAAGGATGAGTTCTTCCGCGCCGGAGCGCCTCGACCTGCCGGGCCCGCGCCGTGAGGTCTCCGGGCGGCTGCCGTGGATGCTGGTGCTGCCCGCCGTGGTGGGGCTGGTCTTCCTGGTGCTGCCGCTGGCCGGGCTGCTGATCCGTGCCCCGTGGCCGACGCTGCTAGAGCGGCTGGCCGAGCCGCAGGTGCTGGAGGCGCTGCGGCTGTCGCTGGTGTCGGCCACCGTCGCCACCGTCGTGTGCCTGCTGCTCGGGGTGCCGCTGGCCTGGCTGCTGGCCCGGGTGGAGTTCCCGGGCCGGAGGCTGGTGCGGGCGCTGGTCACCGTGCCGCTGGTGCTGCCGCCGGTGGTCGGCGGTGTCGCGTTGCTGCTGGTGCTGGGGCGGCGCGGGCTGGTCGGGCAGTGGCTGGAGGCGAGCTTCGGGATCACGCTGCCGTTCACCACCGCGGGGGTGATCGTGGCCGAGGCGTTCGTCGCGATGCCGTTCCTGGTGATCAGTGTCGAGGGCGCGTTGCGCGGCGCCGACCGGCGCTTCGAGGAGGCCGCCGCCACGCTCGGCGCCTCCCGCTGGACGGTGTTCCGGCGGGTGACGCTGCCCATGGTCATGCCGGGGGTGGTGGCCGGGGCGGTGCTGTGCTGGGCGCGGGCGCTGGGCGAGTTCGGCGCGACGATCACGTTCGCCGGCAACTTCCCCGGCACCACCCGCACCATGCCGCTGGCCGTCTACCTGGCCCTGGAGACCGAGCCGGAGGCCGCGATCGTGCTCAGTCTCGTGCTGCTGGCCGTCTCCGTGGTCATCCTGGCCAGCCTGCGCGACCGGTGGGTGAGCGCGCCATGACCCTGCGCGCCCGCCTGGTCGTCAAACGGCCCGCGTTCACCCTCGACCTCGACCTCCATGTCGCCGCCGGGGAGGTGGTCGCGCTGCTCGGCCCCAACGGCGCGGGCAAGACCACCGCGCTGCGCGCCCTGGCCGGGCTCACCCGCATGTCCGGCGGGCAGATCAGCCTGCGCGGCCGGCCGCTGCACACCCTGCCCGCCGAGAGCCGCCCGATCGGCATGGTCTTCCAGGACTACCTGCTCTTCCCCCATCTGTCGGCGCTGGACAACGTCGCCTTCGGGCCGCGCTGCCAGGGCGTCTCCAAGGCCGAGTCCCGCCGTGCCGCCGCCGCCCTGCTGGAGCGGGTCGGCCTGGCCGACCGCGCGAGCGCCAGACCGGCGCAGCTGTCCGGCGGGCAGGCACAGCGGGTCGCGCTGGCGCGGGCGCTGGCCGTGCGGCCGGAGCTGCTGCTGCTGGACGAGCCGCTGGCCGCGCTCGACGCCCACACCCGGCTGGAGGTCCGCTCCCGGCTCCGCCGCCACCTGGCCGACTTCGACGGCGCGACGGTCCTGGTCACCCACGACCCGCTCGACGCGATGGTGCTGGCCGACCGGCTGATCGTGATCGAGCACGGCGCGATCGTCCAGCAGGGCGCGCCGGGCGAGGTCGCCCGGCGTCCGCGCACCGACTACGTGGCCCGGCTGGTCGGGCTCAACCTGTATCGCGGCACCGCCGACGCGGGCCGGGTCAAGGTCGGCGAGCTGCTGCTGCACACCTGCGAGCAGCTCGACGGGCCCGCGTTCGTCGCCTTCCCGCCCGCCGCCGTGGCGCTCTACCGCTCCCGCCCGGACGGCAGCCCGCGCAACCTGTGGCGGGCCACCATCGACGGCATCGAACGGCACGGCGACAACGTCCGGGTGCACCTCGACGGGCCCGTCACCGCGTTCGCCGACATCACCCCCGCGGCCGTGGCCGACCTGGACCTGACCCCGGGCCAGCGGATCTGGGCCTCGGTCAAGGCCACCGAGACCCACGCCTACCCGGCATGAACGACGACTGCGACGGCGGTTCGCCCTCACGGGCGTGCCGACTCAGTCCTGCCTGTGCCGGAGCATGTCGCTCTCAGCAGGGTCATACGCGAGGCGTGAACTGGTTCAGGTCATAGATCCCGAGCGTCTTCTCGATGTCGGCCACCTGCCCGACGATGCCGGTGAAGCCGGCCGCGCCGAAACGGCGGTGCTCCTCGTCTTCGAAGGTCTCGGCCATCTCGGTGAATTCCCTGGGCGGGATGACCTCGCGCATGGCGGGGAAGACCACGGTGTCCTCGCGTGCCTCGTGGGGCTCGTACATGCGGATGAAGGCGGCCATGTCGGCGGTCAGGTCCCGGCGGGCCCGCTGGGGGGCGGGTTTGGCGGTGACGTCCAGGATGCGGCCGGTCAGCACGCGGCCGCGCTGGTGCTGCCGGACCAGGATGGGCACGGTGTCGGTCAGTTTGCCGGCCTTGACCAGGCGCGGGAAGACGTAACGTTCTTCAAGTTGCTCGTGGTACTCCTCGATGAAGGTGCGGATGATGCCGGCCCCGGCATGCAAGGGCTGGGCGGGCACCGGCTCGCCGGCGTTGATCCGCCGGATGCCCTCCCGGTAGATCAGCAGGATGCGTTTGAGTACCCCGTGCTCGCGCATGAGGTCTTCTGGTGGCGTGACCGGCACCTCTTGGGTCTGCTCCGTGCTGGGGGCAGGGGTGGATGTCGCGGCGCCGCCGGCTTGCCGGATCGTCCCGCACGCGGTCAGCACCGCCGAGCCACAGGCCAGGGCGACGGGCAGGCTGAGCATCTCGCGGCGGCGCACGCTCGGTGTTTCGCGGTCGTCCCACGCTTCGTCGCTCATCTTCGGTCCCGGCCCCCCAACCAGCCCGATACGGCCGGCTGGACCGCATCACCCCAGATGCTGCCCAGCCACCGGTGATCCGACGTGACAACGGAGGTAATGCTTCCCTCTGTCCGGGCCGGCCGCCCGGCGCTCCCCGCCGGCGGTCGTGGTCAGCCGGCCGGGACCCGGCCGGCGACCGGTAGCCGCTCCCTCCGGTCCAGCCGCCTGACGGCCGCCGCGGAGGCCAATCCCGCGGCGGCCAGCAGCGCCCACGGCAGAGCTGCCATGCCGTTGGAGCGGCCCGCGTCGACCAGGGCGCCCGCCAGCAGGTTGCCGGCCAGGATCCCGATGCCGGACAGCAGGTTGTACACGCCGTAGTAGGTGCCGATCAGCCGGTCTCCCGCCAGGTCGGCGATGGTGGCCATCTCGAACGGGAAGGCGGCCAGCGTCCCCAGGGTGAGCAGCAGCGTGCACGCCACCAGAGGCAGCAGCGCCCAGCCCGGGGGCAGGGCCAGGTGCGCCGTCGCCGCCGGGGGCAGGAACGCGACCCCCATGAGGGCCAGGCCCCGGCTGATCGCCTGTCCCCGGCTCCACCGGGCCGAGCACCAGGCGGTCAGCCGTACCTGCCCGGCGATGCCGAGCAGCGCCGACAGCGCGTACAACGCCATCACGCCGCTCTCGCCGCCGCCGACCCGCTCCACCTCCAGCGGCAGCGCCAGGTACATCTGGAACGACAGCGCGTAGGAGGCGATCATCGCCGCGGCGAAGGAGACGAAGGCCCGGTCGCCGAACGCCCGCCGCCAGTCGCTCAGCACCGGCTGCTGCTCACCGGCGGGCCCGCGCCGGGCCGGCAGCCACAGGCCCTGCATGACGGTCAGCACCGCGAAGACCCCCGCGGCGGACAGGCACACGGCGGCGAAACCGGCGTTCAGCAGGGCGATGCCGACCAGCGGGCCGAGCAGGATGCCGCCCTGGTAGAACACGTTGAACACGGCGAACGCGGCCACCTTGCGCTCACCCGCCTCGCACGCCAGGTAGGCGCGGGCCGCCGGGTTGAACAGCGCCCCGGCGACCCCGGTCACGGCGGCCGCCACGAGGAGCCACGGCAGCGACGTGGTCAGCCCGAACAGGGCGAACCCGATCGTACGGAGCGCGCACCCCAGCATGATCAGCGGCTTGTAGCCCAGCCGGTCGGCCAGGGTGCCGCCGATCAGGAACAGGCCCTGCTGGCTCAGGTTCCGCAGGCCCAGGACGAGCCCGATCGTCCAGGCGGCCAGACCGGCTCCGGTCGACAGATGCTGGGCGAGGTAGGGCATGAGCATGTAGAAGCCGAGGTTGATGCCCGCCTGGTTGATCTGCAGGAGCTGGATGGGCCGGTCGAAGGAGCGGAACTCGGCCAGGGTGCGCCTCATCGCCCGGCTGCCAGCGGGGCGCGCACGCCTGTGCAGCGCGTCCAGCGGTGGACTTCCCGCTCGTCCGGAGCGAGCAGCAGGTCCGGCTCGCCGGCCGGGACGGCGCCGAGCAGGCCGTGGGCCCGGCAGTAGTCGTCGTCGTAGATGCTCTCCCAGTAACGCCACGGCCCGTCCGGGAAGATCGCGACGATGGTCCGGCCGGGCTGCGCACGGGCCAGCCACCGGGCCACGAGGGCGACGGCGCCGGTGCTCCAGCCGCCGGAGACGTAGTGCAGGGCGGCCAGGGTGCGGCAGGCCCAGACCGCTTCGGCGGGGGCGACCCAGTGGACCTCGTCGAAGGCGTCGTAGGCGACGTTGCGCGGGTAGATGCTGGAGCCGAGCCCGCGCATCAGCCGCGGCCTGGCGGGCTGGCCGAAGATGGTCGAGCCCACGGTGTCCACGCCGACGAGGCTCAGGCCGGGGAAGTGGCGGCGCAGCACGCTGGAGATGCCCGCGCTGTGCCCGCCCGTGCCGACCGAGCACACCAGCGTGTCGATCTGGGGGACCTGGTTCAGCAGTTCGTGGGCCAGCCCGGCGTAGGCGTCCACGTTGTCGGGGTTGTTGTACTGGTCGGGACAGTAGGCGCCGGGGCTCTCCGCGAGGAGCTGCCGCACCCGTTCGCGGCGGGCCTGCTGCCAGCCGCCGACGGCGCAGGGCTCGGTGACCATCTCCAGCCGTACCCCGTAGGAAGCCAGCAGCCGGCACATGAGCGGCTCCATGCCGGGGTCGGCCACGAGCACGACCGGATGGCCGAACACGATGCCGGCCAGTGCCAGGCCGAGCCCGAGGGTGCCGCTGGTCGACTCGACGACGGTCGCGCCCGGCTGGAGGTCGCCGCGCGCCCGTGCCCGGCGCACCATGTGCAGCGCCGGGCGGTCCTTGATGCCGCCCGGGTTGAAGCCTTCGAGTTTGGCCCAGAATCCTCCGCCGCCCGGCACGAACGGCTCGGATATGAAAGTCAACGGCGTATTGCCGACCGAGAGCGGCAGCGTCGAATATCTACCGGACGGCGCCTCTTTCAGGCGCGCGGAAACAGCTTGCGATGACATGATGGAGATCCCCGAAATGAATGGACGCGATAGCGGACGGTTGACGGCGCGTGAAAGGCCGCGCGTCCTATATGCGCATCACACAGAGATCTTCCTGACAGGACGTGGGGCGGCCCGCCACGGCCGCCGGGACCGTGCCGCCCACGGCGGCGGGAGGGGAGACGACGATCGCGGCCGGCATGGGCGCGCCGGTCGGCGGGCCGGCCGGATGGGTCGCCGAGCCGTCCTGCTCCGTGCTGTGCCTGTGTCTCTCGGGCAGCTGGTGATGCCAGCAGTGCGCACGGTGCTGAGCTGCGGCGACGTGCCCCTGGTCCGCGGCGTGACCGCCGTCGCCGAGCTGGGCGCTGTGGCTGGCCTGCTCCGACAGCTCCAGTGCGGCGCAGGCGCCGCCGTGGGCGAAGACCGCGACGATCAGCCAGACGACCGCCAGCAGCGCGTGCGACACGAGCCGCCCGGCGCGAGATCCGGCCGGGCGGCGCGAAAGGGTCGTCCGTGTCGCTGACATCACCTGAAATAGTGCCCGGAAGGCGGCCGGGCGCGCTCGGCAGGAGCAAACTTTCCGGTAAAGCTACCGCCGGACACAGGTTATGGCGGGCTTTCTCGCGCGAGCGCGCCCGGTCATTCGTCTTGTCTGCGCGACACGGCGCCGGGGGTTTGCCCTGTCCGCCGGAATATCGGCCACACTGGACAGCGCGGCGGTCCTTCTCGTCCGCCGCCCGTCAATTCCCGCTTATATCAGGAGTGCGCCATGGCCCTGTCCAGACGACGGATCGTCGCCGGCTTCGGCGCCATGGCGGTCGGCGCCGTGGCATGCCCCTATGACCGGGAGCGCGCGTACGCGCCGGCGACCCTGGCCGTGCCGACCGGCGTCGCCCCGGAGCGGCTCGCGCGCGACGAGCGCTTCTGGGCGACCGTCGCGCGGCAGTTCCGGGTGAGCCCGGACTTCGTGAACCTGGAGAACGGCTACTACGGGGTCATGCCGGAGCCGGTCCGGCGGGCGTACCACCACAACGTCGACCATCTCAACCAGCACAGCTCCCACCTGCTGCGGACCACCTACAAGCCGCGGGCCGACGAGGTCCGCGACCGGATCGCCGCCCTGCTCGGCGTGACGAGGAACGAGATCGCGCTCACCCGGGGCGGCACCGAGGCCCTGCAGAACCTGATCTCCGGCTACCGCCGCCTGCGCCCGGGCGACGCCGTCATGTACGCCGACCTCGACTACCACAGCGGGCAGTACGCCATGAACTGGCTGCGAGCCCGGCGCGGCGTCACCGTCGAGCGCATCGTCATGCCCGAGCCCGCCACCCGTCAGGCGGTGCTCGACACCTACGAGCGAGCCCTGCGCCTGCACCCGAAGGTGCGGCTCCTCTTGCTCAGCCACATGAACAACCGCACCGGCCTGGTCACCCCGGTACGCCAGATCATGGCCATGGCGCGTGAGCGCGGCGTGGACGTGATCGTGGACGCCGCCCACTCCTGGGGCCAGCTCGACTTCAGCATCGCCGACCTCGACGCCGACTTCGGGGTGTTCTCGCTGCACAAGTGGATGGGCGTGCCGCTGGGCGCGGGGTTCCTCTACATCCGCGCGGATCGCCTGGCCGACATCGATCTTCTGTACGACGACGAGACCTACCCGGCGTCCGACATCCGCTCACGGGTGCACTCGGGCACCATGAACGTGGCCCCGTTCCTGACCGCTGACGCCGCCCTGGACTTCCACGAGACCCTGGGCGCGAAGGTCAAGGAGGCCCGCCTGCGTTTCCTGCGCGACCGCTGGGTCCGCCGGGCGCACGAGCTCGGCGCGCGGGTCCTCACCCCGGACGAGCCCGGCATGTACGGCGGCATCACCGCGTTCCGGCTGCCCGGCCGCGACTCGGAGGCTGACAACGTCGCGATCGCGGACGAGCTCATGACCAAGCACCGGATCTTCACCGTCGCCCGCAGCGGCATGAGCGGCGGCGACGCCGTCAGGGTCACCCCCGCCCTGTTCACCTCCACCGACGACGTCGACCGCCTGGCAGCGGCCCTGAGCGACCTCGTCACCCGGCCTCGGTGAACGCTTCCGCGGGTCAGGGCGTCAGCGCGAGCCGTACGGCCAGGCAGCGTGCCTGACAGATACTCCAGGTGACGGCAGGGTCACGGGGCCGGTGGGACCACCGCGACCGGGCACCTGGCCTCGCGCAGCGCGGTCTGGGTCACCGGTCCCAGCAGCAGGCAGGCGGGTGACTCGTTGCCGCGGCTCCCCAGCACGAGGAGCGTCGCGTCCTGGGCCGTCTCGATCAGCGCGCGCTGGGGCCGCTCGGCCACGAAGGCGGTCATGACCGGCACCTCGGGGTGCCTGCGGGCCAGCTCCGACGCGACCTCGCGGAAGCGGGCCTCCGCCCCCCTGCGCAGCGCGTGCGAATCCACGAAGGGCAGCGGATCCTGCCAGGCCGACGAGCCGCACTCGGTCCAGCAGCAGAGTGCCTGCACCGTGCCGCCGCGCAGGGCGGCCTCGTCCAGGGCGAAGTCGAAGGCCGCCAGGCTCGGGGGCGAGCCGTCGAGCCCGACCACGATCCGGACCTCCGGGCTGCTCGGCGGCGGGACGGGCCGTACGATGACGACCGGCCGCGCGCTGTGCGCGGGCACCTGCACGGCGGCCGACCCCACCTGCAAGCTGTCGAACCCGCCCTGCCCGCGGGACCCGAGCACGGTCAGCTCCGCGTCGCGCCCGGCCTCCAGGATCACCGCCGCCGGCGTGCCCTTGCCGAGCAGTTGCAGGACATTCACGTCGGGAGCCAGCTCCCGGGCACGGCGGACGCCCTCCTCCACGACGGTCAGGGCGACGTGCTCGATCTGCGCCATGATCTCGTGGGTGACGGGCCGGAAGGCGTAGGGCCAGTGCAGGGCATGGCAGACCAGCACCGGCAGCCCTCGGATGCGCGCCGCGTCGAGCGCCCAGCTCAGCGCCTGGTGGCTCCCCGGCGAGTCGTCGTAGCCGACCAGTACGGGCCGACCGGCGTATCCATCGCTCATCGCCGCCTCCGGAGAAGTTCTGTGTCCTTCGTCAGCGCCGTCAGCCGCACGGCGGTGACCTTGTATTCAGGGCAGGAGGTCACGGTGTCCGCCCGGTCGGAGGTGAGGGCGTTGACCCCGCTGGAGGGGAAGTGGAAAGCGCAGAAGACCTGGCCCGGAGCCACGTCGTCGCTGAGGCGGGCGATCAGGGAGGCGCTGCCGTGGCGGCTCTCCACCCTGACCCGGTCGCCGTCGCGCAGGCCGTGCCGGGCCGCGTCGTCCGGATGGACGTCGAGCCGGTCGACGGGGTCGAGCCGCAGATTGTCCGTACGACGGGTCATCCCGCCGGAGTTGTAGTGCGCCCAGCGCCGTCCAGTGACCAGGACCAGAGGGTAACGGTCGTCGGGCTGCTCGCCCGGCGGCAGATAGGGCGCGGCGCTGAGGTGGGCGAGCCCGTCGGGGGTCGCGAACCGTTCCCGGTAGAGCGAGGACTCGCCGGGCCGGTCGGGGTCCGGGCACGGCCAGCAGACCGCGCCTTCGCGGTCGAGCCGTACGTGCGACAGCCCCGCGAAGGCGGGGACCAGGCGGGCGCACTCGTCCAGAGCGTCAGCCGGGGTGGGGCACCCCAGGTCGGCGCCGAGCGTCGCGGCGAGCGCGTGGATGACCTCGAAATCGGTGAGCACCCCTTCCGGCGGGCGGAGGGCGGCGCGCACCCGCTGGAAGCGGCGGTCGAAGTTGACGAAGGTGCCTTCCTTCTCCAGCCAGGACGCGACCGGGAACACGACGTCGGCCCTGCGGGCGGTCTCGGACAGGAACAGCTCGCTGCAGACGACGAGCGGGCAGGCGTCGAGCGCCTCGGCGACGAGGGTGCTGTCGGGATCGGTGGCGCAGACGTCCTCGCCGATGACCCACAGCGCGCGGAGCTCTCCCGACCGGGCGGCGGCGAACATCTGCGGGATGCGCAGCCCCGGCCGCGGGGGAACCGGGGCGCCCCACACCTCCTCGGCCCTGGCCCGCCCGGCGGGGTCGGTCACCTTCCCGTACCCGGGCAGGAGGTCCGGCAGCGCGCCCATGTCGGAAGCGCCCTGGACGTTGTTCTGGCCGCGCAGCGGGTTCACCCCGAAGCCGCGGCCGGTCCCGACCGCTCCGCGCAGGATCGCGAGGTTGGACAGGGTGCGCACGCCGTCGGTGCCGTGCAGGTGCTCGGTGACGCCCAGCCCGTAGACGATCGCCGGCCGCTCCGCCCGGCCGAAGAGGCGGGCGGCCGCGACGATGTCGCCGGCGGGGACGCCGGTGACGGCGGCGGCCCGCTCCGGCGAGTAGTCCTCCAGCAGCGCGGTGAGCTCGGGCAGGCCGCTCGCCCGATGGCGCAGGAACTCCTCGTCGACCAGGCCCTCGGCGAGCAAGACGTGGGCCAGCCCGTGGAAGAGCGCGACGTTGGTGCCGGGCCGGGGCCGCAGGTGCACGTCGGCGTAGCGGGCCAGGCCGACCGCCCGGGGGTCCGCCACGACGAGCCGTGCCCCGCGCAGGGTCCGCTGGAGCAGCCGCGCGCCGACCACCGGATGCGCCTCGGCCGGGTTGGCGCCCACCAGCAGCAGGCAGTCCGCGGTCTCCACGTCGTCGAAGCCGTCGGTGCCGCCGGACAGGCCGAACGTCGCGGTCAGCCCGGCGGCCGAGGGGGAGTGGCACAGCCTTGAGCAGTTGTCGACGTTGCTGGTGCCGATCACGACCCGCATGAACTTCTGGAGCAGGTAGTTCTCCTCGTTGGTCGCCCTGGCCGAGGAGATCGCCGCCACCGCGCCGGGGCCGCCCGCGGCGACCGCGGCCCGTAGCCCCCGGGCGACGTGGTCGAGCGCCTCGCGCCAGCTCACCGGCCGCAGCCGGCCGGCGTGGCGCAGCAGCGGCCCGGTGAGACGCTCGGGCGAGCGGAGGAAGCCGTGGGCGAAACGTCCTTTGACGCACGCGTGCCCGCGGTTGACCGGGCCGTCGTGGGCGGGCGACACCGCGATCACCTCGCCGTCGCGCGTGAGCACGTCCAGCGAGCAGCCCACCCCGCAGTAGCCGCACGTGGTGCGGGTGCGGGCCGCCTCCGGCGCTCGGCCGCCGCCGGGCAGGCCGGGCTCGGTGAGCGCCCCGGTGGGGCAGGTGTCGACGCAGCCGCCGCAGGAGACGCAGTCGGACTCCGCCCACGGCCCTCCCGTGCCGGGCGCCACCACCGTGTCGGAGCCCCGTCCGGTCAGGGTGAGGGCGAAGGTGCCCTGCACCTCGGCGCACATGCGCACGCACCGGCCGCAGGCGATGCACAGGTCGCGGTCGAGGTGGACGTACGGGTGGCTGTCGTCACGTCCCCGGCCGCCGGTTCCCCGGGCCAGGTCCGGGGCTATCCCCAGCGAGTGACAGAGTGTGGCCAGCTCGCTGCCGCCGTCGAGAGCGTACGGCGGCAGCGCCGAGACGATCAGTTCGACCGCCTCGCGGCGCGATGTCCGCAGATCCTCGGCGGCGACCTCGATGCGGGCGCCGTCGGCGGCCGGAGTGACGCAGGCGGCCACCACCGAGCCGCCGGATCTGACCAGGCAGGTGCGGCAGGAGCCCACGGAGGTCAGCCGGTCGTCGTCGCACAACGTGGGCAGCTCGCCGCCGGCCGCGCGCACGGCGTCGAGCATCGAGGCGCCGTCCGCCACGTGCGCGGTCACCCCGTCGACCAGAACCCTCACCGGTCCCACCCCGCCAGCCGGTCGCCGTAGGCGCGGGCGAGGCTGCGCACCGCCGCCGGCACGCGACGTCCGAAAGCACACAGGCTGGCCTCGCCCATGACGCGCAGCAGCCGCGCGTACTCGTCGCCCGCCCGCGCGGCGGTCCGGGCGATCTCCAGACCCCGGCGGGACCCCACCCGGCACGGCGAGCACGCCCCGCAGCTCTCCGCGGCGGCGAACTCCCACACGTGCCGCAGCACGTCCTCGGGCTCGACGTGCTGGTCGAAGGCGACGAGCCCGGCGTGTCCGAGCGCCGCGCCGCGACCGGCCAGGGCCGCCTCCGACAGCGGCACGTCGAGTTCGCCGGCGGCGAGGAAGCCGCCGAGAGGCCCGCCGACCTGCACCACGGCCAGCTCCGAGCCCTCGCGCAGGCCGCCGCCCAGTTCCTCGACGATCGCGAGCACGGACGTGCCGAGTTCGACCTCGTAGCAGCCGGGCCGGGCGAACCGCTCGGACAGGCAGACCAGCTTCGTGCCGGTCTCCGAGCGCGTGCCGCGCGCGGCGTAGGCGTCTCCGCCCCGCTGGACGATCCACGGGACCGCGGCCAGCGTCTCCACGTTGTTCACCACGGTCGGGGCGTCCCACAGGCCCTTCCTGGTCGGGTACGGCGGGCGCGGCCGGGCGCAGCCACGCCCGCCTTCGAGCCCAGCGACGAGGGCGGTCTCCTCGCCCGCGACATAGGAGCCCGCGCCCTCGGCCACCTCGATGTCGAGATCGACGCCGGTGCCGTGGATCCGCCGTCCCAGATGCCCGTCGGCGCGTGCCCGCTCCACCGCGGCCCGCATGCGGGCCAGCGCCCGCGGATACTCCGACCGGACCAGCACCACGCCGCGGCGGCCTCCGGCCGCGTGACAAGCCAGCGCCAGCCCTTCCAGCACCCGTCCCGGATCGGCCTCCATCAGCAGCCGGTCGGCGTACGAGCCCGGGTCGCCCTCGTCGCCGTTGGCCACCACCACGGTGTCGGGCGAGCCTTGGGCTGCGGCCCACTTGGCGGCCACCGGGAAACCGGCTCCTCCGCGCCCGCGCAGCCCGGAGGCCGCCACCTCGGCGAGGACCCGGTCCGGGGCGAGCGTCCGCACCACGCGGGGCCACACCTCCCAGGGATCCTCTCTCCCGACGACGCCGGCCAGCACCACGGGGGCGCCGGTGGCGTCGGCGGAGGGTATCGGGGGAGCGTGGGCCCGCGCGCGGCCGGAGAGCTGGGCGGCCGGCTCCGGGCCGGTGCACGGCGTGTCGCCGTCGAGGCAGGCCGGGCCCGCGTAGCAGTAGCCGAGGCACCGGACGCTCTGCAGCGAGACCCGCGCCTGTGCGTCCACGTGGTCCGCCGCGACGCCGAGCGCCTCCTCCACCTCCTGGACGTGGCGGCCCGACCCGGCCGCGAAGCAGGCGGCGGCGGTGCAGACCCGGACGTGACGGCGACCGCGGGGAGCGGCCAGATCGGCGTAGAAGGTGGCCGGTCCGAGCCCCGCCGCGGCCGGCAGGCCGAGTCGCCGGGCCACTTCGGGCGCCCGCTCCTCGGCGGATCCTTGTCCGGCTCTCGCCGCCTCCGACAGGGAATCCAGCATCCGCGGACGCCCGCGACGCTCGGCCAGCGCGCGAAAAGCGTCGAATCTGCTGGTTGAACCCACATTCCCATCATGAACCCGTGCCGGTGACTGTCCTACGAAGGCGCTGGTCATCATTGGGCAAGGGCACATTCACGGAACCGCCGCGAGGCCGATCACAGCGGCTGGGCCTCCCGGCGGCGCAGCAGCCACCGGCGGATCTCGTCGGCGCCCCAGACGATCAACGGGAACGGGGCGACGAAGGCGAGCATGTCCACTGTCAGGGCGGCGGTGCCCAGCAGCGCCTGGAACGGCGGGGTGTAGATGAGCACGGCGGCCAGGGCCAGCTCGAAGGCGATGCCCCACAGCAGCAAGGGGTTGGAGGTGACGCCGACCGAGCGCAGGGAGGCGCGTTCGGTGCGGGCCGCGAACGCGGTGCCGATCTGGCACGTGATCATGCCGAGGAAGGTCATGGTGGTCGCCTGCCGGTAGGCGTGGTGCAGCGGGCTCCCGGGACCGGTCGGATCGCCCGGGTGCCAACCGGCTTTCAGGAGTACGTAGAAGAACCCGGACATGGACAGGACGGCGCAGATCACGCCGAGGAACAGCCAGGCGCGCAGCAGCATCGAGGTGCGGATCACGCTCTCCGAGCGCTCGCGCGGCGGGCGCCGCATGAGGCCGGGCTCGGCGGGTTCGCGGCCGAGCGCCAGCGCGGGCAGGGTCTCGGTGCCGACGTCGAAGGCGAGCAGCTGCAGCACCGTGAGCGGGAGCGGGACGGCCCCGCCCGCCAGAGCGAACACCAGAAACGGGACGATCTCGGGGGTGGTGTGGGCGAAGATGTAACAGATGAACTTGCGGATGTTGTCGTAGACCTGCCGGCCTGACCTGATGGCGGCCACGATGGTGGCGAAGTTGTCGTCGGTGAGCACCATCGTGGAGGCTTCCTTGGCCACGTCGGTGCCCGAGCGCCCCATGGCGACGCCGATGTCGGCGCGGCGCAGCGCCGGCGCGTCGTTGACCCCGTCACCGGTCATCGCCACCACGTGCCCCTCGGCGCGCAGCGCGTCGGCGATCCGCAGCTTGGCCTCGGGCGAGCTGCGCGCGAAGATCAGCTGACGGTGCTCGCGCAGCAGCGCGTCGAGGTCGTGCTCGCTCATGGCGTCGAGCCGCTCACCGGTGACGACCACCGGGTGCTCGCCGGCGATGCCCACCTGCTGGGCGATCGCCGCCGCGGTCAGCGCGTGGTCACCGGTGACCACGATGATGCGGATGCCGGCGGCATGGCAGTACGCGACGGCCTCGGCGACTTCGGCGCGCGGCGGGTCGTGCATCGCCACCAGGCCCAGCAGGGTCAGTTCGCGTTCGGCGTCCACACGCTCCTGGGGCGCGGGCCCTGCCGGATCGAGGCGGCGTGCGGCCAGGGCGAGCACGCGCAGGCCCCGGCGGGCGTGGGCGTCCACGACCTGTTCGACGTCGTGGCGCCGGGCCGCGGTGAAAGGCCGGACCTCGCCGCCCTCCATGATCGCGGTGCAGAGCGGCAGGACCGTCTCGGGAGCTCCCTTGGTGTCCACCCACGTGCCGCCGTCACGTTCGTCGACGGTCGACATCCGCTTCAGCACCGGGTCGAAGTGGAACAGGCGCAGCCGCCCGCCGGACCGGCCGGGTGCGCCGAGCCGGTCGGCGGCCGCGAGCATCGCCATCTCGGTCGGGTCGCCCGTCAGGGTCCCGGCGAGGTCGCGCTGGGCGTTGTTGCACGCCACCATGACGGAGAGCAGCCCTCCGAGCGCCGGGTCTCGGGCGTCCCCGGCCGCCGGGCCGTCCTCCGGTTCGTAGGTCCCGGCGGCGGTCCAGATCACGGTGACGCGCATGCGGTTCTCCGTGAGCGTGCCGGTCTTGTCGGTGCAGATCACCCCCGTCGCCCC
Source organism: Nonomuraea sp. NPDC050478 (assembly GCF_044458265.1). Taxonomy (NCBI): domain Bacteria; kingdom Bacillati; phylum Actinomycetota; class Actinomycetes; order Streptosporangiales; family Streptosporangiaceae; genus Nonomuraea; species Nonomuraea sp. NPDC050478. Next base: position 52,284 of record NZ_JBITHT010000003.1, on the reverse strand, counting down.
CAGCGTCTCCACCGCGCTCAGCCGCTTGACCACCGCTCCCCGCCGCGCCAGGTCGCGCACGCCCAGGGCCAGCGCCAGGGTGATCACCGGCAGCAGACCCTCCGGCACGTTGCCCACCAGCAGCCCCACGGCGAACACCGCGGCCTCCGGCACCGGCAGGTGCGCGCCGAAGGTCGCCAGCGGGACGAAGGCCGCCCCGGTGACCACCGCGATCGCCGCGATCAGCCACGCCACCTTGCGGACCTGCCGCTCCAGCGGGCTCTCCTCGCGCTGGACGCGTTCCGACAGCGCCGCGATCCGTCCCAGCTCGGTCCGCATCCCGGTGGCGAACACCACGGCCCGCGCCCGGCCCTCGGTGCACATCGTCCCGGAGAACACCAGGTCGCGAGCCCGCAGCAGGCTCACCCCGGTATCGAGCAGCTCCGCGGACCGGAAGACCGGCATGGCCTCGCCGGTCAGCATCGACAGGTCGATCTCGACACCGCCCTCGACCAACCGGGCGTCCGCCGAGATCCGGTCCCCCTCGTCGATCACCAGGACGTCGCCGGGCACCAGCTCGGCGGCGGGCACCACCGCCGGACGCCCGTCGCGCAGCACTTTCGCCTGCACCGGCAGGTACGCGGCCAGCGCCTCGACCGCCCGCTCGGCCTGCAACTCCTGGACGAACGCGAACGCCGCGTTGATGACGATCACCACCACGATCGCCACCGCCACCGGGATGATCCCCGCCACCCACGCCAGAGCCGCGGCCGCCCAGAGCAGCAGCGCCAGCGGGTGGGTGAACTGCCGCACCAGCTCCCCAGGCCACCGATGACCACCACGGCGGTGGAGCTCGTTCGGGCCGTACTGGACCAGCCGCCGCTCCGCCTCCCGCGAGGTCAGACCGGACCGGGCGCTGCGCAGATCACGCAGCAGCAGCTCCAGCCGCTCAGTCGGATCGACCTCCCGGCCCTGGGCCGGCTGCTCCGCCTGGCTCATCGATCACATCCCCCGCACTGGATCGCCTTCCCGGCTCCTTCCAGGGGCGGTTGATACCCAGAACGTGCGGGGCGGGGGTCTGGAGAAGGCAATCCGCGGGGCGGCCCTTGGGACGGAATCAACCGCATCAACCTGGGGAGATACGGAGAGGGGCAGCACGGTGGCCGGCTGAAGGGGAGGGCGTGTCATGGCGGGAAAGATCATGGCCGGAGTGGACGGTTCCGTACCGGCGACCGCGGCCGTCGAGTGGGCGGCCGCCGACGCGCACCGCCGCGGGCGCTCGCTCCACCTCGTGCACGTGCACGAGCACTGGCCGCTCGTCCTGGACGAGGCCGAGTCGCGGTACGGCGCCGATGCGCTGCGGGCCGCCGCCGCCCGGGCACACGAGGTGGCGTCAGACGTGGAGGTGACCACGGAGGTGCGGAGCGGCAACGTCGTCGAGCAGCTGATCACCGAGTCGGCCTCGGCCGAGTGCGTGGTCCTGGGCAGCCGGGGACGGGGCGGCTTCGCCGCGATGTTGCTCGGCTCGGTCAGCGCGGCCGTGGCGGGATACGCCGCCGTGCCCGTCGTCGTCGTGCGCGGCAGGGCCGAGGCGACGTACGGGCGGGTCGTGGTCGGCTACGACGGCTCGAAGTGCTCCCGGACGGCGATGAGGTACACCATCGAGCAGGCGCGCGCCCGCCGGGCCCGTGTCCACGCGGTGTTCGCCTGGCAGGTGCCGATGTCCGTGCCGTACGCCGCCGCCTACGTCGGTGTCCTGGACAGCGCCTTCGAGGAGCAGCAGCGCAAGGCCCGCGAAGCGGTGACGCCGTGGCGGGAGGAGAACCCGGACGTCGAGATCACCGACGAGCAGGTGTGCGAGCATCCCGTCGCCGCCCTCATGAAGGCCTCGGCTTCGGCCGATCTGGTCGTGGTGGGCTCGCGGGGGATGGGCGGCTTCGCCTCGGCCGTGCTCGGCTCGGTGAGCCGCGGCGTGCTGAACCACGTCACCTGCCCGGTGGCGGTCGTCCGGCCCTCGGCGGCGGACGACAGGTGACACGGCCGGTCACAGCTGCTGACCGGTCTTCGGGTCGTACTGCACCTCCACCGCCACCACCTGGTCGGTGGGCAGCACCTCGACCCATTGGTCGAAGACCTCGTACGGCTTCGCCGGGCGGAAGCCGCCGGCGAGGGGGTCGAAACCGGTCTCGAAGACCTCCTCCGCGGCGAGGGTGTTGCCGGTGAGCGTGTTGGACGTCTGCAACTGGGACGCGAGGATGTCCAGGACTTCTCCCACCTTCTTGCCCTGATAGGCCGGGGGGTCGCCTTCCTGGAACTCGTACGGGAGGTCGAGTGCCGCCTCTCCCTCGACGTTCGCCTGCCGGAGCCACTCCAGTGCGGCGCTCTCGCGTCCGGGCCGTACGGGCAGGACCGCCTTGGCCCACGCGGCGTTGAGGAACTCGTTGCGGCGGGCGTCGCCGTCGATCTGGATCAGCCAGCCGAGTGAGCTCCCCAAGGGCGCGGGCTGTGTCTGCTCGGTGATGAGGTAGTCGACCCGCCACTCGTCGGTGGCGTGGCCGCCCGGATCGATCGCGTTGGTGCGGTCGGTGTGGGAGTACCAGCCCGGGGCCACGAAGTACAGCATCTCGTCCACGTCGAAGATCTGCCGGAGCAGCTCCGACCCCAGATACTGGTTCTCGAACAGCTCGAACGGCTTGAGCTTGTGGATCAGGCTGCCGTAGATCACCTGGCGTTCCTCGCCGCGCAGGTCCTGCGACGCGGCGCTCAGGCCGAGCCCCTACGACGCGCACCACACGGTGCCCGCCATCGCCTTCGGGCACGCCGCGCGGTTCGCCCTTCCCTGACTCCGGTGGCAGTCAGTGGACGGCTTCGGGCACGGGCTCGCGGTGCAGGATGCGGTCCAGCCGGGCGGCGGCGTAACCGAGGACCGACAGCGCGGTCACGACGAGCAGGTCTCCGGCGGCGAGGGGTTCGGTGCTGAGCAGGTCGCGGAGCAGCGGCACGTACAGGCCGGCGAGCTGCAGCAGCAGCGCTCCGGCCACGGCGACCAGCAGCGCCGGGTTGGCGAGGGAGCCGGGGCGCGCGCGGGACCCGAGCGCGACGCCGAGCTGGACGGCGCCCAGGGTGAAGAACGCCATGCTCTGCCAGGGACGTCCGGTGTGCAGGGCCCAGACGGCGACGCCGAGCGTGACGACGGTCAGGACGACCGCGATGCGGATCACCCGCTGCCACAGGCCCGCGCCGAGGATGCTCTGGTCCGGCGGGCGCGGCGGGCGGCGCATCGCGGCCGGTTCGGCGGGCTCGCCGCCGAGCGCGACGCCGGGCAGGCCGTGGGTGAGCAGGTTGACCCAGAGGATCTGGGCGGGCAGCAGCGGCAGCGCGAGCCCGAACGCCGGGCCGATCAGCATGACGGCGATCTCGGTGGCGCCACCGGACAGGCCGTAGACCAGGAAGCGGCGGATGTTGGCGTAGACGCGGCGGCCCTCGTCGACGGCGGCGACCACGGTGTCCAGGTCGTCGTCGGCCAGGACCAGATCCGCGGCCTGGCGGGCGACCTCGGTGCCGCGTCCCCCCATGGCGACGCCGATGTCGGCGCGGCGCAGGGCGGGGCCGTCGTTGACGCCGTCGCCGGTCATCGCGACCACCTCGCCGTCCGCCCGCATGTCCTCGATGAGGGCGAGCTTCTGCTCGGGGGTGGCGCGCGCGTACACGGAGGCGCCGGAGTGTCCGTCGGAGGTGGCGAGGGCGCGGCAGTCGACGACCGGCTCGCCGGGTGTGATGATGCCGAGTTCGGTGGCGATGGCGCCGGCGGTGCCCGGATGGTCGCCGGTGATCAGGATCGGCCGGATGCCGGCGCGCCGGCAGGCGGCCATGGTGCCGGCGGCGGCCCGGCGGGGCGGGTCCAGGATGGCGACCAGGCCGAGGAGCCGCAGCCCTTCCTCCGGCACCTCCTCGGGGATGCCGGGCAGGTCGGCCTCGGCCACGGCCAGGACCCGGTAACCCTCGAGGGCGAGGCGCGCCGCCTCGGCGGCGGCGTCGTCCAGGAGCGCACGGTCGTCGGCGAGGGCCGGCGCGCGCAGCAGCACCTCAGGCGCGCCCTTGCAGATCACCTTCGACCGGCCCTCGGGCAGCCGGTGCAGGGTGCTCATCCGCTTGCGGGCGCTGTCGAAGGGCCGTTCGGCGAGGCGGGGGTAACGGCGGTTCAGCTCGCCGCGGTCCAGGCCGAACTTGGTGGCCGCGGTCAGCAGCGCGGCCTCGGTCGGGTCGCCCAGGGCCCGCCACTCCTCGCCGTCGCCCCGTATCAGCCGCGCGTCGTTGCACAGCGCGGCGGCCGTCAGCAGGCCGGCGAACGCCTCGGGCGCCGCGTCGCCCTCGACCTCCCCGTCCGGCCCGTAGCCGGTCCCGGTGAGCGCCGCGCGCGCGGCGGGTGTCCACAGCCGGCGCACGACCATCTGTCCCTCGGTGAGGGTGCCGGTCTTGTCGGTGGCCAGGACGGTGACCGAGCCGAGCGTCTCGACGGCGTGCAGGCGGCGTACGAGGGCGCGCCGCGCGGCCATCCGCCGGGCACCCAGCGCCAGGCTGAGAGTGACCACGGCGGGCAGCGACTCCGGCACGGCCGCCACCACCAGGCTGATCGCGGTGATCACCATCAGCTCCAGCGGCTGCCCGCGCACCAGGCCCAGCGCCCCGACCACCACGCACAGGAACACCGTCGCCCCGGCCAGCAGCCGCCCCACCCCGACCAGCCGCCGCTGCAGGGGCGTCAGCCCGGCCGCCGCCACCATCAACGCCGCGATCCGCCCGGTCGCGCTGGCCGCGCCGGTCGCGCTCACCTCGCCCCGGCCGCGCCCGCGCAGCACCACTGTGCCCGCGGCGATCTCGTCACCGGGGTTCTTGTCCACCGGCACCGACTCGCCGGTCAGCGCGGACTCGTCGATCAGCAGGGCCGCGGCCTCTCCCAGGCGGGCGTCGGCCGGGACGATGTCGCCTTCGGCCAGCACCAGCACGTCGCCCTGGACGACCTCGGCCGCGGGCACCTCCCGCTGGGCGCCGTCCCTGACGACCCGGGCCGTGGGCGCGGTGAGCGTGGACAGCGCGGTTATGGCCCTGTCGGCGCGCACCTCCTGGGTCACGCCGACGCCGGTGTTGACGACGATCACCAGGAGGATGACGGTCATGTCCGTCCAGTCGCCGGTGAACGCGGTCAGCGCGGTGGCCACCAGCAGCACGACGATCAGCGGGTCACGGAGCTGCCCGGCCACCCGCCGCCACAGCGGCGTGGGCGGCTTGGCGGGCAGCAGGTTGGGCCCGTCGCGGTCCAGCCGTACGGCCGCCTCCTCCGACGTCAGCCCCGGTGATGCCAGCGTCATCGGTTCACCCATCTCTCCCGGCTCGCACGACCTCTCCCTCATCTTCGCTGGTCACAGTCGGGTGGCCAGGGCCGAAGGTCACACAGTCCGGCCTCGATGACCTATTCCCAGGACCCCCGGGACCTACGTGCCCGAGCCCGATTTGCGGAGAAGGGTACCCCTAGGGGTATGCTGCGGGCATGGAGCTGAACGAGAGCATGGTGGGCGACGCGCTGACTCGACTGAAGCGGGCGCACGGCCAGCTCGCCGGGGTGATCGCGATGATCGAGGCGGGGGAGGACTGCACGAAGGTGCTCACCCAGCTCGCCGCCGTTTCCAAGGCGCTCGACCGCGCCGGGTTCAAGATCGTCGCCTCCGGTCTGCGGCACTGCCAGGACGCGCAGAACCGCGGCGACCAGCCGCCCATGAGCGTGGCGGAGCTGGAGAAGCTCTTCCTCGCGCTCGCCTGAGACCCGCGGCCACGTCGTGGCCGCGTTTTTCTGACTCTCCTATACCCCCAGGGGTATTTGATGGGAATGGACGCACGATGGACATCACCTCTTTCCGGACGCCCGGCCTGGGCGACCAGACCTACCTGCTGACGTACGAGGGCAAGGGCGTCCTCGTCGACCCGCAGCGCGACATCGGCCGCTTCCTGGACGCCGCCGCCGAGCGCGACGTCGAGCTGCGGTTCGTGCTGGAAACCCACATCCACAACGACTACGTCTCCGGCGGCGAGCAGGCCGCGCTGCGCACCGGCGCCGAGCTGGTGCTGCCGGCCGCCGCGACGCCCGCCTACCGGCACACGCCCGCCTTCCACCTGGAGGACATCGACGGCGGCGCCGGCCTGACCCTCCGGCCCATCCACACGCCCGGCCACACGCCCGAGCACACCAGCTACCTGGTGCTCGTCGACGGCGAGCCGGTGGCGCTCTTCTCCGGCGGCAGCCTGCTGGTCGCCTCGGCGGGCCGGCCCGACCTGCTCGGCCCCGAGCGCGCCCGCTCCCTGGCCCGCCTGCAGCACGGCTCGCTGCACCGCCTGGCCGCGCTGCCTCCCGGCGTCGGGCTGTACCCGACCCATGGCGAGGGCTCGTTCTGCACCGCCAGCGGCGCCGGCCGGTTGACGTCGACCATCGGAGCCGAGCGCGAGGGCAACCCGATGCTGGCCATCGACGACCCGGAGGAGTTCGCCGACGCCATGCTCACCGCTCCCATGCCCATCCCGGCCTTCTACCGGCACATGGGCCCGGCCAACACGCTCGGCGCCCCGCCCATGCCGGCCGTGCGCGTCCCCGAGCTCGACGCCGCGCCGGAGGGCTCCCACGTCGTGGACATCCGCCCGCGCGGGGTGCAGGCCCGCGGCATGCTGCCCGGCTCGACCGGCATCGAGCTGGACGAGGACTTCGGCAGCTGGACCGGCTGGCTGCTGCCGTACGCCGAGCCGATCACGCTGGTCGCCGAGCCCGGGCAGGACGTCACCGAAGCCGTCACGCAGCTCGCCCAGATCGGCATCGACACCGTGCGGGGCGTCGTCCGGCATCCCGGCCCGGACGCCACGCAGACCTACGAGCTCGCCGGGCTCGACGTCTTCGTCAAGCGGCTCGCCCAGCCGCGCGCGCAGCTGCTGGACGTCCGGATGCCCAGCGAGCGGGAGCAGGTCCGGCTGCCGGGCACGGTGGAGCGCTTCCTGCCCGACCTGTTCGTCCAGGGCGTGCCCGCCGAACTCGACCCGGAGCGACCCGTACTCGTCGCCTGCGCCTCCGGGCGCCGCGCGGCCATCGCCGCCGGCTTCCTCGCCGGCCGTGGCTACCGGCCGGTCGCGCTCAACGGCGCGGGCATCGCCGAGGTCGCCGACGCCCTCCGCCAGCACCACACCGCCTGACAACCTTCCCAGGAGAGAACCTTCGTGTCCCACATCGACACCGCCACCGCCCGCGCACTGATCACGACCGACCCCGGCGTCCTCGTCGTGGACGTCCGCACCCCGTCCGAGTTCGAGTCCGCCCACATCGACGGCGCCGTCAACCTGCCGCTCGACCAGGTGGACGCCCACCTGCGACGCATCGTCCAGGACGCCGGCGGCCGCATGGTGCTCGTCTGCCAGTCCGGCGGCCGGGCCGAGCGGGCCCGCAAAGCGCTCAGCGAGGCCGGACTGCCCGGCGTGGCGGTGCTGGACGGCGGCATGAACGCCTGGATCGCCTCCGGAGCACCCGTCAACCGCGGCCGGCCGCGCTGGCCGCTGGAGCGGCAGGTCCGGCTCGTCGCCGGGAGCATCGTGCTCGTCTCGGCCGTGACCAGCCTGTGGGTCCCGGCCGCCGTGTTCGTCGCCGCGTTCGTCGGCGCGGGCCTTACGGTCGCGGCGCTCACCGGCACCTGCGCCATGGGCATGCTGCTGGCCAGGCTGCCCTACAACCGCGCCGGCGAGGTGGACGTCGAAGCCGCCGTCGCCCGTCTGCGCGGGCCTTCGGCCCCTTGACCAGGCGCTTTCTCGTATCCTTTACATACCCCCGGGGGTATTCGTGATCGCCTTGACCCTCGCCGCCGCCGTCGTGGTGGGCATGACGCTTGGACTCTTCGGCGGCGGAGGGTCCATCCTCACCGTTCCCCTGCTGGTCTACCTGGCGGGTGTCCCGGTCAAGCAGGCCATCGCCATGTCGCTGTTCGTCGTGGCCGTCACCAGCGCCGTCAGCGCCGTCGGCCACGCCAGGGCCGGGCGCGTCCGCTGGCGCACCGGGCTGATCTTCGGCGCCGCGGGCATGGCGGGCGCGTACGGGGGCGGCCTGATCGGCCCGCACCTGCCCGAGACGCTGCTCATGGTGGCCTTCGCGGCCATGATGCTCGCCACCGCCGTGGCCATGATCCGTGGCCGTCGTGTCACCCGTGCGGTCCCGCGAGAGCTGCCCGTCCCGCACGTGGTCGCCGAAGGCGCCGTGGTCGGCCTGGTGACCGGGCTCGTCGGCGCGGGCGGCGGCTTCCTGGTCGTGCCCGCGCTGGTGCTGCTCGGCGGCCTGCCCATGGGCGCGGCGGTGGGCACCTCACTGGTCGTCATCGCCATGAAGTCGCTGGCCGGCCTGGCCGGATACCTGCACTCCACGCCCGTCGACTGGTCCCTGGCGCTGTGGGTGACCGCGGCGGCCGTGGCCGGCGGGCTCGTCGGCGGCGCCCTCGCGGGCCGCCTCGACGCCGACCGGCTGCGCAGCGGGTTCGGCTGGTTCGTCCTGGTGACGGGCGTCGTCGTCCTCGTCCAGCAGGCGCCGCTGTAGGCGGATGGAGCACCCTGGCGCCGGCGCCGGGTGGCTGCTTCTATAGAGACGAAACCCCTGGTACGGCGACCGTATCCGCTCGGGTCGGCCGGATAATATAGCCGATCGGGGTGTCGTGCGGGACGCTGCACGTCTAGGATCTTCAGCGCGACACGCGCCGGGGGAGCCGAGACGAGAGGTGGTGCGATGGGCGCCAGGGCGGCAGAGGCGGGGCGGCCGCAGCTCAGCGACGACGCCGCCGCCTACGTGCGAAGCATGATCATGTCGGGGCAGTGGCGCCCGGGCGACTCCGTCCGGCCTGAGGCGGTTGGCCAAGCGCTGAGCATCTCCGCCACCCCGGCCCGCGAGGCGCTGCACGTGCTGCGCGTGGAGGGCTTCCTGGAGCTGCTGCCCCGGCGTGGGTTCCAGGTGGCGCGGCTGACGGGGCAGGACATCCGCGACCTGTTCGAGGCGCACGCGCTGATCTCGGGGGAGCTGGCCGCCCGGGCGGCGGTCCGGGCGACCCCTGACGAGCTCGACGAGCTCGACGCCCTGCATCACGAGCTGCTCGCGGCGGCGTACCGTAAGGACCTGGCGCTGCTGGAGGAGAAGAACCACGCCTTCCACCGCCTGATCAACCTGGTCGCGGACGCCCGCAAGATCACGTGGGTGCTGACCCTGACCGGGCGGTACATCCCCACCCGCTTCTACTCGGAGATCGAGGGGTGGCCGCAGGCCACCCTGCACGACCATTCGAAGATCCTGGAGGGCCTGCGCGCCCGGGACGCGGAGGCGGCGCGGGCGGCGATGCACGATCACATCGCCAACGCCGGGGATCTGCTGGCCAGGCAGTTCGACAAGCGCGCGGCGGGCGAGCAGGACCCCGCCTAGCCCGTTCATGGAGCCAGGTGTCGGCCGGGCTCTATAGAGTTTCGCGCCCTCGTGTGTGGGCGGAACTCCTGCTCAGCTACGAGATTCATGAGACATCTGGTGATTCGAGCATAAATAATATATTTTATATCGGGACGAAAGGGGAGACGTGCTGCCACTTACAGGGATCACCGTGGTCGCGCTCGAACACGCGGTGGCCGCGCCGTTCGCGACGCGCCAGCTCGCCGACCTCGGCGCCCGGGTGATCAAGATCGAGCGGCCCGGCTCCGGCGACTTCGCCCGGCGCTACGACGAGTCGATCAACGGACAGTCCAGCTACTTCGTCTGGCTCAACCGTTCCAAGGAGTCGGTGACGCTGGACGTGAAGTCGCCGCGCGGCCGGGAGATCCTGCACGAGCTGGTCGGCCGGTCCGACGTGCTGGTGCAGAACCTCGGGCCGGGCGCGGCCGACCGGCTCGGCCTGTCGGCCGCCGCCGTGCGGGCACGGGACCCCCGCAAGATCGTGCTCGGCATCACCGGGTGGGGCAGCGACGGCCCGTGGGCCGGCCGCAAGGCGTACGACCTGCTCGCCCAGTGCGAGGCCGGCCTGGTCTCGCTGACCGGGTCGGCGGACGAGCCCGCCCGGGTCGGCATCTCGGTCGCCGACATCGCCGCCGGGATGTACGGCTTCAGCGCCGTCCTCGCCGCCCTCTACCAGCGGCGGCTCACGGGCGAGGGCGCCACCCTGGAGGTCTCGCTGTTCGAGGCCCTGGCCGAGTGGATGGGCCAGCCGGCCTACTACACCGCCGGGAGCGGCCGCCAGCAACCGCGCGCGGGCGCCCGGCACGCCACCATCGCCCCGTACGGGCCGTTCACCGCGGGAGACGGGCGCACGGTCCTGATCTCGATCCAGAACGAGACCGAGTGGGTGCGGTTCTGCGCGGAGTTCCTCGGCGCGCCCGAGCTCGCCACCGACCCGCGCTTCGCCACCAACACGCTGCGCGTGGCCAACCGCGACACCCTGGAGGCGATCGTGGACGCCCGCTTCGCCGCTTTCGGCGCGGCCGAGGCCTCCGCCCTGCTCGACCGGGCCGGGATCGCGAACGCCGGCGTCAACACGGTCGGCGACTTCCTGGACCACCCGGTGCTGCGGGAGCGCAAGCGGTGGCGGGACGTCGACACCCCCGGCGGCGCCATCCGCGCGCTGCTCCCCCCGATCTCCCTCGGCGACGAGGAGCCGCGGATGGACCCGGTGCCGGCCGTCGGCGAGCACACCGCCGCCGTCCTCGCCGAGCTGGGCCGCTCACCGGGGGAGATCGCCGGCCTGGCCGACGAGAAGATCATCTGACGCGGGGCGGCACCGCGAGATCAGCGAAGGAGTACCGATGACGTTGAACGCCGAAGAGACGGCCATGGTCGAGGCGGTGCGCGACTTCGTCGACCGCGAGGTACGGCCGGTCGCGAGGGAGCTGGAGCACGCCAACGCCTATCCGGGCGAGCTCATCGACCAGATGAAGCGGATGGGCGTCTACGGTCTCGCCATCCCCGAGCCGTACGGCGACGTCCAGGTCTCCACCCCGTGCTTCGCGATGATCACCGAAGAGCTGGCACGTGGATGGATGAGCCTCGCCGGGGCCATGGGCGGGCACACCGTGGTGGCCAGGCTCATCCTCGCGTACGGCACCCAGGAGCAGAAGGACCGCTACCTGCCGCGGATGGCGACGGGCGAGCTGCGCGCCACGATGGCGCTCACCGAGCCGGGCGGCGGCTCCGACCTGCAGGCGATGCGCACCGTGGCCAGGCGCGACGGCGACGGGTACGTGATCGACGGCACCAAGACCTGGATCAGCAACGCCCGCATGTCGGGTCTGGTGGCGCTGCTGTGCAAGACCGACCCCGCGGCCGAGCCCCGGCACCGCGGCATCTCCGTCCTGCTGGTGGAGAAGGTGCCGGGGGTCACCGTCACCGCCGACCTGCCCAAGCTCGGCTACAAGGGCGTGGAGAGCTGTGAGGTGGTCTTCGACGGCGCGCGGGTCCCGGCGGACGCGCTGCTCGGCGGCGTGGAGGGCGCCGGGTTCACGCAGATGATGCGCGGCCTGGAGATCGGCCGCATCCAGGTGGCGGCGCGGGCGACCGGGGTGGCCAGGGCCGCGTTCGACGACGCGCTCGCCTACGCCCAGCAGCGGGAGTCGTTCGGCAGGCCGATCTGGCGGCACCAGGCCGTCGGCAACCACCTCGCCGAGATGGGCACCAAACTGACCGCCGCCCGCAGGCTGCTGCTGTACGCGGCCGAGCGCTACGACTCGGGTGAGCGCAGCGACATGGAGGCGGGCATGGCGAAGCTGTTCTGCTCGGAGGTCGCGATGGAGATCGCCCTCAACGCGATCCGGGTGCACGGCGGCTACGGCTACTCCACCGAGTTCGACGTCGAGCGCTACTTCCGCGACGCCCCGCTGATGATCGTGGGCGAGGGCACCAACGAGATCCAGCGCGACGTCATCGCCCGGCAACTCGTCGAGCGCGGCGGCCTGCCCTTCTGACGGCGGCGCCGTACGGGCCGGGTAACGCCGGGCCGTCATCCGGCGCACGCCGGGATAACGCCGCGCTCGTAGCCTCCCGGCATGGCTGAAGCTTTCATCATCGATGCCGTCCGTACCCCGGTGACCAAGCGGGGCGGGCCGCTGAGCACCGTCCATCCCGCCGACCTCGGCGCCCACAGCATCCGCGCCCTGGTCGAGCGGACCGGGATCGACCCGGGACTCGTCGACGACGTCGTGTTCGGCAACGTGGACTCGGTGGGTCCGCAGTCGTTCGACATCGCCCGCACCTGCTGGCTCGCGGCGGGGTTCCCGTTGCACGTGCCGGGGGTGACGATCGACCGGCAGTGCGGATCGGCCCAGCAGGCCGTGCACTTCGCCGCGCAGGCCGTGATGAGCGGCACGATGGACCTCGTCGTCGCCGGCGGCGTGCAGAACATGAGCATGGTGCCGCTGATGTCGGCGGCGAACGCGGGCCGGGCACTCGGCTTCGACGACCCGTTCTCCACCTCGCCGGCGTGGACCGGCCGGTTCGGGGACGGCGAGGTCAGCCAGTTCCGTGGCGCGGAGATGATGGCCACCCACTGGGACATCTCCCGCGAGCAGATGGAGGAGTTCGCCGTCGAGTCGCACGAGCGGGCGCTGCGGGCGAACGCCGACAAGCTCTTCGAACCGGAGATCGCGCCGCTCGACGGCGTCGGCGCCGACGACGGCCCGCGCGAGCCGAACTGGGAGAAGATCAGGTCGCTGCCCACGCTGCTGCCCGGCGGGCGCATCACCGCGGCCTGCGCGAGCCAGATCAGCGACGGCTCCGCAGCCCTGCTGATCGCCGGCGAGCGCGCGGTGAAGCACCTCGGGCTGACCCCCCGGGCGCGCATCCACCACATGAGCGTGATGGCCGACGATCCGATCATGATGCTGTCCGCCCCGATCCCCGCGACGGAGCGGGCGCTGCGGCGGGCCAAGATGACGCCGGACGACATCGACGCCGTCGAGATCAACGAGGCGTTCGCGCCCGTGGTGCTCGCCTGGCTGAAGGAGACCGGCTTCGACCCGGCCAGGGTCAACCCCAACGGCGGGGCGATCGCGCTGGGCCACCCGCTCGGCGCGACCGGCGCGCGGCTGATGACGACGCTGCTCAACCACCTGGAGCGCACCGGCGGCCGCTACGGCCTGCAGACGATGTGCGAGGGCGGCGGCCAGGCCAACGTCACCATCATCGAACGCCTCTGAAGCAGAGCGAGGAACGAAACGGCCGGGCCGGCGGGATCACCGCCGGCCCGGCCGTTCCCACCTGGCCACCTGAGGTCGCGTCAGGCCAGGTAGGTCTCCAGCAGCCGGTTCTCGTCGAGGTCGGCGCTGTTGCCGGAGGTCACGACGTCACCGACGACCATCACGTAGGCCCGGTCCGCCACCTCCAGCGCCAGCCCGGCGTTCTGCTCCGCCACCAGCACGGCGGTGCCGGTGGCCACGACCCGCTTCAGCGCCTCCAGCACGTCCCCGACGATGCGCGGCGCGAGCCCCATCGACGGCTCGTCGATCATGAGCAGGCGCGGCTTGGCCATGAGCCCGCGCGCGATCGCCAGCATCTGCTGCTCGCCGCCGGAGAGCACGCCGCCGAGGTCGTCGAGCTTGCGCCCGAGCACCGGGAACAGGTCGATCATCTCGGCCATGCGCTCCTCGACCCCGCCGCCGGGCAGCCGGTAGCCGCCCATCAGCAGGTTGTCCCGCACGGTGAGCGTGGACAGGATGGCCCGTCCCTCGGGCACGTGGCTGACGCCGAGCCGGGCGATCCGGTGCGCGGCCGTGCGCCCCATCACCCGGCCGTCGATCTCGACGGTGCCGGCGGCGGGCCGTACCAGGCCGGAGATGGTCCGCAGCAGGGTGGTCTTGCCGGCGCCGTTCGGGCCGACGATGGCGACGGCCTCGCCGGTGCCGACCGTGAGGCTCACCCCGTGCAGCGCCTCCACCGCGCCGTAGCGGGTGACGAGGGATTCAACGACCAGCATCGGGTGCCTCCACTGCGTTACGGTCGTGGGTGCCGAGATAGGCCGTCTTGACCCGTTGGTCCTGCCACACCTCGGTGGGCCCGGCCTCGGTGAGGACGCGGCCCCAGTCGAGCACGACGACGCGGTGGCAGACCTCGGTGACGAGCCGGACGTTGTGGTCGACGAGCAGTACGGTCACGCCCTCGTCGTTGATCGAGCGGATGAGCTCGCCGATCTCGTCGGACTCGGTGCGGTTCATCCCGGCGGTGGGCTCGTCGAGCAGCAGCAGCCGGGGTTCGGTGGCCATCGCGCGGGCGATCTCGACGCGCCGCCGCATGCCGTAGGAGAGCTCGGCCACGTCGGCGTCGATCACGCCGGTGAGTCCGACGCGGTCGATGAGCCGCCGGGCCACCTCGTGCTGCTCGGCCTCCTCCCGCCTGCGGGTCCTGCCCATCTGCCAGCGGCGGCCCTTGAAGGACAGGTGACGGCCGATGAGGACGTTCTCCAGGACCGTGCTCTCCTCGAAGAGCTGCAGGTTCTGGTACGTGCGGGCGACGCCCGCGGCGGCGAGGCGGTGCGGGCGCAGGTCGGCCACGTCCGCCCCGGCGAGCCGGATGGTCCCGGTCGTCGGCTTGAGATAGCCGCTGATGAGGTTGACGACGGTCGTCTTGCCGGCGCCGTTGGGCCCGATGAGGCCGCAGATGGCGCCCTGCCGCACGGTGAACGAGACGTCGTCCACGGCCTTCATGCCGCCGAAGTGCTTGCTGACCCCGGACAGTTCCAGGAGTGCGGTCATGGGCTCGCCACCTTCTCCGCAGGTTCGTCGATCTTGGGAGACGGCGGGTTCCCACGGTCCCGCCATCGTCGTCGCAACCCCCGGTAGAGCGACCGGTCGGACAGGCCGTTCGGCGCCACCAGCAGCACCACCACGAGCAGCACGCCGTAGACGATGTCCTCCCAGTGGCCGCCGGCGACCTGCAACAGGTCGCGCAGGATCGTCAGCCCCCAGGTCAGCAGGACCGGCCCTGCCCAGTGCCCGTTGCCGCCGACGAGCACGTACGTGAACACGATCACCAGCGTGGCGAAGCCGTACTGGTCGGGGCTGATCACCATGGTCCGGTGCGCCTCCAGCGCCCCCGCGCAGCCGGCGATCGCGCCGGCGGCGGTGAAGGCCACGAACCGCACCCGGAACACGTTGATGCCCAGGCCCTCGGCGGTGCGCTCGTCCAGCCGCACCGCCTTGGCGGCCCGGCCGAAGTGGGAGCGGTGACCGAGCTCCAGCACGAGGAAGGCCACGGCCAGGGCGATGATGAGGTACTCCGTTTTCACCTCGACCGGGATGCCGGCGATGCCGTTCGGCCCGTTGGTGAAGTCGCTGATCCGGATCAGCACGACGATGGCCTGCGCGAGCGCGAGGCTCCCGAGCGCCATGTAGATGCCGCGCAGCCGCAGCACCGGCGGCGCGAACAGCGCGCCGATCGCCCCCGCGAGCAGCGTCGCGGCGAGGAGCCCGACGGCGAACGGCAGCTCGGTCTTGGTGGAGACGAGGGCGGCCGTGTAGCCGCCGACGGCGGCGAATCCCATCGGGGCCAGCGACATGATGCCGACCCGGAACGTGACGTGCACGCTCACCACGAGCAGGGTGAGGATGAGCGCGGTGTCCAGCCGGAAGAGCTGGAGCGGTTCGAGCCAGTCAAACACGTGCGGCCTCCTTCTTGCCGAAGAACCCGGACGGCCGCGCGACCAGCACCGCGAGGATGGTCGCGAACGCGATGATCTCCCGGAACACGCTGGACACGTACGAGGTCGCGTACACCTCGATGACGCCGAGCACCAGGCCGCCGACGATCGCGCCCTTCACCGAGCCCATGCCGCCGAGGATGATCACCGCGAAGGCGACCAGCAGGAGGCCGTCACCCGATGAGTAGGACACCTGAGCCGCCGACGCCGCGACGAAGATGCCGGCCACGGCGGCGAGGCCGCCGGCGACGAAGAAGCAGATCGAGAAGACGAGCTGGCTGTTCACGCCGAGCAGTTCGGCGGTCTCCCGGTTGTGGGCGACCGCCCGCACCGCCCGCCCCGACTTGGTGCGGTTCAGCCAGAAGGCGAGTCCGGCCATCGCCACGATCGCGATCGCCAGCATGACGACCTGGAGCCGCGGCACGTTCTGCCCCGCCACCTCGAAGGCCCCCACCGGGAAGCCCTGCCGGGGGAACGCCTCGGTCTGCGCGTCGGTGTAGGTGCGCAGGATCGTGGTGAGCACGAGCGAGACGCCGATCGTCGCGACGACGAAGGAGAACTCGGGCGCCTTGCGGGCCCGGAGCGGGGCGAGGACGGCCAGGTCGAGGAGCACCGACAGCACGCCGGCCGCCACCATGCCCACCAGGATGGCGAGCGGCACCGGCACTCCCAGGTGCAGGGCCGCCAGGGCGGCGAAGCTGCCCCAGGTCAGGATCTGCGCATGCGCGAAATTCAGGATGCCGAGGACACCCCACACCAAGGTGACGCCTACGCCCAGCAGGGCGTAGGTACTTCCCAAGGCCAAGCCGTTAATGGTCTGCTGCACACCATCCTCCGCTCCCTCTCACAGCCTTGGGGGACCAGGCTGACTTCGGTGTGACGAGATAGGTGCCCAGCGTTCCGTCAGCTCGTTAACGCCACCGTTACGTCCCGATACGGGCGTTAACCACGGCCGGATCCGAGCTCCGGGAACTCCATGAGGTTCAGCATGGTTCCGTCCGGGTCGCGGATCGTGAGCACGTGGCGGTGCCGGCCCGGCATGGGGGTGAGCGTGACCGGCCCGGCCACCACGGGCACGTCGTGCTCGCGGATCCGGGCGAGGGTGGCCGTCATGTCGCGGACGCGCAGGCCCAGCCGGGCCAGGCCGGGCTGCTTGGCCGTACGGGGGACGGGCTCGCCGCGCTCGTCGGCGAAGCACAGCAGGTCGAGGTAGGTCGCGGCGTCGTCGTCGCTCCAGGTCAGCAGCGCGGCCTTGCAGCGCACCGAGCCCGTGACGTCGAGGATCGCCTGGAAGTCCGCGGCGGCGTCGAACTCGAAGACCTGCCCGATCAGGCGGGCGCCGAGCACGCGGGTGTAGAAGTCGAACGACCGGTCGAAGTCCGCGCAGACCACGTTGGCGTGGACGAGGTGGGTGATGCCCAGGGTCATGGTGGAGGTCCTCTCTCCGTGCGAGTGACGACGCCGCCCCGGCACGCTGGTGGCGTGCCGGGGCGGCGGCTTCTCTGAAGGGACGGGTTATTTGCAGGCGGCGGCCGTCTGCGGGTCGAAGAGCGTGATCTTGCTGTCCACGATCTGCAGCTTGGTGCCCTTGACGCTGGCGGTGCGGTTGTCGGTGAAGCCGATCTTGCCGAACGGCGTGTCGATGTCGCTCAGCCCGGCGAGCGTGTCCCGGACGGTCTTCTTGTCCGTGGTGCCCGCCTCCTTGAACGCGTGCGCCATCGACCAGAGCGACGCGTAGCCGGCCGCCTCGAACACGGTGGCGGAGCGCTTCTCGCCGTGCTGCTTCCAGTAGTCGAGGAAGTGCGCGTTGTTCCCCTCGGTGCTCTGGCCGTTCCAGGCGGTCACGTACACGAAGCACTGCATGGCCTGGCCCGCCTGCTCCATGGTGGCGTCGCTCACGTCCGGCGCCATGAACACCGGGCCGTCGTAGCCGATCTCGTCGAGCTGCAGGTAGATCGTGCTCATCATGCCGGGCAGGGGCATGGTCACCAGCACGTCAGGGTTCGCCTGCTTGAGCTTGGTGAGCTGGGCCCGCACGTCGGTGTCGGTGCCGACGAAGGTCTCCTCGCCGACGGTGGTGATGCCCGCGGCCTCCAGCGTCTCCTTGCGCTTGCCGATGACGATCTTGGCCGCCTCGGAGTCGCTCTGGTACAGGTACGCCGCGGTCTTGAGCCCGGTGAACGTCTCGGCGAACTCCTTGTCGGCGGGCGGCATCACGTTCGCCATGTCCGGATAGAGACGGAACATGTAGTCGCCGACCTCGGTGACGCCGGCCGCGGAGAGCCCGACCGCCATCGTCGGGATGCCGTTCTGCTGGAGCTGCGGCCCCGCGGCGAGGAACGACGGGGTGAGGGTGAAGCCCACGACCGCGTCGACCTTGTCCGCCGCGAGCTTGAGCACCGCCTGCACGGCCTCCTGCTTGTCCGCCTTGGTGTCGATCTCCACGAGCTCGATCTTCGAGCCGCCGAGGAAGCCGGTGTCGTTGATCTCCTTGGCGGCGAGCCGCACGCCGTCGCGCTCGCTGGTCCCCACGCCCGCGATGCCGGCCGCACCGCTCAGGTCGAGCGGGACGCCGATCTTGATGGTGGAGGGCAGCCCGGCCGCCTGCGCGGTGTCGCCGCCCTCGTCACCGCCGGAGCCGCAGGCCGCCGCCAGCAGTGCCGCACAGAGGATTATCCCGAGTTTGCTCTTTCGCATATCAACCTTCCGGGGGGTCGACGACTCCGGCGGAGTCACCAGCATGTGACGGCGATGCGTCAGGGGGACCTGATCCTGCGGAGACCTCGTTAACGGGTCCGTTACGCTCGGTCGCCGCAGGGCGGGTTCACAGGCCGAGCAGGTTCTCGGCCGGCCGGTTCGCGGTCGCCAGGATCTCCGCGGCGCGGGCGAGGGTCTCGTCGTCCAGGTCGGCGGACAGCCCGCTGAGGCCGTCCGCCACCTCCGCCGCGTCGCGGCAGCCGAACAGCGCGACATCGGAGTACGGCTGGCGCACCGTCAGGGCCAGGACGAACGCGGCGAGCGAGAGCCCCAGCGGGTCGGCGAGCGCGCGCAGCCGCCGGGCGATCGCCAGATTGGCGGCGAACGCGTCACCGGCGAAGAACACGTTGCCCGACGTGCCGGAACGCCCCTCGCGGCGGCTGCGGCCCCGCCAGTCGTCGGGGTCGAACTCGTGGTCGTCGGTGAAGTCCTCCGACAGCAGGCCGTGCACGTACGAGCCATAGGTGATGCGCAGGCCGCCGCGCTCGCCCGAGGCGGCGAGCTCGTTCAGGTAACGGTGGTCGAGCAGGCTGAAGCTGTACTCGACGGCGGTCGGGATGCCGGTGGCCAGCGCCCGCCTGGCCGCCTCGGCGCCGAAGTTGCAGAAGCCGACGTCGCGGGCGAGCCCTTCCTCCTTGAGGCGCAGCAGGTTCTCCATCTGCTGCTCGGGGGTGAGGGCCGGATCGAACTGGTGCAGCAGGTAGACGTCGACGTGGTCGGTGCGCAGCCGGGTCAGCGACTCCTCCATGAACCGGCGCAGCGCGTCGTAGGAGGAGTCGCAGACCAGGGTCAGCAGGTTCGTCGGGTCGGTGTAGCGCACGCCGCCCTTGGTGCACAGCCGCACCTCGTCGCGCCGGCCCTGGAGGATCTCGCCGACGATCGCCTCCGACCGGCCCGAGCCGTAGAAGTGCGCCGTGTCGTAGAAGCGCACCCCCGCCTGGTAGGCGGCCTCGACCGCGCCCCGGGCCGCGTCCTCGTCCACCTGTCCGTACCCTTGCGCGATCATGGTGCCGCTGCCGAATCCGACACGGCCGATCAGCGGGTTTTCATCCGGCATGACAACGTCTCCTCGATCCGCGGAGGTCATTTCGCTTCTGCGGACGCGCGCACGACGGCGTTCCCCGTCATCACCACCGCGTCCTGCCCGTCGGTCACGGTCAGCGCGACCGCGGCCGTCCCGTCGCCGTGCACCGACTCCACCCGGGCGCGGGCGGTGAGCGTCGCCCCCGGGAACACCTGGGCGCGGAACCGCGCCTCGTACCGCAGCAGCGACTCGGGCCCGAACCAGTCGGTCAGCACCCGGCCCGCCATGCCCATCGTGAGCATCCCGTGCGCGAACACCGACGGGTAACCGGCGGCCTCCACCGCGAACCGCTCGTCGGTGTGCACCGGGTTGAAGTCGCCCGAAGCTCCCGCGTACTGGACTATCTGTGTCCTCGTCAGATCGCGGACGAGCACCAGCTCCCTGGTGTCGCCCGCCGCCACGGCCGTCATCCGCCCGCCCCCACCGTGGTGGAGGTGGTCACCGTCACCATCGTCGCGGTTACGACGGGCTCGCCCTCCTGGTCGCGGTACTCCGTGATCTTCTCGGTGAAGGTGAGCGCGCCGCCCCGCCGTCCCTCCTTCCGCCAGGTCCTGCCCGGACGGTCCACCGCGCTGAGCACGTCACCCTCGCGCACCGGCCGGTGGTACTCGTACCGCTGCTCGGCGTGGAGGCCGAGACCCGCGCCGTCGGCGGGGGGCGCTCCGGAGGGCGTCGCGCCCGAGCCCAGCCAGGGCTCGTCAGGCTTCGGCCGGACGGCGCTGTCCGGGTCGTAGTGGTCGGCCGCCCAGACGAACGTGGGCGGGGCGATCGCCGGAGTGCCGGTGATCGCGCCGTGGTAGGCCGGGTGGGGATCCCCGACGGCCCGCGCGAACATCATGATGTGGCCCCCCTCGACCGGGAACCGCTCGACTGCCATGCTCGTGCCTCCTGGTTGTCGGCCGTGACTCTCCCGCCTCGCCGTTCGCCCCGGGGTTACGAGCCCGGTTCGTAACGTCGCAGGTAACGGCGCGCCCGGCACGCTGGCGGCCCTCTGTCCGCGACGGCGACGCCCTCGCCGAGGAGGTCCACGTGCCCGCCGCCCCACGCCCGCGCATCGGGCTCAACCTGCCGCTGAGCTTCGCCGGCGCCGCCCCCGCCGCCATCGCCGCCTGGTTCGGCGGCGTCGAGGCCACGTCCGTCGACGCGCTGTGGACCCTCGACCAGCTCGCCGGGCGCATGCCCACTCCGGAGCCGATCGCGCTGCTGGGCTTCGCCGCCGCGCACACGACCCGCGTACGGCTCGGCATCGCCGTCCTCGTCGCCCCCGGCCGGGGCCCGATCGCGGCGGCCAAGCAGCTCGCCTCGCTCGACCACCTCACCGGCGGCCGGCTCGTGGTCGGCGTCGGCAGTGGTGACCGCCGTCTGTTCCCCGCGCTCCGGCTGGGCGACTGGGAGGACCGGCCTGGCGCGGTCCTGGACGAGTTCCTGACGGCGGTGCACCGCCTGTGGACCGGGACCGGCGTCACCCACGACGGCCCCATCTGGCCCTTCGCCGACGTCACGGTGACCCCGCGCCCGGTCGCGCCGCCCCCGCTGTGGGTCGGCGGCGGTTCGGTCCCGGCGCTGCGCCGGGCGCTGCGCCTCGGGTCCGGCTGGGTGGCGGCCGGTCGGCAGCCCACCGCCCGCTTCGCGGAGCTGGCCGTCCGCCTGGACGAGGTCGCCGAGCAGGAAGGCCGAGCCCGCGACTCCTTCAGCGTCGCCAAGCGCGTGTACCTGCTGGTCGAGCCCGACCGCGCCCGCGCCCACCGGACGATCGACGCCTGGTTCGGCGCCTTCTACGGCACCCCAGACCACGGCCGCGAGGCCACCGTCCACGGCGACGTGGCGACCTGCGCGGAACAACTCGCCGAGCTGGCCGGCCTCGGCGTCACCGACCTGATCCTGCACCCGCTGGACGAGTCGCCGCGGCACCAGGCCGCCGTGCTCGGCGGGCTCCTGCCCGCGATCACGGCGGCCTCGACCGGCTAACCGGCTGGCCGGCGCGCCGCCGAACGGGCGAAGTCCCAGCTCGCCCAGCGGTCGGCATGCACGACGATGCCGACCCGCGCGCCCGACAGCGCCATCTCCCGATAGTCGGGCCTGCCCCGCTCCGGGAAGTTGCGCGAGACGATCGCCTCACCGATGCGCAGCATCCCTTCGTCGTGCTCGACGAGCTCCGCGCGGCCGGTCACCGACAGGCCCTTCAGGCTGCCGTAATCCTCTCCCGAATCCACCAGGCACGCCACGCGCGGGTCGTTGCGCAGGTTGCGCGCCTTCACCGACGTACGCTGCGTCCACATCACGATCTCGCCGTCGAGCACCCCGAACCACATCGTGGCCAGATGCGGCGCCCCGTCCGGATCCAGCGTCGCGAGCTGCAGACTCTTACGCGACAGCAGGTAGTCCAGCCGTTCACCCGGCTCGATCGGCAGCGGCCTGTCACCCATGGCGGGCTCCTTTCTCCCGCGCCCACTACAGCCGCCAGGGCATACCCCGGGGCGGCGGCACACGGCGTAACGCGGGAGGTAATGGGGGATCGCGTTACGTGTCAGCGGTGAGCCCCGAATCCATGAGCCCCATGTTGATCAGCCCCGCTCTGACCCGGACGGGAGCCCTGCCACGATGATCGTCCCGGCCGACAACGAGATCCGGCTCGACCTCCCGGACGGTCCGCGGGTCGACACCGAGATCGTGCACTTCTACAGCGACGGCCTAAGGCTGACTGGCGTCCTGGTCACGCCGCGGGAGCGGGCGGGGGCCATGCCCGCCCTCATCGCCAGCCACGGCTGGAGCGGCGCGGTGAACTTCCGCGTCCTGCCGCTCGCCGGCCGCCTCGCGCGGCGTGGCTACGCCGTGCTCGCCCTCGACCATCGCGGCTTCGGCCGCAGCGAGGGCGCCCGGCTGCGCTGCGACCCGTACGAGCAGGTCCGCGACGTCTCCAACGCCGCCACCTACCTGGCGGGCCGGCCGGAGATCGACGGCTCCGCGCTGGGCGTGATCGGCGCCAGCTTCGGCGGGGCCATCGCGGTCGCCGCCGCGGCCGCCGACGAACGCCTCCGCGCCTGCGTCGCCCTCGTCCCGCTCGCCGACGGCCGCCGCTGGCTACGCGACCTGCACGCGGGCCCGCATGGCGGCCCGCACGGCGACCTGCACGGCGGCCCGCACGGCGGCCCGCACGGCCCGGGATCCTGGCCCGCCTTCCTGGACCGGGTCGCCCGGGACGAGGCGGAACGGGTGCGCACCGGCCTCGGCGAGCGGGTGCCGCTCGGCACGCTCATGCCGCTGCCGCCGAGCCCGGCCGCCGACGCCGAGGCCGCGCTCATCGCCACCGCCTATCCCGAGGGCTACCCGCTGGAGAACGCCCGGCTCGCCCTCGGCTTCTCTCCCGAGCAGCTGGTCTCCGCGATCGCCCCCCGCGCCCTGTGCCTGATCACCCCCGGCGACGACACGGTCATCCCGGCCGAGCACTCCCTCGCCCTGCACGCCCGCGCCGGCGAGCCCAAGGCGCTGCACCTGCTGCCGCACGGCGGTCACGGCGGCCCCATGGGCGAACTGGTCGACACCACCGCCGACCTGGCCGGCGCGTTCCTCGCCGAGCACCTGCCGCCCGGGGCGGCGTCATGACCGGCCCCCTCGACGGCCGGGTGGCCGTGGTCACCGGCGGCGGCTCCGGCATCGGCCGCGCCACCGTCGAACGCTTCGTGGCCGACGGCGCGCGCGTGGTGCTCGCCGATTACGCGGACTCCGCGGCCGGAGCGGCCGCCGAGATCGACCCCTCCGGTGCGCGGGTGGTCTTCCAGCGCACCGACGTCCGCCACGCCGACCAGGTGGACCGCGCGTTCCAGGTCGCGATGGACCGCTTCGGCCGCTGCGACATCGCGGTGAACAACGCCGGCGTGATCGCCGGCGGATCCCTCCACGAGGACGACGCCGACGACGAGTTCGACCAGGTCTGGCGCGTCTGCGTCGCCGGCGTCTGGCACGGCTGCCGGTCCGCCGTGGCCCGCATGCGCCCCAACGGCGGCGGCGTCATCCTCAACACCGCGTCGACGGCCGCGCTCTGGCCCACCCCGGCCTTCCCCGCGTACGGCCTGGCCAAGGCCGCGGTCGTCCACCTGACCCGCTCACTCGCCGCCGCGTACGGCCGCGACGGCATCCGCGTCAACGCCGTCCTGCCCGGCCCCACCCGCACCGGCATCTTCGCCGCCGCGACCGGTGACCTTGACATGGCGGACCTGGCGGACCTGGAACAGCGGTACACCGCGACGATGTCGCTCGGCCGCATGATCGAGCCGGAAGAGACCGCGTCCGCCTTCGCCTACCTCGCCTCCGACGCGGCGCGGTCGGTCACCGGCGCCGCCCTGCAGATCGACGGCGGTTTCCGGCCCGGCGGCTGACGCCCGGCCACCCCAGCATCCCGCGTTCCCCCGCCTCACCCATCAGGAGACCCGCAATGACCTATCTGGTCACCGGCGCCACCGGATTCATCGGCTCGTACGTCGTCGACCGGCTGCTGCGCGACGGCCACCCGGTGATCGCGCTCGACCGCCGCCCCGACTGGGCCCGCGAGCCGGCCGCCCCCGACCCGTCCGCTCTCACCTTCGTCGAAGGCGACGTCACCGACTTCTCCCTCGTCGCCGACCTGGTGAGCACCCACCGCGTGGACCGGATCATCCACCTGGCCGCCGAACTCCACGACCGCTCCGCCGGCCAGCGCGGCCAGTGCATCCAGTCCAACGTCGTCG
This sequence comes from Nonomuraea sp. NPDC050478, assembly GCF_044458265.1. NCBI lineage: Bacteria > Bacillati > Actinomycetota > Actinomycetes > Streptosporangiales > Streptosporangiaceae > Nonomuraea > Nonomuraea sp. NPDC050478. The sequence continues at coordinate 28,015 of NZ_JBITHT010000003.1, read as the reverse complement.
GCACCTACAACGTCCTGGAAGCCGCCCGCCTGCTCGGCGTGTCACGCACCGTCCTGGCGAGCAGCGCGGCCCTCTTCAGCCCGGCACACCACGACCCCGCCCGCCCCATCGCCGAGGACGCCCGCATCCACGGGGGCGACGTGTACGAAGGCAGCAAGATCTTCGGCGAGACCATGGGCGAGTACTACCTGCGCACTCTCGGCGTCACCAACACCTCCATCCGCATCGGCCTCGCGTACGGCGCCGCCTGCCTCATCGGCACCGCCCGCCGGCTCGTCGACGAACTGGTCACCAAGCCGCTCGCCGGCGAGCCGGGCAGGCCCGCCTACCACGGCGGCTCGATGATGAACATGGTCTACATCCACGACACCGCCGACGCGTTCGTCCGCGCGAGCGAGGGCCCGGTCCCGTCGAGCCACGTCTACCACGTACGCGGCGACTACCGCAGCATCGGCGACATGGTGGAGGTCGCACGCAAGCTCATCCCCGGCGCCACCATCGAACCCGGCGACGCCGACCACCGCTGGCCCATGAACTTCGACGACTCCCTCTTCCGCCGGGAGTACGGCTACACGACCCGCTGGTCCCTGGAGGACGCGCTCGCCGACATCGTCAAGGAGAAGCGCTCCGAGACCGCCTGACCACGAGACGAACCCCGCGTCGCCCGAACGGCGGCGCGGGGTTCGTTGTCGAGGATCAGGCCCTGTTCAGACGCTGTCCCGGCGCGGGAAGCCGGTCAGCGGTTCCCGGCTCTCCAGGGCGGTGACGTCGCCGGGATCGGCGCCGATGTAGACGGCGCGGGCGACGCGGCGCATCACCTTGCCGTTGCGGGTCTTCGGCAGGGCCGCGACCGCGTGGACGGCCTTGGGACGGGTGGCCTTGCCCTCGCGGGCCACGATCGACTGCTCCAGGCGCGGGAGGACCTCGGCCGGGTCGGCGTCCCCGGTGAGGACGACGAAGCAGACGAGGGCCTCGCCCTTGAGGTCGTCGGGGACGCCCACCGCGGCGGCCTCCACGACGGCGGGGTCGTCGACGAGGAGGGACTCGATCTCGGCGGGGCCCACGCGCTTGCCGGCGAGCATGATGGTGTCGTCGGAGCGGCCGAGCAGGAACCAGTGGCCGTCGGGGTCGACGTAGGCGAAGTCGCCCTGCTGCCAGTTGCCGGGGAAGCGGCTCCAGTAGGTGGACAGGTAGCGTTCCGGGCCGTCCCACAGGCCCTTGGTCATGCCGGGCCAGGGGGCGCGGACGACGAGTTCGCCGACCTGGCCGCGGACGGGGCGGCCGTCCGGGTCGAAGACGTCGGCGGCCATGCCGAGCGAGGGGGCGGAGAAGCCCGCCGGCTTGATCGGGCGGTGCACGGAGCCGCTCACGATGGAGGCGCCGCATTCGGTGCCGCCGCTCATGTTGACGATGGGGGTGCGGCCCTTGCCGACGTGGCGGAAGCACCACCACCAGGGCTCCAGGTTCCACGGCTCCCCGGTGCTGCAGATGACCCGCAGGTCGGGGAGCGCGTGGGCGTCCGGCCACCGGTCACCGAGACCGGCGAGGACCCGGATGAGGGTGGGGGAGACGCCGAGCGCGGTGACGCGGTGACGCTCGACGACCGACCAGAGGCGGTCGGGGGTGGGATGGTCGGGCGTGCCCTCGTACAGGACGGCGGTGCCGCCGTTGGTGAACGCGGCCGTCACCACGTAGGCGCCCATGACCCAGCCCATGTCGGTGACCCACATGAGGCGCTCGCCGACGTCCATGCCGAAGCCGTGCCGGGCCTCCTGCGCGAACTTGAACGGCAGCCCGGCATGGGTGTGCAGGCAGCCCTTGGGCCGGCCGGTGCTGCCGGACGAGTACAGCAGGACGCAGGGGGTCTCGGCGTCGAAGACCGGGGTCTCGGTCATCGGCTCGGCGGCGGCCGTCGCCTCGTCCCACCACTCGTCGCGGCCGGGCACGAGCGGGATGTCGCGGCCGAGACGGCGGACCACGAGCACGGTGCGCAGGCCGGGGGCGTCGGCGGCGGCCTCGTCGGCGGTCTCCTTGAGCGGCACGAGCTTGCCGCGCCGCTCGAACCCGTCGGCCGTGACCATGAGCTTCGCCCCCGAGTCGAGCAGCCGCTCGCGGACGGGTCCGGGGCCGAACCCGCTGAAGAACGGGGCCACGACGGCGCCGATCTTCGCGGCGGCGAGCATGACGACGGCGGCCTCCGGCACCATCGGCAGGAACAGCGCGACCACGTCGCCGACGCCGACCCCGCGCGCGGCGAACGCGCCGGCGGCGCGGTCGATCTGCTCCTTCAGCTCGCCGTAGGTGAGGGTGCGCACCGCGCCGTCGTCGCCCTCCCAGACGATCGCCTCGGCGCCGGCGCGGCCCTCGTCGATCCAGCGGTCGACGGCGTAGTCGGCCCAGTTGAGTCCGCCGCCCTTGAACCAGTGCGGGAACTCGGGGCCGTCGGACAGGTCGAGGACCTTCTCGTACGGTCGCCGCCAGCGCAGCCCGACGTCGTCCGCGGCGGCGGCCCAGAACCATTCGGGATCGGCGGCGGCGCGGTCGGCGACCTCGTCGACCGAGGTGAGGCCGTGCCGGGCGGCCATCCGGCCGAGCGGGGTGCCGGGGAAGGCGGCGGGGTCGGGCTCCCACGCGATGGGGAGCCGGTTCAGCTCGTCGACGTTCACGGGAATCTCCGGAAGGCGGGCGGGGTCATTTGATCGCCAGCGGGTTCAGCGGGGACCCGACCGCCTTGGTGAACGGCAGCGGCCCGGCGGCGAACATGAACTCGTAGACGCCGTCGGCGGCGCAGTCGTCGGCGAGCTTCTCCAGGTCGAAGATCTCGCCGATCAGCAGGCCGGCGTTGACGAGCAGCACGATGTGCACCGGCTGGAAGATCTCGTCGGTCTCGTTGGGCCGGACCTCCATGCCCCAGGTGTCGGTGGCGACGCCGGCGATCTCGTTGCCGCAGATCCAGTGCGCGGAGTCCAGCGAGAGGCCGGGGGCGTCGCCGGCCGCGTAGTCGCCCCACGAGCCCCGCGCCCGGCACATGGCGATGTGCCCGGTGCGGACCAGGACGAAGTCGCCGCGGCCGACGGTGACGCCCTGCGCCTCGGCGCAGGCGGCGAGTTCGGCGCTGTCGATGCCCTGACCGGGCTCCAGCCACGGCACGCCGCGGTGGCGGGGGATGTCGAGCAGCACCCCCCGGCCGACGACCTTCTCGGTGGTCAGCTCGATGCCGCACTTGCCCGCTCCGGTGCTGGAGACGTGCTCCTGGCCGAAGCCGTTGTACATCTTGCCCTCGTAGAACACGTGCGACAGGGCGTCCCACTGGGTGCCTGACTGCAACGGCATGTAGACGGCGTCGTCGGCGTAGCGGAGCCTGGCCATGTGGTCCTGGGCGCCGATGGCGGCGTCGCCGCCGTCCTGCAGCATGAGGTGGATCGGGTTCACCCGGCCGCCCCAGCCGTTCTGCGGGCCGTCGCCGTCGTACGGCAGCGCGCAGGAGATCACCTTGCCCTGGCGGACGAGCGCGGAGGCGGCGACGACCATCTCCGGCTCGATGTAGTTGAGCGTGCCGATCTGGTCGTCGGGGCCCCACTTGCCCCAGTTGCGGTATCGCTCGCACAGGGCGTGGACGTCGTCCAGCGTCACCTTTCCGCGGCCGTCCCCGGCGGTGCCGGTGCTCACGTCAGTGTCGGTGCTCACGTCAATGTCTCCCCATCGTCGCGGAACGGGACTCAGGACTGCGCGGGCAGCGTGCCGAAGCGCTGGGCGAACCAGTCGGCGATGAGCTGCCGGGCGGGGTCTGGCTCGTCGGTCTGGCAGTGCTCGGCGCCGCCTTCCGCGACGGTGAAGATCCGCAGGGTCTTGTCGGCCGAGCCGGCCGCCTCGTACGCCTTGTGCGCGTCCTCGACGGCGACCTGGCGGTCGTTCTCGCCGTGCACGATCAGCAGCGGCTGGGTGAGCTTGGGCAGCACGTCGACGAGCGTCCACTGCCGCACCCGCTCCAGGCCGGCCTCCATCGTGTCGGTGCCCATCACCCAGGGGAGCTGGAACCACGGCACCGAGACTGTCTTGGACCGGGTGGCCCAGCGCTTCTCCCAGGTGGCGCCCCAGTCCCAGATGCCGCCCCAGGCCGCGCACGCCTTGATCCGCGGCTCGAACGCGGCCGACCGCGGCGCGTAGTAGCCGCCGAGGCTGATGCCCATGACGCCGATGCGGTCGGCGTCCACGTCCGCGCGGGTCTCCAGGTAGTCGATGACGGCCCCGGTGGGGACCTCGTAGTCGGGCCGGGAGGGCACGTTCCGCAGCCGGAGCGGCTCGCCCACGCCGGGGCTGTCCATCACCAGGCAGGTGATGCCGCGGCGGACGAACTCCTCCTCGACGAAGCCGTACAGGATCTCCTTGGTGACGTCGAAGCCGCCGTAGAAGATCACGACGGGGGCGGGCTCGGCGGTGCGGGCGGGGATGAGGTAGCCGGGCAGGACGCCGTCGGGAGAGGGGACCTCGATGCGCTCCACGTTCAGCGGCGCCAGCTCGACGGCCTTCTCGAACGCGTCGAGCGCGGCGCGGTAGCTGGCCGTCTTCTCGGGGCCGGGGGCGATCTGCCGCTCGCCGCTGGCGTGGTAGACCGAGGCGCGCAGATAGCGCAGGCCCGCGCTGCGGCGCAGCCCCGCCTGGAGGTCCTTCTCGGCCTGCTCCTCCTGCTGGCCGGCCATGCCCGCCCACGCCTTGCCCCAGGCCTCGGGCTCGGGCTCGCCGTCGCGCAGCGGCGCGAGCCAGCGGTGCATCTCACCGAGCGAGCCGCCCGCCATGAGGGCGAGGTTGAAGGCCGATGACCACATGTAGTTGTCCGGGAAGTAATAGAACACCGTGCGGGCTCCGTTCACGTGCGGTGGGGGCAGAGGGCTCCACGAGCCACCTCATCCGGCCCGCGTTACCACCGTCGTTATGGCCCTGCCGGGATCCGGAGAGGCGGTCCGGGTGACGCCCGGAGAATGCCCGGGTGGCACGATCGGTGCCTGGCGAACGACCGCCCTAAGTGATCTCTATGGGGATATATCGCCCAAATGACATTAAATGGCCAAGAAGTCTTGACTTTGGTCGTCCCGTACCACTTTATGGAGAGACCACACCGCCGTAACGCGGGGATTTCGGCGGCCTTGCGTGACGTTACACTTCCGTGAACTGAGGTCGGCATGATCTTGAGTCACAAGGTCCTCCCCCCGGGACTACCACGTGGCACCATCGCCCGAGACCGCCTTGACGAGCAGTTCGCCACCCTCCTCGATGTCTACGAGACCATCGTGATCTTCGCCGCGGCAGGGTCCGGCAAGACCGTCCAGACCCGGATGTTCGCCGCGCGGTTCGGCTGGCCGCTCGCCTGGCTGACGCTCGACGCCGGCGACCGCAGCCCGTCCCGGCTGATGACCTACCTGGCCAAGGCCCTCGCCGAGGTGAACCCCGAGGCGCCGCGCACGGTGGAGACCGCGCTGGAGGAGGGCTTCCCCGCGGCCGAGGTCGCGGCGATGCTCGCCGAGGGCATCCACGACACGTCCCTGCTGCTCGTCCTGGACGACTGCGAATGGCTGGTGGAGGCGGACGAGGCGGTCGACGCGCTCGGCGTCTTCCTCGACTACCTGCCGCCGAACGTCCGCACGATCATCCTCAGCCGCGAGGACCTGGGCGGCCCGATCGGCCGCATGATGCTGCAGGGCCGGATCGCCCGGGTGAGCGGCGAGGACCTGGCGCTGAGCATGGACGAGGCGCGCACCCTGCTCGCCGCGCACGGCCAGGGCGGCCGGGACCCGGCGCCGCTGATGGAGGCCACGAAGGGCTGGATCGCCGCGGTGGCCTTCGACATCGTCCCCGGGCTGCAGTCGGGGAACGGGCCGGACGTGCTGGCCGGCTTCGTCTCCCGGGAGATCCTCGCCCGCCTCCCTGAGGAGGAGCAGGACTTCCTGCTGCGTACGTCGATCCCGGCCGGCGTCACCGCCAGGGCCGCCGTCGCACTCTGCGGCGAGAAGGGCTACCGGCTGTGGCAGTCGCTGGGCTCGCGGCACCTGCCGGCGACCAAGGTCGACCGGGCGCTCGTCTACCACCCCCGGTTCCGGCAGCATCTGCGTGAGCAGTTGCAGGCCCGCCTGCCCGGGGAGCTGCCCGAGCTGCAGAGCCGCTACGCCCGCCTGCTGGAACAGTGCGGCATGCACGAGGACGCCGTCGAGACCTACCTGGAGGCGGGAGAGCTGGAGAAGGGCGCGGACGCGGCCGAGCGCGCCGTGGCCGCGCTGGCCGCGCGCGCGGACTGGCAGGTGCTGCTGCGCTGGCTGGAGGCGTTCGGCCCGGCGGCGGTCGAGTCCCGTCCGGTCCTGCTCGGCGCCGCGCTGCGGGCGCTGTACGGGGTGCGGCGCATCCCCGAGGCCCAGGCGCTCATCCTCCGGCTGCACCAGGAGGGCGTGCTCAGCGACGTCGCCAAGGCCGACCCCGGTGCGGTGGCGTTCGTCGGTTACGCCATGCAGTGGCGCCCGGCCGATGCCCTGGAGCTGGTGCGCGGCTACGAGGGCGACTTCCGGGCCGAGGCGGTCCGCTACGAGCTGGAGGCGGTGGCGGGCCGCGAGCCGGTGGCGCCGCCGCCCGGCCGCGACTGGGTGGACAGCGAGCGCGTCTACTCGTGGGGACTGCTCGTGCAGGGGCGGCTCGACCAGCTCCTGCGGATGCTCCCCGACGAGGGGGACTGGCCGCCGCGCTCCTTCTTCCGCACCCCCCACCCGCTGCTCGCCCTGGTGTGGCGGGGCGAACTGGCACTCGCCCGCGAGCTGCTCGACGAGGTGCCCGAGGCGATCAAGTTCGGCGCCCACACCGACCTGTGGTTCTTCCACGAGGCATGGCTGCTGTGGGCCGAGGGGCACGTCGAGGAGGCGCTGGCGGCCGCCGAGGCCGCGGTCGACCACAGCCGCAGGACCCTGTTCGGCTGGGAGCCCTGCTTCGAGGTCGTGGTCGGCGTCCTGCAGCTCGCGCTGGGCCGGGTGGACGACGCCCGCATGACGCTCGCCGACGCGATCAGCCGTTCGGCGGCGAGCGGCAACCGCTGCTACGCCGAGTGGGGCCAGACCTTCCAGGGGCTCGCCTACCTGCGCATCGACCGGCCGGAGGACGCCGCCCGGGTGCTGCGCACCGCCACCGAGGCGATGCGGGCGGCCGGCCGCACGCTCATGCTGCCGTTCGCCGCGGCCTACCTCGCCGAGGCCGAGGCCCGGCTGGGGCGTGCCGAGGCGGCGTCGGCCGCGGTCGAGCTCGCCTACGCGACCGCCAGCTCGATCGGCTGCCTGTTCGTGCTCAAGAACGCGCTGAACGACGTACCGGGCGTGCTGCGCCGCCAGATCGAGAACGACGCCGGCGGCACCCGCTGGCGTCAGCTCGTCGGGCAGCAGCCGCCGGAGGTGCGCAAGCGGCAGCCGGCCGTCCCCTCCGAGCGGGTGATCGTCGTGGACGTGCACACGCACGGCCCGGTGGTCGACCTGATCGTGGACGGCGTGCCCCGCTGCTCGCGCCGCACCAAGGTGCTGGAGCTGGCCGCCTATCTCGCGCTGCACCCGGAGGGCGTGGAGCGGCACCGGCTGCAGGAGCGCCTGTTCCCCGACGCGGACCCGCGCCGCGGCGGCAACTACTTCCGCCAGGTGGTGCACAAGCTGCGCCAGGCGACGGGGGTGAACCTGTCCAGGACCGCGCACGGTCACGTCCGCTGGGCGGACGGCCTGTACGTGGACAGCACCGACCTGCGCTTCGAGCGGATGATCGGCGAGGCGTACCGGCTGCGGGGCGAGGAGCGGCTGGACTGCATCGAGTCCACGCTGGAGATGGTCGAGGGACCGTACCTGCCCGAGAGCGAGCTGGAGTGGGCCGAGGAGCGCCGTCACGAGCTGGAGGTGATGATCGTGAACGCGGCGGTGGACGCGGCCCAGGTGGCGGTGTCCCTGGGCTATTTGGAGCGTGCCAGGCAGGCGGCCACGTTCGCGATCAACCGCGACCCGTTCTGCGAGTCCGCCTACTGCGTGCGGATGCGGGTGGAGGGGGCCCTGGGCTCACCGCACGCGGTCCTGGCCGAGTTCCAGCGGCTCACCACGGCTCTGGCCGAACTCGGGGTCGAGCCGACCCCGGCGACCCGGCAGCTCGTCCGCGAGCTTCGGGCGACCTGACCGCGGGCCCGACCCGCGCGAAAACGGTGCGGCGGCGGCCGGAGGGGGCCGCCGCCGCACCGTTCGCCGTCAGGAGCTGACGAGGCGGGGGATGTCGAGGCCGAACAGGTCGATCGCGTTGTCGTGGGTGATCGCGGACACGACGGCGTCGTCCACGTCCTGGAAGTCGTGGGCGACCTGCTCCTGGGCGAAGGGGAAGTTGCCCTCGGTGTGCGGGTAGTCGCCGGCCCACATCAGGCGCTTCTCGTCGAGCATGGGCAGGGTGAGGATGCCGGGGCGGTCGTCCTCGAAGGTGGCCCAGAAGTTGCGGTTGAAGTACTCGCTGGGCTTCATCGACAGCTCGGGCACGGTCCAGCGGTGGTGGTCGGTGAACATGTGGTCCATCGTGTTGAGCTGGAAGGCGATCCAGCCGATGCCGCCCTCCACGAGGATGAACCGCAGGTTCGGATGCCGCTCCGGCACGGCCCCGTAGACGAGCTGCATGAACACCCAGCCCAGGCTGATCTTGTTGCCGATGGCGGTGGTCCAGAACACGCCGGGCGTGGTCTTGTCGTTGAAGATGGCGACCTGACCGGCGGCCTGGTGGAACCCGACGGGCACCCCGATCTCCTCCAGCACCGCCCACAGCGGCTCCCAGTGGGCGTCGCCCCAGGCCATGCCGGGGACCGCCTGGGGGAGGAGGAAGGTCTTGGCGCCGCGCGCGGCCCAGCGCTTCGCCTCCTCGATCGCGGGCTCGACCGGGCCGTTGCCCACGGGGAGCGCGACGGCGCCGATCAGCCGGTCGGGGGCGTGCGAGCAGAACTCCTCGAACAGCCAGTCGTTGTAGGCGCGGACGCAGGCGACCTTGAGGTCGAAGTCCGGGATGCTGTGCACGATCAGCCAGCCCGGATAGACGACCTCGGCCCGGACGCCCTGGCTGTCCTGGTCCTCCAGGCGCGCGACCGGGTCGTACGCGCCCGCCCGCTGGTCCTCGAAACGGTAGCCGGTGGGCTTGGTGATCACACCGTTGATCTTGGTGTTGATCATCGCGCCCTCGGTGCCGACCGGCTTCGGCGACATCCCCGTGTTCGGCACGATGAAGTAGTCGCCCTGCTCGGTGGACTGCACCTGCGGGGCCTGGTGCTGGAAGCGTTGCGGCAGCCTCTTGAGCCAGAGGTCCTTCGGCTCCACGACATGGGAGTCGACCGAGATCAGCGGACGGGGGTTACCGGTAGACATCGTGAGCTCTCTCCAGGTGGTGGGCGGTCGTCGGATCTGTTCCGGCTGGTGCGGGGCACGCTAGGCGGCGCACCGTTAAGCCGGTCGTTATCGGGAGGTGGCGGACGCGCCGAGCCGGTCGGCCAGCCACCGGTTGATCTCGGGTACGGCGATCGACAGGTTGTCCATCTGGCAGTGCTGCGCGCCGCCCTCCTCGGCGGTGAAGATCCGCAGCGTCTTGTCCGGCGAGCCGCACGCCTCGAAGAGCAGGTGGGCGTCGGACACCGGCACCTGCTGGTCGTCCTCGCCGTGCACGAGCAGGAACGCGCCCTTCATCCGGGGCACCACGTCGGCCAGCCGGAAGCCCTCCAGGACCTTCAGCGCCTCCTGCGTGGAGCCGGTCCCGGTGGACCACACCAGGTGCTCGCCGGGCACCGGGAGCTGCTTGGCGAACGCGGCCTCGATGCGCTCGCTCCAGACCCGGTGGTAGTCCCAGATCGCGCCCCAGGCGGCGCACGCCTTGAACCGGGGGTCCATGCTCGCGCTGCGCGAGGAGTAGTAGCCGCCGAGGCTCAGCGCGAGCACGCCGATCCGCTCCGGGTCCACGTCGTCGCGGCCCTGCAGCCAGTCGGCGGCCGCGCTGCCGGCCACCTCGTAGTCGTGCCGCAGGGAGACGCCGCGGAAGCGCACGGCCTCACCGACGCCGGGGCTGTCCAGCGACAGCACCGAGACGCCCCGGGCGAGCAGGTCCTCGACGCCGAGGAACCAGTTGTGCTCCTTGTTGCCGTCGAAGCCGCTCATGAACAGCACGGCGGGCGTCCGCTCACCGGGCGAGCGCGCGGCGGAGACGAAGAAGCCGGGCAGCGCGGTGTCCTCGTACGGGACGTCCACGTACTCGACCCGGTACCGGTCGTCGAGCTCGGCGGACAGCCGGAAGCAGTCGACCATCGCGCGGTAGGCGTCGAGCGCCTCGTCGTCCTTGGGGAAGCGGAACCGCTCGGCGGCGAAGTAGTAACTCGTCGCCCGCCGGTAGTGCGCCATGGCGGCGCGCCGGTCGCCGAGCTCCCGCGCCTCCTCGGCGAGCGCCCGGACCTGGTCGCCCATGGCGCGCCACTCGCGGAACCAGCGCTCGTCGTCCCCCACGTGCCCGGCGAGCCGCCGGCATACCCTGTCGACCTCGCCGACCTCGGCGCCGCCGGCCGGGATCACGGCGAGCACGAGCATGACGTTGTACGACCATCGGTAGTCCTCGGGAAACTGCGCGTGCCATTCGGCCTGGCGGATCGCGGCTACCACGTGTGTCCTCCTGTACGTTCCGGGTCAGTGATCGCGGGTGGGCGTCAGAACAGCCGGTAGGCGCTGCGGTAGAACAGCAGCGGCGCGGCCTCGGTGTCGGCGTCGAGATCGAGCACGCGGCCGAGCACCACCGTGTGGTCGCCGGCCTCGTACGTCTCGACGATCTTGCATTCGATGTGCGCGTGCACGTCGCGCAGCACGGGCGCGCCGGTGATGCCGGGGGTGTGCGTCACGCCCGCGAACCGGTCGCCCTTGCGGGCGAACGCCCGGGCCAGCTCCTCCTGGCCGGCCGCGAGCACGTTCGCGCAGAAGTGCCCGGCGGCGCGGATCGCCGGCCACGTGGACGAGGTGTGCGCGGCGCAGAACAGCACCAGCGGCGGGTCCAGCGACACCGACACGAACGAGTTGACCGCCATGCCCACCGGCGGCCGGCCGGGCTGGGCGGCGGTGATCACGGCGACGCCGGTCGCGAAGCAGGCCATCACCCCGCGCAGGTCGTCGCGGGCGATGCCCGGGAGCGTGCTCACAGTCCCACCCCGTCCGCGTACCGGGCCCGGTGCCGGTCGGGGTCGCCGAACAGCAGCGCCGACGACATCGCCCGCTTGACGTACAGGTGCGCCGGGTGCTCCCAGGTGAATCCGATGCCGCCGTGGACGTGCACGTTCTCCCCGGCGACCATCGTGTAGGCCTCCGAGCAGTACGCCTTGGCCAGGCTGGCGATCACGGGCAGCTCCGGCAGGTCCTCGCCGGCGGCGTACATCGCGTAGTGCGCCGCGGACCGAGCTGTTTCGACCGCCATGAGCATGTCGGCGCACTTGTGCTTGATCGCCTGGAACGACCCGATCAGCCGGCCGAACTGGCTGCGCACCTTCGCGTACTCGACCGCCATCTCCAGGCACCGCTGCGCCCCGCCGACCTGCTCGGCGGCGAGACCGGCCGCGGCCAGGTCGAGCACCCGCTCCAGCACCGGCCCCGCGCCGCCCTCGGGCCCGATCAGCCTGGCCGGGCTGCGGTCGAACTCCAGCACCGCCTGCCTGCGGGTCTGGTCCATGGTGGGCAGCGGCTTCCTGGTCACCCCGGCGGCCTCCCCGAAGACCGCGAACAGCGACAGGCCGGCGCCGGTCCTGGCGAAGACCAGCAGCAGGTCGGCCACGTGCCCGTCCAGGACGAACGACTTGACGCCCGTCAGCCGCCAGATGCCGTCCTCCACGGCCGCGCGCGCCTCGACGTCCTCGCCCCACCACGACCCGGAGCGCTCGGTGAGCGCCACCGTGGCGATCGTCTCGCCGGCCGCGATGCCCGGCAGGAAATCGTCCTTCGCCTGCTCGTCACCGGAGTGCAGCAGCGCGTTGGCGGCGAGCACCACGGTGGAGAAGAACGGGGCGCACATCACCGCCCGGCCCATCTCCTCCAGCACCACGCCGAGTTCGAGGAAGGTCGCCCCCGAGCCGCCGAAGCGCTCGGGCAGGGCGAGCCCCTGCAGGCCGAGCTGCTCGGCCATCTGCCGCCACACCAGCGGGTCGTAACCCCGCTCGTCCTCCATGAGGCGGCGTACCTGTGTCTCCGGTGAGACGTGCTCAACGAACGACCGCACGCTCTCCCGGAAGTCCTCGTGCTCCTCGGCGAGGCCGGTGAACGACGCGGTCGCGTCGGCTAGCTGTTGAAGTCCGCTCATGTCAGGGGACGGTAGGCCGCGGGCGTGCACCGGCCATGAGCGGCGGAAGCCGTAACGCCCGCAGTAACTCCTCGCGCGCAAGAGTGCGGCTGGTGCCGACGCCGGTGCGTGCCCCGCCCCGAGAAGGAGGAAATTGCCGTGGATCTCAGCTTCGACGGTCGTGTCGCCGTCATCACGGGAGCAGGTGGAGGGCTCGGCCGGGCCCACGCTCTCGAACTCGGGCGCCGCGGTGCGAAGGTGGTCGTCAACGACATGGGCACGTCCCTGTCCGGGGACGGGGTGGAGCAGGACCGCGCGGCGATCGTGGTCAAGGAGATCGAGGAGCTCGGCGGCATCGCGGTGGCCGACACGAACTCGGTCGCCACCGTGGCCGGCGGCCAGGCCGTGATCGACACGGCGCTGTCCGCGTTCGGCCGGGTCGACGTCATCGTGAACAACGCGGGCATCCTGCGCGACAAGACCTTCCACAACACCAGCACCGACGACGTGGACCCGGTGCTCGACGTGCACCTGAAGGGCGCGTTCAACGTCACCCGCCCGGCCTGGGCGCACTTCAGGGAGCAGGGGTTCGGGCGGGTCGTGGTGACCTCGTCGTCGGCCGGGTTCTTCGGCAACTTCGGCCAGTCGTCGTACGCCGCGGCGAAGCTCGCCCTGGTCGGCCTGATCAAGGTGCTCGCGATCGAGGGCCGCAAGTACGACATCAAGGCGAACGCGATCGGCCCGGTGGCGCAGACCCGCATGACCGAGGGCTTCGACAACCCGCTCGCGGACCACCTGGACCCCGCGCTGGTCTCGGCGGTGGTCGCGTACCTGTGCCACGACTCCTGCGAGCCGTCCGGCGAGATCCTCAGCGCGGGAGGCGGGCGCGTGGCGCGCGTGTTCGTCGGCGTCACCCGCGGATACCTGAACGGCGACCTGACCGCCGAGGACGTCCGCGACAACCTGACCGAGATCTTCGACGACGCCGGCTACGTGGTGCCGGAGAACAGCATGGCCGAGATGACCCTGCTCGCCGAGATGCTGGGGAAGTGAGATGACCGCGCAGCGCCTCCGCCCGGCCTCCCTGACCGGGCGGCGCCTGTCGAGGACGCAGATCGGCGAGTGGATCGACATGGCGGCCAAGCGCTCGCCGCACCGGGACTGCTTCGTCACCCCGTCAGGCACGCGCACGTTCGCCGAGGTGCGCGACCGGGTGCACCGGCTCGCCTCCGGTCTGCAGGCGATGGGCCTGGCGCAGGGGGACCGGGTCGCCGTGCTCGACACCGACTCGCCGGAGTACGTGGAGACCTTCCTCGCCCTGTTCAAGCTCGGGGCGGTCGCGGTCCCGCTCAACTTCCGGCTGTCACCCGCGGAGATCACGACGCTGCTGCGCAGCTCCGAGGCGTCCTGGATCTTCGTCGGGGACCGGTACGCGCCGGACGTGCTGGCGGCCAGGGACGACCTGGAGCATCTCGACCACGTCGTGGGCTTCGGCGGGAGCGAGGGCACGACGCCCTTCGAGGAGGTGCTCCGGCGCGGGGCCGGAGGCGCGCCGCGGGAGGCGGTCGTCGACGACGAGGACATCGTCGCGCTCGCCTACACCAGCGGCACGACCGGCCTGCCCAAGGGCGTCATGCAGTCGCACCGCATGTGGAAGACGATGGTCTCCAACGCGGTCCTGGAGTACCGCTTCCTGCGGGACGAGTTCCGCTACTCGGCGTCCCCGCTCTACCACGTCGCCGGGCTCAGCCTCGTGCTCAACGCGATCTGCCGCAGCTCGGCGTCCCTGATCGTCCCCCAGTGGGATCCGGCGGAACTGCTGCGGTGGTGCCGCGAAGGGCTCACCGACGTGTTCCTCGTCCCCACCATGATCAGCGCCCTGCTCCGGCAGCCGGATGTGAGACCGGACGACTTCGCCACGCTGCGTTCCGTCTTCTACGGCGCCGCGCCGATGTCGCCCGGCCTGCTCACCCAGGCCATGTCGATCATGCGGTGCGACTTCTACAACGGCTTCGGCGCCGGCACCGAGGCGGGCATGCAGACCGTGCTCACCCCCGAGGACCACGTGCGCGCCCTCGACGGCCACCCGCACCTGCTCGGGTCGGTCGGCCGCCCCGGCTTCAACATCGACCTGCAGATCTGGGACGCCGCCGGCAACGAGGTGCCGGTGGGCGAGGTCGGCGAGATCGTCACCCGCAGCGACATGGTGATGAGCGGCTATCACGGGCAGCCGGAGAAGACCGCCCAGGTCGTCTCCGGCGGCTGGTTCAAGGGCGGCGACCTCGGCTACCTCGATGAGGACGGCTATCTCTACCTCGCCGGCCGCAAGGACGACATGATCATCCGGGGTGGCGAGAACGTCTACCCGCTGGAGATCGAGACCACCCTGTTCGCCTACCCCGGTGTGGTGGAGTGCGCCGTGGTCGGCGTCCCCGACCCGCACTGGGGCGAGACCGTGCGGGCCCACGTCGTGCTCGCCGAGGGGACCGAGGCCACGCCGGAGGAGCTCCAGCGGTTCTGCCGCGAGCGCCTGGCCAAGTACAAGGTGCCCGACCACATCCGCGTCCACACCGAGACCCTGCCCAAGAACGCCAGCGGCAAGGTGCTCCACCGCCTGCTTCGGGAGCAATCGTGAACGACCAGCGCCGGAACCCGGACGAGACCGCGTTCCAGGACGCCGTCCGGGCCTTCCTCGACACCCACGCCAAGCCCCTGCCGGAATGGGAGGAGGGCTGGGGCAACGGTCCCGACGAGCTCAGCGCGGGCGCGGAACCGACCCGCGAGGAGGAGCTGAGCATGGTCGCGGCCGCGGTGGCCTTCCGCCGCGAGCTGTTCGACGCCGGCTTCGGCTGGCTCACCGGCCCCGTGGCGTACGGCGGGGCCGGCCGGGACCAGCGCTACCAGGAGCTGTTCGACGAGGTCGCGGCCGACTACGAACTGCCGTCCGAGGCCTGCTTCATCGTCGGCCACCACATCGTCGCCCCGACGCTGCTCGCCTGGGGCACGCCGGAGGTGAAGGAGAGGTACCTGCGGGCGCTGTACCGGGCGGACCTCCTCGCCTGCCAGCTCTTCTCCGAGCCCGAGGCCGGCTCCGACCTCGCCGGCGTGAAGAGCAGGGGAGTCCGCGACGGCGACGGCTGGCGGGTCTCCGGGCAGAAGGTGTGGACCTCCGGCGGTCACTACAGCGACATCGGCGAGATGCTCGTCCGCACCGACCCGGACGCGCCCAAGCACGCCGGGCTCACCATGCTGATGGTCGACATGCACGATCCGGGGGTCGAGGTCCGCCCGCTGCGCCAGCTCACCGGCGGCGAGGCGTTCAACGAGGTGTTCGTCGACGACGTCTTCGTGCCCGACAGCCACGTGCTCGGCAAGCCGGGCGACGGCTGGAAGGTGGCGATGACCACGCTCGGCAACGAGCGGGCGTCGATGGGCTACCGCACCGCCTCGCCCGCCACCGACCCGGTCGAGCGGCTGCTCGGTCTCATCCAGCACTTCGGCCTCGACGGCGACCCGCACATCCGCCAGGAGTTCGCGCGGATCGCGATCCGGCGGGACGTGATCCGGTGGACCGCCGCCCGCGCCGCCGGCCGCGGCGAGCCGGGGGCCGAGGCCTCGATCATCAAGCTGATGGACTCGGAGAACGTCCGCGCCATCGGCGAGCTCGCCGGCCGCGTGCTCGGCCCGCGCATGACGGCCGACACCGGCGAGTGGGGCACCTACGTCTGGGCCGAGCTCGCGCTCAGCGCGCCGTCCCGGCGCATCGCCGGCGGCACCGACGAGATCATGCGCAACATCATGGCCGAGCGCATCCTGGGCCTGCCCCGCGAACCCCGCCCTTCGACCTGACACCGCGGGCGCGCCGCCCGCAGGCGGCGCGTCATCCCTTCGCGCATCCGAGGAGACAACACATCCATGGCTGACCGTACGCCAGTGATCGCCGGCATCGGCCTGAGCGATTACCCCAAGGCACCGCACCTCGACGCGGTCGGGCACCACGTGCTCGCCACCCAGCGGGCGCTCGCCGACAGCGGCCTGCGCAAGAGCGACATCGACGGGTTCATGTGCGCCCAGGGCGACTTCGCCCAGCCGGACAACGCCGGCACCATGGCGGAGATCCTGGGCATCAACCCCCGGTACTTCGACGGCACCGCCGTCGGCGGCTCCAGTTTCGAGCTGCACGTCCAGCACGCGAAGGCGGCGATCGAAGCCGGCCTGTGCGAGACCGTGCTCATCGTCTACGGCTCCGACCTGTACACCAAGTCGGGCACCAACCCCGGCTTCGGCGCCAAGAAGCCGGGCGAGCAGGTCGCGGGCGTGCTGCAGTACGAGGCGCCCTGGGGCAACACCCTGATCGGCGCGTACGCGATGGCCGCCCAGCGGCACATGCACGAGTACGGGACCACCTCCGAGCAGCTGGCCGCGATCGCCGTGGCCTGCCGCACGCACGCCGGGCTCAACCCCAACGCCCAGTACCGCAAGCCGCTGACGGTCGAGGACGTCGTCAACTCCCGCATGATCGCCGACCCGCTGCACCTGTTCGACTGCTGCGTCGTCTCCGACGGCGGCGGCGCGGTGATCGTCACCACCGCCGAGCGCGCCCGCGACCTGCGCCAGCCCCCGGTCCACATCCTCGGCGCGGCGTCGGCCCAGACCCACTGGAACATCAGCCAGATGCCCGACTACACCCGCACCGCGGCCGAGCGCAGCGGCAAGGAGGCGTTCGCGCAGGCCGGTCTCACCCCCGACGACGTCGACACCGTACAGCTCTACGACAGCTTCACCATCACCGCGCTGCTCATGCTGGAGGACCTGGGCTTCTGCAAGAAGGGCGAGGGCGGCCCGTTCGCCGCCTCCGGCGCGCTCCAGCTCGGGGGCAGCCTCCCGATGAACACCGACGGCGGCGCGCTCAGCTCCTGCCACCCCGGCATGCGCGGCATCTTCCTGCTCATCGAGGCCACCAGGCAGCTGCGCGGCCAGGCCGGCGACGCCCAGGTGGCGGGCGCCGAGGTGGCCCTCGCGTGCGGCTCGGGCGGCTGGCTGTCGGCGATGGGCACCGTGATACTCGGAAAGGACAAGGCATGACGAACGTGACCACCCCGCCGACGGAGGGCCGGCCGGTCCCGCTGCTCGACGCGGCCGGCCGCCCGTACTGGGAGGCCACCCTCCGCGGCGAGCTGCTAGTCCAGGAATGCCCCGGCTGCGGCCACCGCCAGTTCTACCCTCGCCAGATCTGCGTCGAGTGCGGTGACACGCCCGGCTGGCTCACCACGGAGGGCCGGGGCACCGTGCACACCTTCTCGGTGGTGCGCCAGCAGGGGGCCTACCCGTTCAACCAGTGGACCCCGTACGCGGTCGCCGTCGTCGAGCTCGACGAGGGCCCCCGCATCATGGGCAACGTGATCGGCTGCGAGGTCGACGAGGTGCGCATCGGGATGCGGGTCGAGGTCGAGTTCGTCCCGCTGAACGAGGAGGCGTCGCTGCCGTTCTGGCGGCCGGCGGCCACCTGAGCCGCTCCCCGGGAACGCGGAAGCCGGGAGGGGATTCCCCTCCCGGCTTCCGCGTGTCCGGGGCGCTCAGGCGAGCGCGGGCACCGGCGGCTCCGGCAGCACCGGCATGCGCAGGGAGAGCCACTCGGCGATCAGGTCGAGGGCGGGGGCGGGGTCGTCCGACTGGATGTGCTCGGCGCCCCCGTCGGCGGCGGCGAAGACGTGCAGCCGCTTGTCGGCGGAGCCCGCGGCCTCGAAGGCGCGGCGCGCGTCCGCGACCGGGATCTCCCTGTCGTTCTCGCCGTGCACGATCAGCAGCGGCTGCGTCACCCGAGGCCAGACGTCGGCCAGCGTCCACAGTTCCAGCCGCTCCAGCGCCTCCTCGATCGTGCCGGTGCCCGTCACCCAGGGCAGGAACCACGACGTCGGCTCGGCCTCGGCCTCGTCCCAGCGCCGCCGCCAGAGCGCGCCGCAGTCCCAGCTGCCCGCCCACGAGACGCAGGCCGAGACCCGCGGCTCGAACGCCGCCGAGCGGGCCGCGTAGTAGCCGCCGAAGCTGACGCCGAGCACGGCGACGTGCCGCGCGTCCACGTCGTGGCGGGCCTGGAGGTGGTCGATGATGGCCGCGGTCGGCACCTCGTAGTCGGGGCGGGACGGCACGCCGCGCAGCCGGATCAGCTCCCCGGTGCCGGGGGTGTCGATGACCAGGCAGGTGATGCCCCGGCGGGCGAACGCGGCGCCCACGGTGGCGTAGAGCATCTCCTTGGTCAGGTCGAGCCCGCCGTACACGATGACCACCGGCCGCGGGTCGGCGGCGTCCGGCGCGATCAGGTAGCCGGGCAGCGTGCCGTCGGGGGAGTCGACGTGGACGCGCACCAGCGGCAGGGCCCCGCAGTCCATGGCGTTCCCGAAGGCCTGCAGGGACGCGGCGTAGCTCTCCGACTTCGTCGGCCCCGGCGGGATCTGCCGCTGGGCGGTCGCGTGGTACACCGACGCGCGCAGATACCGCCGGCCGGCCGCCGCCAGGTATCCGGCGCGGACGTCGCCAGCGGCGAGCGCCTCCTGCTGGTGCGCCATGCCCGCCCAGGCGGCCGCCCAGGCGTCCAGGCCCGCCTCCGGCGTGTCCCGGAGCGGGCCGAGCCAGCGCCCGATGTCGGCGAGCGAGCCGCCGGCCATCAGGGCCAGGTTCACGCTCGACGACCGGACGTGGTCGCCCGGGAAGA
The DNA here is from genome assembly GCF_044458265.1 of Nonomuraea sp. NPDC050478. Classification (NCBI taxonomy): domain Bacteria; kingdom Bacillati; phylum Actinomycetota; class Actinomycetes; order Streptosporangiales; family Streptosporangiaceae; genus Nonomuraea; species Nonomuraea sp. NPDC050478. The sequence goes on along the minus strand of NZ_JBITHT010000003.1, from coordinate 8,979 downwards.
ACTCGAACACGGCGACTCCTCATGGAACGGTATGACAACGCGCGGCCGGGGCCGTGCGGTTCTCTCTGGTCAGTACAGTACAAGCGGTTGCATTACGGATGGCGTTACCCGGCGCGCCCGCCGCCGCGCGACAGGCGCGGGCCGGCGCGCCGGGCGGGTCAGGTGGTGGCCCACTGCGCCCGCGGACGCTCCTGCGGGCCGGACAGGCCGCCGATCTCCGGGTAGACCTTGGTGGCCATCAGCTCCATCTCGCGGATCAGGTCGTCGGTCGGCTGCTGCGCCCAGTGCCAGATCAGCACGGAGTACTCGTACGGGACCTGCTCCCACTCGGCGGCGAACTGCGCCTTCGCCTGGTCGACGGTGCCGCCGAGGAACAGGCCGGAGTCCTTGATGGCCTGCACGACGTCGCCGTTCACCGGCATCTTCTTCTTGAAGAACTTCGCGTAGAAGTTCTCGAACATGTCCGCGTCGTAGTCGCGCAGGGCCTGGTCGTACGCCGCCGCGGACTCGGTGACGTGCGGCCAGCGCACGGGCGCCTGGTTCGCGCCGAGCGGCACCGGGTGGCCCACCTTGGCGGCCTCGTCGACGTAGATCTTCGCGAACTCCTCGGTCTTGGCCGCGGGGGAGAAGCTGGTGACGACGAAGCCGTTGCGCGCGCAGTACCGGATCGACTCCTCCGAGCTCGACGACGCCACGAACACCGGCGGGTGCGGCCGCTGGTACGGCGGCGGCGTGACCGAGATCTTCCGGATGACGCCGTTCTCGTCGACCTCGTCCACCGCGCCCATCAGCGACGCGGTGTCGGTGGCCGGATAGGTGGTGATGCCGGCGTCGTACGGGAACGGGACCTGGTACTTGGCGCCGTTGAAGTCGAAGGAGTCCTCGGTCCAGGCCTTGAGCATCAGCTCGACCTGCTCCTCGAAGATGACGCGGTTCTCCTTGTCGGCGGAGCCGCCGTCGGAGAGCGTCGCCGGGGTGCCCAGGTGCTGGCCCAGCACGTCGGTCCAGCGGGACTGGTAGCCGCGGCTGACCCCGGCCCAGAACCGGCCTTCGAGCATGTGGTCGAGCATCGCGCACTCCTCGGCGACGCGGATCGCGTCATGGGTGCCGAGCACGTAGCCGTTGGTGCCGACGTTGATCCGGCTCGTGTGCGCCGCGAGCCACGCGTTCACCACGCCGGGCGACGGGGCCACCTCGTAGCCCTCGGAGTGGAAATGATGCTCGATCCCGGCGATGCCCCAGTAACCCAGGTCCTCGGCGGCCTTGGCGATCCTCGCCCAGTCCCGCATCACCTTCTGGAACTCGTCCCGATCCCGCCCGAGCGGGCGCCGGGCGGCACGCCCAGCGGCACCGCCTTCGGCCGGAATGACCGGATAGAGCTGCACGATCGCCTTGACACTCAAAATCTCGCTCCTCAGCAGCTGGCTGACAGAATCCTTCGCCGTCATCCAACGGGCGCGCAGTTACCGGGCCGTTCCGCGCCGCCGTTAATGAGGGAGTAACGGCCTCGGAAATAGAACCTGCCGCACGACAAACCCGGCAGCCGGCCATGATCTACGGAGGGTTCCAGATGAGGATTTGCCGCTTCACGCCGCACGGCTGGCCGGACGCGGAGGTGCGCGCGGGGGCCGCGGTGGGGGCGCTCGACGCGCCGGTCATCGTCGACCTCGCCGCGCTGCTGGCCTCCGAGATCGTCGCCGACGGCGGCGAGCCCGGCCGCGCCGCGGAGCTCGCCCGCGCCACCTTCCCGGGGAGCACGGTCGCCCTGCTCGGCTCCGGCGGACGCGCCCAGCGTGAGGCGGAGCGGCTCCTCGGCGCGCTCGGCGACCCTGAGGCGGCGCGGCGGCAGACCGGCCCGCTCGGCCCGCACGCCCACGCGCGCGAGGCGGTCCGCCTGCTCGCCCCCGTCGACCGCCCGCCGGCGCTGCGCGACTTCTTCGCCTTCGAGGACCACATGGTCAACGCCCTGCGCAACCTGGGCAGGGAGGTCCCGCCGGCGTGGTACGAGGCGCCCTCCCACTACGTGACCCGCAGCGCGTCGGTGTTCGGCCCTGACGAGGTCGGACAGTGGCCGGCGTACACCGAGAAGCTCGACTACGAGCTGGAGTTCGCGATCGTCATCGGCAGGAGCGGCCGGGACATCCCGCCCGAGCGGGCCTGGGACCACATCGCCGGGCTCACCATCTTCAACGACCTGTCCTGCCGCGACGTGCAGCGCCGCGAGATGGGCACCGCGGTCGGCCCGGCCAAGACCAAGGGCTTCGACCGCGGCTGCGCCACCGGGCCGTACCTCGTCACCGCCGACGAGATCCCCCGCCCCTTCGAGGCCGGCATGCGGGCCTTCGTCAACGGCGAGCTGTGGTCGCGGGGCTCCGCCGGGTCGATCCACTGGTCCATCGAGCAGATCGTGGCGCACGCCTCGGCGGGGGAGACGCTGCTGCCCGGCGACATGCTCGGCTCCGGGACGGTCGGCACCGGCGCCGGGATCGAGATCGACCGCTGGATCAAGCCGGGCGACGTCATCCGGCTGGAGATCGACGGGCTCGGCGCGCTGGAGACCCGCGTGGAGCGCGCGGGGGAATCCTGATGCGCCCGGCGATCCTGCGCGAGCGGGACGTGCCGATCCCGCTCCCCGACGGCGTCGTGCTCCGGGCCGACGTGTACCGCGACCCGGCGGCGGGGCCGCGGCCGGTGCTGCTCCAGTACACCGCCTACGACAAGGCGAACTGGGCCTCCGTCTACGGCGTGATCAACCCCGAGCGGGCGGTCGACCACGGCTTCGTGGTCGTCGTGGCGGACGCCCGCGGCCGGTTCCGCTCCGGCGGCGACGAGCCGTTCCGCCCGTTCGCCGGCTCAGGCGAGGACGCCGCCGCGTGCGTCGGCTGGGCCGCCGCGCAACCGTGGTCGAGCGGCCAGGTCGGCATGTACGGGGCGTCGAACAACGGCGTCCCGCAGTGGCAGGCGCTGCGCCGCCGGCCGCCCGCGCTGCGCACGATCGTGCCGCACTTCACCGCGTCCGAGTACGACAGCGGCTGGGTCTGGCGCGGCGGCGCGTTCCAGCTCGGCTTCAACCTGTGGTGGAGCCTGGCGAACCTCGCCCCCGACCAGCTCCGCCGCGCGACAGCCCGCGACGGCGCCGCCGCGCACCAGGACACGGCGCGGGCGCTCGCCGGCGCCCTGCGCGACCCGGACGCCGCCTTCGGGAGGCTGCCGCTGACGGACGCGCCGGCCCTGGACGGCATCGCCCCGCACTACCGCGAATGGCTCGCCCACCCGCCCGGCGACCCGTACTGGCACGCGCTCAGCGCCCGTGACGCGCTCTCCGCGACCGACCTGCCCGTGCTGCACGTCGCCGGCTGGTACAACGTCCACCTCGACGGCAACCTGGCCGCGTACGAGGCGATCAAGGCCGCGGGCGGCCCGGCGGCCGAACGGCAGCGCCTGATCATCGGCCCGTGGACGCAGTGGTCGCCCGCCCTGTTCGGCGACGCCTGCGGCCCCGAGCGGCGTTTCCCCGCCGCGATCGACATGGAAGGACTGCAGCTCGCCTGGTTCGCCCAGCATCTGTCCGGCGCCGGCGGTCCCGAGCTGCCGCCGGTGCGCGTGTTCGTCATGGGCGTGGACGAGTGGCGCGACGAGCGGGAGTGGCCGCTCGCCCGCGCCCGCGCCACCCCTTGGTATCTGCACAGCGGGGGAGCCGCCAACTCGCGCCACGGCGACGGCCGCCTGTCCCGCACACCTCCCGAGGGGCCGCAGCCGCCCGACACGTTCCGGTACGACCCGCGCGACCCCGTGCCCACCCGCGGCGGCGCGACCTACCTGCCCAACCCGGCGGCGAACTCCGGCCCGATGGACCAGAGCGCGATCGAGGACCGCGACGACGTCCTCGTCTACAGCAGCGACCCGCTGACCGGCCCGGTCGAGGTGATCGGCCCCGTCCACGCCGTCCTGCACCTGGTCACCAGCGCCCCCGCCACGGACGTGACGGCGAAGCTCGTCGACGTCCACCCCGACGGCCGGGCGTTCCTGCTCTGCGACGGCATCCGGCGGGTGACCGCGGCGGAGGTCGCCGCCGCCGGGTCCGGGCCGGTCCGCGTCGAAGTCGACCTGATCGCCACCGGCAACGTCTTCCTGCCGGGCCACCGGATCCGGCTGGAGGTCTCCAGCAGCTCGTTCCCCAAGTACGACCGCCACGCCGGCACCGAGGACGGCACCGCCACCGCGCCCGAGGACCTGCGCCCCGCGCGGCAGACCGTCGTCCACGACGACCGCCACCCGTCGGCGCTCGTCCTCCCTCTCGTCCCCGCCGAGGACCCGGCCGAGGAACCCGCCCCGTGACCTGTCGCGGCGGCCCGGTAACGGAGTCGCCGCAGGCCACTCCGCCGTGGCCGCCCCGATCGTCCGCCCCCGCCCGCGCGCCGGTAACGAGGCCGATAACGGCGTTCGGGTGAGGTCGAGCAACGCACGCGAATCCCGCCTAGGAGTTTCGATGCCCCCCACCTGTGCCGCCCGTGCCGCCCGTGCCCTTCGGATCCTCGCCGCGACAGTCCTGTTGGTGACAGCCGGAGCGTGCGGCGCCGGCGAACCCCCCGCCGCCACTCCCGAGACGAGCACGGCGGGCGCCGCCGGGCCCGAGGTGGACAAGGTGACCTTCAGCGGCGTCACCGCCAACGCCGGCAACTGGGCCATCCAGGTCGGCGTCGAGTTCGGCATCTTCAGGGAGCACGGCCTGGACGTGTCGATGATCTACTCGCAGTCCAGCCCGAACGCGCTCGCCGCCATGATCGGCGGCTCGGTGCAGTTCACCTCCACCGTGTACGACGCCGTCGTCCTCGCCCACCAGAAGGACCCGCGCGTCATCGCCGTCGCCGAGGGCTACCGGTCGTACCCCGAGTATCTGGTCGTGCCCAAGGAGGTCCGGTCCTTCGAGGACCTCAGGGGCGCGACGTGCGGCGCGCAGAACCCGGAGGGGATCGGCGACGCCCTCTACCTGTCGAAGATGATGGAGCACGGCGGCAAGCTGAAGGTGGGCGCCGACTTCAAGCTCACGAACGTCAACCTCAACGCCGGCCCCGCCCTCGCCGCCCTGCAGTCCGGCCAGATCAAGTGCATCGCGGTGCTGCCGCCCACGTCCACGCTGCTGGAACGGCAGGGCTACAAGATCCTGTACGACCTGCAGCAGGTGCCCGAATACCAGGACCTGTCCTTCTTCGGCATCATCGCCCTGAAGAACTGGGTCGCCGAGCACCCCAACGCCACGCGCGCCTTCCTCAAGGGCTATCTCGCCTCCATCGCCTTCCTCTACGACCCGGCGAACAAGGACCGGGTGATCGACCTGCTGGCCAAGAACGCGCAGGTCGAGCCGGACGTCGCCGAAGCCTCCTACACCTGGGTGACCTCCGGGGCGTACCCGCGCGACGGCGTCATCGCCGACGAGGTGATCCCCCGGACGATCTCCTTGATGAAGTCCGGCGGCTCCCTGGACGCCTCCGTGCCGTCCGACATCGCGGGACTGATCGAGAACTCCCACGTCAAGGCCGCCTTCGACGAACTCCCCGACTCGGTGAAGAACGGCCCGGGCCCCAAGGGCCTGCTTCCCGAGGGCCAGACGGCGGCATGAGCGGCGTGACCTCCCGCGAGCGGCGGGCGCGGCACACCACCACGCCCCCCGCGCCGGGGCCGCGCCGGCGGAAGGGCTCCGGCCGCCGATGGCGCGGCTACCGGGCCGTCGTCAGCTTCGCCGGCTTCCTCGTGGTCTGGCATGTCGCGGCCGAGTATCTCGTCGCCAACCCGCTCTTCCTGGCCGGGCCGATCAGCACCGTCCAGGCGGTCGGCACGATGTGGGCGGACGGGACGCTCCAGCAGGACCTGCTCGTCAGCGCGGACGAGTTCCTCAAGGGGTTCGGCGCCGGGCTCGTGGCCGGGGTGCTGCTCGGGCTGCTCCTCGGCACCAGCCGCCGCGCCAAGGACTACATCGACCCGCTCATCAACGGGCTGTACGCGACCCCGCTCGTCGCGCTCGCGCCGCTGTTCATCCTCTGGTTCGGCATCGGCGAGACCAAGACCGTGCTGCTGGTGTTCATGCTCGTCGTCCTGCCCATCGCGATCAACACCGACGCCGGCATCCGGGCGACGGACCCCCAGCACCTGGAGGCGGCGCGGTCGTTCGGCGCGAGCCGCCTGCAGCTGTTCACCATGGTCCGGTTCCCGACCTCCGTCTCGTTCCTGGTCGCCGGCATCCGCATGGGCATCGGGCGTGGGCTCATCGGCGTCGTCGTCGGCGAGCTCTTCGGCTCCCAGAGCGGCCTCGGTTACCGGATCCTCGTGTCCTCTCAGTACTTCCAGACCGACGTGCTGCTCGCCGGGGTGCTCATCTTCTCCGTCACCGGCGTGCTGCTCGTCAAGATCTTCGAATGGTTGGAACGGCGGGTCGCCCCCTGGCAGTCAGGCCAGGGATGACCCGCACCCACGACAGGGAGACCACGGCTATGCCGACCGACGAACCCCAGGGCCTGATCCCGATGCTCCCCGTCGAGGAGGCGGCGCGGATCGCCGTCGAGGCGGGCATGCGCGAGGAGATGTCGCGCATCTTCTTCTACCGGCTGCTGCTGAACTCGCCGCAGTCCGCCCGCGTCGAGAACGAGATCAACGACCGCATCCTCTGGGAAGGGAGACTGACCCGCAGGCCCGAGGCGACCCGGCTGCGCGAGCTCGCGATCATGCGCGTGGCCTGGGTGACCGGCTCCACGTACCTGTGGGCGCACCACTACGCGCCGACCGTCGACGTCGACCTGCCGGGCAAGCGGCCTGCCGACGTGCTCGGCGTGCGCGAGGGCGCGGCGTACGAAGGATTCGGGCCCGCAGAACGCGCCGTGATGCGCGCGGTCGACGAGATGGCCCGCGACGACCGGGTCTCCGAGAAGACCCTGGGCGACCTGAAGGAGGTGCTCGCGAACGACGGCGAGGTGGTCGAGATCTGCTACGTCATCGCGATCTGGCGGGCGCTGACCATGTTGATGGACACCTTCCAGGTGCCGCTGGAACCCGGCTACCAGCCGTGGGCGCCCGACGGCCGGCGGCCCGGGGAGGAGGGGCGGTGAGCAGGTTCGAGGAGTACCGGGACCGCTTCGGCGACGTGCGGATGGCGCGGGAGGACGGCATCCTCCAGGTGACCCTGCACACCGACGGCGGATCGCTGAAGTGGTCGGAGCGGGCGCACCGCGAACTGCCCGAGGCGTTCCGGCAGATCGCCACCGACCCGGACAACCGCGTCGTCATCCTCACCGGCAGCGGCCCCGACTTCCTCACCGAGATGGCCTTCGAGAAGCGCAACACCACCCCGCAGGGCTGGGACCGGGTGGCGCACGAGGGGCGGCACATGCTCTTCGACCTGCTCGACATCGAGGTGCCGATCATCGCCGCGGTGAACGGCCCGGCCACCGAGCACGCCGAGCTCGCCCTCCTCTCCGACATCGTCCTCGCCTCGGAGACCGCCGTCTTCGCCGACCACCAGCACGTCGTCGCCGGGGTGGTGCCCGGCGACGGCGTCCACGTCGTCTGGCCGTGGCTCCTGGGCATGAACAGGGCCCGGCATTTCCTGCTCACCGGGCGCACCATCGGCGCCCGCGAAGCCCTGGAACTCGGCCTGGTGGCGGAGGTGCTGCCGCCGGACCGGCTGCTCGACCGGGCCTGGGAGCTCGCCCGCGAGCTCGCCGCCAACACCACGCTCATGCTCCGCTACACCCGCGCGTGCCTCACCATGCTGATCCGCCGCGAGCTGCAGTTCGGTCTCGCCCACGGACTCGCCCTGGAATCCCTCGCCGCCGTCGACGCCCGCTCTTTCTCCCAGGATGCCCGCGACTGACATCGGCCGTGCCCGGCCGCTCCGGGAGCCGAGTTCGAGAGAGGAAGCCGTATGCTCCGGTCCTTCCGCCGTCGCCCCGCCGGCGGCCAGAACCCCATCGAAGCTCCCCTCCCGCCGGGGGCGTCGCCGCTGCTGGAGATCGACGGGCTGTCGGTCGGCTACGAGGTCGGCGGCGCCTTCACCACGGTCCTCGACGGTGTCAGCCTCACCGTCGAGGACGGGGAGTTCGTCTGCGTCGTCGGCGCGAGCGGCTGCGGCAAGACCACGCTGCTCAAGACCATCGACGGGCTGATCGCGCCGTCGGCCGGCGAGGTGCGCGTGTCCGGGCGTACGGCGCATCCCCGCCACGGCGACATGGCGGTGGTATTCCAGCAGGACTCCCTCTACCCGTGGCGGACCGTGCTCGCGAACGTCCGCTTCGGCCTGGACGTCCGCGGCCGTCGCTCGGCGGAGACGGACGCGCGGAGCAGGGAGTGCATCGAGCTCGTCGGGCTGCGCGGGTTCGAGAACCACTACCCGCACCAGCTCTCCGGCGGCATGCGCCAGCGGGTCAACCTGGCCCGCGCCCTCGCGGTGGACCCGACCCTGCTGCTGATGGACGAGCCCTTCGCCGCCCTCGACGCGCAGACCCGCGAGGTGATGCAGACCGAGCTGCTCGACATCTGGACGAAGCAGCGCAAGACCGTGGTGTTCATCACGCACCAGCTCGACGAGGCCGTACTGCTCGCCGACCGGGTGATCGTGATGGCCGCCCACCCCGGGCGCATCCGTGAGGAGATCCGCATCGACATCCCCCGCCCCCGCGATCTGCACACCAAGCGCGGGGAGAGGTTCACCGGCTATGTCGACCACATCTGGAACCTCATCGAGGAAGAGGTCCGGCGGTCCCTCATCCCCGGCACGGCCCAGGACACGCGGACCGGTGCCTGATCACGTACGTCCGTCCCGGCCCCTCGCGCCGGCGGGCCTGGTGCGGCGGGCTCCGTCCCTCGCATCGGCGGGGCGGGGGGGGGGGGGGCCGGGCCCCCCCCCCCCCCCCCCCCCCACCCCCCCCCCCCCCGGGGGCCGGGCCCCCCGGGGGGCGCCCCGGGGGGGGCCCGGGGCACCGGGGCGGG
>NZ_JBITHT010000002.1:1154272-1360519 GCF_044458265.1 Nonomuraea sp. NPDC050478 | reverse complement strand
CTAGTGACACGCCGCATCAGCGTGCCCGCAAGCGTTTCCGCAGCTCACACCCCTGATTCATGTGTTTTTCTCGCTACACATCTGCGGAACGCGGGCTCGAGGCTCGAACCCGGAACCTACGGATTAAAAGTCCGGAGCTTCGTTTCCGCGTGGCAGAGCGTGCTCTGTAATGTCGCGCAGGGGGCAATAGCGTCAGCGCAAATACGTCGAATCAGGACTTTCCTTCATAGAGTACTGACGGCGATCTTTTCGTGAATGTCCGTGTTTCGAGGTCGTGTGCCGCTGTTGGTTGCTCGGGCGGCGCGGTGTCGAGTCCCACGCCGGGCTTGACTAAAGACTGATCTATCGCAGTGTCCTAACTCGGCCTTCCTGGCCGGTATTTCAATAAGTGACAGGGATGAGTTCGCCTGTCGGATTGGCGGATCCGATGGTGACCGTACAGTCCAGCCACTTCGCCGAATCTCGATGCTGTGCGTTCCATGCCGGCTGAGGCCGTCGCCATGCGATCAGCGCGGGGCCTTTGCGCGAGGCCGACGTTCTCTGGCCGAGGCACGCAGCCGGATGCCTTCTCTCGGCCGGATCGTGCGCCGGGCGATGCGGACCAGCGGATATCGCTTGACATCGGTGGTGGAGGTGGGCGTCGATACCGACCGCCCCGGACCGGCCGGTGGCTTCGGAGCGTCCCCGCTGCAGCGCCCCTGACGGGCCTGTGCGGGCCGATCCCGACCGCCCTCCGGCCCGGGGCACGGCAATTGCCACTTCGGGCCGCCTGACGGCGAGCGGCGCGGTGATGGGCCGGGTACGCGATGCCACCGGTGCCGTCGGTGGCGTTGTGCACCGGTCCTACTGCCCTGACGGCGCTCGGTGGGGCCGGGGACGAGGGCCGCCGCAGGAAAGCGACGTCGAGCGAACCGGCGACGCGAGGTCCACGAACAAGAGGAAAGGGCGCGACAGCGACGATGAACGGAACCACCTTCAGGACGTGTTCCTGCCGGGACGAGGCGACCGGCAAGAAACTGGGCAAGGCCTGCCCGAAGCTGCGCCGCCCGGGGGGAGGCGAGCGGTGGAGCAGCACCCACGGCCGGTGGGCTTACCAGTTGGAGCTTCCAGCGCACGCCGACGGGCGGCGGCGCAACCCCCTGCGGCGGCGCGGCTTCGCCACCTTGGAGGAGGTTGAGGCCGAGCTGGAGCACGCCCGCGCGCTGCTGGCGCTGGATGACGACCCGCATATCCAGCGGAAGATCGCCGAGCTGATGCTGTCCATGCTCAAAGGCACCAAGGCGTTGCCGCCGCTGGAGGAGGTACGGCGCAAGGTGCGTACCCGCCAGGACCTCAACCCCACCGTCACGGTGGCCGAGTGGATGCAGGAGTTCCTGCGGCGCAAGCGGAAGATCGACGCCACCACGCGCCGCTCGTATGAGGCGCACATCCGCCTCTACTTCGTTCCCTACCTGGGTGACATCCGGCTGGACCGGCTGCGGGTGTCGGATGTGGCGGGGATGTTCGATGCGATCGAGGAGTTCAACGACGTCATCGCCGCCGAACGGGGCAGCGGCGACCCGGCCCGGGTGGCATCGGTCCGGTACCGGCGGCCGGTCGGCCCCGCCACCATGCATCGCATCCGCGCCACCTTGCGGCACGCGCTGAATATCGCGATCAAGCAGGACCGGCTGATCGACTTCAACCCGGCCGCGGTGGTCGAGCTCCCCGATGCTGAGCGTCCGAAGGCGCTGGTGTGGACCGATGAGCGGGTGGCCGACTGGAGCCGGGACCTGCAGCAGCGGCTCGCAGTGGAGGAGCGGCAGCGCGGGGCTCGGCCGAGCCGCGCCAGCATGATCAATGTGTACGCGTCCGTGCCGCGGCCATCGCCGGTGATGGTCTGGACGCCTTCGCACACCTACACCTTCCTCGCCCAGGCGGCCACTCACCGGCTGTCCGCGCTGTATCGGCTGATCGCTCTGCGCGGGTTGCGTCGAGGGGAGGCGGTCGGGCTGCGCTGGAAGGATGTCGACCTGAACGCCGGTACGGCTGGGGTGCATTGGCAGATCACCCAGCTGGGCTGGCAACCGGTACAGGGCAGGCCGAAGACGGAGGCCAGCGACCGCATCATCGCCCTGGACGAGGACACCGTCACCGCGCTACGCGCGCACCGCAAGCGCCAGGCCGCTGAGCGGCTGGCCGCGGGCGAGGCCTGGACCGACAGCGGGTTCGTCTTCACCGACGAGCTCGGCAGGCCGCTGCATCCCCAGCAGGTCAGCGATCACTTCTACCAGCTGGCCTTCCAGGTGGGGCTCCCGCCGGTGCGGCTTCACGATCTCCGACACGGCGCCGCCTCGCTCATGCTTGCCGCCGGGGTCGATCTGAAGGTTGTGCAGGAGACGCTCGGTCACGTCTCCTCCACCTTCACCCGCGACACCTACACCAGCGTCTACCCCGAGGTGGCCCGTGCCGCCGCCGAATCCACCGCCGCCCTGGTCAACACCGCCGCCGCAGGCGCCCAGACCGCCCGCCTGATCACCCTGCCGACCCACACCTGAGACACCACCACCTGAACCACTGAGCCCAAGCAGGCCCGCCGACCCTTCGGCGGGCCTGACTCATGCCCTCGGTGGCTGGCCGCACGGCTGAGGCAAGGCCGGTCGATCCTGAACCTGCGCGGTGCACAGGCCGAGCGGCTCGCCGCGAGAAGCAGCGGATCTTTTATCTGCTGGACGGGAACGGCCTGGTCGGAGAGACGAGCCCACTTGGACACGGCTTGACCGGCCAACGGGTCACCACTGACCAGCGACGCCGTTCATGCCTTCCGGCTTGATCTTCTGATGGTCGTCGCCGGGGTCTGTACTGACGGTGACGGTGCAAATGATCTACCGTCGTGCCCGGTCCGTACACAAGAGCAACCACCGAGCAACCAATCATGATCAACAGTGCGATTCGAGGCCGGCGAAAACCGAGAAACCCCAGGTCAAACGCGGTATTGATGAGTAGGGCGGGTGGGACTTGAACCCACGACCCACGGATTATGAGTCCGATGCTCTGACCGGCTGAGCTACCGCCCCTGGATTGAGTTGTGCGCATCGACAAGGTTAAAGCATCGTGAGCGCCCCCAGTCCCGCCTGATGCCTCGCACATCATTCCACGCCGAGCCCTCTCGGGGGAGACTAGGACGATCATTCTTCCGAGAGCGGACGGGGTGGCGCGCTTGCCGGTGAAGCTGATCTACGAGACCCACGCCACCGCGATGGAGCCGGCGAGCTGTCCGCCGCCGGCCGGGAACAGGCGCGTGAGCTGGGGGACGGCGGAAGGACGTGGACGTGGTCCACGCCTCGGACCTGCGCCGCGCCGTACGGACCGCGGAGATCGGCGGGCGGCAACAGGGCAGGGCCGCACCGTTGGCGCGGATGCGGCCGACCGGTGGGCCCTGCGGGTGCTGTTCGGCGGGACGCCGCTGGAGGAGCTGGTTGAGGGCCCGTTCCAGTGGCGTCCCGGGTGGGAGTACGTTACGGCCGGTTGAAGCCGAGGGTGTACGAGCCGGAGCCGCTGTAGGCGTGCACGCGGTAGCGGTAGTAGCCGGCGCTGCCGTTGTAGGTGACGGTCTCGTCGGCGCCTGGCGTGATGCCCTGGGCCACGGTGCTCCAGGAGAAACCGTTCCACCTCTGGAGGTAGAGGTCGAAGTCGGTGCCGTCAGGGGCGTCCAGGCAGGCGGCGTGGGTGCCCGACGTCGTCGTCTGGTAGTAGGAGCCGTTCGGCTGGTAGGCGTTCTGGCCGGACGACAGCGAGCCGGTGTGGGTCGACTGGTAGCCCTGGCAGCCGGTGGGCGGGTCGGGGTCGCCGCCGCCGTCGCTGGTCACCAGGGTCAGGCCGCCGACGGAGATGATCTCGCCGATGGGCTGGAAGTACGTGGTGCCGCCGATGCTGCAGTTGCCGGAGCCGCCGGAGGTCATGCCCTGGGCCTGGTCGCCGGAGATGAACGCGCCGCCGGAGTCGCCGGGCTCGGCGCAGACGGAGGTGCGGGTGAGTCCGGAGACGGTGCCCTGCGGGTAGTTCACGGTGCTGTTGAGCGCCTGTACGGTGCCGCAGTGCCACTGGGTGGTGGAGCCGGAGCGGCACACGGAGCCGCCGGGCTGGGTGACGGACGCGCCGCGCACCGGCAGGATGCCGGCCGAGTAGCCGTTGACCACGCCGGGGGCGGTCCAGTCGGCGTTCGTCGCGACCCAGGCGTAGTCGTTGCCGGGGAACGACGAGATCTGGAAGGTGCCCTGCGCCACGCGGTTGTAGCCGGTCGTGGACTGGCCGTTGGAGCCGCAGTGGCCGGCGGTGGTGAAGCCGACCTGGGTGCCGCGCCGGGCGGCGAACCCGACGGAGCAGCGCGAGGACGAGATGTAGTACGCGTCGCCGCCGCGGATGTCGTACAGGAGCTTCGGCCGGTCCGCCGAGTCGGCGAACTTGACCGCGCCGGTGTCGACGCCGGCGCTCTTCGCCCAGGCCAGGGCCGCGTCCTGGTCGGCGGCCTGCACGACGACCGCGTTGTCGGCGGGTGAGACCGACCAGCTGTGCACGGTGTCGGGCGGCGCGGCCTTGTCCAGGCCGTCCTTGACGGCGGTGAGCTGGGCCAGCGTGCGGGTCACGATGCGGGCCTCGGCGCCGGAGCTCTTGATCGCGGCGGCGTCCGACTGCTTGACGCTGGCCGCGACCAGCTTGCTCTCCGGCCCTTCGAACCAGGCGCCGGCGTAGCGGTCGCCGAGCTGCTTGGCCAGGGCGGGCGCGGCCTGGTTGCCGCGGGCCTCGTTGGCCATCCGGGCGACGGCCTGCCTCTCGCTGATGCCGAGGTCGCGCTCGATGGCGTCGATCACGCCCTTGGGGGGCTCGGCCGTGGCGGTGGTCGTGGCGGTGGTCGTGGTGGTGGTCGTGGTGGTGGGGGTGGCGACGGCGGGGGTGGCCGTCATGACTAAGGCGCCGATCGAGATGGCGATCAGCGCTGGGGTCCGCAGCATGGGGTGTCTCCTCGCTGTGGCTGGGGGGTGCCGTCAACGTACGCGGGCGGCCGGAAACCGAGGAGTACCAGTTCGGCCCTATCACGGTGTTATGGCGCGGTGCCGAACCCGGGGTTGCGGCCCAGCCAGTCGTGGTAGGCGCGGCTGCGCCGTACCGCTTCCCGGTGTGTCTGCTTGGCCTGGAGGAGCACCCATGCGGCGTCCGGCGCGGCCGGGTGGCGGCCGAGGAGCTGACGCCAGCGCAGCGGCGCGTTCTTCAGCGGCACCACCACCATGCCGGGGGCGGGCTGGTGGGTGGCCTGGCAGAGCACCACCGCGCGGCCCACCTGCGCCAGGTGCACGCAGGTGGCCACGTCGGTCTCGTAGATGGTGCCCGGCGTGAACCCGGCCCGCGCGCACGCCATCGCGAAGCAGTCGTTGAAGCAGCCGTCCCCCGGCGTGACCGCCCACTGCTCGTCCGCCAGGTCGGCGAGCTCCACCTCCTTCTCCACGGCCAGCGGGTGGTCCACGGAGAGCAGGGTGAAGACCGGGTCGAGGCTGATCGTCTCCCAGGCCAGGGTGCCCGCCGGGGTGCCGTTGTCGCCGCACGCCCCGGTCAGCACGTAGTCGAGCCGGCCCAGCTCGACCATGGTGGTCAGCTCGTGGGCTGACCAGCTGGTGTAGGTGGTTACCTGGCGTTCCGCGGCCAGGCGGTGCACCAGGCCGCCGAGTATCGGGCCGTTGGTGGCGCCTATCCGGTAGCCGGAGGTGGGGGCGTGCGCGAACCGTACGGCCTCCTCCTGCAGCTCCTTGGCGGCGGGCAGGAGTACCCGGGCGCGGGCGAGCACCAGCTCGCCCAGCCGGGTGGGGCGGGCGCCGTGACGGTCGCGCTCGAAGAGCGCGCCGCCGAGCATCCGCTCGATGCGCTTGAGCTGGGCGGTGAGGGCGGGCTGGGCCAACCCGAGCATGGAAGCGGCCTTGCTGACACTTCCGGCGTCCGCGACGGCGCGGACGATCTTGAGGTGCCTGAGCTCGAGGTCCATAACGGGAAGGTAAGGCGGTCTAATCTCCCAAACAATGCCTATGTGTCAGGAAATGTGACAGATATTGTCGAGCGCCATCTGGGGTAGAGGGAGCCCATGACGACGATGGGAATCGACCCGGCCCAGCTGAGCGACGAGGACCTGCTGCGCGAGCTGCGGCAACTGCACACCACCCGCACCGACACCTTCCTGCACGGCTCCGACGACGCGCTCGCCCGTCACACCTCACGGACGAACGAGATGGAGTCCGAATATCTGCGCCGCTATCCGGAGCGCGAGATCGACCCGAACCGGCTGCGCGAGGGAGCGAGGGCACGCTGATGGATCCGCGACACGACGTGCAGGCGCTGTCCGACGTCGACATCCACGTCTACGAGGCCGTCGCGGGCCCGGCCGTCGAGCACGGCTGGGTCGGTATGGACGAGCTGGTGCACATCACCGGCCTGCCCGGCGAGGAGGTGCGGGAGAGCCTGGAGCGGCTGATCGGCCAGGGGTACGTGCTGCCGACCCCCGACGGGTACGGGCTCGGGCCGCACACCTTCGGCGTCTGGCGCTGATCCGGCGACTCGGGCGTACGCTCGAGGAGTGGACGTCGCAGACCTGACCCCCGCGCAGGCGCGCGAGCGCTTCCGCGGCGGGGAGCGCACGCCGACGGCCGGCTGGTGCAGGGGCTGGACCCAGGCCAATCTGATCGCCGTGCCCCAGGAGCTGGCCTACGACCTGCTGCTGTTCGCGCACCGCAACGCGCGGGCCTGCCCGCTGCTCGACGTGGGCGAGCCCGGCGCGGTGCGCACCCGCCTGTTCCCCGGCGACCTGCGCACCGACCTGCCCGGCTACCGCGTCTACCAGGACGGACGCGCCGTCGCCGACACCGGTGAGGTGGTGGCGGAGTGGCGGGCGGACCTGGTGCCGTTCCTGTTCGGCTGCAGCTTCACCTTCGAGCGGGCGCTGCTGGCCGCGGGCGTGCCGATCCGGCACCTGGAGCAGGGCGTGAACGTGCCGATGTACCGGACGAACGTGCCGTGCGAGCCGTCGGGGCCGCTGGCCGGGCCGCTCGTGGTGTCGATGCGGCCGGTGCCGGAGGCGCTGGTGGCCACCGCGATCGAGGTCAGCGGGCGCTACCCGATGGTGCACGGCGCGCCGGTCCACACCGGCGACCCGGCCGTGATCGGCATCGGCGACCTGGGCAGGCCCGACTTCGGCGACCCGGTGGAGGTGCGGGAGGGGGAGACGCCGCTGTTCTGGGCGTGCGGGGTGACGCCGCAGGCGGCGGTGATGGCCAGCGGCGTGGAGTTCGCGATCGGGCACCTGCCGGGGCACATGGCGATCATCGACGCGCGGGACGAGGACTATCGAGAGACTTAGCCAGATATTTCGCGGTATGGGTGGAGGCTTCGGCCAGCGCCGCCGGGGTGCCCTCGAACACCACCCGCCCGCCGTGCCGTCCCGCCTCCGGCCCCAGGTCGATCACCCAGTCGGCGTGCTTGACCACGTCGAGGTCGTGCTCCACCACGATCACCGCGTTGCCGCCGTCGACGAGCCGGTCGAGCAGCGCCAGCAGCCGGTCGACGTCGGCCGGGTGCAGGCCCCTGGTCGGCTCGTCGAACACGTACACGTGACCGGTCTCGTGCAGCCGGTGCGCCAGCTTGAGCCGCTGCCGCTCGCCGCCCGACAGCGTGGCCAGCGAACGCCCCAGGGTCAGATGGCCCAGCCCCAGCTCGCCCAGCCGGTCGAGGCCCGGCAGGTCGTAGTCGCGCACGGCCTCGCCTGCGGTCAGCGCCAGCACGCCGGCGATGTCGCGCCCGGCCAGGCGGTACGACAGGGCCTCGCGGTTGTAGCGGGTGCCGCCGCAGGCGTCGCAGACGCGGGTCACCGGGTCCATGAACGCCAGGTCGGTCCTGATCTCGCCGCGCCCGCCGCACTCCGGGCAGGCGCCCGCCGAGTTGGCGCTGAACAGCTTGGCCGGCACCCCGTGCGCGGCCGCGAACAGCTTGCGCAGCCGGTCCATCGCCCCCAGGTAGGTGGCGAGCGTCGAACGGGGCGAGGCGTGCACGGCCGACTGGTCGACCAGCACCGTGCCGGGGTGGCGGGCGGGCAGCTCGCGGGTCATCAGCGTGCTCTTGCCCGACCCGGCCACGCCGGTCACCGCCGTCAGCACGCCCAGCGGCACCCGGACCGTCACGTCGGCCAGGTTGTGGGTCCGGGCGCCGCCGATCGTCAGCCACCCGGACGGTTCGCGTACCCGCTCCTTGAGCCCGCGCGCCCGCCGCAGCGCGCGGCCGGTCGGCGTGTCGCCGAGCCCGGCCACCGGCCCCTGGTAGACCACCCGCCCGCCGTCGGCGCCCGCGCCCGGCCCCAGGTCGACCACCCGGTCGGCGAGCGCGATCACGTCGCGGTCGTGCTCGACCACGAGCACCGTGTTGCCCTTGTCGCGCAACTGCAGCAGCAGCCCGCCGAGCAGGTGCACGTCGCGCGGATGCAGGCCGGCGCTGGGCTCGTCGAAGACGTACGTGAGACCGGTGAGGCCGCTGCCCAGGTGGCGCACGGTCTTGAGGCGCTGGGCCTCGCCGCCCGACAGGGTCGGCGTCTCCCGGTCGAGGCTGAGGTAGCCGAGCCCGATGGCCTCGACGCGGCGCAACGCCTCCACCGCCGCGCGGGCGACCGGGTCGGCCGTCTCCGCCAGCACGCCGATCAGGTCGGTGATCTCCATCGCGCAGTGGTCGGCCAGGTTGCGGCCGTCGATGCGGGAGGCCAGCGCCGCCGGGTTGAGCCGCCGGCCGCCGCACGCGGGGCAGGCGCGCTCGCGCACCACCTCCCGCGCCGCCTGGTCGAGCGACTCCACGTCGCGGTGGAGGTGGACGCGGTCGAACCGGGTGATCACGCCCTCGTAGTCGTGGGCGCGGCCGTCGCGCTCCACCTTGAACCCGCTCCCGTGCAGCAGCAGGCCGAGCTCCCGCTCGGTGTAGTCGCGCAGCGGCTTGGCCGGGTCGAACAGCCCCGACTTCGCGTAGAGGCTCCACACGTAGCCGCCGACCGCGTACGGCCGCAGCGCTCCCTGGGCCAGCGACAGGTCGAAGTCGACCAGCCGGCCGACGTCGACCTCCGTCTTCCGCCCCAAGCCGGCGCACTCCGGGCACATGCCCGCCGGGTCGTTGAACGAGTAGGCCGTCGCCGGGCCCGCCGAGGGCTCGCCGCGCCGCGAGAACAGCACCCGCAGCATGGGGTGGATCTCGGTCATCGTGCCGACCGTGGAGCGGGCGTTGCCGCCCACCGGCCGCTGGTCGACGACCACCGCGGCGGTCAGCCCCTCCAGCCGTCCGGCGCGCGGGCGCTCGTGCTTGGGCAGCCGGTTCCTGACGAACGCGCTGTAGGTCTCGTTGAGCTGGCGCTGCGACTCGGCCGCGATGGTCTCGAACACCACCGACGACTTGCCGGAGCCGGACACGCCGGTGAACACGATGAGCCGCTCCTTGGGCAGCCGCAGGGAGACGTCGCGCAGGTTGTTCTGCCGGAGACCGGTGAGTACGATCTCGCGGGACATGGCTCTCCTCCATAGCTTTAGCTATTACCTATAGCCTAAGCTACATGCCATGGCTGACATTCCCGATCGGAGGGCCCGCCGGCGGGCGGAGACGCTGGAGGAGATCCTGGCCATCGCCCTGGAGGTGATGGCCGAGGACGGCGTGGCCGGGCTGAGCCTGTCGGCCGTGGCCAGGCGGCTCGGCATCCGGCCGCCGTCGCTGTACAAGTACTTCCCGTCCCGGCACGCCGTCTACGACGCGCTCTTCGAACGCGGCCAGCGGGCCTACCTGGAGGCGGTGCTGCGGGGCGCCGCGGGCGCGGAGCCGGGCCTGGCCGCGATGGCCGCCTCGCTGGAGGCCGGCGCGCGGTGGGTGATGGCCAACCAGGCGCTGGCCCAGCTGCTGTTCTGGCGGCCGGTGCCCGGCTTCGAGCCCTCGGAGCGGGCGTACGCCCCGGCCCTGGCCGTCCACGACCACTTCACCGCGCTGACGTCGGCCGCCATCGAGCGCGGCGAACTGCATCCGGACGCCGCGGGCGAGGAGGGGCAGGCCCTGGGCTCCAGCCTGATCGCCGGCCTGCTGTCGCAGCAGCTCGCCAACGAGCCGGGCGCCGCGTTCGAGGAGGGGCGGTTCACCCGGTGGGTGGCCCGCCTGCCCGGGGTGCTCGCGGCGATATACCCGCCGCGGTGAGCTGCGCCCCCAGCGGGGGCGCGCCGCGCCGGTTGTCGATCTCCAGGTGCGGCACCGCGGGCGGCTCGTCCACCCTGATCCGCGTCAGGTACGCGTCGAACGCCGCCAGCTTGCCCGCGTCCCTGGGCAGGCCCCTGGCCTCCAGGCGCTCGCGCAGCGTCGAGGCGTCGGAGCGCACCCACACCAGCCGCACCGGCGGGCCGCCCAGCTCCGCCACCCAGCGTCGCCAGCGCGCCGCGTCGTGCACCTGGCCGGTGAAAGGACCGTCGAGCATGACCGGGCAGCCGTGCTCGCGGATCCGCCGGGCGGTCGCGGTCATGCCGGCGTACTCGTGCCTTTTGACGTGCTCGTCGTACCAGGAACCCTCGCGTTCCCCATGAGGCCTGCCGTAGCCGGCCAGCACCTCGGCGACGAGGCCCCCGTACATCGTGTCCTTGTCGAGCAGGGCGGGCACCGGCGACAGGCGGGCGAGCAGCGCGGCGGCCACCGTGGACTTGCCCGCCCCCGGCGGGCCGCTGACGACCCAGATCACGGTCTCAGTCTGGCAGGCCCCAGGAGATGACCTTCGCCGGCTTGACGCGGATGACCGCGTCGGACATGCCGGGCCTGGGCGGGCGCACGCCGGTGAGCGCCTCGGCGGTGCCGCGGATCTCCACCCCGCGCACGATCCACGGGCTGACCGAGGCCAGCTCGTCCACCACCAGCGAGACCGTGCTGCCGGCCCGTACGTTGCGGAACTTCTTGGTGGCGGCCAGGTCGAGGCCGCCGATGTCGATCGTGCCGGCCTCGGCGTCGACGAAGAAGCCGACGGGGTTGTTCTGCACCTGGCCGCCGGGCGCGACCGTGGCCAGGCGGCCCAGCCGCTGGGTGGACAGGAAAGCCAGCTCGGATTCGGTGAGTCTCATGACGTCAGCATGAGACCTCGACTCAGCTTGAGGTCAACCCGTCCGTCAGCCAGCGCAGCGGGTTGTCGTGGGTGATCGCGCTCAGCGTCTCCGCCTCGACGCCGGCCTCGCGCAGCCTGGGCAGCACCGCGGCGGACAGGTGCCCGTAGCCGGGGCCGCCGTACTTGCCGAGCTGCGCGACCCGGCTCACGCCGCTGCTGAGCAGCAGCCGGCCGGCGTGGCCCTCGCGGATGAGGTCCAGGGCGACGGCCGCGGCCCGCTCGGCGCCCACGCCGATCGAGCCCAGGCTCACGTACGCGCCGGACTCGGCGATCTTGCGGGCCGCGGCCGGGTCGGCGCCCGAGCAGCCCACGGACACCCGGGAGGCGGGCAGGCCCTCGATCATCAGCAGTTCCAGCATGGCCAGGCCGTCCTGGCCGTAGGTGGCCACCGACAGCCTGGAGGAGAGCGCGGCGCGGGCGGCGGCCCGCAGGGCGCGCTCCTCGGCCGGGGTGGGGTGCGCGCCCCAGCAGCCGACCTCGCCGATCACGCCGGGGAACACGCCGCTGTCGTCCATCCCGTCGAGGATGTCGGCCATCAGCAGGCCGGTGAGCGTGTCGGCGTCGGCGTCGGCGGCGCCGGAGAACGGCCCGGTGGAAAGGCCCGTGGCGGCGACCACCGGCACGCGGCTGCCGGCGGCGATCCTGGCCAGGGCGGCCGCGTCGCGGCCCATGCCGATGGAGGTGAGCTCCACGACCAGGCCGAGCGGGTCGTCGCCGGTGCGCAGCGCGCGGAGCTCGGCGATGACGGCCTGCTCCTCGTCCAGCCAGCGGTACGGATCGGAGTCGATGCCCACTGCCCAGCGCATGTCGGCGCGGAGGTGTTCGTGGGGGAGTACGGCACCGGTCACCGCGGCCGCGCGGACGGGGCCGGTAACAGTGCGAAGCATAACCTCGGGCATGCTCTACAGTAGCTGAGAAAAGCCCGATATATCCTGGTTTAGCGCCAGATTTTACCGTTCAGCGGGTTTGACGGACGTTCCGGGTGTAGTCCACATTTGGCCACTCGTGCCTGTGGGCCTACCCGTATCCTGGTGACCACACCGACTGTCCGGGGGGACCGTGCCGACGCAGAAATCCGAGACGGGGGACGCCGACCTCATGAAGGACGAGGCCGCGCGTCACTCCAGCATTCCTCGCCGTCGCGGGCCCAAGGGCTGGCTCGACGGCGTCAGGGCCACGCGCACCGGCGCGCTCACCCTCAAGGTCGTGATCGGCGTGATCGGCACCGTCATGGTGGTCGGCGGCCTGATCATGGTGCCGTTCCCCGGGCCCGGCTGGCTGGTCGTGTTCGGCGGCCTGGCGGTGCTGGCGACCGAGTTTCACTGGGCGCACCGGCTGCTGGAGTTCGGCAAGCGGATGCTGCACGCCTGGACCGAGTGGTACAAGCGGCGGGGCTGGACCGTGCGGATCATCGTGGCGTTCGTGACGCTCTGCGCCATGGGCCTGATCATCTACCTCAGCCTGCTCACGTTCGGCGTGGACGTCATCCAGGTGGCCAGGCAGTTCGTCCTCTCCTGAGGCGGGGGCCTCAGAGATAGAGACCCGTGCCGTGGTCGGTCTCCTGCGTGGCCACCGCGTGCAGGTCGCGCTCGCGCATCACGAGATAGGTCTGCGCGTGCAGCTCCACCTCGAACTGGTCTTCAGGATTGAGCAGCACCTTGTCGCCGACCCGGACCGAGCGCACGTTGGCGCCCACGCCGCAGACCTCGCCCCAGGCGAGCCGGTTGGCCATCTTCACCGTCGCCGGGATGACGATGCCCGATCCGCTGCGTCGCTCCTCGGTGTCGCGCTCCAGCCGGATCATCACCCGATCGTGCAGCATCTGAATCTCGAACTTCGGCTCTTCCACGTGCCAAGTTTACGTTCCGCCGGGTAAGGATCACTCCACGCCCGTACGGCGGACTTCAGGGAAGGGTGAGAACGGCGGAGACCGGGTGGTGGTCGGTGCCCTTGAGCGTGTGCACGGCGAAGGAGCGGACGCCGATGCGGGAGTCCGCCACGACGTGGTCGATGGCGACTCCCGGGAGCGGGCCCCAGCCGCCCTGCGGCCAGGTGGTGCGCAGGCCGTGGCCGGTGACGTCGGCGGCGTCCCGGTAGCCGCTCGCGAGGAGCTCGCGCATGGGCAGGTGGTCGAGCGTGGCGTTGAAGTCGCCGGCCAGGACCCGCAGCGGGCCGCCGGCGCGGGGGAGCGCCTCCAGCCCGGCCCGCCAGCAGGGCTGCCGACCGTACCTCTTGGGCGCGCACGGGTGCACGGAGACCAGCTCCACCCGCGCCCCGCCCGGGTGCGCGAGCACCGCGCGGACCTGGCCGAAGCGGCCGTGCTCGATCGCCTCGCCGGGGGTGAGCGGGTGCCGCGCGTACAGGGCCGAGCCGCCGGCTCCCTGCCTGGGCCGGGTCACGGCGTACGGGAACGTCTCGGGCAACCCGGCTTCCTCCAGCCGCTCCATGGCGTCAGGCGTCAGCTCCTGCAACGCCAGCACGTCGGGCCGGAGCCGGGCCACCAGCGCCATCAGCTCGCCGGTGTCGGCCACGCCGACCATGAGGTTGGCCGCCAGCACCCGCAGCGGCGCCCCGGCCGGCTCCGTGCCGCCGTCGGCCAGGCTCCTCGGCACCACGGCGAAGCCCAGGGCCACCGTGGCGGCCAGGGCCAGCGCGGCCGCCGCCCGCTTCCTGAGCGCCGCCGCCAGCACCAGCCCGGCCCCCGCGGCCGCCGCGACGTGCGGGGTGACCGCCACCGCGGGCACCCACGGCCAGTCCGGCTCGAACCCCGACAGCCGCAGCGCCGCCCACACCGCCGCCGCGCCCGTCACACCCCACGCCACCAGACTCGCCACGATCTTCACGCCTGAGTATCGCCACAACTCCCGGTACGAGTTCACGGGATTTCCTGGCATTCCCGTCATGAGCCGTCATGAGAAGGTGTGCGCATGCGCGACGTGGAACTCAGGGTGCTGGACGCCATCGACGACTCCGAGGCCGTGAACCTGCTGGCCGAGACCGTCGGCGTGCCCAGCGTCACCGGCACCGACGCCGAGTCGGAGCTGCAGCATCACTTCGCCGGCCTGCTGACCGAGGCCGGCATGGACGTGGACGTGTGGAAGCTCGACCTCGACGACCTGCGCGAGCGCGACGGGTTCCCCGGCACCGAGGCGCCGAGGAGCGAGGGGTACGGGGTCGTCGGGGTGGTGGGCGGCGACGGCGTCCCCGCGCTGGCGCTGCAGGGGCATGTGGACGTGGTGCCCGTCGGAGACCTGGCCAGATGGGAGGGGAACGACCCGTTCGCCGCCCGGATCAGCGGTGACGTCCTGCACGGCAGGGGCGCCTGCGACATGAAGGCGGGCCTGGTGGCCAACCTGGCCGTGGTGCGGGCCGTCCAGCGGGCCGGGATCAGGCTCACCCGCCCGCTGGCCGTGCACTGCGTCGTCAGCGAGGAGGACGGCGGGCTGGGCGCGTTCGGCACCCTGGCCAGGGGGCACACCGCCGAGGCGGCCGTGATCACCGAGCCCACCAGCGGCCAGGTGATCACCGCCAACGCGGGCGCGCTCACGTTCCGGCTGGAGATCGCCGGCCGGGCCGCGCACGGCGCCGCCCGGCTGGAGGGGGTCAACGCCATCGAGGTGTTCTGGCCGGTGTTCGAGGCGATCAGGCGGCTGGAGGCCGAGCGGAACCGGGACGTCCCCGCCGTGTTCGGCGGCAACCCGCTGCCGTACCCGATCGAGATCGGCACCGTCCACGCCGGCGACTGGGCGAGCACGGTGCCGGACCTGCTGGTCGCCGAGGGCCGGCTGGGCGTGCGGCTGGACGAGGACCCGGCGGCGGCGCGGGCCGCGTTCGAGGAGGCGGTGCGGTCGGCCGCGCACCCGTGGCTGCGGGCGAACCCGCCGGCGGTGACCTGGCCAGGCGGCCAGTTCGCCAGCGGCCGGCTGCCCGCCGGTCACCCGCTGCTCAGCGAGGTGAGGCAGGCGGTCGCCGACACCGGCGGGGCCACCCTCACCGAAGCCGCCGCCCCGTACGGGAGCGACCTGCGGCTGTACGCGGGCAGCGGGATCCCGACGCTGCACTACGGCCCCGGCGACGTGCGCTTCGCGCACGCGCCCCGCGAGCAGGTGGCGGTGCCGGAGTTCCTGGAGGTGATCCGCGCCCTGGCCGTCCTGGCGGTCCGCCGCTGCGCGCCCTAGCAGGGGCTCCTCAGGCCGGGGACGTGACCCGGCGGCGGGACTCGGGGACGATCAGCGGGGTGCCCGACTGGGGGTCCTGGATGATCTCGCAACGGAGTTCGAACACCTGCTCGACCAGCTCCGGGGTGACGATCTCGGCGGGGTCGCCCTCGGCCAGCACGCTGCCCTCCCGCATGACGATGAGGTGGGTGGCGTAGCGGCAGGCCTGGTTCAGGTCGTGCAGCACGGCCACCATCGTCCGGCCCGCCTCGTGCAGGTCGGCGCAGAGGTCGAGCACCTCGATCTGGTGCGAGATGTCGAGGAACGTGGTCGGCTCGTCCAGCAGCAGGATCGGCGTCTCCTGGGCCAGCGCCATGGCCAGCCACACCCGCTGCCGCTGACCGCCCGACAGCTCGTCGACGATCCGGTCGGCCAGCCCGGTCACGTCCGTGGCCCGCATCGCCTCGGTCACGGCCGCCTCGTCGGCCTTCGACCACTGCCGCATCAGCCGCTGGTGCGGGTAGCGGCCGCGCGCCACCAGGTCGGCCACGGTGATCCCGTCAGGGACGATCGAGCTCTGCGGCAGCAGCCCGAGCCGCCGCGCGACCTCCTTCGACGGCAGCGTGGTGATCACGCTGCCGTCGAGGTGCACGGCGCCCTGCTTCGGCTTGAGCATCCTGGCCAGGGCGCGCAGCAGGGTGGACTTGCCGCACGCGTTCGGGCCGATGATCACGGTGAAGGACCGGTCGGGGATGGCCACGGACAGCTGACTGGCCACGACTCGCTGGTCGTAGGCGAGGGTGAGGTCGGTTCCTGACAGGCGGGTGGTCATCAGTAGCGGTCCTTTCGCAGCAGGAATGCCAGGTACGCGCCGCCGATGGCGGCCGTCACCACGCCGACGGGCAGCTGGACGGGGGCCAGCAGGCGCTGGGCGATCAGGTCGGAGGCGGTCAGCAGCACGGCGCCCATGAGCGCCGAGGAGGCGAGCGTGACGCCGGGTGAGCGGGTCAGCCGGCGGGCGAGCTGCGGCGAGGCCAGCGCGACGAACATCACCGGCCCGGCGGCGGCCGTCGCCACCCCGCACAGCAGCACGCCCGCCACGATCGCGACCGCGCGCACCGGCTCGACCCTGATGCCCATGGCGCGGGCGGCGTCGTCGCCCATCTCGATCATGCGCAGCGGCCTGGCCACGTACGCGCAGAGCGGCAGCAGCAGCGCCAGCGCGACGGCGACCGGGATCGCGTGGTCCCAGCCGCGCCCGCTCAGGCTGCCGGTCAGCCAGGCGGCGGCGGTGGCGGCGTCGTAGATGTTGGACCGCGTCAGCAGATAGGAGTTGGCCGCCAGGAGCAGCGCGTTCGCCCCGATGCCGACCAGGACGAGCCGGTAGCCCTGCACGCCGCGCCGGTACGACAGGGCGTAGACCAGCACGGCGGTGATCACGCATCCGGCCAGCGCGCCGCCGGCGATGACCGCGGCCGAGCCGCCCGCGACCACGGCCAGGATGCCGCCGGTCGAGGCGCCGGCGGTGAAGCCGATGAAGTCGGGGCTGCCGAGCGCGTTCCTGGTGAGGCTCTGGAAGATGGCGCCGCTCAGCCCGAACGCGGCCCCCACCAGCAGCCCGGTGGCCACCCGGGGAGCGCGCAGCTTGTTCACGATCAGCTCGGCGACCGGCGTGCCCTCACCCGCCAGCGCCGCCAGGATGTCCGGCACCGGCACGGTGAACTCGCCCGTCGAGATCGCCGCCACCGCCACCGCGCACGCGATGAGCAGCAGCAGCGCGGTGACGGCCAGGGAACGCGGGGCCAGCCGCATCGACCAGGGGCCCAGGCGGACGTTCATAGTGCGGCGAGCCTCCTGCGCCGGGCCAACAGGATGAAGATCGGCGCGCCGATCGCCGCGCACATGATGCCGACCTGTACCTCGCCCGGCCGGGCGATGAGCCGCCCCACGATGTCGGCGCCGAGCAGCAGCACCGGCGCCACCACCGCCGAGTACGGCAGCACCCACCGCTGGTCCTGGCCCACGACGGCGCGCACCGCGTGCGGCACCGCCAGCCCGATGAACCACAGCGGACCGGCCGCCGCCGTCGCCGCCCCGCACAGCAGCGTCACCGCCACCGCCGTCAGCGCCCGGGTGCGGCCGACCGCCACGCCCAGGGCGCGGCCCGCGTCGTCGCCCAGCGACAGCATGTTGAGCGGCCTGCCCAGGCACAGCCCCAGCGCCAGCCCGGCCACCAGGAAAGGCGCCAGCCGCAGCGCCGTGTCGGCCGTCTGCCCCGCCAGCGAGCCGGTCAGCCAGAACCGCATCCGGTCATAGGTCTGGGAGTCGATGCGCAGGATGGCCGACGACATGGCGGTGAAGACCATGCCCACCGCGATGCCCGCCAGCGCGAGCCGTACCGGACCTCCTCCGGTGCGGCCCGCCGCGCCGAGCGAGTAGACCACCAGCGAGGCCCCGGCGGCGCCCGCGAACGCGAACCACACGTAGACGGTCGGGTCCGTGAGCCCGAACAGCCCGAGCGCGAGCGTGACCCCCAGCGCGGCGCCCTCGTTGATGCCGAGGATGCCCGGGTCGGCCAGCGGGTTGCGGGTCAGGCTCTGCATGAGCGCCCCGGCCAGCCCGAGCGCCGCGCCGACGCCGATGCCGAGCAGCGTGCGCGGCACCCGGAGCTCCCTGATGACCGTGTGGTCGCTGGAGCCGTCGGGGGCGAGGAACGCGTCGAAGGCGGCCGTCAGCGGCATCGCCCGCGCGCCCAGCGCCACGCCGGCGAGGCCCACGAGGACTAACAGCCCGAGCGCCACCAGCAGCCCCGCGGCGAGCGTGACCTGCCGGCCGCGCCGCGGCGGCGGGTCCCCGCCCGCCTCGGTGGCAGGTTCGGTGTGCTCGGCCGGGCGCACCCGCCCCCCTCTCCTTACGGTCTGGCTTAGGCGAGGCTAATCTAAAGCCTCAGTACGAAGGCAAGCCTAACCTTAGGGAGTACTCATGTCGGGACCGGTCATGGCTCGGCGAGGTTTCCTCGCCGCGGCGGCGGGTCTGGCCGCCGCCGTCACGCTCGCCGCGTGCGGCGGCGCGGGCGGTACCGCGGCCGCACCGGAGGCGTCCTCCGCCCCGGCCGCCCAGCCGTGGACGTTCACCGACGACCGCGGCAAGAAGGTCGACCTCGACAAGACCCCCTCCAAGGTGGTCGCCCAGGTCGGCGCCGCCGCCGCGCTGTGGGACTTCGGCGTGCGCCCGGTCGGCGTCTTCGGCCCGCACAAGCTCCAGGACGGCAGCAAGGACCCGCAGGTCGGCAACGTCGACATCACCAAGGTCACCGGCCTGGGCAACGTGTGGGACGAGTTCAACGTCGAGCAGTACATCGCCCTGCAGCCCGACCTGCTGGTCAGCAGCATGTACGAGAACGGCACGCTCTGGTACGTGCCCGAGAAGTCCAAGGACACCATCGAGCAGGTCGCCCCCACGGTCGGCGTCATGCTCACCGGCAAGACCGCCACCGAGGTGATCGGCACGTACGAGAAGCTGGCCGCGTCGCTCGGCGCCGACATGGCGGGCGTGCCCGAGGCCAAGGCCCGCATGGAGGCCGCCACCAAGGAGCTGGCGGCGCTCAAGGACCTCAAGATCCTCATGATGTCGGGCGGCGCCGACCAGATGTGGGTGGTCAACCCGCCCGAGTACGCCGACATCCGCCACCTCATGGACAACGGCCTCGACATCGTGGTGCCGGGCAAGGTGGACGAGGGCGGCTTCTTCCAGACCCTCAGCTGGGAGAACGCCGACACCTACGACGCGGACGTGATCCTCTACGACACCCGCACGCAGGCGCTGAAGCCCGAGGAGATGATGAAGAAGCCGACCTTCGCCGAGCTCCCCGCGGTCAAGGCCGGCCAGCTCTACCCGTGGCGTGCCGAGGCCCCCTTCAGCTACCAGGGCTACGCCGACTTCCTGGAGGAGCTCGTGGCCAACCTGAAGAAGGCTAATAAGCTCCCTTGACCTCGACGATCTCGGCGAGGGGGAACTCCAGGTAGTCGCCCGCCTCCTCGCACCAGGCGTCGAGCGCCCCGTTGCGCAGCTCGCCGTGGCTGATGGTGGCGGTCAGGCCGTCGGTCAGCGTGATGCCCGCCCGCACGCCCCGGTCGACCACGAAGCCGAGCAGCGACTGCTGCGCCGTCGGCAGCCTGGTCGCCATCCGGCCGATCACCGCCCAGGTGCGGCCGTTGCGCTCGCCCGCCTCACGGCTCTCGGCGATGAGGCGGCGGGCGTGCTCGTGCGGGTCGGGCACCGGCTCGGCGATCATCGGCTCATCGGACGGCTGGGCGTCGGACAGCTCGGCCACCTGACCGCCCGGCAGCAGGATCAGCCTGCCGTTGCGGGGCTCCTCGGCGCGGGTGCGGCGGATGGCGATCTCGCCGGTGTCGGCCACGGGCACCGGCGCGTACCCCGCCTCGCGCAGCACCCCGAGCGTGCGCTCGGCGTCGGCGGAGGCGACCAGCACGGTCGGCGCGAGCAGCCGCAGCCCCAGCCGCGACAGCCGCCGGTGTGCGGCGATCTCGGCCAGCAGCGCGGGATCGGAGGCCTGCACCACGCAGCCGACCGTGGTCACCGTCACCTCGCCGTGGCGGCGGGCCACGTCGTGCACGAGGTACTCCAGCGGCTGCGGGACGGCGCCCACCCCCGACAGCTCGTCCAGCAGCTCGTCGGCGTCGTAGCCGCGGTCGAGGGCGCGGCGCACGCTCTCGGTGGTGAACCGCCACACCGAGGCCGCGCCCCGGGACTCGCGTTCGGCCACCCTGTCGAGCAGCTCGGCCAGCTCCGCCGACGGCGGCCCGGTCACCACCGCGGTCAGGTCGGGCCCGAACAGGGCGCTCCTGCGCACGCTGGCCAGCGCCCGGGTGGACGCCTCCACCAGCGCGGGGTCGTGCTCGACCAGCGGGGCCGCGTCGTCGCTCTCGCCGCCCGCCTTGGCCGCCAGCCCGGCCAGCGCCCGGCCGAGGTCGGTGAGCGCGTGGTTGGCCACCAGGCCGAGCAGCCGCGACTCGTCGATCACCGCGGAGGCGCACCGGTCGAGCAGCTCGCGGTCGACCAGCGGCGCGTGCCAGCGCACGTTGGCCACCAGGCTGTCGCGGTCGGCGAAGGCCGTGGCGGACGGCAGCCGCAGGAGCGCCGACAGCACGGCGTGACGGATGCGGGCCATCGCGGCGCCGCTCTGGTCGTCGCCCAGGACCGTGCCGTACCGTCCGTCGATCTTGCGGAGGGACGAGCGCTCCATGCGCCACCAGGCCGACAGCAGCACCCGCAGCCGGGCGGCGCCCTCGTCGAGCCGCCAGCGGTCGAACCGCTCGGTCGGCACCAGGCCGCCGGACTTCTCGTCCCACGCCAGCAGCCGCGCCACCGCGCAGATCTCCAGCAGCAGCCGGGTCTCGTCCTCGTCGCAGCCGGTCTCCTTGGCGACCCTGCGCACCTCGCGCACGCCCACGCCGCCGGTCTTGAGCAGCGGCAACGGCGCCTTGGACGTGTTGTCGAGCAGGGCCGCGCAGCGCTCCACGACGTGCGGCGCGGCCAGCGTCATCAGGTGGTCGACCTCCTCGGGGTCGACCGGGATCGTGGCCACCTCGGGCGCCCGCGGCGTGAACGGCGGATGGTAGCCGGGGCCGCGCCGGCCGAGCGCCACCTCGCGGGGCATCTCGGCGACGTTCCAGCTCGGCCGGTAGAGCAGGCCGTGGTCGGCCGCCCACTTCTCGGGCGTGCCGGGGGTGACGAACCTGCCGCCGTCGACCTCGCGTACGGGGCCGTGCCAGGCGAACTCGTCGAGCAGCGCGGCGGCTCCGGCGGGGGCGTGGCGCAGCAGCGCGGCCATGTGGCCGTCGTCGGCCAGCGCCTCGCCCACCCGCGCGACCGTGCGGCGCTTGCCGCCGTGGGAGGGCAGGCCCAGGTTGCCGGCCAGGGTGCGCAGCGTGTCGCCGCTGATCGTCCACGAGTTCAGGTAGTGGTCGAGCGGCTCGCCGAGGCCGAGCGGCGCGCTCCAGTAGCGGGTCACGGCCTCGGCCAGGTGGATCTCGCCGTCGGCAGAGGGACAGGCCAGCGCGTGGTCGTAGAGGTGGTCGAGCCACCGGTCCACCTCGGCGCGCGGCGCCCCGAGGAACCCGGCGAGCCGCTCGGCGGTCGGCCGGGTCAGGACCAGGCAGGCCTCGGCGAGCTGCAGGCAGGGGAGCGGCAGAACGCGCAGCGCCTCCATGACGGCGAAGCCGTTGCTCAGCCGCTGGGCCAGCGTGTCGAGCCGCCGCGGCCACGGCGCGGCGAGGGCGTCAGGCCGGTGCGTCAGGACGCGGGCGAGCCTGTCTTCGTCGAGGGTTCGTAGCCAGCCGAGCAGGTGATCGTCCATCGGTCAGCACTCTCATGGGGTCGCGCGTGGAACTCACCGTGAGCCATGACCATCCACGGTAGTGCAGATCACTCTCGGTCAGGAGAGGACCGCCCACACGATCTTCCCGTGGGGCGAGAGCGCGGACCAGCCCCAGCGAAGGCTCAGTGAGTCGACGATGTGGAGACCCAGGCCGCCGGTATCCAGGAGCCCAGAGTATCTCAGCGCGGGCACCGAGGACCCGGGATCGGCGAAGGCGCTGGCCACCAGGCGGCCGCGGCGCACCAGCGACATGTGCACGGGACCGAGCCCGCAGGGGTCGTCCGCGCGCAGGCCGTGCCGCAGCGCGTTCGTGGCCAGCTCGGAGACCACCAGCTCCATGTTCTCGGCCGGCTCGCTCAGGC
This sequence comes from Nonomuraea sp. NPDC050478, assembly GCF_044458265.1. Taxonomy (NCBI): domain Bacteria; kingdom Bacillati; phylum Actinomycetota; class Actinomycetes; order Streptosporangiales; family Streptosporangiaceae; genus Nonomuraea; species Nonomuraea sp. NPDC050478. Next base: position 1,338,430 of record NZ_JBITHT010000002.1, on the reverse strand, counting down.
CCCACGCGGCCAGCACCCCGGCGGCGTAGCTGCGCGCGCAGTGCACGGACGAGGCGGTGGGAGGGAGCACGAAGGTGGCGCTCGCGGACGGACCAGGCTCGAGGAGATCGCGCGCCGCCTCCGGCCACCAGCCGACAGGGGGCCACCAGTCGAACGTGGTCCACTGGCCGGCTGCCGTGGTGGATTGCACGTTGATCATTGTGCGGCAAACTCTCGTGCACTTGCAAGAGCGAATGCACGTGCAGACACGGTGTGCAAGCGCTACGGTTTCCCTTCAAAGGGTCAATCAGTGGGAAAGGGGATCTTGTCCGCGGCCCATGATCTTTCGGCCGTGAAGTGACAGACTGTGTGACAAGGAAACGACCAAGGAGCACCACGTGTCCATCGATCCGCCCGGTTCAGCTTCGACCGTTCGGCGCATCATGCTCGGTGCGAGCCTGCGGCGCCTGCGCGAGAAGCGCGGGCTCACGCGCGATCAGGCCGGATTCCACATCCGTGCCTCCGAGTCCAAGATCAGCCGTATGGAGCTCGGGCGCGTCGGTTTCAAGACACGTGATGTGGAGGACCTGCTCACGCTGTACGGCGTCATCGACAACGCCGAACGCCGTGCCCTTCTGGAGATGGTCCGAGAGGCCAACACCCCCGGCTGGTGGCAGAACTACTCGCAGGAGCTGCCGAACTGGTTCACCACCTACGTGGGGCTGGAAGAGGCCGCGAGCATGATCCGTACGTACGAGGTGCAGTTCGTGCCCGGCCTGTTGCAGACGGCCGCGTACGCACGATCAGTGATCCAGCTCGGCAATCCCGACATGTCAGCCGATCGGATAGAACGCCGTGTGCATCTGCGCATGCAACGGCAGGAGCGCTTCACCAAGAACGACGGGCCGCGCCTGTGGGCGGTCATCGACGAGGCGACGCTCAAGCGGATCATCGGCGGCCGGAAGGTCATGGCCGAGCAACTCCGGCATCTGCTGGAGGTGGCGGCCCTGCCCAACATCACCCTTCAGGTGATGCCTTTCCGATACGGCATGCACGCCGCCGAGGGGGGCGCGTTCAGCATCTTGCGGTTTCCCGAGTCCGACCTGTCGGACGTCGTCTACGTCGAACAGCTCTGGGGTGCCCTGTACCTGGACAAGCGCGAGGACATCGATCCGTACCTCACGGCCATGGAGCAGCTGTGCGTGGAGAGCACCACGCCGGGGGGCACCGTCGAGCTCATCGGCGGCCTTCTCAGAAAGATGTAGATGAATCAGACCTATAACGGCATGCCCGCCGGCGATCTGTCCGGCGTGGCGTGGCGCAAGAGCCGCTACAGCAACTCGCAGGGCAACTGCGTGGAGCTCGCGAAGCTCCCCGACGGTGGGATAGCGGTGCGCAACTCCCGCTTCCCCGACGGCCCCGCGCTGATCTACACCCGCGACGAGATCCGGGCTCTGGTGCTCGGAGTGAAGGACGGAGAATTCGACGGCCTGCTGGTGTAACGCGCTGTTAACCTCCGGCGGGCCCGCTTAACCGGGCCGCGCCGGAGGCGTAACGGCCCCACCGACTCCTCCGGGCAGGATCGGGTCATGCTCGACCAGACGACGCTCTACCCGATCGCCGACGACGTGCTGTTCGCGCCCGGCGGCAAGGTCGTGATCCGCACCTACGGCGTGGCGCCCGCGGCATCCGGCGGCTCGGTCTCGTACCGGACCTGGGTGACCGGCATCAGGGACCATCCGCGCTACTGGCGCTGGGGCCACTTCGAGGACGCCACCCGCGGGCACCGCAGTGTCCTGGAGTGGCTGACCGGGCGCGGCCCGCAGCCTGGCCAGGCGCAAGCCTGAGCCGGTGCTGGTCAGACCCCGCCGACCGGCGCGTTCCAGGTCCTGATCACCGGTTCGCCGTGCTCGAAGGCCAGCCGCGAGTACGTGCCGGTGTCCAGCTTGAACAGCCGGCCGTCCGCCGGGGGCAGGCGCAGCCAGCGCGCGGTGAGCACGCGCAGCAGATGACCGTGCGCGACCACCGCCACCCGCCCGTGGACCCGCCGGCACCGCTCGATCACCCGGTCGGCGCGGGCGCCCACCTCGGCGGCGCTCTCGCCCGGGGTGCCGCCCGGTGGGACGCCGTCGCGCCACAGGTACCAGCCGGGCCGGTCCTTCCTGATGTCGGGGGTGGTGATGCCCTCGTAGCCGCCGTAGTCCCACTCCCACAGGTCCGGATCGACCTCGTACGAGCTGAGGCCGGCCAGGTCGGCGGTGCGGGTGGCGCGCCGCGCGGGCGAGACCACGACCAGCTCGGACGGGCTCTCCCCGAGCACCGGGATGAGCGCCTTGGCCTGCTCCTCGCCGCGCGGGGTCAGCGGCACGTCGGTCCGGCCGGTGTGCCTGCCCGTCCTGCTCCACTCCGTCTCGCCGTGGCGGAGCAACACCATCTCGTCCATGGGTCCATCATCCGCCACCCCGGTTTCAGGTGGCCGGGGCGCCCTGATCGGCGTCGGCGGGAGGCTCGGACCGGCTCGCCCTGAGGAGCGGGACCGCCGCCGCCAGCACCCCCGCGGTGGCCGGCACGGCGAGCCACGACCGGCCGGCGCCGGCCAGGGCGAGCAGGGTCTCGAGGACGGACCCGACGGTCGCCGCCAGGGCGACGAGCATGACCAGCGTGCCGCCCGAGCGGCCGAGCAGCCGGGGCGGCGTGATCGCCTGCCGGTGGCTGAGCAGCGCGATCGCCGCCGTCGCCGCGCCGGCCAGCGGCAGCGCCTGGCCGAGCACGTATCCGGCGGCCCCGGACGGGAACGCGAGCAGGAGCGCGAACGGCTGGGTCGCGAGGACGGCGAACCACGCCAGCCGGAGTGCGCCCACGCGGCGGTGCAGCATGACCGCGGCCAGCGCGCCCACCAGGGGCGGCGCGAGCATGGTGACGAGGTCCCATCCGTCCGCCAGCCCGTCCGGCCGCGGGGCGTCGATCAGCTGCCCCAGGGCCGCCAGCGCGACGAGATAGCCGGCGATCGCGGCGAGCACCGGATGCCGGAGCGTGAACCGCACCCCGGCCACCGCCTCCGGCCACACCCCCTCCCTCGGCGGCGCCGGATCCTCGGGCACGTCCACGTACCGGAACAGCAGCGCCGAGACCGCGAACCCCACCGCCGGCACCACGAGCACGACCACGACGGCCGCCGTGGACGGCAGCCCCGTGGTGACGGCGAAGCCGAACGTCCCCACCGACGCGATCCCGTACAGCCACGCGTTGACCGGGACGAACCGGTGCCGCCCGGTCACCGCCGGCAGATAGGCCTCCAGCGCCAGCGCGCCCGTGACGGCCACCAGGGTGACGGCCCCGATCGCCAGCGTGACGTGAGCCGTCGTGACGGCGCCGGCCAGTGCGGCGACCGCGAGCGAGCCGAGCGCGACCGCCCCCGCCACCCCCGACCAGACCAGCGCCGACCGGCGTGCCGCCCGGTCCACGAGCACCCCCATCGGCACCGGCAGCAGGAACGCCAGCAGCCCGGCCGGCAGGATCACCAGCCCCAGGGATTGGAAGCCTCCCTCGCCCAGGAACATGAGGGTGACACCGACCAGGCTCGCGTCGGCCCACAAGGCCATCTGGAGGACCGTGCCGCCCGCGACATAGCGGGCGAGCGGCCGGCTGGAAGTGATCATCAAGGCATCCTTCCACCGCGGCCCTTCGAGTAGGGTCACGAATCGACTCATGATCGTGCGAAAGGGGATCGCGATGGAGCCGGTGGCGGTCGGTCTGGTCGGGGCGGGCCCGTGGGCGGAGATGGCGCACGCGCCGATGCTGGCCGCCGGCCCGCACACCAGGCTCGCCGGGGTCTGGGCGCGCAGGCCCGAGGCGGCCGCGCGGCTCGGCGCGCCCGTGTTCGAGCGGGTGGAGGAACTGTTCGACGCGTGCGAGGCGGTCGCGTTCTGCGTGCCGCCCGCGGTCCAGGCCGAGCTGGCGGTACGGGCCGCGCGGGCGGGCAAGGCGCTGCTGCTGGAGAAGCCGCTCGGCGACTCCCTGGAGAGCGCGCGGCGGGTCGCCGACGCGGTCGCCGAGTCGGGCGTGCCGAGCCAGATGGTGCTCACCCTGCGGTACGCGGCCGGCACCCGGGCCTTCCTGGACCGGTGCCGGGAGATCGAGCCGTTCGGCGGGCACGCCGCCAACATCTCCGGCTCCCTCGTCGGCGACCACCCGTTCGCCACCCCGTGGCGGCTGGAACGCGGGGCGCTGCTCGACGCGGGGCCGCACATGGTGGACCTGATGGACGCCGCGCTCGGCCGGATCACCGGGGTGCGCGCGCACGGCGACCCGCTGCGCTGGGCGGGGCTGCTGCTGGAGCACGAGGGCGGCGCGGTCAGCGAGGTGTCGCTGAGCCAGGCCGCCGTCGGAGACCTGCCGCCCGCGAGCGTGGCCGTGTACGGCGGGAAGGGCGTCGCGGTGCTGGCGTCCGGCGGCGGCGACGCGTTGCCCCGGGTGGCCGAGGAGTTCGCCAGGACGGTGCGGCAGGGCGGCGGCCACCCGCTCGACGCCGCCCGCGGCCTCCGCGTCCAGGAGGTGCTCGAAGAAGCGGAATCACAGCTCCGTACCCCTTGACGCGGGCGCCTCCAGGAGGATTGATAGCGTTTGTCCGACGCGCAGTGCTGCAGCGAAGTCCGGTGCGAGTCCGGCGCTGTCCCGCAACTGTCATAGCCAGGTCGCCTGCCTCTGCGTGACGTCATCAACCCTCGTGGAAAAGGGTGATCCGTCGCTCATCGCGGGTCTCTCGGTTCCGACAGTGTGAAAGGACTACTCGTGAGGCCCGTACGCAAGGCGCTCGCGGGCGCGCTGCTGGGAACGCTCGTCCTGGCCGCATGCGGCCAGACCGGCACGACAGCCACCTCCGCCCCCGCCACCAGCCAGGCCGGCGCCGGCTTCCCCGTGACGGTGGAGGCCGCCAACGGCGAGATCACCGTCGAGAAGAAGCCGGAGCGGATCGTCTCCCTGTCGGCCGCCCACACCGAGACGCTGTTCGCCATCGGCGCCGGCCCCCAGGTGATCGCCGTCGACGACCAGTCGAACTACCCGCCCGAGGCCCCCAGGACCGACCTGTCGGGCTTCAAGCCGAACGTCGAGGCCATCGTCGCCCAGAAGCCCGACCTGGTCGTGGTCTCCGACGACATGGACCAGGTGATCGCCGGGCTGGCCAAGCTGAACGTCCCCGTGCTGTGGGAGCCGTCCGCCAAGACCCTCGACGAGGCGTACGACGAGATCACCGACCTCGGCGCGGCCACAGGCAACCTGGAGAAGGCCGAGGAGGTGGTCACCACCATGCGGACCACCCTGGACCAGCTCGCCGCCGACGCCCCCAAGGGCAAGGGCCTGACCTACTACCACGAGCTCGACCAGACCCCGTACGCGGCCACGTCCACGACCTTCATCGGCCAGATCTACGCCATCTTCGGCCTCACCAACATCGCCGACAAGGCCCCGGACGCGGCGGGCGGCTACCCCAAGCTGTCCACCGAGTTCATCGCCCAGGCCGACCCCGACCTGATCTTCCTGGCGGACGTGAAGTGCTGCCAGCAGAACAAGGAGGCGCTCGCCAAGCGGCCCGGCTGGAAGAACCTGTCCGCCGTCAAGAACGACCTGGTGATCGAGCTCGACGACGACATCGCCTCCCGCTGGGGGCCGCGCGTCGCCGACCTGGCGCGGACCGTCGGTGACGCGGTCGCGAAGGCGGCCTCCGAATAGTGCTCGCCGAGCAGGCCACCGGGAGGACCGAAGGGCGGGACCCGGTGGCGCACGTCAAGCCCGCCAGAGCCCGGCCGGTGTGGCTGGCCGGGGCGCTGGCGCTGCTGGCCGTCGTCATGATCGCCGGCCTGCTGGGCGGCGCCGCCGACATCGCGCCCTGGCAGGTCGTCCTCCAGGTGGCCGACTGGCTGCCGTTGGTGTCGGCCGACGCCGGGCTGACGCCCGTCGAGCAGGGGCTGCTGTACGAGCTGCGGCTGCCCAGGGTGCTGCTGGCGGCCGTGGTCGGCGGGCTGCTGGCCATGGCCGGAGCCGGCTACCAGGGCGTCTTCCGCAACCCGCTGGCCGACCCTTACCTGCTGGGCGCCGCGGCGGGGGCAGGGCTGACCACGACCGTGGCCGTCGTGCTGCTGCCGGGGTCCGCGCTCACCACCCCCGTCGCGGCGTTCGCGGGCGCGGTCGGCGGCGTGTTCCTCGCCTACGGGCTGGGCAGCGCCGCCGGCCGGACCGGTGGCACGGCCACGCTGGTGCTGGCCGGGGTGGCCGTCACCTCGTTCCTCACCGCGATCCAGACGTTCGTGCAGCAGCTCGGGGTGGAGGAGCTGCGGCGCGTCTACTCCTGGATCCTGGGCGACGTCGGCGGCGGCTGGGAGCAGGTCCGGCTCGTGCTGCCGTACGCGGTCGTCGCCGCGGCGGTGCTGCTGGCGCACGGGCGGATGCTCGACGTGCTGGCCGTCGGCGACGAGGAGGCCGGGGCGCTCGGCGTGCGGGCCACCCGGGTCCGGTTCGTGGTGCTGCTGGCCGCCTCCCTGGCCACGGCCGCGGCGGTGGCGGTGAGCGGGCTGATCGGGTTCGTCGGCATCGTCGTGCCGCACGCGGTGCGCCGGCTGGCCGGCGGCTCCTACCGCAGCGTGCTGCCGCTGTCGCTGATCGGCGGCGCCGCGTTCCTGGTCCTCGCCGACCTGCTCGCGCGCACCGTCATCGCCCCCGCCGAGCTGCCGATCGGAGTCGTCACCATGTTCGTGGGCGCGCCGTTCTTCGTGGCCGTGCTGCGCATGACGCGGGGGACCGCCACATGATCCGGGTCAAGGGGCTGTCGGTACGGCTCGGCGGGCGCGAGGTGCTCGACGGGGTGGACGTCGACGTGTCGCGGGGCGAGTGGCTCGCGGTCGTCGGGCCCAACGGCGCCGGCAAGTCCACGCTGCTGAAGGCCGTCATGGGCGTGCTCGCCCACCGGGGCGAGGTGGTCCTCGACGACCGGCGGGGGAGCGGGCTCAAGCCGCGCGAGCGGGCCAGGCTGGTCGCCTACGCGCCGCAGACCCCCGCGCTGCCGCCCGACATGACGGTCTTCGACTACGCGCTGCTCGGCCGTACCCCGTACATCCCGTACTTCGGGCGGGAGAGCCGCAGGGACCGGGAGATCACCGCGGGTGTGCTGGCGCGGCTGGGACTGACCGGGTTCGCCGCCCGCAGGGTCGGCGAGCTGTCCGGCGGCGAGCGGCAGCGGGTGGTGCTCGCCCGCGCGCTCGCCCAGCAGGCGCCGGTACTGCTGCTCGACGAGCCCACCACCGCGCTCGACCTCGGGCACCAGCAGCAGGTGCTGGAGCTGGTGGACCGGCTGAGGACCGCCGACGGCCTCACCGTGATCACCACGCTGCACGACCTGACCCTCGCCGGCCAGTACGCCGACACGCTCCTGCTGCTGGCCGGCGGCCGGTCCGTGGCGCGGGGCAGACCGGCCGAGGTGCTCACCGGCGCCCTCGTCGGCGAGCACTTCGACGCCCGTGTCATGATCGAGCCGGGCCCCGGCGGGCGGCCCGTCGTGCACCTGGTCAGGGGAGAGACGTGAAGCTCGGCTACCGCGTCGAGGACGGCGACCGGCTCGGTTCGCTGCTGTGGGAGTTCGGGCCGGGCTGGCGGATGATCTCCTCGGCGATGCTCGGCGGCGGCATCGGGCCGCGCACATGGGTGCTGAACGCCCAGGTCGTGGCCGGCTACGCGCGCATGGACCCGGTCGACCACCTGGCCGGGCTGGGGCCGGGCGGCGACGGCGTCGGCATGATGACGGCGGCCTCCGTCGACCGCTACACCAGCGCCGCCGACGGCGGGGCCGAGGCCGTGGCCACGGTCGGGTTACGCGTGCCGACCTGGGCGGCGGCCCCCGAAGGCGCGGCCGACCCGGAGCTGGCCCCGATGGTCGGCACCGTCAACATCGTCGCCACGCTGCCGGTGGCGATGACGGACGCCGCCCTGGTCAACGCCGTCATGACGATGACCGAGGCCAAGACGCAGGCCCTGCTGGAGGCGGGCTACCCGTGCACCGGCACCGCCTCGGACGCGGTCTGCCTCGCCGTGCCGGACTCCGGCCCGCAGGAGTTGTTCTGCGGGCCCCGCTCCGAGTGGGGCGCCCGGCTGGCCCGCGCCGTCCACGCCGCCGTCAGGCAGGGCGCGGTGTCGTGGCGTCCCGGCTACCGGAAGCCGGGGACCGAACTGAGTTGATCTTGAACAAGGTGTAACGCCGCCCGGCTTTCGCGCGATAGGGCCTCGTGAGGGGTTCATGCGTCGGGGGAAGTACTGCAACCGCTTCGTCACACGCGGATCTATTGACTTACGACAGGTGATTGGGACCCTTGTTCTGACCCTTCGTGCGGGAGCGGTGATGGCGCGTCTCACAGTGCTGGCGGGCGGTGTCGTGGTGACGGTCGCCCTGCTCGCCATACCCGCGACGGCCCACGAGCATCCCAGCGGCATCACCGATCTGGTGACCCCCGCCGTGGTGCGCGTCGAGGCGGTCTCCCACGTCGAGATCACGCTCCTCGACCACGTCAGCCAGCTGCGTCACGTGGAGCGTTCCTACGATTTCCCCATCGGCCAGGGCACCGGCATCGTCGTCAACCCCGACGGCGCGATCGTCACGCTCACCAGCGTGGTCAAGACCGACGACGAGGACGTCGCCGTGCGGGCGGCCAACAAGGTGTTCGCCGAGCACCACGACGTGAAGGTCCCGCAGGACGACAAGCGCCACTCGGTGGACGACGACCCGATACTCGACCGCCACCTCAAGGACTGCTACCCGCCGAAGAGGTCCACCGCGACCTGCATCATCGACGTCACCACCGACATCACGATCTTCCCGAACGTCTCGCCCGCCGACACCGACGGCTTCAAGGCCGAGCTGGTGCGGGCCGGTTCCGGCCCCGACGCCCCGGCCGTGCTGATGCCCGTCGCCCGCGCCGTCGGCAGCGTCGGCATGCCCACCGCCCCGCTCGCCGAGCAGGTGCCCGACCAGCAGGGCGCGCCCACCAGCGTGGCCGGCTTCCTCGGCCGACCCGGCCCCGACGTGCAGACCACCGTCGAGATCGCCCACCTGGGCAAGGGCGGCGGCGCCGGCGAGAAGGGCCGGCCGTTCGGCGACCCGGACAAGAAGGTCGACGAGCCCGCCAAGCTGGGCGGCCTGGCCGACCGCGGCCTGGCCGGCGCCCCCGTCATCGGCGACAAGGACGGCCACGTCGTCGGGCTGCTCATCGGCGGCGGCAAAGAAGCCAAGATGATCGGCGTACGGGAGATCACCTCGACCCTGTCGAAGGCCGGCATCGCGGCGCGCAGGGGAGCGATCGACGCCGCCTTCGAGGCGGCGCTGACCCGCTACCACACCAAGTACTACACCGAGGCCGCGCCGGGCTTCCAGCGCGTCCTGGAGCTCTACCCGGGCAACGTGGTGGCCGCCGACCTGCTCAAGGTCGCGCTCGCCAAGCGGGGCGGCCCGGAGGACGAGGGCACCAAGCGGACGGTCGCGCCGGCCTCCTCCGGCCTGCCGCTGTGGCCGTTCATCGTCGCGGCGAGCGTGCTGTTCCTCGCCGCGGCCGTGGGCGCGTTCCTGCTGTGGCGGCGCCACCGGGCCGGAGACCGGGCCGACGACCACGGGCAGGCCCCGCCGCTCGTCCCCCCGCAGCAGGCGTACGACGAGGGCGCCGACCAGACGGTCATGGTGCGCAGATCGCCGCAGTTCACGGCGGTCCCGCAGCAGCAGCAGCAGCAGGTGCTGACCGCGCAGGAGTCCTCGGTCAAGTTCTGCACGGCCTGCGGCATGCGGCTCGGCCAGGCGCACCGGTTCTGCGGCTACTGTGGCCAGCCCATCGAGACGTCGTGATGCACGTGAACGACAGGGCGCTCATCGGTCAGGAGGTGGCCGGCTACTACGTCGAGGACATCATCGGCAAGGGCGGCATGGCCGTCGTCTACCTGGCGCTGGACCCGAGGCTGAGCCGCCGCGTCGCCCTGAAGATCCTCAACCCGGTGCTGAGCGTCGACGACCGGTTCCGCCAGCGGTTCATCCTGGAGTCCCGCACGGTCGCCAGCATCGAGCACCCCAACATCATCCCCATCTACGAGGCCAACGCCGACGCCGACGGCGTCCTCTACATCGCGATGCGCTACGTCGACGGGCTCGACCTGCGCCGGCTCATCTACGACCGGGGTCCGCTGCCGCTCGACCAGGGCACCAGGATCTTCGCCCAGGTGGCCGCCGCCCTCGACACCGCGCACGCGCACGACCTGATCCACCGCGACGTGAAACCGGCCAACATCCTGCTGGCCGCCGACCATGTCTACCTCACCGACTTCGGCATCACCAAGCACCGCACGTCGATCTCCGGGCTGACGCAGACCGACCAGTTCATCGGCACGCCCCGCTACATGTCGCCCGAGCAGATCAACAAGGAGCACATCGACGGCCGGGCCGACCAGTACGCCCTGGCGTGCGTGGTGTACGAAGGGTTGTCGGGGCGGCTGCCGTTCCAGCGCGACAACGACATCGCGCTGCTGTGGGCGCACCTGGCCGAGCAGCCGGTGCCGCTGACGCAGCTGCGGCCTGAGCTGCCGCTGGAGGTCGACGGGGTGATGATGCGGGCCCTGGCCAAGGCGCCCGAGCAGCGCTTCCCGTCCTGCGCGGCGTTCATCGTGGCGCTGCGCGAGGCGATCACCGGCTCGCCCGCCGACTCGGGCGCCTTCACCGGCCCCCGCACCGGCCCGGGAACCGGCTACGGCTCCGGTCCCCACTCGGGTCCCCACTCCGGCCCGCACTCGGGTCCCCATTCGGGTCCCCATTCGGGTCCCCATTCGGGTCCCCATTCGGGTCCCCATTCGGGTCCCCATTCGGGTCCCCATTCGGGTCCCCACTCCGGCCCGCACTCCGGCCCGCATTCGGGCGCGCGGCCTGTCGGCGTCGGCCCCGGTCCGGGCGCGCACTACGGTCCCGGTCCTGGTTCCGGCTCGCACTCCGGTCCCGGCACGGGTCCCGGTTCCGGCCCGCACTCCGGTCCCCATCCCGGCTCCCCGTACGGTTACGGGGAGGGGCCGCACACCGGACCCGGCAGCAGCGGGCCGGCGACGGGCCCGGGGACCGGCGTGTCCGCGCGCCCCGCGCGCCGCCCCGGCAGGCTGCCCATCGTCGCGGCCACCCTCACCGCGGCGGTCGCCGCGCTGGCGCTGGTCGTGATGATCGTCTTCATGCAGCGCGGCGAGTCGTGGACGCGTTTCCAGGACACCGCCGCCGCCCCGGTCACGTTCGAGTACCCGGCCGGCTGGACCGCCCGCACGCACGCCGACCTGTTCGCGATCGCCTCGCCGCGGGCCGCCGAGTTCGAGTCGATGTTCGTCTCCGGCGCCAGCGCCGACTGGTCGCAGGTGAACAAGGTCATCACCGGCGACCCGGAGAACGCCGTGGGCGTGTACGTCCAGGTGTCCGACACGCTCGACGCGGGCGCCTCCCGTGAAGAGATGAAGGCCATGATGGAGGGCCTGCTGCCGGGCGAGGTCCAGGTGACGGCCCCGGTGCCCGACCGGGCGGGCAACAGCGACGCGACCCGCTACGACGGCACCCTGCGCGACCGCAACAGCGGCAACCAGCTGGGCTTCGTCAGCTACGTCATCGCCCACCGGCCCAAGCCGGTCCTGGTCCTGTACTTCTGCGCGCAGCACCGCTGCGACGACGAGACCCAGGTGCGGGTGCGCCAGAGCGTGCAGGTCTCCTGACCATCCGCTTGCACCTGACTTGCGTACGGCTTGACCTGCCTGTTCGGCGCCTGTTCACGAGCCCCCGCGACCTTTACCCTTCGGGAACTGTGGGCATCAAAATCGTGATCGTGGACGACCAGGCGATGGTCAGGGCAGGGCTGCGCATGGTCGTGGAGAGCGACCCGGGCATGGAGGTCGTCGGCGAGGCCGCCGACGGCCGTGAGGCGATCGCCGTGGCCCGGCGCGTGAGGCCGGACATCGTGCTGATGGACATCTCCATGCCGCGCCTCGACGGGCTGAGCGCGACCAGGGAACTGCTCGAAACCCCGTCGCCGCCGAAGGTCATCACGCTGACGACGTTCGACACCGACGAGAACCTGTGGGCGGCGCTGCGCGCCGGCACCAGCGGGTTCCTGCTGAAGGTGTCGCCGCCGGAGCAGCTCATCGAGGCCATCCGCATCGTGCACGCCGGCGACGCGCTGCTCGACCCGGCCGTCACCAGCCGGGTGATCGCCTCGTTCGCGGGCCGGTCGGAGCCGACGCCGTCGCCCAGGCTGTCGGAGCTGACGCCGCGCGAGCTGGAGGTGCTGCGCCTGCTCGCCCGCGGGCTCACCAACGCCGAGATCGCCGGGCAGCTGTACGTGGGCGAGGCCACGGTCAAGACGCACGTGGCGCGGGTGCTCATGAAACTGGCCCTGCGCGACCGGGCCCAGGCGGTCGTGTTCGCGTACGAGTCGGGCGTGGTGCGGCCCGGCACCGCGGCCTGATCTCAGCATGCGAGAGGGTTTGGCGGGGGATTCGGGTCGTATGTGTATATTTTTCGTCATAAGGCGGTAGCGACAGGAGATATTTCATGCACGCGTTCCCCAGGGTGCTGTTCGACGAGGCCCACAGCGAGTCGTGGACCATCCGGCGCGAGGTCGCCGAGGCCGTGAACCCCGCACACCCCGACGACTCCAGCTACGCCCGCGCCGCCGAGCTGCTGCGCCACCTCGGCCACACGGTGACCGCCCACGCCGAGGGCCCGCTCGACCCTGGAACGCTCCGCGACCACGACGTGCTGGTCATCGCCCACCCGGCGGGTGAGCGCTGGGAGCGCACCACCGGCGGGGGCGGCCCGCTGCTCTCCCCGCGGGAGCTGGACGCCGTGCGTGACTTCGTCGCCGAGGGCGGCGGGCTCGTCGTGCTGGCCGAGGAGGAGCAGGACAAGTACGGCAACAACCTGGCCGAGCTGCTCGCCCGCTTCGGCGTGACCGTCCAGCACACCACCGTGCGCGACCCGCGCCACGCCCACCGCGGCGTCGCCTCCTGGGTCGTCGCCCCGCCCGCCACCGGCGACGGGCTGCTCGCCGGGGTCAAGGCCGCCTGCTTCTACCGCTCCGGCGTGCTCACCACCCAAGACGCCCCCACCCAAGACGCCCCCACCCAAGACGCCACCGCCCAGGACGCCACCGTCCTGTTCGCCACCTCCCCTGACGCGGACCCGGCGGGCGCGCCGCTGGCCGTGGCGCTCCCGTACGGGCAGGGCAGGGTCGTGGTGTTCGCCGACTCCGACCTGTTCGGCGACGACTCCATCGACGACTACGACCACCGCACGCTGTGGGGCAACGTCATCACCTGGGCCGCCCGCGTGCCGGCCGACGCGCCGGCCGCCGCGGCGGGGTCCGGTCCCAAGGCCGCGCTGTTCGGCGAGCTCAAGGCCCTGGTCGAGGAGCTGCGGCCGCTCCAGGTCAAGGACGGGTCGGTGCCGGAGGAGAAGGGCCGGGCCAAGGAGCTGGTCGCCGCCGTCGCCGCCAAGGTGGGCGAGCTGGCGCCGCACTTCCCGCACGACGCCGCGTACCTCGAAGCCGTCCAGGACGACCTCGCCCGGTGGGCCGGGCAGGACCTCGGCGTGCCCGACTTCCTCGCCTCGCTCGACCGGTTCCACCCCGACACCCAGCGCGTCGACGGCCTCGAACACCTCGTCGTGTTCCCCATGTACACCCAGAACGGCAACCCCGACCGCAACCTGGAGGCCGTCTGGATCCGTACGATCTGGCCGGACTGGCTGGCCGAGCTGGAGGCCGGCGGCTACGACAACCCCATGTTCGTGCCGATCGCGTTCGAGGACTTCACCTCCGGCTACGACACCCACTCGGCCGTGCTCTTCCCCGAGACGGTCGCGGTCCGGCAGGCGCCCGCCCGCTTCACCTGGGGCGGCATCTTCGCCGACCGCGAGTCCGCCCGGTTCCGCCGGGTGTCCAGGGCCGCCGTCGACACGCTCAAGCTCGACCTGCCGCCGGACGCCGCCCGCCTGCTCGCCTCGCAGCGGCTCGCCCAGGACACGTTCGTGCTGTGGGACCTCGTGCACGACCGCACGCACAGCCACGGCGACCTGCCGTTCGACCCGTTCATGATCAAGCAGCGGATGCCGTACTGGCTGTACGCGCTGGAGGAGCTGCGCTGCGACCTGACCGCGTTCGGCGAGGCCGTCAAGCTGGAGCGGCGGGGCGTGCCGCACGCCCGGTACGTCCAGCACGCGATCCTGTTCGACCGGCTGTTCCGGTTCCCGATCACCGGCCCCCGGGTGCGCAACTACGACGGGCTCGGCGGCCAGCTGCTCTTCGCCTACCTGCACCGCAACGACATCGTGCGGTGGACCGACAACCGCCTGTCCGTCGACTGGGACCGGGTCGCCGGCGGCGTCGCCGACCTGCGCGGCGAGGTGGAGAAGCTCTACCGCGACAGCATCGACCGCTCCAAGGTGGCCCACTGGCTGGCCGCGCACGAGCTGGTGAGCGCCTACGTCGCGCCCGACCCTTACTCCCTCTGGGCCAGGGGCGTCGACGCGCTGCCCGCCGAGCAGAAGGCGAAGGTGGACGCGGTGCTCCCCGACGAGTTCCCCCTGAGCATGTTCTACGAGGCGCTGCGCCGTAAGCTGGCCGATGTGGTCGAGTCGACGAGGGGGATCAGGGCATGATCATTCTGGTCACGGGGGCCGCCGGCCCCACCGGCGCCGCCGTCCGCGAACACTTCGCCAAGCAGGGCCACACCGTGATCGGCGTCGACAAGCACGACGTCGACCTGCTCGACCGCACCGCCGTCGAGGCCCTCGCCGCCCGCATCGAGGCCGAGCACGGCCACGTCGACGGCGTCGTCCACCTCGTCGGCGGCTGGCGCGGCGCGTCCACCTTCGCCGAGATCGACCTCGCCGACTGGGACACGCTGCACGACCTGCTCGTCCGCACCCTCCAGCACGTCTCGCTGGCCTTCGAGCCGCTCCTGCGCAAGAGCGCGAACGGCCGGTTCGTGATCGTCTCCGCGAAGGCCGCCCAGCGACCCACCGCCGGCGGCGCCCCCTACGCCGCGGCCAAGGCCGCCGCCGAGGCGTGGACCCTCTCGCTCGCCGACGCGCTGCGCGACACCTCGTCCGCGGCCGTCATCCTCGTCGTCAAGGCCCTGGTCAACGACGCCATGCGGGCGGCCAAGCCGAAGGCGGCGTTCGCCGGGTTCACCGACGTGCGCGACCTCGCCGAGGCGATCGGCCGCCTCTACGACCAGCCCGCCACCCAGCTCAACGGCACCAGATTGGACCTCACCACGTGACCGTCCGGCACGACCCCCGGCTCAAGGGCTTCGCCAGCGACAACTACGCCGGAGTGCACCCGGAGATCCTCCAGGCCATCGCCGACGCCAACGGAGGCCACCAGACCTCCTACGGCGACGACGTCTACACCGAGGCGCTGCAGGAGGTCTTCCGGCGACACTTCGGCGACAAGGCGCGGGCCTGGCCGGTCTTCAACGGCACCGCCGCCAACGTCGTCTCGCTGCGCGCGATGACCGCCCACTGGGAGGCGGTCGTCTGCGCCGAGACCGCCCACATCAACACCGACGAGGGCGGCGCCCCCGAGGTCGCCGGCGGCATCAAGCTGCTGACCGTCCCCACGCCCGACGGCAAGCTCACCCCCGAGCTGATCGACCGGCAGGCGTGGGGGTTCGGCGACGTGCACCGCGCCCAGCCCAAGGTGGTGTCCATCTCCAACACCACCGAGCTCGGCACCGTCTACACCCCCGGCGAGATCGCCGCGATCTGCGCGCACGCGCACGACCTCGGCCTGCTCGTCCACCTCGACGGCTCCCGCCTCACCAACGCCGCCGCCGCGCTCGACGTGCCGCTGCGGGCGCTCACCACCGACGCCGGCGTCGACGTGCTCTCCTTCGGCGGCACGAAGATCGGGCTGCTGTACGGGGAAGCGGTCGTGGTGCTCAACCCCGGGGCGGCCACCGGCGTCGACTACATCCGCAAGACGTTCATGCAGCTGTCGTCCAAGATGCGGTTCGTCTCGGCGCAGTTCGAGGCGCTGCTCACGGACGATCTGTGGCTGCGCAACGCGCGCCGGGCCAACGCCATGGGACGGCGGCTCGCCGAGGCCGTCAGGGACCTGCCCGGCGTCGAGGTGCCGCGCCCGGTCGAGGCCAACGCGGTCTTCGCGATCCTGCCGAAGGACGTCACCGCCCGGCTGCAGAAGCGCTTCCGCTTCTACACCTGGAACGAGTCCACCGGCGAGGTCCGTTGGATGTGCGCCTGGGACACCACCGAGGACGACGTCGACGCCTTCGCCGCCGCACTCGCGGAGGAACTCGGCGCCTGAGCCCGGTGACGGGACGTCAGCGGAGCGCGAGGCGGGCGGCCTGCCAGCCGCCCACCCCGTGCACGCCGGGCCCTGGCGGGGTCGAGGCCGAGCAGAGGAACACCCCACGCAGCGGGGTGCGCCAGGGCGCGGGCGACCACACCGGCCGCTTCAGGAACTGGCCCAGGCTCGCCAGCCCGCCGCCGATGTCGCCGCCGACCAGGTTGGGGTTGGCCGCCTCCAGCTCGGCGGGCCCCATCGCGTGACGGGCCAGCACCCGCTCGCGGAAGCCCGGCGCGTACCGCTCGATCTGCGCCTCGATCGGGCCAGTCATGTCCACGGCGGAGCCGTTGGGGACATGACAGTAGGCCCACAGCGTGTGCCCGCCCCGCGTCGGATCCGCCGCGTACGGCTGCACCAGCAGCACGTACGGCCTGGGGGAGTGGCGGCCGGCGGCCGTCTCCGCCTCGCTCAGCGCGATCTCCTCCAGCGTGCCGCCCAGATGGACGGTGCCCGCCTCCGCCACCGCCGGGTCGCGCCACGGCACCGGCCCGTCCAGCGCCCAGTCCAGCTTGAACACCCCTGGCCCGTGGCGGAACCGGGCCAGCCGGTCGCGGTAAGCAGGCGGCAGGTCGGCCATTTGGAGGAACTGGCGCGGCGACACGTCGAGCACCACCGTCTCCGCGTCGAGCTCGGCCAGCCGCCGCACCCGGTGGCCGGTCACCGCCTCGCCGCCCAGCTCGCGCAGCCGCGCCACCAGGGCGTCGGCCAGCCGCTGAGAGCCGCCCTTCACCACCGGCCAGCCCACCAGGTGGGCCGTGGCCGCGAGCATGAGCCCGTAGCCGCTCGTGATCGGCGCCCGCAGGTCGAGCAGGGAGTGCGCGGCCATGCCCGCCAGCACCGCGCGCCCTTCCACGGTGCGGAACGCCAGCCGTCCCAGCGTCGTCGCGGGCAGCGCCGCCGCCACGCCGAACCGGGCCGCCGCGGCCAGCGCGGACGGCCGCGCCAGCCCCGCCGGCCACGGCCCGAGCGGTCTCAGCAGCAGGTCCACCAGCGGGAACCCGGCTCTCGCCGCCGATCCCGCCGTCGCCCGCCACGCCGCCGCGTCGCGTCCCAGCCCCGCCGCGGTACGGCCGGCGTCACGGTGCACGAGCACGGCGGGACGGTCGTCCAGCGGATGGGCGGCGGGCAGCGGCGGGTGGGCGTACTCGACGCCCTTCAGCTCCAGGTCGCGCAGGGCGGGGGAGGCCAGCGCCATCGCCATCACGGTCGCGCCCACGTCGTGGACCAGGCCCGGCAGCGTCAGCTCGGCCGAGCGCAGCCCGCCGCCGAACGCGTCGGCCGCCTCCAGCAGCAGCACCCGCCGCCCGGCCTCGGCCAGCTTGACGGCCGCGACCAGCCCGTTCGGTCCCGACCCCACCACGACC
Organism: Nonomuraea sp. NPDC050478; assembly: GCF_044458265.1. Lineage (NCBI taxonomy): Bacteria > Bacillati > Actinomycetota > Actinomycetes > Streptosporangiales > Streptosporangiaceae > Nonomuraea > Nonomuraea sp. NPDC050478. The sequence goes on along the minus strand of NZ_JBITHT010000002.1, from coordinate 1,320,672 downwards.
GCGTCAACGCTCACCCGCCCGCCTCCCGCTCATCGGACCCGAGTCTCCTGCCGTGTTCAGGTACCCCGAAGCGGGGCCCGCGAGCGGTCAGTCGAGGATCGAGGGGAACGGCTGCGCGTCGCGGTGGCGGAGCATGTCGGTCATCAGCTTGATCTCGCCCTGCTGCCCGGTGACGATCTTGCGGGCCATGCCGGTCACCTCGTCCCGGCCGGACAGCCGGAGCACGCCCTCGGCCATCTCCACCCCGCCCTCGTGATGGCGGATCATCAGCTGCAGGAACAGCACCTCGGCCTCGGTGCCCTCCAGCTCGCGGAGCTTGGCCAGCTCCTCGGCGGACGCCATGCCGGGCATCGGATCTCCGGGCCGCGCAGCGGAGGCGTGGGCGTGGCCGCTCATCCACGCCATCGACCGCATGTCGGTCGCCTGCGTCAGGCCCCACTGCTGCAGCCAGCCCAGGAACATGCCGCGCTGGTTGGCCTGGGTGTTGATGATGTCGAACGCCAGGGACCTGATCTCCCGGGACTGGCTCTTGTCCCTGATGGTGAACGACATGTCGACGGCCTGGGCGTGATGGGTCGCCATGTCGCGGGCGAAACCGGCCTCGGCGGAGTTGTCGCCGGGGGCGCCCCGGCCGCCGAAGAGGAGCAGCGCCGCCGCCGCGACGAGCACCAGCACGGCGACGACGGCGAACATTGAGTTACGAGCGGGCTTTTCCATGGCGTTGTCCAGCGTACCCATCGCCGCGCGCGGGTCGTGATCGGACGCTTACAACGCTCTTATTCTCCGCATACGCCCGGAGGGCATAAAGTGACCCCTGTTGGTTCGCCGATGGAGGAACGATGACAAAGGAGAAGGCGCAGGCGCGGCGGGAGCATCTGCAGAGGATGCGCGCCGAGCAGCAGCGCAAGGAACGCCGCACCGCATTCCTGATGTGGGGGACAGGCGGTCTGGTCATCGTCCTGCTCGTCGGTGTGGTGGGCTTCTACTTGGTGAAGCAGGCGCGCGAGACGTCGCTCGACGCCGTGGTGAGCGTCAAGTACGACGGTGGCCAGCATGTCTGGAACAAGGTCGCGTACAAGGAGACCCCGCCCGTGGGCGGTGAGCACAACAACTACTGGCAGCAGTGCGACATCTACGACAAGCCCATCCACAGCGAGCACGCCGTCCACTCGCTGGAGCACGGCGCGGTCTGGATCACCTACCGTCCTGACCTGCCCGCCGACCAGATCGCGAAGCTGAAAAACGTGGCCACCAGCACCGGTCAGCAGGACTACATGCTGATGAGCCCGTTCGAGGGGCTCCCGGCGCCGATCGTGGCCAGCACCTGGAACCACCAGCACAAGTTCGACAGCCCTGACGACCCGAAGCTGGGCGCGTTCATCAAGCGCTACCAGAACGGCGCGGACACGCCCGAGCCGGGCGCGACCTGCGGCGGCCCCGACGCCATCGTCACCACCGCCGACCAGGCCCCCCTCCCGCCGGAGCCCACGGGCCAGAGCCAGACCCCGATGGACACGGCCTCTCCGCAGCCGTCGCAGTCCCAGCAGTAACCCGATCCTCCCGAAAGGCCCGGCCTCGACCGCCGGGCCTTTCGCGTTGCAGGATGGGCGGGTGATCCGGTTCGACGTGGTGACGCTGATCCGGGCGGCTCCTCGCCGGGTGTTCGAGGAGTCGCTGTCCGTGGAGGCCCACATGGCGTCCATGGCGGGCTCGGGGGAGCGGGCCGTGGGCGGGGTGACGTCGGGGCGGATGGGCCCGGGCGACCGGGTCACGTGGCGGGCCAGGCACTTCGGGGTCGCGTGGCGGATGACCTCGGTGATCAGCGGCTACGACGCTCCCGTGTTCTTCGTGGACGAGCAGCTCGCCGGGCCGTTCCGGAGGTGGCGGCACGAGCACCGCTTCGCCGATGACGGCGGCGGAGGCACGGTCATGCGTGACGCGGTGGAGTTCGCGGCGCCGCTGGGCGTCCTCGGGCGGGTGGCCGAGGCGGTGGTGCTGGGGCGCTACATGGAGGCGCTGATCGTGCGGCGCAACGCGCATCTGAAGGCGCTGCTGGAGGCTAGCTGAGCACCTCCTGCGGGGGCGTCCACTCCAGGCGGTGCGCCTGGGCGACCGGGCGGCTGGTCAGGTGGCCCTCGTGGGTGCTCAGGCCGAGCGCCAGCGCCGGGTCCCCGCGCAGCGCCGCGGCCCAGCCGAGGTCCGCGATCGCGAGCGCGTACGGGAGCGTCACGTTCGTCAGCGCGAACGTCGAGGTGTGCGGCACCGCGCCCGGCATGTTCGCCACGCAGTAGAAGACGGAGTCGTGCACCCGGTAGGTAGGGTCGGCGTGCGTGGTGGGACGCGAGCCCTCGAAGCAGCCGCCCTGGTCGATGGAGATGTCGACCAGCACCGAGCCCGGTTTCATCCGCGCGACCAGCTCGTCCGGCACCAGCTTCGGCGCCCTGGCCCCGGGCACCAGCACGGCGCCGATGACGAGGTCGGCCTCCAGCACCGCCCGCTCGATCTCCAGCGTGTTCGAGGCCACCGTCTGGCAGTGGCCCTGGTAGATCAGGTCGGCCTGGCGGAGCTTGTCGACGTTCTTGTCCAGCAGCAGCACCTCGGCCTGCATGCCGAGGGCGATCGCGGCCGCGTTCATGCCCGACACGCCCGCGCCGATGACCACCACGTGCGCGGCCCGCACGCCGGACACGCCGCCCATGAGCACGCCCCTGCCGCCCCGCGAACGCATCAGATGGTACGCGCCCACCTGCGGGGCGAGCCTGCCCGCCACCTCCGACATCGGGGCGAGCAGCGGCAGCCCGCCGCCGGGCGTCTGCACGGTCTCGTACGCGATGCCGGTGACGCCCGCGTCGAGCATCGCCTTCGTGCACTCCGGCGAGGCCGCGAGGTGCAGGTACGTGAACAGCACCTGGCCCTTGCGCATCCGGTGGTACTCCTCCCGGACCGGCTCCTTGACCTTGAGTATCAGCTCGCACCCGGCCCACAGCTCGTCGGCGTCCGGCAGGATGGCCGCGCCCACCGCCTCGAAGTCCTCGTCGGGGAGCGACGAGCCGGCGCCCGCGCCCCGCTCGACGAACACCTGGTGGCCGTGGCGTACGAGCTCGTGGGCGCCCGCGGGGGTGAGGGCCACGCGGTATTCGCCGTCCTTGACCTCGCGGGGAACACCGACCTTCATGAGGACACTCCCTTTCCCGGGCAGGCGCGCGGTTGCCGTAATTCTTTCTCCATCCCCGGCTTCTGAACACGAACTCGAGAAATGTTCGGCTGATTACCCGGCACCGACCGGTCCTCGATAAGCTCACCGCAGCCCGTAGTCAGGATGGGGACGTCGACGATGGACAAGGCGGAAGAGCCGCCCAAGGCAGCGGATCCGGGGCCGCCGAGGGCCAGCAAGGTCACCACCGTCATATTGATCGTCTCGCTCGTCCTGATCGTGCTCATCGCCGGCGTGCTCGGCACCGTCGCCGTCCTGATGACCCGGACGCCCGACGCCCCGCTCCTCGGCGGCGCCCCGCCGCAGCGGCTGTCCACGCCGATCCACTTCGCCCCCGTGCGCGAGACCAAGGCCGCGCCGTGCCCCGGCGAGGAGGCGGCGCTCGACGACACGCAGACCACCTGCTACCTGCTTGAGGACGGCGTCACGGTCAACGCCGTGCAGGCCGTCGAGGCGGTCCGCGGTCGTGACGGCACCTACTCGGTGCGCATCGCGGTCGCTCCCGCGTACAAGCAGAAGCTCGTCGACCTCATCGACGAGCAGGTGTCCGACCAGCGGCAGATCGCCGTCGTGCTGGTGCCGCGCACGGTCCTGGCCGCGCCCATCGTGACCCAGGGCATGGACGGCGACAGCCTGAGCATCGCGGGGATGACCCAGCAGGAGGCCGAGGCGCTGGCCACCCGCGTGCTCGGCGACGCCGCCCCGCCCTCCTCGCCGCCCGCCTCCACCGATCCGGCCGGTACGGGTGACCCCGCCGGGACCGGTGACCCCGCCGGCACCGGTGACCCCACGGGCACGGGCGATCCGGCCGGCACCGGCGACCCGGCCGGGACCGGCCAGACGACGGGCACCGGGACCCGGACCCCCGACCAGCGGTTCGCGAGCTGCCAGGAGGCCACGGCCGCCGGCTTCGGCCCCTACACCAAGGGCACGCACGAGGAGTACGCGTGGTACGCCGACGTCGACGGCAACGGCGTCGCCTGCAACTCCGGCGACCTGCGCTAACTGAAGAACCCGCCCACCCAGTCGATCGCGAAGTAGGCCGCGAACACCAGCGACACCACCCACAGCAGCCACGGGATCTCGCCGAACTTCCCCCGCGCCGCCTTGATCAGCGTATAGACGATCACCCCGGCGCCCACCCCGTTGGTGATCGAGTACGTGAACGGCATCAGCGCGATCGTCAGGAAGGCCGGCAGCGCCAGATCCGGATCGTCCCACGGCACGTTCTTGCTCTGCATCATCATCAGCGCCCCGACCAGCACCAGCGCGGGCGCGGCCGCCGCCGCGGGCACCACCGCGGCCAGCGGGGTGAACAACAGCGCCAGCGCCATCAGCGCCCCGGTGACCAGGCTCGCCAGGCCGGTCCGCGCGCCCTCGCCGACGCCCGCCGCCGACTCCACGAACACCGTGTTCGCCGAGGAGCTCGACACCCCGCCCATCATGGCGGCCACGCCGTCCACGGTGAGGATCCGGCCCAGCCGCGGCACCCGCCCCCGCTCGTCCACGAGCCCGGCCTCGTCGCTGACGCCGATGATCGTGCCCATCGCGTCGAAGAACCCCGACAGCACCAGCGTGAACAGCACCACGGTCGCGGTCAGCGCGCCCGCCGTGACGAACCCGCCGAACACGTCGACCTGCCCGACCAGCCCGAAGTCCGGCGCCGACACCACCGACTCGGGCACCCGCGGCGCCACCACCCCCCAGTCGGCCTGGTCGATCGTGGCCACCGAGTTCACCACGATCGCCACGATCGCCGTCACCACGATGCTGATCAGGATCGCCGCCGGCGTGCGCCGCGCGTACAGGGCGATCATCAGCAGCAGCCCGAAGCAGAACACCGCCACCGGCCATCCGGTCAGGTGGCCGGTCGTGCCGAGCTGCACCGGCGTGCCCGAGCCGCGTGTCACGAAACCGGAGTCCACCAGCCCGATCAGCGCGATGAACAGCCCGATCCCGACGCTGATGGCGTGCTTGAGCGCCAGCGGGATCGAGTTCATGATCAGCGCGCGCAGGCCGCTCACGGCCAGCACGATGATGACCGCGCCTTCCAGCACGACCAGGCCCATCGCCTGAGGCCAGGTCATGTGCGGGGCGGCCTGGTAGGCGACCACCGCGTTCAGCCCCAGGCCCGCGGCCAGCGCCAGCGGCGCGTTGCCGACCAGGCCCATGAGCAGAGTCGAGATCGCCGCGGTCAGCGCGGTCGACGTGGTGAGCTGCGCGATGGTCAGCTTGGCGCCGGTGACGTCGTGGGCACCCGCGAGGATGATCGGGTTGAGCAGGATGATGTACGCCATGGCCATGAACGTGGTGACACCACCGCGCACCTCACGGCCGACGGTGCTCCCCCGCCGGGACAGCTCGAAGAACCTGTCGAGCACCGGCATCCCCCTTCAGCGACGCGGGGGATCGCCCGGTGCCCTACCCGGCGGGGGAACCGATCATGCCTTCTCGTGCCTGCCGCCGCCGACCAGAGCGGCGAACTCGTCCAGCCCGATCCGGCCGTCGCCGTCGCGGTCGGCGGCCTCGATGAACGCCTCGATCTCCGCCTCCGAGGCGCCCAGGCCGCCCATGGCCTCGTTGGCCTTCCTGATCTCGGCGGTCGTCAGCAGACCGTCGCCGTCGGCGTCGAACCGCTCGAACTCCGCCTTGGCCGCCTCGCGTGCGTCAGCCATAAGGGTCCTCCCCGTGGTCGTTCAGCCCCCGATGTGGGCCAAGGCGATATCTTCGGGTCTTATCGGAACGCGCGTCAACCGCAGGCCGGTCGCCGCGCGCACCGCGGCCGCGATCGCGGGGGTGGAGGAGAGTGTCGGGGGCTCACCGGCGCCACGCAATCCGTACGGGGCAGCAGGGTCTGGATTTTCCAGGATTTTCATCGTCATGGGCGGCATGTCGAGAATGGTGGGGATCAGGTAGTCGGTGAAGGACGGGTTCAGCACCCTGCCGTCCCTGACCTGGATCTCCTCCATCAGGGCCAGCCCGAGGCCCTGCGCCGACCCGCCGTGGATCTGGCCCTCCAGCGCCTGCGGGTTCAGGATCCGGCCGACGTCCTGCACGGCCGCCAGCTCGACCACCTTGACCAGGCCCAGCTCCACGTCCACGTCCACCACCGCCCGGTGCACGCAGAGCGCGAGCTGGGTGTGCGAGTCGCCCTGCCCGGTGAGCGGGTCCAGCGGGAACGTCGGCCGGTGCCGGAACTCCCGCGTCTCCTCGACGGGACCGAACTTCTCCAGCGCCTCCCGCACGGGCAGCCCGCCGAACCGCTCACGTACCGCCTCGCAGGCCGCCTTCACCGCGCCGCCCGTCACGTACGACTGGCGCGAGGCCGACGACGACCCGGCCGACCCGACCGAGGTGTCGGCGGTCGCCACCGTCACGTGCTCCACGCCCAGCTCGGTGCGGGCGATCTGGGCCTGGATCGTCACCAGCCCCTGGCCCACCTCGGCCGCCGCGGTGTGCACGGTGACGTGCGGCCCGCCGTTGACCAACTCGGCCCGCACCCGGGCCGTGGAGTAGTCGTCGAACCCCTCCGAGAAGCAGATGTTCTTGATCCCGACCCCGTACCCGACGCCGCGCCGCACCGACTCGCCGTGCGTGGTCTGCGACACGCCGCCCGGCAGCCCGCGCAGGTCGTCGCCGGCGGGCGGCGGCAGCGGGAACGACTCCAGCTCGCGCAGCATGTCGGCGAGCGGCGCCGGCGAGTCGATCACCTGCCCGGTGATCAGCGCCGAGCCCTGCGACACCGCGTTGCGCCGCCGGATCTCCACCGGCGACAGCCCGCACGCCTCGGCCAGGCGGTCCATCTGCGACTCGTACGCGTAACACGCCTGCACCGCGCCGAACCCGCGCATCGCGCCGCACGGCGGGTTGTTGGTGTAGACGCCGGTGGCCTCCACCAGCACGTTCGGCACCTCGTACGGGCCCACGCCGAGCGAGGCGGCGTTGCCCACCACGGCGGGGGAGGAGGAGCAGTAGGCGCCGCCGTCCAGCAGGATGGCGGCCTTGACGTAGACGAGCCGGCCGTCGCGGGTGGCGCCGTGCTCGTACCGCATCCGCGCAGGATGGCGGTGCACGTGGCCGAAGAACGACTCCTCGCGCCCGTACACGATCTTGACGGGACGGTTCAGCCGGAGCGCCAGCATGCACGCGTGCACCTGCATCGACAGGTCCTCGCGGGCGCCGAACGCGCCCCCGACCCCGGCCAGCGTCAGCCGCACCTTCTCCGGCGGCAGCCCCAGGCAGGGGGCGAGCTGGTCGCGGTCCACGTGCAGCCACTGGGTGGCGATGTAGAGGTCGACGCCCCCGTCCTCGGCAGGCACCGCCAGCCCCGACTCCGGGCCGAGGAACGCCTGGTCCTGCATGCCGACCTCGTACTCGCCGCTGACCACGACCTCGGCCTCGAACACCTCGCCCGTGCGCACCGGCTGGTGGCGCACCAGCTCCGTCGCCAGGCGCGGGTCCGTCACGGCCTCGCGCACCTCGTAGTCCACCACGATCGCGTCCGCCGCCCGCCGCGCGGTCTCCGGATGGTCGGCGGCCACCAGCGCCACCGGCTCGCCCTGGTAGCGGACCTGGTCGACGGCGAGCACCGGCTGGTCCTTGCGCTCCAGCCCGTAGAACTTCTCGCCCGGCACGTCCTCGTGCGTCATGACCGCGCGCACGCCAGGGACGGCCAGCGCCGGTCCCACGTCGATGGACCTGATCCACGCCGACGGGTGCGGGCTGCGCAGCGTCGCCCCCCACACCATGCCTTCGAGCCACAGGTCAGAGGCGTAGGCGAACTCGCCCGTCACCTTGAGCACCGCGTCCGGCCGCCGCGCGCTCTGGCCGACGCCCTGCCGCAGCGAACTCGCCGTCTCCGTCATCCTTCGAGTAGAGCACCGGCCCGGTGCGGGCGGTATGCGCGCCAGGTGAAATCGGGGTAAGCGCGGCCACCGGCGGGCTTGTATATTCCTCCAAATGCGGATACGTGACCTGCTGGCCGTCGGCGAGCCGCGTCTCCGGCTGCTCACCGGAGACCCGGACCGCGCGTTCACCTCGGTCCACATCACCGACCTGCCGGAGCCGGGGCGCTACCTGTCGGGCGGCGAGCTCGTGCTCACCGGCCTGATGTGGCGCCAGGGGCCGGAGGACTCGGCCCGGTTCGTGGCCGCGCTGGTCGAGGCGGGGGTGGCCGGGCTCGGCGCCGGGCAGGCGTGGCTCGGCCACATCCCCGCCGACCTCGTGACGGCGTGCGAGCGGGCCGGGCTGCCGCTGCTGGAGGTGCCCACCGAGGTGTCCTTCCGCACCCTGGCCGAGCAGGCCGGGCACCGCCTGACGGGCGACGCGCGCGAGGCGCTCGGCCGCCACCGCAGGCTCGTCGCCGCCGTGGCCGAGGGCGCCGACCTGCCCGAGCTGTTCGCGCTGACCGCCGCCGAGCTGGGCGTCACCGGGGCGGTCGTGTCCGCCGCCGGCGAGGTCATCGTCGGCGCGCCGGACGACCCCGCCGGCCTGGCGCGCGCCTACCTGACCGCGACCCGGCTGCCGTGCCTGGCCGGCGGCCACACGCTGTTCGGCGTCGGGCGCGGCCACCGGGCGGGCGGCTGGATGCTCGCCTGCGACGGCGACCTGCTCGATCGGGCCGACCTGGGCTACGAGCTGGCGGCCTGCGTGGCGCTGGAACGCAGCCGCATGGAGGAGGGGCGGCGGGTGGAACGGCGGCTCGCCGGCGAGCTCCTGGCCGCCGCCCTCGCCGGCGCCGACGCCGCGGAGCTGAACGCCCGCTTCCGCACCTCCGGCCTGGACACCGCCGAGCCGTACGCGGTCGTCAACGCCGCCATCACCCACCCCGGCCCTGCACCCGTCCCCGCCCGGCCGGACGCGGTGTCCGGCTTCGCCCGGCCGGACGTGGTGTCCGGCTTCGCCCGGCCGGACGCGGTGTCCGGTCCCGGCGAGCCCGGCTTGGTCGGGGTCGCCCGCTCCGCTGGGCACGGTGCGCCCCGCGAGCACGGCCCGGGGGTGCTCGGGGGGCAGGTGCTGGAGGAGTTGCTGGGCCGGGAGATCGTCGCACCGCCGGGCGCCGACGGGGCGGTGGCGGTGGTGCCGCTGCGCGGCGGGGACGTCGCCGATCTGGCCGCCCGCCTGCGCGCCGGGGCCGCGATCCTGTCGGCGCTGCCGGACGCCCGCGTCTGTCTGGGCCTGAGCGGCGCACTCACCGGCGCGGCCGCACTCCGAGGCGGCGTCGAGGAGGCCGGTCACGCCAGACGACTGGCCGAGGCCCGCGACGGCGGGGTGGTGACGTCCGACGAGATCTACACGCACGCGCTGCTGCTGGCCACCGTCCCCGGCGACGTGCGCAGGTCGTTCGCCGGGCGGCTGCTCGCCCCGCTGCTCGACTACGACGCCGGCCACCAGTCGGAGCTGGTGCGCACGCTCGCCACCTTCCTCGACTGCGCCGGGTCCTGGAACGCGTGCGCCGAGCGGATGCACGTGCACGTCAACACCGTGCGCTACCGGATCAAGCGGGTGGAGGAGCTGACCGGCAGGGACCTGTCGACGATGGCCGACCGGGTCGACCTCTTCCTCGCGCTCAGGGCGAGATGACCGGCCGTCACACGCGCACGGTGGGGACGCCGACCAGCTCGTGCACGATCCGCTGCTCGTTCTCCGTCTCGATCCGCCACTTGGCGTTCTCCAGCTCCGCCGCCAGCGGCATCGCCTCGGCGATGTGCGGCAGGGCCGCGTGTGCGTCGCCCAGCTCCCGGCGCGCCCGGGACAGCAGGACGAGGCACTCCAGCTCGCCGAGCCGGTTGCGATGGGCCCGGCTCGCCGCCAGCGCCCGCTCCAGGTGGTCCGCGGCCTCGCCCGGCTTGCCCTCGTCGAGGCAGAGCTCACCGAGTATCCGGCGCATGTTCATCTCGTGACCGGTGTCGCCGATGCTCTCGGCGGCGGCGAGCGCCTCTTCCAGAGGCCCCCGCGCCTCCGCCGGGCGGCCGAGCTTCTGGCAGGCCAGCCCTCTCATCATCAGCGCGTAACGCACGCCCACGTCCGCGCCGATCCGCCGCGCCAGCGCGAGCTGCCGGCCGGCGTAGCCGAGCGCCTGCTCGTGCAGCCCCCGCTCGACCGACAGGTTGGCCAGGTTGCCCAGCGTGCGCTGCTCGCTGAACCGGTCGCCCAGCTCCCTGGCCAGGATGAGCTGCGCCTCCAGATGGCCCATGGCCTCCGCCTTGCCCTGCAGGGCAAGGCCGCAGGCGACGTGCCCGTGCGCGTGATAGGCGCCGAGCCGGTCGCCCAGCCGCTCGCAGACGTCCAGCGCCCGCCGGTTCAGCGCGATCAGAGGCACGGGCTCGTGCGCGTACTGCTGATACCAGAACAGCGAGAAGCACAGCGCCACCCCCAGCGCGGCCAGCCCGGAGTCAGGGCCGGCCATGGCCTGCCCGGCCGCCGCCACCAGGTTGGTCTCCTCGCCGGCCAGCCAGGCGATCGCCTCGTCCGGTCCGCCGACGGCGTGCGGCACGGCGTCGACCTCGGGACCCTCGGCCTGCACCCGGTGCGGGTCCATGGTGGTGACGGCCAGCCGCGCGGAGGCGATGTAGAAGCTCAGCGCCCGGGCGAGCGGCCCGGCGGCGTCGCCCGGCGCCATCTCGGCCGCGAACAGCCGGACCAGGTCGTGGAGCTGGTAGCGGCCCGGGCCCGCGAGGTGTTCCAGCAGGTGGGCGTCCACCAGCCGTTCGAGCGCCCGCTCGGCCTCGTCGGCGCCGGTGCCGAGCAGCGCCGCCGCCACCTCCGCCGTCACGTCGTGCAGGTGCAGCAGGCCGAGCAGGCCCAGAGCGCGGGCGGCGACCCGGTCGATCGGCCTGGCGCTGCCGGCCAGGGCGCTCCAGCTCGACGCCAGGCTCGCCCGTACCGCCAGCTCGCCCGCCTCCAGCTCGTGCAGCCTGCGGCGCTCGTCGCGCAGCCGGCCGGTCAGCGCCGACACGCTCCAGGCGGGGCGGTCGGCCAGGCGCGCGCCCGCGATGCGCAGCGCGAGCGGCAGGCCGTCGCAGAGCCGCACCAGACCGGCCGTCTCCTCGGGGTCGGCCGCCATCCGCTCGGCCCCGGCCAGCTTGGCCAGCACCGTGACGGACTCCGGGAGGGACAGGCGAGGCAGGTGGAGCTGGACGCAGTCGTCGCCGGCGGCGAGCGTCTCGCGGCTGGTCACCACGATGGCGGTGCCGCGCGGAGCCGGTAACAGCGGCAGGATCTGCCCGAGCCCGGCGGCGTCGTCCAGGAGGATCAGCGTCCGCCTGCCGGACAGCGTGCTGCGCCACAGCGCCGCGGCCTCGTCCACGTCGCCGGGGATGGCGTCGCCGTCGATGCCGAACGCGCGCAGGAACCTGCCCAGCACGTCCAGCGGGTCGAGGCCCGGCAGCCCGACCGTGGCTCCGCGCAGGTTCACGTAGAGCTGGCCGTCGGGGTAGCGGTCCTTGACGAGGTTGCCGATCCGCACCGCCAGCGCCGACTTGCCCACGCCCGGCGGCCCGGAGATGACCACGAGAGGGTTCGGCTCGGTGTCGTCCCACGGCGCCAGCAGCCCTTTGAGCCGGATGACCTCCTGGGTCCTGCCCACGAACCCGGCCAGGTCGCGGGGCAACTGGCGGGGCAGCGGGGGCGGCCCGTCACCGGGCCGCTCGCGGGGCCCGGCCGCCAGCGCCAGCCGGTGTGAACGGCGCAGCGCCTCTCCCGGGTCCACGCCCAGCTCCTCGCGGAGCAGCCGCCGGCTCTCCTCGTAGACCACCAGGGCCTCGGCGCGCCTGCCGCACCGCACCAGGGCGAGCATCAGCAGCTCGCGCGGCCGTTCGCGGAGGGGATGGCGGTAGGTCATGGCCCGCAGCGGGGCCAGCGCGTCCTGCGGCCTGTCGAGCCCGAGCAACGCCTCGGCGCGGTATTCCTGCGCGGCGAGCCGCGCCTCGGTCAGCCGGGCGCGCTCGCTCTCGGCGAAGGGCCCGGGAACCCCGGGCAGCGCTTCGCCGTGCCACAGGGCGAGGGCCTCTTCGAGGTCGGGCAGGGCGCCCGCGTGGTCGCCCCGCAGGACGGCGCGGCGCGCGTGGTCGAGCCGCTCGGTGAAGGCGATGGCGTCCACCCGGGAGCCGTCGAGGCGGAGCCGGTAGCCCCCGGCGGCGCCGACGACCAGCTTCGAGGGCTCGCGCCGCCCCCGGGACGGCTCCAGCGCGTTCCTGAGCCCGGCCACGTAGGTGTAGACGCTCTGCTCGGCCGTCTTGGGCGGGTCGTCGCCCCAGATGCCGTCGATGATGCGCGGAATCGGCACCACGCGCCCCGGCCACGCGGCGAGGATCGCCGTCAGCGCCTGCCGGCGGGGTGGACCGAGATCGATCTCCTTGCCGTCGCGCGCGGCGGTGACCGGCCCCAGGAGCCGGACGATGACGCCCTCGGCCAACGGACTCTCCCACCCGTGGAGCTGACCACGGCGGCGTAGACCGGATCACGGTGAGGGAGCAGGGCCGATCGGGCCGACGTGGCGACGTCTAGAGGAAATGTAGATGCCCCGCCTAGGCTGCTCGCCTACGGGGAATGCGCGGAGACTTCTACGGGTGATGCGCGGAGAAGCGGAGAGAACGAGGGCAGCGGCGACGGGGGTGTGACACGCAGGAGATGGCTCTCACCTGACATGGCGGCCCCGCCGCCGGTCTCACCCGCGTGCTCAGCAACAATAGGCGTCGCCGAGGACGGCGAGAGAGACGGCGGAGACTGCTGCGGGGGCAGACGTTTCCGCATTCGCGACCGTACTATTGCCTGCAACGGCCACCACGGCCCCGAGCAAGGCAACAAGTGCGGACATCGTGAGGCGCGTGCGCATGAGGATCTCCCTCGCGGATCTACGGGACTTGCTTGGAACTTATCATTTCAGGGAGCGACGACCGTGACCACATCTGACCTAGTCGGACTCCGTATCAAGACGGTGCGGCGGCAGCGCGGCCTCTCGCAGGCACAGCTCGCGCACCCCGAGTTGTCTGACAGTTACGTCTCCTTGATCGAGAGTGGCAAGCGTACTCCCACGCCGGCGGTCCTGGAGCTGCTGGCCCAGAAACTGGACTGCTCGCTCTCCTATCTGATCAACGGTGTGACGGCCGAGCAGATGGAGGACATCGAACTCTCGCTCGGCTACGCCCGGATCGCGCTGGAGAACGGCGAGGTCGCCGAGGCCCGCAACCGCTTCACCGAGCTGCTCGCGGACAACAACCTGACAGGTCTGACCGAGCTTCGTCAAGACACCGAATTCGGGCTGGCCCTCGCCACGGAGGCGTGCGGCGACAGCGACGAGGCGATCGCCATCCTGCAGCGGCTGCAGGGCGAGGACGTCCCCGCCGAGCGCCGGATCGAGATCGCCATCGCCCTGTGCCGCGTCTACCGGCAGAGCAACCGGCTCGTGGAGGCCGTCGAGATCGGCGAGCGCATCCTGGGCGGCGCCAACCGGCCCGCGTGGTCCGACCTGCTGGTGGAGCTGGGCGCCACCCTGCTGGCGGCCTACTTCGTGCGCGGCGACCACCTGCGCGCCCGGCAGTTCGCCGCCGAGCTGCTCAACGCCGCCGACGCGCTCGGCTCCCCGCGCGCCATGGCCGCGGCCAACTGGAACGCCGCCTTCGCGGCCGACTACACCGGCCACCGGGAGGAGGCGCTCGTCTTCGCCGAGCGGGCCCTGGCGCTGGTGGCCGAGTCCGGTCACCCGCGCCTGCTCGCCATGATGCGGGTCGCGTACGTCCAGCTGCGGCGCCGCGTGCAGCCCGAGGAGGCGGCCTCGCTCCTGGAGCACGTCAACCGCGCCATCAGGGACCAGGAGCAGAGCTCCACCAGCGTGACCGACCGGGCGCGGGCGCTGACCGAGCTGGCCCACGTCGAGTTCATGACCGGCGACCTCGACCGGGCCCTGGAGCACGCCCACACCGCCGGCGGCCTGCTGTCCGGCGCCGCCGTCGCCCAGGTGCCGCAGACGCACCTGCTGCTGGGGCGGGCGCACAGCGTGCGCGGCGAGGCCGCCGAGGCCGACAGGCACCTGCGGACGATCCGCGACGCCCTCGACTCGGTCCCGCCGTCCTTCCTCTCGGCCGGCGCGTGGTACGCCACGGCGGAGACGCTCTACGAGATCGGCGACGCCGAGGCCAGCGTCGAGGCCTACCAGCGGGCGCTCGCCTGCGCGGGTCTCTGATCGGGGTACGAACCGGGCGGGGTGCTCGGTAGCCTTGAAGGCGCCATGAAGAGTTCCCCGCTCGCGGCCCTCACCGCGATCCTCGCCACGCTGCTCGTCCTCGTCACCGCCGGGCCGGCTCTGGCTCACGACGCGCTCAAGAGCAGCGACCCCGCCAAGGACGCCACGGTCGAGTCCGTGGACGAGATCACGCTGGAGTTCACCGGCAAGATCCGCATGCCCTTCGTGAGCGTACGCGGGCCGGGTGACACCCAGCACCAGGCCGGCGACCCGGAGCTCGACGGGGTGAAGGTGAAGCAGGCGCTGAAGGGCGAGCTGCCCGACGGCGACTACACCATCGCCTACCGGGTCGTCTCGTCCGACGGCCACCCGATCGAGGGCGAGATCCCGTTCACCGTCAAGGGCGCGAGCCCGTCCCCGGCGGAGACTCCTGAGGGGAGCACGGCGCCGACGGCCGAGGCGACCACCGCCGAGCCGGCCCCCACCGCCACCGAGCCGGCCGAGGCCCAGCCCGCCGAGGAGGTGTCCGCCGAGAGCGACGCCGCCACCTTCCCGGTCTGGCTCCTCATCGTGGTCGGCGCGCTCGTCGGCATCGGCATCGGGTTCCTCATGAGCGCCAGGAAGAAGAAGCAGCCGTGACCAGAGCCGCGCGTCTCGCGCTGGCGGCGGCCGGGGCGGCGATCGCCGCCCTCGTGATCGCCATGATCGCCGGAGGCGCGGCGTTCCCCAGGATCATCCTCGGCGTGCCCTCGTCAGGCGTCGTGACGCGCTGGGGGCTGCCGGTCTCCAAGCTGGCCATGGACGTCGCGGGCGTCGCCACGGTCGGCCTGCTGCTGGCCGCCGCCCTGCTGCTGCCCAACGACAAGGGCGTGCTCGGCAAGACCGCGCAGGGCTACCTGCGGGCCGCCTCCTGGACGGGGCTCGCCTGGGCGGGCGCGGCCTTCCTCACCATGGTCTTCAGCGTCTCCGACGTGTGGGCGCGCTCGGTCCCCGAGATTCTCAACCGCAACTTCCTGGTCGGCTTCGCCACCCAGGAGAGCCCCGGCATCGCGCTCACCCTCGTGGTGCTGTTCGGGCTGTCGATCGCGCTGTTCTCCCGCGGCGTCATCACCGCCGGGGCGGCGGCCGGGCTGCTGGTGCTCGCGCTGGTCACGCTCATGCCGCCGGCGCTCACCGGCCACTCCGCCTCCTCGCCCAACCACGGCCTGGCCATCACCTCGGTCACCCTCCACCTGCTGACGCTGGCTCTGTGGGTGGGCGGGCTGGCCGTGCTGGCCCTGCACGCCGCGCTGAAGCGGCCGCAGCTCGACGTGGCGGCCTCCCGCTTCTCGCGGATGGCGCTGTGGGTCTACATCGGCGTGGGGATGTCGGGCGTGTTCAGCACGCTCGCGCGGCTCACGTCGCTGTCCGACCTGTGGACGTCCAGCTACGGCGTGCTCATCGTGGCCAAGACCGTGGCGTTCGTGCTGCTCGGCTACGTCGGCTGGTGGCACCGCCAGCGCACGCTCGCCGACCTCGGCGCGGGCCGCCCGCGCGCGTTCGCCCGGCTCGCGGCCGGCGAGCTCATGCTCATGCTGGCGACGATCGGGCTGGCGGTGGCGCTGTCGCGCACCCCGCCCCCGCCGGTCAGCCTGCCCGCCGACCGCGCCTTCGACCTCCTCGGCCACCCGGTCCCGCCGCCGATCTCGGCCGCGAACATCCTCTCGCTGTGGTGGTTCGACCTGTTCTTCGCGCTGCTCGCCGCGATCCTGGCCGGGCTGTACGGCGCGGGCGTCGTACGGATGCGGCGGCGCGGCGACGCCTGGCCGTGGGGCCGCACCGCGTCGTGGTTCGCCGGCGTGGCCATCCTGGTCTTCACCACCCAGAGCGGCGTGGCGCGGTACGCCAAGGTCATGTTCGACGTGCACATGATCGAGCACATGACGCTGGCCATGATCGTCCCGATCTTCCTGGTGCTCGGCGCCCCCGTCACGCTCGCGCTGCGCGCGCTCAAGCCCGCCGCCCGGCGCGGAGACCGGGGGCCGCGCGAGTGGCTGATGGCGATCCTGCACAGTGGTTACGCGCGCGTCGTCACCCATCCGGGCATCGCCACCGCGATCTTCATCGCGTCCACCTACGCGCTCTACTTCACGCCGCTGTTCGAGGCCGCCATGGAGGAGCACCTCGGCCACATCCTCATGATCCTCCACTTCCTGGTCAGCGGGTGCCTGTTCTTCTGGGTGGTCATCGGGGTCGACCCCGGCCCTCACCAGCTCCCGTACGTGGGCAGGCTGCTGCTGCTGTTCGTCACCATGCCGTTCCACGCGTTCTTCGGCATCGCGCTGATGATGACCGGCACGCTCATCGCGCCCGGCTGGTACGAGCAGCTCGACCGGTCCTGGGGCGGGCCGCTGCTGCAGGAGCAGCAGAACGGCGGCGCGATCGCGTGGGGGTTCGGGGAGATCCCGACCCTCATGGTGCTCCTGGCCATCGCGGTGCAGTGGTACCGCAGCGAGGACCGCAAGGCCCGGCGCGACGACCGGTCCGCGGCGCGTTCCGGCGATCCGGAGCTCACCTCGTACAACGACTATCTGGCCAGGCTCAACGAGCTCGACAAACGCGAGTAGCCGTTCAGGCAGGGCCTGCTATCTTCACCCGGTGTGACGGCGGCACGGCGGGTAGCCTTTCCCGATAGGGGGTGGCGCGAGCCTGCCGTGGGGGGTGGCGCTCCGCGCTTTCGGCGCCGGCGGTGGAGCCGGCGCGCTCGGGCCTCAGGAAGGCGTGGAGCGGTGATGGAAGTGACGCGCATGCGCGGGGGTGAAAGCCTGGCCGAAGCCCTTGAGGGCAACCTGGCCGAATGGTCGCGGCGTACGGGGATCGCGGTGGAGGTGTGGGCGCTGCCCGCGGCCGACGTGCGGCCGCGGGTCGCCAAGGGGGTTCTGGAGGCGCTGGCCGAGGCGCTCGACAACGTGCACAAGCACAGCGAGGCCACGACGGTGTCGATCGCCGTCACGGTGGGCCGCGGCGGTCTGCGTATGACGGTCAGCGACCACGGCAGGGGCTTCGATCTCTCGCGGGCGGGCCGCGGGATCGCCCGCATGCGGGCGGCGCTGGGCGAGGCCGGCGGGTCGCTGTCGGTCAACAGCGTGCCCGGCGAGGGCACCACCGTGACGGGGGTCGTGCCTAAGGCGCGGTGAGGATCTCGCTGCCGGTGGCGGTGACCACGATCGTGTGCTCGAACTGTGCCGTGCGCTTGCGGTCCTTGGTCACCGCGGTCCACTTGTCGGGCCAGATGTCGTAGTCGATCGTGCCCAGCGTCAGCATCGGCTCGATGGTGAACGTCATGCCCTGCACCAGCTCGACCCGGAGCGACGGGTCGTCGTAGTGGGGCACCATCAGGCCGGAGTGGAAGCTGGTGCCGATGCCGTGGCCGGTGAAGTCGCGCACCACGCCGTAGCCGAACCGCTTGGCGTAGGCCTCGATCACCCGGCCGACCACGTTGAGCTGGCGGCCCGGCGCGACGGCCTTGATGGCGCGCATCATCGCCTCGCGGGTGCGCTCGACCAGCAGCCGCGACTCCTCGTCGACCTCGCCGACCAGGAAGGTGGCGTCGGTGTCGCCGTGGACGCCGCCGATGTAGGCGGTGATGTCGACGTTGACGATGTCGCCGTCGCGCAGCACGGTGTCGTCGGGGATGCCGTGGCAGATCACCTCGTTGATCGAGGTGCACAGCGACTTGGGGTAGCCCTTGTAGCCGAGCGTGCTCGGGTAGGCGCCGTGGTCGACGAGGAACTCGTGGCCGATGCGGTCGAGCTCGTCGGTGGTGACGCCCGGCCGCACGTTTCGGCCGACCTCTTCGAGCGCCTGGGCGGCGATGCGGCCCGCGACCCGCATGCGCTCGATGATCTCGGGGGTCTTCACGTCGGACTCGCCGGTCTTGGGGCGCTTCTTGCCGACGTACTCCGGCCGCTCGATGTGGGCGGGAACCTTTCGCATGGGCGAAATTCGGCCGGGCTGGAGCAGTGTCGTCATGAAACCTGAGTCTACGGGGCAGAATCGACCTCATGACCGATGGCCAGTGGTGGTTCTGCCTCAAGCACATGCGGGTCGAGCCCGACGTGGGCTGCCCCAACAAGGACCGGATGGGCCCGTACGCGACCGAGCAGGAGGCTGCCGGGGCGCTGCAGCGCGCGGCCGAGCGCAACAAGGCGTGGGACGAGGCCGACCAGGACGACGACTGACGGGAGTGCCACGGGTTCCGGCCCGTGGCCTCCGGCTCTCAAGCTGCGATAACGTTCCCTCATGGCCTCATCCGCTCAGCCTCCGACGATCCACGACGTGGCAAGGCTGGCCAAGGTGTCCACCTCCACCGCGAGCCGCGTGCTGGGCAACTACGGCCGGTTCAGCGAGGCGACGCGGAAGCGCGTCCTCGACGCGATAGAGACCCTGGGCTACCGGCCCAACAGCGTGGCCAGGAGCATGGTGACCCGGCGCACCGACACCCTGGGCGTGGTGTGCGCCGACATCAGCAGCCCGTTCTTCTCCGGCGTGGTGCGCGGCATCACCGACGAGGCCAGGAAGTCGGGCTACAGCATCCTGCTGACCAACACCGACGAGGACGTCCGCAGCGAGCGGGAGGCCGTCAACCTGCTGATCGACAAGCAGGTCGACGGCCTGATCGTCGCCACCGCCGACGTCGGCGACGTCGAGCACCTGCGGGCGGTCCGGTCGCACGGCAAGCACGTGGTGCTCTTCGACCGGCCGAGCAGCGCCGTCGGGGCCGACGCGGTCACCGTCGACGACGTCGCGGCCATGCGGGAGGCCGTGACCTACCTCCTGAGCCACGGCCACCGCCGCATCGGCATCCTGACGGAGCTGCGCATCGAGCGCGAGGCCGACTGGGCCACGCTGCTCCGTCCAGGGCTCGACCGCCTGCGCGGGGAGATCAACGCCAGCGCCGCCCGGCTGCTCGGCTACCTGCGCGCCCACCGCGACGCCGGGGTGGAGGTGGACCCGTCGCTGGTCGGCCGGACGGGCGGCTACGACGTCGAAGGCGCGGCCGAGGCCACCCGGCGCCTGCTGGCCTCGCCGGCCCGGCCGACGGCCCTGGTCACCACCGACAACATGATGACGCTCGGCGCCTACCAGGCCGTGCGCGAGCTCGACATCGAGATGCCGCGTGACCTGTCGTTCGTGGGCTTCGACAACCTCGACTGGACCACGCTGGTCCGGCCCGCCCTCACCGTCATCGAGCAGCCGGTGCACGAGATCGGGGCCAGGGCGGCCCGCAAGCTCATCGACCGGCTCAACGGCGACGAGGGCCCGCCCGAGCTCATCGAGCTGCCCACGTCGTTCCTGGTCCGCGAGTCGGTGGCGGCCGTCTGAGAACGTGCGGGGGCCCGGCGGACATCTCCGCCGGGCCCCGTGCGCGGTCAGGCGTGCTCGCCGCCCGCCGCCCAGCTGTCGAAGCCGGGCTTGTTGGCCAGCAGTCCGAGCTCGATCCGCAGGCCGAGGTCGTTGAGCAGGTAGCGGAACCGGACGCTGTCGTCAGGCTCCAGCCCGTCGGCCTCGACGCGGTACCTGCCGGTCGCCAGGAGCCCGGCCGTGGCCTCCTCGATGTCCGCCACCCAGTAGGTGAGGTGGTGCAGCTGCTGCACCCCGCCGGTGGGGGCCCAGACGCTGCCCTCGGCCGACTCGATCATCTTGACGTGAGCGGGCCCGCTCGCGGCGGTGACGAACCGTACCGGACGCTCCTCGCGCGAGCCGTCGGGGAAGCGGACCACGGTGTCCCACTCCAGGATGTCGCTCCACCCGCCGGCCACGGGCGTGGTGGCCGCGACGGCCTCCTCCAGGTCGTCGACCACGATCCCGACGTGCGCCACGCCCAGGAACCCGGCGGCCATGTCAGCGCGTCCTCTCGTAGGCGGCCGCGCCCGCCGCGGTGATCCGGCCGTCCCTGAGGTCGGCCTCGACCAGCTCGGCCGGGCGCTCGGCCGGGTCGCCGTAACCGCCGCCGCCGCCCGCGCGCAGGCTGACGATCTCACCCGGCAGGGCCGAGCCCTGGCCCTTGGAGGGGAGCGCGGTCTCCGTGCCGTCCTCGTGGATCAGCGCCAGCGACGCGGGCATCCCCGGCCGGCCGCCGGTCAGCCCCTGCGGCGCGAACTCCGGCCGGGTCTGCTCGGCCTCCGACAGGAAGCCCAACGGCTTGCTGGAGATGTTGCGGTAGTCGGCCCGGATGCCGAGCCCGCCCCGGTGACGGCCGGCGCCCCCCGAGTCGGGGATGAGCGCGTACCGCTCCACCCGCAGCTCGTAGGAGGACTCGATCACCTCGGCCGGGATCAGCTGGCAGTTGGCCATGTGCACGTCGAGGGCGTCGGCGCCGTCGTGGTCCACGCAGGCGCCCGCGCCTCCGGCGACGTTGGCCAGCAGGACCACGCCGTCTCCCGACTTGGGGGAGCGGGACTCGCAGATGAGCACCGGCCAGCCCACGAACCACTCCGCGGACGCGCGGTGCGGCGCCGCCGCGGCCAGCGCCCGGGTGACGATGGACGCCAGGCGCTGCGAGGCCAGGTGCCGGTCTCCCACCGCGGCGGGGAACTCGGGGTTGACCGCCGTGCCGCGGGGCGCGTGGAAGGAGACCGGATCCAGCGAGCCCTCGTTGAACGGCACGTCGGAGGGCATCAGGCACTTCACCGCATAGTGCACCACGGAGCGCAGGGTCGAGTCGGGGATGTTCATCCCGCCGCGCATCTGCGGGTCGGAGCCGGTGAAGTCGAAGTGGATCTCCTCGCCCGAGATCACCGCCTTGACCACCATCTTCACCGGCGCGTCGAGGTCGAGCCCGTCGTTGTCCAGGCAGCCCTCCGCCGTGTAGTCGCCGTCCGGAAGCTTGGCGATCTCCGCGCGGGTCCGCCGCACGGTGTAGGCGAACAGCTCCTCGAACGTGTCGAGCAGCAGGCCGGTGCCGAACTTCCCGGCCAGGCCCGCGAACCGGCCGGCGCCGGAGCGGGCCGCCGCGATCTGCGCCCGCAGGTCGCCGTGGTTCTGGGCCGGGTGACGGGTGTTGGCGGTGATGATGTCCAGCAGGCCCCGCTCGGGAACCCCCTTGACCTCCACCTTCAGCGCCGGGAGGAGCACGCCCTCCTCGTACGCCGACTCCGACCGGGCCGCGGCCGTGCCGGGGGTGCGCCCGCCCCAGTCGGCGTGGTGGGCGATGACGCCGGTGAACCCGACGAGCGTCGCGGCGGCGTCGAAGACCGGGACGAAGATGTTGATGTCGTTGGTCTGGCAGGCGCCCAGGTAGGGATGGTTGTTGATGAAGACGTCCCCGGGGTGGATGTCCTCACCCCACTTGTCCAGGCAGGCGCGCAGCGCCGGGGCCATGGACGCGAGCAGGCTCGGGATGTCGAGCGCGGCGGCGAGCATCCGCCCCCGGGCGTCGAACAGCGCGCAGGAGTAGTCGCGCATGTCCTTGACCACCACGCTGAGCGCGGTGCGGCGCAGCGCGGTGCCCATCTCCTCGGCGATGGTCTCCAGCGCATGCCGGACGACCTCGGTGGTGATCGGGTCGGCGCCGTTCTCGCGCGGCGTCATCGTGCCTCCTCGCCGGGCTTGTCGTAGGTGATGACCAGGTTGAGGTCGTCGTCGACCCGGAGCGTGGTGCCGGGGACGACCACCGTGGTGGCCTCCCGCTCCTCGACGATCGCCGGGCCGCGCAGCACGGTGCCCGGCGCCAGCGCGCCGCGCTCGTACACCGGGGTCCGCACCCGGCCGGGGCCCTTGAAGTAGACCTCGCGGTGGCGGGCGGGCTCGCCGCCCGCCTCGTCCGTACGGGCCGGGACGCCGGGGCCGTGGTCCAGGATCCCGTACGCCTCCAGGCCGACGGCCACCAGTTCCACCCGCTCCTCGGGGTTGCTGTGACCGAACTCGAACCGGTGCTGCTCGTGGAAGCGCTTGACCGCGTCCGCCAGCGCGCCGGCGTCGAGTTCCGGGGCGTCGATGAGCACCTCGACGTCGTTGTCCTGCCAGGCGTAGCGGAACCGGGCCAGCCGCACGTGGTCCACGCGCTTGACGCCGGTGCCGGCGAACCGCTCGGCGGCCGTCTCGACCATGCCCTGGTACAGGGCCTCGACGTCCTCCGCCGGCACGTCGCCGACGCCGGCGTCGACCACGCGGGCGAAGGTGTACTTGATGTCGGAGCCGGCCAGCCCGACCGCCGAGAACGTGCCGGGGCTCGGCGGGATCAGCACGCCGCCGACGTCCACCAGGGCGCCGACGCTGAGCGCGTGCATCGGCCCGGCGCCGCCGAACGGCAGCAGGTAGAAGTCGCGCGGGTCGTGGCCGCGGTTGACGCTGACCACGCGGACGCCGCGGGCCATGATCGCGTCGGCCACGTCGAGGATGCCGATGGCCGCGGTGTCGACGTCCACGCCGAGCGGGTCGGCCACGTGCGTCTTCACCGCCTGCCTGGCCGCCTCCACGTCCAGGGGCATCTCGCCGCCGAGGAACGCCGCCGGGTCGATCCGGCCCAGCACCAGGTGCGCGTCCGTGGTGGTGGGACGCGTCCCGCCCCGGCCGTAGCAGGCGGGGCCGGGCATCGCGCCGGCGCTCTCGGGCCCGACGCGCAGCCCGCCGGCCTCGTCGACGCTCGCCAGGGAGCCGCCGCCCGAGCCGATGGTGTGGATGTCGAACTGGGGCACCAGCATGGGCCGCCCCTCGAACACGCTCTCCCGCTCGACCCTGGCCCGGCCCTCGTGGATCAGGCAGATGTCGGTGGAGGTGCCGCCCATGTCGAACGTGATCTGGTTCGGGTACGCCGACTGCCTGGCCACCTGGGTGGCGGCAAGGACCCCGGCGGCGGGCCCCGAGAGCACCATGCGGTGCGCGTTCGCGGCGGCCTCCTCCGCCTTCATCACGCCGCCGTTCGACTGCATGATGAAGGTGGGACAGGTGACCCCGGCCGGTTCGAGACCGCTCAGGATTCCGGACATGTAACGGGCGACCAGGGGCCGCAGCGCGGCGCTCACCACGGTCGTGCAGGCGCGCGGATACTCCTTGATCTCCGGCGCGACCTCGCAGCCGACCGCCACGGAGAGCTCCGGCATCGCCTCCCTGAGCGCCGCGGCGAGCCGCCGCTCGTGCTCCTCGTTGCGGAACCCGAACAGGAAGGTGATGGCGCACGCCTCGACGTCCGCGGCCCGTACCTCCTCGACCAGGCGCGCGATCTCGGCGTCGGTCAGCGGGGTCACCACGTCGCCCAGCCGGTCCACGCGCTCGGTGGCCTCGAAGACGAGGGACCGGGGCACGTACGGGCGGGGCTTGGCGACCCGCAGGTCGAACAGGTCGCCGCGGAGCTGGGTGCCGATCTCCAGCACGTCGCGGAAGCCGCGGGTGACCACCAGCGCGGTGCGGGGCAGCTTGGACTCCAGCAGGGCGTTGGTCGCCACCGTGGAGCCGTGGCTGAAGGTGTCCAGCGCCGCGACGTCCACGCCGCGGGTGCGCCGGATCTGGGCGATGCCGTCGAGGATGCCGATCGAGGCGTCATGCGGCGTGCTCGGCACCTTCTCGACGACCCGGCGGCCGTCCTCGTGCAGGACGACGACGTCGGTGAAGGTGCCGCCGACGTCGATTCCCAGCCTGGCCATCGCTCACTTCCCTTCCGGCTTGACGTACAGGTACTGGCTGATCTCGGGGGCGTCGAGGTTGTCCTTGGTCGCCACGACGAAGTCGTAGAGCTTCTCGCCCTGCGGGCGGGTGCCGTCCTTGGTGTACGCGGTCAGCGCCTCGACCGCGTCCTTGCCCATGTCGTACGGCTTCTGCACGACCAGCGCGTCGACCAGGCCCTGGCGCAGCAGGTCGACCTGGTCGGGGGAGGCGTCCACGCCGACGACCTTGATGTCGCCGGTCTTGCCGGCCTGCTGCACCGCCTTGGCCGCGCCGATGGCGGCGTTGGTCCAGGAGGCGAAGACGGCCTTCAGGTCGGGCACCCTGGAGATCAGGGCCGAGGTCTTGGCGACGTTCTCGGAGATGTCGGCGCCGGCGTACTCCTCGCCGCTGTTCTCCAGGCCGGAGTGCTTCTTCAGCTGCTCCTGCCAGCCCTTGAGCCGGATGTCCACGCTCTGGATGCCCGGGATGTAGCCGACGTAGCCCACCTTCCCGGTGCCCGCGAGCAGCTCGTTCACGGTGTCGGCGGCCATCTCGCCGCTGACGACGCCGTCGGACTTGAAGGTCGCCAGCCGGGCGTCCTGGTCCTCCACGTCGGCGTCGACGGTGACGATCGGGATGCCCTGCTCGTTCACCTGCCGCATCGGGGCCGACATCGCCTTGGCGTCGAGGGCCGACATGATGATGCCGTCCGGCTTGGTGGCCGCGATCGACTGCAGCAACTGGGTCTGGGCGGCCACGTCGAGCGTGGTCGGAGCCTGCCAGGAGAATTCGACGCCGAGCTCCGCCGCCTTCTCCTCGGCGCCCTTGGCCAGCGTCAGGTAGTAGGGGTCGAACTGGTCGTTGAGCAGCATGACGACCCGCGGCTTGGCGCCCGCGCCGTCCGCGCCGCCTGTGCCGCCCGCGTTCGCGGCGGTGTCCGGCGCCTCGGTGGCGCACGCGGCCAGGGTCAGGCCGGCCAGTGCCAGTACGGCGACCTTCTTGATATTCCGCAACATGATGGAGTTCCTCTCATCCGCCGGCTCTGGGCCAGGCAGGGGGGTTGAGCCGGGTGTTCAGGTGACGTTCATCGCCCGTCTGCGGTACTGGTCGACGAAGACGGCGAAGATGAGGACGCAGCCGACCGCGACGTTCTGCCAGAACGGCTGCAGGTTCATGATCACGAACCCGCTGGTGAGGGTCGCGGGGATGAAGGCGCCGACGACCGTGCCGGACATCTTGCCGCGGCCGCCCCACAGCGAGGTGCCGCCGATGATGACCGCGGTGATGCTCTGCAGCGCGATGTTCGCGTACCCGGAGACCGAGGCGGTGGAGAAGCGCGAGATGTCGATCATCCCGACCAGCCCGGCCAGCAGACCGACCATGCAGTAGATCGCCAGCAGGTGCCGGTCGACGTTGATGCCGGCCCTGCGGGCCGCTTCGGGGTTGGCGCCGATCGCGTACGTGCGCAGGCCGAACCGGGTACGGGCGAGCACGACCCACAGCAGGCCGGTGACCGCGGCGGCGGTCACGACCGGCCACGGGACGCCGAGCAGGGTGCCCATGCCGAAGGCGTCGGTGAGCGCCTGCGGCACCCCGCTGACGTTCATGCCGCCGGTCCAGACCTGGGCCAGGCCGAGGATGATCGTGCTGGTCGCCAGCGTCACGATGAAGGACGGGATCTTCGACTTCACCACCAGCATGCCGTTGACCAGGCCCCAGGCCGCGCCGGTGACGACACCCGCCCCGACGCCGGCCAGGATCGGCAGCCACAGCTCCGCGCCGCCCTGGGCGGTGCCGGCCAGGCCGGAAGTCAGGCCCAGCATCAGCTTGGCGGCCAGGACCGAGGAGAAGACCACCACCGCACCGACCGACAGGTCGAGCCCGGCCGCGATGAGCAGGAAGGTGACGCCGGCCGAGAGGATCAGCAGCTGGGACCCGGCCAGCGCGATGCTGGTCAGGTTGTAGTTCGAGAAGAACGTCCCGGACGGGGTGACCACCGTGAAGAACACGATGATCGCGACCAGCAGTCCGAAGATCGTCAGATTGGAGAAGCGCTGGCTGGCCAGCAGCCGCGCGGTGAGCGAAGGCCCCGCTTCGACGCCGGGGCTCGTGATCGTGCTCATGTCGTCGGTCCACCCGCTGGAATTCCCGCGCCGGTCATGGCGGCGATGAGGTCGTTGGTCGACAGGGCCGAGATCTCCTCGGTCAGCACGGTCTGGCCCAGGCGCAGCACCGTGACCCGGTCGGCGACCCTGAAGACGTCCGGCATGCTGTGCGAGATGAGCAGCACCGACAGGCCCCGCTCGTCGCGCAGCTGCTCGACCAGCTTGAGCACGAACTCGGTCTGGGAGACGCCGAGCGCCGCGGTGGGCTCGTCGAGCATGATGAGGGCGCTGCCCCACAGCGAGGCGCGGGCCACCGCGACCGCCTGCTTCTGGCCGCCGGACAGCGAGCCGACCTCCGAGGCCAGCGACTGCAGCTTGGCGCCCAGCGTCGACAGCTGCCGTTCGGCCGACCGGTTCATGGCGGCGCGGTCGACGAACCCCAGCCGGCCCAGCAGCCCCGGCTTGAGCACCTCGCGGCCCAGGTACAGGTTCTCGCCGGCGGTCAGCGTGGGCGCGAGCGCCAGGTCCTGGTAGACGGTCTCGATCCCGGCCGCCTGCGCGTCGGCGGGCCTGGCGAAGGTCACCGGGCGGCCGTCGACCGCGATGGTGCCGGAGTCGGGCGACACCGCGCCGGCGATGATCTTCATGAGGGTGGACTTGCCGGCGCCGTTGTCGCCCACCAGGGCGTGCACTTCGCGGGGCCGAACCTGGAGATCGACGCCGCGCAGCGCCTGCACGTGGCCGTAGCTCTTGGTGACGCCGGCCACGTCCAGGACAGGTGGGGGTGCGGTCATCTGGCCGCCTCCTTCCGGGAGTCGCTGATGGCGGTGGGATGGCCGAAAGCACCGAAGTGCTCGCAGACCGCGGCGGCGTACGCGGCCGCCCGCGCGGTCGCGTCCGGCAGGGCGAGTCCGTCGGACAGGCCGCACATGAGCGCGGCGAAGTAGGCGTCGCCCGCGCCCAGCGTGTCGACCGCACGGGCCGGCACGGCGGGCTGGACGACCAGCTCGCCCCGCCGCCAGACGATCGACCCGCGGGTGCCGCGGGTCACCACGACCGTGTCCGGCCCCAGGCCGCGGACCTCCTCGACGAGGCCGAGACACTCGGCCTCGGTGTCGTCGGCCCGGGAGAACATCGCCGCCGTCACGAACGGCAGGACCGGGGCCGCGACGTCGAGGCCCTGGTACGAGAAGTCGTAGGCGACGGCGGTGACCGCGTGCATCTTCGGCACCTCGGAGACCGTGAAGCTGCTGTGCCCGGTGTGGACCCAGTCGCAGCCGGAGAGATAGGCGAGATCCCGGTCCTCGAGCTCGATGCGGGTCACCGGCGGTTGGAACGTTCCGAAGAAGCGGTTGCCCTCGTCGTCGAGCGTGACGTCGGCGAAGGAGTTGGGCTCCGCCCGGTGCCGCACCCGCGTGACGTCGACGTCCTCGGCCAGCAGCGCCTTGAGCACGTGCGCCGCCGCCTCGTCGTCACCGAGGACGCCGAGGTAGCCGGCGGTCGCGCCCAGGCGCCGGGAGTGCACCGCCACGTTGGCCGCGCTGCCTCCCGGATACATCAGACCGGCGTGGAGATAACGATCGACGACGTTGTCCCCCACGCCGCACATGCGTGTCGTCATCGGGCTCAGTACTCGACCTTGTGCATGTATCGGCGGATGTCGAGATCGTGACCGGTCAGCGGCTCGAAGTGGTACGCGATGCGGGAGGCCACCGACGCCATGGCGATGTGGGCCACCTTGCCGCGGACCGCCGGGTCGATCCCGGGGAGGGTCAGCTTCGCCGGGTCCACGACGTAGTGCTCGCGGCCGTACCGGGAGAGGAAAGCGTTGACCCGCTCCGAGATCGGCCGCGTCTCGTCCTCGCTCATGAGGTGGATGACCCGCGTGCTGCGCGGGTCCACGATCTCGAACGGGCCGTGGAAGAAGTCGGCGCTGTTGAGGTGGGTGGACTTCTGCCGCTGCATCTCGACCAGGTAGCAGACCGACAGCATGTACGCCAGGCCCAGCAGCCGGCCGGTGCCCAGCACGAAGATGTTGTCGGCGTCGTAGAGCCGCGCCACGGCTTCGGCGGTGGCCCGCTCGGTCTCGTCCACGGCCGCGGCGGTGGCGTCGGGGATGAGGTCGAGGGCCGCCCGCAGCTCGTCCACCCCGTCCTTGAGACCCTGGGCCTCCAGCAGGGAGCAGGACATCTCTTCCAGGAGCTCGTACTTGCCGCCGGTGGCGGTGCTCTCGCTGCCGTAGACGAGGCTGAACTCGGCGGCCCGCGCCAGCTCGTTGTCGGCGTCCCTGGCCACGCTCACGACCAGCGCGCCGGCCTTGGCGGCGGCCTGCGCCGCGGCGACGGTCTCGGGCGTGCCGCCCGAGTGCGAGGAGGCGATCACCAGCGTGCGCCGCCCGGTGCGGCCGAGGTGGGTGAGCGGGAACTCGCCGGCGTTGACGTTCTGCACGCCGAACCCGGTGGCCTTGGCGCCGAGCGACATGGTGGCGGCGACCGACGACGCCCATGACCCGCCGACTCCGGCGAAGAGCACGGTGTCGACGTCACGGCGCACCGCCTCGGCGGCGATCTCCTGAGTGAGCGCGCGCTGGCCCACGGTGGTGCGCAGAGTCGACGCGATGTCCGACGCGATGGGGCGCAGGGGCAGGGCAGGGGAAGGCATACCTATCCTTGAGCTGGTTGTTTTGTCCTAGTTCGACCTTGCGAGAACGTTCCCGCGTTGACGTCAACGCTGCCACCCCCAGGTCAGCGTCGGCCAGAGAAATTCAATAACGTTTGGGTAACCGTCTTGACGTGAGCGGTGTCACTCGTTCAAGGCGGGAGCGGAATCGCCCGTACCGTCAGCGCGTGCCGACCGGGCCAGCCTCATCAGCTTGACCAGGGCGACCACGCCGATGGAGGCCCACACCAGGTTCAGCCCCGCCGAGGGCCAGGCGTCGTTGTAGGCGCTGTTGACCATGAGGCCGACCGCGCCGCCCAGGTTGATGAGCTGATAGAGGAGCCCGTCGCCGTGCACCCGGGCGGACGAGACCAGGGCGTAACCGGTCAGGAGCAGGGCGGCGCCGAGCCAGCCGATGGCCTCGAGGAGAAGATCCATCAGGACATTCTGCGGATCCGCCGAGCGGAAGGGCAATCAACGGAAATCGCGGACACGCGTAAGGTCGGCTTCATGGACATCGACCCCCGGCGGTTACGCGTGCTGCGCGAGGTCCACCTGCGCGGCGGCGTCATGCGGGCCGCGGAGGCATTGCATCTGACCCCCTCGGCGGTCTCCCAGCAGCTCGTGCAGCTGGAGCGGGAGGTCGGGCTGGCGCTCGTCGACCGCTCGCAGCGCCGCGTCTCGCTCACCCCCGCCGGGCGGGTCCTCGCCGGGTACGCGGAGCGGGTCGAGGAGGAGCTGGCCGAGGCCAGGCGGGAGCTGACCCGCTTCACCGAGCGGCTGGCCGGGCCGGTGCGCATCGCCGCGTTCCCCACGGTGATCCAGCACATCCTGGTGCCGGCCCTGCGCGACCTCGCCGCCCGCCACCCGAGGATCGAGCCCGCCATCCACGAGGTCTTCGGGCCGCCAGCGCTGCAGGAGCTGCGGCTGGGGGAGGCGGACGTGCTCATCACCGAGCAGGACATGAGCCGGCCCGTGCTCGCCCAGCCCTCGCTGGCCACGCGCGCCCTGTTCGTCGACGAATATCGCGTCGTGGTGCCGCCTGACTGGCCGGAGCCGCCCCGGCACGTCTCCGAGCTGGCGGACGTGCCGTGGGTGGCGAGCGAGCCGCACCTCGCCTGTGGGCAGGCGCTCGACCGGCTGGCCGGGCTGCACGGGTTCGAGCCGCGCAAGCTGCACGTCATCACCGATTTCGCGCCGACGCTGGCGCTGGTGACCGCCGGGCGCGGGGTGGCGATCGTGCCCACGCTGGCGCTGCTGGACGTGCGGGAGGGCGAGGTACTGGTCAGCGACATCCGCGACGTGGGCGCCCGCCGGATCGACGCCGTCACGCGGGTGAGCCGGACCCGTTCGGGCGAACCCGACCCGGTGCAGGCCGTGGTCATCGCCGCCATCGAGCGCGCCACCGCCGAGCTGGAATCCTCGCTCAGCGCCCGCCTCGGCCAGCCCCGCGACGAGATCCCCGGCTGACCACCGCGGAGCGTGCCTGACTGGACAGCGAGGCGGCCGGCGCGGCAGGCGAGGGTGTCGCCGGGCAGCAGGCCGGCGTCGTGCGCGTCTTGCCGCGGAACGACTACGGAGTCCGCGCCGAGCGGCGAGATGCCGCCCGCTGTCAGTCGGAGACGCGGGGGCCGCTCATCTTGTCGAGCAGGCGGGCCAGCCGCTCGCGCAGCCCTGGCCGTTGCGGGATCTCGCCCGCGGCGATGCTCACCAGGTGCTGGGCGCCGTCGAAGCTGACCGGCGCGTGCTCGGGGACGGCGATCGCGTCGTGCGCCAGCCCGGCCAGCTCAGCGTCGCCGCTCTCCAGGGCCAGGATGGTGGCGCCGACGCGGCGGGCGTCGTCGACCCGCTCCAGGAGCGGGGCCGGCGCCTGCTGCCCGGCCACCACGAACAGCGTCTCGCCGCGCGTCGTACGCTCGATCCGCTCCAGCCCCACCCGGAGGTGGGCGGGGGCGCCGGCGGGCGGTGACCAGCGGACCAGGGTGGGCGCGAGCTGCGGCAGGCCGGACAGGCGGGCCTCGTCGGTGAGGTGCGCGGTCAGGTGCCAGGGCTCGTCGCCGGGCGTGCCCACCAGCAGCAGCCCGCCGGGGGAGCGGGTGGTGCGCAGCGCCCGGCCCAGCTCGCGGGTGCGCTCCACCCAGCCCGTCTCCGCGAGGACTTCCCGCAGGTGTGCGACCGCCCCTGAATCCATATCCCCATCGTGCCTGACGGGTGCGTCCGGGGTGAGAGGTTTCGCGGTGACCTTCTCCCGGCCTTGTACAGCCGGTGGCGTCCGCCGCGCCGGGGGCGTGTGTGGGCGCTGATGGCGTGCTGGCATGATGCGTCGTATGACTGACGTGAGCGGGCTGAGCATCGGCATTCTGGGCGGCACCGGTGACCAGGGGAAGGGGTTGGCGCGGCGGTTCGCGCTGGCCGGGCTCAAGGTGGTGATCGGGTCGCGGCGCGCCGAGCGGGCGCGGGAGGCGGCCGAGTCCATCGGGGCCGGAGCCACCGGGGCGGACAACGCCGTCGTGGCCGCCGAGTGCGACCTCGTGATCGTGGCGGTGCCGTACGACGGGCACAAGGCGCTGCTGGAGTCGCTGGCCACTCAGCTCGCCGGGAAGATCGTGGTCGACTGCGTGAACCCGCTGGGCTTCGACAAGCAGGGCGCCTACGCGCTGCCCGTCGAGGAGGGCAGCGCGGCCCAGCAGGCGGCGGCGGTGCTTCCCGAGAGCCGGGTGGTGGCGGCGTTCCACCATGTGTCGGCCGTCGTGCTGATGGACCCGGCGGTGGAGAAGGTGGACCTCGACGTGCTGGTGCTGGGCGACGACCGGGAGGCGACCGACACCGTGCAGGCGCTGGCCGACCTGATCCCCGGTGTGCGCGGCGTCTACGGCGGGCGGCTGCGCAACGCCTTCCAGGTGGAGGCGCTGACCGCGAACATCATCTCGGTCAACCGCCGCTACAAGGCCCACGCCGGCATCCGCGTCACCGACATCTGACGACCTCCTCCGTACGACCGCGCCTCGGCTCGCGACCGTGAGCCGAGGCAACCGGTATCCGCCCTGAGGGACGCGCACGTCGTCGCGGACGTGGACAGATCCGGCAGCGCCGTACCAAGCGGCCGTCCAGGAGCTCACGAAGCGGAGGCACAGGTGAAGCGCGCCAACCGGCACTGGCCCAGTGACCTCGTCCGGAGGTGCAGGTGACGCGCGCTGACCGGCTTCGGCCCAGTGACCTTGCCCGGGAGCACGGGCTGTCCGCGCAGGCCGTGCGCAACTACGAGGATGACGGGATCCTGCCCCCGGCCCCGCGCGGTGACCAGGGGTACCGCCGCTACACGCCGGTCCACGCTCAGGCCCTGCGGGCCTTCCTGGCGCTCCGGCCGGGGTTCGGGCACCAGGGCGCGGCCGCGATCCTGCGGGCCGCCAACGCGGGCGACGAGGAGGCCGTCTTCCGCCTCCTCGACCAGGGCCACGCCGAGATCCTGCGCGACCGGGTCACGCTGGACGAGGTGACCGCCGCTCTCACCGAGCTCGCCCCGGCGGGCGACGAGCCGGTACGCGGGGCGCCGTCCGTCGGCGCCCTCGCGCGTCGGCTCGGCATCCACCCGGCCACGCTCCGCAAGTGGGAGAAGGCCGGGATCCTCCACGCCGAACGCGACCCGGTGACCGGCTACCGCCGCTACCCGCCCGCCGCGGTACGCGACGCGCACCTGGCCCGCCAGCTCCGGCGCGGCGGCTACCCGCTGCGTCAGATCGCCGGGGCGATCGCGAACGTCCGGGAAGCCGGCGGGATCGGCCCGCTGGAGGAAGCGCTGAGCACCTGGCGCTCCCGCCTCCGGCGGCGCGGCCGGGCGATGCTCGACGGCACGGCCGAACTCGCCGCCTACCTCCGCCTGCGCGGCCTCTGACCCGGCTGGACAGGTCCTTTCGCAGCCGGTTCCGCATGAGACGCGGCCAATTTCTTGAATCCTCGGCCTATTTCATTCGGCCGGCGTTCACGGAAATGCGACACGGCGCCGGCAACGTTGTGCGCGCTTTGTGGCGGACTATATGCTCGGCGATC
This sequence comes from Nonomuraea sp. NPDC050478, assembly GCF_044458265.1. NCBI lineage: Bacteria > Bacillati > Actinomycetota > Actinomycetes > Streptosporangiales > Streptosporangiaceae > Nonomuraea > Nonomuraea sp. NPDC050478. The sequence goes on along the minus strand of NZ_JBITHT010000002.1, from coordinate 1,287,842 downwards.
GTGAAACGACCTGCAACTGGTATTCGGAGGCGGTAGTGGGATCTCTGCAGAGAAATCTGATTCGGCTCGCCATGGTCGTGGCAATGACCGCTTCCGGCATGATGACGGCCGGATCCGGTATGTCGGCGGCCGACCCGGAACCCCAAGCGCCTTCTGAGCTGTCGCGCCTGCTGGGCGCCGACCTGGGCACGGTGTTGCACATGGTCCCCGGCGTCTTCTGCGGCAACCGGCTGGTCAACTACAACTCGCCTTCCTCCAATTCTCCCACGAAATGCGTCAACGGCGCAGAAAACAGCGGTAACTCCACCAACAGTGGGAATTATTACAGCGAGGGGGATCCCATCAACAGCGGCAACTTCTCGAACGTGAACGGCTCCACAGCGAGCAACAACGCGACCAACAGCGGGAACACGGCCAACGGATCCCAGTCTCTCGTGCGGTGACCCGGCGGCGATAAGAGCGGGAAACATTGGAGTGTGAATGCATATGACTGGTCTTGCCATCGCCGGTATCGGGCTGGCGTTGCTCGCGGCGGGGACGCCCGCCTCTCCCGCCGAGCCGGCGCTCCGGCAGAATTTCGCGATGCCCAGCGTGGCGGAGGCGGCCCACCCCCTGGACAGGGGCAATTCCCGAAACAGGGGAAACTACTGGAACAAGGGAAAGTCCATCAACAGCGGCAACTTCACCAACGTGATCCGGTCCTACGGATCCGACAACTCCTACAACGGCAGCGGCAACAACGTCAACGGTTCGCAGCACCTCATCGTGAGATCGAACAAGAGGTAGCCGGCCGCGTCAGAGCCAACCGGCGTCTTCCGCGATGCGAATGGCGTCGATCTTGTTGCGGGCGCCCGTCTTGGTGATCGCGCCCGTCAGGTAGTTGCGCACCGTGCCGGGCGACAGGTGCAGGCGGGAGGCGATCTCCTCCGCCGAGGCGCCCCGGGCGGCCTCCCTGAGCACGGTCGACTCGCGCGGCGTCAGCGGGCTCTCGCCGTACTCCATCGCCGCCGACACCAGCTCGGGATCGAGCACCCGCAGCCCCGCCGCGGTGCGCCGGATGGCGTCGGCGAGCCGGTGGCCGGGCGCGTCCTTGACCAGGAACGCCCCGATCCCGGCCGTCAGCGCGCGGCGCACCTGGCCTGGCTGCCCGAGCGCGGTCAGCACGAGGATCCGGCACTCGGGGAGCCGCTCGCGCAGCTCGGCGGCGGCGGTGATGCCGTCGACGACCGGCAGGTCGATGTCCACGATCGCCACGTCGGGGCGGTGTTCCAGGGCGGCGGGCACGATCTCGTCGCCGCGCGTCACCTCGGCGACCACGTCGATGTCGGACTCCAGGCGCAGCAGCGCGGTGAGCGCGGCCCGGATCATGTGCATGTCCTCGGCCAGCATCACCCTGATGGCCGTCATGCCGGGACCTCCATCGCCAGCAGGAAGCCGCCCGTCTCGCCGCGCGCCGCGGTGAGGGTGCCGCCCGCCTGGGCGGCCCGCTCGGCCAGCCCGGTCAGCCCGCCCCCGAGGACGACCGGAGCGTCCGGGACGCCGTCGTCTGCCACCTCCAGGCGCACCCTCCCGTCACGGGCCGACGTGGTGATCGTGCAGGTGGTGGCGTGGCTGTGGCGCAGGATGTTGGTGACCGCCTCCCGCACGGCCCAGGCCAGCGCCTCGTCCGACCGCTTCGGCGGCGTCACGTCCGCCAGGTGGGCCTGGCAGCGCACCCCCGACGACTCCAGCAGCGCCACCGCCCGGTCCGTCTCGCCCGCCAGCGACAGCTCGCGGTAGCCGCGCGCCACCTGCCGCACGTCCTGCGCCGCCTCCCTGGCCACCTGGACCAGCTCCGTCACCTCGCCCCGCGCCGACGCGGGGTCGCGGTCGAGCAGCCGGGAGGCCAGGTCGCCCTTGAGCGCGATGGCGGTGAGGCTGCGGCCCAGCCCGTCGTGCAGGTCGCGGGAGATGCGCAGCCGCTCCTTCAGCACCGCCGCCTCGGCCAGCTCCGCCCTGGCCTCCTCCAGGTCGGCGGCGAGCCTGGCCAGCCGCACCAGCGTGTAGATCATGGCCCCGGTGATGGGCACGGCGAGGGTGAAGAAGAAGGACACGATGGCGAAGGGCAGGCCGAGCCAGGTCGCGGTCGCCCCGTACAGCGTCATCACCGCGACGAGCGGCCCGCCCCAGCGCAGCGGCAGGAGCACCAGCACGCTTCCCGCCAGCATCGGCGCCGCCACCGACGAGTAGCCGGACGGCAGCAGGAAGTCGGGCACGTAGGTGACCAGCGCCTGCAGCACCAGCGTGAGCGGGAACAGGGCAGGCCGCCCGCCGCGCAGCCCCGCCCGCATGTTCACGTAGTGCAGGGCCACGACCGTCAGCATCATCGCCGTCGCCATGAGCCCCAGCAGCGCGCCGAACTGGTAGTAGAGCAGCCCGAGCAGCGTGTAGGCGATGGCGACGCCGGTCAGCAGGCCGCTCGCCATGCGCCGGGCGGAGGTGGAGGTCACGACGTCAGATTATGAGCGCCTCGGCTCCCACCGGAACCAGAGCCTCAGGCTCACGACCCCGATCACGGTCCACGCGGCCAGGTTCAGCGCGGGCGCCAGCACCTCGCCGTGGCGCACCGCGGCGACCACGGCGGCGGTCGGCAGCAGGTCGAGCGCCGTCTGGACGAGGGACGGCAGCGGGATCGGCCCCATCGCCCCCGCGCCCACCCCGGCCAGCAGGAACACCGGCATGGCGAACGCGGCCGACAGCTCGGCCCGCGGGATCGCGGCCGTGTACGCGGCGGCCAGCAGCGCCATCACCGCCGAACCCGCCACGACGGCCGCCGCGAACAGCAGCGGCTCGCCCGGCAGCGGCACGCCCGCCAGGACCCGCACCGCCACCGCCGACAGCGCGACGATGACCACGGTCTGGGTCACGACGCTGGCGATCTGCCCGCCCAGGATCTGCCCGTCGGTCAGCTCGGTCGTACGCAGCCGCTTGAGCACGAGCTGGTCGCGGCGCATGGTGAGGGCGACGACCATGGTCATGAACGTGGTGGTCGCCAGCACGATCGCGATCATGCCGTGGAAGAGATGGGCGACGTCGGCCACGCCCGCGCTGGTGACGTTCCGCATCAGGACCGGCAGCCCGATGGCCAGGCCCACGGGCGTGACGACCGAGCCGAAGAGCATGCCCCGGTCCTTCCAGAACAGGCGGGTGCCGAGCCGGTAGGTCGCGGCGAGACTCATCGTGCGCTCCTGGGCAGGTCGAGGAAGAGGTCTTCGAGGGTGGCGGTGCGGACCTCCAGGCCCGCCAGCCGCAGGCCGCGCCCGGCGGCCCAGGTCAGCAGCGTCTGGGCGGCCAGGTCGGGGTCGTCGGCGCGGCACACGGCCAGCTCGCCGTCGATCGAGACCGGCAGCGGCAGGTCATCGGGCCGCACGCCGGCGGGCAGCCGGAACGCCACCCGGCCGCGCAGCCCGGCCAGCGTCTCGGCCATGCCGCCCGCGGCCACGACCGCGCCCTCGTCCATGATCGCCATGGCGGCGGCCAGCCGCTGCGCCTCTTCCAGGTAGTGGGTGGTCAGCAGGACCGTGGTGCCCTGCCGGGCCAGCTCGCGCACCACCTCCCAGGTGTCCACGCGCGCCCGCGGGTCCATGCCGGCGGTCGGCTCGTCGAGGAACAGCACGTCGGGCCGGCCCAGCAGGGCCAGCGCCAGATCGAGCCGCCGCTTCTCCCCGCCGGACAGCTGGCGCACCCTGGTCGCCGCCTTCTCCTTCAGCCCGGCCAGCTCCAGCGCCTCCTCCCGGGGACGCGGCGCGGAGGTGAAGTCGCGCCAGGTGTCGACGGTCTGCGCCACGGTGAGGTCGGGGAAGAACCCCGCCTCCTGCAACATGACGCCGGTGCGCTGCCGTACCGCCGCCCGGTCGGCCACCGGGTCGAGGCCGAGCACCCGCACCGAGCCGCCGTCAGGCCGCTGGAACCCGGCCAGCACCTCCACGGTCGTGGTCTTGCCCGCGCCGTTCCTGCCGAGCAGGGCGAAGATCTGCCCGGCGGGCACCTCGAACGAGACGCCCTTCACCGCCTCGAAGGCGCCGTAGCGCTTGACGAGCTCGTTCACCAGGATCGCTGTCATGCCTGCGACTCTTCCCGGCCGGGGCGCGCGGCGGCAGTGAGGAATTCACGACCTGCGGGAGAGCTTGAGCAGCGCGCCGGTCACCGCCTCCGGGTCGACGACCGGGTGGAGGTGGTGGCCGGGGACGCGGAGCACGGGCCAGCCGCGCCGCCGCGCCTGCTCCGCCACCGTGTCGTACGGCGGCCCGAACCACAGGAAGGAGCAGCGCACGGCGTCCCACCCGGCGGGCACCGGCACCGGGTCGGTGTAGAAGCCGAGCGGCAGCCGCGGCTGCTCGGCGACCACCCGGTCGCGCACGGCCGGGTCCGCGGGGAACATGGGCGCCACGTCCTCCTCGCTCCACCAGTCGGTCCAGCGCGGCAGCACGCCGTCATCCCCGGCCAGCTCGCGCAGGAACGGCAGGAAGTCGTCCTGCCCCGGCCTGACCAGCCCGCGCTCGGGCGGTAGGTGGGCGTCGGCGAACACGCACGCCACCACCCGGTCGCCCAGCCCTTCCTTGATCACCGGCACGAACAGCCCGGCGTTGCTGTGGGCCGCCAGCACGATCGGGCCTCCGGCGGGCGTCGCGGCGCGCACCGCCTCCACGATCCGCGGCCAGTGCGGCGGGCCGCCCCCGGTGACTCCGGTCAGATCGGGCACCACCGCCTGGTGGCCCCGGCGCTCCAGCGCCTGGGCCACCGGCGCCCACGTGGACGGGCCCACGCTGGGGCTGTGTACGAGCACGAAGGTCATGCTCCACACCTTGCCGTACGCGCGCGCCCGCCCGCCGCGGTGTCAGCTCCTGGCGGATCCGCTCTCGGCCGGTGTCAGACGACGAGGGTCGGCCGTGACGGCAGGCGCTCGGTGGGGTCGTAGGCGTGCCAGGCCGCGGCGAGCGCCCGCACCGCCGCCGACAGCTCCGCCTCGGGGAACAGGAAGTGCAGCCGCATCCGGTCCGCGAGGCCGCCGAGCGGGTCGAAGGAGCGGCCGGGCGGCACCGCCACCCCGTGCCTGAGCGCGACCTGGGCGAAGGAGTCGGCGTCGCCGCGCGGCAGCCGGACCCAGATCGTCTGGCCGCCCCGTGCCGGTTCGAACGACCAGGACGGCAGGTGCGCGCGCAGCTCGGCGCACAGGTGGTCGTGGCGGGCGCGCAGGACCCGTACGCGGTCGCGCCTGATGTCGTCGAGGCGGTGCAGCAGCGCGGCGGCGGCGAGCTGGCCGACCACGTCGCCGCCGAGGTCGTGCACGGCGCGGAGCCGGGCGAGCCGGGCGGCCAGCGGCGCCGGCGCCCTGATCCAGCCGACGCGCAGGCCGCCCCAGACGACCTTGCTCAGCGACGCGATCGTGACCACCTGCTCGCCGGTGGTGTAGGCGGTGAGCGGGGCCGGTGTGTCGCCGTCGAAGCAGAGCTCCGCGGAGACCTCGTCGTCGATCACCGGCAGGTCGTGCTCGGCGGCCAGCGCGGCCAGCCGGCGGCGCGCCGGCCCGTCCATGACCGACCCCGTGGGATTGCTCGCGGTCGGCACCGTGTAGAGCAGCGCGGGCCGCTCCCGCACGGCCCGGACGAGGTCGACCGGCGCGGGGCGGCGGGCGGGTGGTTCTCCGGGGGAGAGGGTTTCCCGGGGGTCGAGGGTGACCGGGCGGATCGCGGCCGCGGCGTGGCGGAAGACCTCCAGGGCGCCGGGGTACGTCGGGGACTCGGTCAGGACCCGGTCGCCGGGCGACACCAGCAGGCCGGTCAGCAGGGTGAGCGCCTGCTGGGCGCCGCTGGTCACGATGATCTCCGCCGCGCTCGTGGGCACGCCGCGCCGCCGGTAGTAGGCGGCCACCGCCTCCCGCAGATCCGGCTGGCCGGCGGGCTGGTAACCCAGGTCGCGCATGCCCGCGAGCCGCCCGGCCGCCTCCTCGTACGCCTCCGCCAGCTCCGGCGGCGGCTCGTCCGGGGCGGCGCAGGTCAGGAGCGTCACCCCGTCGGGCGGGTGCAGGATGTGCAGCAGCAGCGGGTTCGCCGTCACCCCGTCGCCGGTGCGGGTGGCCGGCAGGTCGAGTTCGGCGACGCGGGTGCCGCTGCCCTGCCGCCGCATCACCCGCCCTTCCCGCTGGAGCAGCTCGTACGCGGCCACCACGGTGCCGCGGCCGACCGCCAGCCGTCTGGCCAGCACCCGGTCCGGCGGCAGCAGCTCTCCGGGAGGCAGCACGCCGTCGTCCACGAGCGCCCTCAGCCGGGCCGCGAGCAGCAGGTAGAGCGGCCCGCGCCCGGACGCCCAGCGGCCCAGCAGATCGACGAGATGGTCGACATTGGCCCCATTCATAGACCAATCTTGTGGGATTGGCTCTGATCTCGTGCGACTTTTCCGGACATCCTTACGTACATGACCGAATACCGTCCTGAAACCCGCGCGGTCCACGTGCCCCACCCCGTGGTCGAGGGCAGCCGCCCGATCACCGTGCCCATCTACCAGACCTCCGGGTTCACCTTCGACGACCCGGCGGTCATGGCCGACGGCATGGGCAGGCCCGACGGCCCGTACGTCTACGGCCGCTACAGCAACCCCACCGTCCGCGCCCTGGAGGAGGCCGTCTCCGGTCTGGAGGGCGGCGTCGCCGCCATCGCCACCGGCTCCGGCATGGCCGCCATCAACACCGTGCTGCTCGGCCTGCTCAAGCCGGGCGACCACCTGATCGCCCAGCGGGCCCTGTACGGCGGCACCGCGGGCATGATCAACGAGCTGGTGTCGCGGTTCGGCGTCGAGGTCAGCTACGTGCCCGAGCACGACCCCGCCGCGCTCCGCGCCGCCGTCGGGCCGCGGACGAAGCTGGTCTACCTGGAGACCATCGCCAACCCGATGTGCCAGGTCGCCGACCTGCCCGCGATGTGCGCGGCGGCCCGCGAGCTGGGCCTGGTCAGCGTGGTCGACAACACCTTCGCCACCCCTCTGCTGTGCCGCCCGATCGAGCACGGCGCCGACGTCGTCGTCCACTCCACCACCAAGTACCTGTCCGGGCACACGGACGTGGTCGGCGGCATGGCGGTGTTCGCCGACGACGCGCTCTACCGCGACGTCTGGCACTTCGCGATCGAGCTGGGGCCGTCGCCGGACCCGTTCGCCGCCTGGCTGAGCCTGCGCGGGATGCAGACGCTGGGGCTGCGCATGGAGCGCCACTGCGCCAACACCCGCCTGCTCGCGACCCGCCTGGCCGAGCACCCGTCGGTGGCGGCCGTGCACTGGCCGGGCCTGCCCTCGCACCCGTCGCACGAGGTGGCGGCCAAGCTGCTGCCCGACTTCGGCGGCCTCTTCTCGTTCGACCTGACGGGCGGGCGCGCGGCGGGGGAGAGGTTCATGCGGTCGGTACGGCTGGCGCTGGTCGCGCCGTCGCTGGGCGGCGTCGAGACGCTCATCCTGCACCCGGCCACCACCTCGCACCGCTCGCTCACCGCCGCCGAGCTGGCCAGGCACGGCATCGGTGAGGGCACGGTACGGGTCGCCGTCGGCATCGAGCACCCCGAGGATCTCTGGGCGGACTTCGAGCAGGCGTTGACTTAGTCCTTAGGCATTGAGGAAAATGCCTAAGTGCTGTCCGAGCTCCGCGCCGTGGCCAGCGAGCCGCGCCTGCTGATCCTCCACTGGCTCAAGGACCCGGTCGCGCACTTCCCGCCCCAGGTCGACGGCGATCTGGTGGCCGACGGGGTGTGCGGCCGGTCCATCGCCGGCAAGCTCGGCATGACCCAGCCCAGCGCCACCGGCCACCTCAAGATCCTGGAGCGCGCCGGCCTCATCCGCGGCAAGCGGATCAGGCAGTGGGTGTTCTACCGGCGCGACGAGGAGCGGATAGCACAGCTCAAACGGATGATCGAGGGGGAGCTGTGACGGTGACGTACGAGGACGTGGTGGCGGCGGCCGGGCGGATCGGGGCGCACGTGCTGCGCACGCCGGTCCTGGAGGTCGCGCCGGGGCTCGTGCTCAAGCTGGAGCTGCTGCAGCACTCCGGGTCGTTCAAGGTGCGCGGGGCGTTCAACCGGATGCTGGCGGCGGGCGAGCTGCCGCCGGGCGGGGTGATCGCGGCCAGTGGCGGCAACCACGGGCTGGCGGTCGCGTACGCGGCGCGGGCGCTGGGGGCGCGGGCCGAGATCTTCGTGCCGGAGGTGACCAGCCCGGTCAAGATGGCCGGGCTGCGGGCGCTCGGCGCCCGGGTCAACCAGGTCGGGGCGATCTACTCCGAGGCGGCCGAGGCGGCCGCCAAGCGCGCCGCCGAGACGGGCGCGCTGAAGGTGCACGCCTACGACCAGGCCGAGGTGGTGGCCGGGCAGGGCACCACCGGGCTGGAGCTGATGGAGCAGACGGGCGGCGTCGACACCATCCTGGTCGCCGTCGGCGGCGGCGGCTTCGCCGCGGGCATCGCCCTCGGCTCCGCTGTCCCGCCTTCCTTCCAGGAGCCGCCGCTGTCCGGCTCGGAGGCCTCGCCCACGTTCGCTTCGGGTCAGGGCTTCCGCCGGGGACGGCCCAGGATCGTGGCGGTGGAGCCGGAGCGGATCCCCACCTTCCACGAGGCGCTCAAGGCGGGCCGGCCGGTGCCCGTGGAGGTGGGCGGGGTGGCGGCCGACTCGCTGGGCGCCACCGCGCTGGGCGACATCGCGTACGAGATCCTCGCCTCGTCCGGCGCGCGCAGCGTGCTGGTCGCCGAGGACGCCATCGTGGCCGCCCGCCGCACGCTCTGGGAGAGGCACCGCCTGGTCACCGAGCACGGCGGCGCGACCGCGTACGCCGCGCTGCTGTCGGGCGCCTACACCCCCGCGCCCGGCGAGCGGGTGGCGGTGGTGGTCTGCGGCTCCAACACCGACCCCGCCACACTCGCCGCCGAGTGACCGCCCACGGGACCGGGCGGCGGGTGGAACGGTCGCGCGGTGATTTCGGTACGAAACAGGGTGCGATGCCGGCATCGCCGGAATAGCGTCGCCCCTCATGAGCATGTCCCGGGAACGTCCCCCTTTCGTCGCCGATGAACGCACCCAGCTTGTGGGCTGGCTCGACATGCAACGCGCGATCGTCCAGTGGAAGTGCGCGGGGCTGTCGGAGGAGGACGCCGACATGCGGATCGACGGCGTCCCCCTGGCGAAGCTCCTCGACGAGTACGAGTGTCAGTGCCGGATCTCGAACGAGATCGTCGCCGCCCACTCGCTGGACGACGTGGGCAAACACCCCGACTACCGCTCGGGCGCGGCGAGCCTGCGCTGGATGCTGATCCACATGGTCGAGGAGACCGCCAGGCACGCCGGCCACCTGGACACCATCAGGGAACTGGTCGACGGCGAGAAGGGCTACTACTGACCCCCACCCGGGCTCAGCTGTACGTGTGCTCGGGGGCGGGGAAGGAGCCGCCGACGACCTCGTCGGCGAACGCCCGCGCGGCCCTGTCGAGCTCGGCGCCCAGGTCGGCGTAGCGCTTGACGAATCGGGCCGGGCTGGGGGTCAGCCCCATCATGTCCTGCCAGACGAGCACCTGGGCGTCGGTGGCGGCGCCCGCGCCGATGCCGATCGTGGGGATCGACAGCGAGGCCGTCACCCGTTCGGCCAGGTCGGCGGGCACGCATTCGAGCACGACCGAGAACGCGCCGGCCCGCTCCAGGTCCTTGGCGTCGGCCATCAGCTCGTCGCCCGCCTCCCCACGCCCCTGGACGCGGTAGCCGCCGAGCGCGTTGACCGACTGGGGGGTCAGGCCGAGGTGGGCCATGACCGGCACGCCCGCCGAGACGAGCGCCTCCACCTGGGGCACCACCCGCCGGCCGCCCTCCAGCTTGACCGCGTGCGCGCCGGCCTCCTTCATGAACCGGGCCGCCGACTCCAGCGCCTGCCCCGGTGACGTCTGGTAGGAGCCGAACGGCAGGTCGGCGACCACGAGCGCGCGAGAGGAGCCGCGCACCACGGCCGCGGTCAGCGACAGCAGGTCGTCGACGGTGACCGGCAGGGTGGAGTCGTAGCCGTACACCACCATGGCGGCCGAGTCACCTACGAGCAGGACGGGAATGCCCGCCGCGTCGAACACCCGGGCCGTCATCGCGTCGTAGGCGGTGATCATCGGCCACCGCTCCCCGCGCTCCTTGGCCGCGGCGAGGTCGCGCACGGTGACCCGGCGGCCGGAAACGCCGCCGTACAGGGTGGTTGAGGACATCAGGTCAACCTCCGAAAGCGTCTCGAGGCGCCCTGGTGGCGTCCCCGGACTCCCTCCGATGATGCCAGGCGCGGCCCCGGCAGGAAAACCCGTGGCGGAAGTGTCGGTGAGGGCTGGAACAATGGGCCTGGAGGTAAGCAATCTAGATGGCAATCGAACCTTACCGGCGTCTTTTCCGGCTGCCGGGTGTGGGCGTGCTGCTGCTGGTGGGACTGGCCGCCCGGGTCCCCACCACGGCCATGAGCATGGCGCTGACGCTGCATGTGGTGGAGACGCTCAAGCTGGACTACGTCATGGCCGGGACCGTCACGGCGGCGATCACGCTCGGCATGGCCGTGGGCTCCCCGCTGGCCGGGAGGTTGGTCGACCGTTACGGGCTGCGCCCGGTGCTGATCGTCACCACGGCCGCGCAGGCGCTGTTCTGGTCGTCGGCCTGGAAGCTGCCGTTCCCGGTGCTGACGGGCGCCGCGCTGGTGGCCGGGCTGCTCGCGCTGCCGGTGTTCTCGGTGGTCCGCCAGTGCCTGGCCGCCATGGTGCCGCTGGAGCAGCGCCGCACGGCGTTCTCGTTCGACTCGATGTTCGTCGAGGTGTCCTACATGACCGGGCCCGCGCTGGCGGTGGCGGGCATCACCGTGCTCGGCAGCGGGCCGACGATGACCGCCATCGCGGTCGGCACCGCCGGCGCCGGGATCGGGCTCCTGCTGCTCAACCCGCCGACCAGGTCGGCGGCCGAGCTGGCGGAGCCGGAGGTCAGGATCCCCAGGCGGACGTGGCTCACCCCGCGCATGGTCGCGCTGCTGGGCACCGCCGCCGCCGCGACGTTCGTGCTCACCGCGACCGAGCTGGCCGTGGTCGGCACCATGAAGGACTCCGGCCACACCCAGTGGATCGGCCTGGCCGTCGGCATCTGGTGCTTCTATTCGCTGCTGGGCGGGTTCCTCTACGGGATGCTGTCGCGCGGGTTCTCGCCGCTCGTGCTCATCGGCCTGATAGGGCTGCTCACGATGCCGGTGGCGCTGGTCTCCGGCGGCTGGTGGTGGCTGGTGCTGGCGCTGCTGCCGTCGGGCCTGCTCTGCGCACCCTCGCTGTCGTCCACCGTCGAGACGCTCAGCCGCTGGGTGCCGGCGGGCGCCAGAGGAGAGGCCATGGGCCTCAACGGCACCGCGCTGCTGATCGGCGGCGCGGCCTCCGCGCCGATCGCGGGCAAGGTCATCGACCTGTACGGCGCTTCGTGGGCGTTCGTGGTCGCCGGTGCGGCAGGCGTGGTGATGGTGCTGGTGGCACTGCCGTTCTGGCGGCGCGGCAGGGAGATCGCGCCGGTCGCCGCCGATCCCGCGAAGGTGCCGGAGGAGCTCCCCGCCTGACCTGATACGAAACGATACGGTTGCGTATCGGAACGCCCTGCGATACGGTCACGTTGCGAAACTTGACCGTATCGGAATTTGGGTGTGCTCATGGACGAGAACGCGGGACATCCGCGCCGGTGGGCGATCCTCGGCGTGCTGGTGTTCAGCCTGCTGGCGGTCGTGCTCGACAACACGATCCTGAACGTGGCGATGAAGACCATCGCCGACCCGGTGGCCGGGCTGGGCGCGACCCAGAGCGAGCTGGAGTGGGCGATCAACTCCTACACGCTCGTCTTCGCCGGCCTGCTCTTCACCTTCGGCGTGATCGGCGACCGCACCGGACGCAAGCGCATGCTGTTCGTCGGCATGGTGCTGTTCGGCCTGTCGTCGCTGGCCAGCGCCTACGCCCAGGACCCCACCCAGCTGATCCTGGCGCGGGCGGCGATGGGCATCGGCGGCGCGGCGATCATGCCGGCCACGCTGGCCATCATCTCCAACGTCTTCCCGGCACGGGAGCGCGGGAAGGCGATCGGCGTGTGGGCGGCCGGCGTCGGGCTGGCCGTCGCCATCGGCCCGATCACCGGCGGGCTGCTCCTTGAGCGCTTCTGGTGGGGCTCGGTCTTCCTGATCAACGTGCCGATCGTGCTCATCAGCATGGCGCTGATCGGCCCGGTCGTGCCCGAGTCGCGCGACCCCAGGCCGTCGCGGCTCGACCCGGTGGGCGTGCTGCTGTCGATCATCGGCCTGGTCGCCGTGGTCTACGGCATCATCCGGGGCGGCGAGCTGGCCACCGTCACCTCGCCCGAGGTGTTCGTGCCGGTGCTGGCCGGCGTCGCGGTGCTGGGCGCGTTCGTCTGGTGGGAGCGGCGCATCGACAACCCGGCCTTCGACGTGCGCTACTTCGGCGACGTCCGGTTCACCTCGGCCATCGCCACGATCGGCATCGTCTTCTTCGCGATGATGGGCGGGATGTTCTTCCTCACCTTCTACCTGCAGGTGGCGCTGGGGTTCAGCCCCGTGCAGGCGGGGGCGCTCATGCTGCCGTTCGCGGTCGCGCAGCTCATCTTCGCGCCGCTCAGCCAGCGGGTGAACGAGAAGTTCGGGGCCAAGCTGTCGGCCACCGTCAGCCTCCTGGTGCTGACCGCGATCCTGCTCGGCTACACCTTCTTCGACCTGCACACGCCGGTCCCCGTGCTGCTGGCCGTGTTCTTCGTGCAGGGCGTCGCGATGGCCAACATCATGCCGCCCGCCACGACCGCCATCATGGAGGCGCTGCCCCGGGAGAAGGCCGGGGTCGGCTCGGCCATGAGCAACACCGTCCGCCAGGTCGCCGGCGCGCTCGGCGTGGCCGTGCTGGGCTCCGTGCTCTCCTCCTCCTACCGCGGCGAGATCGCGCCCGCGCTGGCGGGCCTGCCCGCGGACGTCCAGCACGCGGGCGGCGAGTCCGTCATGGCGACGGCCGCGCTGGCGCACTCACTCGGCGAGCGCGGCGAGTCGCTGCTGGGCCTGGCCAACGAGGCGTTCGTGCACAGCATGCACGTCACCTCCCTGGCCTCGGCGGGGATCGCCCTGGCCGGCGCCGCGGTGGTGGCCCGGTGGATGCCCGGCAAGCCACGCCCGGTCTCCCAGCCGGAGCAGCAGGAACCAGCGGTAGTCTGAGATCGACATGACCACCCAGCACCAGGCCCGGGCGGGCCGCCCGCGCAGCGAGAAGGCCGAGAAGGCGATCATCGAGGCCACCCTCGACCTGATAGCCGAGGGCATGGGCGTCGCCGAGCTGTCGATCGAGGCGATCGCGTCCCGCGCGGGCGTGGGCAAGACCACGATCTACCGGCGCTGGGCCAACAAGGAGGATCTGGTCGTCGACGCGCTGGCGACGCTCCGCGAGCCGCTCCCGCCGCTGGCGGGCGAGTCGGTGCGCGACGACCTCATCGCCCTGCTCGACGTCGTCCGCCGCGAGGCGGGTCAGCGGCGGGCCCGCTGTGTGATGAACGTCGCGATGGGCGAGACCGACCGGTCCAAGCGCGTCAGCGAGCGGTTCTTCAAGCTGGCGCTGGAGCCGAGGCGGGTGGCCATGAGGCGGGTGCTCGGCCGCGGCGTCGCCAACGGTGAGCTCCGCCCCGACCTGGACGTGGAGCTGGGCATGGCGCTGCTGTCGGGCGCCATGATCTGGTTCAGCAAGTGGGGTCCCGAGGGCGACCTGCCCGAAGACCTGGCCGAGCGCGTCGTCGACCACGCCCTGGAAGGGCTCGTCTCACGCCGCTAGGGGTAGGCACAAGGTGAGCCTTGCTCTACTCTCGCGATCATGCGTCCCTTACGCAGGATCACGGTGCTCGCCGCGCTTGCCCTGGCCCTGCTGGCGCCCGCCGGCGCGGCGCTGGCGCACGAGGAACGGCCGGTCACGTTCCCCGACGGGTCCGGCAGCGTCCCCGTGCTGCGCACCGAGGATCCCGACCTGCTGGTCTGCAAGACCGACCGGGCCGACTTCGAGCGGCGCGTCGCGGGCTTCCCCGCGGACCTGAGGGAACGCAACCTCCGCCTGTTCGCCGACTGCCAGGAGAACGGGGTCAGGCACCTCCAGGAGGCGGTCGACCGGGTCGACGAGCCGGGCATGACGATCGCGATCCTGCCCGGCCTCTACCGTGAGGAGCCGAGCCAGGCCCCGCCCACCGGCGAGTGCGCCCGGCTCCCCGCCCGCTGGTCGGACTGGGGCTACCAGATCCTCTCCTACGAGCAGCAGGTCCTGTGCCCGCACAACCAGAACCTGGTCGCCATCCTCGGCAAGGAGAACCTGCAGATCGAGGGCACCGGCGCCGGCCCTCTCGACGTGATCGTCGACGCCGAGTACCGCAAGCTGAACGCCATCAGGGCCGACCGCACGAACGGGATCTACTTCCGCAACCTGACCGCCCAGCGCACCACCTTCAACTCCCTGTACGTGCTCGAAACCGACGGATTCGTCATCGACCGCGTCCTCACCCGCTGGAACGACGAGTACGGCTTCCTCACCTTCGCCAGCGACCACGGCCTCTACACCGACTGCGAGTCGTACGGCAACGGCGACGGCGGCCTCTACCCCGGCAGCGCCTCGAACATCAACGACGGCCGCGGCCACGACGTCCCCCGCTACGCCATCGAGATCCGCCGCTGCAAGAGCCACGACAACGCCCTCGGCTACTCCGGCACCGCGGGCGACTCCGTATGGGCGCACGACAACGAGTTCTACGACAACATGGTCGGCGCCACGATGGACAGCCTCTGGCCCGACCACCCCGGCCTGCCGCAGAACCACGCGCTGTTCGAGAACAACAAGATCTACGACAACAACCGCGACTACTACCGCTTCACCCGCGACGGCACCTGCTCCCGCCCGCCCGCCGAACGCGGCTACGAGCAGGGCGTCGTCTGCCCCCAGGTGGGCGTCCCGCCCGGCACCGGCGTCATCGTCGCGGGCGGCAACCACAACGTGTTCAGGAACAACCACCTGTGGAACAACCGCGGCGCCGCCTTCCAGCTCTTCGGCGTCCCCGCGTTCATCCGCGGCGAGGGCGACCTGGCCAAACAGGCCGACACCTCCAACCACAACCGGTTCGAGGCCAACGTGCTCGGCGTCGCGCCCACCGGCGAGCGGCGGCCCAACGGCAGGGACGTGTGGTGGGACGGTCAGGGCACCGGCAACTGCTGGCAGCCCGGCGTCGCGCTGACCACGCCCGCCGCGCTGCCCCGCTGCGGCGCGCGGGCGCCCGAGCTGTCGGGCGGCTCCGACCGGCTCCTCGCCGAACCCGTCAAGATCGCCAAACTGTTCCTCTGCTCCGACTTCAACGCCGCCCAGGCCCGCCTGCCGGCCGGCTGCGACTGGTTCGGCGCCTCCGGACTCGGCCGGGTGGAGACCCAGCTCGCCCTGGGCGGCTCGCTCGTCCTCGGGCTGTTCGCGGTTCTGTTCTGGGTACGGGCGCACCGCGCGGCCAGACGGCGCCGCGGCACCCCCGGAGGGAACGGGGTGCCGCCGGGCGTGGGCGAGGCGGGGGAGCGGCGGCTGCGCCTCATCTCGGCCGGGTCGGTCGTGGGGCTGACCGGGCTGGCGCTGGACGTGGTCGCGGCCGCCATGGACGACCCGTACCTGACGGGGGTGGCGCTGCTGCTCGTGGCCGGGTGGTCGATCTGCCTGGGCGCGGCGCTGCGGCCGGGGGCGTTCGCCTGGTTCACGATCGTGCTCGGCCTGCTGACCGTGGCGGACGCCTACGACCGGATGGTCGGCCTCATCCCCCTCATCCCGCTCGGACCGGGCTGGATCCGCGGCTTGCTGACGGGCGTCTGGGTCCTCTGGGCCGTGGTCCACCTCGCCCCGCGCCGCACCCGTACGGAGGAGAAGACCCCCGGCGACAGGGAGGCCGTCGCGTGAGGGGTCGCGGCGTCTGCGCGGTCCTGATCGCCGTGGTCGCGACGGCGGGATGCGGGCCGCTCTCGGACACCCATCACAGGCCAGGGAACAGTCACGAGGTCGCCACCGCCGCGCCCGTGCCGGGGGAGGCGCACGCCGAGATCACCGTCGAGGCGGGCCGCGTCCGGCCCCCGTCCGGCTGGCTGGAGGCGGCCCGCGGCCAGACCGTCAGCATCACCGTCACCAGCGACGTCCCCGACGAGCTGCACGTGCACGGCTACGACGTCGAAGCGGCCCTGCGACCCGGCGAACCGGCCACGGTGCGGTTCGTGGCGGACATGACCGGGGTGTTCGAGGTGGAGACCCACAACAGCCATCTGGTCCTCGTCCAGGTGGCGGTCCGATGACGGCGCTCCCGCACGGGGCGGCGCCCTGGGCGGCGGGGTATCCGGACGTCGCCCGGCGAGGGGAGGCGCTGCTCGCGCACGGCATCGGCGACCGCGCCGACCTGCCGATCCCGCTCTTCTACGCCTACGCCGGGGCGCTCGCCGCCCTCGTCGTGTCCTTCCTGGCGCTCGGCCTGCTCTGGGCCGACTCCCGCTTCCGCGGCGACCGCGCCGGCGTGACCCTGAACCTCCGCCTCCCCGCCCGCCCGCTCCGCGTCCTCACCCTGGTCGCCGCCGCCTACACCGTCGGCTGGCTGCTGCTCGGCCCCGAAGCCGGGAACGCCGGCGCGTACCTGGTCTATGTGCTCTTCTGGGTCGGCCTGATCCCCGCGTCGCTGCTGTTCGGCCCGGTGTGGCGGCTGCTCAACCCGTTCCGGCTGCTGCCCGACCGCCCCCGCCGCCCGCTCCCGCCGCGCCTCGGCTACTGGCCCGCCGCCCTCGGCCTGCTCGCCTTCACCTGGATGGAGCTCGTCGCCCCCGAACCCGCCGCCCCGCCCACCCTCCTCGCCTTCCTCACCCTGTACGCGGCCGCGCAGACGACCGGAACCCTCGTGTACGGGCACGGATGGCTGGAACGCGGCGACCCGTTCGAGGTGTACTCCACCCTGGCCGGCCAGCTCGCCCCCATCGGCCGCCGCGCCGACGGCACCCTCGTGCTGCGCGGCCCCTTCGACGGCCTCGACGCCATCCGGCCCGCCCCCGGCCTGGTCGCCACCGTGTGCGTGCTCCTCGGCAGCACCGGCTACGACGGCTTCTCCACCACCCCCGCCTGGGTGGACGCCCTCCAGTCAGGCCCGCTCGGCCGCGCCGGCCTCGGCACCGCCGGCCTGCTCGCCGCCATCGCCGCCGTCGCCCTCCTGTACGGAGCCTGCCTGTGGCTGGCCGGCCGGATCGGCGGCGCCCGCGACCTGGCCCCGCGCTTCGCCCACTCCCTGGTCCCGATCGCCATCGGCTACCTGATCGCGCACTACTTCTCGCTCCTGGTCATCGAGGGCCAGCGCGCGGTCATCCTGTCACTGGGGCTGGACGCGGAGGTGAACCCGGACCTGGTGTCGCCCCCGGTGATCGCCACCGTGCAGGTGCTGGCCATCATCGCCGGTCACGTGGCGGGCGTGGTCGCGGCCCACGACCGCTCGGTCCGGCTGCTTCCCCCGGCCAAGGCGGTGGCGGGCCAGATCCCGCTGTTCGTCCTCATGCTCTGCTACACCCTCGGCGGCCTCACCCTCCTCCTGGCCTGACAGCCGGGAGGACATGTGCGAACCGTCACATCAGGGGCAACATGGCCGGCACGGCCCTGGCCGCGACGACCACGCTGGTGGCGGGCGCGGCCCCGGCCGGCGCCGCCGGACCCTGCGGCAGCAGCTACTCCCGGGTCGGCGTCTACGCGGTCTCCAAGAACGGCACCCGCACGGGCACGCTGGAGGTGTACTACAGCTCCAGCACCGGAAAGAACTGCGCCCTGACCTACGGCTACGGTCAGTACGACGGCACCACCAGCTGGAAGCACGTCACGATCTCGAGGGGTGACGGCAGCGGGGCGGACACCGACGCGGGTAACTACAAGTACTACGCCGGCCCGGTGTACGTCTCGGCGCCCGGCCAGTGCATCGACGTCAGCGCGACCGTCCCCGCCTGGACGATCCTCGAGCTCAACAACGTGCACTGCGGCTGATCCCCTGACCAGGAGAAGGGCCCGCCGCGCGGCGGGCCTTTCCGTAGGGGAGAAGGCCTACGTGGTCTCGCGCCAGCGGTTGGTGATGGGGAGACGCCGGTCGCGGCCGAAGTTCTTCGGGGTGATCTTGGGACCCGGCGGATACTGGCGGCGCTTGTACTCGGCCAGGTCCACCAGCCGGATGACGCGGGCGACCAGCGCCGGATCGTGCCCGGCGGCGATGAGCTCCCGGGAGCCCATGTCCTTCTCGACGTAGTCGTCCAGCAGCTTGTCCAGGACCTCGTACGGCGGAAGGGAGTCGGTGTCGCGCTGGTCGGGGCGGAGTTCGGCGCTGGGCTCCTTGGTGATGGAGTTCGGCGGGATCGGCTCGTCCACCTGGAGCCGGAACGACGGGTCGCCACCGCCGTTGCGCCACCTCGACAGCTCCCACACCATGAGCTTCGGCACGTCCTTGATCGGCGCGAACCCGCCCGCCGAGTCGCCGTAGAGCGTGGAGTAGCCGGTGGCCAGCTCGCTCTTGTTCCCGGTGGTGAGCACCAGGTGGCCGTGCTGGTTCGACAGGCCCATGAGGATCATGCCGCGCACCCGGGCCTGGAGGTTCTCGGAGGCCAGGCCGGACAGCTCGATCTCCTTCTCGAACGAGGTCACGATCTCCGCGATGGGCACCACCTGCGCCCGCAGGCCCTGCCGCCGTACCAGGTCCTGGGCGTCCGACAGCGAGTGCTCGGAGGAGTAGCGGGAGGGCATGAGCACCACGTGCACCCGCGACGGGCCGATGGCGTCGGCGGCGATGGTGGCCGTCAGGGCGGAGTCGATGCCGCCCGACAGCCCGAGGATGACCGACTCGAACCCGTTCTTGGCCACGTAGTCGCGCACCGACAGCACCAGCGCCTCGTAGACCTCGGCGACCGTGTCCAGCGGCTCGGCCACGCTCGGGGGCTCCGGCTCGTACGCGGGAAGCGGGTCGTCCGACAGCACCAGCCGGTCCACGGTGATGGTGGTGCCGTCGCCGGCGTCGTACGGGAAGGAACCGGTCCCGGCGGACGAGACCGGCAGGTCGAGGTCGCAGACCAGCAGTTCCTCACGGAACTGGGCGGCCCGCGCGACCAGCTCGCCGCGGGCGTCCACCACCAGCGAGTCGCCGTCGAAGACCAGCTCGTCCTGCCCGCCGACCTGGTTGACGTAGACGAGCGCGCTGCCGGCCTCGCGTGCCCTGCGCGCGCACAGCTCCAGGCGGATGTCGTCCTTCTCCTTCTCGTACGGGGAGGCGTTCGGCACCACGAGCAGGCCCGCTCCCGCCTGGCCGACCACGGCGACCGGGCCGCCGTCCTGCCAGAGGTCCTCGCAGACCGCCACGGCGACGTCGACCCCGTGCAGCCGGAAGATCGGCAGCCGGTCGCCGCGGACGAAGTAGCGGTACTCGTCGAACACCCCGTAGTTCGGCAGGTGGTGCTTGGCGGTGCGGGCCACCACCCGGCCGCGGTGGAGCAGGGCGGCCGCGTCGAGCGGGGCGCCCTTGGGCTGGCCGACCCGGGGGGCCAGGCCGGCCCGGTCGACGTAGCCGACCACCACCGGCAGGTCGCCGAGGCCCTCGCGGTCGAGCCGGAGCGCCACCTCCTCGATCGCGGCGATGCTGGCGTCCACGAAGGAGGTGCGCAGCACGAGGTCCTCGACGGGGTAGCCGGTGAGGAACATCTCGGTGAACACGGCCAGGTGCGCGCCGCGGTCGGCGGCCCGGCGGGTCCACGCCACGAGCTTGTCGGCGTTGCCGGCCAGGTCGCCTACGGTCGGGTTCGTCTGGGCCAGGGCGATACGCAGTTGTGCCACGGCCCCAGCCTAGTACGGGGTTATTTTTAGCCTCAAAATGACGATAAATCGGCCTACTTCGCTGCGATGCTTCCCGGGGTCACCAGGCCGGACTCGTAGGCCGCGACCACGAGCTGCGCCCGCTCGAACAACCCCAGGTTGTCGAGCAGCGTCCGCACCGTCCCCTGCACCTCCGGCTCCGGCATGGCCAGCGTCTGGCCGATCTGCCGGTTCGTGAGCCCGCGCGCCACCAGCTTGAGCACGTCGAGCTGGGCGTCGGTGAGCCCGGCCAGCGCGGGCGGCGAGGCCGGGTCGGTGCGCCCGGCGAAGGCGGAGATGAGCCGGGTGGTGACCGCCGGGTCGATGAGGGCGTCGCCCGCGGCGGCGGCCCGGATGGCGGCGACGAGCTGCTCGGGCGGCGAGGTCTTGAGCATGAACCCGCTGACGCCCGCGCGCAGCGCCGCGTAGAGGTTCTCGTCGCTGCCGAAGGTGGTCATCATGATCACTTTGGGCGGATCGGCGGCGGTGAGGATGCGGCGGGCGGCGGCCAGGCCGTCCAGGTTCGGCATCTGGATGTCGAGCAGCACGACGTCGGGGCGCAGGGCGCGGGCGGCGGCGATGGCCTCCTCGCCGTCCCCGGCCTCCCCGGCCGCCTCCAGCCCCGCCTCCGCGGCCAGCACGACCTTGAGCCCGGCGCGTACCAGCGCCTGGTCGTCGGCGACGAGCACCCGCAGGGGCGGGCCGCCGGGGGAGGCCGCGGGCTCCGCGTCGGCGGCGGGCCGGTCCGCCACGGGGGTCTGCGGGATGTCCGGCAGGGTCTGGGAGAGCATGTCGTGCTCCAGCCGCTGCAACCCCGCCGTGAGGTCCAGGCCCAGTTCGTCCCGCCAGACCGCGCGGGCGCGGCGCAGCGCGGCGAGCGCGTCGCCCTGCCGGCCGGTGCGGTAGAGGGCCAGCGCCAGCAGGCGCCAGGCCTCCTCGCGCAGCGGATGCGCGGCGGCGTGCGCCTCCAGGTCCGCGACCAGCGCCGTCGGGCTCCCGAGCGCCAGCCCGGCCGCGCCCCGCCGCTCGATCGCGACGAGCCGCAACTCCTCCAGCCTGGCCGCCTCGGTCGCCGCCCACGTCAGGTCGGCGAACTCGGCCAGCGCGGGCCCGCGCCACAGCGCCAGCGCGCCGTCCATGGCCGCCCACACCTCGCCGGGCGGCCCGTCGGACTTGGCCAGGCGCTCGAACCGCCAGGTGTCCACCTGCTCTGGACGGGCCCGCAGCGCGTAGCCCGGCGGGGCCGACACCAGGACGGACGCCTCCTCGCGGGGCGCCCGGCCCGGTTCGAGCACGCGGCGCAGCCGGGAGACGTACCCCTGGATGGTCGAGAGCGCCTGCGCGGGCGGATCGCCGGGCCAGAGCTCGTCGATGAGCGTGTTCACGGGAACGGCCCGGCCCCCGGCCACGATCAGCCGGGCGAGCACCGCCCGCTGTCGCTGACCGCCGAGGTCGAGGGGGACGCCGTCCGCCCAGGCCTGGAACGGTCCGAGCGCAGTGAAAGTCAACATTGTGGGCATAAGCCTACGGCCATCCAGATGTGCCGGTAAATGGGAACTCATGGCGTGGGCAGATCCGCGCTCACCACGGTTCCGCCGTCTTCGGCGGCCCGTACCACGCAGGTGCCGCCCAGCTCGGCGGCGCGCTCGCGCATGGACCCCAGCCCGACGCCCGCGCGGGCGTCGGGCGGCAGGCCGATCCCGTCGTCGGCTACCGTGACGCGCAGCACCCGGTTGTCGCGCTCCAGCCGGACCGTCACGCGGGAGGCGGCGGCGTGCTTGCGCGCGTTCGTGAGCGCCTCCTGGACGATCCGGTACGCCGCCACCTCCACCGCCGCGGGCAGGCCGTCCAGGTCGCCGTCGGTCTCCACCGAGGTCGCCGGCTCCTCGGGCGTGCGGGCCAGCTCCCCGATCGCGCCGGCCAGGCCGAGCTCGTCGATCGCCGGGGGGCGCAGCCCGTACACGAGCTGCCTGATGTCGCCGCTGATCGCGTCCATGCCCGCGCGCAGGTCGGCCAGCAGCCGTTCGGCCTGCTCGGGGGAGCGGCGCAGGGAGACACGGGCCGCGTTGATCACCATCGCCATCCCGGTGAGCGACTGGCCCAGCCCGTCGTGCAGGTCGCGGCGCAGGCGCCGCCGCTCCTCCTCGCGCGCGGTCAGGATCCGCTCGCGCGACCGCCGCACGGCCGCGGTCATGCGCACCGCGTGCGCGGCGTCGGCGAGGTACGGGAGGAGCGTGGCGATCACCCGCTCGTCGTGCGCGGCGGGGAAGCGGCGCCGGCCCGCCGGGCCGATGAGCAGCAGCCCGACCGGCTCGCCGTGCCAGACCAGCGGGACGGTACGGGCGACGGGCTCGGGCGAGCCGGTCACCGTGGTCGCGCCGTCCACCTCGACCGCCGCCCCGGTCACCGACAGCCCCTCGCGCAGCACCTCCAGCGCGGCCAGCAGCCCGTGGCCCGGGTCGACGCGCTGCAGCCGGTGCTTGAGCCGCTCGGCCAGCTCGGCGGGCACGCCGATGCCGCCGTAGAGCAGACGGTCCACGCCGCGCTGCAGCGCGTGCCGCATCGGCTGGAAGAACACCCCGGCGAACAGCGCGGCCGCCAGCCCGGCGACCGGGTCCACCTCGGCCAGGAACAGGCTGGAGGCGGCGCCCACCGCCAGGTAGACGGCGGTGATGACCAGGGCGAGCCCGGTGCCGACCATGGCCCGGCTGATCAGCGTGTCGATGCCGAACAGCCGGTAGCACAGCACCGCCACCGCGATCGCCGCCGGGATGAGCGGGATGCCGAGCGTGGCCAGCCACCAGAACGGCCCGCCGAGCATCCAGGGGATCAGCAGCCCCGGCAGGGTGACGAGCACCCACAGGATCTGCCGCCGCTCGACCGGGTCGCCCCGGGTGAACCGCACGGCCAGCGAGGCGAAGGCCAGCGCCATGCCCGCGGCGACGAGCACGTGGGCGGCGTCCCTGAGCTCCCTTTCCATGATCACGATCGCGGTCCAGTCGAGCAGGTGACCCGCCACCGCCGGCAGGAGCGCCCACCGCCAGCGCGGCGACGGCATCCGGCCCGCCGGGTAGAGCAGGGGCAGCAGCACGCCGAGCGAGAGCTGGCAGGCCTGCCAGGTTGCCTGCACCACGATCCAGCCCCACCCCGGCTCCCCGTACAGGGCGATGAGGTTGGCGGACAGGATGTTGGCGGCGGCGCTCACGCCGCCCGCGCACAGCAGCCACCCGATGGCCAGCCGCGGCCTGCGCACCACCAGGATGGCGCCGAACACCGGGAACGCGGTGCCGGCCACGTCCTCCGGCGCGAACGGGAGCGGCGTGTAGGAGGCGGGCGGCAGCTGGGCGGTCACCCAGGCGTTGGCGAGCTCCAAGGCGATCGCGAGCGTGGCGAGCCCGATCGCCACACCGCGCGCCGCCCCTGCGTGGCGCATGAAATCCGTCCTCCCAGCCCTCTGGCAGGGAGGAAATTATCGGGCCTGGGCCAACAATGAATCAAAATCCGTTCAACGGCGCCTGATCGCTGGGCCGATCGCGAGCATCCCCGCCGCGGAGACGAGGCCGATCCCGCCCGTCGTGAACCAGAGCGCCGGCTGTCCGCCGACCTCCAGCAGGGCGCTGCCCATCAGCGGCGTCAGCATCCCGGCCGCCGACCAGGCGAACCCGAACAGTCCCGCGTACCGGCCGCGCAGGTGGGCCGGGGCGAGCCTGGCCAGGATGGTCCCGGCGATGCCCGCGGTGACGATCTCGCCGGCGGTCCACACGGCGATGGTGACCGCCAGCATGGCCGTGCTGGTGACGAAGGCCGTCAGCGTGAACCCCACCCCCATCACCGCCAGCCCCGCCGCCAGCGTCCTGGGCGCGTCCCTGCGGCCCAGCCAGCCGGACACGAGCGGCTGCACGATCACGATGAGCACCCCGTTCAGCGCCATCGCCGCGCCGAACTGGGCGGTCGTCAGCCCGGCCAGCTTCGTCATCGCCACCGGCAGCATCGTGTACGTCTGCGCGTACATCAGCGCGTTCCCGAGCGTCACCAGCGTGAACGCGACCATCAGCCGGTCGCGCAGCACCATCCCGAACCCGCCGGGCCCGGACTCGCCCGTGGGCCGGGTCTCCGGCACCGCCCGCCACACCAGCGCCGCGAAGACCAGGCAGCTCGCCGCGTTCAGCCAGAACAGCAGGAGGAAGCCCTGCTGCGCCAGCCACCCGCCCGCCGTCATGCCGACCGAGTAGCCCAGGTTGATCGCCCAGAACAGCAGCCCGAACGCCCGCGGCCGGTGCTCCGGCGAGACCAGGTCGGCGACCAGCGCGTTCGAGGCCGGCCGGTAGGCGTCCACGACCAGGCCGAGCGCCAGCATCGAGGCCAGGATCGCGGGCAGCGTCGTGCTGTAGCCGAGCGCCATCAGCGCCGCCGCGGTGGCCACCATGCCGCCGGCCAGCGTGGCCCGGCGCCCGATCCGGTCGGCCAGTGTCCCGGCCAGCAGCTGCGACAGCAGCGACCCCGCCCCGAAGACGGCCATGACCAGACCGGCGGCGGCCACGGACAGGCCGCGCGCCTGGGTGAGGAACACGCCGGTGAACGGCAGCACCATGGCGCCCAGGCGGTTCACCAGGGTGCCGCCCCACAGGGCCCAGAAGGGGCGGGGCAGCCCGCCGAACGCGGCGCGCAGGAAGGGCGGTTTTTCGGGAGCGGTGGTCGTCACCCCGCCAGGTTCCGGCCCTCGGATCGCCGGGTCGAACGATTTAGGGCACACTAAAAGCATGCCGGTGACGTGGGAGCTGAAGCCTGAGGACGTGGCCCGGATCCGGTTCGCCTTCTCCCCGCTGTGGGAGCTGGTCGCGAGCCTGCGCACCCTCCAGGACCCGGCCAGGCAGGCCCTGCATCTGCCGTGGCTCACCTGCGTGCGGCCCCGCCTGGCCGGGCTCGACCTGGCCGAGCTGCTCGCGCTCGTGCCCCCGAGCGGCTATCTCGCCGACTTCCTCACGCCGCCGCCCGACACGCCCATGCCCGACTTCGCCGCCGAGCTGGAGCGCGTCCGGCGCACCTCGCCGGAGCGGGCGCTGCACGAGGCGCGGGAGGTGCGCTCCGCCGATCCGGCCGCGCTCGGCCGGTTCGTCGCCGACCCGGCGGGCGGGATCCAGCGGGTCGCCGACGCCCTTGAGGCGTACTGGCGGACGTGTCTCGCCGAGTTCTGGCCGCGCGTCCACGCGCTGCTCGAACGCGACGTGCTGCGCCGCTCGCGGCAGCTCGCCAGGGGCGGCGCCCGCGAGCTGTTCGACGGGCTCGACCCGGCCGTCACCTGGACCGGTGGCCGGCTCCTCGTCGACCGGCCCTGGTGCAACGACGACCCGGCGCTGCACGGCGACGGCCTGGTGCTGGTGCCGAGCGCGTTCTACTGGCCTTCGGTCGCCGTCATGTCCGCCCCGTACCAGTCGATGCTCGTCTATCCGGTGCTCGGCGTCGGCACGCTGTGGGAGCAGGGCCCGCCGCCCGCGCCCGGCGCGCTCGCCGCGCTCATCGGCCGCAGCCGCGCCCGCATCCTGCTCGCGCTGGCCGAGCCGGCCACCACCACGGCGCTGGCCGGCCGCATGGCGCTGACGCCCGGCGCGGTCAGCCAGCACCTGACCGTGCTCAGCGGCAGCGGCCTGACCGTCGGCATGCGGGTCGGCAAGCAGGTCGTCTACCGCCGCACCGCCACCGGCGACGCGCTCGCCGCCGCCCCTCACGCGTAGCGGGACGACTCCAGCAGCCAGTCGAGGTGGGCCCGCGGCGCCGCGAGGTAGGCGCACGCCACCTTGCTCACGTCCCTGGCGGTGCCCGGCGCGAGATCGTCCAGCGGCAGCCGACGCGCGGCCCCGCTCATGTCGCGGCACCGCTCGGCGATCCGGTCGAGCACCCAGCCGACCGCCTCCCGCTCGCCCAGGCCCAGCTCGCGCATCGCGATCACGACGAGGTTGTGGCCGTCGCCGCGCTCCTTGGGCCGCGAGGCCACGTCGTTGCACCAGGCGGTGATGTCGCTGCAGGAGTTCACCAGCTCCTGCCACGGCTCCGACCGGTGCACCCAGGCCGGCACCTCCACCCGCAGGCACGGCTCCACCAGGTCGTACAGGTAGGGGCCGACCGTGCCCCTGCGCAGCATCGGGTAGTCGGCCAGCGTCGGCGCCTGGCCCGCCGCCCTGTTGTCGGCCTCGGTGCGGCAGGCGTAGTGCTGGCGCTGCAGGTTGACCGCGAACCGGCGGCGCCACTGGTCGCTCATCCGCGCGCTCGTCACCCGCCACAGGTCGGCGAAGGCCGCCTCCAGCGGATGGCCGCCGGCGCCCTCCAGCATCCCCTGGAACACCTCCAGCGGGCACGGCCCCTCGTCCAGCTCGTCGTCCAGGTGGAACAGCCACGTCAGCCACTGCGCGAACAGCGCCGCCGCGGCCGCGTCGAACTCGGCGAACGCCCGCCCCGCCATCCGGTGGAAGCCGACCCCCGGGTCGGCGCGCAGGCCCGTACGGCGCGCCCAGTCGATGACGGCCGCCTCGATCGCGTACACGGCGGGATGCATCCGGCACGGCGCCGCCATCCCGGGCACCCGCTCGACCAGCGGCAGCAGCGCGGCCGCGGCCCTGCTGCCCCGGCGGGGCAGCGGCAGCAGGGGCTTCCAGTGCAGGACGGATCGGAGCGCGGACCGTACGGAAGCCATCACGGTCGTGCTCACCGCGGTGTTCACAGGGGCCCGAAGAGCCAGTTGCCGGGCGCCTCGGGGTCCTCGCCCGTGTAGAAGTCGCGGGCGGCGCGCACCAGCTCGTCCACCGTCAGCACGCCCCGGCCCGTGGTGTCGAGCCGGTCGAACGCCGCGTCGGCGTCGTCGTGGCCGGTGCCGAAGGCGGCCAGCAGCGTGCGGAACTCCTCCGGCCCCGCGTAGCCGTCGCCGCCGCGGTCGCACAGCCCGGCCACCGCCGCGGCCGCCGGGCCGAAGACCGGAGCGTACCTGTCGCCCTTGACGAACGCGGCGGTCATGGCGAGCGCGAAGTCCTCGCGGGACATGTCGACGTCCTCGTCGCGGCCGAGCGCGGCCGACAGCTCCGCCCAGACGCGGTCGAAGCCGTCGACGAGGGCGCTGCCGGTCACGGACGTGGGGGACTCCCCGAAACCGACCAGGATGCGGGCCCCCAGGCCCAGCAGGTCCTCGCGGTCCACGACGCCCCTGCCGGCCGCGTCGATGTGGTCGAAGGCCCGATCGAGCTTGTGATTGAGCAGGTCGATAGCCACCAATGCCTCCCCCGAGACTGACTGCGTGATCACATTAAGACCGGGCACGCCCTTTGTCAGTGAGGCTCGCACCGGCACCCCTCGTAACCTGTGCGAAACACGGACACGGCATGCTGATAAGTGACCTGTACCATCTGCACGAGGGGATGCCGTGGACCGCCAGCAGGAGTTCGTGCTCCGCACGCTCGAGGAACGCGACATCCGGTTCATCCGGCTCTGGTTCACCGACGTGCTGGGCTTCCTCAAGTCCGTCGCGATAGCGCCGGCCGAGCTGGAAGGCGCGTTCGCCGAAGGCATCGGCTTCGACGGCTCCGCCATCGAGGGGTTCGCCCGGGTCTACGAGTCCGACATGCTCGCCAAGCCCGACCCGTCGACGTTCCAGATCCTGCCGTGGCGCAGCGAGACGCCCGGTGCCGGGCGCATCTTCTGCGACATCCTCATGCCCGACGGCTCCCCGTCCCACGCCGACCCGCGCTGGGTGCTCAAGCGCACGCTCGCCAAGTGCGCCGACATGGGGTTCACCTTCTACACCCACCCGGAGATCGAGTTCTTCCTGCTGAAGAACCGGCCGGGCGACAGCCTGCGGCCCGAGCCGATCGACTCCGGCAGCTACTTCGACCACACCCCCCACAGCTCCGGCCATGACTTCCGCCGTCAGGCGATCATGATGCTGGAGTCGATGGGCATCTCGGTGGAATACAGCCACCACGAGGGCGCCCCCGGCCAGCAGGAGATCGACCTGCGCTACGCCGACGCGCTCACCACGGCCGACAACATCATGACCTTCCGCCTGGTCATGAAGGAGGTCGCGCTGGAGCAGGGCGTCTGGGCCTCGTTCATGCCCAAGCCGTTCACCGAGCACCCCGGGTCCGGCATGCACACCCACATGTCGCTGTTCGAGGGCGACCGCAACGCCTTCCACGAGCCCGGCGCCGACTACCAGCTGTCCAAGGTGGGCCGCTCGTTCATCGCCGGCCTGCTCAGGCACGCCGCCGAGATCACCGCCATCACCAACCAGTGGGTCAACTCCTACAAGCGGCTGTGGGGCGGCGCCGAGGCCATCGCCGGGCAGGGCGGCGAGGCCCCCTCCTACATCTGCTGGGGCCACAACAACCGCTCGGCCCTGGTGCGGGTGCCCATGTACAAGCCGCACAAGGGCGGCTCGACCCGCATCGAGTTCCGGTCGCTCGACTCGGCCTGCAACCCGTACCTCGCCTTCGCGCTCGTCCTGGCCGCGGGGCTCAAGGGCATCGAGGAGAGCTACGAGCTGCCGCCGGCGGCCGAGGACAACGTGTGGACCCTCACCAGCGCCGAACGGCGCGCCCTGGGCATCCAGCCGCTGCCGCAGTCGCTCGACGAGGCCATAAGCGTCATGGAGCGCAGCGAGCTGGTGGCCGAGACGCTCGGCGAGCACGTGTTCGACTTCTTCCTGCGCAACAAGCGGGCGGAGTGGCGCGACTACCGGCGCACGGTCACCGAGTTCGAGCTCGGCCGTTACCTGCCCGTCCTCTGACGCCTATACGCCCATTTGGGTCCTAGTTTGGGCGCTTTGTCGCGTTCTCGGGTAGGCCGTGCACTGGAAGGGTCACTTCCTCGGCGCATCAGCCGTTCCCGACGGGCGGGGAGGAGCGCGGACATGACCGATGACGTGCCGGAGGCCGCCGGCGAGCATCCGGACCTGCTCTACTCCGAACCGGAGCGGAGGCCGTCCGGCTCCGCCGACCCGGATGTCCTGCTGGACGTCCCGACGGTCAAGGTCGACAAGATCAGCCTCGATGTGGAGGACCTGCGGGCGCGGGTCTCCCTCCAGGCCGACGTGCTCGACCTGCTGAACCTGCACGTCGGTGTGGACGTCGTGCTCGGCAAGGTGAACCTGGAGATCGACGGCGTGGACGCGCAGGCGATGCTCAAGGTGCGGCTCGACAACGTCGCGTTGATCGTCGGTGACGTCCTGCGGACGATCGACCGCAACCCCGAGATCGTCACCGGCGCCGTCGACAGCGTGGCGACCGCCGTCCGGGACGTGGGCGACGCGCTGCCGGAGGTCGAGCGGCCGATCGCGGACCTGGGCCGCGACGCCGAACTCCTCGGCGAACACGAGGAGCCGTACGCACCCGGCGACGCGACACTCGAAGAGCCGGAGCCCGAACCCGAACCCGAACCCGAACCCGAACCTGAGCCCGAGCCCGAGCCCGAGCCCGAGCCCGAGCCCGAGCCCGAGCCCGAGCCCGAACCTGAGCCCCAGCCGGAGCCCGAACCCGAGGACGAGTCCGAACCCGAACCCGAGCCCGAACCTGAATCAAAACCGTCGCCCGAGTCCGCGTCCGCCCGGCCCGAGTCCGGGGCCGGGGAGGAAGGGCCGCATCTGGGGGACTCTCTGCGGGATCTCGGCAGGGCCGTGGGGCGGGTGGGCGCGCGCCAGCTTCTGGAACTGTCCAAACGGGTCCGCCGCTAGACCCTGGAGCCGTGATGAACGACGACCGTCCCAGCCGCCGGCTCATCGAGGACGCCGACATCATGTTCACCGCCACGGTGCGCGCGGACCGCATGCGGTTCGCGGAGGTGCCCGAGACGTCGGTGCGGTTCGCCGGCGAACCGGGGGAGGAGTCCGCCTCCGGCAGCCGCCGGGACCGGTTGCCCGACCGGGTCCGCGAGGGCGAGGAGTACCGGGACGTCCGGATCGAGTACGTGATCGCGTCCAGGATCGCCTTCCCCGGCGCCGAGGACGGCCAGGAGGAGCCGGACCGGCGAACGTGAGCAACATCACTTCCACCCGGAAGTCACCTGCTCGCAACGTCGGCACCGTATCTTTTACTGATTCCGGAGGTTCCCTCCTGGAGATCTCGGGCAGCGGCAGGGCTCCGCGATGCGCGGGACATCACCTGGTGTGGGCCCGAGTATGGGCTGATCAGCAGGTCCAGTAGTATCGGCCCATCTCAAACGACGTTTCAGGACTTCGCCGATTTATGGCGATATTGGAGGGTGTTGCATGACGACGGCTGCCCTGCAGACCGTACTGACCGTTCCCGACCGCTTCCGGGGGCCCGCGCGATCCGCCAACGGCGGCTGGCTGGCCGGCACCCTCGCGGGCGTGCTGAACGGCGGGCGATCGGCGGTCGAGGTCACGCTGCGCGCCCCGACACCGCTCGGCACCGAGTTGAAGCTGGAACATCTGGCCAACTCCGTCTCCCTCTACGACGGCGGGAAACCGCTGGTCGAGGCCATCCCGGTGGCCGAGGACGTGCAGGCGCCGCCGTTCGTGTCCTTCACCGAGGCCGCGCGGGCCGAGGCCGGGTTCGCCGGTCGCCGCGCGCACGCCTTCCCCGAGTGCTTCGCGTGCGGGTTCCGCGAGCCGGGTGACGGCCTGCGCATCTTCCCCGGCCCGGTCGAGGGCAGCGACGACCTGGTCGCGGCCGGGTGGCGGGTGCCGTTCACGGTGGCCGATGAGGACGGCGTGCCGCCCGCGGTCGTGGGCGCCGCGCTCGACTGCGTCACCGGCTGGGCCCACTTCAGGCCGGGCGAGTCGGCGCTGCTCGGACGGCTCGCGGTGCAGTTCCACCGCAAGGTGACCGCCGGCGGGGTCTACTCCGTGGTGGCCCGCGAGACCGGCCGCGAGGGCCGCAAGATGTTCGGCCAGAGCGCGATCTACGAGGTGGACGGCACGCTGGTGGCCGCCGCGAAGGCCACGTGGATCGCTCCTCGCTGACCCACGGCGCCGGACGGCCCCCTGTGCGGGGCCGTCCATGTCAGGAGGTGAGCCGCTCGACGATGGTCGCCACGCACCGCTCGTCGAACAAGATCGTGTAGTGGTTGCAGTCCGGCACCACCTCGTCCCTCAGCTCCGGCAGCCGGACCAGCCAGGGAGCGGTCAGGTCGTCCGGGAACATGCCGACGTCCTGGTTCAGCAGCCCGCGCGGAGCGCGCAGCAGGTGCAGCGGCGCCTCGATGTTCTGGAGCGCGTCGCCGATCCTCGCCCCTTCGCGCAGCAGCCAGTGCCCGTCCTCGGCCACGGCCTCCGGCACCGCCCGCGAGCGCAGCGCGCCCTCCGGCCCGGTCAGGTCGTAGCGCACGTACTCCTCCACCTCGGCGCTCCAGAACCCGTCGAAGGC
This sequence comes from Nonomuraea sp. NPDC050478, assembly GCF_044458265.1. Classification (NCBI taxonomy): domain Bacteria; kingdom Bacillati; phylum Actinomycetota; class Actinomycetes; order Streptosporangiales; family Streptosporangiaceae; genus Nonomuraea; species Nonomuraea sp. NPDC050478. Next base: position 1,256,537 of record NZ_JBITHT010000002.1, on the reverse strand, counting down.
GGGATGCGCCCGGAAGAACTCCAGGTACGCCTCCGCCGAGGGGAACGTCTGGCGCAGCCGGGCCAGCGCCGGGCCGAGCGTGGCGACCATGGCCTCGTCCGCGTCCATGCCCGGCGGCAGCGGCAGCGGCAGGCCGCCGTCGATCAGCACCACCCGCGCGAACTCCCGCCGCGCCGCCGCCAGCGCCGCCACGTACCCGCCCATCGAGTGGCCGGTCAGCACCGCGTCCGGCCCGGCGCCCACGTGGTCCGCCACCCGCAGCACGTCCTCGGCGTGCCGGTCCAGCCCGTACGGACCGGGCAGGCCGGCGCTGTGGCCGCGGCCGCGCAGGTCCATGGCGACCATCGACCATCCGTCCGGGAGCCGCCGCCCGACCGCCTCCCAGGCCTTCGACGAGGCGGTGATCCCGTGCACCGCCACGATCACCCGCGGCCCGGCGCCGTAGGTGGCGATCCGCAGGCCGTCGACATCCTCGATCCTCATGCTGGGAGTTTAGGGACAAAGCGGGCTTTACATTAGGTGCTATGCGCATCACGGTGATCGAGAACGAGGCCGACGCTCCGCTCGGCTACCTGGCCGGCTGGCTGGGGCTGCCCTGCGACGTCGTCAGGCCGTACCTGGGGGAGGAGATCCCCGAGCGGGCGGCGGACGGGCTGATCGTGCTCGGTGGCGAGGCCGCCGCGTGGGAGGACGAGCGCTGCCCCTGGCAGCCGGCCACCCGCGCGCTGCTGCGCCGGGCCGTCGAGGACGGCACGCCCACGCTGGCCGTCTGCCTCGGCGCCCAGCTGCTGACCATGGCCTGCGGCGGCACCGTGGAGCGGGGCGGCGACGGGCTGGAGGCCGGCGCGTGCGAGGTCGTCGCGCTGCCCGCCGCGGCCGCCGACCCGCTGCTGGCGGGCGTCGGGCGCGCGGTCGCCGTGCAGTATCACCGGGACGCCATGACGCGGCTGCCTGAGGGCGCGGTGCCGCTGATGACCGGCGACCGCTACCCGAACCAGGCCTACCGGCTGGGCGAGGCCTGGGCGGTCCAGTTCCACCCCGAGGCCACGCCGGACATCTTCGCCTCGTGGACCGCGGGAACCGGCCTGGAACACCTCGACGACCAGGTGCGGGCCGCGGCGCCCGCCCTGGAGTCCACCTGGCGCCCGATGGCGCGGGCCTTCGCGGCCCGCGTCCGCGCCCACGCGGACGCGGCCCCCCTCACGCCCGCCCAGGGCGCCTGATCCGGGTCCGCCCGCGGCCGGTGAGGGCGTGGGCGAGACCGTGGACGGCGGCGGCCAGCACAGGGAAGGCGGCGAGCGACGCCGGGGGTCCGGCGTCCACCGGCACGCCCGCGGCCTTGAGCCGCCGCCACGCCCACACCGAGAACGGGATCACCACCAGCGGCGAGGTCACCACCCCCGGCGTGTAACCGCGGGTGAGCGCCGCCTGCGCCAGGTGAACGACGCCGTGCGCGCCGAAACCCGCCAGCGCCGCCTGGAACAGCGGGCTGCGCCCGCCGGTGCGGGCGCCCTCGGCCGACGCCGCCGCCATCACCGCGCCCATCAGCCCGATCGCCACGGTGACGTGCGCCTGCGAGACCTCCAGCCGCTCCCACGGCACCGGCGGGAACAGCCGCTCCAGCCGCGGCCGGGCCGAGCGTGACCATCGGGCCATGGTCGCCAGCTCCTCCGCGTCGTGCACCACCCACGCCGCGAATAGCCCCCACGTCACCGTCGCCGGCACCCTCTCCACCACGAAACCTCCCCAAACGCAACGCACCGTTGCGTTTTATCCTAGGCCGCCGCCCGGCGGGCCTGTCAAACTGGAGGGGTGCCCAGGATCGAGTCCACCGCCGCCCGCCTCGCCAGACTCGGATTCGCCGACGCCGCCACCGCCGCCCGCCTGGTGGAGCAGGCAGGAGTGGAGCTGGGCGACCTGCTCGACGCCCTCGCCGGCGTCGCCGACCCCGACCTCGCGCTGGCCTCGCTGACCAGGCTCGCCGAGCGCGAGCCCGCCGTCCTCGACCGGCTGCGCGCCGACGGCGCGCTCAGGGAACGGGTGCTCGCCGTGCTCGGCGTCAGCGCCGCCCTGGGAGAGCACCTGGTACGCCACCCCGCCCAGCTCGACACGCTGGCCCTGCCCGGACTCGGAGAGGCGAGGGCGGAGCTGCTGCGCGCCGTCGGCGCCGACCCCGGCGACCCCGAGCCGCGCGCCACAAGCTCCGACGCGCTCGCCAGCCTCCGGATCACCTACCGCGGCAGGCTCGCCCACCTGGCCGCCCGCGACCTCACCGGCCAGGCCGGTTTCCAGGAGGTCACCGCCGAGCTCTCGGACCTCGCGGGCGCCGCCCTGGAAGCCGCGCTGGCGATCGCCCGTACCGAGGTCGACACCGACGACGCGCGGCTCGCCGTGATCGGCATGGGCAAGTGCGGCGCCAGAGAGCTCAACTACATCAGCGACGTGGACGTCGTCTTCGTCGCCGAGCCGCGCGAGGGCGCCGACGAGACCAAGGCGCTGCGCACCGCCACCCGGCTCGCCCAGGCCATGATGCGCGCCTGCTCGGCCGCCACCGCCGAGGGGTCGCTGTGGGAGGTGGACGCCGGGCTGCGCCCCGAGGGCCGGTCGGGCCCGCTGGTGCGCACCCTCGCCAGCCACCTCGCCTACTACCGGCGCTGGGCCAAGACGTGGGAGTTCCAGGCGCTGCTCAAGGCCCGGCCCGTGGCCGGCGACCTGGAGCTGGGGCAGGAGTACGTCGGCGCGGTCAACGAGCTCGTCTGGTCGGCCGCCACCCGCGACAACTTCGTCGAGGACGTCCAGGCCATGCGCCGCCGCGTGGAGGCGCACGTGCTGGCCGAGGGGGAGCGGCAGATCAAGCTGGGCCCCGGCGGGCTGCGCGACATCGAGTTCGCGGTGCAGCTGCTGCAGCTCGTGCACGGCCGGCTCGACCCGCTGCTGCGCCGCCGCGCCACGCTGCCCGCGCTGGCCGCCCTGTCGCGGGGCGGGTACGTCGGGCGCGACGACTCGCGCGGCCTGGCCGAGGCGTACACGTTCCTGCGCCAGGTGGAGCACCTGCTCCAGCTCCACCGGCTGCGCCGCACCCACGTGCTGCCCGAGGACCCCGCCGACCTGCGCAGGCTCGGCCGGGCGCTGGGCATGCAGGCCGACCCGGTCGGCGAGTTCACCACCCGGTGGAGGCGGCACGCCAGCCAGGCCCGCCGCCTGCACGAGAAGCTGTTCTACCGGCCGCTTTTGCAGGCCGTGGCCCGCCTGCCGGAGACCGAGGCGCGGCTGTCGACCTCCGCCGCCGAGGCCCGCCTCGGCGCGCTCGGCTACGTCGACCCGGAGGGCGCGCTGCGCCACATCGCCGCCCTGGCCGGCGGCGTGTCCCGGCGGGCGGCGATCCAGCGGACGCTGCTGCCGGTCATGCTCGGCTGGTTCGCCGACACGCCCGACCCCGACGCCGCGCTGCTCGGCTTCCGCCAGGTGAGCGACAAGCTCGGCGCCACGCCGTGGTACCTGCGGCTGCTGCGCGACGAGACCGCCGTCGCCCAGCGCCTGGCGCGGGTCCTCGGCACCAGCCGGTACGCCACCCAGCTGCTCACGCACGCCCCCGAGGCGGTCGCGCTGCTCGGCCGCGACGAGGACCTGGCCGTCCGCCCGCCCGAGGCGCTGCTCGGCGAGGCGTCCGCCGCCGTGTCCCGCTACACCGACGAGGCGGAGACCGCGGTGGCCGCCGTCCGGGCGCTGCGCCGCCGCGAGCTGTTCCGCACCGCCGTGGCCGACGTCGCCGGGCTGATCGACATCGAGCGGGTCGGCGTGGCGCTGTCCGCGCTGAACGACGTCACCCTCCAGTCCGCGCTCGACGCGGCCATCGGCAAGGTGTCGGCCGAGCGGCGCGGCGAGCTGCCCACCCGGTTCGCGATCATCGCCATGGGCCGGCTCGGCGGCATGGAGTCCTCCTACGCCAGCGACGCCGACGTGATGTTCGTCCACCGGCCGCTGGAGGGCGCCGCCGAGCGCGACGCCACCGACGCCGCCTTCGCCGTGGCCAACGAGGTGCGCCGGCTGCTCGCCCTGCCCGCGCCCGACCCGCCGCTGCTCATCGACCCCGACCTGCGCCCCGAGGGCAGGCAGGGGCCGCTGGTCCGCACCCTCGCCTCCTACCGCGCCTACTACGCCCGCTGGTCGTCGCCGTGGGAGTCGCAGGCGCTGCTGCGCGCCAGGTTCTCCGCCGGTGACGCCGGGCTCGGCGCCGCGTTCATCGCCATGGTCGACGAGCTGCGCTACCCGGCCGGCGGCATCACCGACGACGCCGTACGGCAGATCAGAAGGCTCAAGGCGCGGATGGAGGCGGAGCGGCTGCCGCGCGGCGCCGACCCCGCCCTGCACACCAAGCTGGGCCCCGGCGGCCTGTCCGACGTGGAGTGGGTGGCCCAGCTCCTGCAGCTCCGCCACGCCGGCGCGCTGCCCTCCCTGCGCACCACCCGCACGCTTGAGGCGCTGCGCGCCGCCGTGGCCGAAGGGCTGCTCGACGCGGCCGACGAGACGGTCCTGGCCGAGGCCTGGCGGTGCGCATCCGGCGTCAGGGACGCGATCATGCTGGTGAAGGGGCGGCCCGGCGACAGCGTCCCGGCGAGCGCGCGCGAGCGCCGCCACCTCGCCCGCGCCCTCGGCTACCCGGCCGACGGGTCGGAGGACTTCCTCGACGACTACCGCCGCGTCACCCGCCGCGCCCGCCAGGTCGTCGAGCGCGTCTTCTACGGAGACTGAGTCTTTCCGTTGCGGCCGCGCGGCGCAGGGTGTATCAAGGCGCGGGGTGATCGGCTTGTTATCCGCTTACATCGATCTGGCGCTCGGCCTCGTGCTGGCCTTCCTCCTGCTGTCGCTGCTCGTCAGCGGGCTGAACGAGGCCATCGTGCGGCTGCTGGCGATCCGCAGCAAGTTCCTCTGGGCCTACCTGCGCGACACGCTCGACGACGACGCGCCGAAGGGCCGCTCGTGGCTGCCGTCGGGCCTGCGCGAGGTGTTCGCGGCGCTGCCGTTCGCCCGCGACCCGCGGCCCGAGCACGAAAGCCGGCCCGCCCCGGCGGTGCCCGCCGCCGTGCCGGCCGGCGCGCCCGCCGGCGCGGACGGGTTCACTGGTCTGCTGTACGAGCGCGTACGGGAGATCGACCACCCCATCCGGGGCCGCACCAGCATCGCCGACCTGCCGCCGGGGCGCTTCTCGATGGCCATGATGGAGCTGGCCGCGAGCGAGCCGGGCGGCGTCGAAGGGCTCCTGGAGAAGCTCAGGGCCACGGGCAGCCCGCTCTACGGCCATCTCCAGGGTGTGTGGGAGTCCGCCCAGCGCGACCTCGACCGGTTCCGCCAAGGCGTCGAACGCTGGTTCGACAGCGAGATGCAGCGGCTGTCGATGCTCTACAAGCGGTACGTCAAGTGGGTGCTCGCCCTGCTCGCGCTGGTGGTGACGCTGCTGTTCACCGTGGACGGGCTGGAGTACGGCAAGACGCTGCTGCGTGACAACGCCTATCGCGCCACCGTCACGGCCGTCACCGAAGCGGGTCCTGACGCGTACAGCGAGTTGAAGGCGCAGTGCGAGCAGTCGGACCCGGTGCCGTGCGTCACCGAGACGCTCAGCCAGCCCGCGCTGGTCAAGGTGCTCGACAACGCGATCGTCAGCATGGCGGTCCCCGCCGAGGGCGAGCCGTCCTTCCACTGGAACGGCGGCGCCTGGTGGGACCGCCTCACCACGCCCAGCCACTGGCCAGGCTTCCTGCTGACGTACGTGGCGCTGCTGTTCGGCGCCCCCTTCTGGTGGGACGTCCTGCGCCGCATCACCGGCATCCGCTCCCGTCGCTAGGGTGTCGGGGATGGAGACCGAGCGGCTGATCATGCGCAGGTGGCGGGAGAGCGACCGGGAGCCGTTCGCGGCGCTCAACGCCGACCCGCGGGTGATGGAACACTTCCCCGCCCCGATGACCCGGGCCGAGAGCGACGCCCTCGTGGACCGGATCGAGCAGCGGTTCGACGAGCACGGGTACGGGTTGTGGGCGCTGGAGGTGCGGGAGACGGGGGAGTTCATCGGGTTCGCCGGGCTGGCCCTGCAGACGTTCGAGGCGCCGTTCACGCCCGCCGTCGAGGTGGGCTGGCGGCTGGCCCGCTCGGCGTGGGGACACGGCTACGCCACCGAGGCCGGCCGGCGGGCGCTCGCTCACGGGTTCGGCGAGGCCGGGCTGGAGGAGATCGTGTCGATCACGGCCGTCCTGAACGTGCGCTCCCAGGCGGTGATGCGGCGGCTCGGCATGACCCGCGACCCGGCCGACGACTTCGACCACAGCATGATCCCGGAAGGCCACCCGCTCCGCCCGCACGTCCTCTACCGGATCAGCGCTGCTGGGGTCGTTCGTCCCACCCCTTGACCATAAGCAAGATTCCGTGTCAGAAGTGGCACGACGGGCATGTGGGAGCTTTCCGCCACTGTCCGGCAGTCGATTGCGGGCACCCGGCCGACCCACTTCCATAGGGCCATGACCGTGACCCGCAGGGAGATCGTCGCCGTGCTGACGCGCTATCTCGGCGCTCACCCCGGCCGCGCCGCCGACGCCGTCATGCTGGCGCAGGCGCTCGACCGCGAGCAGGACCTCGCCTCGCGCGAGACCCTGCCCCTGCACGTCACCACCAGCGCCATCGCGATCGACGGCTCCGGCCGGGTGCTGATGATCCGCCACAGCGCGCAGGACCGCTGGCTCCTGCCCGGCGGCCACGTGGAGCCCTCGGACGACAGCCTGTGCGACGCCGCCCTGCGCGAGCTGGAAGCGGGGACGGGTGTTCCCCGGGCGGAGGTCGTCGTCCCGGCCGAGGCCGTCCCTGTGGACATCGAGGTCCACGAGATCCCCGCCGACCCCGCCAGGGGTGTGCCCTCGCACCAGCACGCCGACTTCCGCTTCGCCTTCCGGACGCTGCATGCCCGGGTCACGCCGCAGGCCGGGTCCCTCGCCTGGCGCGATCCCGCCGGACTGCTCACCGACCGCCTCGTACGCGGCATCGCGGCGATCCTGTCTTCGACACCACCGCGAGTCGCACAGGGCGAAAGCACGAATGAGCCCTGAGCCGAGACGCGACAAGGCGGGCATCCCCCACGGGCGGCCGGCGGCTACGACGTGCCGGATCGGCACCCGCGCGCCCATCGGGCAACGCGCCGACCACCCACCGCGTCGGCCTCGCGCCGCAGGCGGCAGCGGCCGGCGCGGCGCCCCAGATCGGCCAGGAGCACTCCGGCACCCAGGCACCCCATTCGGCGAAGGCGAACCGGCCTGCGATCGTCCACCGGATGTCACCCTCGCCTCGCCGCTGGAAGGGCTGGCCGCGTGCGTGTTCTGGGGGCCGGGCGCGCTCCTCGCCGCCGCTGTCGGGGGCTACCTGCGTTTCTCGATGTACGGCAGACCCGCGCCGTGACCGCCCCGCGTTATCGTTTCCGGCGTGACGGACGGGACGCTCACGTACAGGGATCAGATCTTCATCAACTTCAGCGCGTTCCCCTTCGAGGACCACGCGTTCCGCTGGATCGACGTCAAGCGGTTCGGCCTGTCCCGCCGGGACGTCGCCGGCGACCGTCTCCTGGCTGACCTGGTCGGGCATGAGCAGTACCGGGACGACTACGCCGGGGGAGGAGCCGAGGCCGCGGGGCTCCGGCACGGCCCCTACTGGCTGCGGAACCTGAGCCCGGCCGCGTACGAGCAGGTCGACGGGGCGGCCGCGCACGCCGTTCTGCGCGGCTGGGCGGACCAGTTCGGGCCGCTTCCGGCGGCTCTGTCCGCCCGGCTGGAGGACGAGGTCCACCCGCTGCTCGCGGACGCCACCGAGCGGTACCGGCTGAAGGACCTCGGCCGTGGGGCGTTCCACGACTGGGGCGGGGTCCAGATCGACTTCCACGAGCTGGTCCTCGTCGATCGGACCGCCGGGACCTTGTCACTCCTGGTCGCCGCCGACGACTGACATCCGGGCGTCATGACGGCACGCCGTCGGCGAGTTCCAGACGGGAGCCGGTGAACCCGGCCCGCAGGCGCCGATCGTGCGTCACGACCACCAGCGCGCCGGGGAACGATTCCAGCGCCTCCTCCATCTGCTCCACCAGCATCGGCGACAGGTGGTTGGTCGGCTCGTCGAGCAGCAGCAGGTCCACGGGCTCGCTCACCAGCCGCGCCAGCTCGACCCTGCGCCGCTGCCCATACGACAGCTCTCCCAGACGCAGCCCCAGGTCGGCCGGCCCGAACAGCCCCAGAGCCAGCAGCGCGTCCGCGTGCTCATCCAGACTCCCGGCCCGCCCGTGCGCATAGGCCCGCAACACGGTCCATTCGGCCCTCACCAGCACATCCCTGGTCCGCCGCGTGTCACCGTCGTCCGGAATGTGCTCGCGGAAGGACCCGAACCGTTCTGTCCGCCGTGCGTCTGTGTCCGGGTCGTCCTGGCGGAAGAGTCCGGCGCGGCCGTTTCGTCGTACCTCGCCCGCGTCGGGCAGCAGTTCGCCGGCGAGCACGTGCATCAGCGTGGTCTTGCCGGCCCCGTTCGGGCCGGTGACGAGCAGGCGCTCGCCGGCCCTGATGGTCAGGGAGTCGAGCTGGAGCCGTCCCGCCACCACCACGCCGTCGAGCGCGGCCACCTCCGCACCCTGGCGGGCACCCGCGGCGGCGAGGGTGGGGGTGAAGCGCAGCGGTTCGGGCGGCGGCGGCGCCGGGTGGTCGGTGAGCCGGCGCAGCCGCTGCTGGGACTGGCGGATGCGCCGGGAGGCCCCGTGGGTACGCGAGCGCGCACGCCACGTCCCGGTGCCCATGCCCGCCTTGGGCGTCTTGCGCGGGATCACGGCCAACCGGCCCGCGTTGGCCGCCACCAGACCGGCATGCCGGTCCAGCTCCGTCTTCCACTCCTCGTGGGCCCGCGCCTGCGCGGCGCGTTCGGCGGCCTTGGCCGCGAGGTATCCGGCGTACCCGTCGCCGTAGCGGCGCACCTGCCCGCCGGAGACCTCCAGGATGGCGGTGGTCACCCGCTCCAGGAACACCCGGTCGTGCGTGATCGCCACGACCGTGCCCCGATGGGCGCGCAGGCGCTGTTCGAGCCAGGACACGGCCCGGTCGTCCAGGTCGTTGGTCGGCTCGTCGAGCAGCAGCAGCTCGGGGTCGGACGCCAGCGTGGCGGCCAGAGCCAGCCTGGCGCGTTCGCCGCCGGACAGCGTGCCCAGCGGGCGGCTCCGGTCCAGCCCGGGCAGCCCGAGTTCGTGCAGCGCGACATCCACCCGGACGTCGGCTTCGTAGCCGCCCCTGGCCTCGAACTCCGCCACCAGCTCCGCGTACACGTCCAGATCCGGAGAGGACTCCTCCCCGAGCGACCGCTCGGCCGCCCGCATGCGGGCTTCGAGCTCCCGAAGGTCGGCCAGCGCCAGGTCGACGGCTTCCGCGACGGTCACGTGCGGCGGCAGCGCGAGCGTCTGCGGCAGGTATCCGACGCCGCCGGGCGCGACGACCACCAGCTCACCGTTGGTCGGCTGTTCCTCGTCCGCCATGAGCCTGAGCAGCGTGGACTTGCCCGACCCGTTGTCGCCGATCACCCCGATCCGCTCGCCGGGCTTGACGGCGAACGACACGCGGTCCAGGACGACGCGGGTGTCGTAACGCTTCGTGATCTCGGCCAGTGACAGTTGGGCAGCGGTACGTATGAGGCCCACCTCCTCGCTTCCAGTGAGACGAGACGATCCGTCTCATGAGAGAGTAGCGTCACGTCCTTCAAGACGCAACGTCTCGTCTCAGGTCTATCCGAGGAGAAGGCGGCGGCGTAAGATCAACACCGATTCCCCACCCTCCAGGGAGCGGCCATGCGGAAGGCAGTCGTCACCGGCAGCACCAAAGGGCTCGGGTTCGCTCTCGCCCGCGAACTGCTCCGGCGCGGGCACTCCGTGGTCGTGTCGGGCCGTACCAGGGCGGCGGTGGACGAGGCCGTGGCGCGACTGCGCCCGGAGGCGGCGGAAAGCGCGGCCGTGCACGGGTGCGCCGTCGACATGACCGACCCCGAGCAGGTCGAGAAGCTGTGGGCCACCGCGGTGGACGCCCTCGGCGGCGTGGACCTGTGGATCAACAACGCCGGGGTCGCCAACACCACCCGCCCCATCGTCGAGACCGCGCCCGGCGACGTCCGCGCGATGGTCACCACGAACATGCTCGGCACCGTCTACGGCTCCCAGGTCGCGGTACGCGGCATGCTCGCTCAGGGCGGCGGCCAGGTGTTCAACATCCTCGGCGGCGGCAGCGACGGCCGGATCCGTCCCGGCATGGGCGTCTACTCGGCCACCAAGCGCGGCCTCGACTCCTTCACCCGGGCGCTGGCCAAGGAGGTCGCGGGCACCGGCGTACGGGTCGGGCAGGTCAGCCCCGGCATGCTCATCACGGAGGGCTGGCTGCGCGAGGCCGCCGCCGCCCCCGAGCAGGTGGCCAAGCAGCGCAAGCTCCTCAACATCCTCTGCGACCACGTCGACGAGGTCGCGCCGTACCTGGTCGGCAGGATGCTGGCCGGCACGGGGAACGGCGATGTCATCGCCTGGCTCACCACCGGCCGGATGGCCCGCAAGTTCCTCACCGGCCGCAAGCGGGACGTGCTCGGCCGTTACGGCCTCTGAGCGGGGGGATTCCGGTTCCGAAGCCCGCCGGAGACACCGGTCCGAACGTCGCCAGCCCGCGTCGGGGCCCGCGCCTAGCGTGTTCCGCGATGGAAACCCTCCGCTCGTCCGGAGGGCCCCTACGGCGAAGGAGCACCTATGGATCTGCAGTTTTCCGGCCGCGTCGCGATCGTCACCGGCGCGTCCAAGGGCATCGGCCTGGCCGTGACCCGCACCCTGCTCGGCGAGGGGGCCAGTGTCGTGGCAGTCTCCCGCAAGACCAGCCCCGAGCTGGCGGAACTGGGCGGCGACCTGCTCCACGTGCCGGTCGACCTGATGGACCCCGAAGCGCCCGGCCAGGCCGTGGCGCGGGCCGTGGAGGAGTTCGGCGGGCTCGACATCCTGGTCAACAACGCCGGTGGCCCGCCGCCCGGGGTTGCCCTGCCGCGCTTCTCCTTCATGGCCCCCGCCGACGAGGACTGGCGGGCCATGTTCGAGTTCAACCTGTTCGCGGTGGTGCGCTTCGTCCGGGCCGCCATCCCGCCGATGCTGGCGCGCGGCGGCGGCTCGATCGTCAACGTCTCGTCGGGCTCCGCACGGCTCCCCGCCCCGATGAACGTCGACTACAGCGCGGCCAAGGCGGCACTGAACAACGTGACCAAGGCGCTGTCGGAGGAGTACGCCCCCCAGGGCATCCGCGTCAACACCGTCTCTCCTGGACCGGTGCGCACGGCGTGGTGGACCGAGGAGGGCGGCGCGGCCGACATCATCGCCGGACAGGCGGGCGCCGACCGCGACTCCGTGCTGGACCGGCTGGCGCCGGAGATGATGAACCTGTCGATCCCGAGGCTGGTCGACCCCCAGGAGGTCGCCGACGCGATCGCCCTGCTGGCCTCGCCCCGCTCGGCCGCCACGACCGGCGCGGACCTCGCGGTGGACGCGGGCTTCCTCAAGCAGGTCTGACAGGGTCCGGCAGCACGACGCGGCCGGACGACGCGGAAGGCCATCGATCGCGCCCTCGATGGCCTTCCGAATGCCGTGGACCTGGCCGTCAGGGTCCGTTACGCGGGCAGGACCGAGCCGGTCCACACAGCGCCGGCGGCGGAGTAGACGCCGGCCAGTTCGCCGTCGAAGTAGGGAGAGAAGCTCGTGTCGTAACGCAGGCTGCCATCGGTGTCGGCGACGCTGATGGTGATGCCGTTGAGGTACCCCATGCGGCTGGCCTTGTCATAACGCAACAGCCAGGAGGAGCCGAGAGCCCCTTCACCGGTGAACCGGGAATCCACGGCCATGAGTTCCTCCGCCTTCAAGCTGGGAACCCTTACGGCGCTTGTGTCACCCCTCGACGATTCGATGGTTTCACCCGTGTACGGCCGGGTGCCGTCGGGATGAGGGCCGGCGGGATAGCCGAAGACGTCGACCGGGGAGCCCAGCGGCTGGCTCCAGGCCAGCCCCTGTCCGCCGACGTTGTCGACCAGCCTTCCGAAGTTGGTCAACCCGCCTGAGGCAGAGGAGACGACGCCGCCGTAGACGTTGACGAAAGCGTAGTCGCGGTCGTAGTCGTCGTAGGTGGTGAAGTCGTAATGGCCGGAAACCTGCTTTCCGACGTAGAGACCCCATGGAGTCGTGCCACCGGAGTAGCCGGGAACGAAGACCCACTTGTCGAGGGTGGCGTAGGAACGCTGGGTGTCGTACACGCAGTGCGCTGCGGTGGCCACGAGGTTGCGGTACTGCGACTGCACGGCGGTGCCGGTGCACCAGTGCGGCTGACCGTCGGCGCCGACGAAGAACACCTTGCCCGAGGTGCCGGGCGCCTTGGCCTTCGCCGGATCGGAGGTGGACGGGGGCGTCGGCGGGACAGTGCCGGGCTTGGTGTCCGCGGGGATGCCGCCGATGGGAAGGACGTTGTCGACGGCGGTCTGGACGCTGTACGGAGTGGCGCTCATCAGATGGGCGCCGCCGTCGCCGAGCCAGAACGTCGCGATCTCAGCAGCGGTCGCTTGGGAAGAGGCCAGAGGATCGGTCACCACGCTGGAGGCCCCGGCCGGTGCGGTCACCAGACCGGAGACCAGCAGGCCGACAGTTAATAGACTCAGTGTTCGCTTCATCTCGCATCTCCAGATCTGCGGGCCGGACAGATGGCGAAAATTCGAACAAGTGATCGCCACTGATCGCAGACGCTACCTGTCGGCCTCGTAAGGATCAACGATTTTCGCGCGGCGCCATCAACCACTGTCAGACGAGGAGTCACCGACCTGCGGGCTCCGCCGGAATCCGTCCGTGACAGCGTTGAGATCTTCGATCGCGACGATCTCCCACAGCCTCCGTTCCGGACGGCACGGAATCGAGCGGGGAGTGCATGAGCATGGGTCGCCGGACGATCGGGCTGGTTCTCGTGCTGACAGCATCGATCACGGTCATCGGCCCGCACGCCGGAGCCGTCACCCGTCCAGATCCGGTCGCGGCGCTGAAGCGGCAGCTCGACGGTCATGGCGGGGTGCGGGCGAGTTCGGTCTACCGAATTGTCTGGGGTCCGAAGAAGGACCACGTCACCCGCCGATCGCGGGCCGTCTACAGGTTCGGTGGCGGTGGAATCGTGGCCCTCGATCTCCGCCATTCGAAGCCCTCAGCCGACGGTGCCTCCCGGGCCGTCGTCTTCCCGGCTCGTTCCTACGGCTGGTACCCCGACCGCCCTGCCTACCTGCCGGAGGGCAAGTCCTGGATTCTGGACACCGAGAGGAACGAGCTGTACCTGGAATGCGGGAAGATCAGGCTGAGCGATCCCGCCACTCTCCGGCACGTGCTGTCCACCACGACGGCCAAGCGGCCCGCCGGCGTCTACGACGGCACCCGCACCACCCTCTACGAGGGCAGCACCACCATCGGCAAGCTGTACAAGCTGAATCCGCGTCTATGGGTGGGCGACTTCGAGAAGCCCACAGGACGCTACGCGAGCTACACCAAGTTGCCCGTGAAGTGGCGGCTGTGGCTTGGTCCGGATCAGCTCGTACGCAGGTGCCAGACGCGGTATGACGAGCCCGAATACCCCTGGAACGTCAAAGACCGCAGCCTCACGACCGCCGATGTGCGGTTCTCCGGCTGGGGCGACGCGATCCACATCGAGCCGCCCCCCGCCGAAGAGGTGGCTACGCGCGATGAGCTGGTCTTTCCCGACCACGACTGAACGCGGCGATGGCGGGAACCAAACGGAAACCGCGTGGTGAGCGTGCAGCTCACCGCGCGGTAACCGATCACACGTCGTAGTAGAGCTCGAACTCGTGCGGGTGCGGGCGCAGCCGGATCGGGTCGACCTCGTTCTCGCGCTTGTAGGAGATCCACGTCTCGATCAGGTCGGGCGTGAAGACGCCGCCTTCGAGCAGGTAGTCGTGGTCCTCCTCCAGGGCGTTGAGCACGTCGGTGAGGGAGCCGGGCACCTGCGGGACCGAGCGGGCCTCCTCCGGCGGGAGCTCGTACAGGTCCTTGTCGACGGGCTCCGGCGGCTCGATCTTGTTGCGGATGCCGTCGAGCCCCGCCATCAGCATGGCGGCGAAGGCGAAGTACGGGTTGCAGGACGGGTCGGGCACGCGGAACTCGATGCGCTTGGCCTTCGGGTTGGAGCCCGTGATCGGGATCCGGACGCAGGCCGAGCGGTTGCGCTGCGAGTAGACCAGGTTGACCGGCGCCTCGTAGCCCGGCACCAGCCGGTGGTAGGAGTTGACCGTCGGGTTGGTGAAGGCCAGCAGCGACGGGGCGTGCTTGAGCAGGCCGCCGATGTAGTAACGGGCTGTGTCGGACAGGCCCGCGTAGCCGACCTCGTCGTAGAAGAGCGGCGAGCCGTCCTTCCACAGCGACTGGTGGCAGTGCATGCCGGAGCCGTTGTCACCGAAGATCGGCTTGGGCATGAACGTGACGGTGTGACCGTACTCCATGGCCGTGCTCTTGATGATGTACTTGTAGAGCATCAGGTTGTCGGCCGTCTTGAGCAGCGTGCCGAACTTGAAGTCGATCTCCGCCTGACCGGCGGTGCCCACCTCGTGGTGCTGCATCTCGACGTCGATGCCGCACTCGATGAGGTTGCGGACCATCTCCGAGCGCAGGTCGGTGAAGTGGTCCATCGGCGGCACCGGGAAGTAGCCGCCCTTGTAGCGCGGCTTGTAGCCCAGGTTGCCGCCCTCGGTGGCCTTGCCGGTGTTCCAGGCGCCCTCGATGGAGTCGATGTAGTAGTAGCCCGCGTTGGACTTCGTCTCGAAGCGGACGTCGTCGAAGATGTAGAACTCGGCCTCGGGCCCGAAGAAGACGGTGTCGGCGATGCCGGTGCCCTTGAGGTACTCCTCGGCCTTGCGGGCGACGTTGCGCGGGTCGCGGCTGTAGGCCTCGCCGGTCAGCGGGTCGTGCACGAAGAAGTTGATGTTGAGCGTCTTGTGCTGGCGGAACGGGTCGACCACGGCGGACGACGGGTCCGGCAGGAGCAGCATGTCGGACTCGTGGATCGCCTGGAAACCGCGGATCGACGAGCCGTCGAACATGAGGCCGTCAGAGAAGACGTTCGCGCCGAAGTTCTCGACCGGGAAGGTGAAGTGGTGAGTCGTCCCCGGCAGGTCGGTGAACCTGACATCGACGAACTGCACCCCTTCGTCCCTGATGAACTTCAGGACGTCGTCGGCGGAGTTGAACACTCTCGAACCTCCCTGGGGACGGGCTATCACCCGTGAAGGTACGGCGCGGCCGTTTCCGCATGGTGTCTCGATTGTTTCGCATGTGTTACGCGGCGTTCACGTCCCCAGAAGGGCCCGGAACGTGGGCGCGCAGGACCGGTGACGGCGACTCCGCGGCCGGCTCGGGGGCGGGGGAGAGCAGGTCGGGGCGGACGGCGACGATCAGGAGGGCCGCCACGACCACCGCCAGCACGGCCGCGAACGCGTACCAGACCCGTCCCACGCGCCGGCGCCGGCGCGGGCGGGCGCCCTTGCTCGCCGCGGCGCTCAGCCTGCGCCGCTCCTCCTCGCTGAACTGCGCGACCAGTTCGTGGAAGCGCGCGTCCAAGTCGTCCCCGTACGGCATGGCCTCCATCATGCGCCGGACCACCCGCGTCACGGAAGCGCGGACGGGTCACGATCCCGACCGCCCCCACCGGCGGATACCTTTGACACATGAGCAGCAACGAGCCGCGGTGGACGCAGACCTGGCTGGGCGGGCTCCGGTCCGCCGGGGTCGATCTCGGTTATCCGGGGCAGCGCCTCGGGCTGCCGGAGGAGGGCAGCGGGTCCGTCTCCGGCTGGGGGCGCAGGATCGCCGCCCTGGTCATCGACTGGATGATCTGCACGTGGGCGATCACGCAGTTGCTGCTCGGGATCAGCACGGCAGAGCAGCCGTGGGTGCCCGCGATCGTGTTCGCCGTGCAGTACGTCGTGCTGGTCGGGTTCCTCGGGCAGACGTTCGGCCACCGGCTGGCCGGCATCCGGGTGGCGGCGATGGACGGCGGCGACCCCCGCCTGTTCCCGGTGCTGGTGCGCACGGTGCTGCTCGTGCTGGCCCTGCCGGCGCTGATCTTCGACCGCGACCACCGCGGCCTGCACGACCGCGTGTCGAACACCGTGGTCGTCCGCATGTGAAAACCGTACCGGGTTTACTTTTGTACTGAGTACGGTTTACGCTGCCGTCATGATGATGGCGGGTTTGCGCGAGCGCAAGAAGGAAGAGACCCGGCGGCGCATCGCGGGCGTCGCGCTGGAGCTGTTCGCGGAGCGCGGGTACGACGCGGTGACGGTCAGCGAGATCGCCGAGGCGGCCGGGGTCGCCAAGGTCACCCTGTTCAACTACTTCCCCAGCAAGGACTGCCTGGCTCTCGACGGCATCCACGACGACCTCGCCTCGATCGTGGCCCGGCGGCCGCCCGGCCAGACGCCCCTGGACGCGCTGCGCGCCCACTACGCCGCGCTGGCCGCCGACGGTCCCCGCGACGTCGGCCGGATGCTCGCCCAGGTCAGGGTCATCGCGTCCACGCCGGTGCTCATGGCGGGCGTCTACCAGGCGCACATGGGGCAGCGTCACGAGCTGGCCGCCGCGCTGCGGGACACGGCCGGCTCGGAGACGGCCGCGCAGCTCATGGCCGCCCAGATCACCGCCGTCATCACCACGGTCGAGGAGTCGTTCTTCCAGCGGCTGGCGTCCGGGACGCCGCTGGAGGAGGCGGGCCGGATGCTCGCCTCCGACGTGGAGCTCGCCTTCGACCAACTCCAAGACGGTATTGGTAAGGACAAATCATGAAAAAGGGCATCAACTATGACACCGGCTTCCTGCCCGAGCCCGACCGCAGCCGCAAGGCCTTCGACCGGGACACCGTCCGGCGCGACCTCCAGGTGATCGCCCGCGAGCTGAGCTGCCGGGCCGTCCGCGTCTCCGGCGGCGACCCCGCCCGCCTCGCCGTCGCCGCCGAGGAGGCCGCAGCCGCCGGGCTGGAGGTCTGGTACGCGCCGTTCCCGGTCGACCTCACCCCCGAGGAGACCCTGCCGATGCTGGCGGAGTGCGCCACGAAGGCGGAGGAGCTGCGCGCGGGCGGCGCCGAGGTGGTGCTGGTGGCGGGCTGCGAGGCCAGCGCCTTCCTGTCCGGGTTCATGCCGGGGGAGACGTACGGCGAGCGCCTGGGATCACTCACCGAGGCGTCCCCCGAATGGTGGAGCAGGGAGATCCCGGCGATCACCGAACGCCTGGACTCCTACCTGGCCGAGGTCGCGGCCACGGTCCGGCCGCTGTTCGGCGGCAGGATCACCTACGCCTCCGCGCCCTGGGAGTTCGTCGACTGGACCCCGTTCGACGTCGTCGGCCTCGACGCCTACCGCGCCGCCTACAACGCCGAGACCTTCCGCGACGAGCTGCGCGCCCGCTCCGGGCAGGGCAAGCCGGTGGCCGTGACCGAGTTCGGCACCTGCGCCTACCGCGGCGCCGGCGAGCGGGGCGGCTCGGCCTACCTGGTGCCCGAAGGCGCGGTGCCCGACGAGGACGAGCAGGTCCGCTATCTCCACGAGCTGCTCGACGTCTTCGAGCAGGAGGGCGTCGAGACCGCCCTGTGGTTCACCTTCGCCGGTTTCACCAGGATCGGCCGGGACGATCAGGCCGACCTCGGCTCGTACGGCGTCGTCAGGATGCTCGACGAGACGCGCTGGGAGCCGAAGGCGGCCTTCCACGCCATGGCCGCTAGATACGCGCGCAGCTGAAGATGGCGGTGCCGGGCAGGTGGCGGCCGCGCAACGGGCTCCAGCCGCCCCACACCCGGTCGTGCCCCTCGGGCCACTCGGGCTCCAGCAGCCCGGTGATGGCGAGCCCGGAGGCGGCCAGCAGGCCCACCCAGTCGCCCATGGTGCGGTGGTGCTCGGCGTAGGTGAGGGTGCCGTGCTCGTCGCGTTCCTCGTACGGGCTGCGGTCGAAGTAGGAGCGGTCGGAGGTCAGCCCGCGCGGGCCCGGGTCGTCGGGGAACGCCCACCGGATCGGGTGGCTGACCGAGAACACGAACAGGCCGCCCGGCCGCAGCACCCGGCGCACCTCGCGCAGGACCGCCGCCGGGTCGGCCACGAACGGCAGCGCGCCGTACGCCGAGCAGGCCACGTCGAAGCTCTCCGCGGCGAACGGCAGCGACTCGGCGTCGGCCTGGACCGCCGGCACCCGCACGCCGGTCTCCTCGTCGATGCGGCGCGAGTGGAGCAACTGGCCGCGCGACAGGTCGAAGGCGGCCACCCGCGCACCCCGCGTCACCAGCCAGCGGGCGCACTGCGCGGCGCCGCAGCCGATCTCCAGCACGTCGCGCCCGGACACCTCGCCGAGCAGCCGGGCGTCGGCCTCGTCGACGCCCTCAGGGCACCACACGAAGCCGGCGTCGCGGAGGAACGCGCCGTGCTCCGCCTGGTAGTCGTCGGCGTTGCCGTCCCACCAGCCGCGGTTGGCCCGCGACGACAGGGACGGCACTAGCGCATCTTGGGGCCGCGCGGCATGCGGGCGCCCTTGGGCATCGGACCCTTGGGCATCGGCATGTTCTTCGGCAGGGACCGCAGACGGTCCTTCACCTCGTTGACCGAGGGCTTCTTCAGGTTGCGCGGCAGCTTCATGATGTGGCGCTGCAGCTTGGCCAGCGGGACCTGGCCCTCGCCGTCACCGCACTGGATGTCGTAGATCTCCACGCCCAGCACCGCGCGGGCGATGCGCTTCTTCTCCGCCGCGAGCATGCGGGCCGTGCGGTTGCCCGGCCCCTCGGACACCAGGATGACGCCCGGATAGCCCACCACCATGTGGACCAGGTCCTGGTCGCGGTTGACGGCGATGGCCGGGGTTACCTGCCAGTTGCCGCGCATGCCCTGCAGCACGGCGGCGGCGGCGCCGGTCTGGCCGTGCAGCAGCGAATACTGCGCCCGCTGCGCGAGCTGCCCGAACACCACCAGGCCGACGGTGAACGCCAGCAGGATGCCCAGGAAGATCGAATACCACAGATAGTCCGTGACCAGACCGATCACGACCACCACAGCCAGCGTGCCGACCGCCGAGAGGAAGACGATCGGCATCCCCTTGGGATTGGACTGCTTGATGATCTGCGCGATCATGCGGAGCTGCTTGATGCGCCCCGGCTTCTCTGGGTCCTTGGACTTCGCCATGGAAGGAAGGATACAAACGAACCGGACAGGACGGAGAACGCGGCCGCCAGGCAGCCTCGCCGCGACCGCGATCTTTTTGCCGAATCCTGACTCTCAGACCTTGACCGTCGCCGACAGCCTCCGGTCGGCGTAGTGGCGGGCGGCCTCCAGCAGGTACTCCCCGGACGCGACCCGCCACCCCCGCCCGTCCCAGACCTCGAACGTACGGTCCGGCACGTCCACGACGGCGCTCACGCTCTGCCCCGGCTCGGCCTCCACCACCGCGAACCCGGCCAGCCACCGGGCCGGACGCTCCGGATCGGGCGTGACCGGCGCGGCGTAGACCTGCACGACCTCCCGGCCGCGCCGCCCGCCGGTGTTGGTCACGCGCACGGTCACCGACCCGCTCCCGCCGGAGATCGAGTCGTACGACCAGGTGGTGTAACCGAGCCCGTGCCCGAACCAGAACGCCGGCGCGCGCCCGCTCCGCTCCCACGCCCGATACCCGATGAACAGCCCTTCGTCGTAGACCATGACACCGCGGTCCGGAGTCACGTTCACCACCGGCGCGTCGGCCAGCCGGGCGGGCCAGGTCGTCGGCAGCCGCCCGCCCGGCTCGGCGTCGCCGAACAGCACGTCCGCCAGCGCCGCCCCCGCCTCCTGCCCCGGGAACCAGGTGAGCAGCACCGCCGCCACCGAGTCCAGCCACGGCATCTCCACCGGCGAGCCCGCGTTCACCACCACGACGGTGCGCGGGTTGGCGGTGGCGACCGCGGCGATCAGCTCGTCCTGGCGGCCCGGCAGCACCAGGTCCCCGCGGTCGAAGCCCTCGCTCTCCACCTCCGGCGTGGTGGCGGCCACCACCACGGCCACGTCGCTGCCGGCCGCCACCCGCACCGCCTCGGCGAACAGCTCGTCCTCGCCGGGCGACGGCTCGGCGTGGCCGAGCACGCACACGATGAACACCATCCCCCGGAACCCGGCCGTCCGGTGCAGGACCTCCAGCTCGTACGTGACGCCCGCGTCCAGGTCGGCGGTCACCCGCCGCTCCGGCGGGGACAGCAGCGCGGCCGGGTCGTCACCGCCGGGGGTCAGCGTCTCGTCGAGCAGCACCCGGCCGTCCACCGACAGCGTGTACGCGCCCGCGCCGGCCACCGACAGCTCGTGCCGCCCTCCGGTCTCCGGCGTGTACGCGGCGCGCAGCCGGACCGCCGCGAGCCGGTCGGCGTCCACTCCGGGCGGGGTCTCGCCGATCCAGCGCCCCTCGGCCGCCGGCAGCGGATGCTCGGCCAGGACCCGGCCGCCGGCGTCCAGGAAGGCCGCGGTGGCCGGGACCGCCAGCGGGGACAGGCGGACGCGCGGATCGGTGCCCCGCGCGTACCGGACCTCGACGCCGTCACGCCCGCGCAGGCCGTCCAGCGGGGAGACGAAGCGGGCGGGGAACACCTGGGCGCTGCCGCCGCCCATCACCCTGGCCTCCCTGGCCGCCGACCCGATCAGCGCCACGGACCGCACGCCGGACAGCGGAAGCAGCGGCCCGTCGTTCTTCAGGAGGGTGAAGCTCCGCGCGGCCACCTCACGCGCCAGCGCCACCCCGTCGATGACCTCACCGGCCGCGGCGGGCGGCGGCCCGCTCAGCGCGCCCGTGCGCTCGGCCAGGCGGAGCACGCGGCGCACCCGGTCGTCGATCAGCGACTCCGGCACCCGCCCCGCGCGCACCGCCTCCTCCAGCTTGTCGCCCCACGGCCCGAGCGGGCCCGGCATGGCCACGTCGGTGCCGCCCAGCGCGGCGGCCTCGGTGGTGCGCACCGCCGTCCAGTCGGACACCACGAGACCGTCGAAGCCCCACTCGCCCTTCAGCACCCCGTGCACCAGATCGGCGTGCTCGCTCATCGTGACGCCGCCGACCGCGTTGTAGGCCGTCATGACACCCCACGCGCCGGCCTGGACGACCCGCTCGAACGGCCGCAGGTACAGCTCGCGCAGCGCCCGCGCGGACACCTCGACGCTGACCGTGAACCGCTCGGTCTCGGAGTCGTTGGCCACGAAGTGCTTGGGGGTGGTCGCCACCCCGCCCTCCTGCACGCCTTCCACGTACGCGGCCGCCACCTCGCCCGTCAGGTGCGGATCCTCGGAGAAGCACTCGAAGTGCCGCCCGCCCAGCGGCGACCTGTGCAGGTTGACGGTCGGCGCGAGCAGCACGTGCACGCCCTTGCGCCGGGCCTCCTGGGCGAGCAGCCGCCCCACCCGCCGGATCAGCCCCACGTCCCAGGTGGCGGCCATGGCGGTGGGGCTCGGCAGCGCGATCGACGGGCTGGCCGCGCTCCACCGTTCGCCGCGCACGCCGATCGGCCCGTCGCTCATCACCAGGCGGTCCAGGCCGATCTCCGGCACCGGGTGCAGCGCCCACATGGAGGCGCCGGTCACCATCCTGACCTTGGTACGCAGGTCCAGCCCGCTGATCACGTCGTCGAAGTCCACGATCACAGTGTCGGCGACCCGGCGGCCGGGGTCACGCCACCACGAAGAACTCCAGCAGCTCGGGCAGCAGGGCCTCCGGGGCCACGGCGTGCGCCTGCCCCTCCAGCACCCGGTGGACGGCGCCGGGAACGCGCCCCGCCACGGCCCGCGCGGCCGCCGCCATCCACGCCGGGCCGGCGTCGCCGTTCATGACCAGCGCCGGCTGCGTGACCTCGGCGAGCCGGGCGGCCGGCAGCGCGTTGCCCGGCCCCATGACGGCCGCCTCGTACGCCAGCGTGTGCGCGACGGCCTCCACCTCCGCCCAGGACGGGTCGGCCCGCATCAGCGCCACGGCCTCCCGCGGCACCTCGGCCGCCGCCACCATGAACAGCTCGACCGCGTCCCCCCGCCGCCCCTCCCGGACCAGGGCGTCGAGCCGGGCGGCGAAGTCGTGCGGCAGCACGGGGGCGTCGGCGGTCACGTGGTAGGGCGGCTCCCACACCGCCAGCTTGGTGACCTCCGGCAGCCGGGCCGCCGCCTCCAGCGCCAGCGCGCCGCCCGACGACCCGCCGAACACCATCGCCCGCCCGCCCGCCGCCCCGACGACCGCGGCCAGATCCTCGATCTCGCGCTCCACCGCGTACGGGGAGGTGTCGCCGCTGCCTCCCCGCCCGCGCCGGTCGTAGTCGTACACGGTGAACCACGGCGCCAGCCCCGCCGCCACGCCCGCCAGCGTGGGGTGGCCCCTGCCGGTGAACGCGCCGTGCACCAGGACCACGGCCGGTCCCGAGCCGTGGCGGTCGTAGGCGATGGCGGTCCCGTCGGCCGAGACCGCCGTGCCCGTCAGCGTCACGGTGCTCATCCGGCCGGCTGCGCCAGGCAGAGCGCCTCCCAGTGGTGGCCGTCGAGGTCGGCGAAGGCCCGCTGGTAGCGGAAGTCGTCCTGCCGGGGCGGGCCCAGCGGGGTGGCGCCGGCGGCGACGGCCTTCTCGGTCAGCTCGTCCACCTGGGCCGGGTTCTCCAGGCCGATGACCAGGATCGCCTCGGTCGTCTTGGCCGGGTCGGCGAGCTCCCTGGCCGCGTAGCCGGCGAACACCGGCTCGGTCAGCAGCATGACCTGCGCGCCGTCGTTGATCATCACGGACGCCATGTCGTCGGCCATGCCGAAGAAGGCGAAACCGAGCGCGGTGAAGAACTCCTTCGAGCGGTCGAGATTCTTGACCGCCAGGTTCACGAAGAGCTGCATGACCGGACTCCATCCTCGTCAGGGGGTTCCCGCGTTCTCGCGGGCATGGGACCAGTCTGCGGATCGCGGCGGCCCCGGTCTTGGACCTGCGCGCCACCCCCTTGACGATGCGCGCCTACCGCAGGCTCGCCCGCCGGTACTCGGCCGGCGGCACCCCGTACGCGCGCTTGAACAGACGGCTGAAGTGGGCCGGGTCGGGCAGCCCGCAGCGGGCCGCCACCGCGCTGACCGGCACGCCCGCCAGCGCCGGATCGGCCAGGTCGCGGCGGCAGCGCTCCAGCCGCCGATGGCGGATCCAGCCCGCCACCGTCGTGTCGCGGGCCTCGAACACCCGGTGCAGCGAGCGCGGCGACACGTGACAGGCGGCGGCCACGGCGGCCGGGTCCAGGCCGGGATCGCCCAGATGGCGTTCGATGAAGGCGTGCACCCGCGCCGTCAGCGCCTCCTGCCGGGCCCGCTCCGGCACCTCGTCCAGCCGGTCCACGCGCTCGGCCACGGCGGTGGCCACCAGATCCATCACCACCGTGGACAGCCGCGCGGCGCTGGCCGGCCGGTAGGTCTCCAGGTCGAGCGCCACCCGGCGCAGCAGCGGCGCGGCCAGCGCGGCGGTGCCCTCGCCGGCCGGGATCGGCACGGCGGTGATCGAGGTGGCCGCGCCGGCGGGCAGCGACAGCAGCTCGCGCGGGAAGCTGAACACCGCCAGCCGCACCGCCGCGTCGTAGGCCAGCTCGTAGGGCCGGGTGAAGTCGTAGAGGGCGAACCCGCCCGGGGCCAGCCGGACCGAGCGGCCGTCCTGCGACAGGATCGGGCTGCCCGACACGGCCAGCACCAGCCGGTAGAGCTCGGGGCTGTCACGCCGGATCAGGCCCGCCGTGCGGTGCACGCTGTGGGGCGTGGAGGTCTCCACCTTGCCGACGCCGATCGGGCCGAGCTGCCCGGCCTCGATCTGCCCCCGCAGCGGGGTGCCGCGGGCGATGTGGAAGTCGAGCGGGCCGAGCGTGTCGCAGACCACGCTGCGCCAGGCGTCGAGCCGCTGCCCCGGCGGCACGTCCCCGGTCCGGATCAGAATGGCCACGTTTCGCCCCCTTCCGACGCTCACGGTAGCGCGGCGACCGGATCGGGGAAACGCGAAAGCCCCGGGACCCCGCCCGGGGCTTCCGACGCCACGTGGCCACCGCGAACGACGCCGCGATCACGCCGCGAACGACGCCGCGATCACACCGCGAACGACGCCGCGGACGACGCCGCGGACGACGCCGCGACCACGCCACGAAGACGGCGCTGTGACGCCGCGAACACGCCGCGCTGGGCGGCGCGGTCAGGCCGTCTGGCGGGCGGTGATCGCCTGCTGGTAGAGCTTGCCCGCGCGGTACGACGAGCGGACCAGCGGGCCGGACAGGACGCCGGCGAAGCCGATCTCCTCGGCCTCCCGCTGCAGCTCCACGAACTCCTCCGGCTTGACCCAGCGCTCCACCGGGTGGTGGCGCGGGGTCGGCCGGAGATACTGCGTGATGGTGAGCAGGTCGGTGCCGGCGGAGTGGAGGTCGCGCATCGCCTCCAGCACCTCCTCGCGGGTCTCGCCCAGGCCGAGGATGAGGTTGGACTTGGTCACCAGCCCGGCCTCGCGGGCCGTCGTGATCACCTTCAGCGAGCGGTCGTAGCGGAACGCGGGCCGGATCCGCTTGAAGATGCGCGGCACGGTCTCGACGTTGTGCGCGAACA
This sequence comes from Nonomuraea sp. NPDC050478, assembly GCF_044458265.1. Lineage (NCBI taxonomy): Bacteria > Bacillati > Actinomycetota > Actinomycetes > Streptosporangiales > Streptosporangiaceae > Nonomuraea > Nonomuraea sp. NPDC050478. The sequence continues at coordinate 1,231,868 of NZ_JBITHT010000002.1, read as the reverse complement.
CCTCCGGCTTGCTGGAGAAGACCTCCTCCAGCTGGCCGCGGTCGCCGTTGAAGTCGGGCACGAGCAGCTCGACGCCGCAGCCGGGCAGCAGCGCGTGGATCTGCCGCGCGGTCTCGGCGTAGAGCCAGGCCCCGCCGTCGGGCAGGTCGTCGCGGGCCACGCCGGTCACGGTGGCGTAGCGCAGGCCCATCTGCTGGACGGACTCGGCCACCCGGCGCGGCTCGTCGCGGTCGTACTCCTTGGGCTTGCCGGTGTCGATCTGGCAGAAGTCGCAGCGGCGGGTGCACTGGTCGCCGCCGATGAGGAACGTCGCCTCGCGGTCTTCCCAGCACTCGTAGATGTTGGGGCAGCCCGCCTCTTCACAGACCGTGTGCAGGCCCTCGCGGCGCACGAGCGATTTCAGCTCGGTGTATTCGGGGCCCGTCTTCAGCTTGGTCTTGATCCACGGGGGCTTGCGCTCGATAGGGGTCTCGGCGTTGCGCACCTCCAGGCGGAGGAGCTTTCGGCCTTCAGGAGCAACGGTCACCCTGCCAGCTTACGTCTCCCGCCCGCATGGCCCTCGCCAGGGGCGTGGATCAGGCGATGAGCCCGAAACCGCGCACCGCGCGGGTGTAGTGGGCGAGTAACTCCTCGTCGATGCGCCCGGACTCCACCTCGCCCAGCAGCGGGGAACGCGCGGGCCCCGGCCGGTCGGCGCGGGCCAGCGCGTCGCGCCTGATCGCTGGCACGGTCTCGCCGCGCAGCGCGGCCGCCTGCATCGGCGCGAGGTAGCCGCCGGCGGCGATCAGCTCCTCCAGGTCCGCCACCTCCTCGGGTGTGACCGCCTTCGCGGCCAGCGCCAGCCTGCGCTCGCGCGCCCGCCCGTCGCCCGAACGGGCCAGCCGGGTGAGCGCGTACTCCACCAGCAGCACCGGGGCGCCAAGCACCCGGCCGATCACCCGGCCGATCCACCCGGCCACCTCGTAGCTCGTGTCCGGCGTGTGGAGCGCGCCGAGCGTACCGGTGAACTTGTCGCGGGCCTCCTCGCGCGCCGTCAGCGGCGCGGAGCCCAGCAGCGCCTGCCGCCACTCGCCCAGCGTCGACAGCGCGCCGCCCACCACCAGGTCGTCGCCGGTCGCCTCGCCCGCGTATGCGGTCGCCAGCAGGGTCACGCGCTGCCGCGGGCTCAGCGCCAGCCACACCGGCAGCCCCACCAGGAGCACCGGCGTGCGCCTGAGCCCCACTCTCCGGTAAGACGTCTCGGTCTCGAGATCCCTGACCGCCACCAGCTCCGGCGGCCTGACCCCCATCCGGGACGCGACCCGCCCGGCCGTCGCGTACAGCTCGGCGGCGTCCTCCCGGCCGAGCACCTCGGCGTCGGCGGGCACGCGCGCCAGGCGCGGACGCAGCAGCCACCCGATGCCGATCAGCAGCCCGCCGATCAGCCAGCCGAAGACGAACTCGGCGTTGACCACGATCGTGCGCGCGCCCAGCACGATGAAGGCGAGCGTCAGCGCGTGCACCAGAAGGGCGATGAGAAAGGCGGCGGCGCGTTTCACGCCCTGATCATAGGCACCGCCGCCCCGGCCGGGTAAGGGCCCGAGGGTTGATCCGCGGGGTCAGACCAGGGGAGGTCAGCGGCGCAGGAGATCCTCCTCGTGGAGGTCGTACGGCTCGCGGCCGAGGGCCTCCGCCAGGCGCTTCTCCGCGATCGGCATGACCTCCTCGGCCACGATGCGCCGGCCCGTCTCCGCCGACAGCGTCGAGACGCCCACGTCGGGCAGGCCGCACGGCACGATCCGGTTGAACCACCGGGGGTCGTTCGCGCAGTTGAGCGCGAACCCGTGCATCGACACCCCGCGCGAGACCCGGATGCCCACCGCGCCGAGCTGCCGGTCGGGCAGGCCCAGACTGGCGTCGCCGGCGGCCCACACCCCGGGACGCCCCTTGACCCGCCTGGCGGTGACGCCGAAGTCGGCGCACACCTGGATCATCGTCTCCTCCAGCCGGCACACGTAGTCGACCACGTCCGAGACCGCGACGATCGGATAGGCGACGAGCTGGCCGGGGCCGTGCCAGGTCACCCGGCCGCCCCGGTCGACGTCGATGACCGGCGTGCCGTCGGCCGGACGCTCGTGCGCGGCGGCCCGCTTGCCGGCGGTGTAGACCGGCGCGTGCTCAAGGATCAGCAGCGTGTCGCCGAGCTCTCCGGCGGCCCGCTTGCCGTGCACCCAGCGCTGCAGCGACCAGGCCTGCTCGTAGGGGACGTCGACGCCTAGACGGACGATGGCGAGGCTGTGGGGATCGACCCCGTTGATGGGGCGCATGGGTCCATTGTGCCGTTCCCTCACCCTTGTAGGGTAATTCAGGATGTCAGCAGCCGAGGTTCGATCCTGAACTCCTTCACCCCGCCGGCGCCGTCATGCTCGACGCGGTACGCGTGACCCTCGGGCCGGCAGCTGACCGCCTGGATGAACTCGGTGCCGGCGTAGTGGAGCGCCACGCCCTCGTCGGCGGCGTAGCCGTCGGGCAGCTCGCCGCTCGCCACCGACTCATGCAGCAGCGGCCGCCGCTGCGGCTCGGAGTCGTAGTGGACGCCGCACGAGTAGGGCAGCAGGGCCAGCCCGTCGGACCACGCCCGCAGCTCGGGGCCGAAGGAGTCGGTGTTGCCGCCGACGTGCCAGCACAGCGCGCCCGCGCTCTGCCCCGACAGCACCACCCCGGCCCGCCACGCCTCCGCGAACGCCTCGTCGAGCCCGTGCAGCCGCCACAGCGCCATCAGGTTGGCCACGCTGCCGCCGCTGACGTAGATCATGTCCTGTTCGAGCATCCAGGCGGCCGGGTCCTCGACGTTCGGCATCGGGAACACGGTCAGGTGGCTGACCTCGACGTCCCATCCGGTGAACGCGCCGTACATCTTCAGCAGCCAGGCGGCGTCGTCGCCGGTCGCGGTGGCGAGCAGGCCCAGCTTGGGACGGTCCTGACCGGTCAGGTCGAGGCCGTAGCGCAGCAGCGGGCTCGCCTCCATGAAACCGTAGCGGCCGGTCGGGCGGAACGAGCCGCCCCCGATCGCGAGGATGTGCGACTGGCCTGACCTGGTCATACGGAGTCTCCCGGAGCGAAGGTGGAACAGCTCACTACAGTACGGCGCGGAGCGCGTCGGCGAGGTCGCTATGGGTGAACTCGTACCCGCTGTCCAGCAGTTTCCCCGGCCGCAGGCGATGGCTCGGCAGCAGCCCCGCCTTGGCGAACTCGCCGAGCCCCAGCGACAGCGCGAACCCCGGCACCGGCATCGGCATCGTCGGCCTGCGCAGGACCTGGCCGAGCGTCCGGGTGAAGACGGCGTTGGTGACGGGCGTGGGGGAGCCCATGTTGACCGGGCCCGCCACCTCGGGCGTCGCCAGGATGTGACGCACCGCGCCCACCCAGTCGGGCTCGCTGATCCACGACCAGTACTGCTTGCCCGAGCCGAGCGGCGCGCCGAGACCGGCCTTGAAGACGGGCAGCATCCTGACGAGCGCGCCGCCGCGCCCGCTCAGCGCCAGCCCGGTCCGCAGCCGCGCCACCCGCACCCCGAACTCCTCGGCGGCGGCCGCCTCCGCCTCCCACCGCTCGCACAGCTCCGGCAGGAACCCGCTGCCGCCAGGCGCGCCCTCGTCGACCACCCGGTCGCCGGTGTCGCCGTAGAAGTCGACCCCCGACGCCGAGACCAGCACGCCCGGAGGCCGCCGCGCCTCTCTCATCGCCCGCACCAGCAGCCTCGTGCTGTCGACACGGCTGCGCACCAGCTCCCGCTTGTACGCGGCGGTCCAGCGCCGCTCGGCGATCGGCGCCCCGGCCAGGTGCACCACCGCGCTCGCGCCGTCCAGGACGGCCGGGTCCAGCACCCCCTCAGCGGGCCGCCAAAGGGCCTCGTCGCCGCTCCTGGGCTCGCGTCGCACCAGAGTGACCACCCGCTCGCCCGCGCCCCGCAGCGCGGCGACCAGCGGCACGCCCAGCAACCCCGATGCCCCCGTCACGATGATCGCCATACGACCACCCTACGACGCCGCCTTCCCGCCGGCCGTCACCTCCCGCGCGATTCCCGACGACCCCATAACCGCGCCCGCCGCACTCACTGACCCGTGACCGTGCTCGCCGTGCTCACGGATCGACGGTCCGAGAGCGTCCGGCAGCCGCGCCGAAGCGGTCCCCGGGGCACCTGCCGTCGGAGCTTTGTCCTGCGGTTGGTGCCGGGTGCCCGAAGTTCGTTCGGGAACGCGCGAAGGGGCCGGGCGCGACGGTGCGCGCCCGGCCCCTTCAGGTCCTCGTCAGGCGAGGCCGAGCTGGGCCTCGAAGCGGCCCTCCTCCAGGCGGCGCTTGATCGTCGTCAGGAAGCGGGCGGCGTCGGCGCCGTCGACCAGGCGGTGGTCGTAGGTGAGCGCCAGGTAGACCATCGACCGGACCGCGATGACCTCACCCTCGGGCGTGTCGACCACGACGGGCCGCTTGACCACGGCGCCGGTGCCGAGCATGCCGACCTGCGGCTGGTTCAGGATCGGCGTGTCGAACAGGGCGCCGCGGCTGCCGGTGTTGGTCAGCGTGAACGTGCCGCCGGTGATCTCGTCGGGGGTCACCTTGTTGGCGCGGGTCCGCTCGGCCAGGTCGGCCGTCTTGCGGGCGAGCCCGGCGAGGTTGAGGTCGCCGGCGTTCTTGATGACCGCCGCGATCAGGCCGCGCTCGGTGTCGACCGCGATGGCGAGGTGCTCGACGTCGAAGTACGTGACCTCCATGGTCTCGTTGTTGATCGTCGCGTTGAGCTTCGGGTGCTGCTTGAGCGCCTCGATCGCGGCCATCTCGAAGAACGGCATGAACGACAGCTTGACGCCCTCGCGGCGGAAGAACTCGTCCTTGGCCCGCGCCCGCAGCTGCGCCACCTTGGTGACGTCGACCTCCACGACCGTGGTGAGCTGGGCGGCCGTCTGGAGCGACTCCACCAGGCGCTTGGACATCGTCTGGCGCAGCCGCGTCATCTTCTCGGTGCGGCCGCGCAGCGTGTCGTCGACCTCCACCTGCTCGGGCGCGGCGGCCGGGGCCTGAGCCGCCGGGGCGGCGGCCTGCGGCGCGGCGGCCGGAGCGGCGGCCGGGGCCTGCGCGGCGGCGGGGGCGGGGGCCTGCTCACGCTGCTGCTTGGCGGCCTCGAGCACGTCCTGCTTGCGGATGCGGCCGCCGACCCCGGTGCCGGTGACGGAGTCGAGGTCCACGCCGTGCTCGTTGGCCAGCTTGCGCACCAGCGGCGTCACGTACGGGCTCTCGCCCGAGGTGGGCAGCGGCGCGGGCGCCTGCGCCGCGGGCTGGGCCGCGGGCTGCGGAGCCGGCCGGGGCGCGGGCTGCGGGGCCGGCTGCGGTGCGGGGGCGGCCGGGGCGGGCTGCGGGATCGACGAGGCGGGCGCGGGCTGCGGCTCCGGCTCGGGCTCCGGCTCAGGCTCGGGAGCGGGGGCCGCCTCCTCGGCCGGGGCGGGGGCGCCGGCCTGGCCGGTCTCGTCGATGACGGCCAGCTCGGCGCCGACCTCCACCGTCTCGTCCTCCGCCACGACGATCTTCTGGAGCACACCGCCGGCGGGCGACGGGATCTCGGTGTCGACCTTGTCCGTCGACACTTCGAGGAGCGGCTCGTCGGCCTCGACGCGCTCGCCCTCCTTCTTCAGCCAACGGGTGACGGTGCCCTCGGTGACGCTCTCGCCGAGCTGGGGCATCTGTACGGAGACCGGCATCGTTATCTTCTCTCGCGTTCTGATCTCGAGGGCTTGACTAGTTGTGTACGTGCAGCGGCTTGCCGGCCAATGCCAGCATGGCCTCCCCGACCGCTTCGGACTGCGTCGGGTGTGCGTGGATGAGCTGGGCGACCTCCGCGGGCAGCGCCTCCCAGTTGTAGATGAGCTGCCCCTCGGTGATGAGCTCGCCGATGCGGCGGCCCACCATGTGGACGCCGACGACCGGCCCGTCCTTGCGGGCGAGCACCTTGACCGCGCCCGCCGTGCCGAGGATCTGGCTCTTGGGGTTGCCCGCCAGGTCGTAGACCTGCTCGACGATCTCCATCCCGCGCTCCGCCGCCTGCGCGGACGTGATGCCGACCGAGGCGACCTCGGGGTCGGAGTAGGTGATCCGCGGCACCCCGGCGTAGTCGATGGGCGCCGGGCCGAGCCCGGCGATGTGCTCGGCGACCATGATGCCCTCGGCGAACCCGGCGTGGGCCAGCTGAGGGGTCGCGATCAGGTCGCCGACGGCGTAGACGCCGGGCGCGGAGGTGCGGCAGTGCTCGTCGACGGTGACGGTGCCGCGCTCGACGGCCACGCCGGCCTCCTCGAAGCCCAGGCCCTCCGTGACCGCGCCGCGGCCCACCGCCACGAGCAGGATCTCGGCGTCGAGGGTCTTGCCGCCGGCCAGCGTGACGAGCACGCCGGTCTCGGTGGTCTTGGCGGCGTCGAAGCGCACGCCGAGCTCGTACTTGATGCCGCGCCGCCGGAAGGCGCGCTCCAGCAGCTTGGAGCTGGACTCCTCCTCGGCGGGCAGCAGACGGGGGAGGACCTCGACGATGGTCACCTCGGCGCCGAACGAGCGGTAGACGCTGGCCAGCTCGACGCCGATGACGCCCCCGCCCAGCACCACCACCGAGGACGGCACCCGGTCCATCCTGAGCGAGTGGTCGCTGGTGATGACGCGCTCGCCGTCGATCTCGAGGCCGGGCAGCGACCTGGGCGCGGAGCCGGTCGCCAGCACGAGGTGGCTCCCCTCGTACACCTCGGAGCCCACCTGGACGCGGCGCCCGCCCGCGAGCCGGCCCTCGCCCTCGACCAGAGTGACGCCGGCGGCCTTGAGCAGCCCCTGCACGCCCTTCCAGGCACGGGTGACGATCTTGTCCTTGAACGCGTGGACGCCGGGGACGTCGATGCCGTCGAAGCGAGCCTTCACGCCGAACGACTCGCTCTCCCTGGTCTCGTCGGCCACCTCGGCGACGTGCAGCAGGGCCTTGGTGGGGATGCAGCCCCGGTGGAGGCAGGTGCCGCCGATCTTGTCCTTCTCGATCAGCGCGACGGACATGCCCAGCTCGGCCGCCCGCAACGCGCAGGCGTAACCGCCGCTGCCGCCACCTAGGACGACGATGTCGTAGGCCACAGGAAGGCTCCTTGTCGGGGTGGTCTTGTCGCCTTCATCTTTTCATTTGTTCGCCGTGCTCGCGTGCCGCTCGGCCAGTCCGATGAGCGTGCGCGTGACGGCGCCGGTGCCGCCCTTGGGGACGTAGCCGTACGGCTCGCCCTTGTTGAAGGCGGGACCGGCCATGTCGATGTGGGCCCAGCGCACGCCGTCGGGCACGAACTCCTTCAGGAAGATGCCGGCGGCGAGCATGCTGCCCCAGCGCTCCGGCTGGAGGTTGGCGATGTCGGCGATCGGGGAGTCGAGGCCCTTGCGCAGCTCCTCGGGCAGCGGCATCGGCCAGGCGCCCTCGCCGGCGGCGCCGGCCGCCTCGACGACCAGGTCGCGCAGCTCGTCGTCGTTGCCCATGATGCCGGCGGTGCGCCAGCCGAGCGCGACGATCTGGGCGCCGGTCAGCGTCGCCACGTCGATGATCGCGTCGGGGTTGTCCTCGGCGGCGCGGGCGATGCCGTCCATGAGGACCAGGCGGCCCTCGGCGTCGGTGTCGAGCACCTCGACGGTCTTGCCGCTGTAGCTGTGGATGACGTCGGAGGGGCGCTGCGCGGTGCCGCTGGGGAGGTTCTCCGCCAGGCACAGGTAGCCGATCGCGTTGACCCGCAGGCCGAGCCTCGCGATGCCGACGAGCGCGCCGAACACCGCGCCCGCGCCGCCCATGTCTGACTTCATCCAGTCCATGGACGCGGACGGCTTGAGCGACAGGCCGCCGGAGTCGAACGTGATGCCCTTGCCGACGAAGGCCAGGGTCTTGTCGGCCTCGGGGTGCGTGTAGGACAGGCGGACCAGCCGCGGCGGGTTGGCCGAGCCCTGGCCGACGCCGATGAGGCCGCCGTAGCCGCCGTCCTTGAGCTGCTTGTCGTCGAGCACCTCGACGGACAGGCCCGCCTCGCCGCCGGTCTGCTCGGCGATCTCGGCGAACTTGGCCGGCCACAGGTCGGACGGCGGGGTGTTGACCAGGTCGCGCACCAGCGCGACGGACTCGGCCAGGACGGCGGCGCGTGCGGCGACCTCGCCGGGCGCGCCGGACAGCACGGTCAGCTCGGCGACGGGGTCCTTCTGGCCCTCGCCGGTGCGGTAGCGCGAGAACGCGTAGGCCCCCAGCAGCCCGCCCAGCGCCACGGCCTCGGCCTCGTCGGCCGACTCGGCCGGCAGGACCAGCGCGGCGCGCGCGGTGCCGGCCAGCGAGCGCACGGCGGCGCCGGCGGCGCGGCGCAGCCCTTCGAGGTCCGCCGACTCGCCCAGGCCGACCGCGACCAGCAGCGGCGCGGCGACGGAGCCGAAGGCCGGCAGCTTGGCGATCTCGCCGGGCTTGCCGGCGAACCCCAGGGAGGACAGCGTGGCGGCCAGCTTGCCGCCGAAGGCCGCTTCGAGGGGATCGGCGCCCGTCGCGGGGCGGGGACCTTCGGGGCCGGACCGGAAACCGACGATCAGCGCGTCGGTGTCGAAGGATACGGGATCTGCTGAGTTCAGCCGCACAGTGGTCACGTAAACCGACTCTATCGAGGGTTTCTGAGTACTAACAAACAGGGGTTCATCCCATGAATCGTGAGTCGCCTTCATGAAGACATGGTGCTAGTGTCATTAGCATCATGTTGCTGACGTTGGACCTCAACGACGCTCGTCCCCTGCACGAGCAGGTGGCCGCGGCCATCCGCCGCGCCATCGGCGAGGGCCGCTACGCCCAGGGAGACCGGCTGCCGCCGGCTCGCGACCTGGCGGCGGCGCTGGGCATCAACCCCAACACCGTGCTGCGCGCCATGCGCGAGCTGCGCGACGAAGGGCTGCTGGAGTTCCGGCGCGGGCGCGGCGTCAGCGTCGCCGCCCGCGCCGACGCGCGCACCCTGCTCCGCGAGCGGGCCCGCGAGCTGCTGGACGAGGCCCAGAGGTACGGATACGGCCGGGAGGATCTGATCGCCATACTCGAGGAGCTCGCATGAACCTGCGCACCATCGCCGTGCCGGCGGGCGCGGTCGTCGCCGTCGCGGTGGTGGGGCCGCCGCTGGCGCTGCGCGACCGGCTGCCCGACCCGATGGCCGTCCACTGGGGCCCCGGCATGGCCCCCGACAACGCCGTGTCCTTCCCCGTCCACCTGATCATGCAGGCGGCGCTGTGGGGCTTCCTGTGGCTGGGGCTGGTCGCCGCCGCGCGGCGGGCCAGGGACAGCAGGTCCGGGCGCGTGTCCTGGTGGGCGCTGTTCGCCGGCGGCGCGCTGTTCGCGATCAGCATCTCTGCCATGACGCTGCTGGCCAACCTCGACGTCCCGGCCTGGACGGACGCGCGGCTCAGCCCGCTGGCGGCGGTCGCGGTGCTCGTCGTGCCGCTGGCCGCCGCGGCGCTCTCCGGCTACCTGGGCAGGGGCGAGCCCGACCCGCTGTCCGGCGACGGGGAGCCGCCCAGGCTCACGCTGCGCAGCGGCCAGCGGGCCGTCTGGGTCAGCCGGATCAGCAACCCGTGGCCACTGCTCATCACCGCCGCCGGGGCAGCCGTGCTGTTCGCCCTCGGCACGCTGGACGTGACCGGGGTCGTCCGCCTGTCCAGCTTCGGCGCCGTGCTGCCCGCGCTGGTGATCGTGCTGGCGGTGGGGCTGTTCGCCTCCTCGCTCACGGCGCGGGTCAGCGAGGACGGGCTGGTGCTGGCCTTCGGGCCGTTCGGCTGGCCCGTCCGCCGCATCAGGCTCGACAAGATCGACCGGGCCTACACCGAGGATCGCCACCCGAGCCAGGTCGGCGGGTGGGGCGTGCGCGGCCTGCCCGGCAGGGCCACCATCATGCTGCGCGGCGGCGAGTGCCTGGTCCTGCGCTACCGCTCCGGCGGCCAGCTCGGCATCAGCATCGACGACGCCGAGCGCGGCGCCTCCCTGATCAACACCCTCATCGCGGAGAGGAGGACCGCGTGAAGCCGCTCCCCGTCTTCCTCGCCGTCGCCTTCGTCCTGTCCTGGCTCGTCGCCCTGCCGCTGTGGCTGGGCAGCGGTCTCGGACACCCGCTGATGCCGGTCTTCGGCATGCTGATGATGTTCACACCCACGCTGGGGGTGCTGGCGGCGTGGCGGGCGTCGCGGGTGCCGTTCCGCGAGTGGGCGCGCGAGACCGGGCTCACGCTCGGCGAGCGCAAGGGCCGCACCCTGCTGCTCGTGCTCGCCGCGTGGCTCGGCGTGCCCGCGCTGGTGGCCCTCGCGGCGGCGCTCAGCGTCGCGGCCGGGCTGCTCACCCTCGACCTCGACGGGCTCAGCCTCTACCGGGCGCAGCTGGAGGCGCAGAACGTGCCCGTGCCCGCCGGCCTGGCCACCGGCGTCGTCATCCAGTTCGTCATCGGCGTGGTGGCCGGGCCGCTGCTCAACGCCCTCCCCTCGCTGGGGGAGGAGTGGGGCTGGCGCGGCTATCTCGTGCCGAGGCTCACCGGCACCCGCGGCATCGTGGCCGGCCTGATGCTCTCGGGCGCCATCTGGGGGCTGTGGCACGCGCCGCTGACCCTGCTCGGCTACAACTACCCCAACCTGGGCGCCGGGGCCGCGCTCTACTTCACCGGCTTCTGCGTGGTGGCCGGGGTGGTGCTGGGATGGCTGCGGCTCCGCTCGGGCAGCGTGTGGCCGGCCGTCGTGGCGCACGGCTCGCTCAACGCGACCGCGGGCATCCTCCTGCTCCTCGGCGACGTCGCCGAGCCGCCCAACCTGGCGCTCGCCGGGCTGACCGGCCTCGTGGGCTGGGTCCTGCTCGCGATCCTCGGCGCGGTCCTGCTCAGGATCTTCCCGGTACGGGCACCGTCCGCCGATCGGCTCGCCGGGCGTCAGACGACCAGCACGTAGACCACGAGGGTCGCCGCGGCGGCGGTCTCCACGAGGGCGCCGAGCACGTCGCCGGTGATCCCGCCGAGCCTGCGCCGGGCATGGGCGAGCAGGAGCATCGCCAGCCCCAGCCCGGCCAGCAGCGCGACGGGCGGCCCGAGGACCCCCGGCCACGGCTCCCAGATCCCCGGTTCCAGCTGTTCCCGGTAGCGGAGCAGGTTCTGGAACGCCCCGGACGGTTCGGGCGCGGTCCACGACCTCACCAGCCCGGCGGCCGGGGCGAGGGCCGCCGTGACGACCAGGGCGGCGAGGGTCGCCAGGAGGGCGGTGCCGGTCCGTACCGTGCCCGCGACCATCGCGCCCAGCCCGTCGGGGCGGGCGGCGGGCACGGCGGGGCGGCAGGCCCAGGCGAGCGTCAGGCGGCCCGCCACGCACGCCGTGACCAGCCCGGCGGCCCCGGCCTCCGTCAGGGCGGCCGCCTGGACGAGGACCGTGAACAGCACGGCCATCACCCCGAACGGCCCGATGTCCGACTTTTTCATGATGTCGAGCGCCTGGGCGGCGGGCTTCCCGCTGCCCAGCCCGTCCGCCAGATCCGCGAGCCCGTCCAGGTGCAGCCCTCGCGTCAGCACCGCCAGCAGCCCGAGCGCCAGCGCCGCGCCGAGCAGCGGCGGCCCGGGCAGCAGCAGCGGCAGCGCGGCGACCGCGCCGAGCGCCAACCCCACGGCCGGGGCCAGTGCCATCGCCCGGCCCGCCGCCCCGCGGTCCACCCGCGTCACCCGTACCGGGAACACGGTGAGCGTGCCGAGCGCGAGCCGCAGCCCGGCGGCGCTCAAAGCAGCTCTGCCAGCAGCCGGTAGTAGGAGAGCCTGGCCTCGTCGACCTCGGCGGGCCCGTACGCGGCCAGGAGGTCGGCGGCGGCCCGCCCGTCCAGCTCGCGCAGCGCGACGGCCAGGTCCACGTGGCGGTCGGCCACGCCGAGCTCGCCGACGTCGACCAGGATCGCCTCGCCCGAGCCGGAGGCGAGCACGTTGGCGGGGGTGAAGTCGCCGTGCGTGACCACCAGATCCTCGCCGGCCGGCCGCTCCGCCAGGAGCCTGTCGTACACCTGCTCGGGCGTGAGGCCGGCGTGGTCGCCGTGGAAGCGGGCGGGGTCGACCAGCCCGGCGCGCACGTGACCGGCCGCCCTGGACAGCTTGACGTCCAGCCGCTCGTCGAAGGGGCACTCCGCCACCGGGATCCCGTGCAGCTCGCGCAGCGCCCGCCCCATGATCGTGCCGGCGTCCGGCGGCGGCCTGTGGTCGAGGCTCCGCCAGCCCGCCTCGGCCAGCACCAGCACGTCGCCCTCGAACGCCACCACGTCCGGCACGCTCGCCCACCGCTTGAGCCACCGCAGCCGCTCGTGCTCGGCCACCGCCACCGGGCCCTGCTTGATGAAGAACTCGCCGTGCGGTCCCGTCACCCGCAGCGTCTCGGCACTCAGGTCCGCGTGGTCGTCCGACCAGATCGCGTCTTCGCCGCCGACCAGATCGAAGACGTTCTCAGGGAAGCGCATGAGGACCGATCCTACGGGTGACGGCGATCGCGGCGGCCTGTCACCCGGTGTCCCATAGGCTTGCCGGATGCACGTGGTTGAACTCGAAGGCGTAGGCGTCCGGGTCGTCGGCAAGACCCTGCTGGACGCGGTCGACTGGCACGTGGCCTACGGCGACCACTGGGTGGTCCTGGGCCCCAACGGCGCGGGCAAGACGACGCTGCTGTCGCTCGCGGCGGCCGTGCGCCACCCGACCGTGGGCGCCGTGACCGTGCTCGGCCACCGGCTCGGCCGCGTCGACCTGCGCGAGCTGCGCCGCCATATCGGCCTGGTCTCCTCCAGCCAGCACCTGATCGACGAGAGCCTGATGGAGGAGGAGGGCGCGACCGCCCACACCGTGGTCCTCACCGGCCACACCGGCACCAGCGCCCCGCTCTGGGACCGCTACGGCGACGCCGAGCACGACCGGGCCAGGCGGCTGCTCGCCGACCTCGGCTGCAAGGACCTCGCCGACCGGCGGTTCCGGGTGTGCTCGCAAGGGGAGCAGGCCCGGATCCGGGTGGCCAGGGCGCTCATGGCCGACCCGGCGGTGCTGCTCCTCGACGAGCCGTTCGCCGGGCTCGACCTGCCGGCCCGCGAGGACCTCATCGACGCCGTCGAGGGCCTGGCGGAGACCCGGCCGGTGCTCACCACCGTCACGGTCACCCACCACCTGGAGGAGGTGCCGTCGACGACCACCCACGCCCTGCTGCTGCGCGAGGGGCGGGTGCTGGCGGCGGGTCCGGTGGCCGACGTGCTCACCCCGGCCAACCTGTCCGACTGCTTCGGCCTCCCGCTCCACGTCGACCGGCTGCACGGCCGCTGGTACGCCCGCTCCGTCCGCTGACGTCAGCAGCCGACGTCAGAGGGGGAGCGGCCGGCCCGCCACGACCAGCGTGACGTCCTCCGACTCGGCCGCCAGCCGCTCGTTCAGCCGGCCGAGCGCGTCACGGAAGGCGCGGCCGCTCGCCGTGGCCGGCACCACGCCCATGCCGGCCTCGTCCGATACCGCCACGACGCGCCCGGGCGCCCGCCGCCAGGCGCTCACCAGCTCGTCGCACCGCTCGTCCACCGGCGTGCGGTCGCCGTCCCACGCGCCGTGCTCGTCGAAGACCGCCGCCAGCCACGTGCCCAGGCCGTCGACCAGAAGCGGGGCCGTGGCCGCGCGGATCGCCCCGGCCAGGTCCGTGGTCTCCTCGGTGTCCCAGTGCGCGGGCCGCCGCGCCCGATGGGCGCGCACCCGGGCCGCCCACTCCGCGTCGCCCTCCGCCGAAGGGCCGGTCGCGACGTACGTGACGTACGGCTCCGCCGCCAGCCGCAGCTCGGCCTCTGCCGACTTGCCGGAACGCGACCCGCCCAGGATCAGCGCCCGTCGCGCCGGGGGCACGGCCTCCCCCTCGACGCCGCCCGGCTGTCCGGGGTGGCGTGCGGTTCCGTCCGGGGGTCGTCCGGTCGTGAGCGCGGTCGCCTTCGGCGGCGGCCCGCCTGCGTGGAGGACGGTCCCGTCCGGCACGGTGACGGCGCCCCACAGGCGCAGCCGCCGGCGCAGCTCGGCCGCGGACCGGACGCGGTGGTCCAGGCCGACGGCGACGACCTGGGTCTCGCCGGTGACCGCGCCGGACCGCCGCAGCGCCCCGAGCCTCTCGGGGCGGTCCAGGAGGTCGATCAGGACGACGTCGTACGGGACCGCCGCGTCGAGCGGTGCCTCCCGATCGGCGGGCACGCACAGCACCCGACGCCCGTCCGGCCCCGCGAGCCCCAGCCCGCCCGCGAGCACCTCGTAACCGCGCGGCGCCGCCGCCCACGGGAACGCCACCACGTCGTCGACGACCAGGCCGAACGGCCGTCGGCCTGGCCGGTCGGCCGTAGCACAGGACGCGCACGGGCACCCCGGCTCCGGCCAGCCTCCCGCCCCCGCGGTGCCGGTGAGAAGAAGCCTCATCGCGCCGAGCGTACAAACCCGGGGGAGGAGGCCGCGCGGCGGGGGCCGATCATGGAGGGGAGCGGGCGCGCGGGATCGATCACGTGCCGCGGCCGGAGTAGGGTTCCAATGCCGCCGGGGGGTGTGCCGGCGGGCCGGCGGAGAAGGAGCGAATGGCATGACATGGCGTTGGCGTTACGAGGACGCGCACGGCGGTGAGGTGACGGACCGTCCCTTGCCCCGTGAGGTCTTTCCCAGCCAGGCCGACGCCGAGTCGTGGCTCGGCGAGAACTGGCGTGAGCTGCTCGACTCGGGGGTCGAACAGGTGGCGCTCCTCGAAGAGGAACGGGTCGAGTACCGAGGGCTGTCGCTGCGCCAGGAGTGACGTCCCCGCGAACGGGACGACCCCTTGAGCCCCGGGCTCAAGGGGTCGTCGCTCGTCAGGGACGCTTCGGCGGGCTCGCCGTCTTGCCGGGGTCGCGCTCGACCAGCGAGCCGAGCACGTCGTCGATGCGCTTCATCACCTCGGCCTCGAGCTTGACGCCCGCCGCCTTGACGTTGTCGCGCACCTGGTCGGGGCGGCTGGCGCCGACGATGGCGCTGGAGACGTTCGGGTTCTGCAGCACCCACGCCACGGCCAGCTGCGCCATCGACAGCCCCAGGTCGGCGGCGATCGGCTTGAGCTCCTGCACCTTCGCCAGCACGTCGTCCTTCATGAACCGGGCGATCATGCCCGCGCCGCCCGCCTGGTCGGTGGCCCGGGAGCCCTCGGGCGGGGCCTGGCCGGGCAGATACTTGCCGGTGAGCACGCCCTGCGCGATAGGCGACCAGACGATCTGGCCGACGCCCTCGCGCTCGCACAGCGGCACGATCTCGCCCTCGATGACCCGCCAGAGCATCGAGTACTGAGGCTGGTTGGAGACGATGCGGTCGAAGCCCATCTGATCGGCGATCTTCAGCGCCTCGGCGATCTGGGGCGCCGACCACTCGCTGACGCCCACGTACAGGACCTTGCCCTGCCGTACGAGGTCGTCGAAGGTCTTGAGCGTCTCCTCCAGCGGGGTCTCATAGTCGAAGCGGTGCGCCTGGTAGAGGTCCACGTAGTCGGTCTGCAGGCGGCGCAGCGAGGCGTGGATGGACTCGGTGATGTGCTTGCGCGACAGGCCCCGGTCGTTGCGGCCCTTGCCGGTGGGCCAGTAGACCTTGGTGAAGATCTCCAGCGACTCCCTGCGGACGCCCTTCAGCGCCCTGCCGAGCACCTCCTCGGCCTTGGTGCCCGCGTAGACGTCCGCGGTGTCGAACGTGGTGATGCCCTCGTCGAGCGCCGCCTGCACGCACAGCTTGGCGGCGTCCTCCTCGACCTGGGAGCCGTGGGTGAGCCAGTTGCCGTAGCTGATCTCGCTGACCATGAGACCGCTGCGGCCGAGGTGACGGAATTCCATGGATCAGACCTTATGGCTTCATGCCGGAAGATCCGCCCGTGGTCCGGCGGAGGCGTGCTGCGGCGGGGTTCCGCGCGCGGGTCTACTTCTTCGGCGGCACCGGCTTGCCGCCCGGCAGCAGCGTGGGCGGAGGGAAGCGCAGCCTGCGGATCTGCAGGGCGCGCATCGCGGCGTAGAAGCCCACCCCGCGCAGCGACTCGTCCGGCAGCTTCGCCGCCACCTCGCGCTTGACCTTCCAGGACACGTAGACGGACGTGAAGACCACGCCCACCATCATCACCGGCCAGCCCACCACGATCACCGCGTTGAGCACCTGGACGCGGACGGCCGGCGGCCACGGCACCCAGGTCGCCAGCAGGATCAGCAGCGAGAACGGCAGGAAGTACTGGCTGGGCAGCCGGCGGGAGTCGACCCAGTCGCGCGCGAACTTGCGCGCCGGGCCCTTGTCGCGCGCGGGGAGGTAGCGCTCGTCGCCCGCGAGCATGCCCCTGCGGGCCCGCTCACGCTCGGCGGTCTGCTTGGCCCGCATCTGCCGATAGGCCTCTTTGCGGTCCTTCGGCGCGCTCACCGGCTGGCGTCGTCTGCTCTCGGCGTCCCGGCGCTTGGGAGTGGGACGGCCCTTGCCCTGGGGCTTAGGATCGTCAGAGGGGACGGGGGAGTCGTCCACGGAGGTTTGGGAACGGCGTCGCAACACGTCTCAACCCTACCTGGACTGCAACTTAGTGACGCCCTCGTGCGTTATGCGTAGGGTAATCCCAAGGCGGCTGCGCTGCACTGGGTGACCACAGCACGACCGAAGAAGGGGACGGCCGACGCGCATGAGCGTGATGAAGAGACTTTCAATGATCTTCAAGTCCAAGGCCAACAAGGCCTTGGACAAGATGGAGGATCCACGCGAGACCCTCGACTACTCCTATCAGCGGCAGCTGGAGCTGCTGCAGAAGGTGCGTCGCGGGGTGGCGGACGTCGCCACTTCTCGCAAGCGTGTGGAGCTGCAGATCAATGGCCTTGAGCAGCAGAGCAAGCGTCTTGAGGAGCAGGGCCGCAAGGCGTTGTCCGTGGGGCGCGAGGACCTCGCCAGGGAGGCGCTGCAGCGCCGCTCCAACCTCCAGGCACAGATCGGTGACCTCAGGGTCCAGCACGACAACCTGCAGGGTGAGGAGGAGAAGCTGACCACCGCCTCGCAGCGGCTGCAGGCCAAGGTCGACTCCTTCCGCACCAAGAAGGAGACCATCAAGGCGACCTACACCGCCGCCGAGGCGCAGACGCGCATCAACGAGGCTTTCTCCGGCATTTCCGAGGAGATGGGCGACGTCGGCCTCGCGATCCAGCGCGCCGAGGACAAGACCGCCCAGATGCAGGCACGCGCCGGCGCCATCGACGAGCTGCTCGCCAGCGGCGCGCTCGACGACTACAGCGGCAGCCGCGGCGACGACATCCAGGCCGAGCTCGACCGCATGGGCGGCGGCATGGACGTCGAGCTGGAGCTGGCCAGGATGAAGTCCGAGCTCGGCCAGGGCCCCGCTCCGCAGTCCGCCATCGAGCAGGGCCAGCAGCCGCCGCAGCAGCAGGCTCAGCCCCAGCAGCAGGCTCAGCCCCAGCAGACCCAGCAGCTTCGTCAGCCTGGGGAGGGCGCATGATCGTCAGGATTATGGGCGAGGGTCAGATCGAGATCTCGCCCGAGGACATCGCGGTGCTCAACGACCTCGACAGCGAGCTCGAGGCGGCCATCGACGCGGGCGACGAGAAGGCGTTCCGCGTCAAGCTGCACGCGCTGCTCGACAAGGTGCGCCATGTAGGCAAGAGCCTGCCGGACGACTCCCTGGAGCCTTCTGAGCTGATCCTTCCCCCCGCGGACGCCTCTATCGAGGAGGTCCGGGAGATGCTGGGAGACCAGGGCCTGATTCCGGGCTGAGCCGATGAAGACCAGGTTCGCGCCCGACAGCGGCCTCACCCGCCGGATGGTCGCGACGATGTTCCTTCTCGGCCTGCTCTACGTGGTGTTCGTCGGCGTCCTCATCGCCTTGGGGGCGCAGGCGGTCACCGTGCTGGTGATCGCGGGGGTCCTGCTGTTCGTGCAGTACTTCCTGTCCGACCGCATCGCGCTGTTCGCGATGCACGGCCGGGAGGTCTCGCCCCAGGAGGCCCCCGAGCTCCACGGCATGATCGATCGGCTGTGCGCGATGGCCGACATGCCCAAGCCCCGGGTGGCGATCGCGCAGTCAGACGTCCCCAACGCGTTCGCCACCGGGCGCAACCGCAAGAAGGCCGTCGTCTGCGTGACGACCGGCATCCTGCGCAGACTGGAGCCGCGCGAGCTCGAAGGGGTGCTGGCCCACGAGCTGTCGCACGTCGCCCACCGCGACGTGGTGGTGATGACGATCGCGTCGTTCCTGGGCATCGTGGCCGGGCTGATGACGCGCGTCGCACTCTATACCGGGCTCGGCAACCGCCGCGGCAACGGCCAGGGCGGCCTGCCCATCGGGCTGATCGTCATGGTCGTCTCGATCGTGGTGTACGCGGTCAGCTTCCTGCTCACGCGAGCACTGTCGCGCTACCGCGAACTGTCGGCCGACCGGGCGGCCGCGCTGCTCACCCAGCAGCCGTCGGCCCTGTCGAGCGCGCTGGTCAAGATCTCCGGGGACATGGCCAGGATCCCCACCCGCGATCTGCGCGACGCGGAGCCGTTCAACGCGTTCTACTTCGCGCCCGCCCGGGCCAAGGGGGAGACGCTGGCCAACCTGTTCTCCACCCACCCGCCGCTGGAGCGACGGCTGGACCAGCTCGCGAAGATCTCCAACCAACTCGGAAGGGGCTGAGCGCGATGGGTTGGCTCGATGCCATCCTGGGCCGGACGAAGCCGGTCAAACCCGATCTCGACGCGTTGTTCGCACTGCCGTCGGCGGCCGTGACCCTCCAGGCGGCGACCGGCATGGTGCCGACCGGCACCGGCTCGGTGTCGTTCCGCGCGGCCGAGGGCGGCGCCTTCGCCACCCTGGAGCGCGACGTCAAGGACCTGCTCGGCGGCCGGGTGGAGGAGTTCACCGACAGCTACGGCTACACCTGGCTGCTGGTGCGCCGGACGCCCGACGCGGTCGGCGACCTGGTCACCGAGCTGCACGCGGTCAACTCCTCGCTGGAGGACGCCGGGTTCGGCCCGTCGCTGCTGTGCTCGCTGGTGTCGTTCGCCGACCCCGACGGCAGGCGGCTGGCCGTCGTCTACCTCTACAAGCGCGGCACCTTCTACCCGTTCGCGCCGCTGTCGGGACAGCGCCGCGACAACGCCCTGGAGCTGCAGGCGCGCGGGGTGCTCGACGGCGAGCTGCCGCTGGAGGAGGACCTCAGCCGCTGGTTCCCGGTCTGGGGCGCTCCCGGGCTCTGACGCTTCACGGCCCCGGTCGCCCACGGTGATGTAATCATCACGTGGAGCGAAGGTTGTGCGTGCTGGCCGCGTCCGCGTTCATCGGGGCCGCGCTGCTGTCCAGCGCGTGGGTCACCGGCCAGCTGACGACGCCGCGGGTCGACAGGGCCCACGGCTACGTCGGCGAGCTCGCGGCCCGCGACCAGGAGTGGACCCGCCTGTTCAGGGTCAGCGACGTGCTGGCCGGGCTGGCCTGCCTGGCCGGCGTGGCGCTCGCGCCCCGGGTCCGCCAGGAGTGGCAGGGCTGGCTCGCGCTGGCCTCGGCCGGCCTGCTGACCGCGCTCGCCGGCCTGTTCCCGATGGACTGCGCCGTGCTCAGCGACCCGGCCTGCGTCCCCGCCACCCTCTCCCACCACGCGCACGTCGCCGCCGCGGTGCTCGCCGCGGTCGCCGTGCCGGTCTCCATGGCGGTGCTCAGCGCCCGCTGGCGCGCCACCGGGGCGTGGCTGCTCACCGGGCTGACCGCCGTCGCCGGCGCGCTCACCCTGGTGACGGCCGCCTCCGGCCAGCTCGCCGGGCTCGCCCAGCGGGGGCTGGTCACGCTGGTCGCCGTCTGGCTGGTGTACGTGGCCGTACGGCTGCTCGAATCGGACGCCACCGTCCTGATGCCGGGCCCCCTGCACGTCGTCCGTGAGGGCTCGGGCCCGGCCGTGCTGATCGCATGCGGTCCGGGCGGCGCCTGGTGCCACTGGGACGCGATCGCCGCCGACCTGGCGCGTGACCGCCTCGTCATCCGGTTCGACCGCCCGGGGCTCGGGCTGAGCCCCGCGTCCCCCGTACCTCCGACCCTGTACGGCGAGGCGGCGCGGCTGGCCGCGCTCGCCCCTGAGCACCCCGAACGGGTCACGGTGGTCGCGCACGCCGTCGCCGCCTGGCACGCCGAGGCGTTCGCCCGGCTGCACCCGCTGCGCGTGGCCCGGCTCGTGCTCGTGGACCCGGCCTGCCCGCCTCCGCCGGGGCGCGGCACCTCCTCGATCGGGCGGGCGCTCGGCGCGTGGCTGCCCGCGCTGGGCGGCACGTGGGGCGCGGCCGCGCTGGCCCGCCTGGCCGGGCCGGTGGCGCACCGGCTGATCGCGGGCTGCGCCGACACCCACCGCCTCTACCGGGGCGGGCGGGTGGCCGCCGCGATCGCGGGGGAGTGGCTGGCCCGCCGCGACATGGCCGTCGAGCTGCGCGAGATCAGGGCCGAGCATCGCCTGCCCGCCGTGCCCGTGACCGTGATCCGCACACGGCGGAGGTCCGCGGGCTGCCCGGAACGGCTGGCCGCGCAGCTGAACGCGCGCCTCGTGCACCTGCCCGCCCACCGGTCCGCACCGGGGCTGCGGCTGCGTCCGCACGCGTTGCGGGCCATCGCCGACGCGGTCTGACGGCGTGAAAAGGTGACGCGGACCGCCGCGAGCCGCGACAATGTCCAGAAGTCATGACGTAGGCCACAAGTGGGGAATATCGTGCCGGACCTCGCGCCTCTGCGCCCAGGGGACCCTGCCTCGGTGGGGGCGTACACGCTGGCCGGACGGATCGGTGAAGGCGGGCAGGGCCTCGTCTTCCTCGCGACCGCCCCCGACGGAGCCAGGGTGGCGGTCAAACTGCTCCGCACCGACCTGGCCGGGGACGAGGAGGCGTCGGTACGGTTCGTCCGCGAGGTCGAGCTGGCCCGGCGGGTGTCGCCGTTCTGCACCGCCCAGATGATCGAGACGGGGCTGGTCAACGGGCGCCCGTACATCGTCAGCGAGTACATCGACGGCCCCACGCTGGCCGACGTGGTGCGGACCGAGGGACCGCGGTCCGGCACCTCGCTGCACCGGCTGGCCATCGGCACCGTCACCGCGCTGGTGGCCATCCACCAGGCCGGGATCGTGCACCGGGACTTCAAGCCGTCCAACGTGGTGCTGGCCTCCGACGGGCCCCGGGTGATCGACTTCGGCATCGCGAAGGCGCTCGACCTGACCTCCACGCTCACGGCCAGCGCGATCGGGACGCCGTCGTTCATGGCGCCGGAGCAGTTCAGCGCCGGGAGCCCGGGAGCGGCGGCGGACATGTTCGCCTGGGCCTGCACGCTGCTGTACGCGGCCTCGGGGCAGGCGCCGTTCGGCCAGGACAGCGTCCCGGCGGTGGTGAACCGGATCATGAACACCGATGCGGACGTCGGCGTCATCGCCGACCCGGCGCTGCGGTCGCTGGTGGCCGACTGCCTGGCCAAGGACCCGTCCAGGCGGCCCACCGCCCAGCAGGCGCTGATGCGCCTCCTGGGGCAGTCGCAGGACGCCCCGTGGGCGAACCCCGCGGGTCCGGGGACGCCTGCCGGGTCCTTCCCGGGTGGCGCGGGTGTCATGGGCGGATTCTCCGCTCCGGGAGCGGCCGGGGGTTCGGGCCCGTACCCGGGTGGTCCCGGCATGCCCGCCGGCTCCTTACCGGGCGGCGCCGGTGTCCCCGGCGGGTTCTCCGGGAGCGGCGCTCCAGGCCCGTATCAGGGCGGGTACGGGGCGGACGCGGCGGGGCTGCTGTGGCAGGGGAGCGCCGCCGCGGCCGGGCCGGGCCACGCGCCGCGTCCCGCCGGCCCCGGCCAGGCGCCGTACGGGCCGTACGGGCACGGGCCGTATCCTCCCCCCATGCGCCCGGGCAAGGGGCGCGGGACCGGATGGATCGTGGCGGGCGCCGCCGTGGCCACGGTCGTGCTCGTGGCCGCCGGCGCCTTCGTGGTGAGCAGGCTGGCCCTGCCCGACGTGACGCCCACGCCGTCCCCCACGCAGGCCGCCACCAGCGCGGCGCCCACGCCCACGCCGACCCCCACGCCGGAGGCCAGGACGATCCGGCTCGCAGCCACCTCCGTCGAGCTGGAGGAGCGCTCCTCCGACCCCATCAAGCTGGCCTCCTACACGACGGAGAGCGGCAAGAAGCTCTACGTCAGGCAGCCCGGCACCGACCGGTTCGGCCGCGACTCGCGCTACTTCGAGTACGTGCTCAACCACGACGGCAGCCGGGCGCTCGGCACCGACGTCGACTACAGCACCGGCCGCAAGGCGCTGCTGTCGGTCATCGACCACCGCACCGGGGACAGGCGGGCCATCGAGGTCAGCGACGCCCCGATCTTCCCCACCACCCCGCGCTGGTCGCCCGACGGGAAGCTCGCCCTGGTCACCCTGTACCGGGCCACCGACTCCGAGAGCGTCGAGTACGGGTACGGCATCGTCGACGTGGACGCCGGCACCGCGCGCACGTACGAGATCAAGCAGAAGGGCGCGGGCGAGTGGCGGTTCTTCTGGAACTCCGGCGGTGACGAGGTCGGCACCTGGGTGAACGGCCGGATGACGTTCTACGACCTGAACGGCGGGAAGCTGCGCACCCTGCCGAAGGCGGGCGAGCCGGTGTGGGTGGAAGGCGACGACGTGTCGCCCGGCGGCGACCGGTTCCTCGCCCACTGCGCGCCCGCCTCCGCCACCATCTGCGCGCACCCCACCAGCGGCGACGGCGAGGCCGACCGGGTGCCGTTCACCAGCGAGAGGCTGATCGGCTGGTGGGACGGCGAGCACCTGGCCGTGTGGCGGGCCAAGGGCGCCGGGTTCGAGGCCGTGGTGATCGACCTGTCGGGGAAGGTACAGAGGGTGCTCGCGACCGCCCCGAAACGGTCAGAGTTCGACAAAATGGCATTCCGATTCAGCAGGGGAACACCCTAGAGGCCGGAGGGCCCTCGTGGACATCACCGCGGACATCACCGTGATCGGAGAGGGCGCGGCCGACGCCGTGCCGGACGTGATGCGCCTGCACACGGGCGTCGAGGTGCGCAGGCAGTCGGCTGCCGAGGCGTTCGCGGGGGCCAGGGCCGCCGCGGCCCGGCTGGCCGAGGCGCTTCGCGGGGCCGGCGTCGCGGCCCACGACCTGCGCACCACCGAGCTGTCGCTCGGCCCCGAGTACGAGGCGTACCCCAAGGTGTCGGCCTACCGGGCGGCGCAGGGCGTGGAGGCGGTGGTCCGCGACCTGGCGCGAGCCGACCATGTCATCGACACGGTGGCCGGCGTGGGGGAGGAGGCCAGGCTGAACGGGATCGCGTTCGAGGTGTCCGACCCGGACGCCGCGCTGGCGACGGCCAGGGACGAGGCGTTCCGGCAGGCCGCCGCCAAGGCAGGGCAGTACGCCGGGCTGGCCGGGCGGCCGCTCGGCCGGGTGGTGTCGGTCAGCGAGGAGTCCGGCGCGCCGCCGAGGCCCATGGGGCGCACGATGGCGGCCGAGGCGCAGGATTCGGTGAGCCCCGGACGGCAGGCGGTGCACGTCACCGTCCGGGTCGGCTACGACTTCGGCGACTAGGCCAGGGCGAGCATCCGGTCCAGGGCGACCCGCGCCCAGTGGGCGGTGTCCTCGTCGACGGTGATCTGGTTGACCACGTCGCCGAGCGCCAGCGACTCCAGCGCCCACACCAAGTGCGGCAGGTCGATCCGGTTCATGGTCGAGCAGTAGCAGACCGTACGGTCCAGGAACGACACGCTCTTGTCCGGGAACATCTGGGCCAGCCGCTTGACCAGGTTGAGCTCGGTGCCGATGGCCCAGGCCGACCCGGCGGGCGCCTCGCGCAGCGTCTTGATGATGTGCTCGGTGGAGCCCACGTGGTCGGCCTTGAGCACCACCTCGTGCCGGCACTCCGGGTGCACCAGCACGTTCACGCCGGGGATGCGCTCGCGTACGTCGTCCACCGACTCGGCCGTGAAGCGGCCGTGCACCGAGCAGTGGCCGCGCCACAGGATCATGCGCGCCCGCTCCAGCTGCTCGGTGGTCAGCCCGCCGTTGGGGCGGTGCGGGTTCCACACCACGCAGTCGTCGAGCGACAGGCCCATCTCCAGCACGGCCGTGTTGCGGCCGAGGTGCTGGTCAGGCAGGAACAGCACCTTCTCGCCCTGCTCGAACGCCCACGTCAGGGCGCGGCGCGCGTTGGACGAGGTGCACACCACGCCGCCGTTGCGCCCGCAGAACGCCTTGATGTCCGCGCTGGAGTTCATGTACGTGACCGGGACCACGCTGCCGGCCAGCCCGGCGTCCTCCAGCGCCTCCCAGGCCTCCTCGACCTGGTCGAAGGTGGCCATGTCGGCCATCGAGCAGCCCGCGGCCAGGTCCGGCAGCACCACCTTCTGCGAGCCGGTGGTCAGGATGTCGGCCGACTCGGCCATGAAGTGCACGCCGCAGAACACGATGTACTCGGCCTGCGGCCGGGCGGCGGCCTGCTGCGCCAGCTTGAACGAGTCGCCGGTGACGTCGGCGAACTGGATCACCTCGTCGCGCTGGTAGTGGTGGCCCAGCACGAACAGGCGGTCGCCGAGCGCCTCCTTGGCCTTGCGGGCCCGTTCGACCAGCTGGGGATCTGAGGCCGGTGGCAGCTCGCCGGGGCAGTCCACCCCTTTCTCGCTGTGCGGATCGGCGCTCCGTCCGAGCACGAAGAGCGGAAGTCCCGTCTGGGTGGTCATCGCCCTGCCCCCTTATCGTCTAAGTGACGCATACATCATGTCATACCCGTACGACCGATTTGTCCCGAGGGGAGCGAGGTGGGAATGTGTGGCATCCCCCCGGTGTTGGTAGCGTCATTAGTAGGACGTCGGAAACAGACCCGGTTAGGGAGTCAGCAGATGACGGTTGAGAGCAGCGAGACCACGGCACAGGGCCTGGTCCTGACCGAGGCGGCCGCGACCAAGGTCAAGTCCCTGCTGGAGCAGCAGGGCGAAGAAGGTCTGCAGCTGCGCGTTGCCGTGCAGCCGGGTGGTTGCTCCGGGCTGCGTTACCAGCTCTTCTTCGATGACCGTTCGATGGACGGCGATGTCGTGACCGACTTCGACGGAGTGGGCGTGGTCACCGACCGGATGAGCGCTCCCTACCTGATGGGCGCCACCATCGACTTCGTCGACACCATCGAGAAGCAGGGCTTCACCATCGACAACCCGAACGCCACCGGCTCCTGTGCCTGTGGCGACTCGTTCAACTAGTCGATCAGCCCGCCCGATCGGGCACCGGGGGCCCCGATCCGTCTTTGTGCGGGCGGGGCCTTCGCGTATCCTCGTGGGGCTCAACTGGCTTGCTGACAACGAGGAAGAAGAATCCCGTGCGCATCGCCGTCACCGGCTCCATCGCGACTGACCACCTGATGACCTTTCCCGGCAGCTTCGGCGATCAGCTCATCGCCGAGCAGCTCGACCGGGTGTCGCTGTCGTTCCTGGTCGACGACCTGCAGATCCGGCGTGGCGGCTGTGCGGCCAACATCGCCTTCGGCATGGCCTGCCTGGGTCTGCGGCCCTTCCTGGTCGGCGCGGTCGGCAACGACTTCGCCGACTACCGCTCCTGGCTGGAGCGTCACGGCGTCGACTGCGAGTCGGTGCACGTCTCCGAGACGCAGCACACGGCGCGGTTCCTGTGCACCACCGACGACAACCACAACCAGATCGCGTCCTTCTACACCGGCGCGATGGCCGAGGCGCGGCTGATCGAGCTGCAGCCCGTCGCCAGCCGGGTGGGCGGCCTGGACCTGGTGCTCGTCGGCCCCAACGACCCTGACGGCATGCTCCGCCACACCGACGAGTGCCGTCACCGCGGCATCCCGTTCGCCGCCGACATCTCCCAGCAGCTCGCCCGCATGGCCGACGAGCAGATCCGCCAGCTCGTCGACGGCGCCGCCTACCTCTTCTCCAACGACTACGAGAAGGGCCTGATCGAGCAGAAGACGGGCTGGTCCGACGAGGAGGTGCTGAGCAGGGTCGGCGTCCGCGTCACCACGCTCGGCCCCAAGGGCGCCGTCATCGACCGCGAGGGCGAGCCCTCCATCCACGTCGCCCCCGCCCCCGAGCGGGGCAAGGTCGACCCGACGGGCGTCGGCGACGCCTTCCGCGCGGGGTTCCTGGCGGGTCTGGCCTGGGGGCTGCCGCTGGAGAGGTGCGGCCAGATCGGCAACCTGACGGCCACCCACGTGCTGGAGCGCGTCGGCGGCCAGGAGTACGAACTCGGCCAGAAGGTCTTCCTGGACCGTTTCACCGAGGCCTACGGCACCGACGCCGCCGCCGAGATCGCCCCGCACATCCGCTGCTACCACCCCTGACACGGGCGCGCCCCCGCCGCGGACGGCGGGGGCGCGGTGTCCTTCCGTACGGTCAGGTCCCCGCGTAGACCCGGTGGACGAACTCGGCGAGCTGGTCGTCGGGCAGGTGGCGGGCCAGGTCGGCTTCGCTGATCATGCCGACCATGCGGTGGTCGCGCATCACCGGGAGCCGCCTGATCTGGTGCTCCTCCATGCGCGCCAGAGCCTCCTCGACCGTCGCGTCGGCCGGTATCCACACCAGCCCGGTCGCCAGGTCGCCGGCCCGCACGCGGGACGGGTCGTGGCCCGTGGCCACGCACTCCACCACGATGTCGCGGTCGGTGATGATGCCGGTCACCCGATCGTCCAGGCATACCGGCAGCGCGCCCACCCCGAGCTCGCGCATGAGCTGCGCGGCCCGGTCGAGCGTCTCGTGTGACTGGATGCACTCGACCCCTTGGCTCATCAGGTCGCCGGCGGTGTCGCTCATGTCTCTCCCCCTCGAAGAAGTGCTGCTTCCTCTCCAAGGGGCCGCTACCCCGTACAGGGCGGCTCAGTAGTTGCGCCGCACGTGGATCGCCCAGCCCCCCTGGGGGAGCTCGTACGAGCCCACATGGCGGTGGGACTTGAGCCGGCACCAGGCCGGCACGTCGGTGAAGGCGGCCGGGTCGTCGGCCAGCACGGCCACCACGGCGTTGAGCGGGACGTAGTTGATCTGCTCGGCGAGCATGATGATCGGGATGGGGCACTTCTTCCCCAGCGCGTCGATCGTCAATGCCGGCTGAGTGGCCTCGGTCATGCGACTCCTGCGTCCTGGCGGATCCGGTGCACCAGCTCGGGCAGCACGGTGAGGAACCTGTCGACCTCGGCCGCGGAAGCGCCCCTGGGCAGTGACACCCGGACATTCCCATGCGTGAGCACGCCCATCGCTTCCAGGACGTGCGATGGACGAAGCGTACTAGCCGTGCAGGAACTCCCGGACGAGACCGCGAATCCGGCCTTGTCGAGCTCGGTGAGCAGCGCCTCGCCGTCGACGTACAGACAGGAGAACGTGACGATGTGCGGGGCCCGGTCGTCCGGGTCGCCGATCACCTCCACGTCCGGCACCACCTTCGGCACCGTCTCCCTGATCTTGCCGACCAGCGCGGACAGCCTGGAGCGTTCCCGGGCGGCGTCGGCCGTCATCGCGCGCAGCGCGGCGGCCGCCGCCACGATGCCCGGCACGTTCTCGAACCCCGGCACGCGCCTGCGCTCGCGCTCGTCCTCCGGCAGGAACGAGCGGAACCGGGTGCCCTTCCTGACCGCCAGCACGCCGACGCCGGGCGGGCCGCCCCACTTGTGGGCGCTGGCCGTCAGCACCGACCAGCCCTCGGGCAGCGGCATCCGGCCGGCCGTCTGCGCCGCGTCCACCAGCAGCGGCACCCCGTGGCGCCGGCAGGCCGCGGCGGCCTCTGCCACCGGCTGGACCGTGCCGACCTCGTGGTTGGCCGTCTGCAGGCAGGCCAGGGCCGTGTCGGGGCGCGCCACCGCCTCGGTGAAGGCCGCCAGGTCGACCCGCCCCAGCCGGTCGACGCCGACGAGCTCGGCGCTGCCGCCGTCGCGTTCGTGCAGGCGGGCCGCGTGCAGCACGCTGGAATGCTCGACGGCGGAGGTCACCAGATGGCGGCCCGCCCGCCGCCTGCCCTGTAGGGTGCCGAGCAGACCGAGATGCACGGCCTGCGTGCCGGAGGAGGTGAACGTCACCTCGTCGGGCCGCGCGCCCAGCGCCTCGGCCACCTCCGTGCGGGCCTGCTCCAGCAGCAGGTGGGCACGGCGGGCCTGGTTGTAGAGCCGCGCGGGATCGGCCCAGCCGACGTCGATGGCCGCCAGCAGCGCTTCACGTGCCTGGGGATGCAGCGGCTCGGTGGAGGCCGCGTCGAAGTACGCCACGCTTCTATGATCCCACTCATGGCACGCCATCGAGGGGGCGCGCGGAAGGGCGGGGCACTTGCGCGCTAATGTGTCTGCAATCAGCTGTGCATCAGGAAATACGAGCGCCCGGGAGAGACTCCTGGGCTTCATCTGTGGGGTAGGCGATCCGTGAGTCCGACCCGCCGTTCGACGCGGCGTTCGTTGGCCCGGCGTAGAGTGCCGCGCGCCGCCGCTTTGGCGTTGCTACTGGCCTCCGCTACGGCGTGTGCAAATGACGTTCCCGAGGCAAAGTGGTCCAACGGACTGCTGCCGGACGCCATCACCCAGCAGGGTGAGACCGTCACGGCCCTGTGGAACGGAGCGTGGATCGCCGCGCTCGCCACCGGCGGAGTGGTCATCGGCCTCATCGTCTGGGCCTGTCTTTTCCACACCAGGCGCAGGGCCAAGGCTGATCTCCCGCCGCAGGTTCGCTACAACCTGCCGATCGAGATGCTCTACACCCTGGTGCCGCTCGTCATGGTGTCGGTGTTCTTCTTCTTCACCGCCCGTGACAGCGAGGAGCTGAGCCGGGTGACGGGCGACGCCGACGTGAAGGTCAAGGTGGAGGCGTTCCAGTGGAGCTGGCGTTTCACCACCACGACGGCCGACGGCAAGACGACCGAGCCGGTGAGCGGCATGCCGGTGAGCGACTACCAGCAGGGTCCGCAGCTCGTGCTGCCCGTGGACAAGAAGGTGGAGTTCGACCTCTTCACCGATGATGTGATCCACTCCTTCTGGGTGCCCGACTTCTTGTTCAAGCGGGACATCATCCCCGGCATCCCCGATGACAACCCCGGGCGCAAGTTCGAGGTGACCACCCTCAGCAAGCCCGGCGTCTACGCCGGCCGGTGCGCCGAGCTGTGCGGCGTCGACCACAGCCGCATGCTCTTCTCGATCAAGCTCGTGACGCAGCAGGAGTTCGACCAGTACGTCGCGTCCAACCAGGCGGGGAGTGCCCAGTGACCGCCATCCAAGAGCCGATCACCACCCCGGCCCCGCCGGTGCGCCGGCCCACCTCCAAGGGCCGGATCATCGCCAAGTGGCTGTCCTCCACGGACCACAAGGTGATCGGCAACCTCTATCTGATCACCTCGTTCATGTTCTTCCTGGTCGGCGGCATCATGGCGCTGGTCATGAGGGCCGAGCTGGCCCAGCCGGGGCTGCAGTTCACCAGCAACGAGCAGTTCAACCAGCTGTTCACCATGCACGGCACGATCATGCTGCTGATGTTCGCGACGCCGCTGTTCGCGGCCTTCGCGAACGCGGTCATGCCGCTGCAGATCGGCGCCCCCGACGTGGCGTTCCCGCGGCTCAACATGGTGAGCTACTGGCTCTACCTGTTCGGCAGCCTCATCGCGGTCTCGGGCTTCCTCACCCCGGGCGGCGCGGCGTCCTTCGGCTGGTTCGGGTACGCGCCGCTGTCCAACGCGGTCTACTCGCCCGGCATCGGCGGCGACCTGTGGATCATGGGCCTGACGATGTCGGGTCTGGCGACGATCCTCGGCGCGGTCAACTTCATCACCACGATCATCTGCATGCGCGCGCCCGGCATGACCATGTTCCGGATGCCGATCTTCACCTGGAACATCCTGCTGACCAGCATGCTCGTGCTGATGGCCTTCCCGGTGCTGGCCGCCGCGCTGCTCGCGCTGGAGTCCGACCGCAAGTTCGGCACGCACATCTTCAGCTCCGAGGTCGGCGGGCCGATGCTGTGGCAGCACCTCTTCTGGTTCTTCGGCCATCCAGAGGTCTACATCATCGCGCTGCCGTTCTTCGGCATCATCACCGAGATCCTGCCGGTCTTCAGCCGTAAGCCGATCTTCGGCTACATCAGCCTCGTGGCCGCGACGATCTCCATCGCCGGCCTGTCGATGACCGTGTGGGCGCACCACATGTTCCCCACCGGCCAGGTGCTGCTGCCGTTCTTCTCGTTCATGACGTTCCTCATCGCGGTGCCGACCGGCGTGAAGTTCTTCAACTGGGTCGGCACGATGTGGCGCGGTCACCTGAGTTTCGAGTCGCCGATGCTCTATTCGATCGGCTTCCTGGTGACGTTCCTGCTCGGCGGCCTGACCGGCGTCATCCTGGCCTCGCCGCCGCTCGACTTCCACATCAGCGACACCTACTTCGTCGTCGCCCACTTCCACTACGTGGTGTTCGGCACCGTGGTGTTCGCGATGTTCGCCGGGTTCTTCTTCTGGTGGCCCAAGCTCACCGGCAAGATGCTCGACGACAGGCTCGGCAAGGTGCAGTTCTGGCTGCTGTTCATCGGCTTCCACGCGACGTTCCTGGTGCAGCACTGGCTGGGCATGCTCGGCTTCCCGCGCCGCTACGCCGACTACGGGGCCGCCGACGGCTTCACCGACCTCAACATGATCTCGTCCGTGGGCGCGTTCGTGCTCGGGGCCTCGACGCTGCCGTTCTTCTACAACGTCTGGAAGACCTGGCGCACGGCGCCCAAGGTCACCGTCGACGACCCGTGGGGCTACGGTGGCTCGCTCGAGTGGGCGACCTCCTGCCCGCCGCCACGCCACAACTTCACCAAGCTGCCTCCCATCCGGTCCGAGCGTCCCGCGTTCGACCTCAAGTACCCGCACCTGTCCGCCAAGCCCGCGCCGGAGGTGGAGGCCTGATGAAGGTCCAAGGTTGGCTGTTCCTGCTGTGCGGCCTGTTCTTCGCCGGTGTCACCGTCGCCTACTGGTTCTGGACCAAGGCGGCGACCGGGGTGGGCGAGCCGGTCGGCACCACCGCGCTGGCCATCTCGGTCGGCTTCGCGTTCATGATCGGCTACTACCTGATGTTCACCGCGCGGCGCATCGGCGCCCAGCCGGAGGACAACAAGCAGGCCGACATCAGCGACGGCGCCGGTGAGATCGGCTTCTTCAGCCCCAGCAGCTGGTGGCCGCTGTTCGTCTGCCTGGCCGCCGCCTTCACCTTCGCCGGGTTCGTCATCGGCCTGTGGATGTTCATCATGGGCGTGTTCCTGGTGATCATGGCCATGATCGGGTTCGTGTTCCAGTACTACCGGGGCCACTTCTCGCACTGACCCCTCGTCCATGAGCGGGCGTCCTTCTTCAGAGGGGACGCCCGCTTTTTGGTGTTCTTTACTGGACTGCGGATGTGGCCAAACGATCACCGAGGGTAATAACAGAGATGAATCTGCTCGACTCGGACGGGGGGAGTGCTGATGGGGCGCGTAGCGGGTCGATCGATGAGCCTGGGCCTGGGCATGGCCGTGCTGCTGACGGCGTGCTCGGCGAGCATCGCCGCCGACGAGGAGCGCAAGGCGGCGCCTGACGCCACTGTGGCGATCCAACCGGCCGACCGGGCGGCCGATGTGCCGACGGACCAGACGGTCGTCGTGGCGGCCCATGGAGGCACGCTCAGGAGCGTCACCGTACGCAGCGAGGACGGTGCCCTGCCGGGCGTGCTCAGCGCCGACGGGACCCGCTGGCGCAGCACCGCCACCGCCCGCCCCGGCACCACCTACACGATCCGCTCGGTCGCCGCCAACAGCGACGGCAAGCAGACCGAGAAGAGCAGCACGTTCTCCACCGTCAAGGCGGCCACGTCCTTCGACATCGAGAGCATCTCGCCCAGCAAGAACACCACCGGCCTGACCGTCGGCGTCGGCATGCCCATCATGATCGCCTTCGACCAGCCGATCGCCGACCGGGTCGCCGTCGAGCGCAACCTGCTCGTCCGTACCTCCAAGCCCGTCGAGGGGGCCTGGCACTGGTTCGACGACAAGCGGGTCGACTTCCGGCCGCGCGAGTACTGGCCCGCCCACACCGACGTGCGCGTCGAGGCCAACCTGGCGGGCGTGCAAGGCGGCAAGGGCATGTTCGGCAAGCGTGACCTGGCGATCGACTTCAAGATCGGCCGCTCGCAGATCACCAAGGGCAGCGTCGACGAGCACGTGCTGGTCGTGCGGCGGAACGGCAAGAAGATCCGCGAGATGCCGATGAGCGCCGGCAAGGGCGGTGTGATGAAATATCACACCACCTCAGGCATTCACCTGGCCATGTCCCGCGAACCGGTCACCATCATGACCTCGCCCGGCATCGGCCCCGGCCAGGCCGGCTACTACCAGATGACCGTGTACAACACGGTGCGCATCTCCAACAGCGGCGAGTACGTGCACAGCGCCCCCTGGTCCGTGGGCTCCCAGGGGTACGCCAACGTCAGTCACGGCTGCGTGAACGTCAGCCCGGACAACGCGGCCTGGTTCATCAAGAACACCCTGATCGGCGATCCCATCATCATCACGGGCTCCCCGCGCCCGCTGGAGCCGACGAACGGGTGGGGGCACTGGCAGGAGAACTGGAAGCAGTGGCTCAGGTGGAGCTCCATCAAGGACGGGCCCACCCTGCCGTTCTCCTGACCTCGTACGGGCCTGACCGCGGCGGGGCCGCGGTCAGGAGGAGACGGAAGCGCTGGTCTTGATCCAGCCGTCGAGGGTGGCCGAGGCGCGGCCGGAGTCGACGGCCTGGGTGGCGCGGGCGTAGGCGTCGATCATGGCCGAGTCGAGGTCGTCGCCGGGGCCGTCGAGCGCGACCAGGGCGGCGGCGGCGTTCAGCAGGACGGCGTCGCGCACCGGCCCGGTCTTGCCGCCGAGCAGGTCGTGCACCGCCTGGGCGTTGAAGGCCACGTCGCCGCCGCGCAGGGCGCCCGCCTCGGCGCGCGGGATGCCGAGCACCGCCGGGTCGAAGGTGGTCTGGGTGGCGCTGCCGTCGGCGACCATCCACACCGTGGAGGTGGTGGCGATGGTCAGCTCGTCGAGCCCGTCGTCGCCGCGGAAGACCAGCGCGGAGACGCCCCGCTCGGCGAAGACCCCGGCCAGCACCGGGAGCATGCGCGGGTCGTAGACGCCGATGGCCTGCGCGGCCGGGCGGGCCGGGTTGGTGAGCGGGCCGAGGAAGTTGAAGACGGTGGGGACGCCGATCTCCTTGCGGGTCGGCCCGGCGAAGCGCAGCGCGGGGTGGTAGACCGGCGCGAAGCAGAAGGCGATGCCGGCCTCGGTCGCCACCCGGGCGGTCTGCTCGGGGGTCAGGTCGAGCCGGATGCCGAGGTGCTCCAGCACGTCGGCGGCGCCGCACGAGGAGGAGGCGGCGCGGTTGCCGTGCTTGACGACGCGGGCGCCCGCGGCGGCGGCCACGATGGCGGCCATGGTGGACACGTTCACGGTGTGGGCGCGGTCGCCGCCGGTGCCGACGACGTCCACGACCGGGCCCTCGACGTGCAGCGGCGTGGCGAGGTCGAGCATCGTGCGGGCCAGGCCGGTCACCTCGGCCACGGTCTCGCCCTTGGCGCGCAGCGCGACCACGAAGGCGGAGATCTGGGCGGGTGTGGCGGTGCCGGACATGATCTCCCGCATCGCCCAGGCCGTCTCGTCGGCCGTGAGGTGCTCCCCGGACAGGAGCGCGGAAAGGATCGCCGGCCAGGTCGTCCGCGAGTCCACGTCAGGCACCTACTTGGCGTTGAGTCGGGTGGAGGAGCGACGGCGCATGAGGTCGGCGACGGTGTCGGCCAGCACCATGGGCTCCAGGGGCTGGGACACGACGGCGTCGGCCCTGGACCAGTCGGCCAGCCAGCGGTCGTCGCGCCGGGCGATGATGAGGCAGATGGGCGGGCAGTCGTAGACCTCGTCCTTGGCCTGGCGGCTGACGCCCATGCCGCCCGCGGGCTGGGTCTCGCCGTCGAGCACGGCCACGTCGATCTCGCCGGAGCCGAGCCACTGGTGCACCTTGGGCTCGGTGGCGCACTCCACGACCTCCACGAAGGGCACGTCCATCGCCGGCCGCCGGCCGATCGCCTGCCTTACCGCCTGCCGGGTGGCGGCGTCGTCGCTGTAGACGAGGACCTTCATCGTGTCGGTGCTCACGGTCGCGCTCACTATCGGTCGTAGCGGTAGGGTCATCTGGGATCGTACCGTTGGCACGGCGTGCGGACCCAGGTTGGCGCCCCTGGCGGGCGATATGTCCCAATTATCCCAGGTTAGACGCCTGATTGTTCCCGCTAACGGGGGGGCGTGCGCCGGACCGACCACCAGAGCCGCAATAATGCTGCCCGTGGCGACAGCATCCGCAATTACTTCGACGACGACAGGTCAGCCGTACCGCAGACCCAACCTGGTCAGCGTGGGTACGATCGTCTGGCTGTCCTCTGAGCTCATGTTCTTCGCGGCGCTGTTCGCGATGTACTTCACCATCCGGTCGGTGAGCGTGGGCCAAGGCATCGACTGGGCACCCGCCTACATCCCGGCGGGCGCCTCGGCCGAGGGCCTGGCTCACCTGAACATCCCGTTCGCGACGGTCAACACGACGATCCTGGTTCTGTCCAGTGTGACGTGCCAGCTCGGCGTGTGGGCCGCGGAAAAGGGGCAAGTCAGCAAGCTCAGGTTCTGGTATCTCGTCAGCTTCCTGATGGGGTCGGTGTTCATCGCCGGCCAGCTGTACGAGTACATGGAGCTGGCGAGCATGGGCGCGACCTTGTCCGCCAACCCCTACACGTCGGTGTTCTACCTCACGACGGGCTTCCACGGCCTGCACGTGACCGGTGGCCTGATCGCGTTCCTGTTCGTGCTGGGACGTACGTACGCCGCGAAGCGCTTCACGCATGAGCAGGCAACCAGCGCCATCGTCGTGTCCTACTACTGGCACTTCGTCGACGTCGTCTGGATTGGTCTTTTCGCGACCATCTACATCATTCAGTAAGGAACGGGACCTCTGTGACTAGGATCACCGCGTGGCGGCGGCATCCCCTCGCGAGATATGCCGTCCTGATTCTGGCGTTGGCGCTGGTCGGGACGGCATATGCCACCTTTGTGCAGGTGAGCAAGCACGCTGACGCGGCGCTCGCGTCGGGCAAGGTGGACGACGTGGCGAACGGCAAGAGCCTCTTCCAGGCTCATTGCGCCAGCTGCCACGGGCTCAACGCCGAGGGCACGTCGACGGGCCCCACGCTCATCGGCGTCGGCGCCGCCTCCGTCGACTTCCAGATGAGCACCGGACGGATGCCCGCGTCCAACCCGGGTGCCCAGGTGCCGCGCAAGCCGCTGCCCGAGTGGGTCGACAGCGACAGCATCAGCGACATCGCGGCGTACGTGCAGTCGCTCGGCGGCGGTCCCACCGTGCCGTCCGGCGACCAGGTGGACCCGGCGCTGGGCGACGCCGCCAAGGGCGGTGAGCTCTTCCGCGCCAACTGCATCCAGTGCCACAACTGGGCGGGCGCCGGCGGCGCCCTGACGCGGGGCAAGTACGCCCCCAACCTGAACGAGTCTTCTCCCACCCAGATCTACGAGGCGATGGTCACCGGCCCGCAGGCGATGCCGGTCTTCAACGACACGACCATCACGCCCGAAGAGAAGCGCAACATGATCGCCTACATCGTCCAGGTGCGGGAGCAGACCGACCCCGGAGGTTTTGCCCTGGGTCGGATTGGCCCGGTAACCGAAGGCCTCGTAGCCTGGGTCGTGGGCATCCTTGCCCTCGTCCTCGCCGCAATCTGGATCACCGCGAAGAAGCGACAGAAGTCATGACTGACAACGAGCACGAGATCGAGCAGCCGGACGAGCGCGTCCCCAAGCGCGTGATCGGCACCCCGCCGCCGGGCACCCCGATGCTCGGCGAGGCGGAGGCGCGCGACGCCGGCGACGCCGGGGGCGAGACCCCCGGCATCACGCTGCAGGACGAGAAGAGGGCGAGCGGGGCCGAGAAGCTCGTCGCCCTCTGCTTCCTGCTCGCCTTCCTGGGAGGCGTCGCGTTCCTCGTCTCCTACGTGGTGTTCCAGGTGGGCAGCCCCGAGGCGACCGGAGTCTCCAACCTGGCTCTCGGCAGCTCCCTCACCGTGGCGGTGCTGGGCCTGGCCGTCGGCATCGTCGTCTGGGTCCGCCAGATCATGCCGAAGTACGCCCTGGTCCAGGAACGCCACCTGATGGTCTCCGGCGAGGACGACCGCGAGGTCGTGGCCGACACCTTCGTCGAGGGCGCCAACGAGAGCGGCTTCGTCAAGCGCAAGATGATGCGCCGCACGCTGCTGCTGGCGGCCGCGCCGCTCGGCCTGATCCCCCTGATCCTGCTGCGCGACCTCGACAACACCAAGATGAAGGCCACCAGCTTCAACAAGCTGCTGCGCCACACCGTCTGGGGCGAGAAGACCGTGGAGGGCCAGCCGCGACGCCTCATCGTCGAGGGCACCGGCCAGCCGATCAGGGCGGCCGACTTCAACTCGCCCGGCGGCATCCTGTCCATCGTCCCCGAAGGCTACGAGCACGACCTGAACGTGCTCGCCAAGGCCACGCTGATCTTGATCAAGTTCCGGCCCGAGGAGCTGAAGTCGGGCGTCAACAAGAACTGGACGCACGACGGCATCGTGGCCTATTCGAAGATCTGCACGCACGTCGGCTGCCCCGCGGCCCTGTACGAGCAGACGACCCACCACATCCTGTGCCCGTGTCACCAGTCGACGTTCGACGCCGCCGACGGCGCCAAGGTCATCTTCGGTCCGGCGGCCCGGCCGCTGCCGCAGCTGCCGATCACCGTCGACAACGAGGGCTTCCTCGTCGCGGCCGGTGACTTCCCGGTGCCGGTCGGCCCCAGCTACTGGGAGCGCGGCGACGCCGAGGCGGAGGCCAGGGCCAAGGGAGGCCAGGCATGAGCGAGCTGACAACCGTGCCCAAGGCGGTCGGCGGACCGTCCAACTGGCTCGACGAGCGCCTCGGCGGAGCCAACTTCCTCAAGCGCAACCTGCGCAAGGTCTTCCCCGACCACTGGTCGTTCCTGCTGGGTGAGATCGCGCTCTACTCGTTCATCATCCTGCTGCTGACCGGTACGTTCCTGACGTTCTGGTTCAAGCCGAGCATGGAGCACGTCCTCTACGACGGCTCCTAC
Source organism: Nonomuraea sp. NPDC050478 (assembly GCF_044458265.1). NCBI lineage: Bacteria > Bacillati > Actinomycetota > Actinomycetes > Streptosporangiales > Streptosporangiaceae > Nonomuraea > Nonomuraea sp. NPDC050478. Next base: position 1,194,672 of record NZ_JBITHT010000002.1, on the reverse strand, counting down.
GCGCCTCTGCAGGGCGTGGGGATGTCCGCGGCCTACGCGTCGTCGCTGGAGATCAGCTTCGACGTCCGCGGAGGTCTGCTCATGCGGCAGATGCACCACTGGGCGGCCCTGCTGTTCATCGCGGGCATGATGGTCCACATGCTCCGGGTGTTCTTCACCGGCGCCTACCGCAAGCCGCGTGAGATCAACTGGATCATCGGCATCCTGCTGCTGACCCTGGCCCTGGCCGAGGGCCTCACCGGTTACTCGCTGCCGGACGACCTGCTCTCCGGCGCGGGCGCGCGCATCACCCAGGGCGTGGCGATCTCGCTGCCGCTGGTCGGCACGTACGTCTCGTTCTTCCTGTTCGGCGGGGAGTACCCGGGCACGGATCTCATCTCCCGGTTCTACGCGCTGCACATCCTGCTCATCCCGGGCATCCTGCTGGCGCTGATCACGGCCCACCTGGTGCTCATGTGGGTGCAGAAGCACACCCAGATGCCGGGCAAGGGGCGGACCAACACGAACGTGGTGGGCGCGCCGTTCTACCCGGCGTTCATGGCCAAGGCGGGCGCCTACTTCCTGTTCACGCTCGCCGTGGTGGCAGGGCTGTCGACCTTCGCCCAGATCAACCCGATCTGGATCTACGGTCCCTACACGCCCGCCGACATCTCGGCCGGATCCCAGCCAGACTGGTACATGGGCTTCCTCGAAGGATCCCTGCGCATCATGCCGGCGTGGGAGATCAACATGTTCGGCACGGCCCATGCCGGCACACTGCCACTGAGTGTGATCATCCCGGCGTTGTTGCCACTGGGGCTCGTCATGACGGGTCTGGCGCTCTATCCGTTCCTGGAACGCTGGATCACGGGCGACCACCGCGAGCACCACATGGCGGAGCGCCCGCGCAACAACCCGCACCGCACCTCGATCGGCATGGCCGGCATCTCGTTCTACGGGGTGCTCTGGCTGCTCGGCGCGAACGACGAGATCTCGGCGTTCTTCCACATCAACCTGAACTGGACCACGTACGCCGGCCGCGTGCTGGTGTTCGCCGCCCCGGTGCTGGCGTACATCATCACCTACCGGATCTGCCTGGGCCTTCAGCGTTCGGACGCCGAGGTCGTCTCCCACGGAGTGGAGTCGGGTGTCATCAAGCGGCTGCCGCACGGTGAGTTCATCGAGATCCACACGCCTCCGGCGGAGGACATCGAGGCCCACGTGCGGGGCAAGGAGCCGGTGGCCATGCTGCCGATGGCCGAGGACCCGTCCGGCATCCCGCACAAGGGCATGCGCGGGCCGATCGGCAAGCTCCGTGCCCGCATGTCCAAGGCCTACGGCGGGGAGAAGATCCCCCTCGTCGACGGCCACGGCCACGAGGAGGAAGAGCGCGCCGCGGTCGGTCCCGGCGAGGAGGACCATACGCTGACGCGATAGACGGTGATTGAGGGGCTCGGGCGGTTCGCCCGGGCCCCTTTGCCTTTCCCTGTGTGGGGGGTTCTTTTCTTTTACGGCACGGCCAAGGAAGGCCCACCCGCCGCACGTGGCCGGGGGCCTCCAGGAATACGGCCGCTGATCCCGCACGGGGCCGGGCGCCGTTACGCGCGCCTGCTGGGCCGTCTGAGCGGTAGTCGTGGGCCGCTGCTTCTCGCTGACAGCACGATAGGAGTCCCGCCCTTGCGGGAAGCGGAGGCCGGTGCTGGGAGGTGGTCAGTCGGCGTCGGGGAAGCCGATGGAGAAGGCGGCGTCCAGGTCGTGCTTGGAGTAGGCGCGGAAGGCTATGTGGGTCTCGGTGTTGAGCACGCCGGGCACCTTGTTGATGCGGCCGGGGATCACCTCGGCGACCTGCTCGTACTCGGCCACGCGGACCATGGCCAGCAGGTCGTAGGCGCCGGTGATGGAGTAGACCTCGCTGACGCCGTCGATCTCGGCGATCGTCTCGGCGACCTCCGGGATGCGGTCGACCTCGGCGTTGATGTGAACGATAGCCGTGACCATGGAACTACTGTATCGAATCACCGCAGAGGCCGCCCTTCGCGGTGGCGGACGCGGTCGATCCCCTGATAGGCCAGGTCGATGCGGGCCTTGTGGCGGGCGGCGCCGTGGGCCGGCAGGCTCCACTCGCCGTCGACCTCGACCAGCCGGACCCCCGGTGACTCCAGCCATCGCAGGATGCACTCGGTCTCCTCGGCGCTGGCCGCGTGGACCGGCCCGGGGCCGGGGATGACGGCCTCGGCCGTGGCGGTGAGCGACTCGACGAACGGGGTGGGGTGGGCACCGCGCGGCATCACGCCGGCCGCGGCGAGGCGGCCGTAGCGGATGACGTGGATGTCCCAGCCGCCGTCGAAGGCGGGGCTGGCCGCCACCAGGTGGGGGATGCGGGTGACGGCGGAGAGCCGCTGCATGCGGGCGGCGGTGCGGACGAACGCGGCCAGCCGGTCGCGGTCGACGGACGCCTCCTCGTAGCGCTGCTCGACCGACAGCCGCTCCATCCGGGCCGAGACCGCGGAGAAGACGGGGGAGGCGTCGAGCGTCATCGCCCGCCGCGCCGCCTCGGCGTGGGCCAGGTAGTCGGCCTGGCTCTGCTTGCCCTCGCAGGGAGCGCCGCAGCGGCCCATGTCGTGCAGGACGCAGGCCGAGCGGAGGGTGCGCAGGCTGATCGGCTGCGTGCACTGGCGCAGCGGCACCGCCTCGTGCAGCGCGGTGCGGGCGTCGTCGGCCAGGCGGGTGCTGGAGAAAGGGCCGAGGTAGGCGGCGTCGTCGTCCTTGACCTCGCGCACGATCGACAGGCGCGGGAACGGCTCCTGGGTGAGCTTGAGCCAGAAGACCTTCTCGGGGAACCGGGACCTGCGGTTGTAGCGCGGCTTGGCGCCGCCGATCAGCCGCAGCTCGCGCACCTCGGCCTCCAGCGCCGTCGCGCACACGACGTGGCGGACCCGATCGGCGATGCCGATCATCTCGCGGATGCGGGGCCTGGTCTCGCTGGCGGTGAAATAGGAGCGCACCCGGTTGCGCAGGTTGGTGCTCTTGCCGATGTAGAGGATCTCGCCGCGCTCGTCCTCGAAGAAGTAGACGCCGGGCGCGTGCGGCACCGACTCGGCGAGGTGGCGCTTGCTCTGCTGCTCGGGCGTGGGGGCGCGGACGAACGACTTGAGCTCCTCCAGCGTGTGGACCTGGAAGGAGCCGGCCCGCTCGATCAGCCCGTGGAGCACGTCGACGGTGGCCCTGGCGTCGTGGAGCGCGCGGTGACACGGCTCCGTCGAGGCGCGGAAGAAGCGGGCCAGCGTGGACAGCTTGGCGTTGGGCGTCTCGTCACGGGTCAGCACGCGCCGGGCCAGGTCGACCGTGTCGACGACCGGGTTGGCCGGCGGGGGATAGCCGTGGGCGGCGCAGGCGGCCTTGAGGAAGCGGGTGTCGAAGCCCGCGTTGTGGGCGACGAGCGTGGCCCCTCTGATGAACTCCAGGAAGCTCGGCAGCACGGCCTCCACGCGCGGCGCCGCCATGACCATCGCGTCGGTGATGCCCGTCAGCACCGAGATGAACGGCGGGATCGGGCCACCGGGATCGACCAGGGTGGAGAACTCGCCCAGCACCTCGCCCGCCCGGACCTTCACCGCGCCGATCTCGGTGATCTTGTGCTCGGCCGGTGAACCGCCGGTGGTCTCGAGGTCGAACACCACGAAAGTGACTTCGCTCAGCGGGGTGCCGAGCTCGTCGAGAGTGCCTTGAACGGGATCCACGAACCAAGACCATAGAGAGGGCCACCGACAGTTGCGGAGCCGAACGAATAACTATTCGGCCTGTTCCTTCGTTACGCTTCCCCTTGTGTCCCAGGAACGACTCGCCCGCCGTTACCTCCTGCTGCGGCCGCTCGGCAGCGGCGGCATGGGCCGGGTCTGGCTGGCCAGGGACGAGATGCTCGACCGCGAGGTGGCCGTCAAGGAGCTGACGCTGCCCGAAGGGCTGCCCCCGCAGGAGCGCGCCGAGCTGATCGCCAGGGCCGCGCGCGAGGCGCAGGCCACGGCCCAGCTCCGTCACCCCGGCATCGTGGCGCTGCACGACGTGGTCGTCGAGCACGACCGCCCCTGGCTGGTCATGGAGCTGCTGCGCGGCCGCACCCTGGGCGACGCGGTGCGCGAGCACGGCCCCATGCCGCAGGAGTACGCCGCCAGGATCGGCGCCGAGATGCTCGACGCGCTGTCCGCGGCCCACGCCCGCGGCCTCCAGCACCGCGACGTCAAGCCCGGCAACGTGTTCCTGACCGACAGCGGCAGGGTGGTGCTCACCGACTTCGGCATCGCCCGCCAGGAGGGCCAGGCGACGCTCACCGAGCAGGGCCTGATGATCGGCTCGCCGGGCTTCATCGCGCCCGAGCGGCTGGAGGGCGACCCGGGCGGCCCCGCCAGCGATGTGTGGTCGCTCGGCGCGACCCTGTTCACCGCGGTGACCGGCGCCCCCGCCTACGGCGGCACGGCGGCCGAGCGCATCCGGGCGACGCTCACCCGGCCGGTCCCGCACGCTCCCGGCCCGCTCGGCCCGGTGATCGCCGCCATGATGGCGCCCCATCCGGCCGCCCGCCCGCCCGCGCCGCAGCTGATCCAGGCGTTACGCCAGGTCGCGGCCGGTCAGCAGGCGCAGCTGCCCGCCCACCACGAGGCCACGACGCCCGTGCGGGTCAGGAAACGCGGCAGGCCGCTGCTGTGGGTGGCCGTCGCCGCGGTCGCGGCGGTGGTGGTCGCCGCCGCCACGACCACCGTCCTGCTGATGCGCGACCGGGCCTCGGGCGGTGTCCCCGAGGCGTTCACCGCGCCGATGGACGTGTGCTCGCTGCTCGGCGAGGAGGAGGTCGGCCTCTTCCTGCGCACCCAGCAGCCGCCCAAGGCGACGCCCGGCTCCGACGAGGTCGGCCCCCGCTGTCAGTGGCCGATCCAGGGCAGCGGGGTGGAGCTCCAGGTGCAGAAGGACTCCGACACCCGGGACCCGTGGGCGATGACCCCCGAGACGGCCCGCACCCTCTTCGCCAACCAGCGGCGCTGGTGGGACACCCACGACAAGCTCGACTGGACGTGGCCCGAGATCGGGACCAAGGCCAGCGTCCCGGTGACCCGCACCCCCGTGCGGACGATCGCCGGCGTCGGCGAGGAGGCGTTCGCGTTCGAGCTGAAGGGCGGCACCGGCCGCATCCACACCGCCATCGTCCACTACCGCCTGTCCAACCTGGTGGTCTTCGTCGGCTACACGGCGCTGTCCGAGCGGCTCGGCGACGAGGACATCAAGCAGGCGGCGGTCAAGGCCGCGCAGGCGACCGAGCGGGCGTTGCGCCATGCCGGTTGACGCCTACCTGCTGGCCGGCCGCTACCGGCTCGTGGAGCGGCTCGGCGAGGGCGGCGCCGGCACGGTGTGGCGGGCCCGCGACGAGACGCTCAACCGCGAGGTCGCGGTCAAGCAGGTGCGGATCCCGCCCCGGCTGACCCCGGCGCAGCGGGCCGAGTTCGCCGACCGGGCGATCTACGAGGCGCGGGCCGCCGGGCGGCTGCGCGACCCGGCCATCGTCGTGATCCACGACGTGGTGCTGGAGGCCGACCAGCCCTGGATCATCATGGACCTGGTCACCGGCCGCTCACTCGACCAGGCGATCAAGGACTTCGGTCCGCTGCCGCCGCCGAGCGTGGCCCGCATCGGCCTGAGCGTGCTGTCCGCACTGCAGGTCGCCCACTCGTACGGCATGGTCCACCAGGACGTCAAGCCGGCCAACATCCTCCTCGACGCCGACGGCTCGGCCATGCTCACCGACTTCGGGATCGCCGTCACCATGGGCGCCAAGGGCGACCGCTACGGCAGCGCCGGGTCGCCCGGCTACATGGCGCCGGAGCGGCTCAACGAGCAGCCGTCCGGCCCCGCCTCCGACCTGTGGTCCCTCGGCGCGAGCCTCTACACCGCCGTGGAGGGGCGGCCGCCCTTCGCGCGGCCCAACCCGGCCGCGATGGCCGCCGCCGTGCTGCTGCACGACCCCCCGTTCCCTGCCAGGGCGGGTCGCGAGCTCGGCGGGCTGCTGATGGCGATGCTCGCCAAGGACCCTGCCGCGCGCCCCACCGCCGGGCAGGTCCGTCAGGCGCTGGAGCACGCCGTCTCACCGGGCCGTGCCCCCGCGCCGTCCGCGGGCCGGCGCCGGGTCCGGTGGCTGGCGCCGGTGCTGCTCGCCGCCGTCGCGCTGCTCGGCACCGCGGGCTGGTACGGGTGGACGGCGCTCAACCAAGGCGAGCCAGGCCGTTACGCGGCCGCGCCCGACCCGTGCCGCCTGCTCACCGCCGCCCAGGCCGAGCAGGTGGTGGGAGGCGCGACGGGGGCGGAGAAGACCCGCGAGGGCGAGTGCCAGTGGCGTCTGCAGCAGGGCTCCCTGGTCACGCGCAGGGTGACCGTGCGCGTCTGGATCGAGCGGCCCGACGGCTCGCGCGGCGCCCCCGAGGTGGCTGCCCGCCGGTTCGACATGGAGCGCGCCAGCAGGCGGGCCGCCGAGGGCTCGGTGTTCCGCGAGCGGGTCGGCGAGGTGCGCGACGTGCCCGGTACGGGCGAGGCCGCGTTCGTGCAGTCCCGTTTCGAGCGCTACATCAACTCGCCCGACTCCGGCCGGGCCGACACCGCCGTGCTGCTGCGCGACAGCAACCTGATAGCCGAGGTGGTCTGGCACCGGACGGACGTCGGCATCGACGATCCCACCGACGAGAAGACCGCCGTCGACGCCGCCGGGATGGTCTCGGGTGCGTTGCGAGGATGAGGTCGTTCAAGTGGCTTGCAACCGGGCTGACTAGCATGTCTCCCCGCAAGTCATGGCTAACCCCAGGAGTCACTGGTGCATCCCGGTAGCGAGAACCAGCCGCCGAACCCCTACCCGGCACCTGGCGGACCCTTCCAGCCACCGGCGGGTCCCCCGGGGCCGCACCCGCCGCCGCACCCGCCGATGCAGGTGATGCGGCAGATGCCTCAGATGCCGCAGAGCCTGCCGGGCCCGCCGCCCGGGCCGCCGCGCCCGCCCAGGCGCCGCCCGTGGCTGCTGCCGCTGCTGGCCGCCGCCGCCGTCGTGCTGGTGGGCGGGGGAGCGAGCGGCTATCTGGTGTACGGGCAGCTCTCGCGGGCGAGCGACCCCGCGCCCACGCGGCAGCAGACGGGCCCCACCGCCTCCCAGGCGTCGGCCGGCGCGGCGGCGGTGGACGGCCCCGACGTCTGCGCGATGCTGCCCAAGGAGGAGGCCGACCGGCTGGTGCCCGGGGCGACCGTGGTCAAGGGCTCCCGGCAGCACCCGTCGGTCACCACGTTCACCTGTAACTGGGTGAACCAACGCATCTCGTACGGCGAGTTCTGGCGCAACCGCGAGGTGGACGTCAAGATCGGGCAGCACCTGGGCGACGGCGCGAAGACCGGCAGGGCCATGGCGCAGAGCTCCTACGAGTTCGACTACGGCGGCGCGAAGTACCGCGAGACGGCCAGGCCGACCCCGAAGAAGGGCGAGAAGGAGCGCATCTCCCCGGTCACGGACATCCCCGGCGTCGGCGACGGCGCCTACGCCCAGTACACCTGGCGCCGCTCCGGCCAGCTGCTGTGGTACTCGTTCGGCCAGGCCTACGCCCGCGTCCACGACATGACGATCGAGGTCAAGTACCAAGCGGGCCAGCAGCGCAAGGACGCGCAGATCCTCAGCAACCAGACCACCCAGTCGATCACCGAGGAGAACGCGATCCGCGAGGTGACCGGCCTGATCAAGCACTTCGCCAAGGGCGTCGCCGACTGGAAGGCCAAGCACCCGAACGTCGTCGCCCAGCCGTACCCGACCGTCACGAGCACGCCGCAGGCCGCCCCCACCCCGACGCCGACGGAGCTGAAGATCTTCCCCGCCGCCTGCGAGTCCATCACGCAGGCCGCCACCGCGCTGGTGCCGGAGCCGGAGACCCGGGCGCGCGGCACCGAGACGGGCAACGACACCCAGACCGAGTGCCGCTGGCTCAACCGGGACGCGCCGGGCGTGGCGGGCAAGACCCGCGTCCGCAGCGTCCTCATCACCGTGCACAGCTTCACCAACCGGGCGGGCGTGGCCGACAAGACCGCAGCCGGGTCCTACTACTCGACCCAGCGCGGCCAGGACAACAGCACCGAGAACTCGTCGTTCAGCGGCATCGTGTTCGGCGACGTCCGCGACGTCGAAGGGCTCGGCGAGGCCGCCTACGGCCGCTACGTCCAGACCCGGCGCGGCGACGTGCACGCCGGCAGCGGCAGCGTGACGGCGCGGCAGGGCTCGCTGGTCGTGGTGGTCGACTACGCGGGCGCCGACCGGCCCGAGGGCAAGCCCGCCGACGCGCCCGAGGCCGAGATGCTCCCGGAGAAGGAGGCCCGCGACGGCGCGCTCACGATGGCCAAGGCGTTCCTGGCCGCGCTGGCCCAGAAGCCGATCGGCAGCTAGGCGGGGGTGTCGCGCAGGCGTTCCACCCGTACGCCGCGCAGCAGCAGCTCGGAGACCAGCAGCGCGCACAGCAGCGTGGCCGCCAGCGCGGCGCCGGTGACGAGCGCCACGGGCGCCGCCGCGACCTCGTGCGGCAGCGGCGGCGTCACCACCGGCTCGGCGAACTGCGGGATGCGGCCCAGCGCCGCCTCGGCGGCGACCAGCCCGGCCACCAGCCCGGCCAGCGTGCCGGTCACGACCGTGATCGCCTGTTCGAGCAGCAGCGACAGCCGCAGCGCCGGCGCCTTCGCGCCGGCCGCCTCCAGCGCGGCCAGCTCGTAGCCGCGCCGCCGCGCCGCCGTGTGCAGGGCCAGCACGGTCCTGCCGAGCGCGAGCACGGCCGCGGCCAGCGCCGACACCAGCAGCAGCATGAGCGCCAGCCCCGGCCCCTCGGCGGCGTATCCGGCCTCCAGATCCGCGGCGCGCACCGTGGACACCACCGTCAGCCCTTCCCTGGCCAGCGCCGCCTCCAGCGCCGCGGTGCCGGACTGGCGGGTCCACACCTGGAACTGGGCCTTCTCGTCCACCCCGTACGCGATCCTGTCAGCCTGTTCGAGATCCATCAGGACGCCGGCACCGGTGATGCCCGGCGCGGCCGCGGCGGTGACCGCGGGCCGGACGCGGTAGGCGAAGGCGTTGTCCAGCCCCGGCACCGCCTTCGCGCCCACCTCGCCGACCACGATCCCGGCGGGCTCCTGCTCGTAGGTGGCCGGCCGCAGCACCTGCATGCCCGTGTCGGACACGCCGAAGCTGCCGTCCGTCCGGCTCGGGTCCTGGTCCACCCGCCAGGCGGGCGCCGGCACCGGCTGCCAGGCGCCGTCCCGCAGCACCTCCATGCTCTCCACCCGCACCTCGACGAAGGCCCCGCCTTCCACGCTCCCCAGGGCGTTCAGGTCGGCGTGGATCCTGCGCAGCTCGCAGGGCACCTGGCGGCAGGGCAGGGGCAGGTTCCACTCGTACGCGCCGCCGGCGCCGCGGAGCTCGCCCATGGTGATCGAGACAGGGCCCACCCTGCCGGTGATCCGGAAGGCGGCCTTGACCTGCGCCGCCCAGTTCTCGGTCAGCTCGCTGTGGGCCAGCCGCAGCCGGAACCGCTCGCCGCGCACCCACACCCGGCCGGCGTCGGGGCCCGGCAGCGCGGCCATCGCCCCGGCCAGGTCCTTGCCGCCCGCGAGCTCGGGATCCCAGTGCGCCACCCGCGCCAGCCGGTCGGGGTCGGAGACCACGAGCTGCGGCGTACCCGGCATCTTGATCACCGGCGCGGCGAGCGCGCCTCCGGGGTCGGCGGCCTCGACCGCGGCGGCCAGCTCGCCAGGCTCGACCGGCTGGACGGTGATGGCGGTGGGAGCGCCGTTGTGGAAGGCCGCCACCCGCGCGTAGTCGTCGCTCGTCGCCGTCCACGCCGCCACGGCGAAGGTGGCCAGCCCGAACGCGGTGCCCAGGACGATCACGCTGCCCGCCGTCACGGGACCCCTGGCCACCTGGCGCAGCGCCAGGAAGGGCCCCAGCCCGCCGCGCCGCCGGGTGAGACCGAACAGCCATCCGCTCGCCACCGGCAGGATACGGCTGGCCAGCAGCGCGACGCCGAGCGCCATCAGCCCGGGCACGGCCATCGCGCCGGCGCTCTCCCCGGAGGCATCGGTGATCACACCGGCCGCCAGCAGTTCCGTCAGCCCCAGCGCCGTCACGGCCAGCACCACCGCGTCCAGCGCCCAGCCGCGGGCGCTCCTGCGCGGCGTGCGCCGCCACTCCTCCGTGACCGGCCGGGTGGCGACGCGCCAGGCCGACGCGGTCGCGGCCAGCACCCCGCCGAGCGTGGCCGCCAGCCCGGCCGCGACCGCCGCCGGCGGGAACGTGGTGGGGACGCCCGCGGGCAGCAGCGCGCCGATCATCAGGCTCGCCGCCGCGAACCCCGCCGCGAGGCCCAGCGGCACCGCCAGCAGGAGCAGCAGCAACGGCTCGGCGAGCGCGAACCGCCACACCCGCACCCTGCCGTGGCCGCGGAGTCTGGCCAGCGCGATCTCCGGCCCGCGGGCGCGCACCAGGTCGCCGACCGTCTGGAACAGCAGCAGCCAGCCCAGCCCGACGAGCTGCGCCGCCACCAGCAGCGCGGGCACGCCCAGCGTGCCGGCGTTGGCGTTCATCGTCCGCAGCGTGTCGGCCATCCGGGAGAACACGATCGCGTCGGTGGTCCGGCCCGTGGCCTCGGCCAGCGCCTGCATCTCCGCCAGCAACGGCAGGTCCGTGCCGGTCAGCCGGTCCGGATTGACGCGGATCAGGGCGTAGTCGGTCCAGGCCTGCTCCCCGAGGCCGGAGCCGACGTAGTAGGTGACGGAGCGGGTCTCGCGCGCCGTGAACAGCGCGTCCGCCTTGTTCTGGCTGGGCTGCCCCTGCGGGTCGAACAGTGTCCTGCCGAACCAGAACGGGTCCGCGGGGTCGCCCGGCCGGTAGACGCCGACGACCTCCAGCGGGGCCGTCTCCAGCGTGGCCGAGCCCGGCCGCGCGGACCGGAGCGACCTCAGGCGCACGACGTCGCCGGTCTCCAGCCCGGACGCCTCGCTGGCCATCACCTCCCCGGCGGCGGCGGGGCAGCGCCCCCGGGCCGGCTCCAGGTGCTCGCACTGGCCGTCCTGCCACACCACCGTGTACGCGCGACGGTCGTCCTGGTCGGCGCTGCCGCTGGACACCTCCATGCCGAACACCGGCGGGTCGGTGAAGCCCGCGCCCGCCGTGAAGCCGGCCACCTTGGGCTCGATGGTGCCGCCGGACGTGGTGTAGCGCCAGCCGCGGCCCTCCACCGGCGCCTCGCGTATCGCGTCGCGGACGATCGTGGTCAGCGCGCCCGCCGAGTAGATCGGCGCCACGGCGGCCGAGGCGATCGGCACGACCGCGATCAGCAGCACCACCAGGGCGAGCGTGCGGCGTTCCCACAGGCCTCGCAGGATCACGGCTCCACCCTCCGCAGCACGACCCCGTCCTCCACCGCCTCGATCCTGGCCATGGAACCGGGGGGCAGCAGGTGGTGGTACTCGGGCGGCACCTGCACCGCGCCCTCCCTGCCGACCACCACGAAGTCCTCGCCGTGACGGCCCTCGGCGCCGACCCGGCCGTCCCTGATCGTCACCGTGCGGCCCAGCGCCTCGCTGACGCCCGGGTCGTGCGTCACCACCACCGCCGTGGTGCCCTCGGCCTCGGCGGACTCCTTGATCAGGTCGATCACCCGCTGCCCGGACCCGGCGTCGAGCTGGCTGGTGGGCTCGTCGGCCAGCAGCAGCCTGGGGGAGTTGGCCAGCGCCACGGCCAGCGCCAGCCGCTGCTGCTCGCCGCCCGACATCCGGCCCGCGGGCCGGTCGCCGACGCCTTCCAGCCCGACGCGGGCCAGCAGGTCACGGACCCGGCGCCGGTCGCGCTTCACCGCGCGCTGGGCGAACGCGACGTTCTGGGCGGCCGGGAGGTAGCCGATCAGGTTGCGCGACGGGTTCTGCAGGACCACGCCGATGCGCGACGCCCGCAACCGGTCGAGCCCGCGCTGGTCGAGCCGGCCCACGTCGGTCCCGTCGAGCCACAGCCGGCCGGCGCTGGGCCGCAGCAGCCCCGCGAGCAGCCACAACAGCGTCGACTTGCCCGCGCCCGAGGGACCCAGCAGCGCCACCGTCTCGCCGGGGTCGATCACCAGGTCGACGTCGCGCAGCGCCACCACCTCGACGTCCTGCGCCCGGTAGATCTGCACGATCCCGTCGCAGCGCACCATGCTCATCGATGGACCGCCGCGCGCAGCTCGACGACCCGGTCGCAGCGTTCGGCCACCTCGGGGTCGTGGGTGGCGATCACCAGCGTGGTGCCGTCCGCGCCGACGGCGAGCAGTTCGTCCAGCACCACCTCGCGGTGGACCGCGTCCTGCTCGGCGGTCGGCTCGTCGGCCAGCAGCACCTTGGGGCGCAGCGCCAGCGCCCTGGCCACGGCCACCCGCTGCTGCTGCCCGCCGGACAGCTCCTCCACCAGGTGATCGGCGAACCTGGCCACCCGCAGCCGCTCCAGCGCCGCCGCCGCCAGCCGCATCGCCTCACGCGGCGGCCGGCCCGCCGCGCGCAGCGCCACCTCCACGTTCTCCGCCGCCGTCAGCAGGCTCAGCAGACCGTACGACTGGAAGACGAGGGCCAGGCCGGCCCGCAGCTCCGGCTGCTCGTCGAGCGGCACGCCGCCCACCAGGACGCGCCCCTCGGCGGGCGGCGCCAGCCCGGCCAGCGTCGTCAGCAGCGTCGTCTTGCCCGAGCCGGACGGGCCCATGAGCGCGACCCGCTCGCCCTCGTCCAGTTCGAGTGTGAGGTCGTCGATGAGTGTCCTGCCCGCGACGACGCAGGAGAGCGCGCGACAGGAGATGGCAGGTGGGGGCACCACGCGCGGATCATCCTCCGGGGGGCGGCTTGACGTCAACCGTCAACGACCTCGCAAGTCCGCTGCAAGCACGCCGCATACCGTTGTGTCAGCAGGCGACACGTGAGCCGCGCGAGCAGAGCCGCCCAGCACAGGGGCCTGGGCGGGCAGGAGTGGGGGAGCCGCGCGGCTCACCGCCGTCTCCGTCCCACCCCCTGAGCCGTGACCTACTTGTGATCTTGTGGCTGCGGCCCGGGGCGCCGGATCAGGAACGGTTCCAGCAGGCCGGGGGCCGCACGCGCCGCCAGCTCCAGAACCTCGCCGCGAGCAGCGCCCGGTGGGCGTCGGCCGCCAGCCAGAGCGCGACCGGCGCCGCGGCCACCACCGCCGCCCCGAGCACCGGCCAGAACGGTCCCGCCCACCAGGTCCCCGGCGCAGGCCGCGACGACCGCGCCCGGCGGCCAGTCCAGCCCCGCCAGCACGCGCGCCGGCACCGTCACCGCGGGCACCGCGACGGCCAGGGACTTGACAGCGGCCGCCCGCAGGTTGCCGCGAGGCAGCTCCCGCCACTCGTCCTCCGGCTCGGGCACGGCGGCCTCGCGCATGTCACATCCCTCCGTGCGCGCGGGCCCGGGGGTCATGTGGCGTCGCCCGGGGTGGACTGGGTGACGGCTGTCAGGCGGGCGGCCAACGAGGCGGCCACGGCCTCGTCGAGGCCCTCGATCCTGACGGCGCCCGCCGCCGAGGCCGTGGTCACCGTGACGTCCGCGAGCCCGAACAGCCGTTGCACCGGCCCCCGCGCGGTGTCGACCGTCTGGACGCGCGACATCGGCGCCACCGCCAGGTGTGGGTCAGCCAGCCCCTGCGCGTGTAGAACGCCGCGACCGCGCTCCCGCCGATCGGCAGCATGAACAGCAGCCACTGCACCGTCCACCAGGACACCGCCCGGGGATCCGCCTGGTCGCGGGGCGGGCGCAGCGCGGTCTCGCGCGCATCGACAACCACGTCCATGGCCGTCAAGGGTGGCCGAGCCCCGCGGACCCGCGCGTCGGCCCGAGGTCTCCCGCGCCATCGACTTTGGTCGCTGTTCGATCGCCATCGGTAGCGCCTAACCTCGTGAGACGTGACCCCGACGAGCGAGCCGCACCAGGAGTACCGATGGGTGCTCCCGTCCGTGCTGCTCGGCGACGGCGGCGCGGGCGGGCCGGTGCGGCGCTCCACCCGCGACTGGATCGTCGACATCGCCATGTTCCTGCTGGCCTGCGGGCTCACTCTGATGACCGCGCTGGAGATCGACGGGCCGACGCCGCTGGTGGCCGCGGAACAGGTGGTGGGCGTGATCTCCTGCCTGTCGGTGTGGCTGCGCCGCCGCTGGCCGGTCGGCCTCGCGCTCGTCACCACCGTGGCCTCGGGCTACTTCGAGATGGTCGGCGGGGCGTCCGTGGTGGCGCTGTTCACGGTGGCGGTGCACCGGCCGTTCAAGATCTCCGGCACGATCGCCGGGCTCGGGCTGCTCGTGATCGTGCCGTTCTACTTCCTCCGCCCGGACGTGGATCTCGGCGGGCCGACGTACGCGATCCTCGCCCTCGCGATCGTGCTGACCACCTTCGCCTGGGGCATCGTCGTCCGGGCCAGGCGCCAGCTCATCTGGTCGCTCAGGCAGCGGGCCGACGGAGCCGCCGAGGAGGCCAAGCGGCTGGAGCGGGAGCGGATCGCCAGGGAGATGCACGACGTGCTCGCCCACCGGCTGTCCATGCTCAGCCTGCACGCGGGCGCGCTGGAGTTCCGGCCCGGCGCGCCCCCCGACGAGGTCGCCAGGGCCGCCGGGGCCATCAGGGCCAGCGCCCACCTCGCGCTGCAGGACCTGCGTGAGGTGATCGGCGTGCTGCGTCACCACGACGCGGACGCGGAGGTTCCCGACCGGCCCCAGCCCACGCTCGCCGACCTGCCCGCGCTGGTGGCGGAGTGCGAGCAGGCGGGCATGGACGTGAGCCTGCGTCTCAAGGCCGGCGAGGTGCCGGAGAAGCCGGGGCGCAACCTCTACCGCATCGTCCAGGAGGCGCTCACCAACGCGCGCAAACACGCGGCGGGCGCACCGGTCACCGTGACCGTGACCGGTGGGCCGGGTGAGGGGGTGTCGGCCGAGGTGCGCAACTGGCTGCCCGCGCGCCACGGCCCCCGCATCCCCGGCGTCCAGATCCCCGGCGCCGGGGCCGGGCTCATCGGCCTGACGGAGCGCGCCGCGCTGGCGGGCGGGCGGCTGGAGCACGGCCCGACCCCCGAGGGCGAGTACGTGGTCCGCGCCTGGCTACCCTGGCCGGCGCGGACATGACGGCGAAGGGCGGGGAGGCGCTGGTGAAGGGCTGGTGGGAGGACGGATGACGACGCCAGGGGCGCGGCCGGTCAGGGTGCTGATCGTCGACGACGACGCGCTCGTCCGGGCGGGGCTGTCGATGATCCTCGGCGGCGCCGACGACATCGCGATCGTCGGTGAGGCGGGCGACGGCGCCGAGGTGCCGGCGATGGTCGCCCGGCATCGGCCGGACGTGGTGCTGATGGACATCCGGATGCCGGACGTCGACGGGCTGACCGCGACCGAGGCGCTGCGGGCCGCCCAGTCGCCGCCCGAGGTCCTCGTGCTGACCACGTTCCACGCCGACGCGCAGGTGCTGCGGGCGTTGCGCGCGGGCGCGGCCGGGTTCCTGCTCAAGGACATCCCGCCCGTCGAGCTGGTGGCCGCCATCAGGAAGGTGGCGGCGGGGGAGCCGATCCTGTCGCCCGCCGTGACCCGGCAGCTCATCGCCCACGTCTCCAACGGCGGCGCCGGTGGCCGCGCGGACCGGGCCAGGGCCCTGATCGGCCGGCTCAGCGAGCGCGAGCGGGAGGTGGCGCTGGCCGTGGGGCGGGGCAGGTCCAACGCGGAGATCGGGCGCGAGCTGTTCATGAGCGTCCCCACGGTCAAGGCCCACGTCTCGCGCATCCTGACGAAGCTCGAACTGAACAACAGGGTGCAGGTGGCCCTGCTGGTCTACGACGCCAGTCTCTGACGCACGTCCTGGAGTTCCAGGTTTTGCCCGTCCTTTCCCTTGCGGGCCGGTCCCGTACGGGAGTGACTCCACGCAGGTACGGGCCACACACGCACCGTCGGAACCGCTCGCCTCGCACGGACGGCGCGAGAGGACGCGCCCGAGTTCCCGAGGTGACGCCTCGCAGGTCGGCGATGGGGCAGGGGGTGGAAACGGCCGCGGGACCGAGCGCTTACCCGGAAAAGGATGCCCGTTACGGACAGGTACCCGGCAGCCGTACCCTTGTCTGAAAGAGCATGTCATGAAGGGACAGTGGGATGAGCTCAGCGGGTGAAGGCCTGTCTCGCCCGCTTCCCGAGCAGGTGCGACTCAACGTCGTCGACCTGGCCGCCCAGGTTCTCGGCTCGATGCCCGCCGCCGCCGTCCCGCCGCCGCTGCGCGGCATCGCCAAGTTCGATCCGCGCAAGCGTGCCCGCCTGGGCGGCGCGCCCATCGCCGCCCAGCTGGAGAACGACAAGGACTTCCGCGTGGCCGTCGCGGAGCACGTGACGGCCGGGTGGCCGGAGCTCGTCTCGTCGCTGGCCGAGGGCAACGTCCCGCCCGCCGCCGATCCCGTGCTCGTCGCCGCGGCCGCCTACCTCACCCGCCCGCCGGGGTGGGAGGAGATGATCGAGGCCGCCAGGACCGACCTGGAGAGGAACGCCGCCGCCGCCGAGGGCGCGGAGCGCGAGGAGGTCGTGTCGCGGCTGCGCGAGCAGCTCGCCGCGCAGAAGTCGGCGGCCAAGGAGGAGGTCGACCGGCTGCGCGAGCAGCTCAAGGCCGCCCGGGGGGAGAACTCCGACCTGCGCCGCAAGCTCCACGACGCCCGGGAGCGGGCGAAGGCGGCCGTGCAGCGGGCCGAGGCGATGGAACAGACCGCCCAGGACGCCAGGGCCGCGGCCACGGCCGCCGGCAGCGCCGGTGAGACCGAGCTGCGCCGGCTGCGCGAGCGCCTGGCCGACGTGGAGAAACAGCTCGAAGCCTCGCGCAGGGCCGCCCGCGAGGGGCGCAGCATCGAGGACGCCCGCATACGGGTGCTGCTCGACGCGCTGCAGGACGCCTCCGCCGGGCTGCGCAGGGAGCTGGCGCTGCCCACCACCATCTCCAGGCCCGCCGACTCGGTGGCCGCCGTCGCCGGGGAGACGCCGGGCGTGCGGGGGGTGCCGGCCCGCGCGCTGGCCGACGACGACCCGCAGCTGCTCGACCAGCTCCTCGCCCTGCCGCAGGTCCATCTGATCATAGACGGCTACAACGTGACCAAGACCGGTTACGGCACTCTCACGCTGGCCGACCAGCGCAACCGGCTGATGACCGGGCTCGGCGGCCTGGTCGCGCAGACCAGGGTCGAGGTGACCGTGGTGTTCGACGGCGCGGAGCTGAACGCGCCGGTGCAGGTCGTCGCGCCGCGCGGGGTGCGGGTGCTGTTCAGCGCGCCGGGGGAGATCGCCGACGACCTGATCCGCCAGCTGGTACGCGCCGAGCCGCCGGGCCGCGCCATGGCCGTGGTCTCCTCCGACCGGGAGGTGGCCGAATCCGTCCGGCGCATGGGAGCCAGACCCGTTCCGTCTGCTTTGCTGCTGCGCAGGCTCGGCCGCGCCTAGATTACAAATCAGTGTTTGGGTGAGACCTCACCTTCCACTTCTGTACTATTTCGCCCCAGATGTATTCCCCCTGGGAGGCGAGCTGTGAGGTTGGGCCGGGCGCCACTGGCCGCGGGTCTCGTGATCGGGCTGATCACTCTCCCCACGGGAGGAGTGGCCGCCGACCCGCAACCGACGATCAGTCAGGCCAAGGCCAAGCTCGAGAAGCTCAACGACAAGGCCGACAAGGTCGTCGATCGCTACAACACGGCGACGGAGAACTACAAGGCCGCCAAGAAGCGCTACGACAAGCTCAACGCCGGCTACAAGCGGAAGCTCGCCACCGTCGCCGAGCTGCGGCAGCAGGTCGTCACGATGGCCGTCGACGGCTACAAGATGGGCCGCGACCTGACCTCGATGCCGACCATGGTGACCGCCGAGAACCCGGGTGACCTGCTCTACCAGATGGCGCTGACGGAGCGGCTGACCGCCGACCGCGCCGGCAGGCTGGCCGCCTTCGACCGGGAGAACCGCGGGCTCAAGATCGAGCGTGACAAGGCCCAGGGGGCTCTGGGCGAGGCCGACGAGGAGCGCGACAAGGTCAAGAAGGAGCGCTCCGAGATCGAGAAGCTGATCGCCCAGCAGAAGAAGCTGCTCGACCGCCTCGGCGCCTACCGCGTCGGCGACCCGAACAGCACCGGCGTCAAGTACACCGGACCCGCCTCGGGGAGCGCGGCGGCGGTGCTCAACTTCGCCTACGCGCAGATCGGCAAGCCCTACCAGTTCGGCGGCACCGGCCCCGGCGGCTGGGACTGCTCCGGCCTGACGCAGGCCTCGTGGCGCGCGGCCGGCGTCTCCCTGCCGCGTACGACGTGGCAGCAGTGGGCCTGGGGCGCGAGCCGGAGGGTGTCGCTGGACGCCCTGGAGCCCGGTGACCTCATCTTCAGCGAGGGGCTGGGCCACGTGAGCATCTATGCGGGAAACGGCAAGATCGTGCACGCGCCGCAGACCGGTGACGTGGTCAAGGTCGTCCCGCTCTCCGCGTACGGGCGCCGGCTCGTCGGCGCGGTACGCCCGTGAGCCGTTGAAACGTCTGTGACTGATGTGACAGAAGGGCTCTGACACATCGTCAGGGCGGCAAGTGTGAGTATGGTCACATCTG
Organism: Nonomuraea sp. NPDC050478; assembly: GCF_044458265.1. Taxonomy (NCBI): domain Bacteria; kingdom Bacillati; phylum Actinomycetota; class Actinomycetes; order Streptosporangiales; family Streptosporangiaceae; genus Nonomuraea; species Nonomuraea sp. NPDC050478. The sequence goes on along the minus strand of NZ_JBITHT010000002.1, from coordinate 1,176,021 downwards.
GGTAACGGGACTGGCTTGCCAGCAGGGATCCGCGGGTCTGACAGCGGGCTTGTCAGATCGTCATGTGCTGACCGTGCCTTTGCCAGCCCATGACTTCAGGCGTAGGTTCTGGCGTCGCGGCGGACACTCCATGCCCGCCGCCGGCCATCGCCGCCGCGCCGCCGGCGCCGCGACGTGGACGAACAAGAATCTGCCGGTCACCGCCGCATCTCCGGGAACCTTCACCCGGGTGGTGGCCTGCCGAATCCGTGCAGCCAGGAGGCACGGAGCCGGGGAACCATAGATCCCGTCATTTCAGGGCGGGATCAGGGGTGAATCGGCGCGGCGACGCGCCGTAGGGCGACTTCCAGGCCCGAATCCGTCAGCTAACCCGGTAGGCGTTCGTGGAAGACTCAAGGAGCAATCCTGTCTACCTCCCCTAAGAACCCCCGTCTGTCTCGCCTTGCCGTCAGCGGCGTGGCGCTCAGCATGACCGTGACGGCCGGAGGGCTGGCCCTCCACGTCCCGGCGGCGCAGGCGGACACGGTGATCGCCCCGGCCGGAGCTTCGGTGACGACGGTCGAGGCCGTCAAGACCACTGCTTCCAAGAAGGCGACTTCGAAGAAGGTCCTGTCCAAGAAGCAGGCGAAGGCGGCCCGGCAGAAGGTGAAGGCCCACAAGGCCGTCGCGGTGGCCAAGAAGCAGATCGGTGACCCGTACCGCTACGGGGCCACCGGGCCGCACGCCTTCGACTGCTCAGGTCTCGTCCAGTTCGCCTGGCGGAAGGCCGGGGTGAAGATCCCGCGCGTGACGAACAGCCAGTTCGCGGGCATCAGGAAGAAGGTCTCCTACAAGAACCTGAAGCCGGGTGACCTGATGTTCTTCCGCGGGCTCGGCCACGTGGGCATGTACATCGGCAAGGGCAAGATGGTGCACTCGCCGAGCTCGGGCAAGACGGTGCGCGTCGAGAAGCTGAACGGATGGCGCAAGTCGTCGTTCGCCGGCGCGGTACGCCCCGGTCTGTGACCGATCGCGAAGGCCCCGCCCCTGACTGGGGGCGGGGCCTTCGTGATGCGTGGGACGGGCGTCCCGCCGCTAGCATCGGACAGCATGTCCGGGATCGTGGGCCGTCGAGCGGTGGTGGCGGGGCTGGTCCTCGCCGTGGCCGCGGCCGGCGGGGCGGTGCCGGAGTCGTGGTCCGCCGGGGTGCCCGACGAGCTGGCCGGGGTGCGGGAGCTGTGGCGGGGCGAGCTGGGCGTCGCGCGCGGCGAGCGGGCGCTGGTCGCCGGGCAGCGGGCCGATCCCGGGCTGCTGGCCGATCTGGCGCGGCGGGCCGACGCGGCGGGGCGACGGGTGTCGGGCGTGCTGGGCCGGCCCGTGCGCCCGCTGGTGCTGGTGCCCGCGTCAGGAGAGCAGGCCGCGCGGCTGGCCGGCGTCGCCGACGTGCGCGGGCTGGCGGCGGTGGCCGACGGGCGGCGGGTGATCGTGGTGCCCGAGGGTTTCGCGCGGCTCAACCCGACCGGCAGGGACGTGGTGCTCGCCCATGAGCTCACGCACGTCGCCGCTGGCACCGACGGGCTGCCCGGCTGGCTGTACGAGGGATTCGCCGACTACGTGGCCTATCGGGACGCGGGGCTGGCGGTCACCGTGGCGGCGGCCGAACTGGCGGCCGAGGTGCGGGCGGGGCGGCTGCCGGACGAGCTGCCCGGGGCCGGTGACTTCGGCTCCCGGGGGGACGCGCTGGCGCGGGCGTACCAGGAGGCGTGGCTGGCGTGTCGGTTCCTGGCCGAGAGCGCGGGCGAGGGGACTCTGGTGAGGCTCTACCGTGATGCCCAGAGTGTCGGCACCGACCGGGCACTCGCCGCGCGGGGGCTCACGCTCGGCGGCCTGACCCGGGGGTGGCGCGCGTACATGCGGGACCAGCTGGGGTGAGAGGACGCGAAGTGGACGACGGCCACGACAGGAACGCCGCCGCGGGCGAGCAGGCCGGGACCCGATCCGGCGGCGAATCCGCCCACGAGAACGGTCCGCGCCCGGATGACGGACAGACGCCCCCAACGGACGGCGGGCCGGAGCCCAAGGACGGTGGGGCTGGCCGGAGGGGGCGGCGGCAGGCTGGGGTGGCCGGGGTCGTGCTGGGGGTCGGGATCCTCGTGGTGGTGGGGCTGACGACGCCGTGGCAGGCGCTGCCGGGGGCGCCGGAGGTGGCCGCCGACCCGGCCGCGGACTTCACCGCCGGGCAGATCGCCCGCGCGCAGGCGTTCGACGCGGCCACCGGCATGCCCGGCTACCTGTCGCTCGGCCTGACGCTGGTGTTCGCGGGCCTGCTCGTCGCCACCCCGCTGGGCGCCAGAATCCTCGGGGTGCTGCGCGGGCCGTGGTGGGTGCGGGTCCTGCTGGGGGTGCTCGTGCTCACGGTCGTCGAGGAGGCGCTGCGCTGGCCGCTCGGCGTCTGGTTCGAGACCGTGCTGCGCGACTACGGCCTCTCCACGCAGGACTGGGCGTCCTGGACGGGCGACCGGCTCAAGAGCATCGCCATCAACACGGCTCTGCTGGGCGTGATGGTCGTGGCGGTGGTGGCGCTGGCCCGGCGGTTCAGGCGCTGGTGGATCCCCGCCGCGGCGGGGGCGTTCGCGCTCACCGTGGCGGCCTCCTTCGTCTACCCGGTGGTGTTCGAGCCGGTGTTCAACGACTTCAGGTCCATGCCCGAAGGCCCGCTGCGGACGAACCTGCTGGCGATGGCCGAGCGCGACGGGGTGCCGGTGGAGGACGTGCTGGTGGCCGACGCCTCCCGCCGCACCACCGCGCTGAACGCCTACGTGTCCGGGTTCGGCGCCACCCGCCGCATCGTGGTCTACGACAACCTGCTCAAGGCCCCGCAGCCCGAGGTCGAGCTGGTGGTGGCGCACGAGCTGGGCCACGCGGGGGAGAACGACGTGCTCTACGGCACGCTCGTCGGCGCGCTGGGCGCGGCGCTCGGCGCGATCCTGCTGTTCCTGGTCTTCGGGCCGGTGCGCCGGCGCGCCGGGGTCACGTCGATCGCCGACTGGCGCGCGGCGGGCGCGATCCTGGGGTTGATGACGCTGGCGACGTTCCTGTCAGGCCCCGCGCAGAACTTCGTCAGCCGCCACATCGAGGCCAGGGCCGACGCCCACGCCCTCAATTTGACGCGGGATCCGGTCACGTTCGCCGCGATGCAAAAACGCCTGGCAACAGCCAATATTTCCGACTTGTCGCCCGATGCAGTGGAATATGTGCTCTATGCCTCCCATCCCACGGCACCGGAACGGATCGCGATGGCCCGCTCCTGGGCGAAGCTGAACGGCGTCCCCGGCCCGTGACCCGAGTCGTCTTCGTCACCAACGACTTCCCGCCCCGCCCGGGCGGCATCCAGTCGTTCGTGCACGGCCTGGCCCAGCGCACCCCGGGCGCGGTCGTCTACGCCCCCGCCTGGCGCGGGTGCGCCGAGTTCGACCGCCGTGAGCCGTACCCCGTCGTCCGTCACCCCGGGCGGCTCATGCTGCCCGTCCCGTCCGTCGCCCGTACGGCGGCCGAGCTGGTGGCCGGGCACGGCGCGGACACCGTCGTGTTCGGCGCGGCGGCGCCGCTCGGCCTGCTCGCGCCGCGCCTGCGCGCGGCGGGCGCGCGGCGCGTGGTGATGCTCACCCACGGCCACGAGGCGTCGTGGGCGAGCGCGCCCGGTTTCCGCGCGGTGCTGCGCCGCATCGGCGCGCACGCCGACGTGGTCACCTACCTGGGCGAGTACACGCGCGCGCGGCTGGCCCGCGCCATCCCGCAGGACAAGCTGGTACGGCTCGCGCCCGGCGTCGACACCGGCCTGTTCCACCCGGGGGCGGCCAAGGCGGAGCTGGGGCTGGCGGGCAGGCCGGTGGTGGCGTGCGTGTCCAGGCTGGTGCCGCGCAAGGGTCAGGACCGGCTCATCAGGGCCTGGCCGGAGGTGCTCGGCGCGGTGCCGGACGCCGTGCTGCTCCTGGTCGGCGGCGGGCCGCACCGGCGCGCGCTGGAGAAGCTGGCCGGCGGGCATCCGTCGATCGTCTTCACCGGCACCGTCCCGGCCGCCGACCTGCCCGGCTACTACGCCGCCGCCGACGTCTTCGCCATGCCGTGCCGTACCCGATGGGGCGGGATCGACGTGGAGGGGCTCGGCATCGTGTTCCTGGAGGCGGCCGCGACCGGCCTGCCGGTCGTGGCCGGCCGCTCGGGCGGCGCGCCCGAGGCCGTACGCGACGGCGAGACCGGCCTGGTCGTCGACGGCGCGGACCCGGCCCCCGCGGCCCGTGCCGTCGTCGAGCTGCTGACCCGTCCCGAGCAGGCGCGGAAGATGGGCGAGACCGGCCGCGACTGGGTCGTCGGCGAGTGGTCCTGGGACCGGGTCGCCGCCCGCTTCCACGCCCTGCTCTGATTCATCCCTTCGTCGAGCCGAGCGTCAGCCCGGCCACGAAATGCTTGTGCAGCAGCTGGAACACGATCAGCGTCGGCAGCGCCACCAGCACCGATCCGGCGGCCAGCAGGTTGTAGTCGGTGAAGAACTGGCCGCGCAGGTTGTTCAGCGCCGAGGTGACGGGCAGCTTGTCGCCCGACACCATGAGCACCAGCGCCCACAGGAAGTCGTTGTACATCCAGGTGAACTGCAGCGTGCCCAGCGCCGCCAGCACGGGCCTGCACAGCGGCAGCGTCAGCGTCCAGTAGCGGCGCCACAGGCTCGCCCCGTCGACCAGCGCCGCCTCGGAGATCTCCTCGGGGATCGTGCGCATGAAGTTCGCGATGACGAACACGCAGAACCCGAACTGGAACGCCACGTGGATCAGGATCAGCCCCAGGTACGAGTCGTACAGGGACTGCGAGTCCGACAGCCACGCGGGCAGCGGGATCAGCGTGTAGAGCGAGTACAGCGGGGTGATGAGGACCTGTGGCGGCAGCAGGTTGCCCGCGGTGAACACGATGAGCAGCGTCTTGCGGCCGGGGATGCGCGCCCGCGCGATGGCGAACGCCACGAACGAGGCCAGGAACAGCGTCAGCACCAGCGCCGGGATCACGATGATCAGCGTGTTCAGGTAGTAGCGGGGCAGCTCGGCCTGGCTCCACGCCTGCCCGTAGTAGTCGAGCGTGAGCTGCTCGGGCAGCGAGAAGTAGCCCAGGCGGGCGGTCTCGTCGTACGGGCGCAGCGACGCGTACACGGCCAGCAGGAGCGGCATCAGCCAGCCGAGGGCCACCACCGCCAGGAAGGCGTGCAGCAGCCAGCGCAGCGGCCGGGCCCCGCGCCGGGGCGGCGGCGCCGCCTCGCGTTCCGGGCTGGTGCCGACGGGCGCGGTCAGCGTCATCGTTCCTCCCTGAACAGCTGCGACAGGTAGGTGACGATGAACCCGAGCGAGATCACCAGCAGGATCACCGCGATGGCCGAGCCGAACCCGATCCGGCTGGCCTCGCCCACGATGTTCTCGGTGACCAGCACCGACAGCAGTTCGAGCCCGTTCCTGCCCTTGTTGATGGCGTAGACGATGTCGAACGCGCGCAGCGCCTCGATCACCGTGATCACCAGCACGATCACGTTGACCGGCCGCAGCGTCGGGAACACCACCCGGAAGAACGCCTGCCTCTCGTTGGCCCCGTCGATGGCGGCGGCCTCCTTGAGCGCCGGGTCCACCGCCTTCAGCCCGGCCAGATAGATGATCATGACGTAGCCGACGTGCCGCCAGGCCGCCGCCACCATGACCACCCAGATGTTGATCGACCGGTCGCCGAGCCAGTCGGCCGACAGCCCGGTGACGGCGTTCAGCACGCCGTAGTCGTGCGAGTAGACGAGCTGGGCGATGAACCCGACCACCGCCAGCGACAGCACGACCGGCATGTACAGGGCGCTCTGGTAGAAGCGCGAGCCGCGCAGCCGCCGGTCCAGCAGCACCGCGCAGAACAGCCCGAACGGGGTCGCGACCAGCCCGAGGAAGACCAGCCAGAGGATGTTGTTGCGGACGGCCGACCAGAACGGCGGATACTCGCCGGCCAGGTCGGAGTAGTTCCGCCCGCCGATCCACTCGATCGGCCCGAAGCCGTTCCAGTCGGTGGCGGACAGGGCGACGGAGGCCAGCGTGGGCCCCCAGATGAGGCCCACGTTGACGATGACGGCCACCCCCACCCCGATGACCAGCACGGTCACGTCACGGGCGGAGTAGCGACGGGTCTTGACGGTCATCAGCGGAAGATGTTGGCCTTCTGCTGTTCGATGCTCGTGAGTAAGGAGTCGATCTCGGCGGGCTTGTCGACGAACGACTGCAGCGACGGGATCATCACCGTGGAGGCGAAGTCCGGCCGCGTGTCACGGTCGAGGAACTGGGCGATGTGCGAGGCCTGCGACACCAGTTCGGCGCCGCGCTTCTGCAGCGCGCTGTAGCCGCTGGTGTCGGCCTTGGAGCTGGCCGCGAGGGTGCCGGGGTCCAGCTCGGTGGCGATGTCCTGCGACGACGCCTGGGCGAGGTGCTTGACGAGCGCCTTGGCCCCGTCGACGTTCTTGGCCTTGGCGGAGACCATGTAGCCGTCGATGGGGGCGTCGATGGAGTCGGTGCCGTGGGTGGGGTTGATCTCCGGGAAGGTGAAGAAGTCCAGGTCGGCCAGGTCCTCCTCGGGGAACTGCTGGGCCACGAACATGCCGAGCAGGTACATGCCGCTCTTCTTCTGCACCAGCGACTGCGCGGCCTCCTGCCAGGTGCGGCCCAGCGACGCCGGCTGGTGATACTCCATCAGCCCGCGCCAGGTGTCGAACACCTGCTTGACCCGCGGGTCCGTCCACGACTCCTTGCCCGCCATGAGCGAGATGTGGAAGTCGTAGCCGTTCATCCGCATGTTGATGATGTCGAACGTGCCCATGGCGGGCCAGCCGTCCTTGTCGGCGAACGCGATCGGGACGAGGTCGTCGCCCTGCATCTTCTTGGCCAGCGCGGTCAGCTCGTCGAGCGTCTTGGGCGGCTCGTAGCCCTTCTCCTCCCACACGCTCTTGCGGTAGAAGACCGCCCACGGATAGTAGGTGAACGGGATGAAGTACTGCTTGCCGTCGACGCCGGTGGAGGCGTCCTTGAACGCCTGCGTGTAGTCGCCGCCGATCTCCTGCCACACGTCCGAGATGTCGGTGGCCAGGCCCTGCTCGGCGAAGAACTGCATCCGGTAGCCGGCGAACCAGGTGAACACGTCGTCGGGCGTGCCCCTGAGGTAGCGGTTGATGTTCTCCTGGAAGGTGTTGTGGTCGACGGTGTTGATCCGCACGCTCGCCTGGGTGAACTTCTCGATCACGGTGGCGAGCGACTTCTTCGGCACCTCGTCGGAGGCGTTGGATCCCAGGGTGACTGCGCCGAGGTTGCCGGAGGTGCTGCCGGGGCTCGGCTGTTCGGAGCCGCCGCAGCCTGCCAGCACGGCGGGCACGCCGAAGGCGGCGGCCGTGCCGAGCAGCAGATTGCGGCGGGAGATCGGCGGACGGTGGTCCATGGTGGTTCCTCCTTGGCCGGACCCTCAGATTCCCCCGAGTTCGATCACCCTTCATCGAAAAGCCAACTTTTCAAACTGTCAACGGACATATGCCAAAAGGCCGCCAGGGCGTCCTGGCGGCCTTCCGGGTGTTCGTGAGTTGCGGGAGTGGCGGTTGGGGGCTTGATCAGCCCTTCGGGGCGTACAGCGCCTCGATGTCGGCCTCGAAGTCGCGCATCACGACACCCCGCTTGACCTTGAGCGTCGGGGTCAGGTGACCGCTCTCCTCGGTGATGTCCGCGGCCAGCACGGTGAACTTCTTGATCTGCTCGGCCTTGGACACCATGCTGTTGGCCCGGTCGACCGCGCCCTGCACCTCGGCCAGCACGCGCGGGTCGGTGCGCAGCTCCGCGGCCGTGGCCGGGGCGTACGGCTCCAGCGCCTCGGGATCGAGGGTGACGAGCGCGCTGACGAACGGCCGCCCGTCGCCGATCACCATCGCCTGGGAGACGAGCGGGTGCGCGCGCAGCGCGTCCTCCAGCGGGCCGGGGGCGACGTTCTTGCCCGCGGCCGTCACCAGGATCTCCTTCTTGCGCCCGGTGATGCGCAGGTAGCCGTCGTCGTCCAGCTCGCCCACGTCGCCGGTGTGGAACCAGCCCTCGGCGTCGAGGACCTCGCCGGTGGCCCGGTCGTCGTTCCAGTAGCCGGTGAAGACGTTGCGTCCCCTGGCCAGGATCTCGCCGTCGTCGGCGACGCGCAGGGTGACGCCGGGCAGCGGCCGCCCCACGGTGCCGATCTTGTTGCCGCCCGGCAGGTTGACCGAGCACGGGGCGGACGTCTCGGTCAGGCCGTAGCCCTCGAACACCTCGATGCCGACGCCGCGGAAGAAGTGGCCCAGCCGGTCGCCCAGCGCCGACCCGCCCGACACCGCCGCCGACAGCCGCCCGCCCGTGGCCTCGCGGAGCTTGGCGTACACCAGCTTGTCGAACACGGCGTGCTGGAGCCGCAGCCCGAGCCCGGCGCCGCCGCCGGCGCGGGCCTTGCTCCAGGCGACCGCCACGTCGACGGCGCGGGCGAAGATCTTGCCCTTGCCGCCCGCGATGGCCTTCTGCTCGGCGGCGTTGTAGACCTTCTCGAACACGCGCGGCACGCCCAGCAGGAACGTCGGCCGGAACTCCTGGAGGTCGGGCGCGACGTTCTTCATGTTGGGGGTGTGCGCCATGACCGCGCCCGCCTCCAGCAGCACGACCTGGATCATCCGCGCGAAGATGTGCGCCAGCGGCAGGAACAGCAGCGCGGCGGGAGCGCCGGTGAACAGCGGCCGCAGCGGCCCGCGCAGCACGTTCAGCGCGGTGAACAGCAGGTTGTCGTGGGTGATGAGGCAGCCCTTGGGCCTGCCCGTGGTGCCGGAGGTGTAGACGATCGTCGCCAGGTCGGACCCGCTCACCCGGGACCTGAGCTCCTCCAGGGCGGCGTCGTCCACGTCGCCGGGGGCGAGCGAGCCGTCCAGCGCGGCCTCCACCCGCCAGACGTCCTTCAGCCCGGGCGCCGCCTCGCGCACCGTGCGCTCGTGCGTGTCGAGCTCGGTGAAGGCGGCCTTGGCCCCGCTGTCGGAGATGATCCACCTGACCTGTTCGGCCGAGGAGGTCTCGTAGATCGGCACGGTGACCGCGCCGATCGTCCAGAGCGCGTAGTCGACGAGCGTCCACTCGTAGCGGGTGCGCGACATCAGCGCCACCCGGTCGCCGTGCCCGACTCCCGCCGCGGTGAGCCCCTTGGCCAGCGCGGCCACCTGGTCGCGGAACTCTCCCGCGGTGACCTCGGGCCAGCCGTCGCCGGTCTTGCGTGCCATGATCACCCGGTCGGGCTCGTCCCGGCCCCGTTGGAACACGGTGTCGGCCAGCGAGGCAGAGGCGGGGACATCCACCAGTACGGGGACGCTGTACTCGCGCACGGATCAACTCCTCCGGGTGCACGCTTCGGGTCGACCCGGACGTTACCGCGATATGTTACCTAGCGGTAGGTTTCGTCATCCAGGCGTTATGTGGAACGAATCATCACGCTAGCAGGCGTAACTCGTAGGATTTCCCGCATGAGGGTCCATGTGGTCAGTGACGTACACGGCAGGGCCGACGCGCTGGCGACCGCGGGAGACGGCGCCGACGCGCTGATCTGTCTCGGTGATCTCATCCTGTTCATCGACTACGACGACCACGGCCAGGGCATCTTCGCCGATTTGTTCGGCGCCGAACGGGCCGGGGAGTTCATCGCCCTGCGCACCGCCAAGCGCTTCGACGAGGCCAGGGCGATGTCGGCCCAGCTGTGGGCGAGCCTCGACGGCGACCCCCGCGACCACATCGAGCGCCACGTGCGCGCCCAGTACGCCGAGCTGTTCGCCGCCATGCCCGCGCCGGCCTACCTGACCTACGGCAACGTGGACGTGCCCCGCCTGGGCGGCGACTACCTCAGGCCCGGCCACCGGGTGCTCGACGGGGAGACGGTGGAGATCGGCGGGCTGCGCTTCGGCTTCGTCGGCGGCGGGCTCAAGACCGACTACCGCACCCCCAACGAGATCAGCGACGAGGAGTTCGCCGCCAAGGTGGAGGCGGTCGGAGAGGTGGACGTGCTGTGCTGCCACATCCCGCCCGCCGTGCCCGAGCTGCTCTACGACGTGGTGGCCCGGCGCTTCGAGCGGGGCAGCGAGGCCACGCTGGAGCTGATCAGGCGCACCCAGCCGCGTTACGCCCTGTTCGGGCACGTCCACCAGCCGCTCCACCGCCGCACCCGCATCGGCCGCACCGAGTGCGTCAACGTCGGCCACTTCAGGGGCAGGGGCGTGCCGTACGTCCTCGAGTGGTGACCCGGGCCGCTCCGCCGCTGAGGCGGGTTTCTGCACTACTTTGGTCCCATGGCTGATCGCACCAGTTCGAGTATCACCGTCGACGCCGACCGCGCCCGCGTGATGGCGGTCATCGCGGACCTTCCCTCATACCCCGAATGGGCAGGTCAGGTCAAGAGCGCCGAGGTCCTCAGCAGCGGCCCCGACGGCAGGCCGGAGACCGTGCGGTTCGTGCTCGACGCCGGCGTGATCAGCGACACCTACACCCTCGCCTACACCTGGAACGGCGACGAGAGCGTCACCTGGCACGTGTCCGAGCCCGGCAAGATGGTCTCCGAGCTCGACGGGCGTTACCTCCTGGCCGACACGGGCAGGGGTGTCGAGGTGACGTACGAGCTCGCCGTCGGCCTCGCCGTCCCCATGATCGGCATGATCAAGCGGAAGGCGGAGAAGGTGATCGTCGACACGGCGCTCAAGGGTCTCAAGAAGCGTGTCGAAGGCCGCTGAGGTGACTCCGCGCGTTCTGCTCTTCACCGGCAAGGGCGGCGTCGGCAAGACCACCGCCGCGGCCGCCACCGCCACCCTCGCGGCCCGGCGCGGGCTCAAGACGCTCATCGTCTCCACCGACACCGCCCACTCCCTGGCCGACGCGCTCGACGCCGAGCCCGGCGAGATCGCCCCGGGCCTCCACCTGCACCAGGTCGACACCCAGCGCACGCTCGAACGCCACTGGGGAGAGCTGCGGGAGTACGCCCGCGGCGTGCTCGTCGAGCTGGGCCTCGACGAGATCACCTCCGAGGAGATCACCGTCCTGCCCGGCGCCGAGGAGATCATCGCCCTGCTGGAGCTGCGCGAGCACGCCCGCGAGGGCCGCTGGGACGTCATCGTCGTCGACTGCGCGCCCACCGCCGAGACGCTGCGCCTGCTCGCCCTGCCCGAGGCGCTCGACTGGCACGTCAACCGGCTGCTGCCGGTCGGCCGCAGGCTCATGCGGCTGGCCGCCCCGCTGGTGCGCGGCGTGGCCAGGGTCAGCACGCCGGGCGAGGAGGTGATGAGCGCCGGCGAGCGCTTCCACCGCGGGCTGCTGGAGGTGCGCGAGCTGCTCACCGGCGACCACGCCTCCGTGCGCCTCGTGCTCACGCCGGAGGCCGTGGTGCTCGCCGAGGCCAGGCGCACCCTCACCTCGCTCAACCTGTACGGGTACCGCGTCGACGCGGTCATCGCCAACCGGATCTTCCCCGGCGAGGACGCCGACGAGTGGCGTGCCCGCTGGGTGGCCGCCCAGTCGCGGCTGCTGGCCGAGGCGGAGGAGTCGTTCGCGCCGCTGCCTGTGCACACCGTGCCCTACCTGCCCGCCGAGCCCGTCGGCCGGCACGCGCTCGCGGCCGTCGGAGAGGCGCTGTACGGCGAGTGCGACCCGTTCGCGCCGCCCTCGGTGGAGCCCCCGCTGCGGCTGTCGGCCGACGAGCTCACCCTGGCCCTGCCCGGGGCCGAACGGGGCGAGGTCGACCTGGCGCGCAAGGGCGACGAACTGATCATCACCGCGGGCCCGTACCGGCGCATCCTGGCCTTGCCCATGGCGCTGGCGCGAAGGAAGATCAGTGGGGCCGTGCTCCGCGACGGCCTGCTCCGGGTACGGTTCACCTCGGAGGCGGAAACCGACGAAGCGCACGGCCGGGACGGCACGTGAGCGAAGAGGGCGGACGCCGTACCGACCGGGAGGGTCCCATGACCGAGAACACTCGCAACACAGAGAACGACAGAGATCCCATCGGCGCCGTCGCCGAGGAGGCGCGCAAGCTCTTCGACAGCTTGCAGGGCCGCGCCACCCGGCATGTCGGGAAGTCCGTCTTCCACTCGTTCACCGGTGGCGGCGGACGATCCGAGAAGGACGTGTGGAGCGAGGCCGTCGCCGAGCCCGACGACGAGTACATCTGCCGCGCCTGCCCGGTCTGCCGGGCCATCGCGGCGCAGCGCGAGTCGGGCGCCGGTCGCGCCCCCGAGGGCACCGCCGACGTCGCCACCCACCTCGTGGCGGCCGGCGGCGAGCTGTTCGCGGCCTTCCGCGGCGCGCTCGACGTGCTCGGCAGCCGCCCCGAGCCGCGTCAGCGGGACGACAGGGGGCGCGACGACCGCGACAATGTGGAACACATAGACCTGGACTAGCTGAGGGGATGCGTCATGCTCACGATCGGTGTGGACATCGGCGGCACCAAGGTGGCAGCGGGCGTGGTGGACGACGACGGCGTGATCGTCGAGCAGACCCTCAGGCCCACCGACGCCGAACACCCCGATCTGGTCGCCGAGACCGTCGCCGCCTGCGTCCGCGAGCTGGGCGCCGGGCGGGAGATCGAGGCGGTGGGCATCGGCGCGGCCGGGTTCGTCGACGAGTCCCGCTCGGTCGTGCGCTTCGCGCCCAACCTGGCCTGGCGGGAGGAGCCGCTGCAGAAGCGGATCAGCGGCCTGGTCGGGCTGCCCGTCGTGGTGGAGAACGACGCCAACGCCATGGCCTGGGGAGAGTTCAGGTACGGCGCGGGGCGCGGCCAGTCGCACATCGTCTGCCTGACCATCGGCACCGGCATCGGCGGCGGCATCGTCCTCGACGGCGCCCTCTACCGCGGCCGCTGGGGGATGGGCGCCGAGCTGGGCCACACGCAGATGGTGCCCGGCGGGCGGCTGTGCGGCTGCGGCCTGCACGGCTGCTGGGAGCAGTACGCGAGCGGCAACGCGCTGGTCGTCGAGGCCAGGGAGATCGCCGCCGCGCATCCGGAACGGGCCGAGATCCTGCTCGGGCTGGCCGGCGGCAAGATCGACGGCGAGGAGGTGACCGAGGCGGCGCGCCAGGGCGACGACGCCTCGCTGTCCGCCTTCGCGGTCCTCGCCGACGGGCTCGGCCAGGGCATGGCCGATCTGGCCGCCGTGCTGGACCCCGGCTGCTTCATCCTCGGCGGCGGCGTGTCCAGGGCGGCCGACCTGTTCGTCGACCGCGCCAGGAAGGCCTTCGAGGAACGGCTGACCGGCAGGGGCCACCGGCCGGTGGCCGAGGTGCGGCTGGCCGAGCTCGGTCCCTCCGCCGGCCTGGTGGGCGCGGCCGACCTGGCCCGCCGGCGCTGAGCCGGTTGACCACCCTCAGGATCGGCACGTACAACCTGCGCGGGCTGCGGGACGACGTGCCCGCGCTGGTCCGCGTGATCAGCGCGATGGGCGCCGACCTGGTCTGCCTGCAGGAGGCTCCCCGGCTGGCCGGCTGGCGGGCCCGCTGCCGCGCGCTGGCGGCCCGTTGCGGCCTGCGCCTGGTCGCGGGTCAGGGCGTGGCCGGGGTGGCGGTGCTGGCCGCCCCCTGGGTGCGGCCGGTGCACGCGGAGAGCCGCCTGCTCCGGGTCTTCCTCGGCCTGGAGCCGCGCGGGCTGGCCATGGCCGTCGTGCGGGCGGGCCCGGCGCTCCTGGCCGTCGGCTCGGTCCACCTCGACCTCGACGGCCGGGCCAGGCTCCACCACGCCGCCGAGGCGGTGGCCCGCCTGCGCCGGATGGCGGCACCGTACGGCGCGCCCGTCGTGCTGGGCGGGGACGTGAACGAGAGCCCGCACCAGCCCGCCTGGCGCTACCTCGCCGGGCAACTGACCGACTGCTACGCCGCCGCGCCCCGGGGCGACGGGCTGACCTTCAGCTCCAGGCGGCCCCTGCACCGCATCGACGGGCTGTTCGCCGCGCCCGGGATCCGGGTGGTGTCCTGCGGCGGCGTGGACGCCTCCGGCGCCGATCTGGCCGGTGCCACCGACCATCTGCCCGTCGTCGCCGAGGTCCGACTTGGAGAGTGAAGGGTGATCGGCGTCGCGCAACCCGTAGCATTTCCCTCATGACCCGTCGCTCTCGGCGGCGTGCGCTCACCATGATCCTGGCGGCCGTCCTGGCCGTACCCGGCCTCCCGACCGCCGCGCATGCCGATCCACGTCCACGCCCCGCCGCCAACGACGCGTGGCAGCGGACCACGAGCGTGCAGCTGCCGGTCGACGGGTCGCTCTCCGACGTGCTCGCGCTGTCGCCCGGCGACGTGTGGGCCGTCGGCCAGCAGCAGATCTGGGACGTGTGGAAGAACCGCGGCACCATCCGCCACTGGAACGGCGAGCGGTGGAGCGAGATCGGCATCCGCGACGCCACCGGCGCCGGCAACCTGCGGTCGGTCTCGGCGGCCAAGGCGGGCGAGGTGTGGGCGGTCGGCGACGGCCACGACGGGGTGCCCTACATCGCCCACGGCAACGTCGGCGGCTTCGACCGGATCAGGCCCCAGGGGCTGCGCAGCGGCGACTGGCTCGGCGGCGTCGAGGCGGGCGCCGACCGGGTCGTGGGCGTCGGCAGCCGCGGCAAGCACGCGCTCGTCGTCACCCGCGAAGACGGCGACTGGCTCGTCCGCGAGACCGGCGAGAAGGGCGCTCTCTACGCCGTCGACGGTGACTTCGCCGTCGGCGACACCGGCACCGGACCGTTGATCATGAAGCGGTCCGGCAGCTCGTGGAAGCGGGTGAAGACGCCGGCCATCGCCGGCGGCTACCTGCGCGACGTGCACACCGACAGCGCCAAGCGGGCGCTCGCCGTCGGCGGCGTCTACCACGGCCCCGGCGAGGTCGAGCCGCTCGCGCTCACGTGGAACGGCAAGCAGTGGCGGCGCCTGCCCGTCCCGACCGGCGCGGCCCGGCTCTACGGGGTGACCGGCGACGGCAAGGGCCACTACTGGATCTCCGGCTACGACCCCGGCCACGCCGCCGAGGCCTACATGCTGCGCTGCGGCAGGCGTTCCTGCGACGTCGTGCGGGGCAAGGCGGCCGACGGCAGGAGCAGCGTCCGCCTGCAGGCCGTCACCTACCTGGCGGGCAGCCAGGCGGTGTGGGCGGTCGGCCACGCCGTCGACGCCCAGGAGCGCTACACCGACGTGGTGGAGTCCTTCGGGCCGCGCGATCCGAAGAAGTCCTAGAGACGGGCGCCGTCGTCCCACCCGGAGTCGCCGCTGGGGCCGTCGCCCATGCGCACCACCAGCGCCACGAACCCGCCGATGAACGCCGCCACCGCGGTGAACAGCGCCCAGCCCTCCATGTGCCAGTCGGCGATCGCGGCGATCAGGAGGTAGGCCGGGCCGCCGAACAGCGCCACCCAGGCGAGCTTGGCCGGCAGGTCGAGCTTCGGCAGCGGGGGAGGAGGCGGCGGCACGTAGTGGTCGTCGTCCTCGTGGGGCTTCTCGTCATCGTCGTCGTCGGCGCCGTGCTCGTCGTCCTCGGCGAACTCCTCCGGCGGCCTGACCACCCGCCGCCCGGGCTCCACCGGGACGTTCTCGCTGTCCGGCCAGGGCTGATCGGCCGAGTCGCGCTCGGCGGTGTCATTGAAGGACGCGACGATCTGCCGCCAGACCTCGTCCTCGTCACTCTGGGGCGTCACCTAGATGGGCCTCTCCACAGCGATCGCGACTTCCCCCTGGGTGCGATCAGTCCCTCTGCAAGGGTACCGAGGCATGGGTTCGGATGAAGTCGAGGCTCCCGGCAAAGATCCTGTCGGCATCGTTGTCCAGCGTCGCAACATGGTAACTATCGGCCAGCTCCTCGATCGTGGCCTGCGGGACCTTCTCACGGATGATGGCCACGGAGGCGGGTTTCACCACATGGTCGTCGGTGCTGTGGTAGACGAGCACCGGCTGCGTCAGCTTGTCCAGGTCCGCCTGCACCAGCGACCAGAGCTCGGGCAGCGACGCCGCCGCCTTCACCGGCGTGCGGCTGTAGCCCAGCTCGGTGACCCCCGGCTTCTTCACGTCGTTGGCCACGCCGGGCACCGACGGGACGAACCACTTGAGCAGCGGCGCCAGCTTCATCAGCCACACGTCGTTGGTGATCGACGGGTTGACCACCACCACGCCGCGCACGCCGTCGCCGTGCATCTCGGCCAGCCGCAGCGCCAGGCAGCCGCCCAGCGACAGCCCCGCGGTGAACACCTCGGCGCAGCGGCCCTGGAGGTCCTCGAACGCCTTCTCCACCTCGGCGTACCAGTCCTCCCAGCGGGTGCGGTTCATCTCCTGCCAGGTGGTGCCGTGACCGGGCTGCCGCGGCAGCGACACGGTGAGCCCGCGCGCGGCCAGATACTCGGCCCACGGGCGCAGCGACTGCGGCGTGCCGGTGAAGCCGTGGCACAGCAGCACGCCGATCGGACCTGCTCGGTGGTGATAGGGCTCGGCGCCTGGCATGAGCGGCATAACAGCTCCTCCATGCTTTTTCATCCCGGAACTGCCCGATCGTCGCACGATCCAGGGCATTTGTGCGAGAGCTGGTGTAGGAGCATCCACCGAGGGATGGGAAGATGACTACGCGTTGCCGACCGTCGCGTGAGGAAGAGGTGGCCGGGTGTTCTACTGGGTGGTCAAGGCCATCTTGGGGCCGATCCTCCACATCGTCTTCCGGCCGTGGGCCGAAGGCGTCGACAACGTGCCCAAGGAGGGGCCCGCGATCCTCGCCGGCAACCACCTCTCCTTCGCCGACCACTTCTTCGGCCCGCTCCACCTCCGCCGCAAGGTCATCAGCCTGGGCAAGTCCGACTACTTCACCGGGCGCGGCATCAAAGGCTTCTTCACCCGCATGTTCTTCAGCGGGGTCGGCACCGTCCCGATCGACCGCTCCGGCGGCAAGGCCAGCGAGGCGGCGCTCCGCACCGGTCTTCGCGTGCTGCGCGAGGGCCACCTGCTCGGGATCTACCCCGAGGGCACCCGCTCGCCCGACGGCCGCCTCTACAAGGGCAAGACCGGCGTGGCCAGGCTGGCGCTGGAGTCGCGGGCCCCGGTCATCCCGTGGGCCATGGTCAACACCTTCGAGATGATGCCGCCGGGCCGCCCGCTGCCGAAGTTCGGCATCCGGCCCGAGGTGCGGTTCGGCAAGCCGCTCGACTTCTCCCGTTACTACGGCATGGAGGACGACCGGCTGGTGCTCCGCGCGGTGACGGACGAGATCATGTACGCCCTGATGGAGCTGTCGGGGCAGGAGTACGTCGACAAGTACGCCGCCAGCGCCAGGGTCGAGATGGAGCGCGCGGCCAGGGCCGCGGCCAAGGGCGAGTGACCCCGGCTCCCGCCTGTCAGGGCAGGTGGGCGACGATCTGCCGGATGTGCTCGGGAGTCGTACGGCAGCAGCCGCCGATCAGTGAGGCCCCCGCCGCCTGCCACTCCTTGGCCGCCTGACCGTACTCGATCGGGTCGGCCAGGCCGCGCCAGCGGCGGGCGGCGGCGTCCCAGGTCTCGCCGGAGTTCGGGTAGACCACGATGGGCAGGCCGCCGCGGAGCGCGGCGATGAGGCCGGGGATGTGCCGCGGGGCGGTGCAGTTGGCGCCGACGGCCACCACCTGCGGGTTGCCGGCGAACAGGGCCGCGGCCTCGGTGATCGGGGTGCCGTCGCTGATGTGGGCGGCGTCGCGGCAGGAGAAGCTCACCCACACCTTGACCGACGGCGTCTCGGCCAGCAACCTGGCCAGCGCCCGCGCCTCCGCGAACGACGGGATGGTCTCGCAGGCGAGCATGTCGGCCTCCGAGGAGGCGAGGATCTCCCAGCGAGGGCGGTGCCAGGCCAGCAGGGCGTCTTCGTCGATGCCGTAGTCGCCGGTGTATTCGGCGCCGTTGGCGAGGTAGGCGCCGTAGGGGCCGATCGAGGCGGCGACGAGCCCGTGGCCCGCCTCGTCGCGGGCCTGCGCGGCCACCTCCACCGACGCGCGGATCAGGCGCTCGGCCTGGCCGCGGTCGAGGCCCCTGCGCACGAAGCCGGGGACGGACGCCTGGTAGCTGGCGGTCGTGGCCACGTCGGCGCCGGCCGCGAAGTAGGCGGCGTGCGCCTGGCGGATCAGGCCGGGGTCGTCGAGGAGAAGGCGCGCCGTCCAGAGCTCGTCGCCGAGGTCGGCGCCGAGCGCACTGAGCTGGGTGGAGAGCCCACCGTCCAGAACCATCGTGGTCACCCGTCCAGAATATGGTCCGGACGGGGTTGTCCGGCCCCTCAGGCATGCGTTTTCCCGGGACCGTCATCCGCTCGTTTGTCAGCCGTCCCCGAGGAGACCCCGCCCTCGGGCGGGAGGAATCGGACCCTGCCGGACACCCTCGCCGCAGGGCGTACGAAGAGGTGAAAGGCCTGCGAAGCAGGTGTAATACCTCACCGAGCGTTCTCCCGACATCCAAGGTCTTGAGGATGTCAAGACTGTGAGAAATCACCCCAAACAAAGCCCTTCGGCGCGTCGCCGCGTAACACGGCGAGGCTCTCCGGCGGTGCGCGTCGTCCGGTCGCGTGGCTTTATGGCGGTGCGCGTCGTCCGGTCGCGTGGCTTTACGGCGCTGCGCGCCGTCCGGGGCCCCGCGCGGCTCTCGGGTTTGGCCGGGTTTCCGGCGGAGCGCGTCGTCGGGCGGCGCCGCTCGGCTCTTGGGCCTGGCCGCGTTCCCGGTGGGGCGTGTCGTCGGGTGGCACCGCGCGGCTCTTCGGCCTGGCCGAGTTTCGGGCGGGGCCCGTCGTCGGGCAGACCGGGCGGCTCTCCGGCCCGACCGGGGTACCCGGCCGGGCCGGAGCGACGGCGGACTCGACGCGCCGGGCGCCGCCCGTCAGGACCGCTTCAGAACGGGCGGCGCTCCGCGTCGGGCGGTGCCGTCAGGGTCGCTTCAGAACGGGCGGCGCTCCGCGTCGGGCGGTGCCGTCAGGGGCGCTTCCAGAACGGGCGGCGCGCCCGGGGCGCCGTCAGGGGCGCTTCCAGAAGGGGCGGCGGGCGTCGCCGGGGTTTCCCGGGGGAGGGCCGCCGGTCAGGGCGGTGAGCACCTCGATGGCCCGCTGCCTGAGGGCCTCGGGGTCGGTTCCGGGACGTTCGGCCGATTCCAGCTCGCGGGCCAGTGCCGACAGTTCGGCGTGCCCGCCGAGGTACGCCGACAGGGCGGCCAGGCGGGAGCCGAGGTCCGCCAGGTAGAGGGCGTTCGGCGCGTGCAGCGCCTTCAGCCGGTCCAGCTCGGCGACGAGCTGGACCCTGACGGTGTCCAGGCCCCGCGTCGCCCGCGGGGCGGGCGCGGGACGGGCGGACATGGGACCGCGAGGCATCCCCGCGGGCCGGCCGGACATCGGACCACGCGGTCCCGCCGCGCCGCCCGCCAGGAAGTCGGGCACGTCCAGGTCGTCGAAACCGGCCGAGCTCATCCGGGCCACCGC
Organism: Nonomuraea sp. NPDC050478; assembly: GCF_044458265.1. Taxonomy (NCBI): domain Bacteria; kingdom Bacillati; phylum Actinomycetota; class Actinomycetes; order Streptosporangiales; family Streptosporangiaceae; genus Nonomuraea; species Nonomuraea sp. NPDC050478. The sequence goes on along the minus strand of NZ_JBITHT010000002.1, from coordinate 1,156,536 downwards.
CGGCGCGATCGCGCCGGGAGCCGGGCCCGCCATCGCGGTGAGCCCGAACGCCATCGGCGCGGCGGGCGTCTCCCACCCGCTCGGCAGCTCCACCGGCTGGATCACCCGGTGCTCGGGGCCGCCCTCGGCCGCCGGTCGGGAGTCGACCGCGACGTAGGCGGTGAACCGGCACAGCACGCCGTGCTCCAGCGAGACCCGGACGATCTCCCGCTCCAGCTCCCGCTCGCCCATCGCGTACCGGTCCTCCAGCTCGCGCAGATGGGCCCGCGCCCAGACGGCGCGCAGCGCGGGGCTGTCGGCGACGGTGCCCGGCACCCGCTCCTCCCACGGCGCGCCGGACGCCAGCCCGCGCACGGTCACCGACGAGCCGCCCCGGCACCGCCCGTACACCCGCAGCGGCACCCCCGGGAAGATCGACCCCAGCCGGGTGACCGTGCCCGGCTCCACGTCCAGGTCCTTCAGCGACAGGTCCGTCACCATCGGCGCGCCGATCCGGCGGTGGATCTGCTCCATCGCCGCGTCCAGCCGGTCCTCCGACTCGACCAGCTCGCTGCGGCCCGCGCCGAGACCGGCCAGCCTGCCCAGGAAACCCGCGTTCACCGCCCGGTCGATGCCGACCGTGTGCACCCGCATCGCCGACAGCGCGCCGCCGGTCAGCTCCAGGATGTGGTCCTCGTTGCCCACCTGGCCGTCGGTGACCAGCACCAGGACGCGTTCCCTGCCCTGCTCGCCGTCCAGCAGGCCGATCGCCCGGCGCAGCGGCTCCAGCAGCTCGGTGCCGCCGCGCGCGTCCACCCTGGCCAGGTGCTCGACCGCGCGGTAGCGGTTGCGGTCGGACCCCTCGGCCAGGCCCTCGAACGCCTCCTCCACCACCGAGTCGAACGCCAGCACAGCGAACCGGTCGCGCGGCGTGAGCGTGTCCACGATCCGGGCCGCCGCCCTGCGGGCCGCGACCATCTTCCAGCCCGCCATGCTGCCCGAACGGTCCAGCAGCAGGACGAGGTCGCGCGGCTGCCTGTCGGCCTCCAGCTCGGGCGGGACCACGAACAGCGCGAACGTGCCCGCGCCGTCGAACTGCAGGGACGTGGACGCGGCGAACGACATCCGCAGGATGAAGTCCCGGTCCAGCCGTTCACCGGCGCGCAGTCGTACGATGTCGCCTTCTTCCTCGACCACGTGCAGGCTGGAGGCCAGCTCGCGCAGCTCCAGCCCGGCGGCGTCGATCCTGGCCGACAGGGACAGGCGGACGGGGTTCGGGAAGCCGGGCAGCAGCACCGGGGGAGTGATGCGGGAGGCGTCCGGGACCGCGTCGGTGTCCGGCGCGGCGCCCGAGCCCGCCGGCTCGCCGTCGATCGGCTCGCCGGGGATGTAGCGGGGCGCCACCACCAGCGGGAAGCGGAACGTCGCCGCGCCGTCCTCGTACGGCAGCGGCTGGCTCAGCGTCAGCCGGACCGTCACCCGTTCGCCGGGGAGGATGTTGCCCACGCGGATGGTGAACACGTCCGGCCGGTCCTCCTCGGCGATCGCCGCCCGCCTGCCCTCGCGCAGCGCCCGGTCGTAGTCGGCGCGGGCCTGGCCGCGCTCCTTCAGCACGCCCTCGACGACGCGGTCGTCCGCCTCCATCCGGAACGCGGTGACGGCCGCCCTGTCGGGCAGCGGGAAGACGTACGTGGCCTCCAGCGTGACGTCGAACGGGTTGCGGAAGCCCTGGGCCACCTCGACGCCGGCGACCAGGCCCGAGATCGTCGCGTGCACGTCGACGCTCTCCAGCGGCAGGTTGCCGCGCTCGGTCCGCAGCGCGCCGATCCCCGCGTCGGGCTCCGGCACGCATCGGGCGGGCTCGAGCGATGTGATCTTCATGTGAGTCCCCTCTCTTCGAGCACCGCGAGCAGCGGCGCCGCGGCCGCGAGTAGTGCCCGCACGTCGTCGTCTCCCGGCGCCGGGCCCGTCCCGTCGAGCACCAGCACCACCCCGGCCGCCAGTCGCACCCCGTGCACGGCGCCCGGCACCTTCTCTTGTACGGGCCGGTCCGTTCCTTCCGCAGCCCGATCCGCCTCCTGCGCCGTCCGATCCGTCCAGAACCTGGCCCGTACCTCCGGCTTCCCGTCCCCTCGGTACGCACCCTCACCCCCGCCTTCAGGGAGACCCCCTGGCGGGATCACCCCATCAGAGGGAACCACCGCGTCCCCCCGGCGACCCGCCCCCGACCCGGGAACCCGCGCCGCATCCGCTCCCGTGGAGTACGGGGGAGCCGGTGCGGGGGC
>NZ_JBITHT010000002.1:903160-1154175 GCF_044458265.1 Nonomuraea sp. NPDC050478 | reverse complement strand
GGCCCGCGTCGGGTCTGTCCCGGTGGGGTGTGGGGCGGCGGGCCGGGAGGTTTGTGCCGCATCCGCTCCCGTGGAGTGCGGGGGAGCCGGTGCGGGGGCCCGCGTCGGGTCTGTCCCGGTGGGGTGTGGGGCGGCGGGCCGGGAGGTTTGTGCCGCATCCGCTCCCGTGGAGTGCGGGGGAGCCGGTGCGGGGATCTGCGCCGGGTCCGGGCCCGCGAGATGCGGAGCGGCCGGTCCGGAGGTTTGCGTCGTAGCCGGGCCCGTGGGGTGCTGAGCTCTCGGTGGGGTGGGTTCCGTGGCGTGCGACTGGTCTGCCCTTGCGGCCTGTGGCGTGCCGGGGCCCGATGAAGGCCGGGGGGTGTGCGGAGCCGCTATGGCGGGGGCCGGGGGCAAGGGCGTGGTGGGGGCCGGTTGGTGGAGGTCTGGGGTGGGGTGGCCGGGGTCCGGACTCGGCACGGGCCAATGGTCGGCCGGGAGGCGGGCGGTGGCTTCGAGGGTGGTGTCCGCGGCGCCGGCGAGGGCGATCTGGATGTCGGCGATCGACATGCCCTCCGCCTGCAGCCGCTTGACGGCCACGAGTTGCAGCAGGTGACGGCGCCCGTACCGGGCGATCCGGCCGCGCCGGGTCAGGGGCGGGTCGACCAGCCCGATCGTGGTGTACCACCTGATGAGCCGCTCGCCCGGCACCTCGCGGACCCGGCCGTTGAGCGGCCGCGCGTGCGCGCGCAGCGCGTCGGCCGCGCGCTCCGCCAGCTCGCCGATGGTCCAGGTGTCGCTCATGTCCTCACAGTGACACTGTCACAATTACAGTGTCAAGGGGAATTCGGATAAGACGAATGAAAGGGACATCTACGGGGAGGAGGTACACCATGGCTCCGATTACCAGCCCGCTTTCGGGCGAAGCTAAGACCACCACCGCGAAGTGCCTGCAGGGCGCCCTGATGGACCTGATCGACCTGTCCCTGGTCGGCAAGCAGCTGCACTGGAACGTCATCGGCCCGAACTTCCGTTCGGTCCACCTGCAGCTCGACGAGGTCGTCTCGCTGGCCCGCGCGCACACCGACATCGTCGCCGAGCGCCTGGTCGCGCTGGGCGCCAACGCCGACGGCAGGGCCGCCACGGTGTCCAAGTCCACCAAGCTGACGCAGCCGGAGTCCGGCTGGATCGAGTCGGGCAAGGTGGCGGCGACGATGACCGACATCCTCGACGGCGTCAGCAAGCGGATGCGCGAGCGCATCGACCTGACCGATGAGACGGACCAGGCGACGCAGGACATCATCATCGCGGTCACCCAGGAGATCGAGAAGCAGCGCTGGATGTTCCAGGCCATGAGCTGATGTGTGCGGTCACCAGCCCGGGAGCCGAGCGGCCCCGGGCTTCCGCATGTCCGGCGCGGGCAGTTCGCATTCTGTTCGATCCCGGAGTCCTCGCCATTCATGTCCGTGCGGTCCACTAGCGTGGCACCCAGAGGGAGGCCTCAAGATGTCCCGCAAGACTCTCCTCCGCACGGGCCCGCTCTCCCAGGGCGGCGCGGGCCCCTACGGACCTGTCGAGGAGCCCGTCGCCGGCGGGCTGACCCTGCCCGCGGGGTTCGGCGGCAGGGTGGTGGCCAGTTCCGGGAGCAAGGTGGCCGGGCTGACGTGGCACGCCGCGCCCGACGGGGGTGCCTGCTTCCCCGACGGCGACGGCTGGATCTACGTGTCCAACTCCGAGCTGTCGCTGCTCGGCGGCGCGGCGGCGATCCGCTTCCGGCCGGACGGCTCCGTCGGCGACGCCTACCGCATCCTGTCCGGCACCGAGCTCAACCGCGCCGGCGGCGCCACGCCCTGGAACACGTGGCTGTCGTGCGAGCTCGGCCACCGGGGCCGGGTGTTCGAGTGCGACCCGTACGGCGCCCGCGCGCCGCGGCCCCGGCTGGCCATGGGCCGGTTCAAGCACGAGGCGGCCGCCTGCGACCCCGACCGTCGGGTGGTCTACCTGACCGAGGGCGAGCCCGACGGCTGCTTCTACCGGTTCCGTCCGTACGACTGGGGCGACCTGACCGAGGGCGCGCTCGAGGTGCTGTGCGGCTCGGGCCGGTGGGAGCCGGTGCCGTGGCCGGCCGCGCTGCTCAAGGGCACCCGCCACCAGGTGCGCGGGGCGCGCCGGTTCGACCGCGCGGACGCCTGCCACTACGCGGGCGGCGTGTGCTTCTTCACCACCAGGGGCGACGGCGCGCTGTGGGCCTACGACGCCCAGACCTCGGCGGTGGAGCGGCTGTGCGACGGCGTGCGCGCCGTCACCGCGGCCCCGTCCGGCGACCTGTACGTGACCAGGCGGACCACGCGGATCGACGTGATCACTCCCGACCGCGAGATCGCCCCGTTCCTCACCCTCGCCGGTCACGCGGGCGCCGAGCTGACCGGGCTGGCGTTCGCGCCGGGCGGTGACCGGCTCTACTTCTCCGCCAGGCGGGGCTCGGATGAGGGTCACACGTTCGAGGTCACCGGCCCGTTCCGCAGATAGGCCACCAGCGCCCTCTTGAGCTCGGCGACGAGCTCGGCCGCCCGCGCCGGTCCGGCGGCGGAGACCAGCGGCATCACGGCCTTGACCATGGCCACCGCCATCGTGCCCATGAGCAGGGCGCGCGCCTCGTCCAGACCGGGGGAGCGGCGCCGCAGCATGGCCGCCACCTGCCCGGCGATCGCCTGGTGCAGCTGTTGTGAGGCCGCCGCCAGCTTGTCGCCGGTCGCGGAGCCGTACAGCAGCGACCAGTACGCGGGCGAGCGCGCCTTGAACGCCACGCTCTCGTCCACCACCCCGTCGACCAGGGCCTCCAGCGGCACCTCCGGGGTGACGGCGGCCAGCCGCGACTCCCAGAAGTCCCGCCGGCCGTCGGTGTAGCGGGTCACCAGGCCGTCGAGGATCTCCTCCTTGTTGCGGAAGAACTGGTAGAGCGAGCCCGGTGACAGCCCGGCGCGGGCCGCGACCTGGTTCGTGGTCATGTCCGGGTAGCCGATCTCGGCGATCACCTGTTCGGCCGCGTCGAGGATCTCCGCCATCCGTTTCAGGCCTCGCGCCTGACGGCGCACCGTGCGCTCAGCCATGGCACCCCACATTGACAAATGCGAGCATTCACTTGTATTTCTGGGTCGGCGAACAAAACACGAGTAGTTTACCGAGTTTCAGGGGTGGATGGAGTGCTGATCACGGAGCGCGCGCCGGTGCGGCGCGATGCCGGGCCGCCGCTGCGCAGGCTGGGGTTCTTCCTGGTACGCAGGCGGCGGGCGGTCCTGGGGCTGGCCCTGGCGCTGTTCGTGCTGGCGGGGGCGCTGGCGGCGGGGGCGGTGCCGCGGCTGTCGCTGGCCAGGTTCGAGGCGCCGGGTTCGGAGTCCGACCGGGCGCAGGCCGAGCTGGCCGAGCGGTTCGGCACCGGCAGCCCGGACATGATCTTCCTGGTCACGGCCCGGCGGGGCACCGTGGATGACGAGGCCGTCGCCGCCCAGGGCCGGGAACTGGCGGCGCGGGTGGCCGGGCACGAGGGCGTGGCCGGGGTGGAGTCCTACTGGAGCCGGGGCCGGCCGCCCACGCTGCGCAGCGAGGACGGCCGGCACGCGCTGATCCTGGTGCGCGTCCCCGGCGACGCCGGGCACGTCCGGGCCACCGTGCTGCCCGCGCTGGTCCCCGAGATCACCGAGGGGACGGAACTCCTGGAGGTCCGCTCCGGCGGCGGCGAGGAGGTGTTCCGGGCGACCGTCCCGCTGGCCAGGCAGGACTTCGTCCGGGCCGAGCTGGTGATCTTCCCGCTGGCGTTCGCGCTGCTCTGGCTGTACCTGCGCCGGGCGGCGGCCGCGCTGGTGCCGATCCTGGCCGGGGTGTTCGCCATGGTGGCCGGGCTGGCGCTGCTTCGGGTCCCGCTCACGTACACCGATGTCTCCACTTTCGCGCTCAACCTGACCTTGGCCATGGGGCTCGGGCTGGGCATCGACTACAGCCTGTTCGTGATCGCCCGCTTCCGCGAGGAGGTGCGCGCCGGGCGCGACCGCGCCGCCGCCGTGGCCGGGGCGGTCGAGCACGCCGGGCGCACCGTGCTGTTCAGCGGGCTGACCGTCGCGGCCTCCCTCGCGGTCCTGTTCGCGCTGCCCTTCGACTTCCTGCGCTCGTTCGCGTACGCGGGCATCGCCGTGGTCGCCGGCGGTGTCGTGGCGGCGGTGGTCGTGCTGCCCGCCGTGCTCGCCGCGATCGGCGGCCGGATGCTGCCGCGGCGGGAGCGGCCGGCCCGGCCCGGCGGGTTCTGGGCGGCGCTGGCGGTGCGGGTGATGCGGCGGCCCCTGGCGTACGGCGGCGCGGCGGCGGCGCTGCTGCTCCTGCTGGCCTCGCCGTTCCTGAGCCTGCGCTTCGGCGTCGCCGACGACCGCGTCCTGCCGCCCGACGCCGCGCCCCGGCAGACCCAGGACATCATCCGCCAGGGCTTCCCCGCCGAGGAGACGGACGCCGTCCAGATCGTCTCCGCCGGCGCGGCGGGCGGGGACGTGACCCGGTACGCCGCCGCGCTGTCCCAGGTGCCGGGCGTCGCCCAGGTCGACTCCGCCGCCGGGATCTTCGCGGGCGGTCAGCGGGCGGGGGACGGCGACGTGTCCCGGTTCGCCGGGGAAGGGACCTGGCTGTCCGTGGTGCCCTCCGCCGAGGCGCTGGCCGACGACCCCGTCCGGCTGGTCGAGGCGGTGCGCGCGGTGCCGCCGCCGTTCGAGGTGCTGGTCGGCGGCTATCCGGCCGAGCTGGCCGACTACCGCGCCTCCGTGGTCGACCGGCTGCCGCTGCTGCTCGCGCTCATGCTCGGCGTGACGTTCGCCGTGCTGCTCGCCATGACCCGCAGCGTCCTGCTGCCCGTCAAGGCGACGCTGCTCAACGTGCTGAGCCTGGGTGTCATGCTCGGCGCCCTGGTCTGGGTCTTCCAGGAGGGCAACCTGTCGGGGGTGCTCGGGTTCACGCCGACCGGCTCGCTCGACCCGAGCATCCCCATCCTCATGCTCTGCGTGGCGTACGGGCTGTCGATGGACTACGAGGTGTTCCTCCTGTCGCGGATCAAGGAGGAGTACGACAGGACCGGCGACACCGAGCGGGCGGTGGCGTCCGGGCTGCAGGGCGGCGCCCCTCTGATCACCGCCGCCGGCGGCATCCTGGCGCTCACGTTCGCCGCCTACGCCACGGCCTCGGTCTCGTTCGTGCAGATGCTGGGCGTCGGCATGGCGGTCGTGGTGCTGGTGGACGCGACCTTGATCAGGGCGGTGCTGGTGCCGAGCCTGATGCGGCTGGCGGGCCCGCTCAACTGGTGGCCGCGAGGTCGAGCGACCACATCTCCTCGTTGAGCTCGATCCCGTTCTCCATCCCCTTCTCCTGGGAGTCGAGCCGGAACCCGGCGGCCTCGTAGACGCGCCGCGCGCTGGTCAGGCAGTCGCGGGTCCACAGCACCAGCCGCTCGCACCCGTCGGCCCTGGCGTGCCGCACGCACTCGTCCACCAGCCGCCGGCCCAGGCCCAGGCCGCGCGCGGACGGCTCCACCAGCAGCAGCCTGAGCTGCCCCGTGGTGTCGTCCTTGCGCATGTAGAAGACGGAGCCGGCGGGCCGGCCGCCGACCTCGGCGATCCAGGCCGTGTCGCGCGACGGGTCGAAGGCGGCGACGATCCGCGCCACCAACAGCTCGAAATCCCTGCCCCAGCCGTACTCCCTGGCGTAGAGCACGCCGTGCCGGTGGACCACCCAGCTCAGGTCGCCGTCCCTGAGCGGCCTGATCAGGCAGGACTCCGGCCCGGCGGGCGGGTCGAGCACGTCCCTGATCGCGCGCATGCCGGTGACCAGGCGCTCCCTGGCGTCCTCCGGCAATCCGGCGAGCAGGCGCTCGATGTCCTCGTTCGAGGCCTGGTCGAGCGTCTCGAACGCCTTCCGCCCCGCCGGGCTGAGCCGTACCACGTGTTTGCGCGCGTCGGCGGCCGAGCGCTCCCTGACGATCAGCCCGTCGCCGTCGAACCTGGCCAGGATCCGGCTCAGGTAGCCCGCGTCCAGGTCGAGCAGCGCCCGCAGCTCGCCGGTCCCGATCGAGTCCGCGTGCGCGACCTCGAACAGCACTCTGCCCTCGGTGAGCGAGTACGGCAGGTGGTGCATGCCGGCCTGCAGCACTCCGATGACCTTGGTGTAGAAGCGGTTGAAGGCCCGGACCTCAGAAACTCTTGCCTCTGTCAACGAATTCATTGCCTCAGTCAACCATGAGAGGATGGCCGTGTGAAGAGGCACCTTTACATAGGCGGCTACGGCCCCGGCATCATCGAGCCCGGAGGCGAGCTGACCCGCCTCGCCGCCCCCTCCTTCCTGGCGCGCCATCCCTCGCTTCCCGTGATCTACGCGGTGGGCGAGCTGGCCCAGGGCTGGATCACCGCCTTCGGCGCCGGAGGGCGCAGGCTGTCGCCGTGGGACGAGCGTTCCAGCGGGGGAGACAGCCCGTGCCACCTGGCCGTCCACCCGTCCGGGTCGCTCCTCGCGGTGGCCAACTACGGCGACGGCGCCGCCGCCCTCCACCGGCTCGACTCGCGCGGCGTGTTCGACGGCGACCCGATCGTGCTCCGCCACCACGGCTCCGGGCCCCACCCCGAGCGCCAGCGGGGGCCGCACGCCCACCAGGCCGTCTTCCACGAGGACCTGCTGTACGTCTCCGACCTCGGCACCGACGAGATCCGCCGCTACACCCTGGAGGGGGAGGCGCTGGAGCCGATCACGCTGCCGCCGGGCACCGGCCCGCGCCACTTCGCCTTCGCCGGCTCGACCCTCTACGTCGCGGGCGAGCTCGACGGCACCGTCACCCGCCTGGCCGCCGGCGAGGACGGCATCCGGGTGCGCGCCTCCACCACCGTGACGGACAACGCCCCGTCCCACCTGGAGCTCGCCGGAGACCTGGTCTACGTGGCCAACCGCGGCCCCGACACGATCTCCGTCCTGCGGGCCGACGACCTGTCGCAGGTGGCGGAGGTGCCGTCGGGCGGCGCGTGGCCGCGCCACTTCGCGATCGACGGCGACCGCATGTACGTGGCCAACCAGCACTCGGGGAGCGTGGCGGAGTTCGCGCTCGCCGGCGGCGTCCCCGAGCCGACGGGTGAGGTGATCGAGGCCGAGGGCGCGTCCTGCGTGCTGCCCGCCTAGCCGGTCCCGCCTCTGATCACGAGCTCCGTCAGCATCCGCTTGAGCTGCTCCTCGGCGGCCTCCTTGGTCAGCCCGAGCCCGGCCAGCGCCTGCGCGGCCGGGTCCTCGTCCAGCGTGAGCAGGGCGAGCAGCAGGTGCTCTGTGCCGACGTAGTTGTGGCCGAGCCGCAGCGCCTCGCGCAGCGTCAGCTCCAGCGCCTTCCTGCCCTGCGCGGAGAACGGCGGCGTGGCCGGCGGGGCGTCGCCGCCCGGGCCGAGCGCGCTCTCCACCGCCTGCCTGACCTCGGCGAGCGGCGCGCCGAGCGTCACCATGGCCTTGGCCGCCAGCCCTTCGGGCTCGTGCAGCAGGCCGAGCACGAGGTGACCGGGGCCGATGTGGTCGTGCCCGAGGCGGCGCGCCTCCTCCTGTGACTTGACGATCACCACGCGGGCGCGGGCGGTGTAGCGCGCGTAGCTGCTCAGGTCCTCGGCGAGCGAGCCCTCCTTGGGCACGAACCGCTTCTGCGCCGCCTGCTTGGACACCCCCATGCTGCGGCCGATGTCGGTCCAGGACGCGCCGGAGTGGCGGGCCCTGTCGACGAAGTGGCCGATCAGATGGTCGGCCACTTCGCCCAGGTGCTCGCCCAGGGTGACCGCGTCGGACAGCTCGCCGAGCGGGTCGCCATCGGGGTAGCGGCTCTTGATGACCTCGATGAGGTCGTCGAGACGAACGGTGTGTTCCATGCGTCAACCATAGGTTGACGGCAGGTGACCGTCAACCCTCGGTTGACGCCATGGCCAGCTCCACCGCCTTCCGCCAGCGGTCGTACAGGGCGTCGTCCCGCCCGCCCGGCTCGAAACGGCGGTCGAGCTGCCAGGTCTTGCGCAGCTCTTCCCGCGAGCCCCACACCCCGGCGCCCAGCCCGGCCAGGAACGCCGCGCCCAGCGCCGTCGTCTCCTGGATCACCGGCCGCTCCACCGGCGTGCCGAGCTGGTCGGCCTGGAACTGCATGAGCAGGTCGTTGCCGCTGGCCCCGCCGTCGGCCTTGAGCACCGGCGGCCGGCCCTCGGCCGACGCCTCCACCACGTCACGCACCTCGAACGCGATCGCCTCCAGCGTGGCCCGCACCAGGTGCGCCCGGGTGGTGCCGCGGGTGATGCCGGTGATGAGCCCGCGCGCCTCCGGATCCCAGTGCGGCGCGCCCAGCCCGGTCAGCGCGGGCACGAACACCACGCCGCCGCTGTCGGGCACCGTGCGCGCGATCGCCTCGGACTCCGGCGCGGTGCCGATCAGCCCGAGCCCGTCGCGCAGCCACTGGATGGCCGCCCCGGTCACGAACACCGACCCCTCCAGCGCGTACGTCCGCTCTCCCGAGGGCGCCTGCCAGGCCACGGTGGTCAGCAGCCCCGACTCCGAGCGGACGATCTCCCCGCCGGTGTTGGTCAGGATGAACGAGCCCGTCCCGTAGGTGCACTTGACCTCGCCCGCCGCGTAACAGGTCTGCCCGAACAGCGCCGCCTGCTGGTCGCCCGCCACCCCGCTGATCGGCAGCTCCAGCCCGAGGAACGCGCCCGGGTCCGTACGCCCGAGCTCCCCGAAGTTGGGCACCACCTCGGGCAGCGCCGACTCGGGCACCCCGAACAGCTCGCACAGCTCCGGCTCCCACGCGCCGGACTCCAGCCCGTACAGCAGCGTGCGCGAGGCGTTGGACGGGTCGGTCACGTGGCGCGCGCCCGCAGTGAGCCGGGCGATCAGGTAGGCGTCGACGGTGCCCACGACCACCCGGCCCGAGGTGACGCCCTCCCACACGGCCGGGTCGTTCTCGGCCAGCCAGGTGAGCTTGGAACCGGTGAAGTACGGGTCGAGGCGCAGCCCGGTCAGCTCGGCCACCCTCGGCTCGTGCCCGGCCGAGCGCAGCCGCTCGCAGATGCCGGCCGTGCGCCGGTCCTGCCACACGACGGCGCGGCGCGGCGCGGCCAGCGACCGGCGGTCCCACAGCACGGCCGTCTCACGCTGGTTGGTGATGCCGACGCAGGCCGGCGTCGTCGACGCCCCGGCCAGGGCGGCGGCGCAGGCGCTCAGCGTGGCCTGCCAGATGTCCTCGGGGTTGTGCTCCACCCAGCCCGGCCGCGGGAAGTGCTGGGCGAACTCCTCGTACCCCCTCGACTCGATCCGGCCGTCCTCGGTCACGACGAGTGCCGTGACACCCGTCGTTCCCGCGTCGATGGCCAACACACTCACGGAATCGCCTCCTGAACCGGGTTTGGGCCGCTACGCTCGCGTTTGGTCTAGACCAATGCCCGCTATGACGGGCACAATGCGATTCTGGTCGTGAACCACATCGGGAGGAACCCGCCATGCGTATAGGAGTGCTCACCGGGGGCGGAGACTGCCCCGGGCTGAACGCCGTGATCAGGGGCGTAGTCCGCAAGGGGGTGAGCGTCTACGGGCATGAGTTCGTCGGCTTCCGCGACGGCTGGCGCGGCCCCCTGGAGGGCGAGACCATGCCGCTCGACATCCAGGCCGTCCGGGGCATCCTGCCGCGCGGCGGCACGATACTCGGCTCCTCCAGGACCAACCCGCTCAAGATCGAGGGCGGCGTCGACCGGATCAAGGAGAACCTGGCGGCCACCGGGGTCGACGCGCTGATCGCCATCGGCGGCGAGGACACCCTCGGCGTCGCCAAGCAGCTCTTCGACCGCGACGTCAGGGTCGTCGGCGTGCCCAAGACGATCGACAACGACCTGTCGGGCACCGACTACACCTTCGGCTTCGACACCGCCGTCAACATCGCCACCGAGGCGATCGACCGGCTCCACACCACCGCCGAGTCCCACCACCGGGCGCTCATCTGCGAGGTCATGGGCCGCCACGCCGGGTGGATAGCGCTGCACGCCGGCATGGCCGGCGGCGCCAACGTCATCCTCATCCCGGAGAAGCCGTTCGACATCGACCGCGTCTGCGAGTACGTCGAGTCCCGCTTCCGCACCCGCTACTCGCCGATAATCGTGGTCGCCGAGGGCGCCCACCCGATCGAGGGGCAGATGCAGCTGCAGGCCGGCGAGCTGGACGCGTTCGGCCACGTCCGCCTGGGCGGCATCGGGGAGACGCTGGCCAAGGAGATCGAGAAGCGCACCGGCAAGGAGGCCCGCACGACCGTGCTCGGCCACATCCAGCGCGGCGGCACGCCCACCGCGTTCGACCGGGTGCTGGCCACCAGGTTCGGCCTGCAGGCGATCGACGCGGTGCACGACGGCGACTTCGGCAAGATGGTGGCGCTGCGCGGCACGGACATCGTCCGCATCGGGCTCGACGAGGCCACCGCCGAGCTCAAGACGGTCCCGGTCGAGCGTTACGCCGAGGCCGAGGTCTTCTTCGGCTGAGTGTCGCCGGGCTGTAAGTGACTTGCAAGCGGCCGGCCGTACCTTCTGGAGCAGCGGGGTTACCGCTACAACCCCCCTTCAGGGTACGGCTTGCGCCGCGGCGAGTCGGCGGCCCACCACGCGTCGCAAGCCGTACCTAGGAGATAGCTCAACCGCGGGGCGTGCCGAAGTAGTCCACATCCGGCGCGCCCTCGCCGTCGCGCGGGTGGGGGCCGGCCGCGCGGGTGAGGTACTCCTGCTCGTGGCGGAGCTCCCGCTCGCTGGGGGAGAGCATGACGGCCAGCAGCAGGCCCACCGTGACGACGGTGATGCCGACGAGCAGCGGCAGCAGGAAGTCGATGCCCGGCGTGCCCCCCACCGGCCCGGGGGTGTGGTGCGGCTCCACGGACATCCCCAGCATGCCGGTGTAGTGCATGCCCGACACCGCCACGCCCATGAGCAGGGCGGCGGCGCCGATCTTCAGCGCCCCGGTGACCCGACCGGCGAACCAGAGCGCCGCGGTGGCGGCGGCGATGGCGATGAGCACGGACAGGGCGACCGTGACCGGGTCGTAGGACACGTGCGCGGACATCCGCATCGCGGCCATGCCCAGGTAGTGCATGCCGGCCACGCCGACGCCGGCCAGCACGCCGCCGCTCAGCAGGAACGCCGGCCGCTGCCTGCCGTGGTGGGCCAGGAACAGGCCGGCGCCGACGACCACGATGGCCAGCAGGGCGGACGCGGCGGTGAGCGGCACGTCGTACTGGATCACGGTGCCGGCGACCGAGAAGCCCATCATGGCGATGAAGTGCATGGTCCAGATGCCGGTGCCGCCGATGGCGACGGCCGCGCCGATCAGCCAGTAGGCGCTCTCGCGTCCTTCCGCGAGCCGCGCGCGGGAGCTGAGCAGCAGGCCGAGCATGCAGCCCAGGCTGGACATGGCGTAGGCGAGGACGGGCGTGAGCCCGCCGTGCGCGAAGTGGTCGATCGGCGACATATCCCGCCCCTTGGTTCGGTTGGCAGGAGTATGCGGGCGGGGTAGATGAAAGCGCAACTAACGATTTCGTGTCGGCCGAAAGGGTTCCCACCTGGGAGAGGGCCGGCAAAGGCGAGGCAAGCTCACGACGTTCGCGAGCGTCCCGCGCGGACTAAACTCGATGCCGCGAGGCGTTGTTTCTACCGCGCATCCCCTGTCTCCCCCGGAGGTTCCACCATGACGATGCCAGCCCTGGGCGAGCCGTGCGTTCTGCTCAAACTGGGCGAGATCGTCCTCAAGGGCAAGAACCGCGAGCTGTTCGAACGCCGACTCATCGGCAACATCCGCCAGGCGCTCAAGGAGTTCGACCTCAAGGTCGACGTGCGCAGGCGCCACGGCGTCATCGCGATCTTCCTGCCCGAAGGCACCACCGCCGAGCAGGCGCATGCCGTGGCCGAGCGGGTCGCCGACGTGCCCGGCCTGGTGTGGATCCACCCCGCCTGGCGGGTCGCCAAGGACCCCGAGACCGTGCTCAAGGCCGGGCTCGCGCTGTTCGCCGAGCGCGAGGAGGTCAAGCGCAAGGCCAGCTTCGCGGTCCGCTCCCGCCGCCGCGACAAGCGCTTCCCGCTGCGCTCCAACGAGCTCGACCGGCTCGTCGGCGGCGCCATCAACGACGAGTACGGCCTGCCGGTCGACCTCAAGAACCCCGAGCTGACCCTCTTCGTCGAGGTCGACAGGGACGAGGTGTTCGTCTTCACCGGCGGCCTGCCCGGCCAGGGCGGGCTCCCGGTCGGCAGCAGCGGCCGGGCGCTGGTGCTCATGTCCGGAGGCATCGACTCGCCGGTGGCCGCCTACCGCATGATGCGGCGCGGGCTGCACGTCGACTTCCTCCACTTCTCCGGCATCCCGTTCACCACGTCCGAGTCCATCTACAAGGCCTACGCGCTGGTCAGGAAGCTCGACCGGTTCCAGGGCGGGGCGCGGCTCTGGGTGGTGCCGTTCGGCAAGGCCCAGCAGTCGATCCGCAACTCCGGCCAGGACCGGCTCGCCGTGATCGCCCAGCGGCGGCTGATGCTCAAGACGGCCGAGGAGGTCGCCCACCGCATCCGCGCCGGGGCCCTGATCACCGGCGACGCGCTCGGCCAGGTGTCCTCCCAGACGCTGGCCAACATCACCGCCCAGGACCACGCCGTCGACCTGCCGATCCTGCGCCCCCTGGTGGGCTGGGACAAGACCGAGATCATGGCCGAGGCCCGGCGCATCGGCACGCTGGAGATCTCCGAGCTGCCCGACGAGGACTGCTGCTCGCTCCTCGCCCCGCGCCGCGCCGAGACCCGCGCCAAGATCGAGGATCTCAAGCAGATCGAGAAGCGCCTCGACGCCGAGGAGCTGGCCGTCCAGCTCGCCGACTCCATCCAGGAATACAAGCTCTGACATCGGCGGGGCCCGTGGCGGGCCCCGCCGGGGTCTCAGACCGTCAGCGCGGCGGCGGCCGTCTTGCCCAGCAGCGGCGGGAAGTCGCGCATGACCTGGGCCAGCTCGCCCAGGTCGGTGTCGACCAGCGCCTGCGGCCCGTCACACAGCGCCTGCTCCGGCCGCGGGTGCACGTCGATGATCACCCCGTCGGCGCCGGCCGCGATGGCCGCCCTGCTCAGCGGCAGCACGAGGTCCCGCCGGCCGCCCGAGTGGGACGGGTCCACGATCACCGGCAGGTGCGACAGGCGCTGCGCCACCGGCACCGCCGACACGTCCAGCGTGTTGCGGGTGGCGGTCTCGAAGGTCCTGATGCCCCGCTCGCACAGCACCACGTCCAGGTTGCCGCGCTGCGCGATGTACTCGGCCGCCATCAGCCACTCCTCCATGGTGCTGCTCATGCCGCGCTTGAGCAGCACCGGCTTCCCGGCCGCGCCGACCGCCTGCAGCAGCCCGAAGTTCTGCGCGTTGCGGGTGCCGACCTGCAGCATGTCCACGTACGAGGCCACCAGCGGCACGTCCTGGGCCTCCACCACCTCGGTCACGATCGGCAGCCCGGTCCGCTCGCGCACGTCGGCCAGGATGCGCAGCCCCGCCTCACCCAGCCCCTGGAACGCGTAGGGCGAGGTGCGCGGCTTGTAGGCGCCGCCGCGCAGAAGGGTCGCCCCGGCGGCCTGGGCCATCCTGGCCGCGTCCAGCGTCTGCTCCGGGGTCTCCACCGCGCACGGCCCGGCGATCAGCGTCACCGTGCCCGGCCCGATCGGCACCCCGCTCACGTGGACCGTCGAGCGTTCGGGATGGTTCTCCCTGCTGACCAGCTTGTACGGGGTCGAGACGCGCATCACGTCGCGCACCCCCGCCATGCCGCGCAGGCTGGCGGCGTCGAGCTGGGTCACGTCGCCTACCAGGCCGACGATCGTGCGCTGCACCCCCTTGCTCACGAACGCCTCCACACCGGCCGACTGCACGACGCCGACGACGGTCGCCACGTGCGCGGAGGTGGCCTCCGGGCCCATCACGATGACCATGTGTACTCCTTCGGGAAACGCAGAAGGCCCCGGGTCCTGTCGGACCCGGGGCCTTCGTGCTCGCCTATGTCTGCTAGCGCAGCGCTAGGTGGCGAACGGTCCGACCGATGGGTCCGTCGCCATACCAAAACAGGAACGCGGTGCGCATAGTGCCGCAATAGTACCCCACCTCGACCCGCTGCCGAGCCGCGCACCGACCGGTGGGAGGATGGCACCCGACCGCGATACCGGTGAGGGGAGCAGTAATCGTGGAGGAGACGCGCCTGCCGCCAGGCCAGTACGTCCCTCGCGGCCTACCTGTGATCCACTACGGCCGGGTGCCCCCGTTCAAGCCGGAGTCGTGGGACTTCCAGGTGTTCGGCGCCACCGCCTCGGGCGAGGAGCGCCGCTTCGGCTGGGAGGAGTTCGCCGGCCTGCCCCGCGTGACCCGGGTCGCCGACTTCCACTGTGTGACCAAGTTCTCCGTGCCGGGCCTGGAGTGGAGCGGCGTGCCGCCGGCCGCCCTCGCCGCGGCCGTGCCGCCCGACCCGGGCGTGCGCCACGTGATGATCTGGGCCGAGTACGGCTACAGCGCCAACCTCCGGTGGTCCGACTTCACCGCGCCCGCCACGCTCTTCGCCACCGAGCTGGCCGAGAAGCCGCTCTCCGCCGAGCACGGCGCGCCCGTCCGCCTCGTGGTGCCCCATCTCTACGGGTGGAAGAGCGTCAAGTGGGTGCGCGCGATCGAGTATCTCGTGGAGGACCGACGGGGCTTCTGGGAGGAACGCGGCTACCACAACGTCGCCGACCCCTGGCGCGAACAGCGCTACTCCTACCAGGAGGATCCGGGCGACGGCCCCCCATGAGGTGACCTGCGGGTTTCCGCCCACGCCTGGGTGGTTGTTGGCTACGGTTGCCCGCATGCTGACCACCGCCTGCGTGGTGCTCCCCTGTCTCGCCTTCATCCTCGGCCACACCCTTGCCCGGCGCCGCGCCGTGCCCGACCGCCGTCCGGACCGGGAGGCGACCTTCACGACCCTGCACCTCGCCGCCCTGGCGGCCCCCGCCCTGCGGGCCGGGCTCAACCGCGACTCCGCGCGCAGGGCCGTACGCCATCTGCACGCCCTGCTCGGCACGTACGCGGTCGCGATCACCTCCACCGAGGCCGCGCTGGCGTGGGACGGCCCCTGCACCGACGAGGTCCTCACCTACGCCAGGTCGGCGCTCGCCTCGGGGCGGGCGCAGGTGTTCGCCGGCGAGCCGTACGGCGCGGTCGTGGTGCCGCTGACCGTCGACGGCAGGATCGTCGGGACGCTGGCGGCCTTCGACGACGAGCTCAGCGCCGGCCTGGTGCGCACCGTCGGCGAGGTCGGCCGATGGATGTCGGGCCAGCTGGAGCTGGCCGAGCTGGACTCCTCGCGGCGGCGCGCGCTGGAGGCCGACCGGCGGGCGCTGCGCGCGCAGATCTCGCCGCACTTCGTCTACAACGCGCTCACCACCATCGCCTCGTTCGTCCGCACCGACCCCAAGCGCGCCCGGGAGCTGCTGCTCGACTTCGCGGACTTCGCCCGGTACGCGCTGCGCCGGGCCCACGACTTCACCACCCTCGCCGACGAGCTCACCTGCGTCGACCGCTACCTGCTCCTGGAACGTGCCAGGTTCGGCGACAAGCTGCGCTTCAGCCTCCAGGTGGCGCCCGAGGTGCTGCCCGTGCCCGTCCCGTTCCTGTGCCTGCAGCCGCTGGTCGAGAACGCCATCAAGCACGGCATGCGGGGCCGCGCCGGCGAGGTGCGGATCGTCGCCCGCGACGCCGGGCCGGAGGCGCACATCACGGTCGAGGACGACGGCGCCGGGATGGACCCCGAATGCGCCAGGCGCGTCCTGGACGACGACCCCGGCCGCGAGGGCACCGGCATCGGCCTGGCCAACGTGGACCTGCGCCTGCGCCAGATCTACGGCGACGGCTACGGGCTGGTGGTCGAGACGGCGCTGGGCGCGGGCACGAAAGTGCGGCTGCGGGTGCCCAAAGCGCAGTTGACCTCTCTGTGACGCGATTGTGACGCTGCGTGTTCTTGGGCCTTGTGGGGCTGGCGTTTCTGGTGCAGCGTAGTGACATGCTTCGTGTTCTGGCCGTCGACGACGAGGTGCCCGCGCTGGAGGAGCTCGCCTACCTGCTGCGCCAGGACAGCCGCGTCGAGCAGGTGCTGACCGCCTCCGACGGGGTCGCGGCGCTGCAGGACATGGTCCAGATGGTGGCCTCGGGCGAGCGGCTCGACGCCGTGTTCCTCGACATCCGCATGCCCGGCCTCGACGGCCTCGACCTGGCCCGGCTGGTCGGCGGCTTCCCCAGCCCGCCGAAGCTGGTGTTCGTCACCGCCCACGACGAGTGCGCGGTGCAGGCCTTCGAGCTGGAGGCCGTCGACTACCTCCTCAAGCCCGTCAGGGCGGAGCGGCTGTCGGAGGCGGTGCGCAGGCTGGAGGTCTCCTCCTCGCCGCCCGCCGACCCCTGCCACGACGACGTGATCCCGGTCGAGCTGGGCGGCCGCACCCGGTTCGTGCCGCAGCAGGCCGTGCGGTTCGCCGAGGCGCAGGGCGACTACGTGCGCCTGCACACCGTGGACGGCAGCTACCTCGTCCGCATGTCCCTGGCGGCGCTGGAGCGCCGCTGGGCGGACGCCGGGTTCATCCGGGTCCACCGCAGCACACTGGTCTCCAGCCGCCACGTGAGCGAGCTCAGGTTCGAGGGCGGCCGCGTCACCCTGACCGTCGGCACCGAGACCCTCCAGGTCAGCCGCAGGCACAGCAGGCAGGTCCGCGAGCAACTGGTCCGCCAGCACCGCGGCGTCATGTCCTGACCCCCGCTCGTCCCCGGGCGGGCGTGAACGAGGAGCCGCCGCACACCCGTCCGCCGGGCTGCCCGGGTCCGTTGACGATCGTGATTTCCCAGGTCACACGGCCTCGCGCGGCCTCATCGCGGACCCACCGGGAACCCCAGGGGAGACCCGGGGCGGGCACGGAGCGACCGCTCGACGCGCCCCGGTGACCGCTCGTCGTGCGCGCACTCTCCGCACACCGATGGCTACACACCGTTCAGCGAGCTGTCAGCCAAGGGGGTTTCCCCAGGTAGATCACGACCGTAGTGTTTCGGCATCGGAGCCACCCGGCGCATCTGGGGGGACGAGCCGGAAGGCTCACCGCATGTGCCGGATCCATGGTGACCAGCAGGTCACCTCGGCTGTCGGGCCCTCAACCGGGGGGTTGGGCCCGCCGGCCGGACACGTGCAGGGGCGCCCGCCGGGGCCGCGGCCAGACCGCGATCCGGCCACACGGGGGCGGCCGGATCCCACCGGCGGGCGCCCCTTGCACGTAAGACGCCTCGTCAGCCCTCGTCGCGCAGGCGCTTCAGAGTGGCGATGTCCTCGCGGTGCTTGTCGGCCTTGCCAGGGGTCTCGATGCACAGGGGCACGCCCGCGGCCGCCGGATGACGCATCAGCTCGGCGAAGGGGCGGGTGCCGATGTGGCCCGCGCCGATGTTCTCGTGACGGTCCTTCTTGGCGCCGCACACGTCCTTGGAGTCGTTGGCGTGGACGAGCTTCAGCCGGCCGGGCGCGATCTTGTGGAGCAGGTCGAGCGTGGCGCCGACGCCGCCCTCCGCGGCCAGGTCGTGGCCGGCGGCGAAGGCGTGGCAGGTGTCGAGGCAGACGCCGGCCCGCGGATGCCAGTCGAGCGCCGCCAGGTAGGGCTCCAGGTCGTCGACCGTGGCGCAGAGCATCGCACCCTGCCCCGCCATCGGCTCCAGCAGCAGGTCGGGACCGCCGTCGGGGATCTCGTCGAGCAGCGGAAGCAGGTGCTCGCGGAGCTGGCGCATCGCGTCGTCGCGCGGCTGCGACACCGCCGACCCGGTGTGCACCACGACGCCCTTGGCCCCGATGTCGACGCCGCGCCGCAGCGTGTGGCGGACCACCGCCACCGAGTTGGCCAGCGTCTCGGCGCTGGGCGAGCCGAAGTTGGCCAGATACGGGACGTGGACGAAGGTCTCGACACCGGACTCGGCGAGCGCCGCGTCCTGGTCGGGCTTGCCGGGATTGAGCGCCCAGCCGCGCGGGTTGGTGACGAAAACCTGGATCATCTCGGCGCCGATGTCGGCCATGTAGGCGAGGCCGCCCTTGGCCAGGCCGCCGGTGACGAGCACGTGGCCGCCGATGAGAGAGCGTGAGGTCATGATGACCCCCAGTCTACGGGCGGGGAGAGTCCGCGCTGGTCAGCGGCCAGGAGCCCGCCTGGGTTGGAGCATGACACGAAAAGTCTTGGCCAACCCGGGCGCCGGTTCGGAGTTCTCGCGGATGGACCGGGCACGACCGGCGTGTGTGTACTCGTCTCATGCCGCACACGCCCGCGGGTCTGGCCGCCTTCAACGCCCTGGACCGGGAGGGCGCGGAGAAGGAGCTGCTCGCCTGCTGCGCCTCCCGCGCCTTCGCCCGGGAGGTCGCCGCGGGCCGCCCGTACCCGGACCAGGACAGGCTGGCCGACGCCGCCGGGCGGGCCGTGCTGGCGCTCGGCTGGCCCGACGTGCTGGAGGCGCTGGGCGCGCACCCGCGCATCGGCGAGCGGCCGGCCGGCGACTCGCGCGAGTCCGCCTGGTCCCGCCGCGAGCAGGCCGGGGTCGAGGACGGGCTGCGCGCCGCGCTCGCCGAGGGCAACCGCGCCTACGAGGACCGCTTCGGGCACGTCTACCTCGTCTGCGCCACCGGCCTGACCGGCGCCGAGATGCTCCGGCTGCTGCGCGAGCGCCTCGGCCACGACGAGGAGACCGAGCGCCGCACCGTACGGGAGGAACTCGCGAAGATCACCCGGCTGCGGGCCGGCAAGCTGGCGGAGGGCGTCCGATGAGCTTCTCGACGCACGTGCTCGACGCGACGACCGGCCGGCCGGCGGCCGGGATGCGCGTGCGGCTGGAGCACGAGGGCGCGGTCGTGGCCGAGGGCGTCACCGACGCCGACGGCCGGATCAAGGGCTGGCGGCCGGGGGCCGGGGTGCACCGGGTGGTGTTCGACACCGGCGCGCACCTGGCCGACACCTTCTACCCGGAGGTCGTCATCACCTTCACCGTGGCCGACCCCGGTGACCACTACCACGTGCCGCTCCTGCTCAGCCCGTACGCGTACTCGACCTACCGAGGGAGCTAGATGGCGATCGTTCTCGGACCCAACCGCTACGGCAAGGCGGAGACCAGGCTGGTACGGGTCGTCAGGGACGGCGGCGTCCACCACGTCAAGGATGTCAACGTCAGCACCTCGCTGTCCGGCGCCATGAGCGAGGCGCACCTCACCGGCGACAACGCCGCCGTGCTGCCGACCGACACGCAGAAGAACACCGCGTACGCCCTGGCCCGCGAGCACGGCGTCGGCCAGATCGAGGACTTCGCCCTGCTGCTCGCCCGCCACTTCACCGGGCACGACACGATCCACCACGCCAGGGTCGCGGTCGAGGAGTACGGGTGGAACCGGATCGGCGACACCGGCCACTCCTTCGCCCGCGACGGCGGCGAGGTGCGCACCTGCGTGGCGCACCACGACCGCGACGGCCGCGCCAGCGTGGTGTCCGGGCTGACCGGGCTGGTGGTGATGAACACGACCGGCTCGGAGTTCCACGGCTTCCTCACCGACCCCTACACCACGCTGGAGCCGGCCACCGACCGCATCCTCGCCACCGCCGTGGACGCCCGCTGGCGGCACGCGGGCACGAGCGCCGACTTCGCCGCGTCCTTCGCGCTGGTGCGCGGCTGCCTGCTGGAGGCGTTCGCCGGCACGCACAGCCTGTCGTTGCAGCAGACCCTGTACGCGATGGGGGAGCGGGTGCTGGCCGCCTGCCCGGACATCTGCGAGATCAGGCTCACCCTGCCGAACAGGCACCACTTCCCCGTCGACCTGGCCCCGTTCGGGCTGGACAACGAGAACGAGATCTTCTACGCGGCAGACCGGCCCTACGGCCTGATCGAAGGCACGGTGCTGCGCGACGACGCGCCCGGCGCCGGATTCGCCTGGGAGTGAGAGCGATGGAATTCCTGCGCCCCACCACGTGGGCCGAGGCGCTGGCCGCCAAGGTGGACCAGCCGGACGCGGTGCCCATCCAGGGCGGCACCGACGTCATGGTGGAGATCAACTTCTCCGTGCGCCGCCCGCCGGCCCTGCTCGACCTCACCGCCGTGCCCGAGCTGGCCACCTGGTCCCTGGACGGCGGCCGGTACCGGATCGGCGCCGCTGTCCCGTACAGCGTGATCATCGGCGAACTCGGCGGCGCGCTGCCGGGGCTCGCGCAGGCGGCGCGGACGGTCGGCTCGCCGCAGATCCGCAACCGCGGGTCGGTCGGCGGGAACCTCGGCGCGGCCTCGCCGGCGGGCGACAGCCACCCGCCGCTGCTCGCCGCGGGCGCCGCCGTCGAGGTGGAGTCGCGCGAGCGCGGCGTCAGGATGATCCCCGCCGACGCGTTCTACCTGGGCGTCAAGCGCTCCGCGCTGCTCCCGGACGAGCTGATCAGGGCCGTGCACGTCGAGCCCGCGGCCGGGCCGCAGTACTTCTCCAAGGTCGGCACCCGCAACGCCATGGTGATCGCCGTCTGCTCGTTCGCCGTCGCGCTGCACCCGGACGAGCGGCGCGTCGGCACCGGGCTCGGCTCGGCCGCGCCCACCCCGCGCCGGGCGCGGGAGGCGGAGGAGTTCCTGGCCGCCGAGCTCGACTGGTCGGCGCCGCTCCAGCCGGCGCTGCTGGCGCGGTTCGGCGAGCTGTGCGCGGGCGCCGCCGCGCCGATCGACGACGTGCGCGGCACCGCCGGCTACCGCCGGCACGCCATCGCGGTGCTGGCCCGCCGCACGCTCACCTGGGCGTGGCACGACCATCTGGAGAGGAGGGCGGCCTGATGAGGGTGACGTTCACGGTCAACGGCCGCGAGGAGACGGCCGAGGACGTGTGGGAGGGCGAGAGCCTGCTGTACGTGCTGCGCGAGCGGCTCGGCCTGCCCGGCTCCAAGAACGCCTGCGAGCAGGGCGAGTGCGGCTCCTGCACGGTCTACCTCGACGACGCGCCGGTGTGCGCCTGCCTGGTCGCCGCAGGTCAGGCCCAGGGCCGCCGGGTCCGTACCGTCGAGGGCCTGGCCGAGCGGGGGCTCGACCCGGTGCAGGAGGCGTTCGTGGAGACCGGCGCGGTGCAGTGCGGCTTCTGCACGCCCGGCCTCGTCGTGCAGGCCCACGACCTGCTCGAACGCGTCGAGCGGCCGTCCGACGCGGAGATCCGCGAGGCGCTGGCCGGCAACCTGTGCCGGTGCACCGGCTACGAGAAGATCCTCGACGCCGTCCGGCTGGCGGCCGAGCGCAAGGCGGCGGCCCGGTGAGCATCCTCATCGAGAACGCGTATGTCGCCCCCGTCGCCGGCCAGGAGATCGAGCGCGGCTGGATCCTCGTCGACGGCGACCGGATCACCGCGCTCGGCCCCATGGACCGGCCGCCCGCCGCCGACGGCGCGACCAGGATCGACGCCACCGGCTGCCTGGCCACCCCCGGCCTGGTCAACACCCACCACCACCTCTACCAGTGGGCCTCACAGGGGCTGGCCCAGGACGCCACTCTGTTCGAGTGGCTGGTGGCGCTCTACCAGGTGTGGGCCGCGATGGACGCCGAGGTCGTCAGGGGCGCCGCCGGGGCCGGGCTCGGCTATCTCGCGCTGTCCGGCTGCACCACTTCCAGCGACCACCACTACGTCTTCCCCAAGGGCCGCGGCGACCTGCTCGCCGCCGAGATCGAGGCCGCCCGCGAGCTGGGCATCCGCTTCCACCCGGCCCGCGGCTCCATGGACCGCGGCCAGTCGAGGGGCGGGCTGCCGCCGGACGTGGTCGTGGAGGAGCTGGACGAGATCCTCGCCGCCACCGCCGACGCCGTGGACGCCTACCACGACCCGTCCCCGTCCTCGATGCTGCGGATCGCGGTCGCGCCCTGCTCGCCGTTCTCCGTCAGCGGCGAGCTGATGACCGAGGCCGCCAGGCTCGCCCGCGACAAGGGCGTGCGGCTGCACACCCACCTGGCCGAGACGCTCGACGAGGAGGAGCACTGCCTGGCCCAGCTCGGCATGCGCCCGGTCGATTACATGGACAAGCTCGGCTGGCTCGGCTCCGACGTGTGGGTGGCGCACGCCGTGCACCTCAGCGACGCCGACATCGCCAAGCTCGCCGCCACCGGCACCGGCTCCGCCCACTGCCCGTCGTCCAACGGCCGGCTCGGCGCCGGCATCGCCCGCGTGTCGGAGATGCTGCGGCGCGGCGCCAACGTCGGGCTCGGCGTCGACGGCAGCGCCTCGTCGGAGCTGACCGGCCTGGCCGGGGAGATGCGCCAGGCGCTGCTCTTCCAGCGGGCCCGCTACGGCCCCGCGGCGCTCACCGCCCGGCAGGCGCTGGAGATCGCCACCCTCGGCGGCGCCCGCAACCTCGGCCGCCAGGACGAGCTCGGCACGCTGGAGCCCGGCAAGCTCGCCGACCTGGCGCTGTGGCGGGTGGACGGGCCGTTCACCGCCGCCGTGGCCGACCCGGTCTGCGCGCTCGTCTTCGGCCCGCAGCCGCCGCTGGCCCGGCTGCTGGTCGGCGGGCGGACCGTGGTCGAGGACGGCGAGCTGCGCACGGTCCCGCACGACGCCACCGGCCGGGCCGGCGCCGACGCCCACCGCCGGCTGCTGCGGATGGCGCGCGAGCAGGGCTTCGCCGCCTCGCGTGAGCTCCCGGACGCGCGGATGTGATGATGGTGGATCTCGCCGCCATGTCGCCCAAGACAGGAGTTCCCCAGTGGTCCAGCACGTCCTCGTCGCCCCGGACAAGTTCAAGGGATCGCTGACCGCGGCCGAGGTGGCCGCGACCGTCGCCGCCGCTCTCGGCGTCCCCGCCGTCGAGCTGCCCGTCGCCGACGGCGGTGACGGCACCGTCGACGCCGCCGTGGCCGCCGGGTTCGACCGCGTGACCGTACGGGTGACCGGGCCCACCGGTGAGCCCGTCGACGCCTCGTACGCCAGGCGCGGCGAGACCGCCGTCGTCGAGCTCGCCGAGGCGTCCGGCCTGCGCCGCCTCCCCGCAGGGCCCGAGCCGCTCACCGCCACCAGCCACGGCACCGGCGAGCTGATCGCCGACGCCGTCAAGCAGGGCGCCACCCGGGTCGTGCTCGGCCTCGGCGGCAGCGCCTGCACCGACGGCGGCGCGGGCATGGTCCAGGCGCTCGGCGCGCGCCTCCTCGACGCCGGTGGCCGCGAGCTGCCGCGCGGCGGCGCCGCCCTGCGCGACCTCGACCGCGTCGACGTCTCCGGCTTCCTCGACGTCTCCGGCGTCGCCTTCGTGGTGGCGAGCGACGTCGACAACCCGCTGCTCGGCCCGCACGGCGCCGCCGCCGTCTACGGGCCGCAGAAGGGCGCCACCCCCGAGCAGGTCAAGCTGCTCGACGCCGCGCTCGGCCGGCTCGCCGCCGTCGCCACCCGCACCCACGGCCTGGCGGGGGCCGTCGAGCACGACGACACGCCGCGCGCCATGGGCGTCGCGGGAGCGCCCGGCGCGGGCGCGGCCGGCGGCGTCGGCTTCGCCGCGCTCGCCTTCCTGCACGCCGACATCCGGCCCGGCATCGACTACCTGCTCGACCTGCTCGGCTTCCACCAGCACGTCAAGGGCGCCCGGCTGGTGATCACCGGCGAGGGGTCGCTCGACGAGCAGACCCTGCGCGGCAAGGCCCCCGCCGGCGTCGCCCGCGCCGCCGCCGCGGCGGGTGTCCCCGTCGTGGCCGTCTGCGGCCGCCGCACCCTCACCGACGAGCAGCTGCGCGAGGCCGGCATCGAGGCCGCGTACGCGCTCGCCGACCTGGAGCCCGACCTCGGCCGCTCCATGGCCGAGGCCCGCCCGCTCCTCGGACGCCTCGCGGCCCGGCTGGCCGCCGACCGGCTCTCCTGAGGCGGGCCCGGCAGGAGCCCGCGTCCAGGGAGCCCAGAACGAGCCCAGAACGAGCCCAGAACGAGCACAGGACGAGCAGCGAACGAGCGCTGAAGGAGCACGCCCGTGTACGACCTCGTGGTCCGATCACGCAGGACCGTCACCCCGGACGGCGAACGGCCGCTCGCCGTCGCCGTCCGCGACGGCCGGATCGCGTCCCTGCACGACCACGCCGCCCCGCTGGACGCCGCCGAGGACGTCGACCTGCGCGACCTCGCCCTGCTGCCCGGCCTCGTCGACACCCACGTGCACGTCAACGAGCCCGGCCGCACCCACTGGGAGGGGTTCGCCACCGCCACCAGGGCCGCGGCGGCCGGCGGCGTCACCACGATCGTCGACATGCCGCTCAACGCGCTCCCGCCCACCGTCAGCGTCGCCGCGCTGGAGGCCAAGCTGGCCGCCGCCGGCGGGCGGTGTCACGTCGACGTCGGCTTCTGGGGCGGCGCCGTGCCCGGCAACCTCAAGGAGCTCCGGCCGCTGCACGACCGGGGCGTGCGCGGGTTCAAGTGCTTCATGTCGCCGTCCGGCGTGGACGAGTTCCCCGAGCTCGGCCTCGGGGAGATCCGGCAGGTCATGACCGAGCTGGCCGGGTTCGGCGGGCTGCTGGTCGTGCACGCGGAGGACCCCGCCCTGCTGACCGGCTGCGCCGGGCCCGGCTACGCCGCGTTCCTGGACTCCCGGCCGGAAGCGGCCGAGCGCGGCGCCGTCGAACAGATCGTCCGGCTCACCCGCGAGACCGGCGCCCGCGCGCACATCCTGCACGTCTCCGGCGCCGGCTGCCTCGACGTGCTGGAGGCCGCGCGGGCCGAGGGCCTCCCGGTCACCGCCGAGACCTGCCCCCACTACCTGACCCTCACCGCCGAGGACGTGCCCGACGGCGACACGGCCTACAAGTGCTGCCCGCCCATCCGCTCCGCCGCCAACCGCGACCGGCTCTGGGACGGCCTCGCCCGGGGCGTGCTCGACTGCGTCGTCACCGACCACTCGCCGTCCACGGCCGACCTCAAGGTGCCCGACTTCGCCGCCGCCTGGGGCGGCGTCTCCTCACTCCAGCTCGGGCTGCGCGCCGTCTGGACCGAGGCGTCCCGGCGCGGGCACGGACTCGGCGACGTCGTGCGCTGGATGTCGGCCGCCCCCGCCCGGCTGGCCGGGCTGCGCGGCAAGGGCGGCATCGAGCCCGGCAACGACGCCGACCTGGTGGCCTTCGACCCCGACTCCGCCGAACCCGTCGACGCCCGGCGGCTGCACCACAAGAACCCCGTCACCCCGTACCAGGGACGCCGCCTCAGGGGCGCCGTGCTCACCACCTGGCTGCGGGGCAGGCCCGCCGACGACGTCCCGCACGGGACCTTCCTGCTGGGAGCGTAGATGCGCGACTTCACCCGCCTGCCCGACCTCGCGCTGCGCCGCCACGGCGGGTCCGTGATCGCCGCCAGCGACGAGTCGTTCGCCGGGAAGGAGAACCTCATCCGGCCCGGCAGGCCCGCCTTCCAGCCCGCGACGTTCGCCGGCACGGGCCAGGTCTACGACGGCTGGGAGACCCGCCGCCGCCGCGGCCCCGGCCACGACTGGGCGATCGTCCGCCTCGGCCTGCCCGGCGTGATCCGCGGCGTGGTCGTCGACACCGCCTGGTTCACCGGCAACCACCCGGCGCACGCCGCCGTCGAGGCCGCCCACGTGCCCGGCCACCCGTCCGCGGCCGAGGTGGAACGGGCCGGCTGGGTCACCATCGTGCCCATGAGCCCGCTCAAGGGCGACAGGGAGCACCCCTTCGAGGTGGCCGACGAGAGCCGCTACACCCACGTACGGCTGAACATGTATCCCGACGGCGGCATCGCCCGGCTGCGCGTGCACGGCGAGGCCCGCCCCGACCTGTCCGTGTGGGACGGGCTCGGCCTCGACCTCGCCGCGCTGGAGAACGGCGGGCTGGTCACCGCCTGCTCCGACGAGTTCTACTCCTCACCCGGCAACGTCATCGCCCCCGGCACGGCCCGCAACCAGGCCGAGGGCTGGGAGACCGCGCGCCGCCGCGACGGCGGCAACGACTGGCTCGTCATCCGCCTGGCCGGACGCGGCCGCGTCAGCCTCGCCGAGATCGACACCACGAACCTGGTCTTCAACGCGCCCGCCGCCGTGACGCTCACCGGCCTCGACGGCGACCGCGAGGTCCCGCTGCTGCCCGGGACGCCGCTCCGGCCCGACACGCCGCACCGCTTCCGGCTCGGCCCGCACGACCCCGTCGACCACGTACGCGTCGACATCCACCCCGACGGCGGCCTGGCGCGCGTGCGGCTCTGGGGACACCTGGCCTAGTGCCAGAGGTGGACCTCCGAGCCCGGCGGCCGCTCGGAGTTGGGCCCCGGGCGCTGGAACCGCACCACGCCGCTGTTGGACAGGTTGTGCACCCGCACCCGGAAGCCCTGCGCCTGCAACTCGTTCTTGGCGTCGTTGATGCCCTTGCCCATCACGCCCGGCATGATCCGGAACTCCTGGTCGTCGCGGGCCTCGTTGTCGCCCCGGAACCAGTGCCAGAAGTCCGTCTCGCAGCGCGCCACCGTGACCATCGCCGGGATGCCCTGGTCGACCTCGGACTTGGGCTTCGGCGACTGCGCGATCACGGTGCACGGCTCGGCGTCGTCGTCGACCTCGTTGACCTGCACCTGGAAGCCCTGCTGCGTCAGGAACGCGGCCGCCTCGTCCTTCGGCATGCCGGACACGTCGGGCATGACCAGGCCGGCGCTCACGTAGATGTCGACCTTGGCGCCTTCCTTGACCTTCTCGCCCACCTGCGGCGAGGTGCGGATCACGTGGTTGCGCTGCACCTCGAGGTTCTTGACGCGGCGCATCTTGCCGACCGTCAGCCCGGCCTCGCCGATCGCCGCCCTGGCGTCGTCCTGCGTCAAACCGGCGGTCTTCGGCACCAGCACCCGCTTCGGGCCCAGCGAGGGCACCAGCGTGATCGTGGTGCCGGCCTCCACCTCGGTGCCGTGGACCGGCTCCATGGCCAGCACCGACCCCTCGGCGACCTTCTCGTCATGGCGGCCCTCGACCCTGGCCACCTGGAAGCCCTGCGCCCTCGCGCTCTGCTCGGCCACCGCGAGGTTCTTGCCCACGAGATCGGGCACGATCTTGTAGCTCTTCTGCGCGAAGTAGAGCCCGGTCGCCGCCACCGCCCCCACCATGATCACGGCCAGCGCCGCCAGGAACCAGACCGGCTTGACCCGGCCGCCCCGCGAGCGCGCCGGCGGAGGCGTGGGGACCTCCGCGCGCGGCTGGATCAGGGTGTGGGCCGGAGCCGCCGGCGGGCTGGTGAACGCGCCGGTCGGACGCGCCTGCTGCGCGCCCGACAGCCTCGGCAGCGTCCGGTGCGCCTCGACCGCCTGCACCAGCATCGCCGTCGCGTCCGCGGGGCGGTCGTGCGGCTCGCGCGCCGTCGCCTGCGCCACCAGCGTGTCGATCAACGCCGGCACGTCTGACGCCAGCGACGACGGCGCGGGCACCGTGTCGTGCACGTGGCGGTAGGCCACCGACATCGGCGTCTCGCCGTCGTACGGCTGCCGGCCCGTCACCAGCTCGAACAGCATGATGCCGGCCGCGTAGACGTCGCTGCGCACGTCGGCGCCGCCGGTCGTCACCTGCTCGGGCGACATGTAGCCGATCGTGCCGATCATCACGCCGGTGCGCGTCTGGTTGGTCGCCTCGATCGCGCGGGCCAGGCCGAAGTCGACCACCTTGATGCGGCCGTCGTCGGCCAGCAGCACGTTCTCGGGCTTCACGTCGCGGTGGACCATGCCCGCCTGGTGGGCGGCGCCGAGCGCCGCCAGCACCGGGATCATGATCTCCAGGGCCTCTCGGGCGGGCAGCCTGCCACGGTCGCGCAGCACGTCACGGAGCGTCTTGCCGGGCACGTACTCCATCGACAGGTAGACGACGTCGCCGTCGGTGCCCTGATCGAAGACGTGCACCACGTTCGGGTGCGAGAGGCTGGCCACCGACTTCGCCTCGCCGATGAACCTGCGCACGAACGCCGGGTCGTCGGCCAGCGAGCGGTGCATCACCTTGAGCGCGACGGTCCGGTCCAGCCGGATGTCGAGCGCCAGGTAGACAGTCGCCATGCCACCCCGGGCGATCCGGGACTCGACGCGGTAGCGCCCGTCGAGCAGCCGACCTACCAGAGGGTCCGCAGTCGTCGTGTCCACCCGGCTGAGTTTACGGGCGTTTCGCCCCCGGGAGGGCCTGACCATCCGAAAGTGATGCCGACCCGTGCCGTTCCGTGACGCAAGCGTACTCCTGGGCCGGCGGAGAACCGCATTTCCGGGGCTCGTACCGCTCCCGGAAGTCCCTGGGAAGAAGTTCTCCTGGAAGGCCCGTGGGCTTTCCAGGAGAACCGGCACCGTCAGGGAGACATCGGGGACGAGGCCTCCGCGTACCGGCGGCGGGGGATCCGGCCGGCCAGCCGGGCCGCCCGCCCGGCCTGGACGGCCGATCGCATCGCCGAGGCCATCAGCTCGGGCCGCTGCGCCCGGGTGACCGCCGTCGCCAGCAGCACCGCGTCGCACCCCAGCTCCATCGCCAGCGCCGCGTCGCTGGCCGTGCCGATGCCCGCGTCCAGGACCACCGGCACCCCGGCCGCCTCCACGATCAGCTCGATGCTGTGCGGGTTCCTGATCCCCAGCCCGGAGCCGATCGGCGAGCCCAGCGGCATCACCGCCGCGCACCCCGCCTGCTCCAGCCGCCTGGCCAGCGCCGGGTCGTCGCCGATGTACGGCAGCACCACGAACCCGTCGGCCACCAGCCGCTCCGCCGCGTCGAACGTCTCGATCGGGTCCGGCAGCAGGGTCCGCTCGTCGGCGATGACCTCCAGCTTGACCCAGTTCGTGCCCAGCGCCTCGCGCGCCAGCCGCGCCGTCAGGACGGCGTCGCCGGCGGTGAAGCAGCCGGCCGTGTTGGGCAGCACCTTGATGCCGCGCCGGCGCAGCACGTCGAGCACCGACCCGCGGGCGTGCGGGTCGAGCCGCCGCATCGCCACCGTGGTCAGCTCGGTGCCCGACGCCTCCAGCGCCTGGTCCAGCACCTCCAGCGAGGGGGCGCCGCCGGTGCCCATGATGAGCCGGGAGCCGAACTTCTCCCCGGCGATGACCAGATCATCCACCTTGCACCGCCGTCAGCACCTCCACGCGGTCGCTGTCGCGCAGCGCCGTCGTCTCCCACGCGCTGCGGGTGACCACCTCGTCGTTCACGGCCACCGCCACGCCGGTGGCGGACTCGGTCAGGGACCGTACGGCCTGCGCGACGGTCATGCCCTCGGCCACCTCGCGGGCGGCCCCATTGATCATCACATTCATGAAACATCCTTGAATCTCGCCGGTGAGCACAATGTCGCGAGGTCGGCCTCCTCGCCTTCGAGGATCGCGGCGGTGAGCGGCGTCAGCAGCACCCCGCCACGATGGTGACCGGTCGCCAGCACCAGCCCCGGGATCCCGCTCGGCCCGACGACCGGCAGGTTGTCCGGCGTGCCGGGCCGCAGCCCCGCCACCACGTCGGCCACCTCCAGCTCCGTGACGCCCGGCACCAGCTCCCTGGCGTCCCGCAGCAGCTCGTAGACCCCGCCCGCGGTCACCCTGGTGTCGAAGCCCAGCTCCTCCTGGGTGGCTCCGACCACCAGTTCCCCGTCGCCCCGCGGCACCAGGTAGACCGGGTTGCCGTGCACGGTCCCGCGCACGCACCGCCCGATCAGCGGCTGGGGCGACCTCAGGCGCATGATCTGCCCCTTGACGGGCCGTACCGGCACATCCGCCAGCTCCCCGCTCCACGCCCCCGCCGCCAGCACCACCCGCTCCGCGACCAGCGTCTCGGGCTCCCGTCCCCGCGGCACACCCGGCGAGATCCCGGGGACTGCGCCCGACTCCGGAGGGGCCAGCCGTACGCCGGACACCCGGTCGCCGTCACGCAGCAGCTCGGTCACCCGGGCGCGCACCACCGGGACGCCGAGCCGCTCCAGCGCGGCGAGCAGCGCCGCGGTGACGCGGCGAGGATCCACCCACGCGTCCGTACGGGCCAGCAGCCC
Source organism: Nonomuraea sp. NPDC050478 (assembly GCF_044458265.1). Lineage (NCBI taxonomy): Bacteria > Bacillati > Actinomycetota > Actinomycetes > Streptosporangiales > Streptosporangiaceae > Nonomuraea > Nonomuraea sp. NPDC050478. The sequence continues at coordinate 1,124,136 of NZ_JBITHT010000002.1, read as the reverse complement.
GCCCCGGACGGAGGGCGCCAGCATCGGCTCCAGCCGCCGGCACTCGCGCCCGGTCAGGCGCTCGACCGGCAGCCCCAGCTTCTCCATGAACCCGGCCTGCTCGTCGAGCATCGCCAGGTCGTCGGGCCCGAACGCGACGTCGAGCGTCCCGTCGTCCCGCAGATCCAGCCCGGCGCGCGCGGCCGCCAGCCGTTCGCTCCCCTCACCGGATTCCCCGAACCCCCAGGGTGACGCGGCGGCCCGCCCGTCCTCGCCGCCGGCCGACGGACGCCTCCCGCCGGCGGACGAGGGGTCGAAGGCCGGGAAGCGCCCGTCGCCGGGGACGGCGGACGCAGCCGCCGGGCCGGCGCCCGTGGGCGCGGAACCGGCGTGCCCCGTCTCGCCGTGAGGGGTGACCACGTGGGTGCTCGCGGGAGGAGCGGCGGAGCTCGTGCGCCCGGTCCCGCCGTGAGGGGTGACCACGTGGGTGCTCGTGGGAAGCGTGCCCTCGGCGGGGACGGCCGAGCCGGACTGCCCGGCGTGAGTGTTCGGGGTGGTGGTCGTCCGAGGGGCGGAGACGCTCCTGTCGGACTGAGCGGTGAGGGTGGTGGCCGGTCCGTCGGATCCGGGAGTGGTGAGTCCGGCGTCGGCGGCGAGGGCGGCGGCGAAGGCGGGCCAGCGGCGCAGGGAAGCGACGCCGAGACGGAGAAGGGGCTCTTCGGTGTAGGCGACCTCGCTGATCGGGGCCAGCATGCCCGCCGCCGCGTAGGAGGCGCCACGGGCGGGAGACGGGTCGACCACCACGACCTCGCGGCCCTGCCTGGCAAGCCGCCAGGCGATCGACAGGCCGACGACGCCGCCTCCGACGATCACATCCATGTCCGCTCCCTTCGCCGGCATGATCCGGATCAGGTGTCTTGCGGTCGAAGGCCCGGTGAAGCCTTCCTCTCAGCCCGGTGACGGCCGGACTCCCGCGCGTCGTGCACCCCCACCTTACGACCTCCCACGACAGACCGGCACGCCGGTGCCGGGGGAGGTCGCCCCACCCGCGCCCGGCCGCCGCCGAGACCGCGAAGATCGCGACCGGGCATCCTTGGAGACCGAGTTCCCGCCCTCACCGACGGCCGGCCGACCGGCCATGGATTCACCGGCCATGGATCCACCGGGCGCGGATCCACCGGGCGCGGATCCACCGGGCGGTCCTGGGTCCTCCGGGCGGTCCAAGGCCCTTCGGGCTGCCCTGGGCCTTCGGGCGGTACCGGGCCCTCCGGGTGGTATCGGCCTTCGGGAGGTTCTGGCCCTTTCGGGCGCTTCTGGGTTCTCCGGGCTGTCCTGGGCTCTTCGGTGGTCTCGGGCTTCCGTGGGGTTCGGAGCTTCTCGGGCGGCACCGGCGTTCTTCGGGTGGGTCCTGCGGCAACCCTCGGCTGGGCTACTCCGGCAGGGCGCGATCATGCTCGCGGACATAGCAGAGCGGGTGGCTGTCCCGAACCGCCCCTACCCCCGGTGACTTCCGTGGGTGCGTATGTCGTCGGCCCAACCTCCACGAATGATCTTCGGTGGCGAGGAGGTGGAGTGCCAGGTGGGGGAGGAATCGGGGCTCGGGGCGACGCTGTGGGGCGGCCCCCGTTATGGTCGCTTACGTGAATCATGTCGTGGTGGTGGGAGCCGGACTGTCAGGTGTCAGGAGCGTCGAGGCGCTGCGCGCACGCGGGTTCGGCGGCAGGATCACGCTGATCGGGCAGGAGCGCCACCGGCCCTACGACCGGCCGCCCCTGTCGAAGTCCGTGCTGCTGGGCGACGCCGACTCCAGCTTCGTCGACTCCGACCTGGCGGCGCTCGAAGTGGACTTCTGGCCGGGCGTCGCCGCCAAGGCGCTGCGCGAGGGCGCCGTGGAGACGACCGAGGGCGAGCTGGGCTACGACGGGCTGGTCATCGCCACCGGGGCCGAGCCGATCCTGCTCCCCGGTGACGGCCCCCAGCACGTCCTGCGTACCCTCGACGACTCGCTCGAGCTGCGCGCCCGGCTGGTTCCGGGCGCGCGGGTGGCGGTCATCGGCGCGGGCTGGATCGGCGCCGAGGTGGCCACCGCCGCCCGACGGGCAGGCTGCGCGGTGACGGTGGTCGAGGCCGGCCCCGCCCCGCTCACGCACGCCGTCGGCGCCGAGCTCGGCGCCCGCACCCAGCACTGGTACGAGGGCATCGACCTGCGCCTGGACACCATGGTCGCCTCCGTCGAGGAAGGCGGCGTGGCGCTGGTCGGCGGCGGGTTCGTGGACGCCCACGTGGTGGTGACGGGCATCGGCGTCCGCCCGGCCGTCGAGTGGCTCGCCGACGCCGACCTCGACCTGCACAACGGCGTCGTCACCGACGAGCACCTGCGCACGTCGCTGCCGAACGTGGTCGCCGTCGGCGACTGCGCCGCCTGGTGGTCGCGCCGCTTCGGCACGCGGCTGCGGGTCGAGCACTGGGACACCGCGCTGGGCGCGCCCGAGGTGGCCGCCGCGACGCTGCTGGGCGAGGAGGCGGTGTACGACCCGGTCCCGTACTTCTGGTCGGAGCAGTTCGGGCACATGGTCCAGTACGCCGGCCACCACCCGGCCGGCGAGCGGCTGGTCTACCGGGGCGAGGCGACGGGCAAGTGGTCGGCCTGCTGGCTCGCCGGCGACGACACTCTCGCCGCGGTGCTGGCCGTCGACCGGCCGCGCGATCTCGTGCAGGGGCGCCGGATCATCGAGGCGGGCCACCGGCTCGACACGGAACGCCTGGTAGATCCGGACGTGCCCCTACGGGATTGTGTTGTTTGAGCAAGCGCGGCATGTGGTAGTTGTGGTTTCGTGACGCTTTCTGTTGCACAGATCGACCGGGAGACCGATGCCCTCGTCGACGAGTGGCTCACTCTCCCCGAAGTGGCCGACCGCATGGGTCTCACCATGGGTCGCGCCAAGCAGCTCCTCAAGGACCACAAGCTCCTCGGCGTGCGCCGGGGCAGCGGCGGGCCACAGGTGCCCGCGGTGTTCCTCGACGGCCGAGATGTCATGAAGGGTTTGCCTGGCACACTCACCGTCCTGCAAGACGCGGGCTACGACGACGTCGAGTCGCTGCGCTGGCTCTTCACCCCCGACGACTCACTGCCAGGCTCGCCCGTCGAGGCGATCAGGGCGGGCCGCCACACCGAGGTCAAGCGACGTGCCCAGGCCCTCGCTTTCTGACGCCCGCCTCTACCTCTGCACCGACGGACGGCGCGAGCGCGGTGACCTCGCCGAGTTCCTCGACGTGGTGCTCGCCAGCGGCGTGGACATCGTCCAGCTCCGCGAGAAGGGGCTGGAGGCCCGCGAGGAGCTGGAGCTCCTTGAGGTGTTCCGCGACGCCTGCGACCGCCACGGCAAGCTGCTGGCGGTCAACGACCGGGCCGACATCGCCTACGCCGCCCGGCCCGACGTGCTCCACCTGGGGCAGGACGACCTTCCGGTGACGGTCGCGCGAGAGATGCTCGGCGACGACATCGTCATCGGCAGGTCCACCCACTCCGTCGCCGAGGCTTCCGCCGCGGCGGTGGAGGAGGGCGTCGACTACTACTGCTGCGGCCCCATCTGGCCCACGCCGACCAAGCCCGGCCGTCACGCGCCCGGCCCGCCGCTGCTCCGGCACGCGGCGTCGCTCGGCGCGGATCGGCCGTGGTTCGGCATCGGCGGCATCGACCTGGCCAACCTGGACGAGGTCATGTCGTACGGGGTCAGGCGGGTCGTCGTGGTGCGCGCGATCACCGACGCCGAGGACCCGGGCGCGGCAGCGGCCGAGTTCGCCAAGCGCCTGACCGACGGCCCCGGCTGACCCGGCCGGCGTCCCGCCGGGCGCTCGCCGGGTCATGGCCGGTGGTTCGGCCTGGGCCGAGGTGGCTCAGGTCTTGCGCGCGGTGGCGGCCACGGCCAGTTCGGACAGGGCTGTGCGGGCCTCGGCGGTGATCGGCGCCTGCTCCAGCGAGGCCAGGGCCTCACCGAGGTAGTCGGCGATCATGTCTTCGCACTCACGCAGCGCGCCCGTACCCTCGATGATGTCGCGGAGGGCTGCGACGCCGTCGCCGTCGAGCCCGGGGTCGCCGAGCAGGCGCCGCACGGTCGCCGCGTCGGCCGGGGAGGCGGCCGCGAGCGTGCGCGCCACGAGCATCGTCCGCTTGCCCTCGCGCAGGTCGTCGCCGGCGGGCTTGCCGGTCGTCGCCGGGTCGCCGAACACGCCGAGGATGTCGTCACGCAGCTGGAAGGCGATGCCCACGCGGGTGCCGTACGTGGTGCACAGCTCGTCCACCCACGGCACCCGCCCGCCGGCCGCCAGCACCAGGCCGAGCCTGAGCGGCTGCTCGACGGAGTACTTGCCGCTCTTGTAGAGGGCGACCCGCAGGGCCGAGTCGAAGGTGTTCTCGCCGTTCGCCTGCTCCAGCAGGTCGAGATACTGGCCGCACATCAGCTCGGTGCGCATGTGGTCGTGCACCGGCTGGGCCGCCGCCAGCGCCCGCGCGGGGAGCCCGCTGGTGCGCCACATCTCGCCCGACCAGATCAGCAGCAGGTTGCCCAGCAGGATCGCCGCGCCCTCGCCGAACTGCTCGGCCGACCCGTGCCAGGCCGACTTCTCGTGCAGCGCCTGGAAGCGGCGGTGCGCGGCCGGCATCCCGCGGCGCAGGTCGCTCTTGTCCATCACGTCGTCGTGCACCAGCGCGCTCGCCTGCAGCAGCTCCAGCGAGGCGGCGGCGGAGAAGACGCCGGGCTCGTCGCCGCCGCCCGCGGCCCGCCAGCCCCAGTAGCAGAAGGCGGGGCGCAGGCGCTTGCCCCCGGCCAGCAGGTCCTCCGCCGCGTCGCGGAGCGGCCGGAAGTCGGGCTCGCCGTCGGAAGGGAGGCGCCGTTCGACGAACTCCCTGAGGCGGAGGTCCACCTGGGAGCGCAGGTCGTCCATGCTCGCGGCGTCAATGGTCATGCTCTGAAGACTAGTGGCCCAGCAGGGAAAGGCCAGCGACCAGGTTGGGGCGGGTCACGAGTGGGCCTGCGGGTACGCTTGGGCCATGGCGCTTGGTCAACCCTCCATCCTGCCCGGCCGTGTCCCCACCGTCCGCGAGTTGCTCGCCTCCGGTGGCCGGTCGTTCTCCTTCGAGTTCATGCCGCCGAAGACCGACGAGGGCCAGCGGCAGCTGTGGAAGGCGATCAGGGAGCTGGAGTCGCTGCGGCCGACGTTCGTCTCGGTGACCTACGGCGCCGGCGGCTCCAGCCGCGACCGCACGGTCGACATCGTCGAGCGGCTGGCGCACGGCACGACGCTGACCCCGGTCGCCCACTTCACCGCGGTCAACCACTCGACGCGCGAGCTGCGCCACCTGATCGGCCGCTTCGCCGACGCGGGCGTGCGCAACATCCTCGCCGTGCGCGGCGACCCGCCCGGCGACCCCACCGGCGAGTGGATCCCCCACCCCGACGGCGTCCTGTACGCGGAAGACCTGGTCAGGCTGATCCGCCAGTCGGGCGACTTCTGCGTGGGCGTGGCCGCGTTCCCCTACAAGCACCCGCGCTCTCCGTCGATCGAGTCCGACACCGAGTACTTCGTGCGTAAGTGCCAGGCCGGCGCCGACTACGCGATCACGCAGATGTTCTTCCGCGCCGACGACTACCTGCGGCTGCGCGACCGGGTCGCGGCCCGCGGCTGCGACACGCCGATCATCCCGTGCGTCATGCCCGTCACGCAGATGAGCACGATCGCCCGGTCCGAGCAGTTGTCGGGCGCGCCGTTCCCGCCGGAGGTGGCCGCCCGGTTCGAGAAGGTCGCCGACGACCCGGCCGCGGTGCGCGCGCTCGGCATCGAGCACGGCGCCGAGCTGTGCCAGCGGCTGCTCGACGAGGGCGCGCCCGGCATCCACTTCATCACCTTCAACCGGTCGAGCGCCTCGCGGGAGGTGTTCCAGCGGCTGCGGCACGCACCGGCCCTGACCGTCTGACGCGCGGGCGCGACGGGTGTTGACTGGGAGCGTGATCGCCGACTTCTGGTTCGACCCGTCCTGCCCGTACACCTGGCTGACCTCGCGGTGGCTCCTGGAGGTGACCGGGGTCCGCCCGGTCGAGGTGCGCTGGCACGTGCTCAGCCTCGCCGTGCTCAACGAGGGCCGCGACGACGATCCCGAAGGTGACCCGGAGGGCTACCTGTGGGTGCCGGCGCGGATCGCGGCCGTGGTGGCCGACCGCTACGGCCAGGAGGCGCTCGGCCGCTTCTACACCGCGCTGTGGACCACCGGCGGCGCCGACCAGGACTGGATCGGCGACCTGCGCACGGCGCTGACCTCCGCGGGCCTGCCCGCCGACCTGGCCGAGGCCGGGCTCACCGGCGAGCACGACCATCTGGTACGGGCCTCCCACGCCGAGGGCATGGCGCTCATCGGCGGCGAGGCCGGCACCCCCGTGGTCGCGGTCAGCGGGGCCGGCCAGGACCGGGTGGTGTTCTTCGGCCCGGTCATCTCGCGGGTGCCGGAGGGCGAGCAGGCCGGGCGGCTGTGGGACGGCACGCTCCTGGTCGCCGGCACCCCGCACTTCCACGAGCTGAAGGGCCTGCCCCACGAGGAGCCCGCCACCCCATGACCTACGAGCCGACGCTCCCGCCGGAGCACGTCGAGCGCATCCGCCGCTGGCACGAGCGGGCCTACGCGGCCGCCAGGGCCGAGGCCGGCGACGACGGCCGGACCTTCCACCATCTCGGCCTGACCCTGCACGTGCCCCCGGACGTCCAGCCGATCGCCGGCATGTCGCACCCGCTCGGCGAGGCGGTCCTCGCCGAGGTGCGCGACGGCGACCGGGTGCTCGACATGGGCACCGGCTGCGGGGTCAACGCCATCCTGGCCGCCTCACGGTCCCGCGACGTGGTCGCGGTGGACGTCAACCCGCACGCCGTCGAGGCGGCCCGGGGAAACGCCGCGCGCAACGGCGTGGCGGACCGGGTCACGGTGCTGGAGAGCGACGTGTTCGCCGCCGTCGAGGGCGACTTCGACCTGATCGTCTTCGACCCGCCGTTCCGCTGGTTCGCGCCCCGCGACCTGCTGGAGAGGGCCACGACCGACGCGGGCTACGCCGCGCTGACGAGGTTCTTCCGTGACGTGCGGGGATACCTGCGGCCGGGCGGGCGGGTGCTGCTGTTCTTCGGCACCACCGGAGACCTGCCGTACGTGCGGCGGCTGGTCGGCGAGTCGGGGTTCGCCGCCGCGGAGGTGAGCCGGAAGGAGCTCGTCAGGGACGGCTGGCGGGTGGAGTACGTGACCTTCCGGCTGACTCGGGACGCCACCCGCCCGCAGGGGGACCGAGCGGGTGGCGTCGGGGATGGGTGTGCGGAAGGTAGCGAGTGAGTAACTTTCCGTAAAGGTGATGCCCTCCGTAATGACCCGCAAAACCTCAGGTCATGACCCGGTCAGAGGGAGTCGCCTGCCGACGATGGCGTACTCCTCGAACCCTCCGGGGAAGACGAACCGGGACAGCAGGTCCATGAACCCCATGGACGCGTAGAGGTGGCGGGCGATCGTCGGCCGGTCGTGGGTGGAGAGCACGGCCGTGCGTTCCGCCCGGCCCGCGCACAGGGTGGTGATCATGGCGCGGCCGATGCCCTTGCGCTGGAAGTCGGGATGCACGTGGATCTCGGCCAGCTCGAACGCGTGGCCCAGCCACGCGTCGGCCGCGTCGACGCCGGCCTGGTCGGCCAGCGCGCGGTGGACGACGTCGTGCCACCACTGGCCGGGCGCGCCGCGGAAGCCGTACGCGAAGCCGACGATCTTCGGCCCCTCCGGAGCATCACGCCATTCGGCGAAATAGCACTGGAAAAATGGATATGTCCCGTGATTGCGCATGATGGCGGTACGACCGGCGATCTGTTCCTCCGGCGTGCGCATGGCGGCGGTGTAGATGTCGATCACCGTGTCCAGCCGTTCGGTGAACTCGGCGGGTCCCGCGCCGCGAAACTCGATCACCGTCGCACCCTATTCCCTGCCGCCCACGGTCATTCCACATCCACGGGCGTGCCGCCGGTGATTCGCAGGAGTTCGTCGAACGTGGTCGGGAAGACGGTGTGCGGATGGCCGCCGGCGGCCCACACCACCTCGTGCTTCTGCAGCCAGGTGTCGACCAGTGTGCGCACCGGCGCCGGATGCCCCACCGGGGCGACCCCGCCGATCGGCTGCCCGGTCGCCTCTCTGACGAACTCCGGCGTCGCCCGCCGTACCTTCGAGACTCCCGCCGTGCGGGCGACGAGTTCCACGTCGACCCGGTGCGCGCCGCTGGTCAGCACCAGCAGCGGCGCCCCGTCCGCGTCGAAGATCAGGCTGTTGGCGATGGCGCCGACCTCGCAACCGAGCTGCGCGGCGGCCGTGGCCGCGGTGGGCGCCTTCTCGGGCAGCACCACGATCTCGCCGGTCGCTCCCAGGCTCCGGAGGGCGTTTTCCACTCTTACCGCGTTGGCGGGCAACTTCTCGGGCATGCGGACACTCTAAACAGATTGACTCCCGCATTACCCCGTTGAGCGGTGGTGTAGGGTCCTTTGATTCGCTTGTTACCTGCTTGAGAGGTGATACCGGTGAGGGCTCGACGGCTTCCGGGAGTGCTCGCCCTCCTCACCGCCGGGGCGGTCGCGCTCGCCGGTTGCGGAGTGGCACCCGCCGAGACGGCGTCCCACTCGATCACCGCCGCCGCGGGCCGGCTCGCCGAGCCTCCCCCGGCCGTGACCGCGCCGGACAAGAAGCTGAAGCTGGGCGCCAAGGGCAAGGCGGTCGTCTGGCTCCAGAAGCGGCTGCGCGAGCTCGGCTACCGGCCGGGCAAGGCCGACGGGCGCTACGGCGGCACCACGCTCGGCGCCGTGTGGGCGTTCCAGAAGGTCAACGGCATCAAGCCGACCAGCACCATCGGCAAGGCCACCTGGCGGGCGCTGGAGCAGCCCAGGACCCCCAAGGTCCTGGCCCGGAACGGCAAGCGGACCCGCGCCGAGGTCAACCTGAGCACGCAGATCATGACCCTGTACGTCGGCGGCGAGCTGAAGCTGATCAGCCACATGTCGTCCGGCAGCGGCGTGCCCTACTGCGAGACCACCGTGTGGCAGGGCAAGGAGCAGCGCTTCTGCGGCTCGGCCACCACGCCCACGGGCACGTACAAGACCACCTGGCGGCGCGACGGCTGGCACAAGTCCTACCTCGGCGAGCTCTACAACCCGATCTTCTTCAACGGTGGCATCGCCTTCCACGGCGCGCTCTCGGTGCCGTTGTATCCCGCCTCCCACGGCTGCGTGCGGCTGCCGATGAACGTGGCGGAGGAGCTGCCCGGCCTGCTGGGCACCGGGGTCCCGGTCCACGTGCGGGGGAAGTTCAGGCGGTGACCGCGCCGGGCCGCCGGCTCACACGTTCGACAGCCCGCGCATCGAGATCTCCGCAGCGGCCGTGATGGCCTCCCACACCTGTTCCTGCGAGTCGCCCCTGGTCAGGCTCATCACGGCGGTCAGCTTGACCGCGCCGACCAGCGAACCCACCATCGCGGCCGCCTCCAGCGCGCCGAGCTCGCCCTCGTACGCCCGCTCCACCGCCTCGGCGAGCTGGAGCTGCTGCTCGAACAGCACATGCAGGGCGCGTGCCTGCAGCGAGGGCACGGTCAGCATGAGCTCCATGCGGGCCGCGGCCTCCGCCAGGTCGAAGTTGCCGGGGTCGACGGCCCATTCCAGGCTCGCCCGGATCACCCGCACCAGCAGCTCGGCCACCGGCTCGCCGGGCCGGCGCCCGGCCACCAGGTCGAGGACGTAGCGCATCCGCTCCGGGCCGTCATAGAAGATCACGTCTTCCTTGCTGGCGAAGTAGCTGAAGAAGGTGCGCGCCGACACCTCGGCCCCGGCGGCGATCTCGGCGATCGTCGTCTCCTCGAACCCCTTCTCCTGGAACGACCGGAGCGCGGCGGTCACCAGCGCCCGGCGCGTGCGCTGCTTCTTGCGCTCCCGTAGCCCGGTCATGCACGAAAGGATACCTCTGCTGCACACATTGCAAAATTGCATTCAATGAGGTTTTCTTGGTGGCGTCCTGGAGAAGGAGGCAGCCATGACCGACCTGACCCTGACCACGCGGCGGGAACGCCCGTTCGACCCGCCCGAGACGTACGCGAGGCTGCGCGAGCGCGGCGACGTGCACCGGATGAGGTACGCCGACGGACACGAGGGCTGGCTCGTGACCGGCTACGCGGCCGCCCGCGCGGTGCTGGCCGACCAGCGCTTCAGCAACCGGCCCGAGCTGGCGCACCCGCCCCTCGCGGCGCGCGCCGACCTCGCCGAGGAGATCCGCTCGCAGGAGTTCGAGGTCCCGCCCGGGTTCTTCCTGCGCACCGACGCGCCCGAGCACACCCGCTACCGCAAACTGCTCACCGGGCAGTTCACCGTACGCAGGATGAAGCAGCTCGAAGCCAGGATCGAGGAGATCACCGAGGCCCGGCTTGACGAGATGGAAGCCGCGGGCGGGCCGGTCGACCTCGTCGACGCCTTCGCGCTGCCCATCCCCTCACTGGTCATCTGCGAACTGCTCGGCGTCCCGTACGAGGAGCGGGCGGCCTTCCAGGAGGACACCAAGATCCTGGTGAGCCTGGACGCGCGGGCCTCCGACGCCCTCGCGGCCATCGGCCGCGTCTTCACCTACCTGTACGGGCTCGTCTCGCGCAAGCGTGAGCACCCGGGGGAGGACCTGCTCAGCGGCCTCATCGAAGGCGGCGAGCTGAGCGACGACGAGCTCACCGGCGTCGCGTTCCTGCTCCTGGTCGCCGGGCACGAGACCACCGCCAACATGCTCGGTCTCGGCACCTACGCGCTGCTCGCCGACCCCGCCCAGCTCGCCGCGCTGCGCGACGACCCGTCGCTGATCGGCAACGCCGTCGAGGAGCTGATGCGCCACCTCACGATCATCCACGTCGGCCCGGTCAGGACCGCCCTGGAAGACGTCGAGATCGACGGCCACCTCATCAGGAAGGGCGAGTCGGTCACCCTCCACCTGCCGGTGATCAACCGCGACCCGTCCCGGTTCCCCGGCGGCGACCGGCTCGACGTCACCCGGCCCGCGACCGGCCACCTCGGCTTCGGCCACGGTATCCACCAGTGCCTCGGCCAGCAGCTCGCCCGCGCGGAGATGCGGATCGGGTTCGCGGCCCTGCTGCGCCGCTTCCCCGGCCTGCGGCTCGCGGTGCCGGCCGACGAGGTGCCGCTCAGGGCGGACATGGCCATCTACGGCGTGCACCGGCTGCCCGTCACCTGGTAAGCAGGGATTCATGAAGATAGAAGCCGACACGAACGTGTGCATCGGTGCGGGCATGTGCGCGCTCACCGTGCCAGAGGTTTTCGATCAGAGCGAGGAGGACGGGACGGTCGTGCTCCTGCAGCCCGTGCCGCCCGCCGAGCTGGAGGAGGGGGCTCGGCGAGCCGTGACGCTGTGTCCTTCGGGCGCGCTCAAGGCTGTCTGAGAGCGTAGACGCGGGTCGTGCCGAACACGCCGTCGCCCGTCCCGCGCCGCACCGTCCGCACGTGGCGGAAACGGCCCGTGCCGAGCAGGTAGGCCTCCTCGACGGGGTTGAAGTAGACGACGGTGACGGGGCGCGGGCTGCGGTCGGCGGAGGCGATCAGCCGGTCCACGGCGGCGGCGAAGATCCGCCCGCGGAACGGGTTGTTCAGGAACACCACGCTGACGTCGTCGGGGATGTCGTACTCCAGCACGTCCGAGTGCACGAACTCGACGCCGCCGGCACGCAGCCGCAGCCGCGTGCCGGCCAGGTTGGACCGCGCGATCTCCGTCAGCTCGGGCGACAGCTCCACCCCGATCACCCGTCCGAACGGGTAGCGGCTGGCGGCCTCCAGCGCCATCCGGCCCTTGCCCGCGCCGAGATCGAGGAACACGTCGTGCTCGCTCACGTCGCTCACGGGCAGCGCCCGGCGCAGCGTGCCCCAGTGGGCGGGGGAGTAGTAGACCCGTTCCGGGTGATCGAGACCGAACTCGCTCAGGTCGGCGAAATCCGCCGTGTTCACCCCGTACCGGCCGTCGTACACCAGCCGCGCCAGCTTCTGCCGCAGGCCCCGCAGGACGACCGGGCCGCCCACGTGCAGGACGTCTTCGCCCAGCGGCAGTTGCGCCTCCCACGCGAACCCGACGGCGGCGGCCGCCCCGGCGACCAACGCCACGGGCCGCGCCACCCACCCGAACGACCCACCGCCCTCCCGCGTTCCGGCCTCGACGGTCTTCCGTCGTCCGCGACCGCCTTGCGCCTGGCCGAGGCGGTGTTCTGAGGGGCCGGGGAGTCGTTGTGGGAGGAGCGCCGGGGCTGTGCCGGCTCGGCCGCTCATGCGGGCCGGCCTGCGAGTTCGCGGTTCACGCGTGCGGCCACGCGGTGAGCGCGCCAGCCGATCAGGCCCAGCCCGCCTATGAGCAACCCGGCCTGCGCCAGGATCGTGGCCACCTGGACACCCTCCGGCAGCCCGACCGCCAGCTCGGCGGCGGCTGACACCACCAGCACCCCCGCCATGGCCGCGGCCAGCATGCGCATCGGGACCTTGGCCCAGGTGTGCGCCGCGTCCCATGCCTCGCGTGAGGCGAGCGTCTCCCGAGTGCGCAACCCGGCCAGGCCGTTGCGGCTGTCGACGGCACCGGATTCGTCATGGAACGGGATGAGGAGGAGCGCCAGGGCGGGAGCGGTGAGGATGGCGTTGATCAGGATGGGCCCCATCCCGCCATCGTAACCATGACCCGCGATCTCGGGAACGCCGCCGGAGCGGGCTCTCTCCACTCGCGGAACGCTGCCGGACTGGGCTCTCTCTGCTCGCGAAACGGCGCTGAGCCAGCTCCTCCCGCTCGGAAGCACCACCCCATCCACCCCCGCACACCTGCCTGAACATCCCGCCGTCTCCGTAGTGCGCAAGGCCCCGCCATCTCCGTAGTGCAGGTCTCGAAGTTTCCCTTGAGAACGCCCTGTGGCATGTCGTCTCCCCAGAGGCGCTCGTGACAGCGTCGGCACTCCCTGGAGCACGTCGTCTCCCCGGGGACGCTCATAAGAGCGTCAGCTCCCTGAGAGGGGTGTCCTGTGGTGCACCATCTCCTCAGAGCGCTCATGACGGCCTGGGCTCTCCTGAGAGTGCCCGTGGTATGCCGTCCGCGTCCGGGGGCTGCTCTTGGGGACGGCGGCGGGTCGGAAACCCCGGATTCGCCGGAGGTGCGGGGGTTCAGGGGCGTTCGCGAGTGAGGTGAGCGGCGTTGCAGCCCGCCGGTGACACCGTCATGGTCATCGAACCTGTGTTCGTGGAAGCAGTTGACACCGCGCGTGATCGAAATTATGTTCGACCATGTGACGTGAGGCTCGCGGCTCACGTCGGAAGGACCTGGTCGCGGGCCATGCGCTCCCCCAGCGCGGACCCGCGGTCAGGCTCCGAGGGCGAAGGGCGCGTCCTCGTCGTCGGCGGAGACGAGTGGGCGCGTCCTGGCCGGACGGGGAGAGGGGAAGCTCCTCGTCCGGCCGGCCCGGCGGAAATGTCGGTGGGGTCTGCGATCGTTGACCTCAACGGCGGACACGCCGGGAGTCGCCACGACTCTAGGAGGCGAACGACATGGCACCACGGCCCAGAGAAACGCCCGGGCCCCGGCTATCGCCTGCGGTTCGGGCTCACCTGACGGATTCACGTTCCTGCCTGGCGGAGGCGGCGACGGCTCGCTCCCCGGCATCGCGCTACGTGTCGGCCCACCTGGCCGCCCTGCGCGCCGCCGCGGCGATCCTGGCCGCCCGCCCGCAGCCCACCCAGGGTCGCAGACGCCGCCTGCGCAGCGCATGGGAGCTGCTGCCCGAGACCGAGCCGTCGCTCGCCGACTGGGCGGCCTACTTCGCGGCCAGCGCGGCCAAGCGGGCCGCCGCCGAGGCCGGCCTGGTGCGCGGCGTCAGCGCCACGGACGCCGACGAGCTCCTGGCGGAGGCCGAGACCTTCGTCTGCACGGTCGAGGACATCCTGGGCGTCCCTGCCCAGCCCCAGCTCCCCGTGGACGTGCCCCTGGCGGGTTGACATCCCACCCACCCCCTACGAGCGCCCCGGTCTCCCTGCCGTCCACGCCCTCGCATGAGGAGACGTAACGGGGCCAGGCGCCGGCCGTTCCGGCGGTCACCGCGCCGGTGGGATGTCCGCCGCTTTTTCCGGCACGTTGCTCGCCTTGCCGAGCAGCAGCCGGCCTGCTGTGGGTCCCGAGCCCGCAGTCCTGCGTCCCGCAGACGCCCGCAGTCCTGCGTCCCGCAGACGCCCGTTGAGCTGGAACGCCCCGGGGCCCTGCGCTGCGCACGCGAGCTGCTCGATACACCCGATGGCGGCGAAACCCGCCTCCTCCGCCGTCCGGACGACCCGGCGCATCCCGTAAGGGCGGACGAGGGCGGTCGTAGCGCGCGGGTTGAGGAGGTAGCGCCTGTCAGGCTGCCCGCGAACTGCGCACGTGAGCTGACGCCTGCCGTCTGCCCGCGATCCGCGCACGCGAGCTGACGCCTGCCGACGCCCGTGAGCCGACGCCCGTGAGGCGTCCCCGCGTCGCGACGCTCGTGGGTCGACGCTTGAGCCCGGGACGGGCAAGCCCGATGAAGACACCCCAGATGGGCGGCTCCTGCCAGGCGCTCGCCGAGGTCATAGGCATGTGGTGCCTCATTCTGCTCTGCGCCGGCGCCGAGCCGATGTCGCGGCGAAGCTGTGACGAGGGCGGCCCTGGTTGCCGTGTCGGCTTCGAAAGGGGAGCCGCGCCGCCGGAAGCGTCGGCGGTCATGAGCAGGGAGACAGTATGGGAAAGCGCAGAGCCGGGTTCGCCACCGCTGCGGCGGCCACCGTCCTGGTGGCCCGAGCGGTGTTCCCGGGCGCCGCGTCGGCGGCGGAGCCCGTCGTGTGCACGTACAAGATCACTGCTGGTCACTGGTTCGTGGACCTGGGCAGGAACAAGGTCCGCTGGGCCGTGAAGGGCCAGTTGGAGTCCGGCTATCGGTACAACACCCGCTACTTCGGGTCGGTGCTGTACCGCGCCATGAGGATGAGCCCGGTGTGGGGAGAGGCGGCCAAGATGTCGCTGCAGGCGGGCTCCTGCCGTGAGTAGCGGCACTTCTCCCGTCTCGCGCCCCGGTGGCGATGGCCCGGCGCCGTGACCGCCGGAGGGTCGCGTTTCCCGCGCCCCGCACGGGAGCACGAGGTTGACAGGCGAGTGAAGGGCGCCGGGGACTAAACACGAGGTTTGTTGGATTATCGAGAACCCACTGAGGGAATGGCGGCGGACCGCTTTTTGGGCCCGGCGAAATGTCTGTTGTGCGGGGCTTTGTCAGAAAACAAGCAAGGGGCACGCCCGGATGGGCGCGCCCCTTGCCGCGGCTGTGGGAGCCGGGTCAGAACGTCTCGACCGCCCGGCGGGCCTCGGCGTCGAGGACGCCCCAGCTGATCAGCTCCTCGGTGAGCTCACTCGGCGACTTGTCATAGATCACGGCCAGAGAGCGCAGATCCTCCTGGCGGATCGACAGCACCTTGCCGTTGTAGTCGCCCCGCTGGCTCTGGATCGTGGCGGCGTAGCGGGCCAGCGCCCCCGCCTTCTCCTTGGGCAGCGTGGCCAGCCTCTCCAGGTCGATCACAAGCTTGGGCGTCGGCCCGAGCGGGCTCGGCGCGGCACCGCCGGGCAGCAGCTCGGAGACGGGCACCCCGTAGAAGTCGGCAAGCTCGGCAAGCTTCTGCACCGTGACCGCACGGTCGCCGCGCTCGTACGAGCCCACGACCACGGCCTTCCACCTGCCACGCGACTTCTCCTCGACTCCATGCAGGGACAGGCCCTGCTGGGTGCGGATCGCGCGGAGTCGTGCACCAAGCGACTTTGCGTACTCAGACGGCATCGTGTGGCCCCCCGGCTCCTCGTATCTATAGCTCTCAGTAGATTGTGCTCCCTTGCGGCGAATGCCGTTGCCACCGGGGGTCCGATGCCGCTCGGGCACCAATCGGTAGCGATGGCCCTGGGTTCACCCCAGGACGCCGCGCAGGTGCTGGTTACGCACAGTGACGGTAAAGGGGTCGACGCCTAAGGTCAAGCTGATTGGAAAAAAGATGCCGAATCCGGTCCAGCATGGAACGCCTCATTAGCCCCTTCTGTCCCCGTAGTAACTGTACTTCGTCATAGTTTGCCGAGTAACCACAGCGGTTTCGGCACCGGGGGCGAAGAAGTCAGGCCTGGCGTGTCAGAACCAGGACGGGACAGGTCGCCGCCCGTACGATCTTGATGCTGGTGTCGCCCAGGAACACCCGCCTGAGCGGCCCGGTGCCGCTGGAGGCGCAGATGATCAGCTCGCCCCGCTCCCAGGTGCCCGCCCGCATGGCCGCGGCGACGCTCCGGCCCTCGAACACCTCCACGTCAACCCGGGTGCGCAGCCTCTGTCCGCGGGCGGCGGCGGTCAGGTCGGCCATGGCCTGGTCGCGCATCCCCGTCAGCATCTCCTCGCCCAGCGGGTGCCGGCGGTGAGCCGCCTCGACCAGGGTGACCAGCCGCAGCGGCAGGTCCAGCGCGGCCGCGATCCCGGCCGCCCCCTTGACCGCCGCGTCGGCGCAGCGGCCGCGCCGGTAGGCGAGGGTCAGCCGGGTCAGCTCGGCGGGCGGGTCCTCGGCGTACCCGCGCGGGGCCAGCAGCACGGGCACCGGAGAGGAGTGCAGAAGCTGGTCGGCGGTGCTGCCCAGCGAGATGCGACCCCGCGGGCCGCGCGGCGCCGAGCCGATCACCACCACGTCCGCGCCGCGCTTGCGGGCCAGCTCCACCAGGCCGCGCCCGCTGCCCCGGTGGGTGTAGGCGACCAGGCCCGCTTCGTCGCCGGCGAGCTCGGCCGCCTGCGCCAGCGTGGCCTCGGCCTGCTCCTGGAGGAACGCCGCCCACGCGGTCGCCTCCGCCCGGGCGGGCCCCGGCGTGCTCCACGCGGGCGGCTTCACGAACGCCACCTCCAGGCGGGCGCCGGCCTGCCGGGCCAGCAGTACGGCCACCGCCAGGCCGTCGCGGCCACGAGGCTCGGGGACGAACCCGCTCAGCACATTCTCGATCTTCATCTAGGGCACCTCGGCGTTCAGCCGCGAGTGGCGGTAGCCGTACAGGAAATAGCAGAGCAGCCCGGCCAGCATCCACAGCCCGAACGCGACCCAGGTGACGCCGGCCAGCCCGCCCATCACCAGGAAGCAGAACACCACCCCCAGCGCCGGGGTGACGGGGAAGAACGGCGTGCGGAAGCCGCGCGGCAGGCCGGGGCTGCGGTAGCGGAGCACCAGCACGCCCGCGTTCACGATCGCGAACGCGAACAGCGTGCCGATGCTGGTCGCCTCCACGAGATGGCCGAGCGGCAGAAGCCCGGCCAGCACGCAGACGAAGGCGGTGACGATGAGAGTGTTGGCCGCCGGCACCTGCCGCCTGGGGCTCACCCGCTGGAACACGCGCGGGACGAGCCCGTCGCGTGACATGGCGAACAGGATGCGCGTCTGCCCGTACATGACCGTGAGCACCACGCTGGCGATGGCGATGACCGCGCCGAAGGAGATGATCAGGCCCGCCCAGGTCGAGCCGGTGGCCAGGTCGGCGATGAGCGACAGGCTGGCCTCGGTGCCCTCGGGGTTGAAGTCGGTCCACGGCATCGCGCCGATCGCGGCCACGGCCACCAGCACGTAGACGACGGTCACGATGACCAGCGACAGCACGATGGCCAGGGGCAGGTCGCGCCTGGGGTTCCTGGCCTCCTCGCCGGCCGTCGAGGCGGCGTCGAAGCCGATGTAGGAGAAGAACACCTGCGAGGCCGCCGCCGTGATGCCGGCCACGCCCATCGGCGCGAACGGCGCGAAGTTCCCCGCGCTGAAGCCGGTGAACGCCACCAGGCAGAAGAACAGCAGCACCGCTATCTTGATCAGCACGAACACCACGTTCGCCGCCGCGCTCTCGGAGGCCCCGCGCAGCAGCACCCAGGTGGCCAGCACCACGATGAGGATGGCGGTGAGGTTGACCACGCCGCCGTCCTGGCCGGGTGACCGGGTGATCGCGTCGGGCAGCGTCCAGCCGGCCAGGCTCCGCAGGAACGCGTTGAGATACTCGCCCCAGCCGACCGCCACGGCCGCCACCGAGACCGCGTACTCCAGCATCAGGCACCACCCGCACACCCAGGCGACCAGTTCGCCCAGCGTCGCGTACGCGTAGGAGTAGGACGACCCGGACACCGGGATGGTCCCGGCGAGCTCCGCGTACGAGAGCGCGGAGAACAGCGCGGTGATCGCGGCCAGCACGAACGCCAGGACCACCGACGGGCCCGCCTTGGGCACGGCCTCGCCCAGGATGACGAAGATGCCGGTGCCGAGGGTGGCGCCGACGCTGAACAGCGTCAGCTGCCACAGCCCCATCGTGCGGCGCAGCTCGCCGCCCTCGCCGCGGCCGCTCTCGGCGACGAGCCGCTCGGTGGGCTTGGTCCTGAAGAGCCGTCGCACGACCGCCATGACTGCCTCCTAGAGCGTGCCGGTCCGCGGCCAGCGCGCGTTGGGCGTCACGATCGTGCCGGCGTCGCCGGCCAGGATCCGCTCAGCCTGGTCGAGCCGGCCGATGGCGGCCATGTCGCCGGTGTGCTCCACGAACCGGCAGGCCGCCTCCACCTTGGGGCCCATCGACCCGGCCGGCAGGTCCAGCGCGCGCAGCTCGTGCGGGGTGGTGTGCGCGATCCCGGACTCGCGCGGGGTGCCGAAGTCGCGCATCACGCGGGGCACGTCGGTCAAGCTCAGGAACGCGTCGCACTCCAGCGCCTCGGCCAGGAGCGACGCGGTCAGGTCCTTGTCGACGACCGCCTCGACGCCGGTGAGCCGGCCGCGCTCGTCGCGGATCACCGGGACACCGCCGCCGCCCGCGCAGACCACCACCACGCCCTCGCGCGCCATCCGGCGGATCAGCCGGGTCTCCACGACCCGCCGCGGGGTGGGGGAGGGGACCACCCGCCGCCAGTGCTCCCCGTCGGGCTTGACCGTCCAGCCGTGCTCGCGGGCCAGCTTCTCGGCCTCGTCCCGCTCGTACACCTGCCCGACGAACTTGGCGGGGTCGCGGAAGGCCGGGTCGACGGCCGACACGAGCGTCTGCGTGACCATGGCGATGACCTGCCGGCCGGGCAGCGCGTTCTGCAGGGCCTGCAGGATCCAGTAGCCGATCATGCCCTGGGTCTGCGCGACCAGCGTGTCGAACGGGTAGGGCCGGCTCAGGCCGGGGTCGGCGGCGCTCTGCAGGGCCAGCATGCCGACCTGGGGGCCGTTGCCGTGGGTGATGATCAGCTCGTGCCCGGCCGCGAGCCCGGCCAGCGTCCTGATCGAGGAGTTCACCTCGGCGATCTGCGTATCGGCGTCGGGCCGCCGGCCCCGCCGCAGGACCGCGTTGCCTCCCAGCGCGACGATGACCCGCACGGCTCAGATCCCGTCCCGTTCGAGGGGGCAGCTCATGCAGCGCGGGCCGCCTCGGCCGCGCCCCAGCTCGCTCCCGCGGATGGTGATCACCTCGACGCCGTTCTGGCGCAGGTGGTTGTTCGTGGTGGTGTTGCGCTCGTACGCGATCACCACGCCGGGCTCGACGGCCAGCACGTTGCAGCCGTCGTCCCACTGCTCCCGCTCGGCGGCGTAGACGTCCTGGGTGGCGGTGAGCACCTTGATGTCGTCGAGGTCCAGGGCGCGGGCGATGGCCCGGTGCATGTCGCGCGGCGGGTGGTCGGTGACCTTCAGCTCCTTCTCGGTGTCGCCGGGCTCGATCGTGTAGGAGGGCAGCATGCCGAGGCCCGCGTACTTGGTGAACACGCCGACGTCCACCATCGTCATCACCGTGTCCAGGTGCATGAACGCGCGGGTGCGGGGCATACGCAGCGCCACGATCCGGCTCGCCGAGCCCGTCCGGAACAGCCGCCTGGCCAGCATCTCGACCGTCTGCGGCTGGGTGCGCTCGCTCATCCCGACCAGCACCGCGCCGCGCCCGATCACCAGCACGTCGCCGCCCTCGATCGTGGCCGGCGCGATCGCCTGCCCCGGCAGCCAGACCCGGAAGCCGCCCGGCCGGTCGAAGCCGGAGGCGAACATCGGGTGGAAGGCGTAGACCGCCTCCATGTGCACGGTCTCGCGCATCCGGGCCTTCTTGCGCATCGCGTTGACCGACACCCCGTCGTACACCCAGCAGGACGGGTCGCGGGTGAACAGGTGGTTGGGCAGCGGCGGCAGCACGAAGTCGTCGTCGTCGAGCGAGTGGTAGGCCACCGACGTGGGGTCGCAGTCGCGTTCGAGCAGGTCCCGCTTGGTGATGCCGCCGGTCAGGAACAGCTGCAGGGTGGCCGCGTCCATCGCGTCCAGCGTGTTGCGCACGTCGTCGACCGCCAGCGGGCCGAGGAAGCGCTCGTCCACGGTCTTGTCCAGGATGTGGCGGCGCGCCTCGGGGATCTCGACCGTCTCCCTGATCAGCTCGTCCAGCAGATGGACCCGCACGCCCCGCTCGCGCAGCACCCGCTGGAACTCCTCGTGCTCCTCCACCGCCCGCTGCACCCACAGCACCTCGTCGAACAGGAACGCTTCCTTGTTGGAAGGCGTGAGCCGCTTCAGCGCGAGGTCGGGCCGGTGCAGCAGCACCTGCCGGAGGGCGCCCACCTCGGAGTCCACATGGAAGGTCATTGTGTCTCTATCCCCAGGCTCGTCCCGGGATCACCTCGATAGGCGGGGTGGGGCGTCCCGTTCCGGCAGGTGGCGCCTGGTACTGTGTGTCGCGACCAACACCCTTTAAGACCCGTCCAGTGAGGCGGGAAAGGTGGTGAGATTCCGGCATGTCCGAATCCAGGGCCGTTCTCGAGGGCCCGGACATCCATCGGGCGCTGACCCGCATCGCCCATGAGATCCTCGAACGCACCAAAGGCGCCGACGAAGTCGTCCTGATCGGCGTCCCCACCCGCGGCGTGACCCTCGCCCGCCGGCTCGGGGAGCGCATCGAGCAGTTCGAAGGGGTCAAGATCCCCGTCGGCTCGATCGACATCACGATGCACCGTGACGACCTGCGCCAGGGCCCCGCCCGGCCGCTCGGCCGCACCGATCTCCCGCCCGACGGCGTCGACGGCAAGATCGTGGTGCTCGTCGACGACGTCCTCTACTCCGGCCGCACCGTCCGCGCCGCGCTCGACGCGCTCAGCGAGTTCGGGCGCCCGGCCGCCGTCCAGCTCGCCATCCTGGTCGACCGCGGCCACCGCGAGCTGCCCATCCGCGCCGACTACGTCGGCAAGAACCTTCCCACGGCCAAGAGCGAGAAGGTGAAGGTGTCCCTGCGGGAGACCGACGGGCGCGACGCCGTGATCCTCAGGAAGGGGGACGCCAGGTGAACCGCGACCTCATCTCCGCCGGCGACCTCACCCGTGACGACGCGCTGCTCATCCTCGACACCGCCGAGGAGCTGGCGAGGGTCTCGGAACGTTCCATCAAGAAGCTGCCCACGCTGCGCGGCCGCACGGTCGTCAACCTGTTCTTCGAGGACTCGACCCGGACCCGCATCTCCTTCGAGGCGGCGGCGAAGCGGCTGTCCGCCGATGTGATCAACTTCTCCGCCAAAGGGTCCAGCGTCTCCAAAGGAGAGTCGCTCAAGGACACCGCGCTCACCCTGGAGGCGATGGGCGCCGACGCCGTCGTGATCCGCCACGCGGCCTCCGGAGCCCCGCACCGGCTGGCCACCTGGGTCCACGGCAGCGTGGTCAACGCCGGCGACGGCACCCACGAGCACCCCACCCAGGCGCTGCTCGACGCCTTCTCGATGCGCCGCCGCCTGGGCGGCCTCGACGGGCGCAAGATCGCCATCGTGGGCGACGTGCTCCACAGCCGGGTCGCCCGCTCCAACGTGCTGCTGCTGCACACCCTCGGCGCCGAGGTCACGCTGGTGGCGCCGCCCACCCTGCTGCCCGTCGCGGTCGACATCTGGCCGTGCGCGGTCTCGTACGACCTCGACGCCGTGCTGCCCAAGTCCGACGCGGTCATGATGCTGCGGGTGCAGAAGGAGCGGATGAACGCCTCCTACTTCCCGAGCGAGCGCGAATACTCCCGCCGCTACGGCCTCGACCGCGACCGGTTCGCCAAGATGCCCGACGACGCCATCGTGATGCACCCCGGCCCGATGAACCGGGGCATGGAGATCGCCGCCGAGGTGGCCGACTCCCCGCGCTCGACCATCGTCGAGCAGGTCGCCAACGGGGTGACCATCCGCATGGCCGTGCTCTATCTGCTACTCGGGGGAGACACAGCGTGAGTGAGCGAAGCGAGCGAACAAATAGGCACAGCATCATCATGATCGTCGTGCCGACGAAGGAGGCATGATGATCATCCGAAACCTACGCATCCTGGGTGGTGAGCCGGTCGACGTCCGCGTCGGCGACGGCGTCATCGCCGAGGTCGGCGCGGGCCTGACCGGCGAGGGAGAGGAGATCGACGGCGGCGGCGCGATCGCCCTGCCCGGCCTCGTCGACCTGCACACCCACCTGCGCGAGCCCGGCCGCGAGGACGCCGAGACCGTCGAGACCGGCACCCGTTCCGCCGCCCGCGGCGGCTACACCGCGGTGCACGCCATGGCCAACACCTCCCCGGTCGCCGACACGGCCGGCGTGGTCGAGCAGGTGTGGCGGCTCGGCCACGAGCACGGCCACTGCGACGTGCAGCCCGTCGGCGCCGTCACCCTCGGGCTGGAGGGCCGCCAGCTCGCCGAGCTGGGCGCGATGGCCGACTCCGCGGCCCGCGTCCGCGTCTTCTCCGACGACGGCAAGTGCGTCTCCGACGCGGTGCTCATGCGCCGCGCCCTGGAGTACGTCAAGGCGTTCGACGGAGTCGTCGCCCAGCACGCCCAGGAGCCCAGGCTCACCGAGGGCGCGCAGATGAACGAGGGCGTCGTCTCCGGCCGGCTCGGCCTCACCGGCTGGCCCGCCGTCGCCGAGGAGGCGATCATCGCCCGCGACTGCCTGCTGGCCGCGCACGTCGGCTCCCGCCTGCACGTCTGCCACGTCTCCACCGCCGGGTCGGTCGAGATCCTGCGCTGGGCCAAGTCCAAGGGCTGGGACGTCACCGCCGAGGTGACCCCCCACCACCTCCTGCTCACCGACGAGCTGGTCGAGGACTCGCCGGTCGGCGCCTACAACCCCATCTACAAGGTCAACCCGCCGCTGCGCACCCGCGCCGACGTCGAGGCGCTGCGCGAGGCCCTCGCCGACGGCACGATCGACGTCGTCGCCACCGACCACGCCCCCCACCCGGTGGAGGACAAGGAGAGCGAGTGGTCGGCCGCCGCCATGGGCATGATCGGCCTGGAGACCGCGCTCAGCGTGGTGCAGGAGACCATGGTCGACACCGGCCTGCTCGACTGGCCCGGCGTCGCCGAGCGCATGTCGTACGCTCCCGCCCGCATCGGCCGGCTGACCGGCCACGGCCACCCGATCGAGGCCGGCGCCCCCGCCAACCTCACCCTCTACGACCCCTCCCACCGCAGCCCGGTGGACCCGTCGTCCTTCGCCTCCAGGAGCCGCAACACCCCCTACACCGGGCTGACCCTGCCCGGGCGGGTGGTGGCGACGTTCCTGCGCGGCAAGCCCACCGTCCTCGAAGGGAAGCTGGTGTGACCAGAGCCGTGCTCGTACTGGAGGACGGTCGCGTCTTCCACGGAACCTCTTACGGCGCCGAAGGCGAGACGTTCGGCGAGATGGTCTTCAACACCGGCATGACCGGCTACCAGGAGACGCTCACCGACCCGTCCTACCACCGCCAGATCGTCGCCATGACCGCCCCGCACATCGGCAACACCGGCGTCAACGACGAGGACCCGGAGTCCGGCCGCGTCTGGGTCGCCGGTTACGTCGTGCGCGAGCCGTCCCGGGTGGTGTCCAACTGGCGGGCCACCCGTTCGCTCGGCGACTACCTGAAGGACCAGGGCGTCGTCGGCATCGCCATCCCCGGCACCCGCGCGCTCACCCGCCACCTGCGCGAGCGCGGCGCCATGCGGGCCGGCATCTTCTCCCGCCCGGCGAGGCCGGTCGAGGAACTGGTCGAGCGGGTGCGCACGGCGCCTTCGATGGTGGGCGCCGACCTGACCGGCGAGGTCGCCACCACCGAGCCGTACGTCGTGCCCGCGATCGGGCCGAAGCTCTACACCGTGGCAGCGATCGACCTCGGCATGAAGGCCATGACCCCGCAGCGGATGGCCGAGCGCGGCTGCGAGGTGCACGTGCTGCCCGCCACCGCCACCTTCGACGACATGATGGCCGTCCGCCCCGACGGCGTGTTCTTCTCCAACGGCCCAGGCGACCCGGCGACCGCCGACGTGAGCGCGCTGCGGAAGGTGCTGGAGGCGAAGGTCCCGTTCTTCGGCATCTGCTTCGGCAACCAGCTCTTCGGCCGGGCGCTCGGCCTGTCCACCTACAAGCTGCGCTACGGCCACCGCGGCGTCAACCAGCCGGTCCAGGACGTCCGCACCGGCAAGGTGGAGATCTCCTCCCACAACCACGGGTTCGCCGTCGAGGCGCCGCTCGGCGGGCCGTTCGAGACCCCCTACGGGCTCGCCGAGGTCAGCCACGTCAACCTCAACGACCGCTGCGTGGAAGGACTGCGCCTGCTCGACGGGCGCGCCTTCAGCGTCCAGTACCACCCCGAGGCCGCCGCCGGGCCCCACGACGCCGCTTACCTGTTCGACGAGTTCTGCGAGGTCATGAACCGTGCCCAAGCGTGACGACATCAGGTCCGTGCTGGTGATCGGCTCCGGGCCGATCGTGATCGGGCAGGCGTGCGAGTTCGACTACTCGGGCACCCAGGCCTGCCGCGTGCTGCGGGCCGAGGGCTTCCGGGTGATCCTGGTCAACAGCAACCCGGCCACGATCATGACCGACCCCGAGTTCGCCGACGCCACCTACGTCGAGCCGATCACCCCCGAGTTCGTCGAGAAGATCATCTCCAAGGAGCGGCCCGACGCGCTGCTGCCCACCCTCGGCGGCCAGACCGCGCTCAACACCGCGGTCGCGCTGCACGAGGCGGGCGTCCTGGAGCGCTACGGGGTCGAGCTGATCGGCGCCGACTTCGACGCCATCCAGGCGGGCGAGAACCGCGAGCGGTTCAAGGAGATCGTCGCCAAGGTCGCCGCCGAGCGCGGCCTGAACGCCGAGTCGGCCCGCTCGGTCATCTGCCACACCATGGACGAGGTGCTGGCCGGAGCCGGAGAGCTGGGCTACCCGCTGGTCGTGCGGCCGTCGTTCACCATGGGCGGCGCCGGGTCCGGGTTCGCCTACGACGAGGCCGGCCTGCGGCGCATCGCCGGGGCCGGGCTCGACGCCTCCCCGACCACCGAGGTGCTCCTGGAGGAGTCCATCCTCGGCTGGAAGGAGTACGAACTGGAGGTGATGCGCGACAAGAACGACAACGTGGTCATCGTGTGCTCCATCGAGAACATCGACCCGATGGGCGTCCACACCGGAGACAGCGTCACCGTCGCGCCCGCGCTCACCCTCACCGACCGCGAATACCAGAACATGCGCGACGTGGCCATCGCGGTCATCCGCGAGGTCGGCGTCGACACCGGCGGCTGCAACATCCAGTTCGCGGTCGACCCGCGCACCGGCCGGATGATCGTCATCGAGATGAACCCGCGCGTGTCGCGCTCCTCGGCGCTGGCCTCCAAGGCGACCGGCTTCCCGATCGCGAAGATCGCCGCCAAGCTGGCCATCGGCTACACGCTCGACGAGATCCCCAACGACATCACCAAGGAGACCCCGGCCTCCTTCGAGCCCACCCTCGACTACATCGTGGTCAAGGTCCCCCGGTTCGCGTTCGAGAAGTTCAGCGGCGCCGACCGCACCCTCACCACCCACATGAAGTCGGTGGGCGAGGCCATGGCCATCGGCCGCTCCTTCACCGAGGCGCTGCAGAAGGCGCTGCGCTCGCTGGAGAAGAAGGACTCCTCCTTCTCCTGGACCGGCGACCCCGGCGCCAAGGACGAGCTGCTGGCCGCCGCCGGCACCCCGCACGACGGCCGGCTGCGCACCGTGCAGCAGGCCATCCGGGCCGGCGCCACGGCGGAGGAGCTCTACGAGTCCACCGGCATCGACCCGTGGTTCCTCGACCAGCTCTACCAGCTCGACGAGCAGGCCCGCGCCGTCGCCGGCGCGCCCGAGCTGACCGCCGACGTGCTGGCCACGGCCAAGAGCCACGGCTTCAGCGACGCCCAGATCGCCGAGATCCGGGGCATCGACGAGGCCCGCGTCCGCGACCTGCGCCACGCGCTCGGCCTGCGGCCCGTCTACAACACCGTCGACACCTGCGCCGCCGAGTTCGCCGCCAAGACGCCCTACCTCTACTCCACCTACGACGAGGAGAGCGAGGTCCCGACCGGCACCCGGCAGAAGGTGATCATCCTCGGCTCCGGGCCCAACCGCATCGGCCAGGGCATCGAGTTCGACTACGCGTGCGTGCACGCCTCCTTCGAGCTGTCCAGGGCCGGGTTCGAGACCGTCATGGTCAACTGCAACCCGGAGACCGTCTCCACCGACTACGACACCTCCGACCGGCTCTACTTCGAGCCGCTCACCCTGGAGGACGTCCTGGAGGTGGTGCACGCCGAGCAGCAGACCGGCCCCGTCGCCGGCGTCATCGTGCAGCTCGGCGGGCAGACGCCGCTCGGCCTGGCCCAGGCGCTCAAGGACGCCGGCGTGCCCGTCGTCGGCACCTCGCCCGAGTCCATCCACCTGGCCGAGGAGCGCGGCGCGTTCGGGCGGGTGCTGGCCGAGGCCGGGCTGCCCGCGCCCAGGCACGGCGTCGCCACCACCGTCGCCGGGGCCGTCGAGGTCGCCGCCGACATCGGCTACCCGGTGCTCGTGCGTCCCTCGTACGTGCTCGGCGGCGCCGGCATGGCCATCGTGTACGACGACGAGACGCTCACCCGCTACATGGCCGCCCAGGAGGGCGGCCACCCGGTGCTCGTCGACAAGTTCCTGGACGAGGCCGTCGAGATCGACGTCGACGCCCTCTACGACGGCGAGGAGCTCTACCTCGGCGGCGTGATGGAGCACATCGAGGAGGCCGGCATCCACTCCGGCGACTCGGCGTGCGCGCTGCCGCCCATCACGCTGGGCAGCGCCGACATCAAGCGCATCCGCACCGCCACCGAGTCCATCGCGCGCGGCGTCGGCGTGCGGGGCCTGCTCAACGTCCAGTACGCGATCTCGGCCGGGGTGCTGTACGTGCTGGAGGCCAACCCGCGCGCCAGCCGCACCGTCCCGTTCGTGTCGAAGGCGACCGCGGTGCCGCTGGCCAAGGCGGCGGCCCGGATCATGCTCGGCGCCACGCTGCGCGAGCTGCGCGCCGAGGGCATGCTCCCGGCCGGGGGCGACGGCGGCACGCTCCCCCTGGACGCGTCCATCGCGGTCAAGGAGGCGGTGCTGCCGTTCAACCGGTTCCACGGCGTCGACATCGTGCTCGGGCCCGAGATGCGCTCCACCGGCGAGGTCATGGGCATCGACGCGTTCTTCGGCGTGGCCTTCGCCAAGTCCCAGGCGGCCGCCTACGGCGAACTCCCGACGAAGGGACGCGCGTTCGTATCCGTGGCCAACAGGGACAAGCGTGCCATGATCTTCCCTGTGAGGGCGCTGGCCGACCTCGGTTTCGAGATCCTCGCCACCGAGGGCACCGCCGAGGTGCTGCGCCGCAACGGCGTCCATGCCAAGATCGTGCGCAAGCACGGCGAGGGGACCGGTCCAGGAGGTGAACCCACCAGCGTGCAGGCCATCCTCGACGGGGAGATCGACCTGATCGTCAACACCCCGTTCGACAGTCCCGGCCAGGCCGGGTCGCGGCTCGACGGCTACGAGATCCGCACGGCCGCCGTGCTGCGCGGCATCCCGTGCATCACCACGGTGGCGGGGCTCGCCGCCGCCGCGGCCGGCATCCAGGCCATCGTGCGGGGCGACGTCGGCGTACGGTCCCTCCAGGAGCACGCGAAGGCACTACGGGGCTGACACCCCCGGGAGGTGAAGCAGACTGGCCGGCACTCCGGTGCAGGTGACGGGCACGGTGCTGACGACGCGCCGGGTCGACGCCTACCATGCGCTGACCGTGGTGGCGCCCGGCATCGCCGAGCGTCACCGCCCCGGCCACTTCGTCTCCGTCGCGGTCGGGGGCGCGCACTCGTCCATGGTGACGCGGCGCGCCCTGACCGTCCACGACGTCAAGGCCGACTACGGCGGCACGGTCGAGCTGGTCTTCACCGTGCGCGGCCCGGGCACCGCGTGGCTGGCCGAGCGCCGCGCCCGCGACACGCTCGACCTGGTCGGGCCGCTC
The DNA here is from genome assembly GCF_044458265.1 of Nonomuraea sp. NPDC050478. Lineage (NCBI taxonomy): Bacteria > Bacillati > Actinomycetota > Actinomycetes > Streptosporangiales > Streptosporangiaceae > Nonomuraea > Nonomuraea sp. NPDC050478. The sequence goes on along the minus strand of NZ_JBITHT010000002.1, from coordinate 1,095,795 downwards.
GGACGGCCGTTCCCGCTGCCCCGTGACCCGGTCCACTGCGTGCTGGTCGGCGCCGAGTACGGCTCGGCCGTGCTGTTCCCGCTGGCCGACATGCTGCTGGAGCGAGGCTGCCGGGTCGACTTCGTGCTCGGCGCGGCCAGCGCCGACCGGGTGTTCGGGGCCATGCGGGCCCGGCGCATGGCCGAGACCACCACGCTGACCACCGAGGACGGCTCGCTCGGGCTGCGCGGCAGGGTCACCGACGCGCTCCCGTCGGTGATCGCCGACACGCGGGCCGACGCCGTCTACGCGTGCGGGCCGATGGAGTCGCTGCGCGCCGTCACGGCCGTCGCGATGGAGTTCGACATCCCCGTCCAGGTGGCGGTGGAGGAGTCCATGGCGTGCGGCATCGGCGTCTGCATGACGTGCGTGCTGCCGGTCATCGGCGACGACGGCGCCACCCGGATGGTCCGCGCCTGCGCCGAGGGCCCGGTGTTCCGCGGTGAGCGGGTGCGCTTCGAGGACGTCGGGACGATCCCGTTCGACGCGCTCGGCGCCCCCGGAGGCGGTGCCCGCCATGCCGGATAGCGGGTGATGGCCGTGGCCGTCGACATGCGCACCTTCCTCGCCCACGTGGAGCTGGCCAACCCGGTCACCACGGCGGCGGGCTGCGCCTCAGCGGGCCGTGAGCTGGCCCAGTTCTTCGACCTGCACCGGCTGGGCGCGCTCACCACGCGCTCGGTCACCATGGCGCCGCGCGCTGGGCGGCCCACGCCCCGGATGGCCGAGACGCCCTCCGGCATGCTCAACGCCGTCGGCCTGCAGGGGCCGGGCATCGACGTCTTCCTCGAACGCGAGCTGCCCTGGCTGGCCCAGCGCGGCATCAGGACCATCGTGTCGATCGGCGGCGGCTCCGTCGCCGAATACTCCGAACTGGCCCGCAGGCTGGCCGACGCGCCCGGTGTGACCGCGCTCGAGGTCAACCTGTCGTGCCCCAACATGGAAGACCGCGGCCGCGTCTTCGCCCGCGAGGGCGGCACCGCCGCCGAGGTGATCGCCTCCGTCCGGTCGATCATGCGCTACGACGTCCCGGTCGTCGCCAAGCTGGCCCCCGACGTGGCCGACATCGTGGCCGTCGCCCGCTCCTGCGTCGACGCCGGCGCCGACGCCCTCTGCATGATCAACAACCCGCTCGGGATGGCCATCGACACCGAGACGCTGCGGCCGTCGCTGGCCGCCGTCACCGGCGGGCTGTCCGGCCCCGCCATCCTGCCGCTCGCCGTGCGCTGCGTCTGGCAGGTGCACGCCGCGCTGCCCGGCGTCCCGCTCATCGGCGTCGGCGGCGTCATGACGGGCAGGGACGCCTTCCAGCTCGTCCTGGCCGGCGCCTGCGCGGTCGGGGTGGGCACGGCGCTGTTCAACGACCCGTACGCTTGCCTGCGCATCGAGCGCGAGCTCGAAGACCTGCTGCAGGCGCGCGGCTTCCAGCGGCTGGCCGACGCGGTCGGCCTGGCCCACCGCCCGCCGGGCGGCGCCGCCCGGCACCTGCTCGTCGACACCGAGGAGAGCACCTCTTGACTCCCGCACCCATCGCCGTCGCCCTCGACGCCCCCGACCTGGAGACCGCCGCCCGGTGGGCCGGGCTGGTGACCCCGCACGTCACCACGGTGAAGGTGGGCCTGGAGCTCTACCTGCGCTACGGGCCCGACGTGATCGCCTCCGTGCGCGGGGCCAGCGGGGTCAGGGTCTTCCTCGACCTCAAGCTGCACGACATCCCCAACACCGTCGCGGGGGCCGCCGGGGCCGTCGCCCGGCTGCGGCCCTCCATCCTGACCGTGCACGCCGCCGGCGGCCCCGCCATGATCCGTGCGGCGGTGGAGGCGGCCCCGCACACCCAGATCGCCGCCGTCACCGTGCTCACCTCGCTCGCCGAGGAAGACCTGGAACGCATCGGCCTCGCCGGGCCGGCGTCCGACGCGGTCCGCCGCCTGGCCGCCCTGTCCGTGGCGGCCGGTGCCACCGCCCTGGTCTGCTCGCCGCACGAGCTGCGCGCGGTCCGCGCCGAGGTGGGCGACGACATCACCCTCATCACCCCAGGCGTCCGGCCGGCCGGCGCGGCCACCCAGGACCAGGCCCGGGTCGCCACCCCCGAACGCGCCCTCGCCGACGGTGCCGACCTCCTGGTGATCGGACGGCCCATCACCGGCTCCCCGGACCCCGGCGCCGCGGCCGCCGCCATCGCCGCCTCCCTCCGCCGCACCAGCCACGCCTGACATCCGGCGCCGCTCGTACGAGCCGTCAGGCGGGCGGCCCTGCCGCGTCCTTCACGGGATGGCGGGCGGCCTCTCCGCCGCGCCTGACTGCCGTTGGGCGGCTGTCGGCCGGAGTTGCTCGTACGGGCCCGCAGTCGGGCGGCCTGTGCCGTGTCCGTCACGGAAGGAGGGGGCCGCCTCTTTCCGCCGTGCCAGCCAGGCCTGATGCTGAGGGGCGTACGGCGGCCGGTAGCGCCCGTATGAGCATCTCCGCCGCCCCTCACCGTGGGGCGGACACCATCGGTGGTGAGTGCTTAAGGCCGCGTGAGCAGGTGGCCCCCCGATCTCCGGGTGACGGGGAGGTCTCTTGTTTGAGGGCCCGCGCGTCGAAGGGCCGTAGGACCTGATGCCCTGTGGCTTCCCGCATGGGCGGGCGATTCTGTTGGGGTGCGGGAGCGTCTTGTCTGAAGGCACGCGCGGGCTCGCGTAGAAGGCGGGGCGCCGGAGGTTCTCGTAGGGGGACGGGGTGATGCGGCGTACCGGAGGCGCGCTACCGGCGGTCTTGACACGCGATTCCACAAGGGAGCTCCGGACGGCGAGGGAAGGGCGTGAAGGGGCGCGGCGCGACTGCCTCGGGAGCCGAGATCGTCAACGCCGTGCCGGACCATCGCCGGACCCCGCCGGGCATGGCACGGCCCAGGTTTCGGACACAGGTCAGCCCCGCTTTCGGACATGGCCGGCGGGTCCGTACGTGATCATCGTAGCGCCCCTCGCGACCTCCGGGGGCGCGGTCGAGAACAGGGAAGTGGAGGCGATTTGATCAGCACTGTGTGATTTTACGGTCACCCAAAGTGATGAAGTGGATTTTGTAGCGAGAGAAACCGCTCTTGGCGTTGCTAAGGGGGCGATGACCAGCTAGTTTCCCTTCCCGTCCGAGTACATCGACAGAAATTCGAGGTGACCCGGCGTGGCTCTTCCTCCCCTGACCCCCGAGCAGCGCGCCGCAGCCCTGGAGAAGGCTGCAAAGGCCCGTAAAGAGCGTGCCGAGGTCAAGAACCGGCTCAAGCATGGCGCGGTTTCTCTGGCCGAGGTGCTCAAGGATGGGCAGACCGACGACGTCATCGGCAAGATGAAGGTGTCGGCATTGTTGGAATCGCTTCCCGGCGTGGGCAAGGTCCGCGCCAAGCAGCTGATGGAGAAGCTTGCCATCGCCGAGTCCCGCCGCGTGCGGGGCCTCGGCGCGAACCAGAGGGCCTCCCTCGAGCGCGAGTTCGGTGGCAACGAGAGCTAATCTCGATTCCACAAGAAGCGCTGGTTCGACGGGGGGTAGGAAGTGGCCGACAGGTCCTGGTCCGGCGGTGTGACGGCCCACGAGGCGGCCGGAGCCGGAAGTGGAGTCGGAGACTTCCTCCCCTCGAGCGAGAGGCGGCTGACGGTCCTGTCGGGACCGTCGGGCGTGGGCAAGTCAACGGTCGTAGCCGAGCTCCGGCGGGCGCACCCCGAGGTGTGGCTGTCGGTCTCGGTGACCACCAGGCGACCCCGTCCGGGCGAGGTGGACGGGGTCCACTACTTCTTCGTCGACGGCGAGGAGTTCGACCGGCTCGTGGAGCGGGGCGAGCTGCTCGAGTGGGCGGAGTTCGCGGGCAACCGCTACGGCACGCCGCGCCGGCCCGTGCTCGACAAGCTGGCCGCCGGCGTGCCGACCCTGCTGGAGATCGACCTCGAAGGCGCCCGGCAGGTGCGGCGCAGCATGCCGGAGGCGCTGCTGATCTTCCTGGCCCCGCCCAGCTGGGCCGAGCTGGAGAAGCGGCTGCGGGGCCGCGGCACCGAGCCCGAGGACGTCATCGCCCGCCGCCTGGACGCCGGGCGGATCGAGATGGCGGCCGAGAAGGAGTTCGACCTCTCACTGGTTAACACGGACGTCAAACTCGTGTGCCACCGGCTGATAGCCTTGATGACTGACCCTCAGGGGGTCACCGCAACCACCAACCGAGAGGTCTGATCAATCGTGGCAGGAATTGCCCCGGTCGCTGAGGGCATCACCAACCCGCCGATCGACGCGCTGCTCGACATCGTCGACAGCAAGTACTCCCTGGTGATCATGGGTGCCAAGCGCGCCCGCCAGATCAACGCCTACTACTCGCAGCTCGGCGAGGGCCTCCTCGAATACGTCGGTCCGCTGGTCGAGACCCACGCGCAGGAGAAGCCGCTGTCGATCGCGCTGCGCGAGGTCTCCGAAGGCCTGCTCAACGCCGAGCCCATCGAAGGCGCGGCCTGACCCTTTCGATGAAGGTCGTCCTTGGTGTCAGCGGCGGCATCGCCGCCTACAAGGCGTGCGAGCTGCTGCGCCTGTTCACCGAATCCGGGCACGAGGTGCGGGTGGTCCCCACCCGCGACGCCCTAAGGTTCGTCGGAGAGCCCACCTGGGCCGCCCTGTCGGGCAACCCGGTGACGACCGACGTCTGGGAGTCCGTCCACGAGGTGCCCCACGTGCGCATCGGCCAGGCGGCCGACCTCGTCGTGGTCGCGCCCGCCACGGCCGACGTGCTGGCCAAGGCGGCCCACGGGCTCGCCGGTGACCTGCTCACCAACACGTTGCTGACCGCGCGCTGCCCGGTGGTGTTCGCGCCCGCGATGCACACCGAGATGTGGCAGCATCCGGCCACCCGCGCCAACGTCGCCACCTTGCGCGAGCGCGGATCGGTCGTGATCGACCCGGCCGTCGGCCGGCTCACCGGCGCCGACACGGGCCCCGGGCGGCTGCCCGACCCCGCCGAGATCTTCCAGGTCTGCGTGCGCGCGCTGCGCGGCCGCCCGCTCGACCTCGCCGGCCACAGGGTCGTCGTCTCCGCCGGCGGCACCCGCGAGGCCATCGACCCGGTCCGCTACATCGGCAACCGCTCCTCCGGCCTTCAGGGGTACGCGCTCGCGCGCACCGCCGTGGCCAGGGGCGCCGAGGTGACGCTGGTGGCCGCCAACGTGACGCTGCCCGACCCGGCCGGCGCCGCGGTCGTGCGCGTCGGGTCGGCCGCCGAGCTGCGGGAGGCGGTGCTCGCCGCGGCCGACGACGCCGACGTGGTGGTGATGGCCGCCGCGGTCGCCGACTTCCGGCCCGCCGAGCGCCACGACGCCAAGATCAAGAAGACGGACGGCGAGCCCGCCCCCATCCACCTGGCCAAGAACCCCGATATCCTGGCCGAGCTGGGCAGCCGTCGCAAGGAGCGGGGCGGGGGTTCGCCCCGGGTGCTCGTCGGGTTCGCCGCCGAGACCCACGACGTGCTCGCCAACGGCCAGGCCAAGCTCGCCCGCAAGGGCTGCGACCTGCTCGTCGTCAACGAGGTCGGCGAGAGTCTCGCCTTCGGCACCCCCGACAACGCGGCCACCATCCTGGTGGCGGGGGGCGAGCCGGTCGAGGTCCCGCGCGGTCCCAAGGACGACATCGCCGACGCCGTCTGGGACGCCGTCGCCCCCCGGCTGCGCTGATCTCTTTTCCGCCCGTGCGGCGCCGGGGAAGGTGACCGTTCCTCCTCGCGGGACGTACGGGACAAATGGGTTAGAACGATTGCCCTATCACCTGTTGCAGCTTTCCGGAATGCCTGCTGATACTGGGGCGAAGGGGGGCGGCATGCCGGTGAATTCTGCTGTCAGAGACCGCTGCAGGACTGTTATGGGACACAAAGGCGCGATCCGCTACGTGTTCCCCGCGCTGTCCGTCGGGCCGGGCGGCTCGGCCAACTTCCTGATCGTGGTCACGGACCTGGCCGTGGCGGTGCTGTCCACGCGGATGTTCCGCGGCGACCGGCCGATCTCGGTGTACGCGATGTACCCGCGCGACACGCGGCTCGGGCCGATCACGCTGGCGCCGGGGCCCGTCATCGAACTGGGGGAGATGACCTTCGAGTTCGACGACGAATACGCCGCCGTGGTCGCCGCCGCCGACGCGGAGGTGTTCGCGCCCGAGACGCTTCCCCCGGATCCCCTTCCCCACCTCTGACCGGGGCGGGCTCCTTTTCGTACTTACGCTGGCTCCCTCGTACTTACGCTGGCTCCTTCGTTCGTACGCGGGCTCCTTCGTCCGTACGCGGTCGGCAGCCATCGCCGCCGGGCGGGCCGAGCGCTCGCGGAGTGACTGAGGGCCACCGCCCGCGGTGACACGCCCGATGGGGCGGAACCGCTGGAGCGTGGCATGGGCCGCGCAGGAGGGATCCCCGGCGTAACGATCGTGGACGGTTTCGCGGCGAGGCGCCGGGTACGGCTAGACTTCTGCGAGGCTCTGGCGTGCCAACCCGTCTTGAGCCCTTAAATCCGTCAGCAGCCGCTGCATGAGGAGCCACTGAGTTGTCACGTCGCCTGTTCACCTCCGAGTCGGTCACCGAGGGCCATCCGGACAAGATCGCCGACCAGATCAGTGACGCGATCCTGGACGCCATGCTCAAGGACGACCACAAGAGCCGGGTCGCCGTCGAGACGATGATCACCACCGGCCAGGTCCACGTCGCGGGCGAGGTGACGACCGAGACCTATGTCGACATTCCCGGCGTCATCCGGGAGAAGATCCTGGAGATCGGCTACGACGCCTCCTACAAGGGCTTCGACGGCGCCTCCTGCGGCGTGTCGGTGTCCATCGGAGCGCAGTCGCCCGACATCGCCCAGGGTGTCGACGACGCCTACGAGCACCGCGTCGAGGGTGACGTCGACGAGCTCGACCGCCAGGGCGCGGGCGACCAGGGGCTGATGTTCGGCTACGCCTGCCGCGAGACGCCCGAGCTGATGCCGCTGCCGATCATGCTCGCCCACCGCCTGGCCCTGCGCCTGTCCGAGGTCCGCAAGTCCGGCACCGTGCCCTACCTCCGCCCCGACGGCAAGACCCAGGTCACGGTCGAGTACGACGGCGACCGGCCGGTCCGCCTCGACACCGTGGTGGTCTCCACCCAGCACGCCGCCGAGATCGACCTCAAGGAGATGCTGACCCCCGACATCAAGGAGCACGTCGTCGACGTCGTGCTCGCGGGGCTCGACATCGAGACCGACGGCTACCGCCTGCTGGTCAACCCGACCGGCCGCTTCGAGATCGGCGGCCCGATGGGCGACGCCGGCCTCACCGGCCGCAAGATCATCATCGACACCTACGGCGGCGCGGCCCGTCACGGTGGCGGCGCGTTCTCCGGCAAGGACCCGTCCAAGGTCGACCGCTCGGCCGCCTACGCCATGCGCTGGGTCGCCAAGAACGTCGTGGCCGCCGGGCTCGCCGACCGCTGCGAGGTCCAGGTCGCGTACGCGATCGGCAAGGCCGAGCCCGTCGGCCTGTTCGTCGAGTGCTTCGGCACCGAGAAGCTGCCGGTGGAGAAGATCCAGACGGCCGTCCTCGACGTGTTCGACCTGCGTCCCGCGGCGATCATCCGCGACCTCGACCTGCTGCGGCCGATCTACTCCGAGACCGCCGCCTACGGCCACTTCGGCCGCGAGGGCTTCTCCTGGGAGTCCACCGACCGCGCCGAGACCCTCCGCACGGCCGCCGGCCTCTGACACCCGGCACCTCGGGAGCTCCCGCGCCCTCCCGGCGCAGGCGCTCCCGCAGGGCTGCCTCCCTTCCCGGGCCTGGCGTTCTGTAAGGGTTGCTCCGGTCCTGTGCCTGGCGCTCCGGGAAGGTTGTTTCCGTCCTGTGCGTCGTGCGGCGGGAGGGTTCTTTCCCTCCTGTGCGTGTGTGGCGGGAGGGCCGCCGTCCCTGCTCGCCGCCTACGGCCGCTTCGGCCGCGAGGGCTCCTTCTGCGAGTCCACCGACCCGCGCCGAAATCCTCCGCACCGCCGCCGGCCTTTGACATCCGGCACCCTCGGGAGCTCCCCGCCCCTGGAAGCTCCCGCGCCCCTTGGCGCAAGTGCTCCCGTAGAGCTGCCTCCTCCCGCGCCGGGCGCGCCGGGAGGGTTGCTTCGGTTCTGTGTCGTGGTGCGTCGGGAAGGTTGTTTCCGTCCGTGCCGTGGTGCGTCGGGGGGCCTGCTTTCCCTCTTGTGCCTGGCGCTCTCGATGGGTTGTTTTCGTCCTGTGCCTGGCGCCGTGACGGGTGTTGCCGTCCTGCACTCGGCGCTCTGGGAGAGCTGCCCCCTCCCGCACTCGGCGCTCCGGGAAGGTTGCTTCCGGCCTGCGCCCGGTGCTCCCGAAAGGATGCCGGGCCTTCCGCGCTCGGTGCCACGAGAGGTTGTCGTGTTTTCGGCGTAGGGGCGTTTTCGCCAGGTTCGTCGCGCCTTCGGTGCTTGGTGGGACTGAGGGACGCTCCTTCGGGGCTCGGGCTCTGTCGTGGGGTTCGATGCCGCCGTCTCCGTGGTCTGTCCCGCGATGTGGCGGCGGGCCGATCATGTGATGTGCACGACCGTTCGTGCAGGGTCCGCGCCGTCGAAGGAAGTCCTTCCCCTGAATGCCTCAGCGCGGCCACCCTGTCATGAGCGGCTGACCGCGAGGCTGCGGCTGCTCGGCTTGCTTCGTCCTCGCCGTCGGGCCACGGCCAGGTTCGGCGCCCGCTCCCGAGTGGGTCCTTGGGCGAGGGCTGGTCGGGGCAGGCAGGTCTGCGGGAAGGGTCGGGCGTTCCCGGCCGTCGCGTCTGGTAGACGTAGTGCGTGACCGACTCCGACGACGCGCTCCTGCCGCTCGACGCCGTGCGGCCCGCGGCGTCGCCGAAAGGGGCCAAGGGAGCCGTCGTCCCCGCCGCCGAGCTGCCCGTCGCCCGGGTGGCCGTGGACAACCCGCTGCCTCACCTGGACCGGCCGTTCGACTACCTGGTGCCCGCCGCCATGCACGACACGGCGCGGCCGGGGGTGCGGGTGCGGGTGCGGTTCGCGGGCAAGCTGGTCGACGGGTTCCTGCTGGAGCGGGCCGGGCAGAGCGACCACGCGGGCAAGCTGACGCCGCTCGAACGCGTCGTCTCACCTGAGCAGGTGCTGACGCCCGAGGTCGCGGGGCTGGCCCGGGCTGTGGCCGACCGCTACGCGGGCACGCTGGGCGACGTCCTCCGCCTCGCGATCCCGCCCCGCCACGCCAGGACGGAGGCCGCCACCCGCCCCGTTCCCGAAACCTCGGGCGAGCAGGCCGCGTCCGAGCGGGAACCAGAACCTCAGGATGCTCCCGATGCGGGGACGTGGGCGGACTATCCGATGGGGCCGTCGTTCATCGACGCGCTGCGCAACGGGAGGGCGCCGCGCGCGGTGTGGACGGCACTGCCCGGCGGGGGCGGATGGGCGACGGGGTTCGCCGAAGCCGTGCGGGCGACCCTGGAAGGGGGCAGGGGCGCGCTGGCCGTGGTGCCCGACGGCAAGGACGTGGCGCTGCTCGACGAGGAGCTCAGCCGGGCGCTGGGGCCCGGACGGCACGTGGCGCTCACCTCGGACCTGGGCCCGGCCGAGCGGTACCGGCGGTGGCTGAGCGTGCTGCGCGGGCAGGCTCGGGCGGTGGTGGGCACGCGGGCGGCGATGTTCGCGCCCGTCGACCGGCTCGGGCTGGTGGCGGTCTGGGACGACGGGGACGACCTGCACGCCGAACGGCTGGCCCCGTACCCGCACGCCCGTGAGGTGCTCGGGCTGCGCGCGCACCGGACCGGCGCGGCCATGCTGATCGGCGGATACGCGCGTACGGCCGAGGCCACGCAGCTCATCGCGGCCCGGTGGGCGCGGCCGATCGTGGCCGCGAGGCAGGAGATCAGGCGCAGGGCGCCGCGCGTGCGCGCCGCGGGGGAGGACGCCGAGCTGGCCAGGGACCAGGCGGCGCGGGCGGCGAGGCTGCCCAGCGTGGCGTGGCGGGTGCTGCGTCAGGGCCTGGACCACGGGCCCGTCCTGGTGCAGGTCCCCAGACGGGGATACCTGCCCGCGCTGGCGTGCGCGCACTGCCGCGCCCCCGCCCGGTGCGCCCACCCGCCGACCCGCATGAGCGCCCTGGAATGGGCCGGCCCGCCCTCCGGTGAGGGACAGCTCCCGTACGAGGAGACCGGGGAGGGCACGGCCGGATCGCGTCAGGACACGTACGGGGAGGCGGGGCGCGGGGCGCGGGACGCGGCTCCGGGCGGGTCACGCCGTGGCGTGCCCGACGGCGGAGAAGCGGGCGGCGGGTCGCGGGACGCGGTTCCGGGTGGCTCACGTCATGGTGGGGAAGCACCGGCTCCGGACGGGGCGCGTCGCGGCGGGCCCGACGGCGGGGAAGCGGGGCCTGGGGAGGGGGGCCGGGGGGCCGAGGAGTTCTGTCACGGGCCGCTGGCGCTGCGCACCGGGCATGCGGCGCCCTACTGCCGCTGGTGCGGGCGGGTCGACGCCGCCTGGAAGTGCCCGGCCTGCGGAAGCCACCGGCTGCGTGCCGTGGTGGTGGGAGCCCGGCGCACCGCGGAGGAGCTGGGCAGGGCGTTCCCGTCCGTGCCGGTGCGGACGTCGGGGCGGGACGGGGTGCTGGCCCGGCTGCCCGCCGGTCCCGCGCTGGTGGTGGCCACGCCGGGGGCGGAGCCGGTCGCCGAGGGCGGGTACGCGGCGGCCGTGCTGCTCGACGGGTGGGCGCTGCTGGGCCGGGCCGACCTGCGGGCGGGGGAGGAGGCGGTGCGCCGGTGGATGAACGCCGCCGCCCTGCTCCGCCCGGCCGCCGAGCTCGTGGTGCTCGCCGACGCCGCGCTGCCCGCCGTGCAGGCGCTGGTGCGCTGGGACCCGGTCACGCACGCAGAACGCGAACTCGCCGACCGCGCCGAGCTGGGCTTCCCGCCCGCGGTGCGGATGGCCACGCTCACCGGCGCGGCCTCGGCCGTGCGGCAGATGCTGGAGGAGTCCCGCCTGCCTGGGGGAGCGCAGGTGCTCGGCCCGGTGCCGGTCGACGACGCGGGCCGGGAACGCGCCATGGTACGGGTGCCGCGCGGTGGAGGTGCCGCTCTGGCCGCCGCGCTCAAAGGGGCCAGCGGGGTGCGTGCCGCGAGAAAGGCAGCAGAGGTGGTGAAGGTGTGTGTCGACCCCCTCGACCTGATTTAGACCGTTTCCCCGATTCGCTCATCCGTAAGCCAGCCGTTAGCGTGCCTGTGTGTCGATCGAATGGGTGAACTCGGCCATCGACGACCTGCGCGCCTGGGGGCGCGCCCGGGGCGTCGAGGTGGACGCGGACGAGGTCCGCTTGCTCTGCGACTACGCCAGCGACTACCTGAACGTCAACAAGCTCGCCGACTTCACGCCCGCCACGTTCGACGAGCTGCTGCTGTCCATCTATCCGCGCAAGGTCATCGCGCCCCCGGAGAGCGCCGAGGAGACCGTGGCGGCCGGGCGCACGCTCGTCCGCTACCTGCAGGAGTCGGGCGAGGTCGGCGACGAGACCGCCGCCGCCATGCGCGAGCGGCTGGCCGACATCGAGACCCGCATGCCCGACGCCCTGGCCGACACGGCCAACTTCGGCATGGCCAAGAGCCTGTTCAGCTCCATCGGGCCCGAATCCCTGGAGCAGTCCATCGCCATCCCGTCCGGTGAGGTGCCCGATCTGGGGGAGGCGCCCTGCGACTGCCCCGGCTGCACCCCGCGTCCCGCCGTCCGGCCGGCCACGCCCGAGGAGCTGGAGGCGGAGCTGCGCGGCGTCCCGCTCCTGGCCGCGCTCGACCGCGGCGCGGTCCCCTACCTGGAAGGGCTGCGCGCGCCCGGCGGCCCGCTGGGCAGGTGGGCGGCCGTCGTGGCCCACCTGATGGAGGGCGACACGGGCGGCGGGGTCACCGGCTCGGCGGGCGTCGACGAGGAGCTCTACGACCTGTTCGACATGCTCTACCGGGTGCAGGCCCCGGTGCCCGCCGAGGTGATCGGCGAATACCTGGAGGAGCTCGTCGAGGAGGAGGTGGACGTGCCCGCCGTGCTCGCCCGCCTTGCCTGGTGCGGCCTCGTACGCCTCACCGGAGACGGCGCCCACCCTGCGGCCGGGCTCACCCCCGCCGCCGTGTGGGCGCTGCGCGAGCACTACCTCGCGCTCGGACTCGACGCGCCGCAGGCGCCCGACCTGGCCGAGGCCGACGCGCGCGGGCTCATCGAAGGGCTGCTCGACGGCGTGCCTGCCGAGCTGGCCGAGTCCGACATCGACCGCTGGCTGGCCGCCAGGAGCCCCGAGGAGGCCGCGGCCGAGCTGTTCGACGCCGCCTCGGGAGCGCCCGCCGTCGCCCGCGGGATCGCCGTCACCATCGTCGACCGGCTCGGCGCCGGGGCCGAGCCCGCGGTGCGCGGCGGCCTCGACGACCCCGAGCTCCGGCCGCACGCCATCCACTGGCTCATCTCGCGCGGCCTGCCCGCCCCGCATCTCACCCACGACGAGCTGCTCTGGGTCAGCGTCGACATGCTCGCGCTGGCGATGCCGCACGCCCAGGAGGCCCCGGAGATCTTCGCCGAGAACATGGGCGCCTCGGGCCCGCCCGCCCACCTGATCGAGGAGATGTGGCAGGTGGACCATCCCGACGTGGTCGAGGTCCTGGAGCTGCTCGGGCGCTCGCTGCCCGACACCACGACGGCCAAGGCCGCGCGCAAGGCCGCTTTCAAGGCACGCTCGCGGGCCATCCGTTGAGTACGCCTCTGTGACTCACGTGCAGTAAGTTTCGTGGGTGGCAAACAACGTCTTCGACCTCGCCGAGCTGCGCAAGCTGATCGATGAGCAGGCCGCTCCGCCGGGGCCGCCTGAGGAGACGCCCGTGGAGCACGAGGCGCTCACCTTCCCGCCCGTCACCCTCGCCGACGACGCCGAGCTGGCGAGGGCGGTTCCCCAGGTGCCGCTCGTCGCCGACGCGGTGCGCCTGGCCGGCTGGACGGGCACCCGCCCCGTCACCCCCGAGGGCCTGCCGACCGAGGCCGACGCCGCGGCCGCCGCCGCCGAGCTCGGGCTCGACCCCTCCCGCCTGCGCCTCGTCTGGATCGTCGCCGTCAACACCGGCCTGCTCCAGATCCTCGGCGGCCGCGCCTCCCGCGGTCCGCTGCCGCAGCGGCTGACCGTCGAGGCCACGCTCGAGTTCTGGGACGGCGTGGTCATGGACGTCCTCGACCGCGCGGACGAGGGCCTGACCGGCTCCGCCGTCGTCGACGGCCACCTGGCCGAGATGCTCGCCACGATCTACTCCGTACGGTCCGGCGTCGCGGTCGCCAACCTGGCCCGCGGCATCCTGCAGTCCCACGAGGTCGCCTGCGCCCCGGGCGAGACCGGGATGCGACGGATGGCCGCCGACCTGCCCGGCGAGCTGCTGCAGGCGCTGTCGCTGCTGGCCTACTGCGGCGTGGTCGAGCAGACCGCCGCCGGCCGCACCGCGCTCACCCCGCTCGGCGTCTGGGCCATCAGGCGCGACCTGCTGCGCGAGGGCCACGACGCGCCCACCTCCGCGGAGGTCGAGGTGTTCGCCGACCTGACCGCCGCCGAGCTGGTCGACGCCCTGGTCAGCGGGTCCGCCACGCAGAGCGCGGTGGCGGGGTGGCTGGAGCGCCGCCCGCCCGAGGAGGCCGCGCGCGAGCTGATCGCCATCGCCGCCGAGGGCACCGCCGGCCGGCGCGGCGCGGTGGGAGCCGTCCTGGAGGAGCTCGGCCCCGAGGCCGAGTCGCCCCTGCGCGAGGCGCTCGATCTGCCGCTCATGCGCCGCTACGCCGCCTCCTGGCTGCACATCCGCGACCTCGACGCGCCCCCGCTCAGCCCTGAGGACCACACCTGGATCGCCGTCGACTCGCTGGCCGCCCTCATGCATCTGTCCGGTCACGCCGCCGACCGGCTCGACACGCCCGAACCCCGCGAGGACCTCATCCGCCTCGTCGCCGAGATGCCCTCCGTCGGCCACCCCGACACCGTCGCCGTGCTCGACATGCTCGCCCGCGCCCACGGCGACGAGGCCGTCGTCAAGGCCGCGCGCAAAGCGGCGATGAAGGCTCGCTCGTTCGCCCACTAAACTGAGCTGATCCCTCGAAGAAACGGAGTGACCCTTGGCGATCCAGGCGATCCGGCTGTTCGGAGACCCGGTGCTGCGCACGCCGGCGGCTCCGGTGGTCGACTTCGACAAGGAGCTCCGCAAGCTCGTCAAAGACCTCACCGACACGATGATGGACGCGCCGGGCGCCGGCCTCGCCGCCCCGCAGATCGGCGTCGGGCTGCGGGTGTTCACCTATTACGTGGACGACCAGCTGGGCCACCTCATCAACCCCGACCTCGACCTGTCCAGCGAGCTCGACGAGGAGGGCGAGGAGGGCTGCCTGTCCTTCCCCGGCCTGTCCTTCCCGACGCCCCGCGCGATCCGCGCCGTCGCCAAGGGATTCGACATGCACGGGGAGCCGGTCGTGCTGGAGGGCACCGACCTGATGGCGCGCTGCTTCCAGCACGAGACCGACCACCTCGACGGCATCCTGTTCATCGACCGGATGGACCCCAAGCAGCGCAAGCTCGCGATGAAGGCCGTGCGCGAGGCCGAGTGGAGCGGGCTGCAGGCGCCCGCGGTCAAGTTCTCGCCCCACCCGACCGGCGGAAAGGCTCTCTGACGATGCGGCTGGTCTTCGCCGGCACCCCGGAGACGGCGCTGCCGTCGCTGCGCGCCCTGCTCGACTCGCCGCGTCACGAGGTCGTCGCGGTCGTCACCCGCCCCGACGCCCAGTCGGGGCGCGGACGCAAGGTGCATCCGTCGCCGGTGGCCGAGCTGGCCGAGGAGAGCGGCATCGAGGTGCTGCGCCCGGTCAAGGCAGGCGACCCCGCCTTCCTCGACCGGCTGCGCGCCCTGGAGCCCGACTGCTGCCCCGTCGTCGCGTACGGCGCGCTGCTGCCGCAGGCCGCGCTCGACATCCCCCGGCACGGCTGGGTCAACCTCCACTTCTCGATCCTGCCGGCCTGGCGCGGCGCCGCCCCCGTGCAGCACGCCGTGCTCCACGGCGACGAGATCACCGGCGCGACCACGTTCCGCATCGTCAAGGAGCTCGACGCCGGTCCGGTCTTCGGCGTCGTCACCGAGGAGGTCAGGCCAGGCGACACCAGCGGCGCCCTGCTCGAACGGCTGTCGGTCTCCGGCGCCGGGCTGCTCGCCGCCACCCTCGACGGCATCGAGGACGGCAAGCTGGAGGCACGCCCGCAGCCGTCCGAAGGGGTGAGCCTCGCTCCCAAGATCAGCGTTGAGGACGCCCGCGTCGACTGGTCCGCCCCCGCCATGAGGATCGACCGGCTCATCCGCGCCTGCACCCCCGGCCCGGGGGCATGGGCCGAGTTCCGCGGCCAGCGGGTCAAGCTCGGCCCGGTGCGCGTCGCCGCCGGAGAGGAGCGCCTCGCCCCTGGCGAGCTGGCGGCCGGCAAGCACCGCGTCCTGGCCGGCACCGCCACCGACCCGGTCGAGCTGGGCGAGGTCCAGCCCCAGGGCAAGCGCCTGATGAGCGCGGTCGAGTGGGCCCGCGGCGTTCGCCCGGAGGCCCGGGAGTGCCTCCGGTGAGCGACCAGATCTGTCGAGACGGTGCGCCCGGCCGTGAGGCGGACGCCCCGCGGGGCGTGACCGCCGGGCTCGCGGAGCTCGGAGCGAAGGAAGCCCGGCCTCGTCGATGCGCGGGCGTCGCCGGCCGAGGCGTGACGGAAAGTCGGAGGGCATGAGACCACGGGGTGCCGCGGGCAGGGGCGGTGCGGGAAGGCCGCGCAGGCCGGTGCGCGACCAGGCGCGCAACACCGCCTTCGACGTCATGCGCGCCGTGGGGGAGCGCGACGCGTACGCCAACCTGCTCCTGCCGCGGCTCCTGCGGGAGCGCGGCATCGGGGGGCGCGACGCGGCGCTCGCCACGGAGCTGACCTACGGGACGCTGCGCGGGCTCGGCACCTACGACGCGATCATCGAGGTGTGCGGCGACCGCGCGCCCGACCCGGCGGTGCGCGACGCGCTGCGGCTGGGCGCCCACCAGCTGCTGAAGATGCGCGTCCCGCCGCACGCCGCCGTCGGCACCAGCGTCGACCTGGTACGACTGCGCGTCGGGCAGGGGGCGGCCAAGTTCGTCAACGCGGTGCTGCGCAAGATCGCCGGGCGGACGCTGGAGGAGTGGGTGGCGATCGTCGCGCCCGACCCCGAGCGTGACCCGGCGGGTCACCTGGCCGTCGCCCACAGCCACCCGCGCTGGGTGGTGACCGCCTTCCGCGACGCGCTGGGCGAGGACGCCGCGGAGACCGCGGATCTGATGGCCGCCGACAACGACCGTCCGCTGGTGACGCTGGTGGCGCGTCCCGGGCGCTCCTCGGCGAAGGAGCTGCGCGACGCGGGGGCCGAGCCCGCCCGCTACTCCCCGTACGGGGCCTACCTGCCCGAAGGCGACCCCGGCCAGATCGCGGCGGTGGCCGAGACCCGGGCCGCGGTGCAGGACGAGGCCAGCCAGCTCGTGACGCTCGCCCTCACCCGCGTCCCGCTCGACGGCCGCGACGAGCGCTGGCTCGACCTGTGCGCGGGCCCGGGCGGCAAGGCGGGCCTTCTCGACGCCATCGCGACCCACGGCGACCTCGAAGGACTCGCGGCCCCGTCGGCCCAGCGAGGCGAGGAGGGGCCGGGTGGCGGAGCGCCCCGCGCGTTCCCCGGTGGGGCGTGGGTGATGGCCAGTGACGTGCAGCACCATCGGGCGCGGCTGGTGTTGCAGACCACGGACGACGCGCTGGTGATCACCGCTGACGGCACCGCGCCGGCGTGGCGGCCGGGGGCGTTCGACCGGGTCATGCTCGACGCTCCCTGCACCGGGCTGGGGGCGCTGCGGCGCCGGCCGGAGGCGCGGTGGCGGCGCGAGCCGTCGAGCGTCGCCGAGCTGAGCCGGCTCCAGCGGGAGCTGCTCGGCACCGCGCTGGACTCGGTCAGGCCCGGCGGGGTCGTCGCCTACGTCACCTGCTCGCCGCACCTGGCCGAGACCCGGGTGGTGGTGGGCGACGTGCTGGCCCGCAGGGACGACGTGGAGCAGCTCGACGCACGCGACTACCTGCCGGGGATCGACGGGCTCGGCGAGGGGCCGCACGCGCAGTTCTGGCCGCACCGGCACGGCACCGACGCGATGTTCCTGTCCCTGCTCCGCAAGCGCCCGTGACCGGCGAGGTCCTCTCGACGCGGAAGTGAGACGGCCCGCTGGGCGGGGCAGGGACACCGGCACCCAATAGACTCGGGGCATCATGGCCGTACAGATCTCTCCCAGCATCCTCTCCGCCGACTTCGCGCGGCTCGCCGACGAGGCCGCCGCGGTGCCGAACGCCGACTGGCTGCACGTGGATGTCATGGACTACCACTTCGTCCCCAACCTGACCCTCGGGCTGCCCGTGGTCGAGGCGCTGCGCAAGGCGACCTCGCTGCCGCTCGACTGCCACCTCATGATCGACGACCCCGACCGGTGGGCGCCCTCGTACGCGGAAGCGGGGGCGGGGAGCGTGACCATCCACGCGGAGGCGTCCTCGGCCCCCGTGCGCACCCTGCGGGAGATCCGGTCGCTGGGCGCCAGGGCGGGGCTCGCGCTCAACCCGGCCACCGCCGTGGAGCCGTACGAGGATCTCCTCCGCGAGATCGACATGCTGCTGCTGATGACGGTGGAGCCCGGGTTCGGCGGGCAGTCGTTCCTCGACATGGTGCTGCCGAAGATCCGGCGGGCCCGGGACCTCATCGAGCGGCACGGCGGCCAGGTGTGGCTCCAGGTCGACGGCGGCATCGCCGGCGACACCATCGAGCGGTGCGCGGTGGCGGGAGCCGACGTGTTCGTGGCGGGCAACGCCGTCTACGGCGCCGACGACCCGGCCGCGGCGATCGACTCGCTGCGCGCCCTGGCCGACGGGGCGTCCTGACCGGCCCCCGCCACGAGGCGGGGGCTTCTGGTCAGTCCTGGAGCGCGGGGTCGAGGACGATGTCCTCGCCCTCCGTCGTCGGCTCCTCGGGGAAGTGACAGGCGGTCAGGTGGCCGTCGCGGTTGCCCGACAGCCGCAGCAGCGGCGGCTCCTCGGTCGCGCACTTGTCCTGCGCCTTCCAGCAGCGGGTGCGGAAGCGGCAGCCGGACGGCGGGTCGACCGGGGAGGGCACGTCGCCCGCCAGGCGGATGCGCTCGCGGGGCGGGGCGTCCAGGTCGGCGTCGGGCACGGCCGACAGCAGGGCGTGCGTGTACGGGTGCCGGGGCCGCTCGTACAACGACTCCCGGTCGGCGATCTCCACCACCTTGCCGAGATACATCACCGCGACCCGCTGCGAGAAGTGCCGCACCACGGCCAGGTCGTGCGCGATGAACAGGAACGCGATGCCCAGCTCCCGCTGCACCCGCTGGAGCAGGTTGATCACCTGGGCCTGGATCGACACGTCCAGCGCCGACACCGGCTCGTCCGCGATGATCAGCCTGGGGCTCACCGACAGCGCGCGGGCCACGCCGATGCGCTGGCGCTGGCCGCCGGAGAACTCGTGGGGGAAGCGGTTGTAGTGCTCCGGGTTGAGCCCGACGATCTCCAGCAGCTCACGGACCCTGGCCTCCCGGCCGCCCGGCGGGTCGATGCCGTTGACCTCCATCGGCCCCTTGATGATCGACCCGACCGTGTGGCGCGGGTTGAGCGACGAGTACGGGTCCTGGAAGATCATCTGGATCTGGGAGCGGATCGGCTTCAGGTCGCGCCGGGAGGCGTGGCTGATGTCGCGGCCCTGATAGCTGACCGTGCCCTTGGTCGGTTCCAGCAGCCGGGCGGCCAGCCGGCCGGTGGTGGACTTGCCGCAACCCGACTCGCCGACCAGGCCGAGCGTCTCGCCGCTGTGCACGGTCAGGTCGATGCCGTCCACCGCGTGCACGGCGCCGACCTGGCGCTTGATGAACGCGCCGCCTCTGACGGGGAAGTGCTTCTCCAGGCCGGACAGCTCCAGCAGCTTCTCCGTCACGTCGTCTCCTTACCGGCCGCTCGTTCGCGGATCTCCGTCTTCTGCTTCAGCGGCAGGTAGCAGGCGTCCCCGTGGCCGCGGTGCGGCGACAGCTCCGGCCGCTCACCCGTGCACACCTCGCGCCCCAGCAGTTCCATGAAGTCGCAGCGGGGGTGGAACGGGCAGCCGCGCGGGACGTTGATCAGGCTGGGCGGCGTGCCGCGCACCGGGCGCAGCGGCTCGTCCACCGCCTGGCGCAGGCTCGGCATGGACCCGAGCAGCCCCCACGTGTACGGGTGGCGGGGCTCGCGCAGCACCTCGCGCATCGTGCCCCGTTCCACGGCGCGTCCCGCGTACATGACCAGCACCTCGTGCGCCGTGCTGGCCACCACGCCCAGGTCGTGCGTGACCAGGATGATCGCGGTGCCGGTCTGCTCCTGCAGCTCGCGCAGCAGGTCGAGGATCTGCGCCTGTACGGTGACGTCCAGCGCGGTCGTCGGCTCGTCGGCGATGAGCAGGCCGGGGTCGCAGACCAGGGCCATCGCGATCATCGCCCGCTGCCGCATGCCGCCGGAGAACTGGTGGGGGTACTCGTCGACGCGGAGCTTCGGCTGCGGGATGCCGACCCGGTCGAGCATCTCGATGGCCCGGTCCCGCGCCACCGACTTGGAGACGCCCTTGTGCTTGCGGTACACCTCGGCGATCTGGGCGCCGACCGTGTGGAACGGGGACAGCGAGGTCAGCGGATCCTGGAAGATCATCGCGATCTTGTTGCCGCGCAGCCGCTCCATCGTGGACCGGGACGCCGTCAGCAGTTCCTGGCCGTCGAGCGTGATGCTGCCGGAGATCTGCGCGGTCTCCGGGTTGTGCAGGCCGAGCACGGCCAGGTTGGTCACCGACTTGCCGGAGCCGGACTCGCCCACGATGCCCAGCGTGCTGCCCCGTTCGACCTCGAAGGAGAGCCCGCCCACGGCGTGCACGACGCCGTCCTCGGTGTGGAAGTCGACGGTGAGGTCGTTGACTTCGAGATACATCAGCTCAGCCTCACGCGGGGGTCGATGACGGCGTACAGGGAGTCGACGACCACGTTCATCAGCACGATCGCGCCGGCCGCGAGCACCACCGTGGCCATCAGCGTCGGCAGGTCGGAGTAGTCGACCGCGCGCACCGCCAGCCGCCCGATGCCCTGCAGGCCGAACGTGGTCTCGGTGATGATCGCGCCGCCGATGAGCGTGCCCAGGTCGACACCGAAGATCGTGATGACCGGGGTGAGCGTTCCGCGCAGCGCGAACCGCAGCACCACGCTCCGCCCCGACATGCCCTTGGCCCTTGCTGTGCGGACGTAGTCCTCGTTGAGGTTCTCCACCATGGTGGAGCGGGTGATGCGGGTGTAGTTCGCGGTGAAGATGAGCGCCAGGACCAGCCAGGGCAGCAACAGCCCGTTGAACCAGCCGAGCGGATCTTCCGTGATCGGCACGTACTTGGGCTGGGAGAAGACCTGTGTCTGGTAGACGAACAGGTACATGGCCAGGGTGCCGACGAAGTAGATCTGCACCGACGCGCCGATCAGCGACGCCACGCTGGCGACCTTGTCGAGCGGCTTGCCCTGACGCAGCGCGGCGACGATGCCGGTGGCCACGCCGAAGATCAGGAAGATCACCGCGGCGCCGAGCGTGAGCGCGATCGTGACCGGCATCCGGTCCATGATCGTCTCGAACACCGGGGCCTTGTTGACGAACGAGAAGCCGAGACAGGGCGCCGGGCAGTGGCCGAGGCCCTCGTAGTCACGGCCGACGAAGATCCCGGACAGCCATGACACGAACTGCACCAGGAGCGGCTGGTCGATGCCCAGGTTGCGGCGGGCCTGCTCCAGCGTTTCCGGCGGGCACACCTTGCCGCAGGCCAGCCGGGCCGGGTCCGCGGGAATCGCGTAGAACAGGAAGAAGGTCACCGCCGAGATGACCAGCAGGATGACCGCCGCTCCCAGCACGCGGCGGATGAGGAATCGAAGCACGAGATCTCCAAGAGGGTGCCCCGGGCGCCCGCACGGACGCCCGGGGCGGTGGCACTACGGCTTCACGAAGATGGTGTTCGGGGAGACCACCCACATCTGCGGGTCGATCTCGGCGCCGCCCACCTTCGAACCGTGCAGCGTGGTCGCGATCCGGTTCTCGGCGACGACCAGCGGCGCGTGCTTCTCCTGGATCTCCTTGTCCAGCGCCATCCAGGCGGCGTTGGCCGCGTCGATGTCCGGGTTCTCGGAGATCTCCTTCATCTTCGCGTCCAGCTCAGGGTCGCGAAGGTGCGTCATGTTCTGGCCGCCGTCGCTGACCGGGCCGAAGATGATCGGCATGACCGTCGAGCCGGACGGCCAGTCGGAGCCCCAGCCGCCCCAGTACAGGTCGAACTCGTTCTTGGTCTGGCTGATCGAGTCGTAGTACGTCTTGCGGTCCAGCGGCTTGGTCACGACCTTGATGCCGGCCTTCTCCAGGGCGTTCTTGATCACGACGGTGATCTGCTCCTGGGTGGGCGTCTGGTTGTACGCGTAGACGATGGTGGGGTTCGGGTCGCTCGACTCGGCCAGCAACTGCTTGGCCTTCTCGATGTCGCCCTCGGGCTTGGCCGTCTTGCCGTACAGGTCGTACGACTCGTACCCGACCGTGGTGTTCTCGTTCAGGATCGTCGTCGGCAGCGCCGCGGCGGCCGGGCCGCCCATCGTCTGCTGGATCTGCTTCGACGGCCACGCGTGGTTGATCGCCTGGCGGACCTTGATGTCCTTCACCCGGTCGAGGTTGAAGTAGTAGTAGTTGCCGTACGGCGAGGGGCTGACCATGCGGCGGTCGGCCAGGCTCTGGTCCTGCAGCACCTGCTGCAGCCGCTCCGGCGGCGTCGTCGCGTAGAAGGTGAACGCCTGCTGGTCAGGGCCGTTGTCCGCGATGAAGCGGTCGGTGATCTGCAGGGCCTCCTGGCCGAACTCCAGCTTCCAGGTGTCCGGGTAGGCGCCGCGGATCGGGTCGGTGGCGGCGTCCCAGTGCGGGTTGCGCTCCAGCTCCATCGACTTGTCGACGGTGTGCGACTTGATGATGTACGGGCCGGAGGCGACGGGCTCCTTGTCGTACTTCTCCTTGGTGTCCTTGGCCTTGGGCACGATGGCGTAGCCGCCCATGGCGAAGGCGTAGTTGGCGTCGGCGTGCGGCGTCTTGAACTTGAAGACGATCGTCTTGTCGTCCGGGGTCTCGATGGTGTCGAGCCGCTTGCCGTCGTACGGGCCCTCGTAGGCCTTCCGGTAGTCCTCCTCGGTCAGCCACTGCTGGATGTAGGAGGGACCGAAGGTGACGAACGGCGCGAACATCCGCTCGATCGTCCACTTGACGTCCTCGGACGTGATCGCCGAGCCGTCCTGCCACTTCACCCCGTCCTTGAGGGTGAAGGTCCAGGTCTTGCCGCCGTCGGACACCTGGCCCGCGTCCGTGGCGAGGTCGCCGACGAGCTTGTACTCGCCCTTGGCGACCCGCTTGTACCCGGTCAGGCCGCGGTGGATGAGCAGGCCGAAGTTGGACTCGGTGTTGACGTAGATCTGCGCCGGGTCCAGGTGGCTGAAGTCGTCGCGGTCGATCATGGTGACCGTGCCGCCCTTGACCACGCCCTCAGGCTCGATGGCCGGGCCCTTCGAGTCCTCGGCCGTGCCCAGGGTGATCACGGCCGGCTTGTACTCCGCCTGCGGCGGCGCCGACTCTCCGGAGCTGGGGGCGGCCGACGGCGCGCCCTGGTTTCCCGGCGCGCAGGCGCCGACCAGGGTCAGCGACGCCGCGGCGAGCACCGCGAGCACCGACCTCGTACGGTGGTTCATCTCTCTCCTCTAGCGCTTGATCTTGGGGTCGAAGGCGTCACGCACGGAATCGCCGAGCAGGTTGAAGGCGATCACGAAGATCAACAACGCGACGCCGGGGAAGATGAGGTACGTGATGTCGTTCTGGTAGACCTGGGTCGCCCGCAGGAACATGCGCCCCCAGTCGGGCACCAGCTCACCCATCCCGACGCCGAGGAACGACAGCCCCGCCTCGGCCGTCACCATGGCGGGCAGCAGCAGCGTCGACTGGATGAGGATCGGCGTCCACAGGTTGGGCAGCAGCTCCTTGAACACGATCCGGGCCGGCGAGGCGCCGGTGACCTTGGCGGCTTCGACGAACTCGCGCTCGCGCAGCGACAGCACGTACCCGCGCAGCAGCCGGGCCAGCCCCGCCCAGCCGAAGGCGCTGAGCATGATCGTGAGCGAGACGGCGCGCAGCCAGATCGGCGTCTCCTCGTCCGGCGGCACCAGCAGGCTCTCCACCACCGGGGTGAACGCGATGATGAAGATCGTCGACGGGAAGGACAGGGTCAGGTCGATGATCCGGCCGATGAAGTAGTCGGTCCTGCCGCCGATGTAGCCGGCCACGATGCCGATCACGATGCCGAGCGCGGTGATGATCAGGGTCGCGGCCAGGGCGATGCCGAGCGACGTCCTGATGCCGTACACCAGCTGCATGAACACGTCCCGGCCGAGGCTCGGCTCCAGCCCGAACCAGTACTCGGAGCTGATGCCGCCGTTGGGCAGGATCGGGTAGCCGTAGTCGTTCAGCAGTCCTGGGATGTCCTGCCCGTACAGGGTGTACGGGTCCTTGCCGTACAGCCATGAGATCACGGGCGCGAAGATCGCCACCAGGAAGAAGAAGATGACGATCACCGCGGAGGTGACGCCGACGCGGTCGCGGCGGAAGCGCGTCCACATCAGCCGGCCGGGTGACCGGCCGGCGGTGTCCTGGGTTTCGGTCACGGACGTCGCGTCGGTGGTGATCGCGGTGGACGTCGGTGTCGTCATGTGGTCGGGGTCCCTCAGCACGTACGAAATCCGGAAATTCCGGGCCACAGGCGACGTTCTCAGGTCATCTCACTCTGTGACAATGCCTCCACGGTTTTTCGTAAGTTTGTTGTAAAAAATAGACTTTGTCGTATTCGCAAAGTCATTGACCTGCCATATCACCGGATGCAAGAATCAGAACCGTTTATACGCTCAGTAATCACGGAATCGCGGCACAACCACGACAGTCCTGTGACATAGCCCCCGGCCCTGGCGGGTAGGCCCTTACTCATGGAAGACCACGGGCTGTTCGGGCCGGAGTCCGTGACGTGGCGGGTGATGGGTGAGCCGATTCTGCTGGTCGGCGGGTTCCGCGCGCTTCTCATGCAGAGCCTTCACCCGCGCGCGATGCGCGGCGTCATACAGAACTCCGCCTTCATGAATCCCGACGAGGCGTGGTCGCGTTTCGTCCGGACCACAGAATTCGTCCGCGTGCGCACGTACGGGACACGAGCCGAAGTCGAGCAGGCCGGCCGCCGCGTACGCAAGATCCACGCCACGCTCACAGGCTGTGACCCCGACACCGGCGAGCGGTTCCGGCTCGACGAGCCCGCGTCGCTGCGCTGGGTGCACGTCGGCGAGGTCGACTCCTACCTGACGGTGGCCCGCCGGGCGGGCGTGCGGCTCAGCGACGCCGACGCCGACGCGTTCGTCGCCGAGTGGCGGCGCGCCGCCGAGGTCGTCGGCCTGGACCCGCTGAGCGTGCCCGGCTCGGTCGGCGGGCTGCGCGCCTACATCGAGGCCGCCCGCCCGGGGCTGCGGCTCGTCCCCGAGGCCGCGAACCCGCTCCTGGCGTCCCTGCACACGCCGCTGCCCGGCCTGCTCGCCACGCTGCGGCCGGTGGTGCCGGCCCTGACCGTGCTCGCCTTCGCCACGCTGCCGCGCTGGGCCAGGCGGATGTACGGGCTGCCCGCCACGCCGGTCGGCGACCTGTGGGCGACCGCCACGCTGCGGGCCCTGCACGCCGGCATCGGCCTGGTGCCCGCGAACGTCCGCTACAGCCCCGACGCCCGCCGCGCCCGCAAGCTCATGGCCGCCTGAGCCGATCACGGGGAGGCCCCGGTCGCGCGCATGAATTCGGACATGGCACACTGGGATGGACAGAGCTAGCGTGCTCCGGGGTCGGTGAAAGTCCGAACCGGCGGTGACAGTCCGCGACCCGGCCGATGCCATCGGCCGGTTGACCCGGTGAAATTCCGGGACCGACGGTGAAAGTCCGGATGGGAGGCAGCACGCGGGTGCCCGGCATTGCGCCGGGTGCCCCACGGTGCGTTCGCGTACCGTGTTCGACCCCCCGGGGCCCGCCACGGCTTGGAGCTACTGGCGAGTAGGAGGCCCCCGGTGGCGGGATCCCCGCAGGACGCGGTCCACATGGCGCGCGCCGTCGAGCTGGCCGCCCGCGGTCACGGTCACACCAGCCCCAACCCCGTCGTGGGCTGCGTCGTGCTCGACGCCGCCGGCCGGGTCGCGGGTGAGGGGTTCCACGCGTACGCGGGAGGGCCGCACGCCGAGGTCGCCGCCCTGCGCGAGGCGGGGGAGCGGGCCAGGGGCGGCACCGCGTACGTCACCCTCGAACCCTGCGACCACACCGGCCGGACGGGCCCGTGCAGCGGCGCGCTGCTGGAGGCGGGCGTGGCCCGCGTCGTGCACGCGGTCGCCGACCCCAACCCGAAGGCCGCCGGCGGCGCCGGGCGGCTGCGCGCGGCCGGAGTCGCCGTGACGGCCGGGGTGCTGGCCGAGGAGGCGGAGCGGGTCAACGCCGAGTGGCTGACCTGGGCCAGGCTCGGCCGCCCGCACGTGACGTGGAAGTTCGCCGCCACCCTCGACGGCCGCTCGGCCGCCGCCGACGGCACCAGCCAGTGGATCACCTCTCCCGAGGCCAGGGCCGACGTGCACCGGCTGCGCGCCCGCAGCGACGCGATCGTGGCCGGCATCGGCACCGTGCTGGCCGACGACTCCCGGCTCACCGCCAGGCCGGCCCTGGCCGAGGGCCGCCCGCTGCGCGTGGTCGTCGACCCGGACGCCAGGACACCGGCCACCGCGCGGGTGCTCGACGGCGCGGCCCCCACGCTCGTCGCCGTGGCCGCCGACACCGTCACGACCCTCGGCGCCGACCTGCTGCGCGTGCCCCGCGACGGCCGCGGCCTCGACCTGCACGCCCTGCTCAAGGAGCTCGCCGCCCGCGAGGTGGTCAGCGTGTTCCTGGAGGGCGGCCCCACGCTGGCCGGGGCGTTCCTGGCCCGCGGGCTGGTCGACCGGGTCGTCGCCTACGTCGCGCCCGCCCTCCTCGGCGCCGGCGCCGCCGCGCTGGGCGAGGCCGGAGTGCGCACCATCGGCGAGGCGCACCGCCTGATCTTCGACGAGGTTTCCCCCATCGGGCCGGACGTGCGCCTCGTCGCACGCCCCGCGCCCCCGCACCCCCGCAGGGAGAAGTGAATGTTCACCGGAATCATCGAGGAGAAGGGCGAGGTCGTCGCCGTCGAGGCGGCCGGCGGCGGCGCCAGGATGTCCGTACGCGGCCCCGTGGTCACCTCCGACGCCCGCCACGGCGACTCGATCGCCGTCAACGGCGTCTGCCTCACGGTCGTGGACGTGCGCGGCGACGTCTTCACCGTGGACGTGATGAAGGAGTCGCTCGACCGCAGCTCGCTCGGCGCCCTGTCGGAGGGCGGGGCGGTCAACCTGGAGCGCGCGGTCCGGGCCGACCAGCGGCTCGGCGGCCACATCGTGCAGGGCCACGTCGACGGCACCGCCGAACTGCTGTCCAGGGAGCCCGGCGACAACTGGGACGACCTGCGCTTCGGCCTGCCCGCGTCCCTGAGCAGGTACGTCGCGGAGAAGGGCTCGATCGCCGTCGACGGAATCAGCCTGACGGTGACGACTGTTGACGACGGAAGCTTCGGCGTGAGCCTCATCCCGACCACGCTCAAGCTGACCACCCTGGGCGAGCGCCAGGTGGGCGACCTGGTGAACCTCGAGGTCGACGTGATCGCGAAGTACGTGGAGAGGCTGGTGGGCGCCCGATGAGCTGGGCGGACGCATCGATCGACATCTTCGGCCTGCCCGTGAGGTGGACCGACCTGATCGGCAACATCTGCGCGCTGGCGACCGTGGTGTTCGCCATGCGCAAGTCCATCTGGACCTGGCCGGTGCAGTTCACCGGCGCCGTCCTCCTCTTCGCCGCCTCCATCAGCGCGCACGTCACCGGCAACGCGCTCAAGCAGGCCCTGTTCGGCCTGCTGGCGATCTACGGCTGGTGGAAGTGGCGCCAGGGCACCCAGCAGCACGAGCTGGCCGTGCGGCCCGCGACCGGGCGCGAGCGGCTCGTGCTGATCACCGCGGCCGTGCTCGGCACGATCGTGGTGGCGGCGCTGTTCAAGACGTTCAACCTGTCGTGGTACCCGGACGCCCCGCTGGCCGTGGTGGCCGCGGACGCCTACATCTTCGTCGGTGGCGCGGTCGCGACCTGGGCGCAGGGCCGGGCGCTGGTCGACTTCTGGATCGTCTGGGTGGCCGTCGACCTCGTCGGCGTGCCGGTCGCGTTCAACTCCGGGCTGTACGTCTCGGGCGCGGTGTACGCGATCTTCTTCGTGATGGTGCTGGTCGGGTTCGTCAAGTGGCTGCGCGAGTACCGCGCCTCCGCACCGGCCGTGGCGGTGGCGTCATGACCGGGGGCATCCTCGACCCGGTCGAGCGGGCGATCGAGGACATCAGGGCGGGCCGGCCCGTCGTGGTCGTCGACGACGAGAACCGCGAGAACGAGGGCGACATCATCTTCGCCGCGGCCAGGGCCACGCCCGAGCTGCTCACCTTCACCATCAGGCACACCAGCGGCGTCATCTGCGTGCCGATGGAGGGCCGCGAGCTCGACCGGCTCGGCCTGCCGCTCATGGTCCACCAGAACCGCGAGCGGCTGCGCACCGCGTACACGATCAGCGTGGACGCCCGCGACGGCGTCACGACCGGCATCTCGGCCGCCGACCGGGCCAGGACGATCCGGGCGCTCGCCGACTCCGCGACCGAGCCGTACGAGCTGGTACGTCCCGGCCACGTCTTCCCGCTGCGCTACCACGAGGGCGGCGTGCTGGTCAGGCGCGGCCACACCGAGGCGGCCGTCGACCTGGCCAGGCTCGCCGGGCTCAGCCCCGCGGGCGTGCTGGCCGAGGTGGTCAACGACGACGGCACCATGGCCAGGCTGCCCGAGCTGCGCGTCTTCGCCGACGAGCACGACCTCGCGCTCATCTCCATCGAGCAGCTCGCCGACTACCGGCGGCGCACCGAGAGCATGGTCACCCGGGTCGCCGAGACCAACCTGCCCAACGCGTACGGGATGTGGCGGGCGTACGGCTACTCCAGCTCCATCGACGGCGGCGAGCACGTCGCGCTGGTCTTCGGCGACCTCGGCGACGGCGAGAACGTCCTGGTCCGCGCCCACTCCGAGTGCCTGACCGGCGACGTGTTCGGCTCGCTGCGCTGCGACTGCGGGGTGCAGCTCGACCACGCCATGGCGGCCATCGCGGCCGAGGGCCGCGGCGTGGTCGTCTACCTGCGCGGCCACGAGGGCCGCGGCATCGGGCTGCTGGCCAAGCTGCGCGCCTACAGCCTCCAGGACGCCGGGGTCGACACCGTCGACGCCAACGTCGAGCTGGGTCTGCCGATCGACGCCCGCGAGTTCTCCAACGCCGCCCAGATCCTCGCCGACCTGGGGGTCAAGGGGGTGCGGCTGCTCACCAACAACCCGGTCAAGGTCACGGGCATGGACGGCTACGGCATCAAGGTGCTCGGCCGCGAGCCGATGCCGGTCGCGGTGAACCCGTACAACGCCCGCTACCTGCAGGCCAAGCGCGACCGGCTGGGCCATTCCATCGAACACACGGACATCGACGGCACCCAGGAGGCCTCATGAGCGGCGAAGGACGTCCCGCGATCACCACGGCGCCCGACGCGTCCGGGCTGACCGTCGGGGTGGTGGCCGCCAGCTGGCACGCCGACATCACCGACCGGCTGGTGGACCGGGCGGTGCGGGCCTGCGAGGACGCCGGCGCCACCGCCACCGTGGTGCGGGTGCCCGGCTCGCTCGAACTCCCGGTGGTCGCCCAGGCGCTGGCCCGCCGCTGCGACGCGGTGGTGGCGCTGGGCGCGGTCATCCGCGGCGAGACGGCCCACTTCGACTACGTGTGCGACTCGGTCACGGCCGGGCTGACCAGGGTCTCGCTCGACGAGCGCACCCCGGTCGGCAACGGCGTGCTCACCTGCGAGAACCTCGGCCAGGCGCTGGACCGATCGGGGCTGCCGGACAGCAAGGAGGACAAAGGCTACGAGTCCGCGATCGCCGCGCTGGAGACCGCACTCCTCCTGCGGACCCTCGGCTGACCTGCGGTACATTCTCGACCGTGCCTGAGCTCGTGCCACCTCCCCCGCTGCCCGTCGTCTGGCGCCCGCGCCGGGGGAGGATCGTCGCCTACACCTTCGCCACCCTGATCGTGCTCGGCGCGGTGGTGATGGCGATCCTCATCGCCCCGCCGTTCCAGCTGGCCGACCGCATCGCGATCGTCGCGTTCGGCTGCGCGGTGGCGTTCGTGCTCCACCTGCTCGGCCGGGTGCGGGTGGAGGCCGACGACGAGGGCGTCACCCTGGTCAACGCGGCCCGCACCCACCGCTACACCTGGCCCGAGGTCCTCGACGTGACCTTCGTGCAGGGCGACCCGTGGCCCCGGGTCGACTTCTCCGACGGGCGGACGATCGGCGCGATGGGCATCCAGGGCTCGGAGAAGCCCGCGGCCCGCCGCGCCATCGCCGAGCTCACCGCCCTCATCCACGACCGCGGCGAGGCCCGCGAAGACTGACGTGAGACCTCACTTCACGTCATAGAGGGCGTCGATTATCAGGAAAACGGTGTGACCCGTAGCCTGAAAGCGTGCGTCGGCGGACAATGAGGGCGATGGACATCGAGTCGCCGGAAAAGCTCATCGAGCTGCTCGACCGGCATGCGTATCTGGCCGACGAAGGTCTGGCCACGGCCGCGTTCCTGGCGCTGCGGATGCGGCGGCCGCTGTTCCTGGAAGGGGAGGCGGGCGTCGGGAAGACCGAGCTGGCCAAGACCCTGGCCGGACTGCTCGGGGCGCCGCTGATCCGGCTGCAGTGCTACGAAGGGCTGGACGCCGCGCAGGCCCTGTACGACTGGGACTTCGCCCGGCAGCTGCTGCACCTGAAGGCGGCCGAGGTCGCCGGCGTGACCGACGTGCGGCGGCTCGAAGGGGAGATCTACGAGCGGCGCTTCCTCATCGCGCGGCCGCTGCTCAAGGCGCTGGAGACGCAGCCGAGCGTGCTGCTGGTCGACGAGATCGACCGGGCCGACGACGAGTTCGAGGCGTTCCTGCTGGAGGTGCTCTCCGACTTCACCATCTCCGTCCCGGAGCTCGGCACGATCAGGGCCGAGTCGCCGCCGGTCGTGGTGGTGACCTCCAACCGGACGCGGGAGGTGCACGACGCGCTCAAGCGCCGCTGCCTCTACCACTGGCTGGAGCATCCGAGCTTCGAGCGGGAGGTGGCGATCCTGCTGCGCCGCCTGCCCGCCTGCACCGAGACACTGGCCCGGCAGGTCGCCGGGGCCGCCGAGCGGCTGCGCGGGGCCGACCTGGTCAAGCCGCCGGGCATCGCCGAGACCCTCGACTGGACCGAGGCGCTGCTGACGCTCGGCGCCGACGAGCTCGACCCTGGCCGGGCGGCCGCCACGCTGGGCGCCGCGCTCAAGTACCGGGAGGACGTCGAACGCGTCCTGGGCAACGGGCTGCTCCGCCATGACTGATTTGGCCGCCACGATGACCGGGTTCGCCCGTACCCTCAGGGCGGCCGGGGTCGCGGCCGACCACGAGCGCACCCAGGGCTTCCTGCGCGCGCTGGAGCAGCTGGACGTCGCCGTCCCCGGCGACGTCTACTGGGCGGGCCGCCTCACGCTCTGCGCCGGCCCCGACGACCTGCCCCGCTACGACCGCTGCTTCCACGCGTACTTCGGCGGCGCCAAGGCCACCACCGCCCCGGCCGCCGTCACCTCCGTCACCCGCTACACAGCGGCGGGCGAGAGCGCGGAGGGCGGGCGCGAGGGCGAGGCCGCGCCCGCCACCGCCAGCAGCACCGAGGTCCTGCGCCACCGGGACGTCGCCAGGCTCACCGAGGCCGAGCGCGCCGAGGTGCACCGGATGCTGACCATGCTCAGGGCCAGGCGGGCCACACGCCGCTCGCGCCGGTACGAGAGCGCCCACCGGGGCGTGCTCGACCAGCGCCGCACCATCCGCGACGCCCTCAGGAAGGGCGAGGTGGCCAGGCTGCGGCGCCGGCGGCACACCACCAGGCCGCGCCGCGTCGTGCTCTTCGTCGACGTGAGCGGCTCCATGTCGCCGTACGCCGAGACGCTGCTGCGGTTCGCGCACGCCCTGGTGCGCAGCGAGCCGCGGGCCACCCGCGTGTTCTCGGTCGGCACCCGGCTCACCGCCGTCACCGCCGAGCTGCGCCACCGCGACCCCGGCACCGCGCTCGACGCGGTGTCGCGGGCCATCCCCGACTGGAGCGGCGGCACCCGGCTGGGGGAGGAGCTGCAGGAGTTCCTGTCCCGGCACAGCGCGCGCGGCGCGACCGTGGTCATCGCCTCCGATGGCTGGGAACGGGGCGACCCCGAACTGCTGCGCGCCCAGATGGCCCGGCTGGCCCGGCAGGCGCACCGGGTGATCTGGGTCAACCCACACAAGGGGTACGAGGACTACCAGCCGCTCACCGGCGGTATGCGGGCCGCCCTGCCCTACCTCGACGCCCTGGTGGCCGGGCACAGCCTGGCCGCCTACGAGGAACTCACCGAAAGGCTCGCCCATGCGTGACGTGCTCCCGGAGATCATGCGCTGGTGGAGGTCGGGGCTCGAGTTCGGGCTCGCGACGGTGGTCGGCACGTTCAACAGCGCGCCCAGGCCACCGGGCGCCGCCATGGCCGTGCGCGGCGACGAGGTGGTCGGCAGCGTGTCCGGCGGATGCGTCGAGGGCGCCGTGTTCGAGCTCGCCACCGAGACCCGCCGCCCGGTGCTGCAGAGGTACGGGGTCAGCGACGACGACGCGTTCGCCGTCGGGCTCACCTGCGGCGGCATCATCGACATCTTCGTCGAGCCGATCTCCCGCGACACCTTCCCCGAACTGGGCGACGTGGCCGCCTCGATCGAGGAGCACGAGCCGGTCGCCGTCGCCACCGTCCTCTCCGGCCCCGGCGAGGTCGGCGCCCGCCGGATCATCTGGCCCGGCCGCTCCTCCGGCTCGCTCGGCCCCGGCCGCCTCGACGACGCGGTGGACGACGACGCCCGCGGCATGCTCGCCCAGGGGCTGACCGGCATCCGCCACTACGGCGGCGAGGGCGAGCGGCGGCTGGACGACCTGGCCGTGTTCGTGCACTCGTTCGCGCCGCCGCCGCGCATGCTGGTGTTCGGCGCGATCGACTTCGCCGCGGCCGTCGCCCGGGTCGGCAAGTTCCTCGGCTACCACGTCACCGTGTGCGACGCCCGGCCCGTCTTCGCCACCCCCAAGCGCTTCCCCGACGCCGACGAGGTCGTGGTCAAGTGGCCGCACGACTATCTGGCCTCCGTCTCGGTGGACGAGCGCACCGTGATCTGCGTGCTCACCCACGATCCCAAGTTCGACGTGCCGCTGCTGGAGGTGGCGCTGCGCACCCCCGCCGGGTACGTGGGCGCCATGGGTTCGCGGCGCACCCACGAGGACCGGATGGACCGGCTGCGCGAGGCCGGGCTGACCGAGGAGGAGCTGGCCCGGCTGCGCTCGCCCATCGGGCTGGACCTGGGGGCGCGCACTCCGGAGGAGACGGCCGTGTCCATCGCCGCCGAGCTGATCCAGCTCCGCTGGGGCGGGTCCGGCCGGCCGCTGTCGACCACCCGGGGCCGCATCCACCACGACGGGTAGGGGACGGCCATGAAGGGGAGCGGGGCGGCGGGGCTGCTGCTCGCGGCCGGCGAGGGCTCCCGGCTGGGCAGGCCGAAGGCGCTGCTGGAGCTGGCCGGGGAGCGGCTGGTCGACCGGGGGGTGCGGCTGCTGGAGGAGGGCGGCTGCCACCCGGTCGTGGTGGTGCTCGGGGCGGCGACCGTGCAGGTGCGGGGGGCGGTGGCCGTGCGCAACCCGGACTGGCGGTCCGGCATGGGGTCCTCCCTGCGGGCCGGGCTGGCGGCGCTGCCCGCCGAGTCGCGGGCCGTGGTGATCGCGCTGGTGGACCAGCCGCTGGTGCGGGCCGAGGCGGTGCGCGCGCTGATCGCCTCCGGCGCAGGGGTGGCCGTCGCCACGTACGGCGGCCGGCGCAGGAACCCGGTGCTGATCGAGCGCCGCCACTTCGCCGAGGTCGCCGCCCTGGCCCGCGGCGACGTGGGCGCCCGCCCGTTCCTGGCCGCCCATCCGGAGCTGGTGACCGAGGTGCCGTGCGCCGGCGACCCCGCCGACATCGACACCCCCGGCGATCTGGCCAGGCTGGAGCCTCGGCTGCTGGAACCTGAGTGAGCGGCCGCGGTCCCGTCGTCGTCAGAGACGGAACGAGGCGACGGCGGCCCGGTGGTCGCTGCCGGTGGCCGGGGCCACCTCGGCCCGCGTGGCGGTCATCCCGCGGAACAGGATGTGGTCCGGCCGCGTCACGGGGAACCCGGCCGGCCAGGTGAACCCGAACCCGTCGCCCGCGACCTCCTGCGCGTCGGTCAGCGGCGGCGTCAGCCCGCGCATGCCCCGGTCGGTGGTGGCCGTGTTGAGGTCGCCCAGCAGCAGGATCCGCTTGCTGCCGTCGCGGTCGATCAGCTTGCGCGCCTGCGCCAGCGAGGCGTCCCTGGAGGTGGTCTCGCCCGGCCGCGCCGAGGCGAGGTGCATCACGTACACGGTCACGTCGCCCTTGGGGGTCCGCACGGTCGCACGCAGGGCGCGCACCCAGCCCATGCCGACGTCCAGCGGGCGCTCGCGGCTGATCGGGTAGCGGCTCCACAGGCCGACGGTGCTCACCGCGTAACGGTGCTCGAACATCCGGTTGAGCTGCTTGGCCGCCGGGCCGCCCGGGGTGAGCTCCTGCGCCGCCAGCAGGTCGAGGTCCTCGGCGACGGCGCGTACGGCCTCGCCCGAGGCGTCGTTGCGCACGCCCACGTTCACCGTGCCGACCGCCAGGTCGCTCGGCCCGCCGGGCGGGGTGCGCAGCAGCGCGGGACCGAACATGACGCCCCACACGGCCGCCGGCGCCAGCACGGCGCCGACGGCCGCGGTGGAGCGGGCCAGGGCCGCGCCCAGCAGCAGGACCGGCACGGCCAGGCCCAGCCACGGCAGCAGGCTCTCCATGACCGTCGTGAAACCGCCCAGGGCCGGCACGTAGCGGTGTCCGGCCAGGACCACGGCGAGGACGGCGGACACGACGACGACGACGCGCTTCAGCACTCTGACCAAGGTAGCCCCTCGCTGGCTCCAGCGCGGACACGCTAACCTGACGGCATCGGAACGGAACATCATTCTGTGGTGGGAGCGGGCATGCGGATCGGAATGACACTGGGCTACTCCGGGGGATTCAAGGAGACGGTGGGAGAGCTCGCCGACTACGAGAAGGCCGGGCTCGACATCGTCTTCGTCGCGGAGGCCTACAGCTTCGACGCGGTCAGCCAGATGGGATACATCGCGGCCGTCACCGAGCGGCTGCAGATCGCCTCCGGCATCCTGCCGATCTACTCGCGCACGCCCGCCCTGATGGCCATGACGGCCGCGGGCCTCGACTACATCTCCGACGGCCGCTTCACCCTCGGCCTCGGCTCCTCCGGCCCGCAGGTCATCGAGGGCTTCCACGGCGTGCCCTACACCGCCCCGATCGGCCGCACCCGCGAGGTCATCGAGATCTGCCGCAAGGTGTGGCGGCGCGAGCGCCTGCAGTACGACGGCCGCCACTACACCCTGCCGCTGCCGCCCGACCAGGGCACCGGCCTGGGCAAGCCCCTCAAGATCATCAACCACCCGGTACGTTCCCGCATCCCGATCGTGCTCGCCGCCATCGGCCCCAAGAACGTCGAGCTGGCCGCCGAGCTGGCCGAAGGCTGGGAGCCGATCTTCTACGTGCCGGAGAAGGCCGCCGACGTGTGGGGCGCCGCCCTGGCCGCCGGCAAGGCCAAACGCGACCCCGAGCTGGGCGAGCTGGACGTGGTCGCCCAGGCGTCCCTCTACATCGGCGACGACGCCGACGGCCTGCTGGACCTCGGCCGGCCGATGGCCGCCCTCTACATCGGCGGCATGGGCGCCAAGGGCAAGAACTTCTACAACAACCTGGCCAGGCGCTACGGCTACGAGAAGGAGGCCGAGCAGATCCAGGAGCTCTACCTCGACGGCAAGAAGGACGAGGCGGCGGCGCTGGTGCCGCGCGAGCTGCTGGAGAAGATGTCGCTGATCGGCGACGAGGCCTACGTCCGCGACCGGATGCGGGCGATGAAGGAGTCCGGCGTCACCACGCTGAACGTCACCCCGCTCGGCCGCACCCACGAGGAGCGCGTCCGCCTGATCGAGACCATCAAGGACATCGCCTCCTGATCACCGCCGCACCGGTACGCACCCGTCGAAACGCCCGCCTTCCCCCTGCTGGAGGAGGCGGGCGTTTCCGTTGGGGCCTAAGGTTGGTCGAAAACTGAAGTTTGAGCATTGGCGGAGATATGTCCGACGCGACGCCGTCCCTGGTCGCCGGGCGGTACCGGCTTGATGAGCGCATCGGCAGCGGTTCGATGGGCGAGGTGTGGCGGGGGTACGACACCCGCGCCGACTGGACCGTGGCCGTGAAGATGCTGGGAGCCAAGGCGGTGGGGGCGGCCACCAGGGAGGTGCTGCGCCAGCACGCCCAGGCCGTGGCCCGGGTGATCCATCCCAACGTCGCCATGGTGCTGGACGTGGGGGAGCACGAAGGGTCCCCGTTCCTGGTGACGGAGTTCCTCACCGGGCCGAGCCTCGGCGAGGAGCTCGCCGGGCGCGGGCCGCTCAAGGTGGTGGAGGTGTGCGACCTGGCCGGGCAGGCCGCGGCCGGCCTGGACGCGGCGCACCGCGCGGGCCTGGTGCACGGCAAGGTCGGGCCCGACAGCTTCCGGATGGCCGGCAGCGGCGTGCTCAAGGTCGTCGGGTTCGGCCTGACGGGCCGGTCCGGCGGCGACCCCCGCTACCAGGCGCCCGAGCGGCTCGCCGGAGGCGACGGGCAGGCGTCGGCCGACCTGTACGGGCTCGGCGCGGTCTGCTACGAGCTGCTCACCGGCCAGGCGCCCGCCAGGGAGGGCGCGATCGCGCCGCCCAGTACCCTGCGCCAGGGCGTGCCCGCCGAGCTGGACCGGTTACTGCTCGCCATGCTCGACCCCGAGCCCGCCAAGCGGCCCGCCAGCGGCGAGGCGGTGCGCCGCGCGCTTGCCGCCATCGCCAGGCCACGGGCCGCCGCGCCCGCGCCGCCCGCCCCCGCCGCGACCCCGGCCGCGCGGGCCGGGGACACCGCGATCTACGACGCGTCCGAGCTGGCGCCGCCCCCGCCGTCCGGCCGCGAGAACCGCCGCCTGTTCGTCCAGGCCGGCGTGGCCCTCGCGGCCATCGTGGCGGTCACCGTAGTCATGATCTTCCTGGCGAGCGGCGACGAGGACCCGCCCGAGGCCGCCCCCACCACGCAGGCCACCGGCGAGGTGCCGCCCTCACCGACCCCCACGCCGACCCCGACGCCCACGCCCACTTTCACGGCCGAGCCGGAGCCCACCGAGCTCCGCGGCACCGACGCCCTGCCCGTCCCCAAGGGCACCGTCGGCCAGTCGGTCCCGCCGGGCGGCTGGGAGACCTGGGTGAGGAGGTTCGACGAGGCGGTCACCAGCCAGATGGCCGTGAACGGGATGCACCCGAAGGTGGCCGATAAGGCCCAGGACAAGCTCAGGAAGGCCGGCCGGAAGTTCGCCGAGGGCGACGAGCGGGCCGGCGTCAGGGAGGTCTCCCACGTCATCCGCGATCTGCGCAAGGCCAGGGACAAGGGCGAGATCGCCCCGGCCGGCCCGCTGTCCGACTGGCTCAACGACTGGCAGATCTAGCGGATAGTGGACCAACCGGAGATCCGCGTACATTAAGCGCGTGACCGTCAACTACGCACAGCGGCGAGCTCGGCTCGCGGCCCTGCTGCCCGCCCACGAGGTCGACGCCATGCTGGTCACCTCGACCGTCAACGTCCGCTATCTCACGGGGCTCGTCAGTTCCAACGCCGCCGCTCTGATCAAGGCCGACGGCTCGGCGCTGCTGGTGACGGACAACCGCTACATCGAGAAGACGCACGGCCTCGACGTGCAGGCGGTCGAGGCCGCCGACGTGGCCGGGGAGCTCGCCGCCCCCGGCGTCGGCATCGAGGCCGCCCACATGAGCGTGGCCACCTACGAGCGGCTCGGGCCCGGGCTCGTGCCGCTCGGGCCCCTCGTCGAAGGGCTGCGCGCGGTCAAGGACGACGACGAGCTGGAGCTCCTCCGTACCGCCTGCGCCATCACCGACCAGGCCTTCGCCGACGTGCTGCACACCATCCGCCCCGGCGTCACCGAGCGCGACGTGGCCCGGCTCCTCGAAGCCCGCATGATCGAGCTCGGCGCCGCCAAGCCCGCCTTCGACACCATCGTCGCCGCGGGCCCGAACGGCGCCATCCCGCACCACGCCCCCACCGACCGCGAGCTGCGCTCCGGCGAGCTGGTCACCATCGACTTCGGCGCCGCCTACCAGGGCTACCACGCCGACATGACCCGCACCGTCTGCCTGGGCCCGACCGCCGACTGGCAGAGCGAGGTCTACGACCTGGTCGCCGAGGCCCAGCGGGCCGGCCGGCACGCCGTCACCCCCGGCGCCACCGCCAAGGAGGTCGACGCCGCCGCCCGCTCCCTCATCGCCGCCGCCGGCCACGGCGACCATTTCCGGCACGGCCTCGGCCACGGCGTCGGGCTCGAGATCCATGAGGAGCCGTTCCTGGGCCCCGCACGTACCGGTAGACTTGAGGATCGAGTTCCGATCACCGTGGAGCCGGGGATCTACCTCCCGGGCCGGGGCGGTGTTCGCATCGAGGACACCCTCGTCACACGACAGGGCGAGCCGGAACTTTTCACCAAGACGACCAAGGAGCTGCTCGTCCTTTAGAGCGGCCACACGCGGGAGAGAACGAGTGGCGACAACCAACGACCTCAAGAACGGCATGGTGCTGAAGCTCGACGGTGGCGAGCTGTGGTCCGTTGTCGAGTTCCAGCACGTCAAGCCGGGCAAGGGCGGCGCGTTCGTGCGCACCAAGCTCAAGAACGTGCTCTCCGGCAAGGTCCTCGACAAGACCTTCAACGCCGGCGTCAAGGTCGAGGTGGCCAACGTCGACAAGCGCGAGATGCAATACTCCTACCGCGACGGCGACGACTTCGTGTTCATGGACACCGAGACCTACGACATGGTCAACGTGCCCTCCTCCACCGTCGGCGACGCCGCCAACTACATGCTGGAGAACACCCTGGCCACCGTGGCCTTCCACGAGGGCTCCGCGCTCTACGTCGACCTGCCCGCCGCGGTCGAGCTCACCATCGCCAGCACCGAGCCCGGCCTGCAGGGCGACCGCTCCACCGGCGGCACCAAGCCCGCCACGCTGGAGACCGACGCCGAGATCAAGGTGCCGCTCTTCATCACCACCGGCGAGCGGGTCAAGGTCGACACCCGCACCGGCGAATACCTCGGCCGGGCCTGAGGTGTCGGCACGGGGCAAAGCACGCCGGCGTGCGCTCGACATCCTCTTCGAGGCCGAACTCCGCAGTGAGGATCCGCTGAAGATCCTGGCCGAGCGGGTCGAGCGCCAGGAGCCCCCGGTCAACGAGTACACCTCCACCCTCGTCGAGGGGGTCACCCGCCATCTCGCCCGCATCGACGAGCTGATCACCACCTACTCCGAGGGCTGGACCCTCGAACGCATGCCCGCCGTCGACCGCAACCTCCTGCGCGGCGGCACCTACGAGCTGCTGTGGATGCCCGACGTCCCCGAGGGCGTGGTCATCAGCGAGTGGGTCCACCTGGCAGGCGAGCTGTCCACGGACGAGTCCCCCCAGTTCGTCAACGGGCTGCTGGCGCGTTTCAAGCAGCTCAAGCCAAGCCTGACGCTCTAGCTCCCGTACGGGCCGGTCACGGCGTCCCCCTGACCGGCTCCTCCGCACGGCCGGCCCGCCGCCACATCCATCTTTCACACCGGGCGTAACCCGCACCGCGGCGTCCGCGCCGTGTTAGCGCCGTGCTCGCGCTGGGCGTGAGCCGGCCGCCGCGCCGGTCACGCGCTGGGCGTAACCCGCCCGGCCCCGCGCGGGCCCCGCCGGTGCCAGCATGGGCGGCGTGCCTCCCGTGCCAGAGCCACGTGGCTGATCGGGTGTTCCGTCCAGCCGCGCTCGGCAACCCCCGGTTCCGCCTGCTGCTGCCCGGCCAGGTGGCCGCGGTCGCGGGCGAGCAGATGTTCGCCGTCGCGATCACCGTCTCCGTCCTCCAGGCGGGTGGTGACGCGGTCGCGCTCGGCCTGGTCCTCGCCGCGCGCGGGGTCACGCTCGTGGTGTTCCTGCCGGTCGGCGGCGTGTGGGCCGACCGGCTGCCGCGGCAGCGGGTCCTGATGGCCGCCTACGGACTCCAGGCCCTCCTCGCGGCGGCTCTCGCCGTGACCGGCACGTTCCCGATCTGGGCGGCGGCCGGGGCCGTGCTGCTGTCGGGGCTGGCCGAGGCGTTCGTCCGGCCCGCCTTCAACGCTCTGCTGCAGGGCGTGCTCGGCGACCACGAGCGCGTCTCCGGCAGGTCGCTGGTCAGCGTCGCGATCCGTACCGGCGTCATGGCCGGGCCAGCGGCGGGCGCCGGGGTGATCACCCTGTCCGGCGCCGGGGCCGCGTACGGGATCACCGCGATGACCTTCGCCGTCGCGGTCCTGACCCTCTGGCGGGCCGGGGAACCCCGGCGGGAGCCCGCCCGCAGGGCCTCGTTCGTCCAGGACGTCCGCGCCGGCGTCGCCGAGGCGCGGCGGCTCCCGTGGGTGCGCGCCATTCTGATCTTCTCCGCGGTCAACCTCATGTTCGTCATCGCGCCGACGCAGGTCCTGCTGCCGGTCGTGACCACCGCCGCGTTCGGCTCGCCCGCCGTGTACGGCCTGGCGCTCACCTGCTACGGGGCCGGCGGCCTGGCAGGCGGCCTGATCACGATGGCGTGGCGGCCGCGCGCCCCCGGGGCCGTGGCGCTGACCGCGATCGCCCTCTACGCCGCGGCGCCTCTCTCGCTGGTCCTCGCTCCCTCGCCGGCCGCGATCTTCCTGGCGTTCGCGATCGCCGGGGCGGGGGTGGAGACGTACGCGATCCACTGGGAGGTCGCCCTGCAGCGAGAGATCCCCGAGCACCTGATCGGGCGGATCAGCTCGTTCGCCTGGCTGTGCGGCTTCGGCCTGATGCCGTTCGGGCAGGCGCTGACCGGGCCGCTGGCCGCCCTCGCCGGGCCGGCGGCGGTGCTCGCGTCGGCGGCGGCCGTCATCCTCCTCGTGCCGCCGGCGCTGCTCCTGGTCAGGGGCATGCCGCGATTCCGGGACCCGCCGTGACCGGTTGCCCCGGCGGGACGGGCGGGGCGAGGATCGGGACATGGCCACCGAAGACGACGTGCGCAGGCTGGCGCTCGCGCTGCCCGAGACCGGCGAGAAGACCATGTACGGCACGCCCGCGTTCTACGTCCGCGGCAAGTGGTTCGCCAGGATGCGGGAGGAACCGGACGTGCTCGCGGTGCCGGTGCCCAGTGAGGAGGAGAAGCTGGAGCTCACCGCCGCCCGGCCCGGGGCGTTCTTCACCACGCCGCACTTCGACGCGTACGCCGCCGTGCTGGTCCGGCTGCCGGAGGTGGACGAGGAGGAGCTGGGCGAACTGCTCACCGACGCGTGGCGGCTGCGCGCCCCCAAGCGGCTGGTGGCCGCCTTCGACGCCTGACGACCCGTACGGGAGCGGTCCAGATCGCAGGGGAGCGGGCGGCACCCGTACGGCGTAGGCTGGGGCGGACCCACGAGAAGAGGGAGGCGAGCCGACGTTGCGAGCTGAAGGCGTCACGAGGACCCCGGCGGTGCGGACCGCCGTCGTCTGGGACGCGCTGCGCGAGGT
The DNA here is from genome assembly GCF_044458265.1 of Nonomuraea sp. NPDC050478. Classification (NCBI taxonomy): domain Bacteria; kingdom Bacillati; phylum Actinomycetota; class Actinomycetes; order Streptosporangiales; family Streptosporangiaceae; genus Nonomuraea; species Nonomuraea sp. NPDC050478. The sequence goes on along the minus strand of NZ_JBITHT010000002.1, from coordinate 1,054,691 downwards.
GCTGGCGGAGCTGGCCGGCGCCACCGGGCGCGACGCGCTCGACATCGTCGACGCGGGCGGCGGCACCGGAGGGTTCGCCGTGCCGCTCGCGGCGCTGGGCCACACCGTGACCGTGGTCGATCCCAGCCCCGACTCGCTGGCCGCGCTCGAACGCCGGGCCAAGGAGGCGGGCGTGGAGGTGCGCGGCCTCCAGGGCGACACCGCCGACCTGGGCGAGCTGCTCAGCCCCGGCTGCGCCGACCTGGTGCTCTGCCACAGCGTGCTGGAGTACGTGGAGGATCCCGTCGGCGCCCTGACCGAGATGGCCGGGCTGCTGCGTCCCCGCGGTGCGGTCAGCGTGCTGGCCGCCAACCCGGTGGCCGCCGCCATCCACCGCGCGCTGGCCGGGCAGTTCGACGAGTCCAGGGCCGCGCTCGCCGACCCGCTCGGCAGCTGGGGCGACCGCGACCCCACGCCCCGCCGCTTCACCGGAGAGACCCTCACCGGCCTGCTGTCGGCGGCCGGGCTCGGGGCCGGGCCGGTCCACGGCGTGCGGGTCTTCGCCGACCTGGTGCCCAGCCGGCTCGTCGACGGGGAGCCGGGCGCGGCGGAGGCGCTGGTGGCCCTGGAGAAGGCCGCCTCGGCCCATCCGGTGCTGCGCGACATCGCGACCCAGCTGCACGTCGTCGGCCGCAGGCCATCGGCCTAGAACGCCTGTTCGGATAGAATCGGCGGCGTGGCACGCAAGCAGATCACGGGCATCGGCCCCGCTCCGCGGACCGGGGCCGACGACACCGGCTGCCCGATCCTCCACGTCGACATGGACGCTTTCTTCGCCAGCGTCGAGCTGCTGGAGCGGCCCGAGCTGCGCGGCCGACCGGTGATCGTGGGCTCGCCCGCCGGGCGCGGCGTCGTGCTCAGCGCCACCTACGAGGCCAGGGCGTTCGGTGTCCACTCCGCCATGCCGATGAGCCGGGCCCGCCGGCTCTGCCCTCAGGCGACGGTCATCCCGCCCGGCCACGGAAAATACTCCGAGGTCTCCAGAGGCGTCATGGAGATCTTCCATTCGATCACCCCGATGGTCGAGCCCATCGCGTCCGACGAGGCGTTCCTCGACGTCGGCGGCGCCCTGCGCCGGCTGGGGCCGCCCGCCGCGATCGCCGCCGCGATCAGGGCGGAGGTGCTGGAGCGCTTCGGCATCACGTGCTCGGTGGGCGTGGCCGGCAGCAAGTTCGTCGCCAAGCTCGCCTCCAAGCAGTGCAAGCCCGACGGCCTGCTCGTGGTGCCGCAGGAGGAGGTGGTGGCGTTCCTCCACCCGCTGCCCGTCTCCGCCCTGTGGGGCGTCGGCGAGCGCACCGAGCAGGCCCTCGTGCGTCTCGGCATCCGCACCGTCGGCGACCTGGCCCGGGTGCCCGTCGCCACGCTCCAGCGCGAGCTGGGCCCGTCCGCGGGCGGCCACCTGGCGGCGCTGGCGTGGGGCCGCGACGAGCGGCAGGTGAGCCCGCACGTCCCCGACAAGAGCATCGGCAACGAGGAGACGTTCGCCGCCGACGTCGACGATCCCGAGATCATCAAGCGCGAGCTGCTCCGCCTGTCCGAACGGGTCGCCGCGAGGATGCGTAAGGGCGGTCATGTGGGCAGGACTGTAAGTGTGAAGCTGCGCCGCGCTGACTTCTCCACCATCACCCGGTCCCGGACCCTTCCGGAGCCCACCGATGTCGCGCAGGAGATTTTCGCCACAGCCTGCGAGCTCTACCACGCCGCCGGGCTCGAACGGGTGCGCCTGCGCCTGGTCGGCGTCAGGATGGAGAACCTCCGGCCCGCCGATTCCGCCTCCCGTCAGCTCACTCTCGGTGAGCGCGAGACCGGCTGGCGTGAGGCCGAGCAGGCGATGGACCGGGCGATCCGGAGATTCGGTCCCGATGCCGTGCTCCCGGCTTCGCTAGTTCGGGGCAAACTTGATGAAATGGAGGCGTGAGGCGATGTCACGACTTCGGGGGAGGAGACCAAGATGGCCCAGAATGAAGCCATGACGTCACCTCCGGTTTGGTCTGCCTTGGACGTTTGCTTTCGCCTACGTCTACAGCCTCGTATTCTGGGGATAACCGACCGCGAGGTCCGGACACCCCGTGTCGTCCGTTGCCGTCTTCCCCGTCCTGGGGCCGTCCTTGGGAGGCGCCGTGCCGCTCTCTGAGCACGAGCAGCGCTTGCTCGACCAGATCGAGCAGGCCCTCTACGCCGAGGACCCGAAGTGGGCCAACACCGTAAGGATCAGTGACCCACGCAGCCATTACAAGCGGCGCCTGGTCAAAGCCACGATCGGCTTTGTCCTTGGCGTCGTCCTGTTGATGGTCGGCGTGGTGATCAACTTGATCCCGCTCGGCGTCGGCGGTTTCGTGGTCATGCTCGCTGCGTGTCTGTGGGGCCTGTCCAGCTGGAAACGAATGAATGGGTTCGGTGGTGACTCCTCGGCTCAGGGGGCTCCACCGCAGGGCAAGCAGGTCCGCCGGGGCAACCGGGGCACCTTCATGGAGCGCATGGAGGAACGCTGGCGTCGTCGTCACGACGAGCGCTGACACGCATCCCCCGACAAGGCGTCCCCTAGACGAAGGTGCGGTCGTCCCCCTCCCGGGAGACGACCGCACCTTCGGTCAGATTCTCACGTCCCCTTCTGCGTCGCAGTCCTCCGCAGCCTGATGTTCTCCAGGCGGTCGAAGCCGTCCAGCAGCCGCTCGCCGACGAGCCGCAGCCGCCGCACCGTCGACGGCGGCAGCAGCACCGCCCGCACCCTCCTGGCACGTGAAACCGTCGCCGCCAAGGCCTTGCGCACCCGGCGCAGGTCCCCGCCCATCGGCGGGATCTCGCCGGGCTCCCGCGAGTAGAGCACCCGCTCCACCGCCGAGGCGATCGCCGTGACGGCCGCCGCCGGTTCGGCCCCGAACTCGTACTGCTCGGTCAGCCGCCGCGCCAGCTGGCGCGGTGTCTCGCTGGGCTCGCGGGCCATCCCGTAGTCGTAGAGCGCGTCGTCCAGCTCCGCCCAGGCCGCCGCCACCGCCGGATGGCGGCCCGCCACGACCCTGGCCGTCGTCTCGTCCGACGGCTCCGACACCTTCCAGCCCAGCGCCCGGACCCGCCTGCTCCTGGTGATCAGCCTGGCCGCGGCCGGGATCAGCAGCACCAGCAGCAGCACCGCGGCGCCGATGCCGATCTGCGCGGCGAGCGGCGTCGACTCCTCCGGCGGCAGCCCGCCGTTGGCCAGCAGCGCCTCCCGGTCCAGCTCGCGCACGTTGCCCCGGTTCTGCGGGCCCAGCTCCTCCTCCGCGCTGCCGCTGGAGGTCCGGTCCGGCGTCGGGGAGGAGGGGTCGGCCGTGGCCTCGGGCCGCGGCTGGGTGTACTCCGGCACCCGGGCGCTGCCCTGACCCAGCGTGCCCGAGGGCGTCGGCTCGAACGGCAGCCAGCCCACGCCCTCGAAGTACAGCTCCGGCCACGAGTGGGAGTCGTTCGTGGCCACCGTCCACTGGCCGGCGAGTTGCGTGCCGCCCGTGTAGCCGATCGCCACCCGCGACGGGATGCCGACGACCCTGGCCAGGATCGCCATCGAGGCGGCGAACTGCTCGCAGTAGCCGGCCCGGCTGTGCAGCAGGAAGTCGGCCAGCGCCGAGTTGCCGTGCCCCTGGGTGCGCAGGCTGTAGGCGAAGCCGCCGGTGTCGGTGAAGAACCTCTGCAGCCGCACGGCCGCCTGGTAGGCGGTCTTGGCGTCGCCCGCCTGCTCCCGCGCGAGCTCCCTGATCTCCTCCGGCAGGTCGTCGGGGAGTTCCAGGTAGCGCTCGTCGATGCTCTGCCGGGACGACGGCGCCGACTCCAGCACCTCGGCCGTGGGCTCCGGGTCGCTGGTCGCGACCTGGTACTCCAGGCCCGCCGCCTCGTCGCGGGTGGAGAAGACCATCAGCGTTCTGACGTCGGCCCGCCAGTCGCCCTCGACGCGGATCTCCCGCGGCGGGTACGGCAGCGGCAGGAACGACAGCTTGGCGATCTCGTCACTGATGGTGATCGTGGACGTGACGTTCTTCAGCTTCACGCCCCCGCCCAGGCCCGGCGGCGGCGGGAGCGGGCCGTTGTCCGTCCTGTTCTCCGGCGCGCCCTCCGGCTGCGTCATGCCGAACTGATCGCCGTCGAAGGTGTCGAGGGAGTAGATGCGCAGGTACCGGGGCTGGTTGTCGGAGTTGGAATAGGTCAGCACGGTCCGCTGCTCCGGCAGCTCCAGCTGGCCCTTCAGGTTCGCGATCGGGTTCGGGATGCTGATCGAGTTGCCCCGGCCGGGCCCGCCGCCCCCCACGCCGAAGGTGAAGAACGAGACCGGCTCCATGGCCGGCAGCATCGCCGGCACCAGCACGGCCAGCGCGATGGCGGCGAACCCGATGCGCTTGCCCGACAGACGCAGCCCGCTCGTGTCGGCGGAGGCGCCGGGGCCCCGCCTGTCCGGCCGCAGCTCCGCCGCCGTCGTGCGGGTCCGGCGCACCAGCACCGCCCGGCCCCACTGGCCGACCCGCTCGCGGCCGTCCGCGAGGAGCAGGCCGGTGAACCCGAACGCGGCCACGATGAACGCCGGCCAGCTGATCGGGTCGGACAGGATCGTGGCCGGCACCGTGGCCAGCGCCAGCAGCGGCAGCCCGGCCAGCGCCGCCTTGCGCAGCCTGGTCGCGAACAGGTCGACGACGATCGCGATCAGGCCCACGCCGCCCGTGGTCAGCAGCGTGATGGCCTCGTTGGCCGGGACCGGCGCCGCGTACCGCTGGATGTCGGCCCAGCCGGTGGCCAGCAGGCGCGCCACCTCCACCACGGAGTCCTCGGTCGGCACGAACAGCGCCCAGGCCTCCTCCGCCGCGAACGACACGGTCAGATAGACGAACAGCACGCCCACGCCGAGCAGCGGCGCCGCCCACGACGGCAGCGACAGCCGCCCGCTGACCAGGCTCGCCAGCATGACCGAGAGGACCGCGCCGAGCGAGCCCCAGAACCAGGCCCCGCCCTCGAACAGCGGATAGAGCAGGATCGCGGCCGTGAACGTCGCCACCGCGGCGGCGATCGAGAGCCTCATGAAGCCGTACCTCCGCTCACGGCGAACCGGCCGCGGCTGCCCGCGTCCTGCCACACCGACGCGATCGACACCCCGGCGGGCAGCCGGACGATCCGCCATCCGTATCCGGCCAGCACGGTCTGCACCGCCTGGTAGTCCTCGTCGGCCTCGCGGCCGTTCCACGTCTCCACGTCCAGCAGCACCGCCACGCCGGTGATGCCGCTGTGTCTCAGCCTGGCCAGGTCTCTGGCCTCCTCCGGGTCGAGCGAGCCGAGCACGGCCACGATCAGCCCGTCGCCGCCGCCCGCGCGCAGCGCGGAGACGCCCATCTCCAGCGAGCGCGCCGACGAGCCGCGCACCATCGCGAGCGTGTCCAGCAGCGACCAGCTCAGCCCGGTGTCGGTCAGGTGCTCGGGTCCCTGGTCGGTCACCAGCCGCAGGCCCAGCCCCTCACGGGCGAGGTGGACGCCGATCGAGGCCGCGGCCGAGACCGCCACCTCGAACGACGAGCGCGGGCCCTCGCCGCGGTGCGCGTACTTACGGGTGTCGAGCAGGAGGGCGCCGCGGCTCTGCCACTGCTGCTCCTCGCGCCGTACCATCAGCTCGCCGCGCCGGGCCGTCGAGCGCCAGTGCACCCGGCGCAGGTCGTCGCCCTGCCGGTACTCGCGCGGGGCCACGTCGTCGTCGCCGGCCGCCGCCACGCTCCTGGTGCGGCTGTCGCCGCCGCCCGTCCACTCGCCCGACAGCCGCACGTGCGGCAGCGCCACCACCTGCGGCGTCACCACGAGCGTGTCGGTGATCGTGAACGCACGGGTCAGCTCCACCAGCCCGAACGGGTCCGCGATGCGCACCGACAGCGGCCCGATGGGGTACCGGCCGCGCAGATCCGAGCGCACCTTGTAGTCGATCTCCCGGATGCCCCGCGCCTCCACCCGGTCCAGCACGAACCTCGGCCGCACGCCCAGCGCGTACGGGACCGTGTCCTCGATCAGCAGCAGGCCGGTGGGCAGCCTGGTCACGTTCTCCAGCCGCAGCGTCACCGTGGCCTCGCCGCCCGCCTCGGCCCTGGCCGGGTCCAGCCGCCTGGCGCAGCTCAGCCGGTAGCGGGTGCGCGCCACCACCATCGCGGCCAGCAGCGGCAGCGCCGCCACCAGCACCCCGATCCTGAACAGGTCGTTCTCGCCGAGCAGGAACGCCATCAGCAGCGCCGCGACGCCCGACGCCAGGAAGGACCGTCCCCTGGAGGTGAGCGCTCGCAGTCCCGCTCTCACGACGCCCGGGTCTCCGGCACCGGGACGCGCCTGACGAGCTCCATCACCACCTGCTCGGGCAGCCGTCGCTGCCCCTGCGCCTCCACGCTGGGCAGCAGCCGGTGCGCCAGCACGGGGACGGCGAGGTCCTGCAGGTCGTCGGGGATGACGTAGTCGCGGCCCGACAGCGCCGCGTGCGCCCGCGCCGCCCGCACCAGTTGCAGCGTGGACCGGGGAGAGGCGCCCAGACGCAGGTCGGGCGAGTGGCGGGTGGCCACCGCCAGGTCGATGGCGTACTTCTTGACCGGCTGCGACACGTACACGCCGCGCACCGCCTCGATCAGCGCGCGCACCTCCGACGTGGTGGCCACCGGCTCCAGCTTGTCCAGCGGCGAGGTGCCGCCGTGCACGTCCAGCATCTCCAGCTCGGCCGTCGGCTCCGGGTAGCCCATCGCCACCCTGGCCGTGAACCGGTCGCGCTGCGCCTCGGGCAGCGGGTAGGTGCCTTCCATCTCGATCGGGTTCTGCGTCGCGATCACCATGAACGGCGCGTCCAGCTGATAGGTGTGCCCGTCGACGGTGACCTGCCGCTCCTCCATGCACTCCAGCAACGCCGACTGGGTCTTGGGGGAGGCGCGGTTGATCTCGTCGCCCACCACGATGTTGGCGAACACCGGCCCCGGCTTGAACTCGAACTCGCGCGTCTGCTGGTTGTAGGCGCTCACTCCGGTGATGTCACTGGGCAGCAGGTCGGGGGTGAACTGCACGCGGCGCACCGGGCAGTCGATCGACCGCGCCAGCGCCTTGGCCAGCATCGTCTTGCCGACCCCGGGAACGTCCTCGATCAGCAGATGGCCCTCGGCGAGCAACACGGTCAGTGTGAGGCGGACGGCGTCGCCCTTTCCCTCGATCACCGATTCGATGGCCTCGCGGATGCGGTGAGCGGTGGTGACCAGCTCCCCGAGCTGGTGAGGGACGTCATGGGTTACTGCCACCAGGCCTCCATGCGAAGTGCGACGGCCACCTCGCGCGAGGCTGCGCATTGCGGGAGGCATGCCATTGTTTTCCATTATCTGTACGACCCTACGACTCTGTGCGTTCTTGGGCGACTTTTGTGGATATTCCAGAGAAGCCTGCTCCTGTTCGCGTTCTTGTCGCATAGCGGTGCGAATGCCGTAACACACTGGGCCGCGCGCCGCGCCACTTTCCCCCACCTCCGCCCCGCCCGTCACAGGGCCTCCTTATTGGCCCGGCTTTCGCGCGCCCCGACACGCCCGCCGCCGGTCCGCGGGCGCTTCCCCGGCCCCACTCCGCACCACCCGCTATGACCTGCGACAACGCCTCCCAGTTGAGCGGCGGACAAGGTTCGAATCAGTTGACGGTGGGGAGAAGTGGAGTATGGTGGTGCGCAGTGGAGAGCGCGGTGCACCAGCGCCGAGCGCTTCACGAGGCACGGGAGGTGGCGCCGATGTTCCTCGGCACCCATCACCCGCGTCTGGACGACAAGGGACGGCTGTTCCTGCCGGCTAAGTACCGTGAGGAGCTGGCGGAGGGTCTTGTGATCACCAAAGGCCAGGAGCGATGCCTCTACGTCTTTCCTGTGGAGGAGTTCCAGCGCATCACCGAGGCTCTCAGGACCGCCCCGGTTACCGCCAAAGCGGTGCGTGACTACAGCCGCGTCTTCTTCGCCAGTGCGTCCGACGAGAAGCCAGACAAACAGGGGCGCGTCACCATTCCGCAGGGCCTGCGCCAGTACGCCGGCCTGGAGCGTGACTGCGTCGTCATCGGGGCCAACACCCGTCTGGAGATCTGGGACGCACAGGCCTGGGACACCTATCTCAACGAGCAGGAACAGGCGTTCGCCGACCTCTCCGAGGAGGTGTTGCCAGGGATCTTGTAAACAAACGGTCGAGCCGTCGGAGATGTCGTTCGGCGAGGTCTCCACCCGCAACCACTGCCGGCCAGCTGATGCACCTTCCCCGGTGTCAGATGGCAGGCGTCCACGAAGAGGGTGCGGATGGGGACCTGGCCGGGCGGCGCCGGGGTGGGGACCCAGGACAACCGACACATCGACCGGCCGCGTCATCCGCGAGCCAGGACGCGAAAGGGGGGGTGGAGATGCACGACGACGCCGACACGACCGGTCACGTTCCGGTCATGCTCGAACGCGTTCTGGAGCTGCTGGAGCCCGCGATCACCGCGTCCGTCTCCGGCCCCGCCCCCGTCGTCGTCGACGCCAATCTGGGGCTCGGCGGCCACACCGAGGCCCTGCTCGCCGCACACCCCTCACTCCACGTGATCGGCATCGACCGCGACCCTTTCGCGATCGAGTACGCCACGCGCAGGCTCGCGCCGTACGCCGGGCGCACGACGCTGGTCCACGCCTCGTCCGACGAGCTGGACGCCGTGCTGGCCGGGGCGGGGCGCACCACCATCGACGGGGCGCTGTTCGACCTCGGCGTCTCCTCGCCGCAGCTCGACGAGGCGGCGCGCGGGTTCGCCTACTCCTATGACGCCCCGCTGGACATGCGGATGGACACCGAGCAGGAGCTCACGGCGGAGACGGTGGTCAACACCTACTCCGCGGCCGAGCTGATCCGGATCCTGCGCGACTACGGCGAGGAGCGGTTCGCGGCACGGGTCGCGCACCTCATCGTCAAGGAACGCGCCAAGGACCCCATCACGTCGACGAAGCGGCTCGCGGACCTCGTGAGGGACGCGATCCCCGCCGCTACCCGGCGCACCGGGGGAAACCCCGCCAAAAGGACTTTCCAGGCGCTGCGCATCGAGGTCAACGCGGAGCTCGCCGCCCTGGAGGTGGCGCTGCCCGCCGCGCTCGACGCGCTGGCACTGGGCGGGAGGGTCGTCGTGCTCTCCTACCACTCGCTGGAGGACCGGCTCACCAAGCAGGTCCTCACCGCGCGGACCAGGGACACCAGCCCGCCGGGGCTGCCCGTCCCGCTGCCGGCCCACCAGCCGCGGTTCCGCACCCTGACGAGGGGAGCCGAGCTCCCGAGCGAAGAAGAGCTGGCCCGCAACCCGCGGGCGGCTTCGGCCCGGCTCAGGGCCGCAGAGAGGATCCGTGTTGACGACCAGGACTGAGCAGGAGACCAGGCGGGGCGCGCCCGTCCGCGGCGCTGTGCCCACGACTGGGGCCAAGACCGGCCAGCGCAGGCCCGAGCCGCCGCACCCGGCCAAGCCCGTCCCGCAGCCGCGGCCCGACGCGGCCAGGCGCCGCCCGCGCGCCGACGACGAGCCGGCGCCCCGCGCGGCCCGCCCGGCGCCCTCGCGCGGCGAGACGGGCGCGCGCGCGAGCCGCGGCGCGGCCGGCGTGCGCGACCGCGCCACCCGCGTGGAGACCGACGAGCGCGCGGCCGGGACCGGCGTGCGCGGGTCGCGCACCGTCACCGAGCCGCGCAGGGCGCGTCCCGGCGTGCGCAAGCCGCGTCCCGAGGCCGCTCGGCCCGAGCAGGCGCGCCCGCGGCGCCCCGCCGCCGGGCGGCCCGCGCGGCGCCAGCGCGCCCCGTTCGTGCTGCTCGTCGTCGGGCTGCTGTGCGGTGGCCTGGTCACCCTGCTGCTCCTCAACACCGTCCTGGCGCAGGACTCGATGACCGCCTCCAACCTGGTCGACGAGATCTCCACCGCCCGCCAGCAGAACGAGGACCTCCAGCGCAAGATCGAGGAGGAGAAGCTCCCCGGCAGGGTCGCCGAGCGGGCCGAGGACCTCGACATGCGCCGCGACTGGGACTCGGTCAACAACTACGACGGCTCCGCCTCCAGTCAGGCGGGCCCGGCACGGTGAGAGACTCCGGCGGCAGGGGGCAGGGCCCCGGTCGCGGCGGGGGCGGCGCCGGCTCTCAGGGAGGGCCCGGCGCCGCTCGTCGTACGCCGGGCGGTCCCGGACGGGCGGGGCGCCCCGGCACGGGCCGTGCCGCGTCCCCGGACGACCCCTTCCACCTCCCCTTCGGCGACACTCCCCGCTCCCGGGGCGGTTCCCCGGCCGACGACGACGTCCCCGACGACGACCCCGCTCCCGGCGGCCCACGCCGGCCCCGCCCCGGGCAGGGGAGACCACGCCGCGGCGATGACGACCTCCCCGCTGGAGGCCCGCACGCCGACGAACGGTCACGCGGCCGTACCTCCCAGCGGGGCGGTTCCCGCCGGGGGGAGGACGACCTCCCAGCGGGTGGCCCGCACGCGGAGGAACGGTCGCGCGGCCGGGCCGGGCAGCGCGATGGCGAGGCGTCTCCCGGAGGCGCGCGCGGGGGGTCCGCCCGGGGAGAGCGGTTCCGCCGCGACGAGAGCGACCACCGGCGCGACGCCGGCCCCTCGCGCGGCCGGGCCGGGCAGCGCGACACGGAGGCGCGGCCGGACGACGCGTTCCGCCGCAGGCCCTCCGACACCGCCCGGCGCCCCCCGCACGACCGATCACGCGGCGACGGCGACGCGCGCGGCCGAGACGACGGCTCGGCGCGCCGCACCCAGGCCGACAACCCCGTCCGGCGTCCCCGGGACGAGGACGCCGGACGCGCGCGCCCCGGAGAGGGGCCACGCGCGGCGACACGTGCCGGCACGGACGCGGGCGGCCGTGGGGGCACCCGCGTCCGCGCCGGCGAAGGCGCGCGGCGCGACCCCCAGGACGGGGCGCGGCCGCGCGCGGGCGGCGGAGGCCGCAAGCCGCCCCCGCCGCCGAAGCCACCGCTCGTGCTCCGCCTCGGCAGCCCGAAGCGGCGCATCAGCATCGGCCTCATCGCCATGACCTTCATCCTGTCGATCTTCGCCGGCCGCCTCATCCAGATGCAGGGCCTCGACTCCAAGGTCTACGAGGCCGCGGCCACCAAGCAGCGCCTGCACGTCGAGAAGATCCCGGCCAAGCGCGGCTCCATCACCGACGTCAACGGGCACAACCTGGCGCTCACGGTCGAGGCGCGCGACATCTCCATCGACCCGTCCAAGATCCCCGCCGAGGTCAGGCAGGGCGTGGCCTCGCTGCTCGCCCGCACCCTCGGCAGGCCCGTGGAGGAGATGGCCGCCAAGCTGGCCAGGACCGACACCCGCTACCAGCTGCTGGCCAGGGGCGTCGCCCCGCCCGTGGCCGACCGGCTGCTCAAGGAGCCGGTGCCGTCGCTCAACGCGACCAGCACCTTCCGCCGCGTCTACCCGGGCGGCGACCTGGCGGGCAGCCTGATCGGCTTCGTCGGCGACGACAAGGACGGCCTGACCGGCATCGAGCAGGTGAAGAACACCGCGCTGGCCGGGACCGACGGCGAGCTGCAGATCGAGACCGGCCGCGACCTGCAGCGCATCCCGATGACCGGCAGCCAGCGCACACCCCCCGTCGACGGCCGCGACGTGCGCCTGACGATCGACCGCGACATCCAGTGGGCCGCCCAGAAGGCGATCGGCGAGCAGGTCGAATCCGCCGGCGCGAGCAGCGGCACCGTCATCGTCATGGACGTGCGCACCGCCGACGTCATCGCCATGGCCAACGCCCCCGAGCTCGACCTGGCCAACTGGCGCGAGGCCCCCGAGTCTCACTACCTCAACCGGGCCGCCGCCGACGTGTTCGAGCCCGGCAGCACCAACAAGGTGATCACCGCCGCGGCCGCGCTGGAGGCCGGCGTGGTCGACTCCGACACGGTCTTCCACGTCAAGGACAACATCCAGTGCTACGACCGGGTGCTGCGTGACGCCCACGCCCACCCGCCGGAGGACATGACCTTCGCCCAGGCCATGGCGCAGTCCAGCAACGTCGCCACGGTCATGGCGGCGCGCAGGGTCGGCAGCGAGGGCCTGTACGACATGCTCAAGGCGTTCGGGTTCGGCACCAAACCCGGCGGCGACATGCCGGGCGCCGGGGCCGGCCTGCTGCCGCACCACGACAAGTGGTCGGGCAGCCAGAGCTGCACGATCGCCTACGGACAGGGCGTGTCGGTGACCGCGCTGCAGATGGCCAGCGTCTACCAGACGATCGCCAACGGCGGCGTGAAGGTCGAGCCCAGGATCGTCGCCGGCACCACCGCCCCCGACGGCACGTTCACGCCGGCCAAGCCCGGAAAGAAGACCAGGGTCATCAGCACGGCCACCGCCAAGGAGATCACCGCCATGCTCGAGGACGCGGTCGGCGCGCAGGGCACCGGCGAGCTGGCCGCCATCCCGGGATATCGGGTGGCGGGCAAAACCGGCACCGCGAACCGCTACGATGCCGACCTCGGCCGCTACGACGGCTACACCGCCTCGTTCGCCGGTTTCACGCCCGCCGACGCGCCCCGCCTGGTGGTGCTGTCGGTGCTGCAGAACCCGAAGAACGGCCACTACGGCGGTCAGATCGCGGCCCCGGTGTTCAAGGATGTGATGACGTTCGCTCTCAAGAGCAGGAAGATCCCGCCTACAGGCTCTGCCGCGTCTCCGGCGCGCGCGGGCGCGGAGCAGTGAGAGGGGAGGGTACGCTGCCGCCGTGCGTCCCCCGTCCATGCGTCCCACCGACAGCCCGCCGCGCCCGCTGACCGCGCTGGCGACCATGCTCGATGCCGAGACCGGCACCGCGCGGTCGCCGCACGCCGCGCTCACCGGCGTCACCCACGACTCCCGCCAGGCGCGGCGCGGAGACCTCTACGTCGCGCTGCGCGGTGCGCGCGCGCACGGCGCCGACTTCTCCGCCGAGGCGATGGCGCGCGGCGCCGTGGCCGTCCTGACCGACGCCGCGGGCCGCGACGCGGCCGTCGCCACCGGCCTGCCGGTGCTCGTCGTGCCCGATCCGCGCGCCCTGCTCGGCCAGGTCGCCGCCTGGGTCTACGGTCACCCGGCCCGCGACATCACGGTCCTCGGCGTCACCGGCACCAGCGGCAAGTCCACCACCACGTTCCTGCTGGAGGCGGGGCTGCGCGCGGCGGGCCTGCGCACCGGCCTGGTGGGCGGCGTCGAGATCCACGCCGGCGACCTGTGCTTCGAGGCCGGGCTCACCACCCCGGAGGCGTCGGATCTGCACGGCCTGTTCGCGCTCATGCGCGAGCAGGGCGTCACCGCGGCCGCCATGGAGGTCTCCAGCCACGCGCTCGCGCTCAACCGCGTCGACGGCGTCTTCTACGACGTGGCGCTGTTCACCAACCTGTCGCAGGACCACCTCGACTTCCACAAGGACCTCGACGACTACTTCGCCACCAAGGCCAAGCTCTTCCAGCCCGAGCTGAGCCGGATCGGCGTGACCAACGTCGACGACCCCTACGGCCGCGAGCTGCTGCGCCTGGCCAAGGTGCCGATGACCACGTTCTCAGCCCAGGGCGACCCAGGCGCCGAGTGGCGGGCGCTCGACGCCCGGCTGGGCGCCGACGGCAGCGCCTTCAGGATCGTCGGCCCCGGCGGCGTCGAGGCCGACGCGCAGATCGCGCTGCCCGGCCCGTTCAACGTCGCCAACGCCCTCGGCGCCGTCGTCACCCTGGTCGAGGCCGGCGTGCCGCTGCAGACCGCGGTCCACGGCGTCGGCACCCTCACGGGGGTGCCCGGCCGGATGGAGCGGGTCACCGGCTCCGGCGACGAGTTCCAGGCCGTCGTCGACTACTCGCACAAACCCGGCGCCGTGGAGTCGGTGCTCCGCTCGCTCCGCGAGGTCACCGCCGGCCGGCTCACCGTCGTGCTCGGCTGCGGCGGCGACCGCGACAGGGGCAAACGGCCGCTCATGGGCGAGGCCGCCGCGCGGCTGGCCGATGTGGCGGTTCTCACCAGCGACAACCCCCGCTCCGAGGATCCGCTGGCCATCCTGGCCGAGATGATGGAAGGGGCGCTGAGCGTGCCCCGCGAGGAGCGCGCTCATGTGATCATTGAGCCCGACCGCGCGGCCGCCATCGACCTCGCGGTGAACCGCGCCACGCGCGGTGACGTCATAGTCGTGGCAGGCAAGGGCCACGAGCAGGGCCAGTACGTTTCAGGCGAGGTGATCCCCTTCGACGACAGGGAGGTGGTCGCCGCAGCGATCGACGCACGCAAGGAAAGCAGGAAGTACGAATGATCCCGTTGCCTCTGGCCAGGATCGCCGAGATAACCTCGGGCGCGCTGTCGGGCATGGCCGACCCCCGCGCCGTGGTGCGCGGCCCCGTCGTGATCGACTCGCGGGCCGTCGAGCCGGGATCCCTCTTCGTCGCGTTCAGAGGCGCCCGCGTCGACGGGCACGACTACGCGGCGCAGGCCGTGCGGGCCGGCGCCGTCGCGGTGCTGGCCGGCCGCCCGGTCGAGGCGCCCGCCGTCATCGTGCCCGACACCACGGCCGCGCTGGCCGAGCTGGCGACCACGCAGGCCGCGTCGCTGCCGAACGCGACCGTGATCGGGGTGACCGGCTCGGCGGGCAAGACCACCACCAAGGACCTCCTCGCGCGGCTGACCGCCAGGATCGGCCCGACGATCGCCCCGGCCGGAAACCACAACAACGAGATCGGCCACCCGCTCACCGTACTCAAGGCCGGCCTCGACACCCGCTACCTGGTGCTGGAGCTGAGCGCCCGCCACATCGGCAACATCGCCGACCTGGCCCGCATCGCCCCGCCCACGATCGGCGTGGTCCTCAACGTCGGCACCGCCCACATCGGCGAGTTCGGCGGCAAGGAGGCCATCGCCAAGGCCAAGGGCGAGCTGGTCGAGGCGCTGCCGCGCACCGGCGTCGCGGTGCTCAACGCCGACGACCCGCTGGTCCACGCCATGGCCACGCGCACCGACGCGCGCGTCACCCTGTTCGGGCGCGGCGAGCACGCGGCCATCCGCGCCGACGACGTCACCGCCGACGAGCGCGGGCGTGCCTCGTTCACGCTCCGCACCCCCTCCGGCGCCGCCCCCGTCAGGCTCAGGCTGTACGGAGCACACGCGGTCGACAACGCGCTGGCCGCCGCCGCCGCGGGCTACGAGCTGGGCCTGCCCGTCGCCGCCATCGCCGAGGAGCTGTCGGCGGCCGAGCCGCGCAGCCGGTGGCGGATGGAGGTCACCGACCGCCCCGACGGCGTGACGATCGTCAACGACGCCTACAACGCCAACCCCGACTCGATGCGGGCCGCGTTCGAGACGCTCGCCGTGCTCGGGCGCGACCGGCGGCGGTTCGCGGTCATCGCCGCCCTGCGCGAGCTGGGCGAAGACAGCGAGGCGCTGAACACCGAGGTCGGCCGCCTGGCCGGCGCGGGCGGCCTGACCGGGCTCATCGTGGCGGGCCCCGACGCGGGCCCGGTGCTCCAAGGCGCCCACGCGGGCGCCGAGCAGGCGCAGCGGGGCGGGCCCCCGGGCACCCCGCTGCCCCGCATCGTGCACGTGCCCGACGCCCAGGCCGCCGCCGCCGAGCTCGGCCCGTGGCTGCGCCCCGGCGACGTCGTGCTCGTCAAGGGCCCGCGCGCCATGGGCCTGGAGCGCACCGCCGAGCTCCTGCTGGGAGGTGCAGGCCGGTGACCAACATCATCATCGCCGGCGCCGTCGGGCTCGTCCTGTCGATGCTCGGCACCCCCCTGGCCATCCGGGTGTTCTCCAGGCGCGGCTACGGCCAGGAGATCCGCGAGGAAGGACCGTCCGGCCACCACGGCAAGCGCGGCACCCCCACCATGGGCGGCACCGTCATCGTGCTCGGCTCGCTGCTCGCCTACGGCGCCTCCCACCTGGCCACGCTGGAGCCGGTCACCGCCTCCGGCCTGCTCGTGCTGTTCCTGATGACCGGGCTCGGCGCCGTCGGCTTCCTCGACGACTTCATCAAGATCTACAAGCAGCGCAGCCTCGGCCTGCGCAGCGGCGCCAAGGCGTTCGGTCAGCTCATCGTGGGCGCGATCTTCGCCGTGCTGGTCACCCAGCAGCCGAACATCTACCAGATCACCCCCGCCGACACCCGGCTCTCCTTCCTGCGCGACTTCGGGCCGTCGATCGGCATCGTGGGGTTCACCATCTGGGTGCTCATCATGATCGTCGGGTTCTCCAACGCGGTGAACCTCACCGACGGCCTCGACGGCCTGGCCAGCGGCGCCACCGGCGTGGTGCTCGGCGCGTACGTGCTCATCGGCAACTGGCAGCTCCGCAACAACTGCATCGACCAGCTCGGCCCCAACTGCTACTGGGTGCGCGACCCGCTCGACCTGGCCGTGGTCGCCGCCTCGGTGCTCGGCGCGCTCGTCGGCTTCCTGTGGTGGAACGCCCCGCCCGCCAAGATCTTCATGGGCGACACCGGCTCGCTGGCCCTCGGCGGCGTGCTGGCCGGCCTGGCCATCGCCACCCGCACCCAGCTGCTGCTCATCCTCCTCGCCGGGCTCTGCGTGGTCATCACGCTGTCGGTGATCATCCAGGTCGGCTTCTTCAAGATGACCGGCAAACGGGTGTTCCGGATGGCGCCGCTGCAGCACCACTTCGAGCTCAAGGGCTGGGCCGAGACCACGATCGTGGTCCGCTTCTGGCTGATCGCCGGCCTGTGCGCGGCGCTCGGGCTCGGCCTGTTCTACGTCGAATGGATGCCCCGCTGATGAGTCTCACCTGCGTCGCCGGGCTGGGCGTGTCCGGCACCGCCGTCGCCAGGGCCCTCGCCGGGCGGGGCGAGCGCGTGGTGGTCGTGGAGTCCGGCGGGGGAGAGCGGCAGCTGGCCGCGGCGGCGGAGCTGTCCGGCCGCGGCGTGGAGGTCCGGCTCGGCCCGCTGTCGCTGCCCGAGGGCACCACCCGGCTGGTCACCACCGGCTGGGCGCCGCACCACCCGCTGATCGCCGCCGCCCTGTCGGCGGGCGTCGAGGTGATCGGCGAGGTGGAGCTCGCCTGGCGGCTGCGGCCCGCCGAGCCCGCCCCCTGGCTGGCGCTCACCGGCACCAACGGCAAGACCACCGCCGTGCGCATGCTCACCGCCATGCTGACCGCCGCCGGTCACAAGGCCGCCGCCGTCGGCAACGTGGGCGTGCCCGTCGTCGAAGCCGTGCGCGAGCCGTACGACGTGCTCGCGGTCGAGTTGTCCAGCTTCCAGCTCCACTGGTCGGCCACGCTCGCCCCGCACGCCGCGGCCGTGCTCAACGTGGCGCCCGACCACCTCGACTGGCACGGCTCGATGGACGCCTACGCGGCCGCCAAGGGGCGCGTCTTCGAACGGGCCGGCACCGTGATCTACAACGCCGACGACCCGGAGTCCGCCAGGCTGGCCGGGCCGTACCCCGGCGCGGTCGGGTTCACGCTGCGCGTCCCCAGACCCGGCCAGGTCGGCCTGGTCGAGGACCTGCTGGTCGACCGGGCCTTCGTCGGCGACCCCGCGGAGGCGGCCGAGGAGCTCGCCACGCTCGCCGACGTGCGCCCGCTCGCGCCCCACAACGTCGCCAACGCCCTGGCCGCCGCCGCGCTGGCCCGCGCGTTCGGCGTGCCGGCGGAAGCGGTGCGGCAGGGCCTGCGGGACTTCACGCCCGACCCGCACCGGCTGGCGCACGTCGCCAGGGTCGCCGGGGTCGACTACGTGGACGACTCCAAGGCCACCAACCCGCACGCCGCCGCGGCCGCGCTGGCGTCCTACCCGTCGATCGTGTGGGTGGCCGGCGGGCAGCTCAAGGGCGCCGACGTGGCCGATCTGGTCAGCCAGGCCGCGCCGCGGCTGCGCGGGGCCGTCCTGCTCGGCGCCGACCGGGCCAGGATCGCCGAAGCTCTCGCGCGACACGCGCCGAATGTCCCCGTCGTGGACATCGAAGGTCAGGACACTGGTGTGATGGACCGTGTCGTGACCGAAGCCTCCCGCCTCGCCTCCCCCGGGGACACCGTGCTGCTCGCCCCGGCGGGCGCCTCGCTGGACATGTTCCCCGGCTACCCGGCCCGAGGGGAGGCCTTCGCGCGAGCCGTACGCGCCTTGGAGGCGGGCACGTGAGCACGGCCACCGGCGAACGCGCCGAGCCCGCCCGCCCCGCCGCCACGCAGCAGCCCTCGACCTGGGCCCGCGAGCGGCTCGGCACGCTCAAGGAGCTGCTCGACAAGCCGCTGGCGACCTACTACCTGATCCTCGGGTGCAGCCTGCTGCTGCTCTCGCTCGGGCTGATGATGGTGCTCTCCGCCTCCAGCATCGAGGCGATGCAGGAGACCGGCAACCCGTTCTACTGGTTCATCAAGCAGTCGCTGTCGGCGGCCGTCGGGCTGCCCATCATGTGGTTCTTCACGCAGTTGCCCTACCGGTTCTTCCGGTGGATGGGCTATCCGCTGATGGCGTTGTCGATCATCGCGCTGGTCCTGGTGCTGTTCATCGGCTCGTCCGAGCTGGGCGCGCAGCGGTGGATCTACTTCGGCCCGTTCACCGTCCAGCCGTCCGAGCCGGCCAAGCTCGGGCTGGCGCTGTGGGGGGCCGACCTGCTGGCGCGGCGGGTGCGCAAGGGCCGCATCGAGTGGCGGCAGATGCTCATCCCGCTGCTGCCCGGCACCGCCATCCTGGCCATCCTGGTCATGCTCGGCAGCGACCTCGGCACCACGCTCGTGCTGTTCCTGATCTTCCTGGCGCTGCTGTGGGTGGTGGGGGCGCCGGTCAAGCTGTTCGGCGGGATCCTCTCGCTCGCCGTGCTGGCCGCCGTCATCATGATCACCGTGGAGCCCTACCGGCTGGCCCGCGTCGGCGCCTTCCTCGACCCGTGGGCCGACGCGCAGGGCGCCGGCTACCAGGCCGTGCAGGGGCAGATCGCGATGGGCTCGGGCGGCTGGTTCGGGCTCGGCCTCGGCAGCAGCAGGCAGAAGTGGGACTGGCTGCCGCACGGCGAGAGCGACTTCATCTTCGCCATCCTCGGCGAGGAGCTCGGGCTGATGGGCACGCTGCTGGTGGTCGCGCTGTTCGGCCTGCTCGGGTACGCGGGACTGCGGGTGGCCTCCCGGGTCAACGACGCGTTCGTCCGGCTGGTCTCCGTCGCGGTCGTGGCCTGGGTTGTCGGGCAGGCCATCGTCAACATGGGAGCGGTGCTCGGGGTCCTGCCGATCACCGGGATCCCGCTGCCGCTGGTCTCCTACGGCGGGTCCGCGCTGCTGCCCACGCTGGCGGCCCTGGGCATGCTGCTGTCGTTCGCCAAACGGGAGCCGGGGGCGCGTGAGGCTCTGGCCGCGCGTGGCCCCGGACCGGCCGTGCGGGCCCTAAGCTGGCTTGGCCTGGGGGGTATGACCAGAGGCCGAGGAAGACGTTAGGGAGTGACCGACATGAGGGTGGTCCTCGCCGGTGGCGGGACGGCCGGGCACATCGAGCCGGCGCTCGCCCTGGCCGACGCGCTGCGCCGCCTCGACGCGAGCATCGGCGTCACCTGCGTGGGCACCGAGCGCGGGCTGGAGACCCGTCTCGTCCCGG
The DNA here is from genome assembly GCF_044458265.1 of Nonomuraea sp. NPDC050478. Lineage (NCBI taxonomy): Bacteria > Bacillati > Actinomycetota > Actinomycetes > Streptosporangiales > Streptosporangiaceae > Nonomuraea > Nonomuraea sp. NPDC050478. Next base: position 1,035,103 of record NZ_JBITHT010000002.1, on the reverse strand, counting down.
CCAGGGGCTACGAGCTGGAGCTGGTGCCCGCCGTGCCGCTGCCCAGGGCGCTCACGCCGCAGCTGCTGACCGTCCCCGGCCGCCTCGCCGGGGCGGTCAACGCGGTCGCCGCCGTCCTCGACCGGACGCGGGCCGACATCCTGGTCGGTTTCGGCGGCTACGTCGCCACCCCCGCCTACCTCGCCGCCAAGCGGCGCGGCCTGCCGATCGTGGTCCACGAGGCCAACCCGAAGCCCGGCCTGGCCAACCGCCTCGGCGCCAAGCTCACCGACCACGTCTTCACCGGCTTCCCCGACGCCTCGATCGCCAAGGCCGAATACATCGGCACCCCGCTGCGCCGCCAGATCGTCGAGCTCGACCGGCTGTCCATGGGCGACAGGGCCCGCTCCTGGTTCGGGCTGCAGACCGACCGGCCGACGCTGCTGGTGTTCGGCGGCTCCCAGGGCGCCAGGTCGATCAACGACGCCGCGCTGGCGGCCGCGCCCGCCCTGCGCGCCGCGGGGGTGCAGGTGCTGCACGTGGTCGGCGCCAAGAACACCGTCGAGCACGAGCCGCCGCCCGGCGACCCTCAGTACGTCCTGCTGCCGTACCTCGACCGGATGGACCTCGCCTACGCGGCCGCCGACGTGGCGCTGTGCCGCAGCGGCGCGCTCACCTGCGCCGAGCTCACCGCCGTCGGCCTGCCCGCCGCGTACGTGCCGCTGCCGCACGGCAACGGCGAGCAGCGGATGAACGCCGAGCGCGTCACGGCGGGCGCGGGCGGCATGTTGGTGGACGACGCCGAACTGTCATCTGATTGGATCATTGATCACGTGCTGCCCCTTCTCCACGACCCCGAACGGGTCGCCGTCATGTCAGAGGCGGCCTCGGCGCTGGGCATGAAGGACGCGGACGTCACGCTCGCCAGGAAAGTGTTGGAGATAGTCCGATGAGTCTCGTCAAGCTGGTCGATCCCGTCGCCGCGGAAGAACTGGGCAGGGTCCACTTCATCGGCATCGGCGGTGCGGGCATGTCCGGCATCGCGCGCATCCTTCTCAAGCGCGGCGTGCGCGTGTCCGGGAGCGACGCCCGCAGCGGCGAGCTGGTCACCGAGCTGCGCGAGCTGGGCGCCACCGTGCACATCGGCCACGCCGCCTCGCACATCAAGGACGTCGACACGGTGGTCGTGTCCACCGCCATCCGCGACTCCAACCCCGAGCTGGGCGAGGCGCTCAAGCAGCGGCTGCGGGTCATCCCGCGGGCCGCCGCGCTCGCCGCCGTCATGTCCGGCCGCACCGGCGTGGCGATCGCCGGCACCCACGGCAAGACCACCACCACCTCGATGCTCACCGTCGCCCTGCAGAAGTGCGGCGCCGACCCGTCCTACTGCGTGGGCGGCCAGCTCGTCACGACGGGCCTGGGCGCCGACGAGGGCTCGGGCCAGGTGTTCGTGGCCGAGGCCGACGAGAGCGACGGCTCGTTCCTCATGCTGGCCCCGGAGATCGCCGTGGTCACCAACGTGGAGGCCGACCATCTCGACAACTACGGCGACCCGCGCGCCGTCCACGACAGCTTCGCGCGGTTCGTCGACCGGGTCGGCGAGCTCCTCGTGGTCTGCGCCGACGACCCGGGCGCGGCCGAGGTGGCCGAGGTGGCCCGCCGCCGCGGCAAGCGCGTGGTGACGTACGGGACCGCCGCCGACTACCGGATCTCCGGGGTCAGGCCCGACGGGTTCGGCACCGTCTTCACCGTCGAGGGGCCGGGCGCGAGCAAGGGCGAGGTGCGGCTGGCCGTCCCCGGGGCGCACAACGCGCTCAACGCCACCGCGGTGATCGCCGTGGCCGACGAGCTGGGCCTGCCGTTCGAGGAGATCAGAGACGGGCTGGCGGCCTTCACCGGGGCCAAGCGGCGCTTCGAGGCCAAGGGCGAGGCCGGCGGGGTCGTGGTGTTCGACAGCTACGCCCATCACCCGACCGAGCTGGCCGCCGACCTCAGAGCGGCGCGCGACGTGGTCGCCTCCTACTCCGGCGACGGCCGGGTCATCGCGATCTTCCAGCCGCACCTCTACTCGCGCACCCGGTTCTTCGCCGACGAGTTCGGCACCGCGCTCGGGCTGGCCGACGAGGCGATCGTGCTGGACGTGTACGGCGCCCGCGAGGATCCCGAGCCGGGCGTGTCCGGGGCCCTGGTGGCCGGTCTGGTCCCGCTGCCCGCCGAGCGGGTGGCGTACGTGCCGGACCGGTCGGCGGTGGCCGACTTCGTCGCGGGCCGCGCCAGGCCGGGCGACCTCGTGCTCACCATGGGCGCCGGAGACGTCACCGAGCTGGGGCCGCGGATCGTCGCGGCCCTGTCGCGCTGAGCCGGGGGCGCGGTGACCGCTCGCAAGGTCTTCCTGGTGCTGCTCACCGCCGGTGTGGTGGGCACGGCGGCGTGGCTGGTGTTCTTCTCGCCGGTGCTCGGAGTCCGGACGGTGGAGATCGTGGGAAATGTCACACTAGCGCCCGATGTGGTGAGGAAAGCCGCGGCGGTGCCCGATCTGCACCCGCTCGCCACCGTCGATCTGGCGCAGGTCGAGGACCGGGTCCGCGGCATCCGTCAGGTCGCCTCCGCGAAGGTCGACCGCGTCTGGCCCGCCACGCTCCGCATCGAGGTGGTCGAGCGGGAGCCGGTCGCGCAGATCCCGGCCGGAGACAAGATCGCCGTCATCGACAAGACCGGGGCGGTCATCGAGTTGCGCGACGTGGCGCCGCCCATGCTGCCGGTGCTGAAGGTGGCCAGTCCGGCCGTCGGCGACCCCGCCACCATGGCGGCGCTGGACGTGGTGCGCGGCCTGCCGGCGAGCATCTCGGGGCGGGTTCGCCAGGTCAGCGCCACGACGGGGGAGGACGTCACCCTGGGCCTGTCCGACGGGCGCACCGTCGTCTGGGGCGGCACCGACCGGCCCGAGGCCAAGGCGCGCATCCTGCGGAGCCTGTTGAAGCGCAAGGCCGAGGTGTACGACGTGAGCTCTCCGGACGTGGTGACCCTCAAGTGATCCAATTCCGGATAAGACGCCGCGAAGCATCGCGCGTACCCGGGAAACACGGCGACTTCCCGCCAGGCGTGTCGCCGAGCCTGTGCCGGGCAGCAGGCGCGACGTGAGAGCCTGTAGATCGGGTAGAGCGGCAGGGAGTACCCGACCAGGCAAGACGTCAGAGCGAAACGGACAGCCCGCGACACGCCGGACGTGCTTGCGGCGCGGTTAGTTGACCCGCCCGGAGCGTAACTCCTACTGTCCGTATCAATCCTCAGGTTGACATAAATCTAAATCTCAACTTGAGGTTGAGAGTTACCCGAACTGACAAGACGCGGAGACAATCCGCACCGAAATGGCAAGTCAACGAGCGGAAAGGCCCCTCGTCGTGGCAGCACCGCAGAACTACCTCGCGGTCATCAAGGTCGTCGGCATCGGCGGCGGCGGAGTCAACGCCGTCAACCGGATGATCGAAGAGGGACTCAAGGGCGTCGAGTTCATCGCGATAAACACCGACGCCCAGGCGCTGCTGATGAGTGACGCCGACGTCAAACTGGACGTGGGCCGCGAGCTCACGCGCGGCCTCGGCGCGGGGGCCAACCCCGACGTGGGGCGCAAGGCGGCCGAAGACCACCGCGAGGAGATCGAGGAGGTCCTCAAGGGGGCCGACATGGTCTTCGTCACGGCGGGTGAGGGCGGCGGCACCGGCACGGGCGGCGCCCCCGTCGTGGCCAACATCGCGCGCTCCCTGGGCGCCCTGACCATAGGCGTGGTCACCCGGCCGTTCAGCTTCGAGGGCCGCCGCCGGGCCATGCAGGCCGAGGCCGGCATCGAGACGCTGCGCGACGAGGTCGACACCCTCATCGTGATCCCCAACGACCGGCTGCTGTCGATCTCCGACCGGCAGGTCAGCGTCCTCGACGCGTTCAAGGCCGCCGACCAGGTGCTGCTCTCCGGTGTGCAGGGCATCACCGACCTGATCACCACGCCCGGTCTGATCAACCTCGACTTCGCCGACGTGAAGTCCGTCATGTCCGGCGCCGGCTCGGCGCTCATGGGCATCGGCCACGCGCGCGGCGACGACCGCTCGGTGGCCGCCGCCGAGATGGCCGTCTCCAGCCCGCTGCTGGAGGCCAGCATCGACGGCGCCCACGGCGTGCTGCTGTCGATCGCGGGCGGCTCCGACCTCGGCCTGTTCGAGATCAACGAGGCGGCGCAGCTCGTGTCCATGGCGGCCGCGCCCGACGCCAACATCATCTTCGGCACGGTCATCGACGACGCGCTGGGCGACGAGGTTCGGGTCACCGTGATCGCCGCCGGGTTCGACGACGTGCCGCAGAACGACAAGCAGGCGCCGCGCCCGCAGACCCGCCCCGCCACCGCCGCGAGCGGCACCGGCGCCGCCTCCAGCGTGCCGCCGTCCGGGCTGCGCTCCAGCGCGCCGACGCCGCCCAAGCCGGAGCCCGCGCGCCCTGAGGCGCGCTCCGACTTCAGGCCGGAGCCCCGTACGGACTTCCGCCAGGAGCCGCGCTCCGACTTCCGCCAGGAGCCGCGTCCCGAGCCCCGTCCCGAGCCGCGCTCCGACTTCAGGCCGGAGCCCCGCACGGACTTCCGCCAGGAGCCCCGTACGGAACCGCGCCCCGAGCCGCGCCCGGAGCTCCGCCCCGAGCCGGTGCGTCCGGCGGAGAGCGTCCAGGACCCCGCCCCGGCCTCCTCCGCCGACGAGACGCCGGCTGACGGGCCTTCCGGCCCGGTGTCGATCCCGCGCCCCGCTCCGGAGCCTGCCAATCCGCCCACGCCCATCACCTCCCGCATGTCGGAGCCCGGCAAACGTCGTCCGGTGGTCTTCGAGGAGCAGGAGGAGGAACTCGACGTCCCCGACTTCCTCAAGTAACCGTTCCACCCGGCCGCCGCTCCCTCCGCTTCCGCACCCGTGACGCGGTACGGGAGCGGCGCCGCCATGTCAGGCCCCGTTCGCGGGGCTGCCGGTGGAAGGCGGGGCGCCGGGGCGTCCCGGGGGTCCTCCCCTCAGGCGGGTGCGTGGTGTGCGGGGGAGAATGGGCTGACAGGAAGGAGAGGCGTGCGGAAGGAAGAGATCGCCTCGCGCGTGGCCGAGGTGGACGAGCGGATCGCCGAGGCGTGCCGGGCGGCGGGGCGGGACCGGGACGAGGTGACGCTGATCGCCGTGACCAAGACGTACCCGGCCGACGACGTGCGGATCCTGGCCGGGCTGGGCCTGCGCGACGTGGGCGAGAACCGCGACCAGGAGGCCGCGCCGAAGGCGCGCGAGTGCGCCGACCTGCCGCTGACCTGGCACTTCGTCGGTCAGTTGCAGACGAACAAGGTCCGCTCGGTGGTGGGGTACGCCGACGTGATCCACTCGGTGGACCGGCCCCGGCTGGCGAGGGCGATCAGCGGGGAGGCCGTCAAGCGGGGCAGGGAGGTCTGCTGCCTGGTGCAGGTGGCGCTCGACGACGACCCGGGGCGCGGCGGCGCCGTCCTGGCCGACGTGCCGGCGCTGGCCGACCTGATCGCCGGCGCTCCCGGTCTGCGGCTCGGCGGGGTCATGGCGGTGGCGCCGCTGGGCGAGGATCCGGCCAAGGCGTTCGCGAGGCTGCGTGATGTCGCGGTGGCCGTACAGGAGAGGCACCCACGTGCCACGATGATTTCCGCGGGGATGAGCGACGATCTGACGGAGGCCATCTCCCACGGCGCGACACACGTGCGGGTCGGTACGGCGTTGCTCGGCCGTCGGAAGCTCTTCGTCAGGTAATGTCCCCTCAAGTGGGTCTTCAGGCCCATGATCCGGTAGAGGTCGATCAGCGGTGAGCTCCAAGGGGGTACGGCTACCGCCTCGGACCCGGCGACAGGCCCGAGCGAGTGCGACCATGAGCAGGAGGACGACTTAGCGATGGCCGGCGCGATGCGCAAGATGGCGGTCTACCTCGGTCTCGTGGAGGACGACCGCTACGAGAGGTACGAGACCTACCCCGACGACTACCCGTACGAGGACGACGTCCAGCGCGCGGGCGAGGACCGGCCTGTCACGGTCCAGGACCGGGAGGAGGACACCGATCCGTCCGTTCCCGCCCCCAGGCCGGCCACCACTGTCCTTGAGCGCCGTACCACCGACCTGGCCCGGATCACCACCCTGCATCCCCGCACGTACAATGAAGCCCGAACCATCGGCGAGCACTTCCGTGACGGCACCCCCGTCATCATGAACCTGACTGAGATGGTCGACAGCGACGCAAAACGGCTCGTCGATTTCGCGGCAGGTCTGGTCTTTGGCCTACATGGAAGCATTGAACGTGTTACCAACAAGGTGTTCCTGTTGTCCCCTGCCAATGTCGAGGTGACCGCCGAGGACAAGGCTCGAATCGCGGAACGCGGGTTCTTCAACCAGAGTTAGAGTGCTCTGTATGTCAATCGGACTCAACCGGGTCTCGCCGAGACCGGGGGAGTACATCAGAAGTGGAGGCGCGGCCGGACCGTGGGGATAGTCAGCCAGATCTTGGTCGTAGTCCTGTCTCTCTACCTGGTGCTTCTCATCGGCAGGATGATCTTCGAGACGGTGCAGGCGTTCGCCCGCTCGTGGCGGCCCACCGGGGTCGTGCTCGTGCTGGCGGAGGTCACGTACACCGCGACCGACCCGCCTCTCAAGTTCCTCCGCCGTTTCATTCCCCCACTGCGGTTGGGTACGGTGGCCTTTGACCTAAGCTTCACAGTCCTCTTCATCGTCGTGTTGATCTTGATCAACGTCGTAGGATCGTTCGGTCCGTGACGAGGTCTGCAGGGCACCCGGTCATGATCCAACTCGTGTCCGCGCTGAAGTGATTCGGGTGACCGTCCCTCCGGACAGACTCCAAGCGCGCCAAGGAGACCAAAATGCCGCTTACGCCCGCTGATGTGCGGAACAAGCAGTTCAGTACCACCCGGCTCCGACCGGGCTACGACGAGGAAGAGGTCGACGCCTTCCTCGACGAAGTCGAGGCTGAGCTTGACCGCTTGATCCAAGAGAACGAAGAGCTGCGTGCCAAGCTTTCCGAGTGCATGCGTGGCAAAGTGCCTGGTGGCATGAACATGCCCATGGCCTCCGCGCCCGTGCAGGAGCAGCCCAAGCCTGAGATGATGGCGCCGCCCCAGCCGGAGCCCATGCGCGCGCCGGAGCCGCCGCAGCATCAGCAGCCGCAGCCGGTCCCGGTGGGCATGAACATGCCGCCCGCCGAAGACAACATGGACACCGCCGCCCGCGTGCTCGCTCTCGCCCAGCAGACGGCCGACCAGGCGATCGCCGACGCCCGCCGGGAGGCGGACGAGACCGTGACCCGCGCCCGCCGCGAGGCCGACGAGATCCTCACCAAGGCCCGCCGCCAGGCCGAGCAGGTCATCGGCGACGCCCGCGCCCGCGCCGAGACGCTCGAGCGCGACGCCCAGGAGCGGCACCGCCAGGCGATGGGCTCCCTCGTCCAGACCCGCGACGAGCTCGAGCGCAAGGTCGAGGAGCTGCGCAGCTTCGAGCGTGAGTACCGCAGCCGCCTCAAGCTCTACCTGGAGAACCAGCTCGCCGAGCTGAACGTCTCAGCGGAGGGCAGCGGCGGGTTCCCGGTCATGTCGGGCGGTCCCTCCGGCGCGCCGGCCATGTCGCACGCCGTGCCCCAGGGCGGTCAGCAGCCTCTGCCCGGCAACCCCAACCCGTTCGGCGGCGAGGCCCCGCAGGGTGCCTTCCCCGGCAGCGACGGTCCCCACAACGAGCGCCGGTAAGGTGTAGCGGGTCACACCAAGGACCCGTCACTCGAAAGAGCCCCTAGTGATCCTTATCAGTGCTGGTTTGGTGCTCGCGGCAGTGATTCTGCTGATCGCGGGCTTCGTACTGGCAAAGCCGTTCCTGATCATGTGGTCCATCGTGGTCAGCGTGCTGTCCGCGCTGTTCCTCGTGATCGGAGCGCTGCTGCGGCGTCACGAGCTGTTTCCCGGTGGTGGGCAGGCCGCGATGCCGGCCACCCCTCCTCCGCCGGCAGGGCTCGTGCCTCCCGGCGTCCCGCCGTACGCCCAGACCGGCCCCATGGGCGCGCCGCCGTCCCGTCCGCAGCCCTACCCGCGGACGGCGACCGTGCCGTCGCCCGCGCCCGGCGTCCCCACGCCGCACCGGCCCGCGGCCGGGGGGATCTCCCCCGACGCGATCGTGCTGGTGATCCCCGGGCGCAAGCGATACCACGTCCGAGGCTGCCGCCAGCTGACCGGGCGGGATCACGAGGAGCTCACCTACGAGGAGGCTCGCGAAGAGGGCTTCACGCCCTGCACCGCCTGCCTGCCCGACGCCGCGCTCGGCGGGCGGCAACTGCCCCCCGCCGACGACTCGGCGCCCGCGGTCCCCGCTGAGAGCCTCGCAGACCCCTCCGAGCCGACCCGTGACCTCCGGCCGCCGGTGCTTCCGCCGGAGCCCGCCACCCCCGCTCAGGAGTCCGCCGCCTCGCCCGCCGAAGCGGGCTGGTTCGGCCGCACCACCGAGGACGCGCCGCCGCCCGCGGGCAAGGGCGAACCGTCCGCAGCCGCCGCGCCGGAGCCCGAGGGTTCCCGTCCCGGCGCCCCCACCGCCGAGCAGACCCGCCCCGTCCAGCAGCGCGGCCGCCCGTCCGGAGGTCGTCCTTCCGGTCCGTCTGCGGAGAGCCGCTCGTCCGAGGGTCGTCCTTCTGGTCCGTCTGCGGAGAGCCGCTCGTCCGAGGGTCGTCCTTTTGGTCCGTCTGCGGAGAGCCGCTCGTCCAGGCAGGACCGTCCGGAGCGCGACGACCCGGAGCCCGGGCGCGGTTCCCGGTCCCCGTACGAGCCGGGTCGTCCGGCGTCGGGATCCGGCTCCTCGCCGCAAGGGCCCGGTCGTGGTGCCCAGGGCGCGGGCCAGCCGTCTCAGGAGCAGGGCAAGCGTCCGTACGCGGCTTCCGCACGGGCGGACGAGCCGGACTCCGGGCCTGACACCCGCCCGCAACCCCGCGTGACCGCCGCCGGCACGCCGGTGCCTCCCGCGCCCGCGTCGGGTTCCCGTGAGGGCTCGGGTGACCGGCCCGCACAGGGGAGGCCCTCCGGTACGGGGGATCCCGCCACAGGCGGCACCCCGTCGGCGAGAGGGGACCAGGCCACGTCCCGTGAGGAGAAGTCCGGGAGCGGTAACGCTGTGAAGGGTGATCGGGCTGCGTCTCCTAAGTCAGGGAGCGGTGCCTCGTCTGTGACAGGTGCCGGCCGGGATGATCGGGCCGAGTCTCGGGAGAAGAAGCCTGGTGCCTCGGCTGTGGGTGGTTCCGCCAAGGGTGATCGGGGCGCGTCTCGCGACGATGAGGGTGAGAAGGGCGTGTCACGTGAGAAGGGCGGAGGCGACTCGTCCGTAGCGGGTTCCTCCGAGGGGGAGTCGGCTTCCGCGACGGAGAAGACTGTCAGGACGCGTTCCCTGTTCGAGCCCGCGTCCCCGGCTGGGGCGCAGCGGCCGCCGTCGTCGGCCGAGTCCGCCAAGGCTCAGGGACCGTTGCCCAAGGGCGCCGCTTCTCGTGACACCCGTCCGTCCGAAGACAAGGCGGAGAACGGCAGGACCGCGCCTGGTGACAGTTCGGACGCCGACGATGCGCGCGACCAAGAGCCTGCCGAGGCGGCGAACGGTGACAGTGGGGCCAAGGGGTCCGGCATGGTCAAGGTCATCGTCGGCACCCGCCGCTACCACAGCACCGCCTGCCCGCTGATCAAGGGGGCGGGTGACTCGGGTGTGGAGACCATGACCCGCAACCAGGCGGAGGCCGCGGGTCTGACCCCCTGCTCCGTCTGCCAGCACGCTCACGAGACCGTCAGCTGACCGTAGGTCATCCCCGCGACAACGGTCCGGACCGCTCCGGCGGGGTGCCCCGGAGTGAGCCGGGGCGTTGTCCGCGCAGTGCCCGTGTCGGGGGAGTCCGGACGGCGCGGCGCTGTGCGGGCCTTGAACTGGCAGAGCCGATCCTGCGGGACCGGTCGGCTGGGGGTGATCTGCGGGACAGGTTGGCTCCGGGGTGATCCTGCGGGACCGGTCGGGGGTGATCTGGAACCGACTGGCTCAGGGGTGATCCTGTGGGACTGGTCGGCTGGGGGGTGATCCTGTGGGACCTCGGCTGGGGGGTGATCCTGTGGGACAGGTTGGCTCGGGGGTGATCTTGCGGGACCTGTCGGGTCAGGGGATGATCTTGCGGGTGCGGAGGTCGGTGAGGATGTCGAGGAACATCTTCTCCGTGTCGACGAACTCGTGGAAGCCGAAGCGGCGGGCCTTGGAGCCGTCGGCGATCACGTCGTAGTCCCAGGAGAAGACGGCGTCGCCGAACGCCCACGACGACACCTCCTCGTAGGAGTGCGGTTCGAGCCCGTACTTCCCGGTCATCTCACGCCAGAGCGGCTCCTTGTCCGCCATGACCACCTGGAGTGACATGGGCAGCGGATCGGCCACCTCAAGGTCGAAGAAGCGGGCGATCTTCGGCCACATCTCGTTCCAGCGGAAGAGGTCGCCGTTGTTGATGTTGAACGCCTGGTTGGCGCAGCGCGGGTCCGTCGCCGCCCAGACGGTGGCCTTGGCCAGCAGGCCGGCGTCGGTCATCTCCAGCAGCTTGTCGTAGGCGCCCGGGCGACCGGGGAAGCGCAGGGGCAGGCCGAGTTCCTTGGAGACGGCCGCGTAGACGGCGATCACCATGGCCAGGTTCATCGGGTTGCCCAGGGCGAATCCGCACACGACCGACGGGCGGAGCGCGCTCCACGTCCAGCCCGCCCCTCGCTGCCGCCTCTCCAGGAACGCCTGCTGGTCGACGTTGAACTCCGGCGGCATGTGGCCCGGGTCGGACTCGCGGGCCGGGGTCTTGAAGGGACCCAGGTGCGCCCCGTACACCTTGTAGCCCTGCATGAGGCTGACATGGGTCAGACCGGGCGCCACCGGCTCGATCGCGTCGACCACGTTGACCAGCATCGCCAGGTTGGGCGGCACGAGTTCGGCCCACGTCGGGCGGTCCTGGTAGGCGGCGTAGAAGACGTGGGTCACCTCGGTGAGCCCGCTGAGCTTCTTGGCGGTGTCGTCCCGGTCGAGCAGGTCGACGGAGACCTGGCGGACCCGGCCGGTGGTCTCGCCACCGCGACGCGAGAGCCCGATCACCTCCCAGTCGCCGAGGGCGTCGAGATGCTCGACCAGGTTGCGGCCGATCACCCCTTGGGCGCCGACGACGAGGGCGACCTTCCGCTGGACGCTGTTCATCTTTTCTCCTCTTCATGATGGTGTCGCCGCCCTTGGCGGCCTTTCGGAGCAGCGGCCCCAGGCCGTGCTCGCGCTGGGTGTGAGCCGGCCGCCGCGTCGGTGCCGTCATGGGCCCATTCCGCCTGTCCGGTACAAGTCTGGGGCGAGTGTCCTCTATAGGGCCAACTCATAGTTTCTATCGTCCTGATAAGTTCTGTGCATGATCAGCTTGCGGCAGCTCGAATACCTGGTCACGGTCGTGGACGAAGGGTCCTTCACGCGCGCCGCCGAGCTCCTGCACGTCACGCAGCCCGCCCTGTCCCACCAGGTGCAGGCGCTGGAGCGGGCGATCGGGGCCGCGCTGCTCGAAAGGTCGCCGCGCGGCGTCACCCTCACCCCGGCCGGGCGGGCCATGCTGCCCCACGCGCGGGCCGCGCTGGCCGACGCGGCCGGTGCGGTGTCCGCGGTGCGCCGGGCCGCCGGGCTCAGCGCGGGTGAGCTGCGGCTGGCGGCCGTCTACTCGGTCAGCCTGGGCGTCCTGCCCGCCGCGCTGCGGGTCTGGAGCCGCCGCCATCCGGGCGTCGATGTGCGGCTGTTCGAGCACCGGCACTCCGACGAGCTCGCCCAGGCGATGGCCGGCGGGCAGGCCGACCTGGCCATCGGCCCCCGCCCGCACGGCTGGGCCGGGCCGGTGCACACCCTCGGCGAGGAGGAGTTCGTCATCGCCGTCTCGCGGGACGACCCGCTGGCCGGCCGGCAGGCGGCCGAGGCCCGCCTGGAGGAGTTGCGGGAGCGGCGCTGGGTCCACTACGCGCCCGGCAACGGCCTCGCCGACATCCTCGACCGCGCCTGCGCCGCGGCGGGTTTCCAGCCGAAGATCGCCGTCAGGGCCGAGCAGACGGCGTCCGCGCCGATCCTGGCCGCCGCGGGGCTCGGGCCCGCGCTGATCCCCGCCAATGTGGTGCCGGCCGGCTACGACGGCCACACGCTCAAGCCGGTGCCCCGGGTGACCCGCGAGCTCACCGCCTACACCCGCGCCGCTCCCGACGCCCTCTGCGCCGCCTTTCTCGATCTGCTGCTCGACACCACGCGCGAGCGGCTGGCCCGCCCCTGGTAGCGGACGCGACCAGGGTGAAAGGGCGGCAGGATGGGTCGATGAGGATCACCAAGTACGGTCACGCCTGCGTACGGCTGGAGAAGGGCTCCCGGGCCCTGGTCATCGACCCGGGGGTGATGACGCCCGAGCCCGAGGCGCTGGAGGGCGCCGAGGCGGTGCTGATCACGCACGAGCACTTCGACCATTTCGCCCCCGAGCGGCTGCGTGAGCGTCCCGACCTGCCCGTGTACACCTGTCCCGGGGTGGCGCGGCACCTGACGGAGCTCGGGGACCGGGTGCGGGTGGTCAAGGACGGCGACGTGCTGGACGTGGCCGGGTTCCGGGTGGCGGTCCTGGGGGAGAAGCACCACGTCAGCCATCCCGACATGCCGCCGGTCGACAACGTGGGGTTCCTGGTGGACGGGGAGGTGTTGCACCCGGGCGACGCGCTGACCGTCGTGGAGGTGCCGACGCTGCTGGTGCCGGGCCAGGCGCCGTGGATGACGGTGCCCGACCTGATCCGCTACCTGCGGGCGGTACGGCCGCGGCGCGCGTACGCGATCCACGACGGGCTGCTCAACGAGTGGGGGCTCAAGGTCCTCGACGGCGTGCTCGCCGGCGAGGGTGAGCGGGCCGCCGCCGAGTTCCGGCGGCTGCCCGTCGGCGGCTCCGCCGAGGTTTGACGCGCCCGGCGGGGAAGGACACCTTCCCCGCCGGACTGGGTCCTGCACCGTCAGGCGCGGCGGAGCCGGAAGGTGAGGCCGAGATCGGCGTCGGTGTGTTCCGGAAGGCCCGGCTCGTCGCCTTCCGTCACCGACGTGGCCAGCACCTCGTCGGCGACGACCTGGGCGCCCGCGCGCAGCGCCTCGGCCAGGTCGGGGTCGGACGAGCGCCACCAGAGGGAGATCCGGTCGGTGATCGACAGGCCCGTCGCCTTGCGGGCCTCCTGCACCAGGCGGATCACCTCGCGCAGCAGCCCGGCCCGGCGCAGCTCGTCGGTCAGCTCCAGGTCGAGCGCCACCGTCTCGCCGGTGCCGGTGTCGAACGCGCCGGTCTCCACCGCCCACCCGGAGCGCGGCTGCTCGGTGACGATCACCTCGTCCGGGCCGAGCGTCACCTCGCCCAGCTCGCCCGCCGCCAGCGTCACGGTCGCGCCGGAGCGGAGCGTGCGCGCCACCGACGCGGCGTCGGCGGCGCCGACCGCGGCGGCCACCAGCTTGGTCCGCGACCCGAACCGCTTGCCCAGCGCCCGGAAGTTCGGCTTGACCGTGTAGGAGACCAGGTCGGCGCTGAAGCCCGACATGTCCTCCAGCGCCTGGACGTTCAGCTCGTCCGCGACCAGGCCGCGCAGCTCACCCGGCAGCGCCGGCCAGCCGTGCGCCCCCACCAGGGCGCGGCGCAGCGGCTGGCGGGTCTTCACGCCGGAGGAGGCGCGGGCCGAGCGGCCCAGCTCCACCAGCCGCCGCACCAGCGCCATCTGCTCCGAAAGCGCCGGGTTCAGCAGCTCCTCGCGCACCGCCGGCCAGGAGGTCAGGTGGACCGAGGACGGCTGGTCCTCGGCGCGCAGGACGTCCCACAGGTAGTCGGTGACGAACGGCGTGAGCGGCGACATCAGCCGGGTCACCGTCTCCAGGCACTCGTACAGGGTGGCGAAGGCCTCCCGCGACCCCTGCCAGAACCGGCGGCGCGAGCGGCGCACGTACCAGTTGGACAGGTCGTCCAGGAAGTCGGCCAGCCTGCGCCCGGCCCGCTGCGTGTCGTACACGTCGAGTGCGGCCGTCACCTCGGCGACCGTGCGGTGCAGCTCGGCCAGCGCCCACCGGTCGAGCAGCGGCCGCTCGGCCGCGGGCGGCGCCGAGGCCAGATCGGCCGGCGACCACTCCTCGGCGTTGGCGTAGAGCGTGAAGAAGGAGGCGGTGTTCCAGTAGGTCAGCAGGACCTTGCGGACGATCTCCTCCAGCGCGCCGTGCCCCACCCGGCGGGCCGACCACGGCGAGCCCGCACAGGCCATGAACCAGCGCAGCGCGTCGGCGCCGTGCTGGTCCATCAGCGGCATCGGCTCCAGCACGTTGCCCAGGTGCTTGCTCATCTTGCGGCCGTCCTCGGCCAGGATGAGCCCGAGGCAGAGCACGTTCTCGTACGAGGACTGCCCGAACACGAGCGTGCCCACGGCCATCAGCGAGTAGAACCACCCGCGCGTCTGGTCGGTCGCCTCGCAGATGAACTGCGCCGGGTAGACGCCCTCGGGCTTGCCCGCCTCGCCCCACTGGGCGAACGGCATCGAGCCCGAGTCGTACCAGGCGTCGATCACGTCGGGCACCCGGCGCGCCTCGGCCGAGCAGGACGGGCAGGGGAAGGTCACGTCGTCGACGAACGGCCGGTGCGGGTCGAGCGACGAGAGGTTCCGGCCCGCCAGCTCGCCCAGCTCCGCCAGCGAGCCGACGCAGGTCACGTGGGACTCGTCGGCCGAGCAGACCCAGAGCGGCAGCGGCGTGCCCCAGTAACGGGAGCGCGACAGCGACCAGTCGACGTTGTTGCGCAGCCACTCGCCGTAGCGGCCCCACTTGATCGTGTCGGGGAACCAGTTGGTCTTGGAGTTCTCCTCCAGCATCTGGTCCTTGACCGCGGTGGTGCGGATGTACCACGACGGCAGCGCGTAGTAGAGCAGCGGCGTGTGGCAGCGCCAGCAGTGGGGGTAGCTGTGGTCGAAGTGGCCGCCGCGGAACAGCAGCCCGCGCTCGCGCAGGTCGTCGGTGAGCCGCTCGTCGGCGTCCTTGAAGAACACCCCGCCCACCATGGGCACGTCGTCCAGGAAGCGACCGTCGGGGCCGATCGGGTTGACCACCGGCATCGCGTACTTCTTGGTCACCGCCAGGTCGTCGGCGCCGAACGCGGGCGCCTGGTGGACCAGGCCGGTGCCGTCCTCGACGGTCACATAGTCGCCGAGCACCACGTAGTGGGCGCCGGGGATGTCGACCAGCTCGAACGGGCGCTCGTACGGGGTGCGCTCCAGCTCGCGGCCGGTGAAGCGGGCCACCTCGGTGACGTCGTCGCCCAGCACCGCGGCCAGCAGCGGCTCGGCCACCACCAGCACCTCGCCGTCGCCGGTGCGGGCGGCGACGTAGGTCACGTCGGGGTGGACCGCCACCGCCGTGTTGGACACCAGCGTCCACGGCGTGGTCGTCCAGATGAGCAGCTTGGCGCCCAGCTCGGCCAGCGGCCCGGAAGTGACCGGCATCCGCACGAACACCGACGGGCTGGTCACGGTCTCGTAGCCGCCCGGCTGGCCCAGCTCGTGGTCGGACAGGCCGGTGCCGCAGCGCGGGCAGTAGGGCGTGATCCGGAAGTCGCGGAACAGCAGCCCCTTGTCGAAGATGACCTTCAGCGACCACCAGACGGCCTCGACGTAGGCGGGGTCCATCGTCCGGTAGGCGGTCGACAGGTCGATCCAGTAGCCCATCCGCTCGGTGAGCTGCTCGAACGCGTCGACGTGCCGCAGCACGGACTCGCGGCAGCGGGCGTTGAACTCGGCGATGCCGTAGGACTCGATGTCACGCTTGCCGGAGAGGCCGAGCTCCTTCTCCACGCCGACCTCGACCGGCAGGCCGTGGCAGTCCCAGCCGGCCTTGCGCGGCACGCTGAAGCCGCGCATCGACTTGTAGCGGGGGAAGATGTCCTTGAAGACGCGGGCCTCGACGTGGTGGACACCGGGCAGGCCGTTGGCGGTGGGCGGGCCCTCGTAGAACACCCACGCGGGGTTGCCCTCGTTCTGCTGGACGGAGCGCTCGAAGATCTTCCCATCGCGCCAGCGGTCCAGGACCTCACGCTCAAGCGCGGGCAGGTCGACCTGCGCGGGAAGGGAGCGGAACGGTGGCGAAGACATGTCGGGCGGGACCTCCACGCGTCTCTGATCTGCAGACAGGTTGCGTGAAGGGACGAGGCCGACGGGCCCCGCGGTACCACCCTTCTTGGCCTCACGCTCGGTGAGACCCTCTTCTTTCTGGCTGCTGCCGGGTCTAGTGAGCTCGATCGAGCCGTTCTTCCGGCGGCTCCGGGGTGATGCCCCTCGCGAGAGGGCCCCATCAACGCCTTGCAGGTTCACACCATAACGCAGAGCGGAGACTGAAGCTTCCGGGTTTCGAGGCTGCGCACCAGGCAAGGGGGAGAAGTCCTGGAAGTGACAAATTTGTGGGAATGGAGTCGCCTGGGCAGGAGTTAGAAGGGCGAGGCGGGATAGTACGGGAGGGGTAATCCGTCCGGCGGGTCGTTTGCCGTTCCGTTATGAGGAACCTAGGCTGCCCGCACCAATCACGGCCTTGACCAGCCCGAGATCGGCATCGCCCAACAGCATGGAGGCAACCATGGCGGCAGTCACGCAGACCGCGACCCCGTCGATGTGGTCGGACGAGGAGCTGGCCGAGGTACGCGGCAGCCTGCGAACCGAGATAGACGAGCTGAACGCGGACATCCTGCGCCACGAGAGCGAGATCGCGTCCGGAGACGTCACCCAGGGCGCCGGCGACGATACGGCGGACGCCGGCGCCAAGACGTATGAGCGGGAACGCGAGATCGCCCTTACCCTGAATGCACGCGACCTGGTCGCGCAGAACGAACGTGCGATCGCCAGGATCGACGCAGGGACCTATGGAGTGTGCGAATCGTGCCACAAGCCGATCGGCAAGGAACGCCTTCAGGCGTTCCCGAGGGCGACGCTGTGCGTGACGTGCAAGCAGAGGGAGGAACGCCGGTAGCGGCGGGCGGACGGCGGGGCCGGGTCCTCGCCGTCCTCACCTCACTCGCGGCCGTCATCTACGTGGCCGACCTCGTCACCAAGACCGTGGTGCTGGAGGCGCTGGAGGGGGAGCCGCCGCTGGTGGTGATCCCCGGCGTCCTCCAGTTCAGGGTGATCTTCAATTCCGGAGCCGCCTTCAGCATCGGCACCGGGATGACGTTCGTCTTCACCCTGATCGCCGCCGGTGTGGTCGCCGCCATCATCCGCACCGCGCGCAAGCTGGTGAGCATGCCGTGGGCGATCACGCTGGGGCTGCTGCTCGGCGGGGCGCTCGGCAACCTCACCGACCGGCTGCTGCGCTACCCGTCCGGCTTCGGCCGGCCGACCCAGCTGCAGGGGCACGTGGTCGACTTCGTCGAGGTGCTGCCGGGCAACTTCCCGGTCATCGACTACTTCCCGGTGTTCAACGTGGCCGACTCGGCCATCGTGTGCGGCGGCATCCTGGCGGTGATCCTGGCCTGGCGCGGCTACCAGATCGACGGAACGAGGGAGGGCAAGAGTGGCCGAGCAGCGTAGCCTGCCCGTGCCCGACGGGCTGGAGGGAGAGCGGCTCGACGCCGCGCTCTCCCGGCTGTTCGGATTCTCGCGCACCCGCGCGGCCGAGCTGATCGCCGCCGGGGAGGTGATGGTCGACGGCAGGCAACCGGCCAAGTCCGACCGCGTGCGCGGCGGATCCTGGCTGGACGTGACGCTCCCGCCGCCGGTCGTCACGCCGATGCCGGTCGCCGAGCCGGTGCCCGGCATGCGGGTGGTCTACGAGGACGACGACATCATCGTGGTCAACAAGCCCATCGGGGTGGCCGCCCACCCGACCGTGGGCTGGACCGGCCCCACCGTGATCGGCGGGCTGCTCGGCGCCGGCCACACGATCGCCACCAGCGGCGCCGCCGAGCGGCAGGGCATCGTGCACCGGCTCGACGCCAACACCACGGGCGCGATGGCCGTCGCCAAGAGCGAGCACGCCTACTCCCACCTCAAGCGCGCCTTCAAGGAGCGCACCGTCGACAAGCGCTACCACGCGCTGGTTCAGGGCCACCCCGACCCGTTCAGGGGCACGGTCGACGCCCCCATCGACCGCCACCCGTCGGGCGACGGCAGGTTCGCGGTGGTCGCGGGCGGCAAGCCGTCCGTCACCCACTACGACACCATCGAGGCGTTCCGGGCGGCGTCGCTGCTCGACATCAACCTGGAGACCGGCCGGACCCACCAGATCCGGGTCCACATGTCCGCGCTGCGTCACCCGTGCGTGGGCGACATGCTGTACGGCGCCGACCCGACGCTCGCCGCCCGGCTGGGCATCACCCGCCAGTGGCTGCACGCGGTCTCGCTCGCCTTCGAGCACCCGTCGACGGGGGAGTGGATGTCGTTCGGCACCGACTATCCCGAGGACCTGCAGAAGGCGCTGGACCTGGTCCGCGCCGAGTCCTGACCGGCTACTCCCAGGCGTGCCAGTGCTCGGCCTGCGCGCCGCCGCCGCGCGACGGCTCCACCTCGCCGGGCCCGTCCTCGTCCGGCTCGGGCTCCGGCTCCGGCTCCGGTTCCGCGGATCGGGTGGGCGCGGCCGACCTGGTGGGCCTCTCCTCGGGCGTGGGGTCGGCCCGCCTCTGGGCGCGGCGGTCGGGGCCAGAGTCCCGGTCGGGGCGCGACGTCTCGTACGTGGCGGGCGGTGAGTCGTCACGGCGGGCCTCGGAGCGGCCGGGCGGGTCCCCGGCCTCGCGCCCGTCGCCGTCCTTGGACCCGGTGCTGGGCGGCGGGCCGGAGACGGTCGCGGTCTGCTGCGGCGTGTGCACCACGGCCGGCGGGCCCGACGTCTCGGGCGGCCGGTGCGACCACCACGCCGCGCCGCCCGTGACCAGGGCCGTGACCAGCGCGCCGAGGCCCAGGGCGAGCAGCGGCTGCCTGCGCCTGCCGGGCGGCGTCCGCGCCGCCGGCGCGATCGCCGCCGCGTCGCCGCCGGTCACCTCCGCGAGCGGCACCGGCCCGGTCGGCTCCGGCCCGATGCCCCTGATGATCGCGGTCAGGCGTTGCTCCGCCTCGTCCACCGTCATCCGGTCGGCCGGGTTCTTCCGCAGCAGCCCCAGCAGCACCGGCCCCAGCACGCCCGCCCGCGACAGCGGGGCGGGCTCGGCGTGCATGACCGCGCCCAGCGTGGCCAGCGCGTTCGACCGGTGGAAGGGCGAATGGCCCTCGACCGCCACGTACAGGGTCACGCCCAGCGACCACAGGTCCGAGGCCGTCTCGGCGGGGCCGCCCGCCGCCCGCTCGGGAGCCATGAAGGCGGGGGTGCCGATCAGGATCCCGGTCCTGGTGACCGGCGCCTCGTCCTCGGTGGTGGCGATGCCGAAATCGGTGAGCACGGCCCTGCCGTCGTCCGTCAGCAGCACGTTGTCCGGCTTGACGTCCCGGTGCAGCACCCCGGCCGCGTGCGCCGCGCGCAGCGCCTCCAGCAGCTGCAGCCCGACGTTCGCGGCCTCGGCCGGCCGCATCGGCCCGTTCTCGCGCACCAGCTCGCCCAGCGTCCGCGACCGGACGAGCTGCATGACGATCCACGGGTGCCCGTGCTCCTCCAGCACGTCGTACACGGCGGCCACGCACGGGTGCGCGACCCGGCCGGCCGCGCGCGCCTCCCTGAAGGTGCGCACGGTGAACAGGTCGCGTTCCGGTCCTGTCAGATCAGGGGGCGGGAGGACCTCCTTGACGGCCACGTCCCTGCCGAGCACCTCGTCGTGGGCCTGCCAGACGGTACCCATGCCGCCACGCCCGATCGTCCTGACCAGCCGGTAACGGCCCCCAACAATCCCCACAGAATCGGACATGCGGGGCGACTACCCCAGAAAGACCCGGGCAACCGCTGTCACGGCGGCGGCCGCCGCCAGAACCACCAGGAACGGAGCACGCAGCAGCAACGCGACGATCGCCGCCCCCAGACCGGCCGTGCGGGCCAGGTCGAACGCGAGCGCGCCGTCCTGCGTGAACATCTGCACCCCGATGAGCGCCGCGAGCAGCGCCACCGGCACCAGCTCGGCGAAGCGGCTCACCACCGGGTGGTCGAGCACCTGGCGCGGCGCGGCCAGCCCGGCCAGCTTGAGCGCGTAACACCCCAGGCACACCCCGGCGATCGCCCACCACAGCGCGGTCATCGCAGCATCACCACCAGCACCGCCACGGCCGCCAGCAGCACCGGCACGCCCGGCGGGAAGAACGGAGTCGCCGCCAGCGCGATGGCCATGCCGCCGGCCGCCAGCGCGCGCAGCTCGGCGCGCTCCTTCAGCCGCGGCCACAGGATCGCCAGGAACGTGGCGGGCCCCACCACGTCCAGCCCGAGCATCCCCGGGTCGCCGAGTGAGCTCGTGCCGATCGCCCCGAGCAGCGTCGTCACGTTCCAGCCCACGTAGACCGCGGCGAAGGTGGTGAAGAAGCCCGCCCTGGCCGCCTCGGGGGTCGGCTGGGCCAGGGCGACGGCGGTCGTCTCGTCGATGACGCCCTGGGCGGTGCCCAGCTTGCGCGCTCCGCGCACCCGCAGCACGTCGGCCATGCGCAGCCCGTACAGCGTGTTCCTGGCGCCGAGCAGCAGCGCGCCCGACGCGGCCGAGACCAGGTCGCCGCCCGCCCCCACCGCGCCCGCGAACGCGAACTGCGAGGCGCCCGTGAACGCCAGCAGGCTCAGCACGCACGCCTGCGGCACGGTGAGCCCGGCCGTGACCGCCGCGGCGCCGAAGGCGACCCCGGACAGCCCGACGGCCAGACCCACACCCAGACCGTCCCGGATGGCGGCGGAACGGAGTGTCGTCTGTTCCATGGGATATGAGGATATGCGCAGGTCACTACCGTTTCTTGTACGTTCCTGCGGTGCGTTGATAGGCAGCCGGTGGTACCCCTACCACGCGTTTGAAGTGACGGTTCAGGTGGGCCTGGTCGGTGAAGCCCACCTCGGCGGCCACGTCCGCGGGCCGCACGCCGGAGCGCAGCAGGTGCCGGGCCTGCCGCACCCGCAGCGAGTTCAGATAGGCGTGCGGCGGCAGCCCGGTCGCCGCCTTGAACGCCCGCAGCAGCGGGAACGGCCGCGCGCCGACCATCCGCGCCAGGTCGTCCAGCGCCGGCGGGTCGGTCAGCCGCTCGTGCAGCACCTCCATCGCCTGCCGCACCGCCCGCCGCCCCTCGGGCGACAGCGTCACCGCCGGGCGCGGCACCGCGTACCGGGCGAGCAGCCGCCCGAACAGCGTGCGGGTCAGCGTGGACGCCGCCAGGTCGTCGCCGCGCTCGGTCGCCTGGTGCGCGCGCGCCATCAGCGCCGCCACCTCGGGGTCGCGCACCACCTGCTCGGGGAAGTACGGAGTGCCCTTCGGCAGGCCCAGCTCGGCCGCCACCTCGCCGACCGCCGCGACCGACGGGTAGAGCATCCGGTACGCCCACCCGCCGTCCACACCGGCCTGGCCCGTGTGCACCGAGTCCGGGTTCACCAGGACCACCTCGCCCGCCGCGGCCCGGTGCAGGTCGCCCCGGTACTCGAACTCCTCCACGCCGTCGAGGATGATCCCGATCGCGTACCCCTCGTGCACGTGACGGGAGAAGCGGTGGGTCACGTAGCGGGCCTTGAGCAGGTCCACCTCGGGCACCGCCGGATGACGCCAGAAGCGGGCCCGCTCCTGCGGCCGCCCGCTCATCGCGCCGGCCGGAACGTGGCGGTGAACGTCTCGAAGAAGCGCCTGTCGCGCTCCCAGCGGGCGCCGGTGGTCTCCCAGTAGAGCGCGAACGGGCGGCCGCCGGCAGTGGTGAAACCCCGGTTGATCACGTGGATCGCGGTGCCGTCGCGGGAGCGGGTGAACTCCCAGTCGGCGGCGGGGCGGCCCTGGTACTCGATCGCGCGGATGGCGACGCGTTCGTAGCCGGGGAACTCGCCCTTGCGGAGGATCTCCCGCTCCAGCGCCCGCCAGTGGTCGGCCGGGGTCGCGTGGTCGCCCTCGGGGACGGTCCATTCGACGATCATCACGCCGGGGGTGCCGGGGCCGCTGAAGGTGACGCTGTCGCGCTGCGGATTCTTGACGGCGCGCCAGCCGCGCGGCACGGCGACCGAGAACCCCCCGGCCGCGTTCCGATACGCCCGCCAACCGGCGGGGACCGGGTTTCCGGTGGGGGTCACGTTCCCGGTGGGCTCGCCGGTCGCGTTGCCGGTGGGCTCTCCGGTCGTGTTCCCGTCGGGTTCGCCGGTCGCGTTGCCGGTGGGCTCTCCGGTCGTGTTCCCGTCGGGTTCGCCGGTCGCGTTGCCGGTCGGCACGCCGCTCGCATTCCCGGTGGGCTCGCCCGTCGGCTCCCCTGTACCGCCCGCTGTCGGGTCCCCGCCGGGTTCCCGGGTCGGCTGGCGCGGAGGCTCTCCGGACGGCCCGTGGGCGCTCTCCGTCGGCCCGACGGCCCCGACGCCCGGTTCGCTCCCCAGCAGATTAACGAGCACCACGCCTCCGCCGCCGACCACCACGAGCGCGGCCACGGCCGCCGCCACCACGACCCACCGCTTCCCGCCCGACCGCCCACCGCCGGTCACCGTCCCATGCGGGGACCTCTGCGGGCCCGTCCCCTGCGGCGGCGTCCCGTACGAGCCGGAGCCTCCGTGAGAGTCGAGCGGAGCGGAATCCCCTCCGCCCGGACCCGAATGCCCGTGCGGGACGCCGACGTGATGGGGCGCTGGGCCCGCGCCGTGGGGCCCCGAGGCGCTGGCGTGGTGGGGTCCCGAGCCCACGTCGTGAGGGCCCGAGGTTCCGTACGAGGTGCCGGCGTGGTGGGGCGCTGGGCCCGCGCCTTGATGGCCCGAGGCTCCCTGCGGGGCGCCTGTGTGGGGCGGGGACGGGCTTGCGTATCGACTGTCGGGGCCCAAGGGTGCCGGTTGCTGGTGGAACGCGCCGTACGGGCCGGGCGGCTGGTGTCCGTGGCCGGGGAAGGGCCGGTCCATGGACGCGGCGTCGAGGAGCTGGGCGGCCTGGCCGGCGGGCAGGCGGGTGCCCGGGTCCCGCTGGAGCCAGCCCATGATCACCGGTGTCAGCGCCCCGGCCCGGCGGGGCGGCTCGACCGCGTCGCGGAGCACCGCCGCCACCGTCGCCGCCCACGAGTCGCGCCGGAACGGCGGCCCGCCCTCCACCGCCGCGTACAGGGTCGCCCCCAGCGACCACAGGTCGGACTCGGGCCTGGCGGGCTCGCCGTTCAGCCGCTCGGGAGGCATGTACGCGGGCGTGCCCACGAGGCTGCCGGTCGCCGTCAGCCCCGCCTCGGACTCCATGGTGGCGATGCCGAAGTCCGTCAGCACCACCCGCCCGTCGTCGGCCAGCAGCACGTTCTCCGGCTTGACGTCGCGGTGCAGCACCCCGGTCGCGTGCGCGGCGCGGAGCGCGTCGAGCACCCGCGCGCCGATCGCCGCAGCCCGCGCCACCGGCAGCGGCCCGTCCGCGCGGATCGCCTCCGCCAGGGAGCGGGAACGGACGAGCTGCATGACGATCCACGGCCGCCCGTCCTCCTCGACGACGTCGTGGATGACCACCACCGACGGGTGGTCCAGACGGCCCGCGGCCCTGGCCTCGCGGATGGTCCTGCGGTTGAGCTCGGCCCGCTGCCGCTCGCCGACCCCGCTGTAGCGGACCTCCTTGATCGCGACCGTACGGTCGAGCAGCTCGTCGTAGGCACGCCACACCACGCCCATGCCGCCCTCACCGAGCGGCTCGACGAGGCGGTAGCGATTGCCGACCTGCCTGTCCACGCGGGGCAGCCTACTGGTCGGGTTTGAAGGTCGCGCAGAACGTCTCGAAGAAGTGGTAGTCCTTCTTCCAGCGACTTGCGAGGTTGTGCCAGTAGATGGCGTAACCACGGCCGTTGTCGGTGATGAATCCCCGGTTGCGCACCCTCGTCTTGCCGGTGTTGGTGTTCCAGGTGAAGTCCCAGTCGGCGGCGGCCTTCTGGTAGTCGACCGCCTTGATGTCGATCAGCTGGTAGCCGCCGAACCCGTACTTGGCCGTCTTCTCCTGCTTCCGCCAGTCCTTGACCGGGTCGCTGCCGGGCTTCGAGGCCCGGTCGACCGACACGAACGCGTTGGAGCCCGCGCCGGGCCCGCGGAAGAACACCTGGGAACCCTCACGCTTGTAGACGTCCCAGCCCTTGGGCAGCCCTATGGTGAAGTCGAGCTGCTTGTCCTTGTACCACTTCCAGCCCGAGGGCAGGGTGGCGGCCTGTGCCGTCTCCTCCTCGGTGGGCGTGGGGGAGGGCGTGGCCGACGGGGACTCGCTGACCGTGGGGGAAGGGCTCGACGACGGCTCGGCCGCGTCCGTGGTCGCCGCGCCGGTCGGCTCGGAGGTGGCGGCGGTGCTGGCAGCCGTCGTGGGGCCGGGGCCGCCGGACGGGTCCTCCGGGGTGGCCCGCAGGCCGAGGTAGCCGCCGACGCCCGCGACCAGGAGCACGGCCGTCACGGCCGCGATCACGGGCAGCGCCTGGCGCCTGCCGGCCGAGTCGGCGTTCATCGTGGACTCGGCGTCGTGAGGCGGCGTCGGTGGGTGCTCGGTCGCCGGCGTGATCCGCGCGCCGGTCTCGGGCGGCGGCGCCACGGAGGGCCGGGGCGCGGGCTTGGACACCGGCTGAGGAGCGGGACGGGGCGGGGGCACCGGCATCAGGTTGGGGTCGGTCGGCATGTCGTCCTCGACCGGCGGCACCTTCGGCATCTTCGCCGTCCGCACGGCCGGTGGCTCGCTCGACGCGGCGATCGTCTGCCGCAGCAGCCGCTCCGTCTCCTCGTACATGAGCCGCTGCACCGGCTCCTTGGCCAGCAGCCCGTCGATCACCGGCGCCAGCGGCCCGGCGTGCGTGGCCGGATCGGGCTCGTCGGTGAGCACGGCATGCATGGTGGCCAGGGCGTTGCCGCGTTCGTGCGGCGAGCGGCCCTCGACGGCGGTGTAGAGCGTCGCGCCCAGCGCCCACAGGTCGGACTCGCGCCGCGCGGGCAGCCCTTTCAGCCGCTCGGGGGCGATGAACGCCGGCGTGCCGGCCAGGCCGGTCACCGTCAGCTGCGTCTCGGTCTCCAGCGTGGCGATGCCGAAGTCGGTCAGCACCACGCGGCCGTCGTCGGCCAGCAGGACGTTCTCCGGTTTGACGTCGCGGTGGAGCACCCCCGCCTCGTGGGCGCGGTGCAGCGCGTCGAGCACCGCCAGGCCGATCTCGGCCACCCGCTTGGGAGGGAGCGGCCCGTCGTTCTTGATCACGGCGCCGAGCGACCGTGACTGCACGAGCTGCATGACGATCCAGGGCCGGCCGTCCTCCTCGATCACGTCGTGCACGACGATCACGTTGGGATGCTCGAACCTGGCCGCGGCCCGCGCCTCACGCATCGTGCGCCGGTTCAGCAGTTGCACCTCGTCGCCCAGAGCGGCCGCGTATCTGACCTCCTTGACCGCGACGGTGCGGTCGAGCAGTTCGTCATGGGCTCGCCACACGATGCCCATGCCACCCTTGCCAATGGGTTCTTGCAGGTGGTAACGACCGGCGATGCGGCGTCCGCCCGGCTTGTGATCCGACATCAACGGCCTCAAACCCTCCCTCTAGGCCAAGAAATACTCCCATAGCCGGGGATCAACGGCGACTCGCCGCGAGGACAGTCCGCTATTCGAGAAGCCCGTCCCACTAGGTGGAGTGAGCCGTGTAAAGTGCGAACATGACTCGTCGCTACGTGTTTACCGAGCCGGCTCCGGGAGGGCCGGTCGTCAGCTAGCGACCACCTGGAGCCGGCAACAAAGGCAGAGACGCCTCGTCTCTGCCTTTTCACGTTCTTTGCCGGCTCCCGGTGAGCCGGCCGAGTGGGGAGCCGAGATGTCATCGACCTTGGAACGCCACGTGGTCCCGCTGGGCGGCCATCCCGTGGGCGAAGGACCCGCCGTGGTGATCAGTGACCGGGTGAGCCTGCGCGAGCCTGACGCGGTGCTGCCCGCCGCCGTCACGCTCGCCGAGCCCGCGAGCGCCGCCGACCTGCCCGCCATCGCGGCCAGCGCGCAGGGCGTGGTCATCGGCGGCGCGTGGACCAGGGACATCCCGCTGGTGCGCGCGGTGGCGGGGCTGGGGCTGCCGGTGGTGGTGGAACGCCGCCGCACGGCCACCCTGGAGGAGTGGCTGGGCGTGGCCGACT
Source organism: Nonomuraea sp. NPDC050478 (assembly GCF_044458265.1). NCBI lineage: Bacteria > Bacillati > Actinomycetota > Actinomycetes > Streptosporangiales > Streptosporangiaceae > Nonomuraea > Nonomuraea sp. NPDC050478. The sequence goes on along the minus strand of NZ_JBITHT010000002.1, from coordinate 1,008,848 downwards.
ACTGCGAGGCGGAGGGCGGCGTCCAGGTGATCCTGTGCGAGCACGCCGACCTGGGGCTGCTGCGCGAGGCGCGCGCCGTGTCGGGCCGCCCGGTGCTGGCGGACGTCACCGCCGACCCCGGCCTGTCGACGGCCGCCGTCGCGGCGGGCGCCGACGGCCTGATCGTGTCCGCCGACGGCCGGCACGAGGCGGAGGAGGCGGCCGCCCTCGTCGGCGCCCTGCTCCGGCCGGAGGACCCGGCCACGCTGGCCGAGTGCCGTCAGGCGATCGACCGCGTGGACGCCGCCCTGGCCACCCTCCTGGAGCGCCGCGCCGCCCTCGCGGGCCGCGTCCAGCGGCTCAAGCCGGTCGGCGGCTTCGCGGGCCGCGACCCCGGCCGCGAGCGCGCCCTGGTGGCCCGGATGGCCGAACGCGCCCCCAGCCTGGGCGAGGCCAGGCTGGCTCCCGTCATGAACGCGATCATCGAGGCCGGCCTGCAGCTCGCGGAGGAACGCGCGGCCGGATGAGCAGCCGCCCTGCTCGCTCAGACGGCGCGCGACGCTCCCGGGGGAGACCCTCGGCAGCCGAATGCCAGGAGGGGAGGACCTCCGATGGATGATGCCGGAGGACCTCCCGTGGCGGCGACGCTGGGGGCCTCCGGGTCCGGAGGCGCTGTGAGAAGGGGGTTCCGCGGCGCGGGAGGTGCTTCCTCAGGGGGTGCTGAGGTGGAAGTTGTTCAGCGGGCGGCCGGGGCCCGTCGTGATCTGGGCGTTGATCAGTTCGGCGAAGCGGCGGTAGCCGTCGGCCGTCGGGTGGAAGCTGCGCGGGTCGACGGTGAGCTCCTCCATGTCCACGATCACCCCGTTGAGGTACGGGCGCGGCCGGCCCACCTCGTGGCCGTCGAACGCCTCGTACGCGTCCACGTACTCGACGCTGCCGGGCCCGCCGAAGGCGACGATCGCCCGGTCGAACTCGCCGGCCACCTCGCGCACGACGCCGTTCAGCCGCTCGGTCATCGAGTTGAGCCAGCGCTGGTCGGCGACGCCGAGGTTGTCGATCCGCCCCGGCGGCGAGGCGGGGAACGGCCGCGGGTAGCCCAGCAGCACCACCCTCGCCTCGGGCGCGCGCGTCCTGATCTCGGCCAGCACGGCCCGCATGCTGCCGCGAAGCTCCCCGATCCGGCGCCGCACCTCGGCGTCCTGGTCGACGCAGGCCGACGACCACGGGAACTTGACGATGCACTCGGTGAGCACCGGCGCGAACCCCGCGTCGTTGCCGCCGATGCTCAGCGTCACCAGGCTCGTGCCGGCGCCGACGCGCTCGATCTGCGGCTGCTGGCCGTGCTGGCCCCGCAGCAGGTTGCCGGTGGTCGCGCCGCTGCACGCCCAGAACCCCGTCTCGCCGCCGAACGCGTGGGCGCCCGCCACGAGCGGCACGTACGAGCCGCCGGCGCGGTGGCAACGGTCGGCGCCGCCGTCCAACGGCGCCTCTCCGCGCCGGTAGACGCCCTCGCCGGACGAGTACGAGTCGCCCAGCGCCACGTAGGCCCCGCCGAGCGCGACCTCGGCGGCGGTCAGCCTGGTCACCTGCGGGAGCCGGCCCGCCGGCTCCCCGGTCGCCGGACAGCCGGCGTCCAGCAGCGCGCACGCGAGCCCCGTGTAGACACCCGCCGGCAGCCCCGCGACGGCCAGCGCCACGCCGAGCAGCACCGCCGCGACGACGCCCGCCGCCTTCCTCACCCCAGTCAGCGCGACCTCCCCCGAGACTCCGCCTTCGAGGGTAGATCAGGGGACGGCTTACGGTCACGGTCGTTTTGCGTACGTTCCGGCCCCGCGGTGATCTTCGGCCGCCCGGACTGCTAAGATTCCGGTGATCGCCTGAGCCTTCCCGGCGCGGACCACGTCCGCCGGGGAGGCTTTTTTCATGTCCGGATCCCCTTTCGACGACGTGAGGCCCCGCATGACCACGCAGACCCCCGCCGCCGGCACCTGGAAGCTCGGCGACCTGACCGTCAACCGCATCGGCTTCGGCGCGATGCGGCTCACGGGCGGCGCCGACTTCGGCCTCGGCGCGCCGAGCGATCGCGACCGTCCGATCGCCGTGCTGCGCCGCGCGATCGACCTCGGGGTCGACCACATCGACACCGCCGCGTTCTACTTCTCCTCGACGCGGTCCGCCAACGAGCTGATCAACCGGGCGCTGTCTCCTTACCCGGAGGGCCTGGTCATCGCCACCAAGGTCTGGGCGGGCAGGGACCCGTCGGGCGAGTGGATCTGGGCCACGCCCGGACAGCTGCGCGGCCAGGTGGAGGAGAACCTGCGCCAGCTCGGCCGGGACCACATGGACGTGGTGAACCTGCGCATCCCGCGGAGCCGCGCGACCGGCTCGATCGCCGAGCACTTCGGCGCGCTGGCCGAGCTCCGCGACGCCGGGCTCGTACGCCATCTGGGCCTGTCCAACGCCACACCGGCCCAGCTGGCGGAGGCCGTGGCCATCGCGCCGGTGGTCTGCGTGCAGAACGCCTACACCGTGGGGGCGCCGGCCGCCGAGCAGCAGTTCCTGCGGGCCTGCGGCGAGCAGGGCATCGCGTACGTGCCGTTCTTCGCGATCGCCGGCGCGGGGCGCGAGCGGGGAGCGGTCGCCGGGGAGCAGGAGTCCGTGCGGGCCGTCGCGAGCGCCCACGGTGCGACGCCCGCGCAGGTCCGGCTGGCCTGGACGCTGGCGCAGGGGCCGCACGTGCTGGCCATCCCCGGCACCGGGAACCCGGACCACCTCGCCGAGAACGTGGCGGCGGGGGCGCTGCGGCTGTCCGGCGAGGACCTGGCACGCCTGGCCGGTGTCACTCGGCTGGACTGACCGCGGGGGAGGCCGGATCGGCCGCGGCCGCGAGGCGCTTCCTGCGGAGGCGGAGCAGGAACCACCCGGCTGCGATGCCGGCGGCGACGACCGGGAGCAGGTAGAAGGCGACCCGCTGGTCCTGGTCGGCGAACGGCATCAGGAAGACCACCAGGGCGAGGAAGGCCAGGGTGAGCCAGTTGGTGTAGGGGGTGCCGGGCATCGGGAAGGCGGAGCGGTGCCCGGTGCGCCGCAGGCGGAGCTGGCAGTAGACCAGCGTGCCCCAGGTGGTGACCACGCCCAGCGAGGCGCACGCGGTGGCGATGTTGAAGGCGCGCTCCGGCACGAAGGAGAACAGGGCGATGCCCGCCAGGAACATCGACGCGGTGAACAGCACCCCGCCGATCGGGATGCGGCGCCGGCTGAGCGCGGCGGTGAAGCCGGGCGCCTCGCCCTTGAGTCCCATCGACCGGACGATGCGGCCCGTCGCGTACAGGCCGGAGTTGCACGACGAGAGCGCGGCGGTGATCACGATGAGGTTCATGGCGTCGGCCGCCCACGGCACGCCCAGACCGGCGAACACCGTGACGAACGGGGACGTGCCGGCCTCGTAGGCGGTCCACGGCAGCACCATCGACAGCAGCAGCACCGAGCCCACGTAGAACAGCGCGATCCGCCACACCACGCCGTTGACCGCCTTCGGCATCACCTTCTCGGGCCGGGCCGTCTCGCCCGCGGCGATGCCGACCAGCTCGATCGACGCGTACGCGAACACCACCGACTGCAGGCTCATCAGCACCAGCGGGAACCCGGTCGGGAAGAACCCGCCGTGGGCCACCGCGTTCGCCGGCGTCGCCTGGCCGACGGTGAACACCACCAGCACCAGCCCGACCACCAGGAACGTGACGATGGCCAGCACCTTCAGCAGCGCGAACCAGAACTCCAGCTCACCGAAGAGCTTCACCGACAGGAGGTTCACCACGAGCACGAAGGCCAGCGCGAGCAGCGCCGTCAGCCACTGCGGGAACGCCGGCGCCCAGTAGTGGACGTAGGTGGCGATCGCGACCAGCTCGGCGACGCCGGTGAACGCCCAGTTGAACCAGTACATCCACCCGCTGGCGAAGGCGGCCCACGGCCCGATGAACTCGTGCGCGTACACCACGAAGGAGCCCGAGGCGGGCCGGTAGAGCGCCAGCTCCCCGAGCGCCCGCATGACGAAGAACGCCGCCACCCCCGCGGCCGCGAACGACAGCACCAGGGCCGGCCCCGCGGCGGCCAGCCGCCCGCCGGCGCCCAGGAACAGCCCCACGCCGATCGCGCCGCCGATGGCGATCATCTGCACCTGGCGGTTGCCCAGGGCGGGCCGGTATCCCTCGTCGGACTCCGTGTGCACTGAGTGTCTCCTTCGTGACTTTCCGTCACGGAGAGGGTATAGGCGCTGATCGAGGGAGAGGGATCCGGCACGCCGTCCCCTGCCACGCCCCGGAGTGTCGGTGCGGACCACTAGAGTCGGAGCGCACACCACACGTTCAGACCGGGAGGCGCCGCTCCATGTCGTCCAGCGACTCGTTCGTCCATCTGCACGTGCACACCGAATACTCCATGCTCGACGGGGCCGCGCGGCTCAAGCAGATGTTCAAGCAGGTCGGCGAGCTGGGCATGCCGGCGATCGCGATCACCGACCACGGCAACATGCACGGCGCCTACGACTTCTACCGGCAGGCGACCGGCGCGGGCGTCAAGCCGATCATCGGCATCGAGGCCTACGTCGCCCCCGCCTCGCGCTTCAACAAGAAGCCGGTGCTGTGGGGCGAGCCGCACCAGAAGAAGGACGACGTCTCCGCGGGCGGCTACTACACCCACATGACGATCTGGGCGCGCAACAAGACCGGCCTGCACAACCTGATGCGGCTGTCCTCGCGCGCCTACACCGAGGGCTTCGTCCGCAAGTGGGCGCGGATGGACGCCGAGATCCTCGCCGAGCACGCCGACGGGCTGATGGCCACCACCGGCTGCCCCTCCGGCGAGGTGCAGACCAGGCTCAGGCTCGGCCAGTACGACGAGGCGGTCAAGGCCGCCGCCAAGTTCCAGGACATCTTCGGCAAGGACAACTTCTTCCTGGAGGTCATGGACCACGGCCTCGACATCGAGCGCCGCGTCCGCGACGGGCTGACCCGCATCAGCAAGGAGCTGGGCATCCCGCCGCTGGTCACCAACGACTCCCACTACACCTACGAGTCCGACGCCTCCTCCCACGACGCCCTGCTCTGCATCCAGACCGGCAAGCAGCTGTCCGACCCCGACCGGTTCCGCTTCGACGGCAGCGGCTACTACATCAAGACCGCCGACGAGATGCGCGCCGTCGACTCCTCCGACCTGTGGGCCGAGGGCTGCCGCAACACGCTGCTGGTGGCCGAGAAGGTCGACCCCGCCGGGTTCTTCGAGCACAAGAACCTCATGCCGACCTTCCCCGTGCCCGACGGCCTGACCGAGGAGGAGTTCTTCCGCCAGGAGGTCTGGAGAGGGCTTGAGCGCCGCTTCCCCGAGGGCGTCGACGAGGAGCACCGCGCCTGGGTCGAGAACGAGCTGCGGGTCATCGTCCAGATGGGCTTCCCGAGCTACTTCCTCGTGGTCGCCGACTTCATCATGTGGGCGAAGAACAACGGCATCCGCGTCGGCCCCGGCCGTGGCTCCGCGGCCGGCTCCCTGGTGGCGTACGCGCTCGGCATCACCGACCTCGACCCGATCCCGCACGGCCTGATCTTCGAGCGGTTCCTCAACCCCGAGCGCGTCTCCATGCCCGACGTCGACATCGACTTCGACGAGCGCAGGCGCGGCGACGTGATCCGCTACGTCACGGAGAAGTGGGGCGCCGACAAGGTCGCGATGATCGCCACGTTCGGCACCATCAAGGCCAAGGCCGCCATCAAGGACGCCGGCCGCGTCCTGGGCTACCCGTACGCCCTCGGCGACAAGGTCTCCAAGGCGTTCCCGCCCGCCGTGATGGGCAAGGACATCCCGCTGTCGGGCATCTTCGACAGCGACCACCCCCGCTACGCCGAGGCGGGCGAGCTGCGCAGGCTCTACGAGGAGGACGTCGACGTCAAGGCGACGATCGACCTCGGCAAGGGCCTGGAGGGCCTGATCAGGCAGACCGGCGTGCACGCCGCCGGCGTGATCATGTCCGCCGAGGTGCTGACCGACCACATCCCGATCATGCGCCGCGACTCCGACGGTGTGATCATCACGCAGTTCGACTACCCGACCTGCGAGACGCTCGGCCTGCTGAAGATGGACTTCCTGGGCCTGCGCAACCTCACGATCATCGACGACTGCCTGAAGATGATCGAGGCCACCACCGGCGAGCAGATCGACCTGCTGGCGCTGCCGCTCGACGACCGCAAGGCCTACGAGCTGCTGGCCCGCGGCGACACGCTGGGCATCTTCCAGCTCGACGGCGGCGGCATGCGCTCGCTGCTGCGGCTCATGCGCCCCGACAACTTCGAAGACATCTCCGCCGCCCTCGCGCTCTACCGCCCCGGCCCGATGGGCGCCAACTCCCACACCAACTACGCCCTGCGCAAGAACGGCCAGCAGGAGATCACCCCGATCCACCCTGAGCTCGAAGAGCCGCTCAAGGAGATCCTTTCCACGACCCACGGCCTGATCGTCTATCAGGAGCAGGTCATGGCCATCGCGCAGAAGGTCGCCAACTACTCGCTGGGCGGCGCCGACCTGCTGCGGCGCGCGATGGGCAAGAAGAAGAAGTCCGAGCTCGACAAGCAGTTCGTGACCTTCGAGCAGGGCATGAAGGACAACGGCTTCTCCGCCGCCGCCATCAAGGCGCTGTGGGACATCCTGCTGCCGTTCTCCGACTACGCCTTCAACAAGGCCCACACCGCCGGCTACGGCCTGGTGTCCTACTGGACGGCCTACCTCAAGGCCAACCACCCCGCCGCCTACATGGCCGCGCTGCTGTCGTCGGTCAAGGACGACAAGGACAAGTCGGCCCTCTACCTCAACGAGTGCCGCCGGATGGGCATCAAGGTGTTCCCGCCGGACGTCAACGACTCCGACTTCGACTTCACCCCGCGCGGCACCGACATCCGCTTCGGCCTGTCGGCCATCCGCAACGTGGGCGCCAACGTCGTCGACGGCATCATCAACGCGCGCAAGGAGAAGGGCCGCTTCGCCGACTTCAAGGACTTCCTGCGCAAGGTGCCGACGCTCGTCTGCAACAAGCGCGTCATCGAGTCGCTGATCAAGGCCGGCGCGTTCGACTCGCTCGGCCATGTCCGCAAGGGCCTGGTCATGGTGCACGAACAGGCCGTCGACGCGATCATCGACATCAAGAAGAACGAGGCCATCGGCCAGGACTCGCTGTTCGGCGCGATCGAGGGCGGCGAGGACCAGACCTTCGACGTGCAGATCCCGGTGGGCGAGTGGGACAAGACCACGCTGCTGCAGTTCGAGCGGGAGATGCTCGGCCTGTACGTGTCCGACCACCCGCTGTTCGGCGTCGAGCACATCCTGGCCGCCGGGGCCGACTGCTCGATCGCGGCGCTGCAGGACGACAGCCGTCCCGACGGCCAGGTGGTCACCGTCGGCGGCATCCTGTCGGGCGTGCAGCGCAAGGTCACCAAGAAGGGCGACACGTGGGTGCTCACCCAGCTTGAGGACCTGGAGGGCGCCATCGAGGTGATGATCTTCCCGTCGGCCTACCAGCTCTGCTCGACGATCCTGGCCGAGGACGCGATCGTGTTCGTCAAGGGCCGCATCGACAAGCGCGAGGACATCGGCAAGATCATCGCGATGGAGGTGACGGCCCCCGACCTCACCCAGGAGGCCGGCGGGCCGCTGCTGGTGAGCCTGCCGCTCAACCGCTGCACCGCCCCCGTGGTGAGCAGGCTCAAGGAGATCCTGACCACCCACCCCGGCACCTCCGAGGTCCACCTCCAGGTCCACAACGGCCCCAAGACGACCGTCCTGCGGGTCGACGACCGGCTGCGGGTGGCGCCGTCACCGGCGCTGATGGGCGATCTGAAGCAACTGCTCGGCCCGGCCTGCCTGGGGGCCTGACCCGTCCGCCGGTGGCGGAGTTCGACCAGGCCGGGGCCGCTGCCTGGGCAGACCTCGCCATCGTGAGCCGCCCCCGGGTGGGGGAGGATCACGGGGTGAGCGAACTGCACTACCTGAGCGCCACCGAGCTCAGCCATCTGATCCGTACCCGCCAGGTGAGCGCGGTCGAGGTGCTCCAGGCCCACCTCGACCGCATCGAGCAGGTCAACCCCCGGGTCAACGCCGTCGTGACCCTCGTCGCCGAACAGGCCATGGACGCCGCCAAGGCCGCCGACGCCGTCGAGCCGGTCGGCCCGCTGCACGGCGTCCCGGTCGCGCACAAGGACCTCACCGACACCGCGGGGATCCGGACCACCTACGGCTCGCCGCTGTTCGCCGGTCACGTGCCGGAGCGTGACGACCTGGTGGTGCGGCGGCTGAAGGCGGCGGGCGCGATCACCGTGGGCAAGACCAACACGCCCGAGTTCGGCACCGGCTCCCACACCGTCAACGACGTGTTCGGCCTCACCCGCAACCCGTACGACCTGACCAGGTCCGCCGGCGGCAGCAGCGGCGGCGCGGCGGCGGCGCTGGCCACCGGGATGGTGCCGCTGGCCGACGGCTCCGACATGGGCGGGTCGCTGCGCAACCCCGCGTCGTTCTGCAACGTGGCCGGGCTGCGGCCCACGCCGGGGCGGGTGCCGGCGGTCTCCGAGATCGCGGCCTGGTACACGCTGTCGGTGCAGGGGCCGATGGCCAGGAACGTCGACGACCTGAGCCTGATGCTGTCGGTCATCTCCGGGTTCGACCCGCGCTCGCCGTACGCGATCAAGGAGGCGTACGCGCCCGACCCGGAGGAGGGGGTGGCAGGGCTGCGCGTGGCGTGGAGCCCCGACCTCGGCGGGCTGCCGGTCGACGCCGCGACGGCGGCGGTCACCGCGACCGCGCCCGCGGTGTTCGAGCGGCTCGGCGCCCGCGTGGAGGAGGTCGAGCTGGACCTGGCGGACGCCGAGGTGGCCTTCCGCACCTACCGCGCGTGGTTCTACGCGCTGGCCTACGGCGAACTCGACGGGCTCGGGGCCAACACCGCGTGGAACGTCGAGCGGGGGCGCGAGGTCACCGGCGCCGACCTGGCCCGCGCCGAGCGCGCCCGCAGCCGTCTCTACCAGCGGATGGCGGACTTCTTCGACTCCTATGACGTGCTCATCGCCCCGGTCAGCCAGGTGCCGCCGTTCCCGGCGGAGGAGCCGTACGTGCGCGCGATCGACGGCGTGGAGCTGCCCGACTACCTGGCGTGGATGCGGTCCGCCTACTGGGTCAGCGTGCTGCACGCCCCGGCCGCGTCCGTCCCCGCCGGGTTCACGCCGTCGGGGCTGCCGGTGGGGGTCCAGATCATCGGCCGTCCCTTCGCCGACGCCCGCGTCCTGCGGGTGGCCCGCGCCTTCGAACAGGCCACCGGCCACGCCTCGCACCATCCGCCCCTCTGACGGCCTCAGCCGGGCGGGGGAGCGCCGTCCCCGGTGGGTGGGTGGGGCTTGCGGAGGGGGGACTCGCGGTAGCCGTGCATGCCCTCCAGGAACCCGAAGAGCCCCACCGCGAGCATCGGCCACGACACCAGGACGCCCTTGGCCGTCAGATCAAGCGGGCCGGGGACGAACGTGACGCCGGGGAAGGCCGAGGCCTCGACGGTGACGACGCCCACGGTGACGGTCGTGCCGATCCACCAGGCGGCCAGGGCGCCCACGGCCCCGCCCAGGCAGAGCCCCAGGAGGACCGGGAGCTGGACGCGGCGGCTGAGGAACCAGGCCAGCGCCCCGCACGCCAGCCCCAGCCCGCCGGTGATCGTGGCGAACCAGCCGTCCGCCGCGATGAGCGCCTGCGTGGACGGGTCCGCCAGCGCCGGCGCCTGGTCGAAGACCCGGTACGGAGGCCGCGGCGACAGGGCGGACCACAGGAGGCCGGCGGGAAGCCCGAGGGCGGCGAGTGCGAGGACAGTGATCGCGAACGCGCGTACTTCCCTCGTCACGCCACGCCCCTTCAATCGCCGGCAGGACCAGATCGATGGTATCTCCCGGTTAGGCTCACTTCGTGATTGAAGAGAAGGTCTGGGTGATAGAACCCTCTGGCCCGCTTCGCGGCGATGTCGTGGTGCGCGGGTCGAAGAACGGGGTCTCCAAGCACATGGTCGCCGCCATGCTCGGCGGCGGCGAGAGCACCATCCACAACGCCCCCGAGGTGGGCGAGGTCGGCATCACCGCCGCCATGCTGGAGGCGCTCGGCATCCACGTCGAGATCAGCAAGACGGAGATCCGCATCGGCCGGGGCCAGGAGATCAGGCCGCGGGTGCCCGACGCGTTCACCGGGCTGAACCGCATCCCGATCCTCATGCTGGGCCCGCTGCTGCACCTGGCGGGGGAGGCGTTCGTGCCGCTGGTCGGCGGTGACCCGATCGGGCGGCGGCCGATCAACTTCCACGTGGAGGCGCTGCGCGCGATGGGCGCCGAGGTGGAGGTCGGTGACACCGGCGTGTTCGCCAAGGCGGGACGGCTCCACGGCACCCGCCTGGAGCTGCCGTACCCGAGCGTGGGCGCGACCGAGACGATCCTCATGTCCGCGGTCCTGGCCGAGGGCAAGACCGTGCTGAAGAACGCGGCCACCGAGCCCGAGGTGGTGGAGCTGGCGCTGTTCCTGCAGCGGATGGGCGCCATGATCGAGCTGTCGCCGGACCGCCGGATCGTCATCGAGGGCGTGGAGCGGCTGCGCGGCGCCTCGACCTGGCTGGCCGGCGACCGCATCGAGGCGTTCTCGTACCTCGCGGCGGGGCTGATCACCGGCGGCGAGGTGCGCGTGCACGGCTGCCCGCAGGACCGGCTGGTCACCGCGATCACCACGCTGGCCAGGATGGGCGCCCGGTTCGACATCAACGACGAGTACCTGTGCGCCACCGCGCCGCCGGAAGGGCTGCGGGCGGCGGCCGTGCAGACCGACACCCATCCGGGGTTCATGACCGACTGGCAGACGCCGCTCATGGTGCTGTTCACGCAGAGCCAGGGGATGTCGGTGCTGCACGAGACGGTGTTCGAGAACCGCCTGGTGTACGTGCCGGCGCTGAAGAGCATGGGCTGCGAGATCGAGGTGTTCGACCAGTGCCTCGGCGGCCCCGCCTGCCGCTACCACGACACCAACGCGCGCCACTCGGCCGTCGTGCGCGGGGTGTCCCAGCTGCGGGGCGCCGACGTGACGCTGCCCGACATCCGGGCCGGGTTCTCCGCGGTGCTGGCCGCAGCCGTGGCCGACGGGCGCTCGACGCTGCGCGGCGTGCACCACATCGAGCGCGGCTACCACCACCCGTTCGAGCAGTTCCAGTCACTTGGTCTGAACATCAGCAGAGGTTAGTAAAGAGACAGGAATCGGGCGTTTGCCGGGGATCGGGCGGTCGCACATCAATGTCGTGACTGTCCGCACATCCATCGCCACGCTCGGCATGGTGGGCGCCCTCGGCGGGGTGCTGGTCGCGGCGTTCGCCGCGCCCGTCGTCGCCGGGGCGGGCCTGGCCGCGAAGGGCACCGCCGACACCTTCACGCACCTGCCGCCGGCGCCGCGCGAGGAGCCGCTCAGCGAGGTGACGCGGCTGGTGGACGCGAGCGGGCACACCTTCGCCCAGTTCTACCAGGCCAACCGGACCACGGTACGGCTGGACCAGGTGGCGCCGGTGATGCGGCAGGCCATCGTGGCGATCGAGGACGCCCGCTTCTACGAGCACGGCGGCATGGACGTCATCGGCACGCTCCGGGCGCTCATCGCCAACACCCGGGCGGGCTCCATCAAGCAGGGCGGTTCCTCGCTCACCCAGCAGCTGGTGAAGAACATCCTGGTGGAGAGCGCCAAGACCGAGGAGGAACGGGACCGGGCCCGCGCCCCCAGCGTCTCCCGCAAGATCCACGAGCTGCGGCTGGCGCTGGCGATGGAACGCAAGTACCGCAAGGGCGAAATCCTGGAGAAGTACCTGAACATCGCCTACTTCGGCGCCGGCGCGCACGGCGTCGAGGCGGCGGCCAGGCGCTTCTTCTCCACCTCGGCCGCCGAGCTGACCCTCACCGAGGCGGCCACCCTGGCCGGGGCCGTGCGCACCCCGTACTCGACCGACCCGTCCATCGGCCGCGCGCAGCGCGCGCGCCTCAAGGAACGCCGCGACCTGGTGCTCGACCGCATGGCGGGACTCAAGCTGATCACCCGCGAACAGGCGTCCGAGGCCAAGGCGAGCGCGCTCGGGCTGAAGCTGAAGCCCGAGCCCGGCGGCTGCTCGCAGAGCGAGCACCCGTACTTCTGCATGTACGTGCACCGCGAGCTGCTGACGAACGAGGTCTTCGGCAGCACGGCGGCGGTACGGCGGGCCCGCATGGAACGCGGCGGGCTGGTGATCAGGACCAGCCTGAACCCGAAGGCGCAGAAGGCCGCGGAGCGGGCCATCAGGGAACGGGTGAACCCCGACGACACCGAGGTGGCCGCCGAGGCGATGGTGGAGCCCGGCACCGGCTGGATCCGGGCGATGGCCGCCAGCAAGAAGGTCGGGCCGGGCAAGAAGGGGGGCCCGCGCACCACCTACAACCTGGTCGCCGACGTCCGGCACGGCGGCGGGCAGGGGCTGCAGGCGGGCTCCACGTTCAAGGTGTTCACGCTGGTCACCGCGCTCAAGGAGGGCTGGCGGTTCGGCGACGGGTTCGACACCCCGGGGTCGCTGGTGCCCTCGAAGGGTTACCGGGACTGCGCGGGCAAGCCGGTCAACGACCCGTCGGCGCAGGTGTTCAACGCCGGCGGCGAGGGCAGCGACGGCGGCCCGCACAGCCTGGAGACCGGCACCTGGAAGTCGGTCAACATCTTCTACATGATGCTGGAGCGCAAGGTCGGCCTGTGCGACGTGGTCAAGACCGCCAGGGAGCTCGGCGTCGTCAGGGCCGACGGGCGGCCGCTGCGCGAGGTGCCGACGTTCACGCTGGGCGTCAACGAGATGGACCCGCTCACGGTCGCGGCCTCGTTCGCCGCGCTCGGGGCCCGCGGCCGGTACTGCCGCCCGCTGGCCATCGTGGAGATCGCCGACAGGAACGACCGGCGCACCCGCGTGCGGCCCGACTGCCACCAGGCGATCGAGCGGCCCGTCGCCGACGCGGTCAGCCACGTGCTGACCGGCGTGTTCGACAAGGGCACGATGCGCGGCCAGGACCCGGGCATGCCCGCCGCCGGCAAGACCGGCACCAACAACGGCTACACCTCGGCCTGGTTCGCCGGCTACACGCCCCGGCTCGCCGCCGCGGTCAGCGTCGGCGACATCCGCGGCTCCTACCGCCACCCGCTGAGGGACGTGGAGATCGGCGGCCAGTACTACGGCTCGGTGCAGGGCGCCTCACTGCCGGGACCGATCTGGGTGGACTCGATGCGGCGGGCGCTGCGGGGCGAGGAGAACCGGGGCTTCCACGGCCCCGACATGTCGCGCTTCGGCGGCGGTCACACGCCGGGCCTGGAGGAGGCGCTGGCGGAGGAGCGGGGGGAGACGCGCGAGAGGGGCGACCGCCGCGGTCGCGACCACCCGATCTCCAAGCGGCACCGCAAGATCATCGAATGGCTGCTCGGCGAGCGGCGGCACCCGCCGCGCAACCGGTGGTGAGGCGTCAGGCGGGCTTGCCGATGGGCGCCGTCACGGCCCCGGTCAGCTCGATCAGGCTGGCCGGCGCGGTCTCGATCTGCAGCCCGCGCTTGCCGGCCGAGAAGTAGACCGTCTCGAACTCCAGCGCCGAGGAGTCGACCACGGTCGGCAGCCGCTTGCGCTGCCCGAGCGGGCTGATGCCGCCCACCACGTAGCCCGTCACCCGCTCCACCTTGGCCGCGTCGGCCATCGCCGCGCGCTTGCCGCCGAGCGCCGAGGCCAGCGCCTTGAGGTCGAGCTTGCCCGCCACCGGCACCACCGCGACGGCCAGGCCGCCCTCGGTCTCGGCCACCAGGGTCTTGAAGATCCGCTCGTAGGGGACGCCGAGCGCGTCGGCGGCCTCCTCGCCATAGGCCTGCGCGGCGGGGTCGTGATCGTACGGGTGGAGCGTGAACTCCGCCTTGGCCCGCTCCAGCGCGACGGTGGCGGGGGTGCCGCCCTTGGTCTTCGACTTGCCCACAGGACGAGTGTAGCGAATCTACAATGTAAAGGCGCGGCCGGGGGTGTACCCGAGCGCCCGCCGGAACGCGTCGATGAAGGCGCTCGCCGACGACCAGCCGCACCGGTGCGCCACCTGGGTGACGGCGCCGCCCTCGGCCAGGAGCAGCAGCGCGTGGTGCAGCCTGAGCTGGGTGCGCCACTGCGGGAACGTCATGCCGAGCTCGGCCCGGCAGAGCCTGGCCAGGGTCCGGTCGCTGGTGCCCGCGTCGGCGGCGTGCCGGGCGAGCGTCCGCGGGTCCGCCGGGTCGGCGTGCAGCGCGGCGCAGACGGCCGCCAGGCGCGGGTCGCGCGGCGTGGGCAGGTGCAGCGGCTGCTCGGGGGAGCGGCGCAACCGGTCGAGGAGCACGGCGAGCAGCCGGCCGCGCTCCCCGCCGTCCGGGCCGGCCTGTGCCGCCTCGCCGGTGTAGGCGATGATCAGCTCGCGGAGCAGCGGGCCGACGGCGAGGACGGCGGGGCGGCCCAGGCCCAGCGGGTTGGCGGTGAGGCCGACCAGCCGCACCTCGGTGGCGCCGTGGGCGCGGTGCTCGTGCACGGTGCCCGCCGGGATCCAGATGGCGCGGTTGGCCGGGGCGACCCAGGTGCCGGCGCCGGTGGTGACGGAGAGGACGCCGTGGCGGGCGTAGACGATCTGGTGGGTGTCGTGGCGGTGGGCGTCGATGCCGCTTCCCGGCGCCAGGGGGCGGAGGCCGGTGGGCGCCTGCGGCAGATGGCGGATTTCCATGACAAGTTGGCACTTTATCGGAAGCGCGCCATCCAACGGCCCGGCGATGATCGGGGGCGTGCGGGCGAACAAGGTGGGGATGCTGGCGGCCGGCCACGCCGGGGTGGACGTCTACCAGGGGGCGGTGCCCGCGCTGGTGCCGTTCCTGGTGGCCGAGCGCGGTTACGGGTACGTGGCGGTGTCGGGTGTGGTGCTGGCCGCGACGCTGCTGTCGTCGGTGGTGCAGCCGGTGTTCGGGGCGCTGGCGGACCGGTGGCGGATGCCGTGGCTGATCCCGGCCAGCATGGTGACGGCGGGGCTCGGGGTGGCGCTGAGCGGGGTGACGGACTCGTACGCGCTGACCTGGCTGGCGGTGGCGCTGTCGGGGCTGGGCGTGGCCGCGTACCACCCGGAGTCGGCGCGGCTGGCGAGGATCGCCAGCGCGGGCAGCCACGTGCGGATGAGCTGGTTCTCGCTGGGCGGGACGCTGGGGTTCGCGTCGGCGCCGGTGCTGGTGACGCCGCTGCTGGCGGTGGGCGGGCTGGGCGCCTCGCCGTGGCTCGTGGTGCCGGGGGTGGTCGGCGCGCTGGTGACGCTGCCGGTGATCCGGGCGCTGTCGGGGCGCGGTGCGGCGCGCGGCGCGGCGGCGGAGGCCTCGGGGCGCGACGACTGGGCGTCGTTCGCCCGGCTGACGCTGGTGATCGTCTTCCGGTCGGTGGTGTACGTGGGGCTGAGCGCCTTCATGGCCCTGTACGCCGGGGGCGGGGCGGCAGGGGCGGTGGCGCTGTTCGTGCTGTTCGGGGGCGGGGCCGTGGGCACGGTGCTGGGCGGCAGGCTGGCCGCGCGGTGGGGCCGGGTGCGGGCGATGCGGGCGGCCTACGCGGCGAGCGTCCCGGCGGTGGCCGGGGTGGTGCTGGCGCCGGGGCCGCTGATGTACGTGTTCGTCGCGGCGGCGGCGATCACCCTGTACGCGCCGTTCTCGCTGCACGTGACGCTGGGCCAGGACTACCTGCCGCGGCGGGTGGGCACGGCGGGCGGGGTGACGCTGGGGCTGGCGGTGAGCGCGGGCGGGCTGGCCAGCCCGCTGGTCGGCTGGGTGGCGGAGACGGCGTCGCTGCGGGTGGCGCTGGGCTGCCTGGCGCTGGTCGCGATACCGGCCTGGCTGCTGTCGCGCACGCTGGCGGAGCCGTCCAGGCCCGCCGTCACGAGCGAGACCTGACGGCCGCCGCGGTCAGCCGACGGCGGAGGCGCCGCCCGGCGAGCCGGGGCCGATCAGGCGGACCTCGCCAGGCCGCCGGTCGGGGCGCAGGCCGCGCCAGGAAGGGTGGCGCAGCCGGTGGTCGCCGGTCACCTCGGCGTACTGGACCTCGCCGACCATGACGGGCCGCACCCAGTGGGCGCCGCGGGCGTGCTCGCGCGGCACCGGTTCGGCGAAGGGCGGGTCGTCCTGCTCCAGCGGGGCCAGGCGCCGGCGCAGGTCGCCCAGCATGGCCTCGGTGAAGCCGGTGCCGACGTGCCCGATGAACAGCAGGCGCCCGGCGTCGTCGTACGAGCCGAGCAGCAGGGAGCCGATGGTGCCTGAGCGCCGCCCGGAGCCGGGCTTCCAGCCGCCGATGACGACCTCGACGGCGCTGACGTTCTTGACCTTGGTCCACTCTCCGGTCCGCCTGCCGGGCCGGTAGGGGGAGGCGAGCCGCTTGCAGACGACGCCTTCGAGGCCGAGGCGGCGGGAGGAGGCGAAGGCGTCCTCGGCGTGGTCCTGGAAGCGGACGGGCACCTGCCAGCGGTAGCCGGGGGTGAAGACGGTCTCCAGCAGCTCGCGGCGTTCGGTGTAGGGCAGCTGGATGACGGGGTCGTCGTCGAGGTGCAGCAGGTCGAAGGCCATGAAGGTCACGGGCACGGTACGGGCGAGCTCGGCGACGCTGACCGGGTTGCGCTGGTGCATGCGCGGCTGGAGCGCGCCGAAGCTGGGGCGGCCGGCCTCGTCGAAGGCGACGATCTCGCCGTCGACGACGGCCTGGCGGCGTCCGGTGGCGCCGGCCATGAGCTGGAGCTCGGGGTAGGCGGAGGTGATGTCCTTGGCGTTGCGCGACATCAGCCGGACGGTGCCGCCGGCGATGTAGGCGATCGCGCGGACGCCGTCCCATTTCATCTCGACGGCCCATTCGTCCTGGTCGGCGGAGGGCAGCGCGCCGGCCTGGGCCAGCATCGGCGCATAGGTGGGCAGCGGCGCCATGACCGGTGCCATACCCCGGCTGGGTCGTGGACGTAACCCGAAATAACCTGACAGTTCGGTCAAGCCGGGGCGTGGCCGTCCTCGACGAGCTGGCCCAGGTCGACCCCGTGCAGGGCGAGCTCGGTCACGCTGGCGCAGTATCCCTGCAGGTAGAGGCGGCCGCCGATGTCTTGTGAGATGCGGAGGAGCGGCCGGTCGTCGAGCACGATGGCCTCCACCACGATGCCGCCCGGGGCACGCCAGATCGCCATGCCAGGATCGTACAAAGGTGTAGGTAAAGCACAAGTAATGACAAAGTAGACATAAAGTCCGATGGCCGGAGGGAAAGGCTCGTCAAAGGGCGGGTGTGTCAGTTCCCTCGGATCATGGGGAGGCGTCAGCGCCGAGTTTTACCCGGCCGTCCCCCTCGGGCTCGCCCGGAGTGTCCGCATGCTGGACGGAAGCGGATTCAGGGGTTGGACTCCGTAGACTGTGGGGGTGATTTCCCGTATCGACATGCGCGGGTCCCTTCCTGCGGACCTGCGCGAAGTGCTGCCCCGCGCCGAGCTCGACGTCGAGGCCGCCCTGGAGAAGGTGCGGCCCATCTGCGAGGACGTACGCCATCGCGGGGCGGCAGCCGTACGGGAGCTGACCGCCAGGTTCGACGGTGTCGAGATCTCCACCACCCGGGTGCCCGCCGGGGCGATCGCCGGGGCGCTCGCCGGGCTCGACCCGAAGGTCAGGGCCGCGCTGGAGGAGTCCATCCGCCGCGCCAGGCTGGTCCACCGCGACCAGCGCCGCACCGAGGTCACCACCCAGGTGGTGCCCGGCGGCACCGTCACCGAGCGGTGGGTGCCGGTCGACCGCGTGGGCCTCTACGTGCCCGGCGGGCGCGCCGTCTACCCGTCGTCGGTGGTGATGAACGTCGTCCCGGCCCAGGAGGCCGGGGTGCCCTCGCTGGCGGTGACCAGCCCCGCCCAGCGGGAGTTCGGCGGCCTGCCGCACCCGTCGATCCTGGCCGCCTGCGCGCTGCTCGGCGTCGACGAGGTCTACTCCGCGGGCGGCGCCCAGGCCGTGGCCATGTTCGCCTACGGCACCGAGGAGTGCCCGCCCGCCACCATGGTCACCGGCCCCGGCAACATCTGGGTGGCCGCGGCCAAGCGGCTGCTCAAGGGCCGCATCGGCATCGACAGCGAGGCCGGCCCCACCGAGATCGCGATCCTGGCCGACGCCACCGCCGACCCGGTGCACGTCGCCGCCGACCTGATCAGCCAGGCCGAGCACGACGTCATCGCCGCCGCCGTCCTCGTCACCGACAGCGAGGAGCTGGCCGAGGGCGTGGAGAAGGAGCTGCCCGCCCAGGTGGCGGCCACCCGCCACAGCGAGCGCATCGCCGAGGCGCTGCGCGGCCGCCAGTCCGCGATCGTGCTGGTCGACGACCTCGACGCCGGCCTGAAGGTGGTCGACGCCTACGCCGCCGAGCACCTGGAGATCCAGACCGCCGACGCCGCCGCCGTGGCCGCCCGGGTACGCAACGCCGGCGCGGTCTTCGTCGGCCCGTACGCCCCGGTCTCGCTGGGCGACTACCTCGCGGGGTCCAACCACGTGCTGCCCACCGGCGGCTGCGCGTGCCACTCCGGCGGGCTGTCGGTGCAGACCTTCCTGCGCGGCATCCACGTCGTCGACTACACCCGTGAGGCCCTGGCCGAGGCGGCCGCCCACGTGTCGGTGCTGGCCGACGCCGAGGACCTGCCCGCCCACGGCGCCGCGATCCGCGCCCGCTTCGACTGGCAGGTGCCGTCATGAACCTGGACGACCTGCCCATCCGCGACGACCTGCGCGGCAAGAGCCCCTACGGGGCGCCGCAGATCGACGTCCCCGTGCGGCTCAACACCAACGAGAACCCGCATCCTCCGTCCGCCGAGCTGGTCGCCGACCTGGCCGAGGCGGTCGGCAGGGTCTCGGGCGAGCTCAACCGCTACCCCGACAGAGACGCCGTCGAGCTGCGCGCCGCGCTGGCCGCCTACCTGGGCCACGGCCTGACCACCGAGCAGGTGTGGGCGGCCAACGGCTCCAACGAGATCATCCAGCAGATCCTGCAGGCGTTCGGCGGCCATGGCCGCAGCGCGCTGGGATTCGAGCCGTCCTACTCGATGCACCCGATCATCACGACCGGCACCAGCACCGAGTGGATCCACGCCGCCCGCGAGGAGGACTTCTCGCTCGACCCGGGCAAGGTCGTGGCGGCGATCGGCGAGCACCGGCCCGACGTCGTGTTCGTGGCCTCGCCCAACAACCCGACGGGCACCGCCCAGCCGCTGGAGACGATCGAGGCGATCCTGGACGCGGCGCCCGGCATGGTCGTGGTCGACGAGGCCTACGCCGAGTTCGCCCGCGAGGGCACGCCGTCGGCGCTCACCCTGCTGCCGAGCCACCCCAGGCTGATCGTCACCCGCACCATGTCCAAGGCGTTCGCCATGGCCGGCACCCGGCTGGGCTACCTGGCCGCCCACCCCGCCGTGGTGGAGGCGCTGCTGCTGGTGCGGCTGCCGTACCATCTGTCGACGCTCACCCAGACGGCGGCGCTGGTGGCGCTGCGCCACCGCGCGGAGCTGCTGGGCACCGTCGACGCGCTGCGGCGGGAGCGTGACGCTACGGTTGACTGGCTGCGGTCCAAGGGGCTGGCGGTCGCCGACTCCGACGCCAACTTCGTGCTGTTCGGGCGTTTCCCCGACCGGCGCGCGGTGTGGGAAGGGCTGCTGGCGAGGGGCGTGCTCATCCGCGAGGTGGGCCCGCCCGAATGGCTGAGGGTGTCGATCGGCACCGGTGAGGAGATGGCGGCGTTCCGCGCCGCCATGGAGGGAGTTCTGTGAGTCGCGTAGGCCGCGTCGAGCGCACGACGAAGGAGACGTCCGTCCTGGTCGAGGTCAACCTCGACGGCACGGGCGCCGTGGACGTGTCCACCGGGGTCGGCTTCTTCGACCACATGCTGGCGCAGATCGGCAAGCACGGGCTGATCGACCTGACCGTCAAGACCGAGGGCGACCTGCACATCGACTCCCACCACACGATCGAGGACACCGCGCTCGCGCTGGGCGCCGCGCTCCGCGAGGCGCTGGGCGACAAGTCGGGCATCAGGCGGTTCGGTAGTGCGTCGTGCCCGCTCGACGAGGCGCTCGCCGAGGTCACCGTCGACCTGTCCGGCCGCCCCTACCTGGTCCACTCCGAGCCCGAGGGCATGGCCCCGATGATCGGCCCCGACTACGACACCACGATGACGCGCCACATCCTGGAGTCGATCGTCGCCCAGGCCGCCATCTGCCTGCACGTCCGCGTCCCGTACGGCCGCAACGCCCACCACATCGTGGAGGCGCAGTTCAAGGCGCTGGCCAGGGCGCTGCGCGCGGCGTCGGAGCGTGACCCGCGGTCGACCGGGGTGCCGAGCACCAAGGGCGTGCTATGACCGAAAACGCGATCGCCGTCATCATGGTGTTCCTCGGCCTGTTCCTCATCGGCGGCGTGGTCTCGCTGATCAAGCAGGGCATGAAGGTCGGGGCCGCCGTGTGCGGGCTGGGCGCGGCGATGGCACTGTTCGCGGGGGTGATGTGGTGGTGAGCAAGAACGTCGTGGTGCTCGACTACGGGTCCGGCAACCTCCGCTCGGCCGAGCGGGCGCTGGCCAGGGTCGGCGCCGATGTGACCGTCACCTCCGACTTCGACGCCGCGCTGGAGTGCGACGGACTGGTGGTGCCGGGCGTCGGCGCGTTCGCCGCCTGCATGGCCGGTCTCAAAGGCGTGCGCGGCGACCAGATCGTCGGCAGGCGGCTGGCCGGCGGCCGGCCGGTGCTGGGCATCTGCGTCGGCATGCAGATCCTGTTCGCCCGCGGCGTCGAGCACGGCGTGCAGACCGCCGGCTGCGACGAGTGGCCGGGCACGGTCGAGCGGCTCGACGCGCCGGTGCTGCCGCACATGGGCTGGAACACCGTCAAGGCGCCGGCGGGCAGCGTGCTGTTCGCCGGGATCGACCCCGCCACCCGCTTCTACTTCGTGCACTCCTACGGGGTGCGCGAGTGGGAGCTGCGCACCGGCGACGGCTTCGCCGAGCCGGTGGTCACCTGGGCCGAGCACGGCGTGCCGTTCGTGGCCGCGGTCGAGAACGGCCCGCTGATGGCCACCCAGTTCCACCCGGAGAAGTCCGGCGACGCCGGCGCCGCGCTGCTGAGCAACTGGCTCGGCACCCTTGAGTAAGGAGCGGGCGCGCCGCCGCGCCGAGCGCGAGGCCGCGCGGGCGCGGGCCATCCGCCTCAACGAGGAGCGCCAGGCCCGCCGCGCCCGTCGCAGGGCGGCGCTGGCCCGCCTGGTGCCGCGCCCGGTCCGGGTCGCGCGGCAGGGCGGGCTGCTGGCCCGCCGCCACCGCGCCCAGAACGCCGCGGTCGCGCTGGGCTTCCTCCTCGTGCAGGTGCTGGCCTGGCTGATGTGGGGCTCGCCGCTGGTGACCTTCGGCGTGTTCGTCTGCTCCCTGCTCCTGCTCCCCGTACTCGTCACACTCGCTTTCGACCGGAGGACCTGATGTCGCTCGTTTTGCTCCCCGCCGTGGACGTCGCGTACGGCGAGGCCGTACGCCTCGTCCAGGGTGAGGCCGGGACCGAGACCGGCTACGGCGAGCCGCTGGCCGCCGCGCTGGCCTGGCAGGAGGCGGGCGCGGAGTGGATCCATCTGGTCGACCTGGACGCGGCCTTCGGCCGCGGCTCCAACCGCGAGCTGATCACCGACCTGATCGGCCGGCTGGACGTGAACGTGGAGCTGTCGGGCGGCATCCGCGACGACGAGTCGCTGGCGGCGGCGCTGGCCACCGGCTGCCGCCGGGTCAACATCGGCACGGCCGCGCTGGAGAACCCCGAGTGGTGCCGCAAGATCATCGCCGAGCACGGCGACAAGATCGCGGTCGGCCTGGACGTGCGCGGCACCACGCTCGCCGCCCGCGGCTGGACCGAGGACGCCGGCGACCTGTGGGAGGTGTTCGACCGGCTGGAGGCCGACGGCTGCCCCCGCTACGTGGTCACCGACGTGACCAAGGACGGCACGCTCAAGGGCCCCAACCTCGACCTGCTGAAGCAGGTCTGCGCACGCACCGACAGGCCCGTCGTGGCCAGCGGCGGCATCTCCTCGCTCGACGACCTGTCCGCACTGGCTTCTCTCGTCCCCGACGGCGTGGAAGGTGCCATCGTGGGAAGGGCCCTGTACGCCCAGGCGTTCACGCTGGAGAGCGCACTGGCCACTGTCCGCAGTTAGATCCCTGTCGGGAGGGGGCGTGATGGGCACCATGAGCATGGACAGCATCGGCACGCGGGTGTTTTCGGGCGGCGTCTGGGAGGAGAAGTACGGATACGCGCGAGCGGTCATCGCCGGAGACCGGGTCATCGTGTCGGGCTGCACCTCCACCGTCGAGGGGGAGGTCCGCCACGTCGGCGACCCCTACCATCAGGCGCTCACCGCGATGGAGATCGCGCTGGAGGCCGTGGTGAAGGGCGGGCTGTCCCGCGAGGACGTCGTCATGGTGCGCTACTACGTGGTGGATCAGCGCCACTTCGACCAGGTGGGCAAGGCCATCGCGGAGGTGTTCGGCAAGGTCCGTCCGGCCTGCACCGGAGTGCGGGTGGCCGGCCTGGTCGACCCGAGGATGCTGGTAGAGATCGAGATAGAGGCACAACGAGCATGACCGTAGCCGTCAGAGTGATCCCCTGCCTGGACGTCGACGCCGGGCGGGTGGTCAAGGGCGTCAACTTCGAGAACCTGCGCGACGCGGGCGACCCGGTGGAGCTGGCCAGGCGCTATGACGAGGAGGGCGCCGACGAGCTGACCTTCCTCGACATCACCGCCTCGTCAGGTGAGCGCGACACCATGCTGGACGTCGTGCGCCGCACGGCCGAGCAGGTGTTCATCCCGCTCACCGTGGGCGGCGGGGTTCGGTCCGCCGACGACGTCGACCGGCTGCTGCGCGCGGGCGCCGACAAGGTGTCGCTCAACACCGCGGCGATCGCCAGGCCGGAGCTGCTCACCGAGGCGTCGCGCCGGTTCGGCGCGCAGTGCGTGGTGCTGTCGGTCGACGCCCGGCGGGCGCCGGGCACGCCGAGCGGCTTCGAGGTCACCACCCACGGCGGCCGCCGCGGCACCGGCATCGACGCGGTGGAGTGGGCGGCCAGGGGCGAGGAGCTGGGCGTGGGCGAGATCCTGCTCAACTCGATGGACGGCGACGGCACCCTCGACGGCTACGACCTGGAGATGATCCGCGCGGTCCGGGCCGTCGTGCGGGTGCCGGTGATCGCCAGCGGCGGGGCCGGGCGCCTGGAGGACTTCCCGCCCGCCGTGGCGGCCGGCGCCGACGCGGTGCTGGCCGCCAGCGTGTTCCACTTCGGCACGCTGAAGATCGCCGAGGTGAAGGACACCCTCCGGGCGGCCGGCCACCCGGTCCGCTAGAACACCCGCATGTGCTGGAAGCACTCGTAGGAGGCGTCCCGTCCGGCGAACGCGGCCGCCTCCGAGCGCTTGACCGCGAGGAAGGCGTCGCGCCGCAGCGGGCCCAGCGCCTCCGTCAGCGTCTCGTCCGCCTCCAGCGCGTCGAGTGCCTCGTCCAGGGAGGCGGGCAGGCGCGGGTAGAGGCCGGGGCGGGTGTCGGGGTCGACCGTGACCGGCTCGCCCGGGTCAAGCTTGCGGCGGATGCCGTCCATCCCCGCGTGGATGACCGCGCCGAGCGACAGGTAGGGGTTGGCGGAGGAGTCGGACGGCTTCAGCTCCAGGTTAGGCTCGCCGAGCTCGCCCAGCGGCGAGCAGACGCGGACCGCCGCCTCCCTGTTGTCGGGGCCGTAGACGGCGTACGCGCTCGACCACCTGCGGGGCGCCAGGCGGCGGAAGCTGTTGACGCTGCCGCAGGTGAGCGCGGTCAGCGCGGGCAGGTGGGCGAGGAGCCCGCCGATGAACCAGGCGCGCACGTCGCCGTCCTCGCCGAACACGTTCGTGCCGTCGCGCCACAGCGACAGGTGCAGATGGGCGCCGTTGCCCGCCTGGTCGGCCAGCGGTTTGGGGGCGAGTGACGCCCACATCGCCATGCGCATGGCGACCCCGCGCACGGTCTCGCGGTAGAGCACGTGGTTGTCGGCGGCGCGCAGGGCGGGCGCGTGGCGTACGGACAGCTCCTGCTGGCCGGGGCCGAGCTCGGGATGGCAGTGCTCGACCCGCAGCCCCTGGGTCTCCAGGGCGCGGATCAGCTTGATCGTGTAGTCGTGCGCGGTGTCGAAGCCGGTGCCCGCGTAGCAGAGGGAGTCGTCGAGCGGCACCAGGCGGTCGGGCCCGCCGGACGGATCGGGGAGCCGGCGGCCGAGCGTGAACTCCGGCTCGAAGGCCGCCAGCAGCAGGTAGCCCTCGGCCGCGAGTGAGGCCACCGCGTCCTTGAGGAAGGAGCGCGAGCAGGCCTCCCAGGGGGAGCCGTCGGGCAGGCGCAGGTCTGACAGCATCGCGGCCGCGCCGGGCGCGTGGGGGAGGGTGACGTAGGTGGAGGGGTCGGGAACGATGCGCACCTCGCCCACCGGACCCATGTGCTCGACGTCCTGCAACTGGTCGAGCATGTTCATCGCCATCATGGCCACCGTGTGCCCGATGCCGGACGTGAGCCGCTCCGCGAGACGCGACCGGGAGGCGGCCTTGCCGCGGACGACGCCGCCGTGGTCGACGTACAGAAAGCGGATCAGCTCCACGCCTTCGAGCTCCGCTCGCTCGAGGATGCGCCTGACCCCGGGGTCGGGCTGGTGGAGCGTGTTGGCGCCTGGACGATCTGTCATCCTGCCTGCGTAACACGTCTGGGCGGCGCGGGGAAGCATCTCCCGCAGACAGGACCGACTATCAGGTCAAGACATTGGTAAAGAAGACAGCCAACTGGTTGGCTCCGTTGATGATTCCGTCAAATACTCCGTTGACCGCGGCGGCGGCTTCGGCCGGCCGGGTGAACAGGTAGAAGACCACGAACGCCACCAACACGTACGTGAGTACCTTCTTGACCTGCATGGGGGGCCTCCTGCAGTCCGTTCCCAGCCGTATATACCCGGATCTGGGCGATCACCTTGCATCTTCTGTGAAGATGTTCATGATCCTAACCGGGGGGCTTGTCTCTGGCCCATGGTACGGCCTGCCGGCGCCGCGGGAGCGGCTTCCGCGCAAGGGTTTTCCGGCGTCGCAGGTGAGGGTGTGCCGTGACCCTCGTCACCATGCCCCGCCCCTGGTCAGACGCCCAGCCGGGCGCTCCTCAGCCGCTCGATCGCGTCGGCGTCGCCGCTCAGCTCGGCCCGGGAATGCGCCTGGCGGCCGAAGCAGAAAAGCAACAGTTCGCTCGCCGTTCCGCTCACCTCGACCTTGGGACCCTGCTGGGCGCCGCCCAGGACCACGGACCTGGCCCCGCCGCCGCCCCGGCGGTGGAGCACCACGCCGACGGGGGCGCGGCGCAGCATCATCTTCGCCATGGCCGACAGCCGCTTCCAGATCAGGTCCTCGAAGTCGGCGGGCAGCTCGCGCGGCTCCCAGCCCGGCTGGGCGCGCCGCACGTCCTCGTGGTGGACGAAGAACTCCATGGTGTTGACCGCCGTGTCGAGGAACGGCAGCAGCCCGTACACGCCGCCGGGCTTGCGCACCAGGGCGACCAGCGCGGGGAACGGGTGCTTGGCCTTCAGCCCGCGCTGCACCGAAGCCGTGTGGCCGGCCAGCGCGCGCACCGCGATGCCCGGCATCGCGTCGGGCCGGCGCTCGCGCAGCGCCAGGTGCGCGGCCAGGTCGTAGGTGTCCCAGCCCTCACAGAGGGTCGGCTCTCCGGGGCCGAGCTGGTCGAGCAGGTCGCAGAGTGCGGCGCGTTCGCTACGGGCGTGAGTCACATCGTCAACCCTACCTGTGGGAATAACGGGGCGATCAGACGTGATAGTGACTTACGTAGAAACGTCGGGTGTGAAAGGAATTTTCCGAGTGGCGAACAAGGTCACCTCGGCCGTCATGCGTCAAGGGCTTCGCGTCCTTGGGGTGGCCATTCGCACCGAGAAGGTGGTGTTCACCTTCGCCGTGCTGGCGAGCGCCGTCTACGGCGGGATGACCGTCGCCTCGGCCTGGGCGCTCGGCTGGGCGACCCAGAACGTCGTGCTCGCCGCGTTCGACCGGGGGGAGGTCACCACCGGCGCGCTCTGGACCGGCGTGCTGCTCATCATGGGGACCGCCCTGCTCAAGGCCCTGGGCGTGGCCGGGCGGCGCATCCTGGCCGGGCTGATGCAGTATCGCATGCAGGCCCGCTCCCGCCGCGACGTCACCAAGCAGTATCTGCGCCTGCCGTTGTCCTGGCACCACCGCCACCCCACCGGCCAGCTGCTGTCGAACGCCAGCTCCGACGCCGAGGCCGCGTGGGCGCCGCTGGCGCCGCTGCCGATGGCCGTCGGCGTCGTCGTCATGCTGTTCACCGCGGCGATCGGCATCCTGTTCACCGACCTCATGCTCGCCCTGGTCGGTTTCTTCATCTTCCCGGCCATCGCGCTGCTGAACCTCGTCTACCAGCGCCGGCTCAGCCCTCTCGTGACCCGCGCCCAGCAGCTCCGGGCCGAGGTGAGCGAGATCGCCCACGAGAGCTTCGATGGCGCGCTCGTCGTCAAGACGCTCGGCAGGGAGGAGCTGGAGACCGACCGGTTCCGCCGTCGCGCCCACGAGCTGCGCGACGCCAACATCGCCGTCGGCAAGGTGCGCGGCCTGTTCGACCCCTTGCTGGAGGCGCTGCCGACGCTCGGCGTGCTCGCCGTCCTGGCCGTCGGCGCGCTGCGGCTGTCCACCGGCTCGATCGACTCCGGGCAGCTCGTCCAGGTCGCCTACCTGTTCACGCTGCTGTCGTTCCCGATCAGGGCGCTCGGCTGGGTGCTGGCCGAGCTGCCGCGCAGCGTCGTCGGCTGGGGCCGGGTGCAGGCCGTGCTGGACGCCGAGGGCTCCATGACCTACGGCGAGACCGCGTCCCGGCCCGACGGCCCCGCGTCCCTGGAGGTCAAGGACGTCTCCTACGCCTACGGCGACACCGAGGTGCTGCACGAGGTCAGCTTCGACGTGCCCGCCGGGCGCACCGTCGCCCTGGTCGGGCCCACCGGCTCCGGCAAGTCCACGCTGGTGCAGCTCCTGGTCCGCCTCGTGGACCCCGCCTCGGGCCAGGTCCGGCTCGACGGCGTGGACCTGCGCGACCTGCCCTACGGCGGCATCGCCGAGTCGGTGGCGCTGGTGCCGCAGCAGACGTTCCTCTTCGACGACACCGTACGCGGCAACATCGCGCTCGGCCTGCCCGTCGACGACGAGCGGGTGTGGCGGGCGCTGCGCCTGGCGCAGGCCGACGGCTTCGTCGCCGGGCTCGGCGACGGCCTCGGCACCCACGTCGGCGAGCGCGGCACCACCCTGTCCGGCGGCCAGCGTCAGCGCCTCGCGCTGGCCAGGGCGGTCGTCCGCGAGCCCCGCCTGCTCATACTCGACGACGCCACGTCCAGCGTCGACCCGCAGGTCGAAGCCAGGATCCTGTACGGGCTGCGAGACCGGTCGCAGGCGTCGACCGTCGTGGTCGTCGCCTACCGGATGGCCACGATCGCGCTCGCCGACGAGGTCGTCTTCCTCGACCGGGGCCGGGTCGCCGACCGCGGCACCCACGCGGAACTGCTGGACCGCTGCCCCGGCTACCGCGACCTGGTGACCGCCTACGAGCGCGAGGAGCTGGAACGGGCCACGCTCGACACAGACACGGACACAAACACGGACACCGACCGGCGGCCCGGTCTCGAAGAGGAAGAGATCAGCGCATGACCGTCGAAAGCGGGCGCATCGGCGCCGGTGCCGAGAGATCCGCCTGGGGCGTGGTCCGGCAAGGACTGTCGCTGACCCCCGAGTTCCGCAAGGGCCTGGGGGTCACGCTGGTGCTGGCCGTGATCGCGACCAGCGGCAAGATCATCGTTCCGCTGGCCGTGCAGCAGACCATCGACACCGGGATCGCCACCGGCCATCCGGATCTGCCGTACATCACCCGGATGGTCGCGGTGTGCGCCATGGCGGTGCTGCTGACCGCGGCGGCCGCGTACCTGATGAACGTCCGCCTCTACAAGGCGACCGAGTCGTCGCTGGCCACGCTGCGGGTGCGCGGCTTCCGGCACGTGCACGACCTGTCCGTGCTCACCCAGAACACCGAGCGGCGCGGCGCCCTGGTCTCGCGCGTCACCAACGACATCGACCAGATCAGCACGTTCATGCAGTGGGGCGGGCTGATGATCATCATGGCCTTCGGGCAGCTGATCATCGCCTCCGTGCTGATGTTCGTCTACTCCTGGCAGCTCACGCTGCTGGTGTGGGCCTGCTTCGTGCCGTTGATGATCGCGTTGCCGCGCTTCCAGCGCTGGCTGTCGGCCGCCTACACCCGGGTGCGCGAGCGCACCGGCGACATGCTGGCCGCGGTCAGCGAGTCCGTCGTGGGCGCCGCCGTGATCCGCGCCTACGCCACCGAGCGGCGCACCGCCGAGCGCATCGACCAGGCCGTGGACGCCAACAAGGCCGCCCAGGTCAAGGCGCAGACCATCGTCGGGTTCGTGTTCCCGCTGACGGAGATCGTGGCGGCCCTGGCCATCGCCGGGATCGTGCTGCTCGGCGTGCGGCTCGGCCTGTCGGGTGACATCACCGCCGGACAGCTGGTCGCCTTCCTGTTCCTCATCACGCTGTTCGTGGCGCCGATGCAGACCGCCACGGAAGTGCTCAACGAGGCGCAGAACGCCATCGCGGGCTGGCGGCGGGTGCTCGGTGTCATCGACACGCCCGCCGACGTGGCCGACCCCGGCGACGACGGCACCGCGCCGCCGCGCGGCCCCATCTCCGTCGCCTTCGAGGACGTCACCTTCGCCTATCCCGGCGGCCCGCCCGTGCTGCGCGAGGTCACCGTGGACATCCCGCCCCGCTCACGCCTCGCCGTCGTCGGTGAGACCGGTTCGGGCAAGACCACCTTCGCCAAGCTGCTCACCCGTCTCATGGACCCGGTCTCGGGCCGCGTCCTCGTCGACGGGCACGACCTGCGCGGCGTCCGCTTCTCCTCGCTGCGTGAGCGCATCGTCATGGTGCCGCAGGACGGCTTCCTGTTCGACGGCACGCTCCAGGAGAACATCCTGTACGGCAAGCCGTCGGCCACCCGTGAGGAGATCACGCTCGCCCTCACCGAGCTGGGCCTGGCCGACTGGCTGGAAGGCCTGCCCGCCGGCCTCGACACCCCGGTCGGCCAGCGCGGCGAGTCGCTGTCGGCGGGCGAGCGCCAGCTCGTCGCGCTGGCCCGCGCCTACCTGGCCGACCCCGACCTGCTGCTGCTCGACGAGGCGACCTCGGCCGTCGACCCGGCCACCGAGGTGCGGCTGGCCCGGGCCCTGGAAGGCGTCACCCGCGGACGCACCGCCGTCACCATCGCGCACCGCCTGTCCACCGCCGAGAACGCCGACGAGGTCCTCGTCTTCGACGGCGGCCGGCTCGTCCAGCGCGGCCCGCACGCGGAGCTGGTCGGCGAGCCGGGCGTGTACGCCGACCTGCACGCCTCCTGGATCTCCGCCGCCCGCTCCTGACCGGCTCACGACGCCGCGAAGGTCACCGTCGTACCGCCGGGACCCGAGACGATCGTGAGCTGCTCGCACAGGAGCCGCGTGAGCCACAGGCCGCGCCCGCCCGCCTCGAACGCGGCGGGCGGGGGCGAGGCGGTGGACCAGCCCGGCGGCAGGCCGGGGCCGTCGTCGGCGACCTCGCACCACAGCCGCCCGTGCTGCCACCACAGGCGCAGCCGCCCGCCGCCCCCGCCGTGCAGGACCGCGTTCGTGGTCACCTCGTTGACCGCCACCACGAAGTCCTCCAGCCGCCGGCCCGCCAGCCCCTCCTGGGCGGCGCGGGCCGTGACCATCTTGCGCAGCAGCGTGATCCGGCCGCGCGCGAAAGTCTGCGAGAGTATCTGCCTACACATCACCGGCCGGGCGCACGCCGAGGGCGTCGCCCGCCTTCAGCAGGCGCAGCAGCCGCGCCAGCGGGCTGCCGCACGCCACCACCGTCCGCCCCGGCCTCCTGGCCAGGGCCATCGCCACCAGCAGCTGCGCCGAGCCCGCGTCGATGAAGTCCAGCTCCGTGGCGTCGATCACGACCTCGTCCCGCTCGGCCCGCAGCGGCGCCAGGATCGAGGCGAACGCCTGGCGGTTCGTCAGGTCGACGTCGCCCCGCAGCCGCAGCCCCGGCGGCGACGACGTGGCGGCGTACCGCAGCAGCGCCTGCTCCGGCGAGATCGGGTGCACGCCCGTCACCCTGTCGAGCGCCTCACACGGGAACAGCGCCCGGTCGTACTGGCAGACGGCCGCCAGCCCGCACCGCCCGAACAGCGCGTTCACCGCCGACTCGGACGCCACCTGCCCCGGCGGGTCGTGCACTCCCCACGAGGCGTCGACCAGCGCGTACAGCCCTCGGTAGCCCTGGGCGAGAGCCCGCTCCCCGGCGGCCTCCAGCCGGTCGAGCGCCCGGCAGGGATCCGGCCGGCCGCCGGTCAGACGCGTGCCGGCGATCTCGATCCGCCCGGCCGACTCCGCCTCGCGGAACCCCGGCACCAGCGGCGTCAGCCACGCCCGCGTGCGGTCGGGGGAGTCGGCGTGCGTGATGATCAGCACCTTGGTGCGGCGGCGCAGCCCGTTGAGCGTGAACAGCCGGGTCGCGGCCCGCCGCTCCCGGTCGCCGAGGAACGGCAGGCATACGTGGTCGCCCAGGTCGGGGTCGAGGGCGGAGCCGGTGACACGGACCACGATGCGCTCCCTATCGGCGTGGTCTCGAAGATACCGGTCGGAGCGATATCACGCAGTGCGTTCTCCGTAAAACAGTCAGTGACGGACCAAGGAAAGGTGTAGCTTCGACGCGGGCCGCCTTGTCACAGGGCGTGAGGAGCATGGCGTTGGAACTGCTGCAGATGACTCGCCGGAAACACGGCGAGCGGACCGTGGTCAGCCTGGCCGGCGAGGTCGACGCGGACAACGTGTCGGAGGTGCGCACGTGCCTCGCCGAGGCGGTGCGGGCGCACGGCCCGCGCCTGGTCGTCGACCTCAGCAGGCTGACCTTCATCGACACCACCGGCCTGGGCGTGCTGGTGCGCCAGCTCGCCGCCCTGCGCGAACGCGACGGCACCATGGCGCTGGTCGCACCGGACGGCCAGGTCCTGCGCCGGCTCCGCCGCACCAACCTGGCCCCGCTCTTCCCCATCTACGACACCCTCTCCCAGGCCCTCGACTGACTTCGCGCGCGTCCTGGAGCTCACGGGGAGGGCGCACGGCACGGGGGAGTGCGGGAGCGCGCCGCGGGGCTGGTTGAATGGCGGCATGCCGCTTGATCCCGAGATCGCCGCGAGACTGAAGCGCGACGGCGACGGGCTGGTGCCCGCGATCGTCCAGCAGCACGACACCGGTGAGGTGCTCATGCTCGCCTGGATGGACGACGAGGCGCTGCATCGCACGCTCACCACCGGCAGGGCCACGTACTGGTCCCGCAGCCGCCAGGAATACTGGGTCAAGGGCGACACGTCCGGTCATGTCCAGTACGTGCGAGAGGTCGCGCTCGACTGCGACGGCGACACCTTGCTGGTCCGGGTCGACCAGGTCGGCGCGGCCTGCCACACCGGCGACCGCACCTGCTTCGACGCCGACCGGCTGCAGGCCGTCCAGGGCGCCGCCGCCGCGCCCGCGGAGCGGTAGATGGGCTCCGGGCAGGGCGCGGGCCGGCGGGAGCTGTGGCTGTGGGTGGCGCTCACGGCCGCGGGCTGCCTCCTGGTGCTGCTCGCCGCGGGCCGCCCCTGGGTGGACGGCGTACGGGCGAGCGGCGAGCTGACGGTCCCCACCGGCGGTGACCTGAGCCCGGTGCTGACCCCGCTCGCCCTGGCGGGGCTGGCCGGGGTCGTCGCCGTGCTGGCCACCAAGGGCGCCGGACGGCGCGTCGTCGGCGCCCTGCTGGCGCTGTGCGGCATCGGCGCGGCGGCCGCGGCGTGGGGCGCCACCGGCCGGGCCGGGATCGAGACCTGGCTGCGCGGGCACAACGTGCTCAGCGCGGCGGGCCCGCTGGAGTGGGACGTCGTGACAGCGTGGCCCGCCGCCGCCGGGCTGGGCGCGCTGCTGATGCTGGCCGGCGGGGTCCTCGCCGTCATCCGCGGCGGCAGGTGGGCCGGCATGTCCGACCGGTACGAGCGAGCGGCCGACCGCCCCCGGCCCCAGGCCGACGGTGACAGGGCCCTGTGGGACGCGCTCGACCGCGGGGACGACCCCACCGAATCGCGCTGAGTTCGTTCACGTACGGATGTCTCTCCGGGCCTGTCCGCCCAGGCCGCCGGCGGCATGATGGTGACGCTGCCCGGTCCCGCCGCGACCGCGTCGGCCGGTTACTGAAGTTTTGCAGGCGGATTACAAGTTGTCCGCAAGCTGAACGTTATTGCATGTCGCCCATGGTTTGTCGCTAGGCTGCCGCGCGCACCTCACCACGAACTAACGATATGAGGAGTTAAAGGGACATGAGTTACGGAAACCAGGGCGACGGCGGATATGGCGCCCAGCCGCCCGGTGGCGGTTACGGTCAGCAGCCCCCGAGCGGTGGCGGCTACGGTCAGCAGCCGCCCAGCGGCGGTGGTTACGGTCAGCAGCCGCCCAGCGGTGGCGGCTACGGCCAGCAGCCCCCGAGCGGCGGTGGCTACGGTCAGCAGCCCCCGAGCGGTGGCGGTTACGGCGGTTACGGCGAGCAGCCGCCGAGCGGCGGCGGCTACGGCGGTCCGCCTCCCGGCTACGGCCAGCAGCCCGGCGGATACGGCACCCCGCCGGACAACCACCTGGTCGCCGCCATCCTGACGACCCTGTTCTGCTGCCTGCCCCTGGGCATCGTCTCGATCGTCAAGTCGACGCAGGTCAACCAGAAGTGGCAGATCGGCGACATGCAGGGTGCCATGGCCGCGTCCGAGGAGGCCAAGACCTGGTGGAAGCGGTCGCTGATCGCGGGCATCGCGATGTACGCCCTCATCATCGTGGGCTACATCGTCTTCTTCATGATCATCGCCGCGAGCGTCACGACCACCTATGGCACGTACTAAATAACCATGACCGACGCGAACCTCGATCGGCGCGGCGCTGACCGGCTCAAGGCAGTGCTCGCGCCGCTCGGTGTGGCCGCGGCCGCCGGCGCCGTCTTCGCGGTCGTCGGCACGATCGACCCCAACCAGCCGGGCAACTACCCGACCTGCCCCTTCCTGTGGGCGACGGGCCTCTACTGCCCCGGGTGCGGCACGCTGCGCACCATCCACGCACTCGCCCATCTCGACCCGGTGACGGCGCTCGGCCTGAACCCGCTGGCCCTGGCGATGGTCCCCTTCCTGCTGTTCTGGTGGGGACGGTGGATGGTGAACGCGTGGCGCGGCAGACCGCGGCGCACCACGCTCGCCCACCCCGCTTACCTGTGGGCGTTCCTGGCAATGGTGATTCTTTATTGGGTCGTCCGCAATCTCCCATTCGGGGTGTTCCTGGCTCCCTAGTCAACCCCCCTGTGGCGAGCCGACCTCGCCGGGGCCGATACCATCGCAGAGTACGGGGCCGGGAGCGGACGCCTTGCGAACTACCGGTCTCCACCCCCACTGCCGACCGGAGGGACCCTAAGCGCGTGAGTGAGCGGACGGAAGGACCTAGTGTCCTCGACGACATCCTCGACGGGGTGCGTGCCGATCTCGCCGCACGCCAGCAGACCGTGTCACTCGGCGAGCTCAAGCAGCGCGCCGAGCGGGCGCCGGCCCCCCGCGACGCGCTCGCCGCGCTGGGCGGCGACCGGGTCTCGGTGATCGCCGAGGTGAAGCGTTCCAGCCCGTCCAAGGGTGCGCTGGCCGCGATCGCCGACCCGGCGGCGCTGGCGGCCGACTACGAGGCGGGCGGCGCCCACGTGATCAGCGTGCTGACCGAGCGGCACAAGTTCGGCGGCAGCCTCGACGACCTGGCCGCCGTGCGCGCCCGGGTCGACATCCCCATCCTGCGCAAGGACTTCATCCTCACCTCCTACCAGCTCTGGGAGGCCCGGGCCCACGGCGCCGACCTGGCGCTGCTCATGGTCGTCTGCCTGGAGCAGGAGGCGCTGGTGTCGCTGATCGAGCGCGCCGAGTCCATCGGGCTCACCCCGCTCGTCGAGGTCCACACCGAGGAGGAGCTCGACCGGGCCGTCTCGGCGGGCGCCCGCGTCATCGGGGTCAACGCCCGCAATCTCAAAACTCTCGAAGTCGACCGCGACGTCTTCAGCAAGTTGGGGCCGAAGATCCCCGATAATGTCATCAAGATCGCAGAGTCGGGTGTGCGGGGCCCGCACGACCTGCTCGCCTACGCCAGATGGGGCGCCGACGCGGTGCTGGTGGGAGAGAGCCTGGTCACCGGCAAGGACCCGCGCAAGGCCGTGGAGGCGCTGGTGACCGCAGGCGCCCACCCGGCGACACGCCCGGATCACGGAGCAGAGGGATAGCAGTGGCAAACGAAGGCACGATCCTTACCGCCGCCGATCTCGCCGGCAACGGCGTCCACGGCGACGATCCCGATGTGCACGGCAAGTTCGGCATCTTCGGCGGCCGGTTCGTGCCCGAGGCGCTCATCCCGGCGCTCGACGAGGTCGCCCGCACCTACGCCGAGGCGCGCGCCGACGCGCGGTTCCTGCGCGAGTTCGACCACCTGCTGCGCACGTACGCGGGCCGGCCCACCACGCTCACCGACGTGCGGCGCTTCAGCGAGCAGGCCGGCGGCGCGCGGGTCATACTCAAGCGCGAGGACCTCACCCACACCGGCGCCCACAAGATCAACAACGTTCTGGGCCAGGCCCTGCTCACCAAGCGCCTCGGCAAGAAGCGCGTCATCGCCGAGACCGGAGCGGGCCAGCACGGCGTGGCCACCGCCACCGCCGCCGCGCTCCTCGGCCTCGAGTGCGTGATCTACATGGGCGCGGTCGACTGCGAGCGCCAGGCGCTCAACGTCGCCAGGATGAAGCTGCTCGGCGCCACCGTCGTCCCGGTCCACAACGGCTCCAAGACGCTCAAGGACGCCATCAACGAGGCGTTCCGCGACTGGGTCACCAACGTCGACACCACCCACTACCTGTTCGGCACCGTCGCGGGCCCGCACCCGTTCCCGGAGATCGTGCGCGACTTCGCCCGCATCATCGGTGTCGAGGCCCGCCGCCAGATGCTGGAGCTGACCGGCGCGCTGCCGACCGCGGTGTGCGCCGCCGTCGGCGGCGGCAGCAACGCCATCGGCATCTTCCACGCCTTCGTCGGCGACGAGGGCGTCCAGCTCCACGGCTACGAGGCCGCGGGCCGGGGTCTCGACAGCGGCGAGCACGCCCTGACCCTCACCGCCGGCACGGTCGGCGTGCTCCACGGCTCGCGCACCTACGTGCTGCAGGACGAGGAGGGGCAGACGATCGAGTCCCACTCGATCTCGGCCGGCCTCGACTATCCGGGCGTGGGCCCCGAGCACGCCTGGCTCAAGGACAGCGGCCGGGCCACCTACCACGGCGTCACCGACGACGCGGCCATGGCGGCGTTCTCGCTGCTGGCCAGGACCGAGGGCATCATCCCGGCCATCGAGTCCTCCCACGCGCTCGCGGGCGCGCTGGAGCTCGGCCGGGAGCTGGGCCCCGAGGCGACCATCCTGGTCAACCTCTCGGGGCGCGGCGACAAGGACATGGGCACGGCCATGAAGTACTTCAACCTCTGACGACCAGGACCACCAATGACGACTCTTCAGACGGTGTTCGCCAAGGCCAAGGCGGACAACAGGGCCGCCCTCGTCGCCTACCTGCCCGCGGGCTTCCCGACCAAGGACGGCGCCGTCGCCGCCGCCGCGGCCCTGGTCGAGGCCGGCTGCGACGTCATCGAGATCGGCCTGCCCTACTCCGACCCGCTGATGGACGGTCCGACCATCCAGGACGCGGTGCACCGCGCCCTGGTCAACGGCACCCGCATCGCCGACGTCCTGCGCACCGTCGAGGGCGTGGCGGCCACCGGCGCGGCCACGCTCGTGATGACGTACTGGAACCCGATCGACCGCTACGGCGCCGACCGGTTCGCCCGCGACCTGGCCAACGCCGGCGGCGTCGGCACCATCACGCCCGACCTGACCCCCGAGGAGTCGGGGCCGTGGCGCGAGGCGTCCGCCGACGCAGGCATCGACACCGTGTTCCTGGTCGCGCCCAGCTCGACCGACGAGCGCATCGCGGCGGTCGCCGCCTGCTGCACCGGGTTCGTCTACGCCGCCTCGCTCATGGGCGTCACGGGCGCCAGGGAGTCGGTCAACGTCGCCGCCGAGGGCCTCGTGGAGCGCACCCGCGCCCACACCGACCTGCCCGTGTGCGTCGGCCTCGGCGTCGGCACCGGCGCGCAGGCGGCCGAGGTCGCCCGCTACGCCGACGGCGTCATCGTCGGCTCCGCCTTCATCCGCCGCCTCCTGGACGCGCCCGACGAGGCCGCGGGCCGCGCCTCGATCCAGAAGCTGGCCCGTGACATGGCCGAGGGAGTCCGCGCCCGCGGCTGACCCGGCCCGCGAGCCCCCCGGGAGCTCCCGGGGGGCTTCACCTTGTCACGCGCCTTGTCACGCGCCTTGTCCCGTGCGACCTGCGGCAATCGGCGCTTAGCCGAGTCTTATCGGCAGCGTGATCAGATAGATCCAAGGTACTGTGCGCTTTCCCGGTACACAGCGGAAGAGGAGATGGCCCGTGAACGCGTCGGAGGCGTCACGCAACGCCAGATCAGCGATACCCTGGGTGACGACCGCCGCCCGGCTGGTCCTCGGCGGGGTGCTGATCGTGGCCGGTGGGCTCAAGATAGGCAACCCGTCCGAGTCGGTCGTGGCGGTCAGAGCGTACGAGCTGCTGCCCGACGCGGTGGCCACGACGGTCGGCTACGGCCTGCCGATCGTGGAGATCGTGGTCGGCGTGCTGCTGATCATCGGGCTCATGACCAGGGTGGCCGCCGTGGTCGCCGCGCTGCTCATGCTGGCCTTCGTCTTCGGCATAGCCTGGGCGTGGGCCCACGGGCTGCGCATCGACTGCGGCTGCTTCGGCGGCGGCGGTCAGCTCGGGGCCGGGCAGGAGCCGACGTACCTCATCGACATCCTGCGCGACTTCGGCTTCGTGCTGCTGGGCGTCTGGATCGTGCGATTCCCGCCCGGGCGCGTCGCGCTCGACCGGCCGCTGGGCCTGGCGGGGCTGGAGCATCCGATCGGAGAAGAGGAGAACGGCGATGGGCAAGGGCGACCGGGCGAAGTCGGCGCGTGAGAAGATCGAGCAGCAGCGCGCAGCCGACCGCGTGCGGGAGCGGCGCAAGAAGCTCGTCACCTACGTGACGGCCGGCGTGGTCGCGCTGGCCGCCGTCGGCGCCGGGTGGTGGTACGCGGCCAGCAGGTCGCAGTCCGAGCAGGCCGGCGAGGCGCTGGCGCCGATCACCGTGAACGCCGAGGGCGCCGTGGTGATGGCCAAGGAGGGCGTGACCCAGCCGGTGATCGACATCTACGAGGACTTCCAGTGTCCCGCCTGCCGCGAGCTGGAGCGGGTCAGCGGCGCCACGTTCAAGAACCTCGCCGCCGAGGGCCTGGCCAAGGTCGTCTACCACCCGATCACGATCTTCTCCCAGGAGCCGACCAAGTCCAACTCGGTGCGGGCCGGGGCCGCCTCCCGCTGCGTGCCCGACGGCCCGCAGTGGATGGCCTTCCACGACACGCTCTTCGAGCACCAGCCCAGCGAGGTCGGTGAGGGCTTCAAGCTCGACGAGATGGTCGAGTGGGGCAAGGACGCCGGCATCACCGACCCCGCCTTCGAGACCTGCGTCACGTCCCAGACCTACGCCAAGGCCCAGCTCGACTACAGCAAGAAGATCGGCGACGAGCAGAAGATCCAGGGCACCCCGACGGTGAAGCTCAACGGCACCGAGCTCGACAGCAGTGTCGCGTTCTCGCCTCAGGAGCTGCGCGAAACCGTCACCGAGGCCGCCAAGTAGCGCGGCGTCCGCTACCCTCACCTGACATGCTCCTAGCCTCGATTCCCAGCCCCTCCCAGGGGGTCTGGTATCTCGGAATCATCCCGATCAGGGCCTACGCGCTCTGCATCGTGCTCGGCGTGGTCGTCGCCGTCTGGCTGGGCGAGCGCCGCTGGCGCGCTCGCGGCGGCGAGAAGGGCACGATCATCGACATCGCCGTGCCGGCGGTGATCTTCGGCCTGATCGGCGGCCGCCTCTACCACGTCATCACCGACTGGCAGACCTACTTCGGCAGCCGCGCGATCAAGGAGCCCATCCAGGCCCTGTTCATCTGGGAGGGCGGGCTCGGCATCTGGGGCGCGGTCGCGCTGGGCGCCGTCGGCGTCTGGCTGGCGTGCCGCCGGCGCGGCCTGTCGCTGAGCGCCGTCGCCGACACGGTCGCGCCAGGCATCGCCTTCGCCCAGGCGATCGGCCGCTGGGGCAACTGGTTCAACCAGGAGCTGTACGGCTCGCCGACGACGCTGCCGTGGGGCCTGGAGATCGACATGCAGCACGGCGGCGAGCCAGGCGTGCTCTACCACCCGACGTTCCTGTACGAGTCGCTGTGGAACGTCGCGCTCGGCTTCGCCCTGATCTACGCGGGCAAGCGGTTCTCGCTGCGCCACGGGCGGCTGTTCGCCCTCTACGTCGCCGGTTACACGCTGGGCAGGTTCTGGATCGAAGGGCTGCGCATCGACCCGGTCGGCGGCGTCGACCACGCCGTCGAGTTCCTCGGCCTGCGCATCAACCAGTTCACCGCCATCGCGCTGTTCGTCGGCGCCCTCGTCTACTTCTGGGTGACCAGGAACAAGACCTCCGAGGAGGTCGTCGTCGCGCGGCCGGACGCCACTGCGGACGCCACTGCCGACTCCACTGCGGACGCCACTGCGGACGACGACGCCGATCCGGCGCACCGGCCCGATCAGGCCGACCCCGACGACGACCCCGCCACCGAGGAGGCCTCCGGCGCGGACCGGGCTCCCGGACAGGACTCCGAAGCCGTACCCGAGGAGAAGAACAGCCGATGAGCGAGCGCGCGGAGGCTCACCACCAGCACCGCGACGTCGCCGGAGGCTGGCTGCGGCCGTCCGTGTTCGGCGCCATGGACGGCCTGGTGTCCAACTTCGCGCTCATCGCCGGGGTCGCGGGCGGCACCGGCGACCCCGGGATCATCGCGCTCGCGGGCGTCGCCGGGCTGGCGGCGGGCGCGTTCTCCATGGCGGGCGGCGAGTACGTCTCGGTCGCCAGCCAGCGGGAGCTGGCCCTGCGGGAGATCAAGGTGGAGGCGCGCGAGCTCGCCCACCACCCCGACGAGGAGCTGGAGGAGCTGGCCCGGTCCTTCACCGACCGGGGCGTCGATCCCGCGCTCGCCGCCGAGGTGGCCAGGCAGCTCTCCCGCGACCCCGAGCAGGCGCTGGAGCTCCACACCCGCAACGAGCTGGGCATGACTCCCCGTGACCTGCCCAAGCCCAAGGTGGCGGCCGTCTCGTCGTTCCTGTCGTTCGGGCTGGGAGCAGCCCTGCCGCTGCTGCCCTACCTGTTCGGCGCCGTGGAGCTGTGGGTGTCGGCGGTGGTGTCGTGCCTGGCCCTGTTCGGCGCGGGCGCGATCGTGTCCGCTGTGACGGCCCGCAGCTGGTGGTACTCCGGGTTGCGGCAGCTCGTCGTCGGCAGCGTCGCCGCCGCGCTGACGTTCGCCCTCGGCCACGCGATCGAAGGCGCGACGCTGTGACCGGCCCGCAGCGCAGCCGCAGGCGCCGCCGGACCCGGCCGCCCCGGTCCGACTGGCAGTTCCCGCTCCTCACCGACTGGGGGGTCCGGCCCGAGCGGCAGAAGCTCCTCGTCATCGTCACCTCGTCGATCGCCGTCCTCGCCGCGGCGGTCGCGCTCGTCGTCGTGGTGGCCTCACTCGGCTCCTACACGCCCGAGAGCCGGACCGGCGCCGCCATCGCGCAGACGAGCTCCGCGCTGCCGCAGACCTTCCACGGGTGGGCCTCGCCCAAGCTGTTCGAGCCGATCTCCGACCGCGCCGAGGACGCCAAGCCGCTCACCGCGAAGGAGGTCTTCGCCCAGAAGACGCTCACCGGGGAGAAGAAGCTCAGGCTCCGGCTGGTCGCCAGCAAGATCGAGGCCGACTGCTCGGCCGCCCTGTGGGGGGAGGCGCTGATCGAGCAGGTGTCCGCCGCCGAGTGCAGCCAGGCCGCCCGCGGCCTCTACACCAGCGCCGACGGCCGCTACGTCGGCCAGTACACCCTGCTCAACCTGCGCGACGGGCAGGCGGCGGCCGAGCTGGTCGAGTCGCTCAAGACCCTCTACCGGGGAGGCTGGACGCTCCCCCTGGAGAGCGCCAAGGCCGCCTTCCCCGGCAGCGGCTACACCGAGGCGGGCGGCTACGCCCTCGGCCACTACGTCGGGCTGGTGTGGATCGGCCGGGCCGACGGCGCCGAGCCCACGGCCAAGGACGACTACGTGTCGCTGGCCCTGACCCTGCGCGGCGCCGAGAAGCCCGTCTACCAGCGCGTCGTGGCGATCACCGGGCCGGGGTCCTGATGGTGTACGCTCCCACGCGCTCGTCCGGTTACCGAGGAGGCCGCTCGTCCGCAGCGGCAGGTTGTTGGCGTCACAGGGGGACTAGATGCCGGTCCGACTCGTCATCGCGCTGGTGTCGGCCGCGCTCGCCGTCGTCGCGGCGGGCGCGTGGCTGTGGCTGGGACGGGACGCGCCCCGGCCCGCCGCGCTGCGCACCCAGCCCACGTCCGCCCTGTACGCGCTCGTCGACACCCGCCAGGCCGACACCCGTCCGCTGACGGCGGCCGAGGTCTTCACCGGCGCCACGCAGACCCTCGGAGCGCTGCGGCGCGAGGCCGTCGAGGAGCTCGACGACTGCGCGGACGCGCTGTGGGGGGTCGAGGCCGACGGGTGCACGCAGGCGCTGCGTGCCACGTACCGGGGGGAGGGGATGGCGGGGCAGTTCGTCATCTTCAACCTCCCGGACGGGCGGGCCGCCGACGCGCTGGTGTCCGCCCTGCGCACGGACGGGTTCGTCCGGCAGGCGCTCCCGTTCGACCCGGCCCGCAGCCGCGCCGAGGTCCGCGCGCTGGGGCACTACGTGACGGTCAGCTGGGCGGGTGTCCTGGAGGGCGCCGCGGAGGGCGATCTGGTGCAGCCTCTGATCGCCCTCGACGGGCTGAGCGCCGTCGTCCAGTCGCGCGTCCTCGACGCCACGTGAGCGGGGTTTCTCTCGACCTGTGCGTGACCGGCCGTAGTGCGTGAAAAGCTTCAAACCTCTTTGGGAACCCCCTCGGGTGAGGCGCCGTCATGCGTGCCTTACGGCCCGCTGTTCCCGCCGTGGGGATTCGAAACGCCGCTGTTCCCGTCGTCGGGGAGGGAGCGGAGGGTGGCGTCGATGGCTGAGGGGAGGGTGGTGAGGCGGTGGAGTGGGGCGTCCAGGGGGGTGAGGTCGCCGGCCCAGGGGGCCGCCTCGCGGATCAGGGCGCGGGCCTCGTTCTTGGTGAGGGTGACGTCGTGGGCGGCGGCTACCGCGATGAGGGCCTCGCGCCAGGTGTTGGCCAGTTTGGCGTGGCCGCTGTCGAGGATGCGGCGGAGGATCTGGGCCTGCGGGGTCTCGGGGCGGGGGCGGCGGGTCGCGGTGAGCATGGCGCCGGACTCGGTGAAGCTGTAGACGGGGTCCAGCGCTGAGGGGATGTCGAAGGGGCCCGCCAGGTGGACCTCGACGTGCGGGGCGCGGGTGGCCAGCAGGAAGCGGGGGAGGGCGGCCTCCAGGCCCGGGGGGACGGCGATCGCGACCCTCTCCACCGAGGCCGCGTACGGTTTGCCCAGCCAGGTCGCCAGCTTGACCCGGGGCTGGGGGAGGGCGGCGGGCCAGTCGCCGACCAGCAGGTCGGCCTCGCCGGCGGACGAGAGGCGGGTGGCGGACTCGGCCATGCTCGCGGGGGTCGGGCGGGGCTCCGCTTGGCCCGGGGCGGACTCGACCGATTGGGGGCCGTGGGTGTAGATGGCGGTGGTGAGCTGGGAGAGGCGGGAGCGCACGGCGGGGGCGGTCTTGGTGGTGGGGCGCAGGATGTAGAGGTCGGCGGCGGAGCCGATCGCCTCTGCCCCGAAATATCTGTTGAAATCTGGGTAAATCGCTTCAAACGCCACGTTCAACGCCGACAGGGCGTTCTGCACCTTCAGCGCCAGCGCCGGGGTCCGCTCGCTCGCCCCGTACGCCAGCAGGACGCGCCCGTTCTCCGTCAGGCCCTCCAGCGCGCGGGCCACGAACAGGCCGACGCCCTCCGGGGTGTACGGGGGGTCGGTGACGGCCAGGTCGTGGTCGCGGGCCGACGCGGGCAGGCCCAGCCGCAGGTCGGCCCAGCGGGTATGGATCCCCAGCCGCTGCTCGTCGATGTAGGCCAGGATGCGGTCGTCGACGTCCACCACGGTCACGTCGGTCTCCGGGTGCACCAGCTTGACCGCGACCGAGGTCAGGTCATGGTCGCCGACACACAGCAGTCGCCCGCCCGGGAGCCAGAAACGGGCCCCGAGCAGCAGCGCCCGGCGCAGGACCGTCTCGGGCGTGGCCGGCACGTGGTCGAGCGCGTGGCGGGGCCGCGGCGCCTTGGCCACCAGCTCGCGCAGCCGCTCCAGCGCGGGCTCGTAGTGCGCGACCAGGTGCTGGACCGGGTCCTCCGGAGGCGGCGCGAGCGCCAGCAGGTCCTGGAAGTCCTGCCAGTGCGCCGGCGGCAGCCGGAACCGGTCTCCCTCCCGCTCCGTCCGCAGCTCGCGCAGCAGCTCCTCGACGGTGCGCCGGGACGTCGCCGTCTCCCTGACCAGGTCGGCCAGTGACCACCAGCGGCCGTCGCAGAGCAGGGTCAGCGCGTGCCTGAGCCGCCTGCTGTCCACCCCTGCCGCGCCGAGCAGGCGCTCCACCCCGTCACGCTCCATACGGCCACCCTATCGATCCGCCGCGCCAAGATCCGAGCCGCTGACCTCGGATAAGTGCGACATGTTTCGTAAAACGGACGCGATGGGCACCATTCCGGCAGCGTGCGGTAACCTCTACACACGATATGCAGCAGGGCCAACGTCGTCCCCGCCTGTAAGCAGTTCAAGACAGACGATGACGACGGGAGGGATGCAATGCCTGCTGCCCACCTCGGGTTCCCCGAGCCCCAGGGCCTCTACCACCCCGCCAACGAGCATGACGCCTGTGGTGTCGCCATGGTCGCCGACGTCGCAGGACGCCGGGGGCACGGGATCGTGGTCAAGGCGCTGACGGCGCTGTGCAATCTGGATCATCGGGGGGCCAAGGGTAGCGAGCCGGACACCGGCGACGGAGCCGGGATCCTCACCCAGATCCCCGACGCTTTCTACCGCGCGACCACCGGCTTCCCGCTGCCCCCCGCCGGGCAGTACGCCACCGGCATCGCGTTCCTGCCCATCGACGAGCAGGCGCGGGCCATCGCCACCGGCATGATCGAGGAGATCGCCGCCGAGGAGGGCCTCACCGTCCTCGGGTGGCGCGACGTGCCGGTCGACCGCGCGCTGCCCGGGCCGAGCGCCCGCGCGGTCATGCCGTACTTCAAGCAGCTCTTCGTGTCCTCGCCGGGCGGCGAGGCCGGGCTCGGCCTCGACAGGCTCGCGTTCTGCCTGCGCAAGCGGGCCGAGCACGAGGTGGACGTCTACTTCCCGTCCCTGTCGGCGCGTACGGTCGTCTACAAGGGCATGCTCACCCCCGAGCAGGTCGAGCCGTTCTTCCCCGACCTGTCCGACGAGCGTTACGAGAGCGCGATCGCGCTGGTCCACTCGCGCTTCTCCACCAACACGTTCCCGAGCTGGCCGCTCGCGCATCCGTACCGCTACATCGCGCACAACGGCGAGATCAACACCGTCAAGGGCAACCGCAACTGGATGCGCGCCCGCGAGGCCATGCTCCGATCGGACCTGATCCCGGGCGACCTTGCGCGGCTCTTCCCGATCTGCGACCCCGACGCGAGCGACACCGCCTCCTTCGACGAGGTGCTGGAGCTGCTCCACATCGGCGGCCGGAGCCTGCCGCACGCGGTGCTCATGATGATCCCTGAGGCGTGGGAGAACCACACCGAGATGGATCCCGCGCGCCGCGCCTTCTACGAGTTCCACTCCTCCCTGATGGAGGCGTGGGACGGCCCGGCGTCGATCACGTTCACCGACGGCACGCTCGCCGGCGCCGTGCTCGACCGCAACGGCCTGCGCCCCGGCCGCTTCTGGGTGACGGCCGACGGGCTCGTCGTGCTCGCCTCCGAGGCGGGGGTGCTCGACTTCGAGCCCGGGGACGTGGTCCGCAAGGGCCGCCTGCAGCCCGGCCGGATGTTCCTCATCGACACCGCCCGCGGCAAGATCATCGAGGACGACGAGATCAAGGCCGAGCTCGCCGCCGCGCTCCCGTACGAGGACTGGCTGCACGCGGGGCTGGTCAGGTTCGAGGAGCTGCCCGCGCGCGAGCGCTGGGTCGTGTCCGAGACGCGCGAGGTCGACAGCCCCAGCCACGAGGCGCTCGTCAAGCGGCAGCAGACCTTCGGCTACACCGAGGAGGAGCTGCGCGTCATCCTCACCCCGATGGCCCGCACCGGCATCGAGCCGATCGGCTCCATGGGCACCGACACCCCGGTCGCGGTGCTCAGCGAGAAGCC
Source organism: Nonomuraea sp. NPDC050478 (assembly GCF_044458265.1). Classification (NCBI taxonomy): domain Bacteria; kingdom Bacillati; phylum Actinomycetota; class Actinomycetes; order Streptosporangiales; family Streptosporangiaceae; genus Nonomuraea; species Nonomuraea sp. NPDC050478. Next base: position 964,092 of record NZ_JBITHT010000002.1, on the reverse strand, counting down.
CAGGCTGCTGTTCGACTACTTCAGCCAGCTGTTCGCGCAGGTGACGAACCCGCCGCTGGACGCCATCCGCGAGGAGCTGGTGACCAGCCTGGCCAGCACGCTCGGCCCCGAGGGCAACCTGCTCGACCCCGGGCCGACGTCGTGCCGCCAGCTCGTGCTGCCGTACCCGGTGATCGACAACGACGAGCTCGCCAAGATCATCCACATCAACGACGAGCACGACCTGCCGGGCTTCCACCCGCACGTCGTCTCCGGCCTCTACGAGGTCGCGGGCGGCGGCGAGGCCCTGCTGCACCGCCTCGACGAGATCCGGGCCGAGGTCTCTCAGGCCATCGCCGACGGCGCCCGGATCATCGTGCTGTCCGACCGCGGCTCCGGCGAGGCGCTCGCGCCCATCCCGTCGCTGCTGCTCACCGGCGCGGTGCACCACCACCTGATCCAGGAGAAGACCCGCACCAAGATCGGCCTGGTGATCGAGACAGGCGAGGCCCGCGAGTGCCACCACATGGCGCTGCTCATCGGCTACGGCGCCGGCGCGGTCAACCCCTATCTCGCCATCGAGACCGTCGAGGACCTGGTCGACAGCGGAACGCTCAAGGTCGACAAGCGCAAGGCCGTACGCAACCTGATCAAGGCGTACGGCAAGGGCGTCATCAAGGTCATGTCCAAGATGGGCGTGTCGACCGTGGCCTCCTACACCGGCGCGCAGATCTTCGAGGCGCTCGGCCTGAGCCAGGAGGTCATCGACTCCTGCTTCACCGGCACCACCTCGCGGCTCGGCGGCGTCGGCTTCGACGTGCTGGCCAGAGAGGCCGCCGAGCGTCACGCGCACGCGTACCCGAGGGCGGCGAACGCGCACCGCCGGCTCCAGGTCGGCGGCGAGTACCAGTGGCGGCGCGAGGGCGAGCCCCACCTGTTCAACCCCGAGACCGTCTTCAAGCTGCAGCACGCCACCCGGACCCGCCGCTACGAGATCTTCAAGGAGTACACCGGCATGGTGGACTCCCAGGCGGAGCGGCTGATGACCCTGCGCGGCCTGTTCAAGCTGCGCGCGGGCACCCCGATTCCGATCGAGGAGGTCGAGCCCGTCTCGGAGATCGTCAAGCGGTTCTCCACCGGCGCGATGTCGTACGGCTCGATCTCGATGGAGGCGCACGAGACGCTCGCCATCGCGATGAACCGGCTGGGCGGCAAGTCCAACACCGGCGAGGGCGGCGAGGACCCCGAGCGGCTCTACGACCCGGCCCGCCGGTCGGCGATCAAGCAGGTGGCCTCCGGCCGGTTCGGCGTCACCTCCGAATACCTGGTGAACGCCGACGACCTGCAGATCAAGATGGCCCAGGGCGCCAAGCCCGGCGAGGGCGGCCAGCTGCCCGGCCACAAGGTCTACCCGTGGATCGCCAAGACGCGCCACTCCACGCCCGGCGTCGGCCTCATCTCGCCGCCGCCGCACCACGACATCTACTCGATCGAGGACCTCGCGCAGCTCATCCACGACCTGAAGAACGCCAACCCGGCGTCCAGGGTCCACGTGAAGCTGGTGGCCGAGGTCGGCGTCGGCACGGTCGCGGCCGGGGTGTCGAAGGCGCACGCCGACGTGGTGCTGATCTCCGGCCACGACGGCGGCACCGGCGCGTCCCCGCTGACCAGCCTCAAGCACGCGGGCGCGCCGTGGGAGCTGGGCCTGGCAGAGACGCAGCAGACGCTGCTGCTCAACAACCTGCGCGACCGCATCGTGGTGCAGGTCGACGGCCAGCTCAAGACCGGCCGCGACGTGGTCATCGCCGCCCTGCTGGGCGCCGAGGAGTACGGTTTCGCCACCGCGCCCCTCGTGGTCAGCGGCTGCGTGATGATGCGGGTCTGCCACCTCGACACCTGCCCGGTGGGCGTCGCCACGCAGAACCCCGAGCTGCGCAGGCGGTTCAGCGGCAAGCCCGAGTTCGTGGTCAACTTCTTCGAGTTCATCGCCGAGGAGATCCGCGAGTACCTCGCCGAGCTGGGCTTCCGCTCGCTCGACGAGGCCATCGGACACGTCGAGATGCTCGACACCACGGCGGCAGAGGACCACTGGAAGGCGGGCGGGCTCGACCTGTCGCCGATCCTGCACCGGCCCGACCTGCCCGCGAGCACCGCGCTGCGCCGGGTCACCGGCCAGGACCACGGCCTCGACCACGCGCTGGACAACACGCTCATCCAGCTCGCCGAGGGCGCGCTCCGCGACGGCACCCCGGTCACGCTCGACCTGCCGATCCGCAACGTGAACCGCACGGTCGGCACCATGCTGGGCTATGAGGTCACCAAGCGTCACGGCGGCGAGGGCCTGCCCGACAACACGATCGACATCTCCTTCACCGGCTCGGCGGGCAACTCGTTCGGCGCGTTCGTGCCCCGCGGCATCACGCTGCGGCTCACCGGCGACGCCAACGACTACCTCGGCAAGGGCCTGTCCGGCGGTCGCGTCACGCTGCGCCCGCACGAGGAGGCGCCGCTCGACGGTCACATCATTTCCGGAAATGTCGCCCTATACGGTGCCACGTCCGGAGAAGTGTTCATCCGTGGCGTCGTCGGCGAACGGTTCTGCGTGCGCAACTCCGGCGCGACCGCCGTCGTCGAAGGCGTCGGCGACCACGGCTGCGAGTACATGACCGGCGGCAGGGTGGTCGTGCTCGGCCCCACCGGGCGCAACTTCGCGGCCGGCATGTCCGGCGGCGTCGCCTACCTGCTCGACCTCAGGGCCGAGCGGGTCAACCGCGAGATGGTCGCCATCGAGGCGCTCACCGGCGAGGACGCCGAGTTCCTCAAGGAGACCGTCGAGAAGCACTTCGCCGAGACCGGTTCCCCGGCGGCCAAGCAATTGCTGGCCGACTGGGACTCCGCGCTCACCCGGTTCGGCAAGATCATGCCGACCGACTACCGGCGGGTCCTGGAGGCCGCGGAGGCCGCCCGCATCGAAGGCAGGGACATCGACGAGGCCGTCATGGCGGCCGCGGTGCAGTCGTGACCCGCCGCAATGAGCATGGCCATGAAGGCGGACTGTGCTCGACCAACGACGTTCAGGGATAGGGAGGCGTACCGATGGCTGACCCCAAGGGGTTCCTCACGCACGAGCGGGAGCTGCCGGCGCGCCGCCCCGTCGACGTCCGCATCGGCGACTGGCAGGAGGTCTATCAGGACTTCCCGCCCGGCAAGCTGACCAAGCAGGCGGCCCGCTGCATGGACTGCGGCATCCCGTTCTGCCACAACGGCTGCCCGCTGGGCAACCTCATCCCGGAGTGGAACGACCTCGTCCACCGCACCGACTGGCGCGAGGCGATCGAGCGGCTGCACGCCACCAACAACTTCCCGGAGTTCACCGGCAGGCTCTGCCCGGCTCCGTGCGAGGCGGCGTGCGTGCTCGGCATCAACGCCGACCCGGTGGCGATCAAGCGGGTCGAGGTCGAGATCATCGACCGGGCGTTCGCCGAGGGCTGGGTGACCCCGCAGCCGCCGCAGCGCAAGACCGGCAAGCGGGTGGCCGTGGTCGGCTCCGGCCCGGCCGGGCTGGCCGCCGCCCAGCAGCTCACCCGCGCCGGTCACGACGTGGTGGTGTACGAGCGGGCCGACCGCGTCGGCGGGCTGCTGCGCTACGGCATCCCCGAGTTCAAGATGGAGAAGCGCCACATCGACCGCCGCCTGGCGCAGATGCGGGCCGAGGGCACCGAGTTCCGCACCGGCGTCAACGTCGGCCTCGACGTCACCGCCGCCGAGCTGCGCGAGCAGTACGACGCGGTGGTGCTGTCCGGCGGCGCGACCGCGTGGCGCGACCTGCCGGTGGCGGGCCGCGAGCTCAAGGGCGTCCATCAGGCGATGGAGTATCTGCCGCTGTCCAACAAGGTGCAGGAGGGCGACTTCGCGGTCTCCCCGATCTCCGCCGAGGGCAAGCACGTCGTGGTCATCGGCGGCGGCGACACCGGCGCCGACTGCATCGGCACCGCCATCCGGCAGGGCGCCGCGTCCGTCACCCAGCTGGAGATCATGCCGCGGCCGCCCGAGACCCGGGCCGCCGGGCAGCCGTGGCCGACCTTCCCGATCCTGTTCAAGATGGAGAGCGCCCACGAGGAGCTCGCCGAGCAGGGCGGGCAGCGGGTGTACGCGGTCTCCACCACGGAGTTCGTCGGCGACGCCGACGGCAACGTGAAGGCGCTGCGCCTGGTGGAGGTCGAGGGCCCGCAGTCGGGCTTCAAGCCGATTCCCGGCACCGAGCGGGAGATCCCGGCCGAGCTGGTCACGCTCTCCATGGGCTTCGTCGGCCCGGAGCGGGGCCCGCTGCTGCGGGACCTGGCCGAGCTGGGCGGCGACGGCTTCTACGACGCCCGCGGCAACGTCGCGCGCGACAAGACCTACATGTCCAAGGTCGACGGCGTGTTCGTGGCCGGCGACATGGGCCGCGGCCAGTCGCTCATCGTCTGGGCCATCGCCGAGGGCCGCGCCACCGCCAGCGGCGTCGACCGGTTCCTGACCGGTGACACGGCGCTGCCCTACCCGATCCTGCCGACGGCCCGCCCGCTGGTCTGACCTGCGCTGGAACGAAACGCCCGCCCGGCCCCTTCCCGGGCGGGCGTTTCGTGTCCCGGCTCGTCCCCGTATCCGGCGGGTTGCATCAGTTGCCGCAGGTCGGGAAGATGCACATTCTGGAGAAGTACGGATGATAGGGGAGAAATGAGGCGTGTTGCCCCGGTCCTCGCGGCGCTGTCGGCGACAGCCGCGCTGACCGCCTGCTCCCCGGTCACCCCCGCGGCCGCGGCCGCCGCCGACTACCTCGTCTTCTACGCCGACGGCCGCCGGGCCGACGCGCTCACCGCCGTGCGGAAGGCCGACGGCACCGTCACCCACACCGAGACCAAGCTCGGCTACCTGATCGCCCAGGGCTCCGGCGAGCGCTTCGCCGAGACCGTCGGCGCCGACCCCGCCGTCGTCGGCGTCTCCGGCGACAGGGCCATCGGCCGCACCTCCGCGACCGCCGCCAGGGCGTTCCCCGACGGGTCGGCCTTCGGCGAGAAGGGCTCCGCCGAGAAGAGCGACCCGCTCAGCGGCCTCCAGTGGGACATGCGGATGATCGGCGCCGACCGCGCCAACGAGAAGGCGCCCGGCACGAAGAAGGTCCTCGTCGGCGTCATCGACACCGGCATCGACGGCAACCACCCCGACATCGCGCCCAACTTCAACCGCGGGCTCAGCCGCAACTTCGTCACCGACCGGCCCAAGGACGAGAACGGCGAGAACCTCGACGGCCCCTGCGAGGCCGCGGACTGCAAGGACCCCGTCGACCAGGACGACGAAGGCCACGGGACGCACGTCGCCAGCACCATCGCCGCGCCCATCAACGGCATCGGCATCGCCGGAGTGGCCCCCGGGGTGCAGCTCGTCAACATCCGGGCCGGCCAGGACTCCGGCTTCTTCTTCCTCAAGGCCAGCCTCGACGCCCTCACCTACGCCGGCGACATCGGCGTCGACGTGGTCAACATGAGCTACTACGTCGACCCGTGGCTGTTCAACTGCCGGGCGAACCCGTCCGACAGCAAGAAGGAGCAGCTCGAACAGCGCGCCATCATCACCGGCATGCAGCGCGCCCTCGACTACGCCAGGAAAAAGGGCGTCACCCTCGTCTCCGCGCTCGGCAACGGCGCCACCGACCTCGGCCGGCCGAAGGTCGACAACGACAGCCCCGGCTACCCGCGCGGCGATGAGAAGATCCGCCGGATCGACAACGGCTGCCTCAACGTCCCCGCCGAGTCGGAAGGCGTCATCTCGGTCGCCTCCGTCGGCCCGTCCGGCCGCAAGGCCATCTACAGCGACTACGGGACGGAACAGGCGGACGTCGCCGCGCCCGGCGGCGACGCGCTCGACGGCAAGGGCGCCTCCCCGACCCGCTCCATCCTCGCCGCCGCCCCCGAGAAGGCGCTGCGCGCCAAGGGCCGCATCGGCGCCGACGGCAAGCCCAAGGGCCAGGACGTCGTCCGCGACTGCGCCCGCGGCACCTGCGCCTACTACCAGTATCTCGACGGCACCTCCATGGCCGCCCCGCACGCCAGCGGCGTGGCCGCCATCATCATCAGCCGCTTCGGCAAGCCGGGGCCGGGCGGCGTCACCCTCGCGCCGGACACCGTCGAGGAGTACCTGTACAAGACCGCGACGCCGACGGCGTGCCCGGTCCCGCGCGCGTACGTCTACGACGTGTACGGGGAGAAGACCACCCACGTGTGCGAAGGTGGCCCGGACAAGAACGGCTTCTACGGCCACGGCATCGTCAACGCCCTGGAGGCGGCCACCTTCGAACCATGACGGCGACACGTGCATGTGGCGCGCTCGCCGGTCGCCGTTGCCGTGCTGTTCTCCCGCGCGCAGTACGTTCTGCGTCGTCCTTGACTGCCAAGTGGTCTGTACCAATTAAGGTAGGACTCGTGACACGTCGCGCGAAAATCGTCTGCACTCTAGGCCCAGCCACGTCCTCACCCGAACGCCTGCGCGATCTCATCGCCGCGGGCATGGACGTCGCACGGTTCAACCTCAGCCATGGCGACCATGACATGCACAGAGAGGTCTTCGATCGCGTCAGGGAGGTGGCGGCCGACCTCGGCCGCGGTGTAGGCGTTCTCGCCGACCTGCAGGGCCCCAAGATCCGCGTCGGCCGCTTCGAGGAAGGACCGGTCCGGCTCGGCTTCGGCGACGTCTTCTCCATCACCGCCGAAGACGTCCCCGGCGACCGCGAGCAGGTCTCCACCACCTACAAGGGTCTCGCCAAGGACGTGCGCCCCGGCGACACCATCCTCGTCGACGACGGCCGGCTCGTGCTCGAGGTCACCCGCGTCGACGGCGACCGGGTCGTCACCCGCGTCGTCATCGGCGGCATGATCTCCGACAACAAGGGTCTCAACCTGCCCGGCGTCAACGTCAGCGCCCCCGCGCTCACCGACAAGGACGAGACCGACCTGCGCTGGGCGCTGCGCACCGGGTTCGACATGATCGCCCTGTCGTTCGTCCGCCGTCCCTCCGACGCCGACGTCGTACGCAACATCATGGAGCAGGAGGCCGTCCGACTCCCCCTCCTCGCCAAGATCGAGAAGCCGCAGGCGGTCGAGCGCCTCCCCGAGATCGTCGAGGCCTTCGACGGCATCATGGTCGCCCGCGGCGACCTCGGCGTCGAGCTGCCGCTGGAGCAGGTGCCGATCGTGCAGCGGCGCATCATCGAGCTGTGCCGCGAGAAGGCCCGCCCGGTCATCGTCGCCACGCAGATGCTCGACTCGATGATGAGCGCCCCCCGCCCCACCCGCGCCGAGGCCTCCGACGTCGCCTACGCCGTCATGGACGGCGCCGACGCGGTCATGCTGTCGGGCGAGACCTCCGTCGGCAACTACCCGATCGAGTCCGTCTCCACGATGGACCGCATCGCCTGCGCCGCCGAGGCCTCCTCGCTGCACGCCACCCACACCCTGGAGCGCATGCCGGAGACCACCGGCGGCGCCATCGCCCGCGCCGCCGCCGAGGTCGGCGCCATCGTGGGGGCCAAGGCCCTGGTGGCCTTCACCATGTCCGGCGAGACGGCCCGCCGGCTGGCCCGCTACCGCTCGCCGATCCCGCTGCTGGCCTTCACCTCCGCGCCCCACGTCCGCGGCCAGCTCTCGCTCACCTGGGGGGTGGAGACGTTCCAGGTGCCGTTCGTGCACCACACCGACGACATGGTGCGGCAGGTGGAGGCGTCGCTGCTGTCGCTGGGCCGGCTGGAGAAGGGCGACAAGGTGGTCATCGTCGCCGGCTCCCCGCCCGGCACCCCCGGCTCCACCAACGCGCTGCGCGTGCACACGATCGGCTCCGCCGTCTCCCACGCCAGCTGAGGGACCGTCCGTCGGCCGGCTGCCCCCGGGAGGGAAGCCGGCCGGACGCTAGTTGGCGTGCAGCGCCTCGTTCAGCTCGATGCCGGTGCCCTGGCGGGTCACCACCTCCACGGCGCCGGTCTCGGAGTTGCGGCGGAACAACAGCCCGTCGCGCCCCGACAGCTCCCTGGCCTTCACCACGCCGCCGTCCGGCAGGCGCACCTTCGTGCCCGCCGTCACGTACAGCCCGGCCTCGACGACGCAGTCGTCGCCCAGTGAGATGCCGATGCCCGCGTTCGCGCCGATCAGGCAGCGCTCGCCGACCGAGACGACCTCCTTGCCGCCGCCCGAGAGCGTGCCCATGATGGACGCGCCGCCGCCCAGGTCGGAGCCCTCGCCGAGCACCACGCCCGCCGAGATCCGGCCCTCGACCATGGACGCGCCCAGCGTGCCGGCGTTGAAGTTGACGAACCCCTCGTGCATCACGGTCGTGCCGCTCGCCAGGTGGGCGCCCAGGCGCACCCGGTCGGCGTCGGCGATCCGCACCCCGGACGGCATCACGTAGTCGACCATGCGCGGGAACTTGTCGACCCCGTAGACCGCCACCGGCCCCCTGGCCCGCAGCCGCGCCCGCGTGATCTCGAAGCCGTCCACGGCGCACGGCCCGTGGCTGGTCCACACGACGTTCGCCAGCTTGCCGAACACCCCGTCGAGGCTCAGCCCGTGCGGCCGGACCAGCCGCGCCGAGAGCAGGTGGAGCCGCAGGTAGGCGTCGTGGGCGTCGGCCGGCGGCTCGGAGAGCTTGGCGATGCCGGTGCGGACCGCCACCACCTCCACGCCGCGAGCCTGGTCGGGCCCCACCAGCCCGCCCAGCTCGCCGGCCTCCTCGGCGGAGAGCCGCTCGGTGCCCGTCACGGGCGGCTCGCCCAGCTGAGGCTCGGGGAACCAGGTGTCGAGTACGCTGCCGTCAGCGGCTATGGTCGCGAGGCCGATGCCGAAAGCGCCGGTCACGGCAGGATCGATAGCAGTCACATGCCTCAAAATACCGTGACGGTGCTCCTCAGATGGCGCCCAGGTCGGCCGACAACCAGTGTTCGGGCCGCATCCGGAACGTCACCAGCGCGCCCAGGTCGGACCCCTCCACGTAGCCGGGAACCGCCTCGACCGGCAGGTAGCGCGAGGCGATCCTGGTGAGCTGCTCCAACGTCGTCGGCCCCGACCACACGACCGGCCCCTCGACGGACACGTACCGATAGGTCGGGCTGGTCCGCTGCACCAGCAGCGTGAAGCGGCCCGTCTTCCCGATCAGCGCCGCCTTCCGGGAGTCGCGCCCGGTCAGGAACTCCACGTCGCCGCCCGGTTCGTAGTCGTACCAGACCGGCACGCTCAGCGGCCCCCTGTCCGCTCCCGCGTCGACCGCCACACCGGCCACATGCGGCTCCGCCAGAAACTTGGCCCGCTCCGCCACGTTCAACCCCACGGCATCCACCTCCGAAAAGCCACCGTGATCCGTTCATTACCGATCTTCGGTCACCCTATGCCTGCTTTGGAGGCGTACCTTCGAGGCGAAAGGTCACGTGGAGCAGGGGGAGGGCGTCTCGACGGGGCGTTCGGCGCACGACCTGGCCGCCGTAACCGGCCGATCGGAGAGCACGCTCAAGGATCACACGAGGGTGCGTGCGACGGTTTCCGGGGTGCCGGAAGCGGGATTCGAACCCGCACGCCCTTGCGGGCAGACGCTTTTGAGGCGTCAGTGTCTGCCATTCCACCATTCCGGCATATTTCCGGACGTGTCCGGAAACTTGTGGGGGTTCACCTCTTCAGGGAGACTGTCGAGGATGCCGCCGTGGATCTAATGTACCGGACATCGGTACTCTTCTGCTCGTGAGTACGCAGCGGCGAGTGGTGATCGCGGAAGACGAGGCGCTCATCCGCCTCGATCTCAAGGAGATGCTCCAGGAGGACGGCTACGTCGTCGTGGGGGAGGCCGGCGACGGGGAGCAGGCGATCCGGCTGGCCACCGATCTGCGGCCCGATCTCGTCATCCTGGACGTCAAGATGCCGGTGCTCGACGGCATCTCCGCGGCGGAGCGGATCGTGGCCGAGCGGATCGCGCCATGCCTGATCCTCACCGCGTTCTCCCAGCGTGACCTGGTGGAGCGGGCCAGGGAGGCGGGGGCGATGGCCTATCTGGTCAAGCCGTTCACCAAGGCCGACCTGGTGCCGGCGATCGAGATGGCGGTGAGCCGTCACGAGGAGATGGTGGCGCTGGCCGCCGAGGTGTCGAGCCTGACGGAGCGGCTGGAGACGCGCAAGCTGGTCGAGCGGGCCAAGGGCAGCCTGATGACGCAGCACGGCTGGAGCGAGCCGCAGGCGTTCCGCTGGATCCAGAAGGCGTCCATGGACCGCCGGCTGAGCATGCGCGAGGTCGCCCAGATCGTCATCGAGGACGCGGCCGACCGGGGCTGAGCGCCCCGGCGCGGGTTCACGACGTGGGCAGGCCGCACACGTCGAGCGCGTAGTGGATGAGGCGGTCCTGGACGTCCTTCGGCGGGCTGACGATCACGACGCGCTGCTCGCCGCCGTCGACGCTGGCGCGTACGGGGAACAGGAACGCCTTCTTGGCCTCGGCGAAGGCGTGCGGGTCGCACCGCCCGGGGGTGAGCCGGATCTCGGCCGCGATGCTCGGGGCCGCGGCGTCCAACTGGGCGATCGGGTCACCCTCGGTGACCGGGGCGGCGATGTAGTGCGTGGTGCCGTCGATGCGGTGCACGGTGACGGCGCCTTCGCCGCGGCGGGTCAGCACGAGGGTGCCGTGCATGGCGTCGCCGACGCGCTTCCACTCGGGGCCGAAGGCGATGTCGGCCGCCAGCTTGATCAGATGCTCCGAACACTCGTCGCGCAGCAGCCGGGTCAGCAGCGGATCGGGGTGGGGGATCTCGAAGACCACCTTGCGCGGCTCCTGCTCCGCGCCGACGCGGACGTGGGCGACGACGGTGGCCGGCTGGACGCCGGGAAGGCGGCCGGGCGTGCAGTTGGCTTTCCCGAAGGGGATGGGTAAGTCGGTTCTCTCCGTCTTCTTGACCGTGATTTCCACGTTTTGTGGGGCCAATGTGGTGAATGATGGCGTCACCAGTTGAACGTCGGTGAAGTGCACCGGAGTCTCGGAGGTGTTGCGCACGGCCACCTGCATCCTGTGCGCGGGCTCGTCCGAGCGCCACTGGGCGAGCGAGACCGATACGCCCGGCGGCGGTGCGGCGTCGGGTGGTGGCACGCTGTCACCGCCGCAACCTGCGAGGAGGGCCATCAGGGGGAGGAGTGCCGTTATCCGCTTCACCGACGCAGATTAAGCACCTGCCGATCACGCGCGTAAGTTGAGGACTGATTACGACTCCGCATCCAAGTGCCGACAGTTACCCCGCTGCCCTGGCATCACCATGCAGGCATTTTGTACGTTTCCGTCATTCGATCGGGAACGCTCGGCGTGCTGACGGATCCCGGCCTGGAATGAAGGAGATTACTTCATGGTCCGCATTGCTCCCGTGGGACGGGTGCTGGCTGTCGTGGCTGCCACCAGCCTCGCCCTGACAGCTTGCGGTGGTGGCAGCGACACCGCCTCGCAATCCACACCTTCGTCGGCTGCGCCATCCTCCGCGGCCCCCGCGGCAGAGGGCGACGGCACGCTTACCCTGGGCACGCTGCTGCCGCAGACGGGGTCGCTCGCGTTCCTCGGCCCGCCCGAGTTCGCGGGCGTCGACCTGGCCGTCAAGGAGATCAACGAGGCCGGCGGCGTGCTCGGCAAGGACGTCGTCAAGATCCACACCGACTCCGGCGACACGACCACCAACATCGCCTCCCAGTCGGTCGACAACCTGCTGGCGCAGAAGGCCGACGCCATCATCGGCGCCGCCTCCTCGTCGGTCTCGGAGACGGTGATCGACAAGATCACCGGCGCGGGCGTCATCCAGTTCTCCCCGGCCAACACCTCCGACACGTTCACCACCATCGCCGACAAGGGCCTCTACTTCCGCACCTCGCCACCGGACAAGCTGCAGGGCCGCGTCCTCGGTGACCTGATCGTCGCCGACGGCAACGCCACGGTCGCCATCATGGCGATGCAGGACTCCTACGGCACCGGCCTGGCCGACCAGGTCGTCAAGACCGTCGAGGACGGTGGCGCCGAGGTGGTCGAGCGGGTCGACTACGACCCGAAGGCCGCCGACTTCGCCGCCGACATCGCCAAGCTCAAGGCGAAGAACCCCGCGGGCATCGTGCTCATCGGCTTCGAGGAGACCGCCAAGGTCATCAACGAGCTGGTCAAGCAGGGTCTGTCGGCCGACAAGCACAAGTGGTACATGGTCGACGGCAACACCTCCAACACCAACTACGTCGACATGCCCAAGGGCACCCTGAAGGGTGTCAAGGGCACGATCCCCGGCGCCGCGTCTCCTGAGGACTTCCAGAAGAAGCTCCTTGAGGTGGACGGTGACCTTGAGGACTTCAGCTACGCGCCGGAGTCGTACGACGCCGCCAACCTGATCGCACTGGCCGCGGAGGCCGCCAAGAGCGACTCGGGCACGGCCATCGCGGCCAAGCTGGCCGAGGTCAGCAAGGGCGGCGAGAAGTGCGACAGCTTCCCGACCTGCGTCGAGCTGCTCAAGGCCGGCAAGGACATCGACTACGACGGCGTGAGCGGTCCGGTCGAGTTCAACGACGCCGGTGACCCGGCCGTCGCCACCATCGGCATCTACGAGTACGGCGACGACAACAAGTACGGCACCAAGGCCGTCGAGTACCGCACGGGCAACATCGAGGGCTGATCGCTCCTCCGGTGAGCCACCGGGCCCCGGTCCCTCCCCCCTGAGGACCGGGGCCCTTTCACGTGCTCAGGAGCAGCCCTCCTCGATCCGCGCGGCGGCGGCCCGGTACTCCTTGAGCAGCGCCACCTGCCGCGCGCGCGGCAGGTCCGCCACGGACAGGTCCCGCGTGGTGGCCTCGACCGTACGGACGGCGCCGCCGAGCGAGGCGGGCAGGCGGGGGCCGAACTGGAGGGTGATGCCGCGCACCTCGGCCAGGCGGCCGAGCACGGCGTCCTCGAAGCGCTGCGCGTCCTCCTCGCCCGCGGGCTCCAGCAGGAGGCCGGCGTAGCCGATGGCGGAGACCACGCGCGCGCACGGATCGTCGCCGGGGTCGCCGCCGGTGCTGTAGGCGCCGGCGGCGGGCGCCTGCCCGCAGGCCGCCAGGACGGGGAGCATGAGCACGAACGCCACGAAACGGTTCACATGGACATTGAAAACGGAGAAGGGGCCCCGGGTGGAGCCCCTTCTCCGTTTCGTGCCGTGATCTACGCCCTGGCGAGGGTCCCGAGGTACAGCTCGATGACCTTGGGGTCGTCGGCGAGCTGGCGTCCGGTGCCGGTGTAGGCGTTGCGCCCCTGGTCGAGCACGTAGCCGCGGTGGCAGATCTGCAGGCAGCGCCGGGCGTTCTGCTCCACCATGATGATGGTGACGCCGGCCTTGTTGATCTGCTGGGCCTGGAGGAACACCAGGTCCTGCAGCTTGGGCGACAGGCCCGCCGACGGCTCGTCCAGCAGCAGCACCGACGGCTCGGTCATGAGCGCCCTGGCCATGGCCACCATCTGCCGCTCACCGCCCGACAGGGAGCCGGCGCGCTGCTTGCGCCGCTCCTTGAGCGCCGGGAACAGCTCGCAGACGAACTCGAAGCGCTCCTTGAACTTGGCGGGCGCCTGGAAGGCCCCCATCTCGAGGTTCTCCTCGATGGTCAGGCTGGGGAAGACGTTGTTGGTCTGCGGGACGTAGCCGACGCCGCGCGAGACCAGCTGGTGCGCCTTCATGTTGGTGATGTCCTCACCCTTCAGCGTGACCGTGCCGCTGCGGATGTCGACCAGCCCGAACATGGCCTTGAGCAGCGTCGACTTGCCGGCCCCGTTGGGGCCGATGATGCCGATCAGCTCGCCGTCGCCCACGTACAGGTCGGAGCCGTTGAGGATGTTGACACCCGGCAGGTAGCCGGCGATCAGCTCGTCGCAGCGGAGCACGGCGTTCTCGGCGCCGCTGAGATGGTCGCTGCGGTCGGTGACGGCGGCCTTGGACTCGGGGACGGCGTTCACTTGCTCTCCTCCTGGATCTCGGCCTCGAGCGCCTCCTCGGCCTCATGGAGCTGCTCCTCCAGCTCGCTCTCCGAGAGCGGCGCGTCATGGTGGGCGCCCAGGTAGGCGTCGATGACCCGCTGGTCGGACATGATCGTGTCCGGTGGGCCCTCGGCGATGACGGCGCCCTGTGCCATGACGATGACCCAGTCGCTGATGTCGCGCACCATGTCCATGTCGTGCTCGACGAACAGCACGCTCATGCCCTGCTCACGCAGGTCCTTGACGTGGCCGAGCAGCGACTGGGTGAGCGCCGGGTTGACGCCCGCCATGGGCTCGTCGAGCATGACCAGCTCGGGCTCGACCATGAGGGCGCGGGCCATCTCCAGCAGCTTGCGCTGGCCGCCGGAGAGTGAGCCGGCGAAGTCCTCGCGCTTGGCGTCGAGCTTGAACCTGGCCAGCAGTTCGTCGGCGCGTGCGGTGATCTGGTCCTCCTGGCCGCGCCAGGACCCGGGGATCAGCGCGCGCCAGAAGTTCTCGCCCTTCTGACCCTGCGCGCCGAGCCTCATGTTCTCCAGCACGGTGAGCCGCGACAGCGCCTTGGTGAGCTGGAAGGTGCGGACCATGCCGGCGCGCGCGACCTTGTGGGCCGGTACGCCGTTCATCTTGCGCCCGTTGAACGTCCACTCGCCCGAGTCGGCGGTGTCGAAGCCGGTGAGCTGGTTGAAGAACGTGGTCTTGCCCGCGCCGTTGGGGCCGATGAGGGCGGTGATGGAGCCGCGCTGGACCTCCACGTGCCCGACGTCGACGGCCGTCAGGCCGCCGAAGCGGCGCACGACGTTGTCGACCACGAGGATCGGGTCGGGCTTGGCCACGCCCGGCTCGTGGGGGAGGTCCTTGAACGCGGCCAGCGCGGCGGCCTTGCGGTCGGTGGCGGTCTCAGCGTGCATTGATGGCCAGCTCCCTCTTGTCGCCGAAGATGCCTTGCGGGCGGTAGACGAGCAGGAGGATCAGCCCCAGTCCGACCAGCAGGAAGCGGAACGGGCCGACCTGCGTGATGTCCATGAAGGTGATGACTCCGGACTGCACCGCGCCGCTGAGGAGACCGTTGACGAGCACCAGCAGCACCCAGAAGATCGACGCGCCGACCACCGGGCCGAACACGCGGGCGGCGCCGCCGAGGATGACGATCGTGTAGGCGAAGAACGTGGTCTCGGTGCCGAAGATGTCGGGCTGCACGGACCCGGTGGCGAGTCCGTAGACGAAGCCGCCCAGGCAGCCGAGCACGCCGCCGAGGATCAGCGACTGCATCTTGTAGGAGAACACGTTCTTGCCGAGGCTGCGCACGGCGTCCTCGTCCTCGCGGATGGCCTTGAGCACGCGTCCCCACGGGCTCTTCATCAGCAGGAAGACGATGAGGCAGGCGATGGCGATCAGGACCCAGCCGACGGTGAGCACCCACATCTCGCGCTCGTTGAAGCTCAGCGGCCAGAACCCGTAGGTCCCCTCCGCGTAGGGGTTGATCTCGTAGAAGCCCTGTGAGAAGCCGCGCCGGCCGTCGGAGCCGCCGAAGACGCTCTTGAACTCCACGGAACGGAAGATGAGTCTGACGATCTCCGCCGCGGCGATGGTCACGATGGCCAGATAGTCGGCGCGCAGCCGCAGCGTGGGGATGCCCAGGAGGAAGGCCAGCAGGACCGCGGCGACCAGGCCGACGCCGATGCCGATCCAGAAGGGCAGCCCGATCACGGTGACGGTGACGGCCAGGCCGTAGCCGGCGACGGCCAGGAACGCCGACTGGCCGAAGTTGAGCAGGCCGGTGTAGCCGAAGTGGATGTTGATGCCGATGGCGGCGAGCGCGTACCACACCGTCTCGACGCCGATGGCGGCCTTGAGGGTGGTGGAGAGGATGATGTCCCAGTTCATGATTCCCCCGTCAGCCGATCCGCTCTCGGCGGCCGAGGATGCCCTGCGGCCGGAAGAGGAGCACGAGGATGAGCACGGCCAGCGCGCCGACGTTCTTGAGCTCCGGTGGTATCCACAGCGTCGAGACCTGGATGAACAGGCCGACGATGATCGAGCCGATGAGCGCTCCGAAGGCGGTGCCGAGGCCGCCGAGCGTGACGCCGGCGAAGATGAGGAGCAGCAGCTCCTGGCCCATCGTGAACTTCAGGTTCTGCGACAGGCCGAGCATGACGCCCGCGAGCGCGGCGATGGCGCCGCCGCCGGTCCAGATGATGCGGATGATCCGGTCGACGTTGATGCCCGAGGAGGCGGCCAGCGCCGGGTTGTCGGCGACCGCGCGGGCGGCCTTGCCGGTACGGGTGCGCAGCAGGGCGAACCCGACGGCGATGAGCACGATCAGCTCGATGCCCATCGAGATGAGGTTCTTCGGCGTGGCCGAGATGGGGCCGAGCTGGAGGCCGGCCTGGGCGTTGTACTGGGCGTACGCCTGGGTCTCGCCGCCGAACAGGATGAGGAACAGGTATCTCATGAACAGCGCCACGCCGATCGAGACGATCATCGCGGCGATGATGCCGGTGCCGCGCCTGCGCAGCTGGCCCCAGAAGAACCGGTCCTGCGCGTACCCGATCCCGCCGGCCAGCATGACCGCGATGACCGCGGCCGGGATGATGTGCAGGCCGAAGGGAACGTTCACAAGATAGGCGAGCAAGGCCCCCAGGGTGACCAGCTCGCCGTGGGCGAAGTTGGTCAGGCCGGTGGTGCCGTAGATGAGCGACAGGCCGAGCGCCGCCAGGGCGATGATCAGCCCCAGGTTGAAGCCTTCGAAAGTCAGCTGCGCCGCGCGCTGCCAGAACGCGCTGCCGCCGCCCTCGTCGGGCGCCGCCGCGCCGTCCGCGGTCTTGGCCTGCAGGGCGAACAAGACGGTGGTCGGGTTGCCTTCGTACACGGTCGGGGCGCGTTGGTTGTTGCCCCCCCGGATCGCCATGTTCTGCGGGAGCGTGGCGGCGTCCAGTGTGACCTTGTACTGGCCGGGTTCCTCGATCGGCACTTCCCACGTGCCCTGGGCGTTGCTGGTGACCTCCTGAACGGGTTGCCCGCTTTCGGTGGTAACCACGATCTTCACGCCGTTCACTGGCTGGCCTTGGAATGTGAGTGTTCCCCTGAGGCTCTGTTCCGGTGCGGCCGCATGGGCCGGGACGGTGAGCAGCAGGATGAGTCCACCCAGGAAGGCCGTGAACGCGATCACGGCTCTGCGCAATGGTGCTCCCTCAATTAGGTCAAGGCGGGGTTGTGCCCCTCCATCTCGACACGCGGGCATCGCAGGCACAACTGGGATGCTGTGGCGGGAGCTTATTTCGCGTACGCCCGGTTCAGTATCCTTCGTCACCATTTAGTGACATGTGTGTGTCACTCATGTGAGCAAACGAAGGTGGCAGGTCAGGGGCTAAATCGAGGGTTGCACCTGGCAGGTGACAGTCACAGATTGCTAACGATCGAGGGGGGAATGAAAGAGCCCGAGGGGCGGCCTTTGGGGCCATGCAAGGCTTTCCCCGGCCTCACCTGTTATCTACTCGGCCTCCCCGCGGGCTCTAGTGCACACAACCGTAGCGACCTGTGGGGGGCATGCGCAAAGGGCGGACAAAAGTCACGCAAAGGACTCAGGCGTCACGCAGCATGCATGTGAGGCGCGAGGTGCACACCCGCCGCCCGGCTTCGTCCGAGATCTCGATCTCGTAGCTGGCGAGCGTACGCCCGGCGTGCAGGGGAGTGGCGACGGCCGTGACGAACCCCGACGTCGCCGAGCGGTGATGGGTGGCGTTGATCTCGACGCCGACCGCGATCCTGCCGGGCCCGGCGTGCAGCGCCGCGCCGGTCGAGCCCACCGTCTCGGCCAGCACCACCGAGGCGCCGCCGTGCAGCAGCCCGTACGGCTGCGTGTTGCCCTCCACCGGCATGCGGGCGACCACCCGCTCCGGCGTGGCCTCCAGGAACTCGATGCCCATGCGCTCGGCGAGCACGCCGGTCTTGTCACGGACGAAGGCGAGGCCGACCGCGGGATCGATCTGCGTCAAGGGGACGCCTCCAGTCTTTCCAGCTCGGGTTTTCTGTCGTAGTCGCAGACTAGGCTGCCTGTGTGCCGAAGAGTGAAGTGACCCCCAGCCGCCCGTGCCTGCTGCTGCTCGACGGGCATTCCCTGGCTTACCGCGCCTTTTACGCGCTCAAGGACGCCAACCTCATGACCACCGACGGTCAGCACACCGAGGCGGTCTACGGGTTCACGTCGATGTTGACCAACATCCTGCGCGACGAGCAGCCGACGCACATCGCGGTGGCCTTCGACCGCTCGGAGCCGACCTTCCGGCACGAGGAGTACGCCGCCTACAAGGCCAACAGGGCGGAGACCCCCGAAGACTTCCGCGGCCAGATGCAGCTCATCTACGAGCTGCTCGACATCCTGCGCATCCCGCGGCTGTCCAAGCCCGGCTTCGAGGCCGACGACCTCATCGCCACCCTGGCCACCCGCGCCTCCGCGGAGGGCATGAGCGTGCTCATCGTCACCGGCGACCGCGACGCGCTGCAGCTCGTCGACGACGACGTCACCGTGCTCATGACCCGGCGCGGCATCAGCGACATGACCCGCTTCACCCCCGAGGCGGTGCAGGAGAAGTACGGCCTCACCCCGCGGCAGTATCCCGACTTCGCCGCGCTGCGCGGCGACCCCAGCGACAACCTGGCCAGCATCCCCGGCGTCGGAGAGAAGACCGCCGCCAAGTGGGTGCGCGAGTACGGCTCGCTCACCGCGCTCGTCGACCGCGTCGACGAGGTCAAGGGCAAGGTCGGCGACAAGCTGCGCGAGCACGTCGCCCAGGTGCTGATGAACCGCCGGCTCACCGAGCTGCTGCGCGACGTCGTGGTCGAGGCCGAGCCCGCCGAGCTCAAGCAGGGCGCGTGGGACCGCGAGGAGCTCAACAAGCTGTTCGACACCCTCCAGATCCGCGGCGAGCTGCGCGAGCGCGTCTTCAAGACGCTCGGCACCGGCGAGCAGGAGCCCGACCAGGGCTTCGAGGTCGAGACCGTGATCCTCGGCCCCGACCGGGTGCCGGGCTGGCTGTCGGCCATGCCCGAGGGCCGCGCCGGCCTGGCCTTCAAGGGCTCCTACGGCAGCGGCACCGGCCGCGTCGACGCCATCGCCGTCGCCTCGCCCGACGGCACCGCCGCCCACCTCGACCCCGCCAAGCTCACCGAGGCCGACGAGGCGGCGCTGCGCGCCTGGCTGGCCGACGAGTCCAGGCCCAAGGCCGTCCACGACGCCAAGGGCCCGATGCTGGCCCTGTGGGCGCAGGGCCTCGACCTGCGCGGCCTCACCTGCGACACCGCGCTGGCGGCCTACCTCGCGATGCCGGGCCAGCGCACGTTCGCCCTCGAAGACCTGGCCAGGCGCTATCTCCACCGCGACCTGCGCGCCGAGGAGGAGCCCAGCGGCCAGGCCGCGCTGTTCGGCGACGACGAGGACGCCCCCGCCAAGGACCTCGCGCTGCGCGCCCACGCGGTGCGCGAGCTGGCCGACGCGCTGGAGGCCTTCCTGACCGGCCGCGGCGGCACCCAGCTGCTCACCGACGTCGAGCTGCCGCTGCTGACCGTGCTGGCCGAGCTGGAGCGGGCGGGCGTGGCCGTCGACCGCGACTACTTCACCGGCCTGGAGGCCGAGTTCGGCGCCGCGGTCAAGCACGCCGTCGAGGAGGCCCACCGGGTCGTCGGCGAGCAGTTCAACCTCGGCTCGCCCAAGCAGCTGCAGGAGATCCTGTTCACCAGGCTCGGCCTGCCCAAGACGAAGAAGATCAAGACCGGCTACAGCACCGACGCCGACCAGCTCGCCTGGCTGGCCACCCAGACCGACCACGAGCTGCCGGTCATCATGCTGCGCCACCGCGACCAGACCAAGCTCCGCACGACGGTCGAGGGCCTGATCAAGGAGATCGCCGACGACGGCCGCATCCACACCACGTTCAACCAGATCATCGCCGCGACCGGCCGCCTGTCGTCCGAGAAGCCCAACCTGCAGAACATCCCGATCCGCACCGCCGAGGGCCGCCGCATCCGGCAGGGCTTCGTCGTCGGCGAGGGCTACGAGACGCTGCTGACCGCCGACTACAGCCAGATCGAGCTGCGGATCATGGCCCACCTGTCGGGCGACGAGTCGCTGATCGCCGCCTTCGACTCGGGCCACGACTTCCACCGGGCGACCGCCGCGCGGGTGTTCGACCTGTCGCCCGAGCAGATCGACGGCGAGCTGCGGGCGCGCATCAAGGCGATGAACTACGGCCTGGCCTACGGGCTGTCCGACTTCGGGCTGTCGGGGCAGCTCAACATCCCGGTGGCCGAGGCCCGGGCGCTCAAGGAGGAATACTTCCAGGAGTTCGGCGGCGTGCGCGACTTCCTGCAGGAGATTGTCCGCCAGGCCCGCACCAACGGCTACACCGAGACCATGATGGGCCGCCGCCGCTACCTCCCCGACCTGACCAGCGACAACCGCCAGCGCCGCGAGATGGCCGAGCGGATGGCGCTCAACGCCCCCATCCAGGGCTCGGCGGCCGACATCATCAAGGTCGCCATGCTCCACGTGCGCCAGGCGCTGCGCGAGGAGGGGCTGTCCTCGCGGATGCTGCTCCAGGTCCACGACGAGCTGGTGTTCGAGGTGGCGCCCGGCGAGCTGGAGACGCTCAGGCAGCTCGTCACCGACCAGATGAACGCCGCCTACCACCTCCGGGTGCCGCTGGAGGTGTCGATCGGCGTGGGCCGCACCTGGGAGGACGCCGGCCACTGACTCTTGCCGGGTTTGCCCTCTTTTGACCGGGTATCCCGTAGGGCTCAGAGGTCCGCGGTGGTTCTGGACTACTCTGTGGGTTCGATTTCCCCGAGCGGTACGGGAGTTCTGTGCGGTCCACATCGTCCCAGGCGCGGCTCATCGGCTTGGCGAACGTCGTGGTCGTGGTGACGGCGATCATCGGGCTCCTGCTGATCCCCGGCGAGCCCGCCCCGCCACCCGCGGCGTTACCCCAGCGCGCCACGCCCGCGCCCACCGCGCCCACCACAGCGGTCACCGAGGCGACGCCGCCACCGGGAATCGTCGCCACGCCCGAGCTCGCCCGCGAGGTCAAGGCCAACGAGCTCGGCAAGATCCCGGTGATCATGTACCACCGGATCGTCAAGAAGCGGCAGGCGTCCATCGACCGCACCCCCGCCCAGTTCAGGAAGGAGCTGGACAAGCTCGCCCGGCAGGGGTACGTGCCGATCAGCGCCAGGGAGTTCGCCGCCGGCGACATCCGGGTGCCGGCCGGGAAGTTCCCCGTCGTGCTCACCTTCGACGACGGGCACCCCAGCCACTTCGGGCTCGACGTCCACGGCAACGTCAAACCCGACACGGCCGTGGCGATCATCCTGGAGACGGCGGCCAGATATCCCGACTTCCGGCCCGTGGCCACGTTCTGGATCAACCACACGCCGTTCGGCCTGCGGACCGAGCAGGAGCAGGCCGCGGCCGTCCGCTGGCTGGCCGGCAACGGGTTCGAGGTGGCCAACCACACCTGGGGCCACCCCAACCTCCGGGCCGTGCCCACGCGGACCGTCCGCAAGCAGCTCGCCAAGCTGGAGCGCCTGCTCGTCCGCCTGGGCGCCGGTCCGGCCAAGACCATGGCGCTGCCGTACGGGTCCATGCCGCGCAAGAAGAAGGCCGCGCGCTCCGGCGCGTGGGAGGGCACCCGATACGCCTTCGACGGGGTCTTCCTGGCCGGGGCGGAGCCGTCGCTTTCGCCGTACGCGAAAAAATTCGATCGTGGCGCGATCCAGCGGATCCAGAGCAACGGCAAGAAGGGAGAATGCCGCAAGTGGTGCTCGCAGCACTGGCTGGAGTGGCTGGACAAGCATCCCCGCGAGCGGTACGTCTCCGACGGCGACCCCGGCCGGATCTCCGTCCCGGCCCGACTTAGGGGTAATATCGGGGCCAAGCGCGGTCTCCTGATCAACAGCTACTAGATGTGGCGAATGTCCTGGCCGGATTGACCCCGCCGCTCTAGTCTCATATGCTGATCGCTGCGCTGTGGGCTCGCGCGCGCCTCAGACGGAGCGGGCTCGCGCTCGGTCTCGTCGATGTCGTAATTCCTCGGCTTGATGCGGAAGAGGGCCTGCCGCGCGTCCGCCACATCGACATCCTGTCCGCGTTCGGAGCAATTCCACACATGACGTCCAGCACTGAGGCCACCTCGAGCACCCCGCAGGTAGCGGTCAACGACATCGGGTCCGAGGAAGCCTTCCTCGCCGCGATCGACGAGACCATCAAGTACTTCAACGACGGCGACATCGTCGAGGGCACCGTCGTCAAGGTCGATCGAGACGAGGTCCTTCTCGATATCGGCTACAAGACCGAGGGAGTCATCCCCTCGCGTGAGCTTTCGATCAAGCACGATGTCGATCCGGCTGACGTCGTGGAGGTCGGCGAACACGTCGAAGCCCTCGTTCTCCAGAAGGAGGACAAGGAGGGCCGCCTGATCCTGTCCAAGAAGCGTGCTCAGTACGAGCGCGCCTGGGGCACGATCGAGAAGATCAAGGACGAGGACGGCATCGTCACCGGCACCGTCATCGAGGTCGTCAAGGGTGGTCTCATCCTCGACATCGGCCTCCGCGGCTTCCTCCCGGCGTCCCTCGTCGAGATGCGCCGTGTCCGCGATCTGCAGCCGTACGTCGGCCGCGAGCTCGAAGCCAAGATCATCGAGCTCGACAAGAACCGCAACAACGTGGTCCTGTCGCGCCGTGCCTGGCTGGAGCAGACGCAGTCCGAGGTTCGCCAGACGTTCCTCAACACCCTCCAGAAGGGCCAGGTCCGCAAGGGCGTCGTGTCCTCGATCGTCAACTTCGGCGCCTTCGTCGATCTCGGCGGCGTCGACGGTCTGGTCCACGTGTCCGAGCTGTCCTGGAAGCACATCGACCACCCGTCCGAGGTCGTCGAGGTCGGCCAGGAGGTCACGGTCGAGGTCCTGGACGTCGACATGGAGCGCGAGCGCGTCTCCCTGTCGCTCAAGGCGACCCAGGAAGACCCGTGGCAGCAGTTCGCCCGCACCCACCAGATCGGCCAGGTCGTGCCGGGCCGCGTCACCAAGCTGGTGCCGTTCGGCGCGTTCGTCCGGGTCGAGGAGGGCATCGAGGGCCTGGTCCACATCTCCGAGCTGGCCGAGCGCCACGTGGAGATCCCGGAGCAGGTCGTCCAGGTCGGCGACGAGATCTTCGTGAAGATCATCGACATCGACCTCGACCGTCGCCGCATCAGCCTGTCGCTGAAGCAGGCCAACGAGGGCGTCGGCGCCGAGGTCGAGTTCGACCCGACCCTCTACGGCATGGCGGCCACCTACGACGACCAGGGCAACTACATCTACCCCGAGGGCTTCGACCCGGAGACCGGGGAGTGGCTGGAGGGCTTCGACAAGCAGCGTGAGGAGTGGGAGCGGCAGTACGCCGAGGCCCAGACGCGCTACGAGGCCCACCGCAAGCAGATCGAGGAGGCTCGCAAGGCCGAGGCCGAGGCGGGCGAGGCGGCTCCCACGTCCTACGGCGAGCCGCAGGGTCAGCAGGGCGGCGGCCAGTCGGCCCCGGCCGGCGGCGCCCTCGCCTCCGACGAGGCGCTGGCGGCCCTCCGCGAGAAGCTCGCGGGCGGCCAGAGCTGATCTCCTGGTAGCACGTCACCGAGAAGGCCCCGCACGGCATCGTGCGGGGCCTTCTCGCGTGCGGACGCCGAGATCGCCCTGACGGCGGCGAGGAGACTCCCCGGCCCCTTCCCTCGGAGGACGTGCCGTCCGGGCGTCACGGGAGCTTTCAGGGGCGTGGGGAGGGCGGTGACGCGTGTAGGGTGCTCGGCGTGGAGATCCAGCGGGCCGGGGCGGAGGACGCCGGCGAGATCCTGACCCTCCAGCGCGCGGCCTACGTGAGCGAGGCCCAGCTCTACGGTGACCCGTACATCCCGCCGCTGGTGGAGTCCGTCCAGCAGGTCCGCAAGGCCATCGAGACCGGCCTCGCGCTCAAGGCCGTCGAGGCCGGGCGGATCGTCGGCGCGGTGCGCGGCGCCCTGTCGGGCACCACCTGCCTGGTGGGCCGGCTCGTCGTGGCGCCCGACCGGCAGGGGGAGGGGCTGGGGACGGCCCTGCTGCGGGCGCTGCACGACCAGGTGCCGGAGGCGACGGCGTTCGACCTCTACACCGGCCACCTGTCGGAGGGCAACCTGCGCCTCTACCGCCGCCTGGGCTACCGCGAGACCCGCCGCGAGCGCATGGACGATCACCTCACCCTCGTCCACCTGAGGCGCTGACCCACCGGTAGGCTGCCGCTGTGCTGAAGATTGGGCTCACCGGCGGCATCGGCTCGGGCAAGAGCGAGGTGTCCAAGAGGCTGTCCGCCAGGGGCGCCGTGGTCATCGACGCCGACAAGATCGCTCGCGAGGTGGTCGAGCCGGGCACCCCCGGCCTGGCCCGGGTGGTGGCGACGTTCGGCGAGGAGGTGCTCCGCCCCGACGGCTCGCTCGACAGGGAGAAGCTCGGCTCGATCGTCTTCGCCGACCAGGAGAAGCTGGCCGCGCTCAACGCGATCGTGCATCCCCTGGTGGGGGAGCGGGTCGCCCGGCTGCAGAGCGAGGCGCCCGACGACGCGATCGTGGTCTACGACGTGCCGCTGCTGGCCGAGAACGGCCTGGCGGGCATGTACGACGTGGTCATCGTGGTCGACGCGGCCGACGAGGTGCGCATCGCCCGCCTGGCCGACCACCGCGGCATGGCCGAGCACGACGCGAAGGCCCGCATCGCGGCCCAGGCGAGCCGCGAGGACCGGCTGGCCGTGGCCGACGTCGTGATCCCCAACGAGGGGTCGCTCGACGACCTGGACGCCCGGGCCGGCGAGGTCTGGGCCGAGCTGCTGGAGCGCGCCGCCCGGGGTTAGAACGGCGAGTCCAGCGGCACCTGGCGCACCCCCGGCAGGTAGGCGTCCAGCTCTCCCAGCTCGAACCTCGACATGCCGACGACGTGCCAGAACTGCCCCGCCGTCTCGCCGTGCACCTTGTAGCGCCCGTCGGGGGCGAGCGCCGCCCAGCCCTCCGGCAGCCCGAGCAGCGTCACCAGCCGCTCCGCGCCCTGCCACAGGATGACCGCCCCGTCGTCGCCCGCCGTGGCCAGCAGGTCGGAGACCGGGCTGAAGGCCACCGACCAGACCCGCCGCGCGTGCCCGTCCAGCCGGTGCAGCAGCCGCCCCGACTCCGCGTCCCACACCCGCACGGTCAGGTCGTCGCCGCCGGTCGCCAGCCGCTCTCCGGACGCGTCGAAGGCGACGCTCCACAGCCGGCCCCGGCCGCCGTCGAGGGTGTGCCGCAGCAGCGGATGCCACGGCTGGCCCGGCCGCAGCTCCCACACCAGGGCCCGGCCGTCGTTGCCGGCGCTCGCCAGCAGACGGCCCGACGACGAGAACGCCACCGCGTACACCCGGTCGGTGTGCCCGTCGAGGGTGGCCACCCGGCCGCCGGACTCCACGTGCCAGATCCGTACGCGACGGTCGTCGCACCCGGTGGCGACGTAGCGGCCGTCGGGGCTGAAGGCGATCGAGCGGACCCGGCCGCGGTGGTCGGCCAGGTTGGTGACCAGCCGGCCCGTGGAGCGCCACCAGACGCGCACGCTGTCGTCGTCGTTGGCGGTCGCCAGCATGGTGCCGTCGGGGCTGAACGCCTCGGCCCACACGTGGTCGGTCTCGGTGTTCAGCTCGCGCTCGTACTCGTGGGTCGTCACGTTCCAGAAGTGCACGCCGCCGTCGTTGCTGGAGGCGGCGAGCAGCGGGCCCGCGGGGGAGAACAGCGCGGAGATGAGCCGGTCGGAGGTGCCGGTGAACTCGGTCAGCTTCCGCCCCGTGCGCGTCTCCCAGATGCGGACCACGCCGTCGTTGCCGCTGGTGGCCAGCATCGTGCCGTCGGCGCTGAACCGTACGGAGGTGATGCGCCTGCCGTGGCCGCGCAGCACCCGCTGGCACTTGCCGGACACCGGGTCCCACAGCCGCACGGTGCCGTCGTTGCTGCTGGTGGCGAGCTGCCCGCCGTCGGGCCGCCACGCGAACGGCCACACCGAGCTGCGGTGACCGGTCAGCTCGGTGCGGTGCGGGCCGCCCACGGTCTGCAGCCGGACCACGCCGCCGGAGTCGCCGGTGGCGAGCGTGTGCCCGTCGGGTGAGAACGCCACCTGGTAGACGGCCGCCGCGTGGGTGGTGTGCAGGCCGCGGAACTCGCCGGACGTCTCCCACAGCCGCACGTCGCCCGAGGTGTCGCCGGTGGCCACCAGCGAACCGTCGGGGGAGAACGTGACGCAGTAGATGCTGCCCCGGTGGCCGGTGAGCGCGTGCCGCCGCTCCCACGTGCGGGTGTCCCACAGCCGCAGCGTGCCCGCCTCGTCGCCGGTGGCCAGCAACGCGCCGCCGGGGGCGTGTACGGCGCGGTAGACGCCGCCGCGGTGCCCGTCGAGCGTCGTGACGAGCTCTCCGGACGTGAGGTCCCACACCCGGACCACGCCCGCCGAGTCGCCCGTCACCAGCGCCGACCCGCCGAACGAGGCCGTGTAGACCGGGGCCTGGTGGCCGGCCAGCAGGTGGACGGACTCGCCCGTCGCGGTGTCCCACACCCGGACCACGCCGTCGCCGCCGCCCACCGCCAGCAGCTCGCCCGTCGGGCTGAGCCGCACCGGCCAGGCGCCGTCGGAGTGGCCGGTCAGCGTGCGCAGCCGCTCACCGGTCAGCGCGTCCCACAGCACCACGGTGCCGTCGCTCGCGCCGCTCGCCAGCAGGCCGCCGGCGAACGAGACCGCGTACACCCGCCCGGAGTGCCCCTGCAACGTGCGCACCGGCAGCCCGCCGACGCACAGCAGCACCCCGCCGTCGTCGTGGCCGATCGCGATCGTCGCCCCGTCGGGGCTGTAGGCGATCGGCTCGGGCAGCCGGCTGGTCTGGAAGTGATAGCCGTACGGGACCCCGATCTCGGCCGGCGCCAGCTGGGTCTCCACCGGCTGGCCGGGCACCACGGCGGCGCCCGGCAGGCGCGGGAGCGTGCCGCGCACGTCGATCAGCGCGGCCCGGTGCCAGCGGGCGCCGGACACGGCCGCGTCGCTCAGGTCGGTCCTGGCCAGCCGCGCCCCCGACAGGTCGGCGCCCGTCAGATCGGCGCCGGCGAGCACCGCGCCGTCCAGCCTGGCCCCGACCAGGCGGGCGTCGCGCAGCACCGCCCTGGACAGGTTGGTGCCGGCCAGCGTCGCCTCGGTCAGGTCGGCGCCGGTCAGATCGACCTCCCGCAGGTCTCTAGCCGACAGGTCCTCGCCCTTGAGGTTCGCGCCGCGCAGGTCGGCCCTGGCGGGGGTGCGCAGCCGGGCGGCGATCTTGACGGCGTTCGCCCTGGCCACGTCGTCGGCGGGCGGGTCGGCGACCCACGCGCGCAGCGCCCGCACGTCGGCCAGGTCGCACAGGAACTCCACGGTCAGCGCCGACAGCGGCCGCCGCGACAGCACCGCCGGCGCCTCCAGCGTCGCCGCGACGTGGCGGGCGATCAGCCACTCCATCACCGAGGCGTGGATGAACCCGAACATGCCCTCCTCGGTGCGGACCATCAGGCTGCCCGACCCCATCGCGTACGCGGTGTGCGCGGGGGTGAGCTGGCCGCCCGCCAGGTCGGCCAGCGTTTCGGCGATCTCGGTCAGCTCCTCGACGCCGAGCAGCGACTCGCCGGTCTCCCACAGCCGCAGCGCCAGCGCCGTCACCGCCTGCCACAGCTCGTCCTTGGTCAGCGCCGCCGCCGAGCCGGGCATCCTGGCCCGGTGCTCCTCGAAGGCCAGCCAGGCCTCCAGGATCTGCTCGTACAGCAGCGCCGGGCTGATCGTGTGGCGGGCCTCGGCGACCGTGCGCAGCCGCTCGGCGTCCAGGTCGGCGATGAAGGTGAGCATGCGCGGGTTCCTGGCCAGCGCCAGCAGGTCCTCGATGCCCTCCATCAGCGACATGCGGGCGGCCGCCTCGTCCTCGCGGGCGAACCGGTTGTGCAGGTAGGAGCGGATCTGGTCGCGGGTGAAGTTCTCCAGCCCGAGCACCCGCCGCTGCGGCAGCACGCCCACCATCTCGCCGAGCGAGGTCAGCACCTGGCTGTGCGACTTGAAGTGTTGCGTGCGGCTGGCGACCACGATCTTCGCCTTGTCCTCCGCCGCGGCCAGCAGCGTCGCCAGGTGGTCGGCCGCCCGGTCGTAGGTGAGCCGGGTGACCAGCTCGTCGAACCCGTCGAACAGCAGCACGATCCGCCCCTGGCGCAGCAGGTAGCGGAACGCCTTCAGGTCGATGACCTCCTCGCCGTGGTTGGCCAGGTGGGCCGCCACCAGCCCGTCGACCGAGTGGGACTTGTCCAGGGCGCGCAGCTCGATGAGGATCGGCGTCAGGTGGGGCAGCTCGGCCGGGATGCGCCGGGCCAGCTCGCGCAGCGCGAACGTCTTGCCGTGTCCGAAGTCGCCGAGCAGCAGCAGGAACCGGCCGTGGTCGGCCGACAGCAGCCGCATCAGCTCGTCGGTCAGGCCCGGCCTGACCTGGCCGCCCGGCCGGTCGAGCTCGCGGTAGCGCTGCGGCACGTACAAGTCGGGCGGGTAGCGGCGGTCGGTGGTCAGCCTGGCCGTCTGCTCGGCCACGTAACCGGACAGGTCGAGCAGGCCCTGGAACTCGGTGAAGCTGCGCAGCCGCACCCCGCGCCGCATCAGGTCCTCACGCAGCGCGCGTGGCGGGGGCGGCCCCTGGTAGACCAGCTCCGCCGCCAGCTCCGTGGCGTGCGCCTGCCGCACGAAGGCCGTCGCGTCCTCGGCCGTCAGGTCGCCGACGTGGGCGCCGATCATCGTCTGCCGGACGAACCCGTCCTCAGGATGGGTGACCACCAGGTGGTCGCGCAGCCGGCGGACCCTGGCCCGCTCGTGCCTGGCCTCGCACACCTCGGTGATCCGGTCGAGCAGCAGGTCGACCGGGCTCGGCTGGCGCCCGTCGGGCTGTCCGGGCCCGGCCGGCGGGGCGGGCAGCCGCGCGGGGGGCGTCTCGCCCGCGAACGTGGCGCGGGCGGCCCGCCAGGCCCTCGGGGACCGTTCCGGCTCGCCGCCGTCGGGCAGCCACATCCTGACGCCGCCGGAGGTGATCTCCACGACGTGGTGGCGGCCGGAGCGCGGCGCGGCGACCGCGAGCTCGCCGCCCTGCCCGCCGCCCTGGAAGAGCAGGTTGAGCCGGTGCGCCAGCAGCCGGTCGTACGCGGGCGCGTCGTGCAGCGCGTCGGGCGGATGGCCCAGCACGCCGAGCCGCAGCCACGCCCGCTCCTCGTAGGGGCGCAGCCGCTCGGCGAACCAGGCCGCCTGCGCCTCGCCCAGCATCGCGTACGCGTCGCGCTCGAGATGACTCATGGCCATGGTCGAGTTGAGCCCGGCCACCACCACCTTCAGATCGGGCACCTCGAACAGGGTCCACGGCTGCCCGCCGTCGAACACCCGGTCGTCCAGCCCCTGGTAGACCTCCTCGAACAGGCCGGCGAAGTGGCGCCACTTCGGCCAGTAGGGCGGCTGCGGGCGCACGTCGTCGGCCTCGCACGTCATGAAGTAGGCGCTGGCCGCGGCCTTCGTCACGTCGCGCGGCCCCGGCACGATGACCAGCCGGTGCGGCTCCAGCCCGATCAGCATCCGCAGGTCGGTGACGAACCGGGTGGCCTGCCCGAACTGGCCGAGGGTGCCCGACTCCGTCAGGTCGCCGCTGACCACCATCAGGTCGGGCCGCGGCATCCCCCGGTCGTACATGGAGGTCAGGTCGGCCCAGATGCGCGCCTGCATGTCTTCCGGCGTGAACGGCTCACCGGGGTCGGGCAGCGCCCGGCCGAAGCGCGGACCGCCGATGTGGAGCACGCTGACGGACTCGCGCGCCGGATGCGGGCCCGTGGCGGGCGGGAACTTCGGCGCCGACACCGGCGTGCGGCGCGCCCTGGACCGCTCGCCGGGCGGCGGCAGCGAGGGCACGGGGCCGGCGACCGTCCTCGTGCCGGTGGGGAACGCCGGCGCGGCCTCCGGCTTGGCCCGGCCCGCCAGCGCCTCGCGCACCCGTCCGAGCAGCAGCGCCCTGGCCTGCCCCGCGTCGGTGACGCCCAGCAGGTCGACCCAGGTGATCGTGGACAGCAGCCCTTCGAGCCGCACGTCCTCCAGCCGGATCGTGATCAGCTTGTTGGACGGGTTGTCGGGATCGGCGCGGAGCGCCGCCTGCCACTCCATCCGCCCGTAGCGCGAGCTCAGGTAGTTGCGCGAGAGCACGGCCACGACCAGCCCGGCCTCGCTGACCCCGCGGTCCATGAAGTCGATGAAGTTGGTGCCGGGCACGAAGTCCCATGCCTGGATCATCGTCCGGTAGCCGGCCGCCTCCAGCTCCCAGGCGATCCAGGTGGCCCACGCCGTGTCGGCGGGGGAGTAGCTGACGAAGATCTGGGTCGGCCTGCCGTCACGCGCCATCCGTCCAGTATCACGCGTGGGATCGGCCTTTCGCAGCCCGTGTGCGATCATCGTCCTCGTGTTGCGTCGTCTTGGCGTGCTCGACTGGATCAGGATCGGGCTGCTCGCGCTCGGCCTGCTCTTCGTGGCGACCGGCCTGCTCCCGCTGCCCGACGCCGCCGAGAGCCTGGCGGAGATCGGGCCGCTGCTGGTCTTCCTGGTCGGCATCATCGTGCTCGCCGAGCTGACCAAGGAAGCCCAGGTCTTCGACGCCATCGCGGCCAGGGTGGCGGTGCTCGGCCGCGGGAACTACGTCGCGCTCTTCCTGCTCTGCACTGCCTTCGCGTCATTTATCACGATATTTTTGAATCTCGATACGACTGCCGTCCTCCTCACCCCCGTCATGCTCGCCCTGGCGTCCCGGGCCCGCATCGCCGCCCTGCCGCTGGCCATGACGACCATCTGGTTCGCCAACACCGCGAGCCTGCTGCTGCCGGTGTCCAACCTGACCAACCTGCTCGCCATGGACGAGATCGGGCTGTCGCCGCTGGAGTTCGCCGCCCGCATGTGGGCGCCCCAGCTCGTCTCGATCGTGGTGACGATGGCGTTCCTGTGGGCGTTCTTCTGGCGCCGCGGCGAGCGGCGTGAGCTGCGCTACACCCCGCCCGTGCTGCAGCCGGTCGGCGACCGCGTGCTGTTCGGCGCCGCCTCGGCCGCGTGCCTGCTGTTCATCGTGGCCCTGCTGGCCCGGGTGGAGGTCGGCGTCGCCGCGGTCGCCGCGGCGCTGGTCGTGGTGGTCGCCTTCGCCGTGCGCGACCGCGCCCGGCTCACCTGGGGGCTGGTGCCCTGGCAACTGCTCGTCTTCGTGACCGGGCTGTTCCTGGTGGTGCCCACGCTGAGCCGCTACGGGCTGGCCGACCTGATGAACTGGCTGCTCGGCACGGACCGCGACCCGTACAGGACAGCCGCCGTCGGCGCCGGTCTGTCCAACGTCATCAACAACCTGCCCGCGTACAAGGCCGTGGAGGAGGTCATCCCGCCCGGCGACCGCGGCCAGCTGTTCGCCCTGCTCGTCGGCACCAACGTGGGGCCGGTGATCACGCCGTGGGCGTCGCTGGCCACGCTGCTCTGGTTCGAGTCGTGCCGCCGCCACGGCCTGCGGGTGCCGATGCGCCGCTTCCTGCTCACCGGGGCCGGTCTGGCCGTCGTCGGGCTGGTCACCACCACGTGGGCGCTGGTGACTTTCGGATAGTCCCGAACGAGCCGTCAAGGTCCGCGACAATGGGCGCCATGCCCGAATCGCGAAAGATGACCATCGCAGCGCTCGCCATGATCATGGCGCTGGCGGGTTGCGGCGGCGCCACCGACGCCTCCGCCCCCTCGGAAGCGGTGCCCTCCACGGCGTCCGCCGACACCCTCCCGGCCACGGACGACGCCTCCGCCCTGGCGGTGCGCCAGGTCAAGCTGGAAGTGCTCGGCAAGGGCACCTCCGCCCAGCCGATCGTCTACCACCTCGACACGAACGGCACCGAGAACGACGCGGACCTGCCCTGGTCGAGGACCGCCGAGATCGAGCTGACCGCCGCCGAGCAGAAGGCCGGCCGGCTGATCACCCTCGTGTCAGGGTCCGTACGGGACGCGAACGGCCAGTTCCAGCCCGCCGCCTGCCGGATCACCGTGGACGGCGAGAAGGTCGCCTCCGGCAAGGGCACGTGCGAGCACCTGCTCAAGTAGTGCGCCGGAGCTTCACCGGCCGGGGAGGGCGGCGGCGCCTGCGGCGCTCGTCCTCCTCCGGAACCTGCTCCGACGGGCGCGGCCCCACCACGACCGCGAACCACGGATGGGCCCAGTCCTTCCCCCGCTCATTGGTCATGCCGTCACCAGCCGATTCCGGAAGGCGGCCGCACGGATCCGCTCGGGGGTAAAGGCGTCGGACGGTTGCGCAGCGGAGGCGAAGAGCACCCGCGCCGGCTCGCTTACGGTCACATCGGTCAGCATGGTCGCCATGGTGATCTCTCCTTTCCCTGCGGTGCCGCTTCCAAGCACCCTCTTCATCGACATCGACGGCAGACGGAAGTCATCGACCTTCCCACCTCGCCGGATCGTCAGCTGACAAGGGCCAGCAGGCCCGGCAGGGCCTTGGGGTGCGCGGCCACGAAACTGCGATCTCCGGCGCCGCCGTCGATGCTCTCCTCGAACGGCCCGCCGTCGAGCGCCCGGATCTCGATGCCCGCCTCCTGGGCGATCAGCGCCCCGGCCGGCAGATCGATCGCCTCCGCGCGGTAGCCGACGATGCCGTCGATGTCGCCACGGGCGAGCATCACCCACTGCAGCAACGGGGCCCACAGCTGCAGCACTCGTCTGGCGCTCAGCTCCAGGGCCGACTTCAGCAGGCACGCTCTGGCGTCTTGCCTGCTCACAGCATACCCCTGGGTCCAAGCCAGGAGCGGCCCGTGCGGAGAGGGCCGGTAGGACGCCGACAGCCGCGACCCCGACGGGGCCAGCGCGCCGCGGCCCTGGATCGCCGACCACGTCCGCGCCGTCACCGGGTCGTGCACCACGCCGAGCACCGGCCGGCCGACCCGGCACAGCGCCAGCCCGACCACGTAGGCGGGCAGGCCGATGGCCACGTTGTTGGTGCCGTCGAGCGGGTCGACCAGCCACGTCCACTCGCCGCCCGAGGCGCCCAGCAGGCCCGACTCCTCGGTGATCACCGAGTGTGACGGGAACGCCGTCAGGATCCGGCCGGCCAGGAGCTCCTCCGACGCCAGGTCGAGATCGGTGACCACGTCGCCGGCGTCGCCCTTCTGGCGCACTCCGACCTCGCCTCGGGTGCCGTCCAGGAGCAGCGCCCCCGCGGCCTCGGCGGCCTCGACGGCGACCGCGCGGGCGTGATCCAGATCCATCGGGAACCCCTCAGCTCAGGTGGGCGGCTATCAGTCGGACGGCCAGCGCCGTCTCCGCGGTGTCGAGCGCCTGCCTCGGCACGTGGTGGCCGCCCGTGCGGAGCGGGCCGAGCGACAGGTCGCGGCTGCCCGGACGGCTCCGGCCGAGCGCGATCGTGGCGGTCTCCCCGCCCTCGGGGACGACGCTGCTGTGGAAGCGTCCAGACGGCAGCGTGTAGGTGTCGCCGGGCCCGAACACCTCCACCAGGCCGGTCTCGTGACGGACGGTGCGCGGGGTGGGAGAGATGCGGTCGCCGCCCGGCCCGCTGACGACCTCGAACACCCGGTGCGTGGCGTCGTGACCCGCGTCGGTCACCACGGCGTGCACGTTGCGCACCTGGCCGTAGAGTACGTGGCTGACCAGGTCCCAGCTGTGGCAGTGGATCTGCGAGGTGGTGCTGCGCGCGGGCGCCAGCGAGTCGGACCACAGATGGATACATACCCCCTCGCCGCCGTCGCGCTCCAGCGGCAGGCAGACGAATCCGAGCGGGTGGCGCACGCCGCGCAGACCGTCACCGGAGATCGCCGCCAGAGCCCAGGCCCTGGCCTCGCCGCGCGCGAGCCGCTGGAAGACGCCGCCGTAGCTCATGGGACCGCCGTCTCCCGCAGCGGCTCGCCATAGGGGTCGACCGCGCGCAGCGCCTTGCGGGCGATGTCGACGACGTCGCGGCCGTTGTAGGTCTTGGGCAACGGCACGCCGATCCGCTCGAACAGGTCCTGCACCTCCTCGATCGTGGGCTCGTCGCCGAGCTGCACGCTCCGGTACTTGTCCAGCGGGACCCGGCGCGCCTGCTCGAAGCTGAGCCGCAGCTCGGTGTCGCAGTTCTCGTAGTAGAAGGTGCCGGCCAGCGCCGTCATCGCGCGGTTCGGGTCCTCGACCGTCATGATGAGGCGGCTGCTGGACAGGTCCCAGCGGAACGTGGTCATCGTCGACGACAGGCCCACCCCGATGTCGAGCAGCCCGTAACGCTGCCGGTGCCAGAACGCCGCCAGGATGGTCGCGTACGACTCCTTCCTGACCCGGTCGGTGGTCCACCGCTCGCCGGTGCCGTCGGGCAGGTCGGACAGCGACCGCCGGTAGTGCGCGTACGTCTCGCAGACCTCGACGTCGGCCGGGTCGATCACCTCGATGCGCACGGTCAGGTGGCGCTTGTCGCGGCGGGCGGCCGCCACGCACGCGGGCAGGGTGACGGCGCGCAGGTAGGTGCCGGTGCCGCCCTTGAAGCTCCACCGCGTGGTGTCCTCGCGCGCCTCGGCGTGCGCCTGCGCGATCTCCTGCGAGCTGCCCAGCACCCGGACGAGCTGCAGCGCGTCCAGCGCCTTGCGGGTACGGTCGACCAGCGACTCGATCTGCTCCAGCCGGTCGAGCCTGGTCGGCAGCCGGCCGAGCACGTCGGAGGTGATGGCCTCCATCGGCGCCTGGCGGGCCCGGTCGCGCAGCAGCGCGGTGGCCACCAGCGCCAGGATCACCAGCGTCGCGGCGCTGACGAGCTGCGTCTGCACGGTGGCGCCGTTGTCGCCGAAGATCTCGTCGGGCATGATGCCGAGCACGCCCACCACGACGGCCAGCAGCAACGCGATGGCGACGTCGGCGTTCTGGACCGCCCACGGCGCGATCCGTTTCAACGCCCCCACGAACCGTGCCATCGCTGCCCCGTCCGACGAACAGTCAGTCCCGCCGTCATGGTAACGACGCTGCCAGGCCAGGGGCTAGCACAGGGAAAGCGCGTCCCCCGTACCGTTTAAGATCGACGGCCATGACCATCGACCCGGAGACCCTTGGCTACTACGAGCAGGGCGGCGAAGTGACCCGGCTCCGTGAGGGCGTCGGGCGGCTGGAGTTCTGGCGTACGCAGGACGTGCTGCGCCGGGTGCTGCCGCCGGCTCCCGCCAGGGTTCTCGACGTGGGGGGCGGTACGGGCGTGCACGCGGAGTGGCTGGCCGCCGACGGCTACGACGTGGAGCTGATCGACCCGGTGCCGCTGCACGTGGCGCGGGCCGAGCGGCTGCCTGGGGTCACCGCGCGGCTGGGCGACGCCCGCGCGCTGCCCGCGCCGGACGGCGGGGCCGACGCGGTGGTGCTGCTCGGGCCGCTCTACCACCTGACCGAGCGCTACGACCGGGTGCGGGCGCTGGCCGAGGCGCGCCGGGCGGTGCGGCCCGGCGGGGTGGTGGTGGCGGCGTTCATCAGCCGTTTCTCCGGGTTGCACGACGGGTTCGCCCGCGGCTTCGCGCTGCGGCCGGAGCATCTGGCGGCCGAGTACCACGCCGCGGACACCGGGCTCATGGTGTCCCCTCGGGAGGGCGGGTTCCGGGGCTTCTTCCACGACCCCGACGAGATCATCGGGGAGTTCGCCGACGCCGGGCTCGCCGAGCCCGTCCGGTACGGGCTGGAGGGCGCGTTCTGGCTGTACGGCGACATCGACGTGTGGCTGGACGACGAAGGGCGGCGCGAGCTGCTGCTCGACGCCGCCCGTCGGCTCGAATCGGTGCCGTCACTGCTGGGCGTGAGCGGCCACCTGCTGGCGGTGGCCAGGAAGGGCTAGAACCAGCCGCGCCTGCGCGCCATCGACTCCAGGCCGCGCTGGAGGGCCTGCTCGACGCCCGCCGGGTGCTCGTCGTAGCGGACGGTGAAGCGGTTGTAGGTGTCCTGGCCGGCACGCAGGAAGCCGTCGCGCTGGTCGGCCTCCAGGATGACGTCCATCTGCCGCGGGCCGGCGATGAACGTCAGCTCCAGCTCGTTGAAATGGCGCCGCCACGAGCCGCCCGCGTAGTACTCGATCTCCTGGAAGAACGGCATCGTCGACCCGTGCAGCGTGCCCCGCTCCAGGTCGGCCTTCTTGAACCGGAAGCCGAGCCGGTCCAGCGCGGCGAGCACGTGGTCCTGGGCCGGGAGCGGGTTGACGAACAGCGGGTCCAGGTCGCCCTTGTCGAGCGCGCCGGCGAGCGCGAGCTCGGTGTGCACCCCGAGCCGCATGCCGTGCAGCGGGTGGCCGCCGATCGCGCTGATCGGCGTCTCCCACGGCACCAGGAGCTCGAACGGCTGCCGGTGCTCGGCCTTGGCCGCCAGCTGCAGCGGGCCCGACACCTGCTGGCGCAGGAAACTGTAGGTCGTCTTGTACTCGCTGTCGCCGGACTCGACCTCCACCACGGCCGTCAGGTCGACGGTGATGGCCTCCACCTTGTAGTCGGAGCCGCCGCCGCGGAAGTGGACCATCCCGCGCAGCGGTTCGCCAGGGCGGACGCTGGCGTTCGACAGGACCGTGTCTACCTCGACGCCCGCGCCGAACGCGGCCATCAGCTTGCGGAACACCATGGGGGTTCTCCTATGTGGTGGGTGGTTGTGCCCCGAGGCTCCTGCCGTTGGCCGAGATCCGGGGGAGCAACTGGGCCAGCAGAAGCGTGGACAACGCGGAGTCGCCGCCGCCCTGCTGGGTGCGGACCACCAGCGGCTGCGGGGCCTTCTCCGCGAGGGTGGCGCCCACGTCGAGGCGCCTGCGGGCGAGCTCGTACTGGAGCACGGCCCGGTTGTCGCGGTAGGAGTCGGCCAGCCGGCGCAGCGCCTTGGCCTCGTTCTCGGCGGCGGTCAGCTCGGCGCGGCCGCGTGCCTCGATCTCCCAGCGCACCCGCTGCGCCTCGGTCTCCTGCTCCTCCAGCATCCGGGCCACGTCCTTGCGCGCCGTGTTGTGCGCGGCCTTGACCTCGACCACGCGGGCGTCGCGGGTCTTCTTGGCCCGCTCGATCTCCATGAGCAGGGTGTCGATGCGGCGCTTGCGGGTCAGCTCCCACTCGCGCTCGTACGCCTGCAGCTCCTTGGCCACCTTCTCGCGGGTGGACAGGTGCTGCTGGTACTGGTCGGGCAGTTGCACGTCGGGGATGTTGGCGCCGGTGACGCGCACCCCGTAGCGGCCGAGCTGGCGGTTGAGCGCGTCCTGCATGTCGCCCACGTCCGAGCCGCGCAGGTCGTAGGCCCGCTCGGTGTTCACCCTGCGGCTGCGCTGCCGGATCGCGTCCTGCACGGCGCTGGACAGCACCAGGTCGAAGTTGCCGGCGCCGATCGTGCGGACGAACGCCACCGGGTCCACGATGCGGAACTTCAGGAAGAACTCGATCGACTTCAGCGGCACGTTCTCCGCCGTCGGGCAGGCCACGATCGGCGCCGAGTACGGGATCTCGGTCGAGGTGTCGACGACCGCGTCCACCCGGTCCCAGGGCAGCCAGAGGTAGTGCCGGCCGGGAGGCAGCGTGGAGACGATCGCGCCCCAGCGGCTGCGCACCCCGGTGGTGCCCTCCTCGATCTCGATGATCGCCCGCCGCCACATCGTGAGCAGCGCGACGACCAGGAATAACAGCGCGGCCAGCGCGGCGAGGACGGTCCAGTCCGTCAGCACCGCCATGCCGGCGAAGTAGACGGCCAGGAAGATCAGGATCATCCAGCTGAAGCCGCGCCGGTCCTTG
This sequence comes from Nonomuraea sp. NPDC050478, assembly GCF_044458265.1. Classification (NCBI taxonomy): domain Bacteria; kingdom Bacillati; phylum Actinomycetota; class Actinomycetes; order Streptosporangiales; family Streptosporangiaceae; genus Nonomuraea; species Nonomuraea sp. NPDC050478. The sequence goes on along the minus strand of NZ_JBITHT010000002.1, from coordinate 926,228 downwards.
GGGATGACGACGGGCACGAGCTGGCCCTGCTCGCCGCCGCGCAGCAGCTGGCGGATCTCCGACCAGGACGCCAGCGACTCCTTGATCTTCGAGAACTCGCGGCTCATCGCTCGACCTCCGTGGTGATCTCCAGGTCCGGGGCTTCCGTGACCTCGTCGGCGACCCGCTTCAGCAGCGCGTTGATCTCCGCCTCACGACCGGACACGCGGGTGCCGATCTGCTGCAGCCTGACGCGGATGGCGGCCATGTCCTCGGGCGTGAACAGCACCGCCTCCTTGCCGCCGACCAGGCTCTGGGCCAGCTGGAGGAAGTCGATGTCGCTCTGCTCGCCGACGTGCACCACCTGCGGCAGCCGGTTCGCGACCGACTCCAGCTTGTCCAGCAGGTCCTGCTGGAAGCGGTAGTCGAGGATCTCCGGCGCCTCGGCCGCGCTCAGCGCCCGGATGTCCAGCGCCTGCGCCTCCAGCAGCGCCGAGTTGGCCTTGGCCTCGGACTCGGCCTCGACCAGGCGCTGCCTGGCCTGAGCGGTGGCCTGGTGGGTGGCCCGCTCCAGCGCGGTGTCCATCCGCGCCTGGTAGCCGGCGATCTCAGCCTGGATGGCGCTCAGCGTCTCCTGCAGCCCGGCCAGCTCCTTGACCAGGTCGCCCTCGTTCTGCTCCTTGCGCAGGTTGAGCTCGTACTCGTAGGTGTAGGCCTCCTTGGCCACCCGGACCATCTCGGGGGCGGCCAGGTCCATGCGGTACTCCTGGCTGGAGGGCTCGGCGTGGGTGATGTTCACGTCCGTGAGCCGCACCGCGGGCAGGAACTGCTGGTTCAGGCTGTCGAGCATGCCGTGCGTGCTCTCGCCGACCAGGTCGTAGATCTCCTCGGCGCGCTGGGCGTAGATGAGGGAACGGGTGACCTCGCTGATGGCGTTCTGGAGCTTGGACTGGAAGCCGCTCACCGAGCCGAGCACGAAGATGAACTCGGCCGGGTTCTCGATCCTGAACTGCAGGAACAGGTCGACGCTGGCCTTGACGCCCTGCTGGGTCGGCGCCTCGCTGATGGGCGCGTTGAAGGGGTACTCGCGGGTGGTGTTGACGATGTAGCTGACCCGCTTCCACGGGTTGAACAGCGTCACCCGGCCCGGGTCGGCGATGTGCACCAGCTTGCCGAACTGGGTGATCAGCGCCTTGCAGCCCTCCGGCACCATCACCACGCTGCGCCGCCACCACAGGAACGCCGCGGCCAGGACCAGGACCACCCAGTAGTGGGGGCCGAAGAACAGGTCGGTGTTCGGGATGACGTTGCCGAGCGCGCCGATCAGGCCGAGCGCCACCAGGATGACCAGGGGGACGACGACCTTGGCGGTGCCGCTCTTGGGGATCACCACGGGCGAGATGACGTGCATGCCGTTCTCGGCGAAGCTGCGGTTGACGATCTCGCCGGCCTCGTTGAGCGAGGCGGTGCGCGCCTCGATCAGCGTGCCGACCGACACGCCGCCGTCACGGGCGGCGGCGAAGTCGTGCGGGTTGAGCGCGAACCCCTGGACCTGGTTGGTGTATTGCCCGGACTGCTGGACGACCTGGCCCATGGCCTGTCCGACAGCCTGACGTACGTTTCCTCCTTGGGCGACCGCTTGGGCTACGCCCTGGCCCGCCTGCCTCAGGGCCTCTCTGGGTCGTGACATGAAACCTTCCTCTTCCGCTACAAGCGAATTCAGACCGTATCGGGTGAGGCTTGCCATCTGCTTGCAAAGCGGTGTCGTACGTCTATTGCCAGAAGTAGTAGTCGTGCTATGAATGTAGTAGTCCTACTACATCGGAGGGGGTCATGAGCACCATCAGAGAACTGGACGGTGACCTCAATGTGACGAACGAGGGCACCGCGATCGAGGTCAGTGGCCTGCGCATGGCGTACGGCGACAAGGAGGTGCTGCGGGGCGTCGACTTCGCCGTCGCGCCCGGCGAGGTGATCGCCCTGCTCGGGCCGAACGGCGCGGGCAAGACCACCACGATCGAGATACTCGAAGGCTTCCGGATCCCCTCCGGCGGCCGGGTGCGGGTGCTCGGCACCGAACCGGCGCGCGGCGGCGAGGCGTGGCGGGCCAGGATCGGCGTGGTCCTGCAGTCCTGGCGCGACCACGGCCGCTGGCGGGTGCACCAGCTCCTGCACCATCTGAGCCGCTACTACGTGCCGTACGCGAAGCCCGGGCGGCTGCCGCTCGACACGGCCGACCTGATCGAGGCGGTCGGCCTCGGCAAACACGCCGGCCAGCGCGTCAGCCGGCTCTCCGGCGGCCAGCGGCGCCGCCTCGACGTCGCCATCGGCATCGTCGGCCGCCCCGAGGTGCTCTTCCTCGACGAGCCGACCGCCGGCTTCGACCCGCAGGCCAGGCGCGACTTCCACGACCTCGTGCACCGCCTGTCGGACCTGGACGACACCACGATCCTGCTCACCACGCACGACCTCGACGAGGCTGAGAAGCTCGCCGACCGCATCCTGATCCTGGCCGGCGGCAAGATCGTCGCCGACGGCAGTCCCGACAGCCTGACCCGCCAGGTCTCCCGCGACGCCCAGGTGCGCTGGAGCCGCGACGGCGAGCACTTCGTGCACGCCACCGACGACGCCACCGCCTTCGTCCGCGGCCTGTTCGAGCAGCACGGCAGCGGGATCACCGACCTGGAGGTGCGCCGGGCCACCCTGGAGGACACCTACATGGCCATCGTCAAGAGGGAGGAAGCGTGAACCCCACGCTGCACGCCGCCCGGCTGGGGCTCACCCGCGGGTGGATGGAGTTCAAGCATCAGGTGACCAGCGCGCAGGACATGGGCTTCACCGTGGTCACCACCGCGGCCTTCGTCGTCGTGCTCTACTTCCAGCGCGACGCCACCCTGCCCGGCACCGACCTCTCCCTGGCGGCGGCCACGCTGCCCGGCCTGCTCGGCCTGATGATCCCGATCAACGCGCTCATGGGCGCGGTGGGCACGCTCTCCGTCGAGCGTGAGGACGGCACCCTGCTCAGGGCCAAGGCGCTGCCCCAGGGCATGGTCGGCTACCTCGTCGGCAAGGTCGTCGTGCTCTCGATATCCACCCTGGCCTCCCTGGTGGTGCTGCTCGTCGCCGGGCTGTTCCTCGTACCGGAGCTGGCCGGCACAGGGGTGGGCGGCTGGCTCACCATCGCCTGGATCACGGTGCTCGGCCTCCTGTCGGCGCTCCCTCTCGGCGCGGTCATCGGTGCCGTGGCCGGCAGCCCGCAGGCCGCCGGCGGGCTGGTGATGCTGACCGTCGGCGGGCTCACCGCGATCTCCGGGATCTTCTACCCGATCACCGCGCTGGCCGGCTGGCTGCAGGGCCTGGCCCACGTCTTCCCGCTCTACTGGCTCGGCCTCGGCATGCGCTCGGCGCTGCTGCCCGGCGCGGCCGCCGCCGCGGAGATCGGCGGTTCGTGGCGCCCGGTCGAGACCACGCTCGTGCTCGTCGCCTGGGCCGTGGCCGGGCTGGTGCTGGCCCCGCCGATCCTGCGCAGGATGGCCAGGCGCGAGTCCGGCTCGCTGATGGAGCAGCGCCGTCACCGCGCCATGCAGCGGATCGGCTGAGAAGATGGGCGACGATGAGCGAGAACGTCTACAACCGCATCGCCCTGCTGCGGGCCGAGCGTGGTGTCACCCGAAGGCAGCTCGCCGACGCCCTGGGGGTGCACTACCAGACGATCGGCTACCTGGAGCGCGGCGAATACAGTCCCAGCCTCTACCTGGCGCTGCGCATCGCCGGATACTTCGAGGTGCCCGTGGAGGTCGTCTTCTCCACCACGCCGTTCCCGCGCATCGGTGAGCGATCGGCCTGACGGTTTATGTCGGTGGCTGCGCCTACAGTGGGCAGTATGCGTCCGGTCACAGATTTGCAGCGGAAGGTGGCGCCGTTCGAGGTCGTCACCGAGATGACTCCCTCGGGCGACCAGCCGACGGCCATCGCCGAGCTGGAGCGCCGCGTCAAGGCCGGGGCCAAGGACAGCGTGCTGCTAGGCGCCACCGGCACCGGCAAGACCGCCACCATCGCGTGGCTCATCGAGCGCCTGCAGCGGCCCACCCTGGTCATGCAGCCCAACAAGACGCTCGCCGCCCAGTTCGCCAACGAGCTGCGCGAGATGCTGCCCAACAACGCGGTCGAATACTTCGTCTCCTACTACGACTACTACCAGCCCGAGGCCTACGTCCCGCAGAGCGACACCTACATCGAGAAGGACTCCTCGATCAACGACGAGGTCGAGCGGCTGCGCCACTCGGCCACCAACTCGCTGCTGACCCGCCGCGACACCGTCGTGGTCGCCTCCGTGTCCTGCATCTACGGCCTCGGCACGCCGCAGGAGTACGTCGACCGCATGACCCGGCTGCGCGTCGGCATGGACATCGACCGCGACCGGCTGCTGCGCCGCCTCGTCGACATGCAGTACACCCGCAACGACCTCGCCTTCACCCGCGGCACGTTCCGGGTCCGCGGTGACACCATCGAGATCATCCCCAAGTACGAAGAGCTCGCCGTCCGCATCGAGATGTTCGGCGACGAGATCGAGAAGCTGTCCACCATGCACCCGCTCACCGGCGAGGTCATCACCGAGGACGACGAGCTCTACATCTTCCCCGCCTCCCACTACGTGGCGGGCGAGGAGCGGATGTCCGCCGCCGTCGCCGGCATCGAGGCCGAGCTGGCCGACCGGCTCGCCGAGCTGGAGCGGCAGGGCAAGCTGCTGGAGGCGCAGCGGCTGCGCATGCGCACCACCTACGACATCGAGATGATGCGCCAGATCGGCACCTGCTCCGGCATCGAGAACTACTCGCGCCACATGGACGCCCGCGAGGCCGGCAGCGCGCCCAACACGCTGCTCGACTACTTCCCCGAAGACTTCCTGCTGGTGCTCGACGAGTCCCACCAGACCGTGCCGCAGATCGGCGCCATGTACGAAGGCGACGCCTCCCGCAAGCGCACCCTCGTCGACCACGGCTTCCGGCTGCCGTCCGCGCTCGACAACCGGCCGCTGAAGTGGGAGGAGTTCCTGGAGCGCATCGGGCAGACCGTCTACCTGTCCGCCACCCCCGGGCCCTACGAGCTGGGCCGGGTCAAGGGCGACGTCGTCGAGCAGGTCATCCGGCCCACCGGGCTGGTCGACCCCGAGGTCGTGGTCAAGCCGACCAAGGGGCAGATCGACGACCTGGTGCACGAGATCCGCGAGCGGGCCGAGCGTGACGAGCGGGTGCTCGTGACCACGCTGACCAAGAAGATGGCCGAAGACCTGACCGACTACCTGCTGGAGCTCGGCATCCGGGTCCGCTACCTCCACAGCGAGGTCGACACGCTGCGCCGCATCGAGCTGCTGCGGGAGCTGCGCAGCGGCGAGTTCGACGTGCTCGTCGGCATCAACCTCCTGCGCGAGGGGCTCGACCTGCCCGAGGTGTCGCTGGTCGCCATCCTCGACGCCGACAAGGAGGGCTTCCTGCGGTCCGAGACGTCCCTCATCCAGACGATCGGGCGGGCGGCGCGTAACGTGTCCGGGCAGGTTCACATGTACGCCGACAAGGTCACGCCGTCGATGGAGCGGGCCATCGACGAGACCAACCGGCGGCGGGCCAAGCAGGTCGCCTACAACAAGGCCAACGGCATCGACCCGCAGCCGTTGCGCAAGAAGATCGCCGACATCCTCGACTCGTTGCAGCGGGAGGACGCCGACACCCGGCAGCTCATGGGGGGTGGGCGGTCCCAGTCGCGGGGCAAGGCCCCGGTGCCGGGGTTCGCCGCCAAGGCGGGGCAGCATGCCAAGGCGATCGCGGGGGAGATGCCTCGGGCGCAGATGGAGTCGTTGATCGACTCGTTGACCGAGCAGATGCATCAGGCGGCTGCCGACCTGCAGTTCGAGGTGGCGGCTCGGCTTCGTGACGAGATCAAGGAGCTCAAGCGGGAGCTTCGGGACATGCGCGAGGCTGGGGTTCGCTGACTCTCGGCCTTTGTGCCGCTGCGGTGGGCGGGCGACCCGGCCTCGCGCGATTGCCCGGGGTCTGGTGGTCTTCGCCTTCGGCGTGGGCCGGGCGCGGGGGTACCTGGCACGGTCTTAACTCGGCCGGGTCGCCCGCCCACCTCCGCTTGCCCCTCTCCGTCCGTCCGGACTCGCGCCGTAGTGGTGGTTGCCGCTTTTGCGGCTGCTTCGCCGCCGATGCTGAAGCTCTGGCTCACCTCGTGCTCGGGTGCCCGCCGTAGCTGAAGCTTCGCTTTCCGGGCCATGTGAGCGCTGGTCGCCGTAGCTTTCCGGGCTCCGGTACGGTCAGCCGCGGCGTTTTTGCGCCGGTCGGCGCGTTGCTTCTTGGCGGTGCGGGGAGGAGCGCCTGCCGGTTCGCTGAATTTCAGGGAGTCGAGTCTCAGGTCGAGTCGGCGGCGGGCCGCCGCCCAGGCCACGCCGAGGAGCGCCAGCGGGAGGAGCCAGAGCCAGGCCGTGTGTCTGAAAGAGACGATCGCCACCACCGTCGGTTCGCGGAGGCTGGTGGCCAGGACGTCCACGGTGACGGCGCCGGCGTCTTAGGCGTCCGGGTCGCTTACGTCGATCACGCGTTGTTCGCGTCCTCCGGTGATGGCGCGGGGCTCCGAGGCGGGGGTCGTGGTCTCGACTCCCAGCCGGGGGAAGCGCAGGGTGATGGACGAGCCGGAGCGGGGCGCAGGGTCACCGTCACCTTGTCCGCCGGCGGCTCCGTTCCGCTGGTCAGGTGGGCCAGGTCTCGCCGAACTCGATCGGGGTGGGCGCGGGCGATCAGCCTCGGGCTGTGAGGCTGGCATTCAGGCGTCGAGCCCTGACGGCTGCGTGGTCCGGAGGGCTCCCGTAGTGGGGGCCGGGATGCCTTGCGGTTCGCTGGGTGGTTCCTGGTTGCCGGGAGCCGGCTCGTGCGGGAGGTTCGCCATCGCGTCCACCACCGTTCGCTGCGACGTGGGCCCGTCCCCGATCTCCGTCTGGTCAGGTGGCGGTGCCGCCTGTGATCCTGCCGATGCTCTCCTTGGCGGCCTGGTCGAACGATCGTGCGACCAGGGTGCCCAGGGGGTTCTGGGCTGCCATCTCCTGGGCGCGTCGGCGTTCCGGTTTCGGCAGGTTCTTGGGGAGGAGCTTGCCTGCGTGGGCCAGGGAGACGAGTGCCGAGACGCGGGCGTCGGGCTCGGCTCCGGTCAGCACGGCTCTCAAGCGGTCGTGGAGTGCCGCTCTTGGCGCCGGGCTGGTCTCAGGGTAGACCTCCTCTTTGAAGATGCGCAGGTAGCGGCGGGTTTCTGCGGTGATCAGGCCTTGGTGTACGAGCGCGGCCAGTAATCGGGTGCGGCGCTCGGGTGTGTACATCGAGACCCACCAGTCGGTGAAGGCCGGGGGTGGGCCGCTGTGGGCTGTCAGGTGGTGGAGTGTCTCGTCCAGTTCGGGGTTGCCGGTGGGCTCGGGGTCGCGTACGTGCAGGTGGCCGTTCTCCAGGGCGAGTCTGTCCGTGACGACGAGTTCGGCGAGCACGGCGGCGCTCAGCGTGTAGTCCAGCATCTCCTGGTTGACCGAGACCACGCCGTCGGGGCGGAGGGCCAGCAGGAGGAGCTCTTCGGCGATGAGCGGCTTCATGGATTCAATCTGGCGCATCGCGAGCCGGCATGGGCACCCGAAGCCTCTGGAGGATCGCCCGGCGAGTGGCCCGGGAAACTGCGAGGAGGCGGCTGCCGAGGAACGGCTAGGGTGCGGGGATGCGGCGGTGTGCGGGGTGCGGGTTGTGGGAGCCGGCCGGGGCGCCGGGGTGTGTGAAGTGCGCCCGGGTGGTGGACGGACTCGTCGAGGAGGGGTGGCGGGAGTTTCTGCGGGGGGAGTTCGGAGGGCTCTCCGCTGAGGAGGAGCGGGGGGTCGCCGAGATGGTGATCGACGAGCTCGACCGGCATCTCTGGCGGGTGGTCGACGCCGCCTATGACCGGCTGGTCTGCGGGGAGTGCGGGGGAGCGCTCAGCCGAGGGCGCGCCGGGTGCGCCACGTGTGATCGGGCGCATGGTTACCGGTACGCGGCGGTCGAGGTGGATCGGCCGGGGGTGGTGCCGGGGAACGAGCATGCGCTGCGGGTGAACGTGTCGGTGGTGCGGCGGCCGTACGGGATCTCCGAGAAGGAGTTGCTGGCGCGGCGGCTGTCGCTGCCGATCCTGCTGGAAGGACATCTGCCGACCATCGAGCAGGCGCAGGCGGCCCGGGCCGTTCTCAACAAGGGCGGATCGGCCGAGGAGTACGCGGCCTTCATCTATCAGGAGTGGAGTTAGCGGGGCCGCCTCAGCGCCTGACCTTGTCCAGGTCGAGATCGACGTCGACCGGGAAGCCGATGTCGGTGCGCAGCCGGCCGCGATGGATGCCGGTGGGCAGATAGGCCTTGACGGCGGGCTCCAGCTCGAAGGTGTAGGCGACGGGGCGGTCGTCCTCCAGCTCGACGCGCCAGAAGTGTTTGATGCCCGCGCTCGCGTATTTGCTCGGCTTGGTGGTGCGGTCTCTGTCGCGGGACTCCTCGGAGACCACCTCGACCACCAGATGAACGTCTGCCGGCTTGAAGGTGGTGAGGCCGATCTGCTGGGCGGCAGCGGCCTTCACCAGCATGATGTCCGGCTCGGGGCGCTGGCGCAGGCCCAGGGTCACGGTCATCTCCCGGATGACGACGAGGTGGTCGGGCGGGCGGAGCTCTCTTTCCAGCAGCCTGAGAACAAGCATGTGGAACATTGTCTGGGGCGACATCATGATGAGCCCACCGTCGATCAGCTCGATGTGCGGGGGCGCGTCGGGGGGGAGGTGATCGAGCATGTCGGCGGTCCAGCCGCCCGGAGGGCCGGGGTAGAACCATTCCGGAAAGGCTGTGGTCATGACGACGCCTCCTCGGAGATGTGACCCTTTGGAATCATGATGACACAGTGGGTGGTGTCAGGGCTGCTCTTTGCGGTCCTGCATGGTCCTGCGGTAGAGGTCGTCGATCTCCTGGAGGGGGTCGGGGGCCGGGCGGCGGGCCTCGATCTCCAGGTCGGTGCGGGTGCGCAGGTCCTCCAGGCCGGTGGCCGAGTGTTGCACCTGGTCGCTGAGGAGATCGGCGCGGATGCGGGCGCACATGGCCGTCAGCTTCGCCTGGTGCTCGCGCAGCGTGCCCAGCGTGGCGTGGTCGACGTAGCGTGAGACGCGGGCCTGCTGCGCGTACATGCCGAGCTGGCCGTCGTGCACGTCGGCCTGGGCCGTCAGGTCGGACAGCAGGCGGGGCAGGTCGCCCAGGCCCCAGCCCTGGCGCTGGGCCTGCTCGACCGCCTGACGGGTCAGCGAGACCTCGCGGCGCAGGTCGAGGCGGAGGCGCTCGACCTCGGCGGCGTCGCCGGCGCCCATGGCGTTGACGTGCGTGGTCAGCCGGGTGGTGGCCTCCCTGGCCTTGACCGCGGCCTTCTTGCCGACCTTGACCAGCACGTAGACGCCGACCCCGGCGATCAGCAGCAGGAACGCCAGGATGACCAGCACGATCATGAGGAGCTCGCCGATCGGGGACACCTCCTGTGTGGGGCTCTTGGTTTCGAGGATAGTGCCCCCGCGGCGATGGGAAAGGCCCGGCAGCGGGGTGAACGCTGCCGGGCCTCTCGTCATGCGGGCGCGGGGCGGGGGCCACTGAGCGCCCGCACGGCCGGCGGGCCGCCGTGGGGCGGACGCGGAACCCGACGGTACGGAACGAAGCGGGCGCGCCACATCCGCCTGGCAGGTGTTGACGCGGTGACCGGTGCCGCGCTACCGGTCAGATCCGGTTCCGGCGGGCGCGCCGGCGGCGGATCTTCCTGATGACCCACCAGGCGATCAGCGCCAGCAGGATCAGGGCGAGGATCACCAGGACCGGCGCGAACACCGCCACCAGGCTCAGGCCCAGGGCGCCGCTGTCTTCGGCGACGCTGGCCACGGGGGCGCCGGCGCCGGCCGTGGTGGCGTTGACCACCGGCCGGGCCGCGGTCTTCAGCAGGTGCACGGCCAGCGCCATGACGATGCCCAGCACCCAGCCGAGCCACGGGTTCTCCGCCATCCAGGCCGAGCTGTCCAGCTCGGCCGCCGCGGTGGTGGCGCTGAACACCACGCCGCCGGACGCCGGCCGGACCGCCGTCTGGATCACGTCGTTCACCGTGTCGACGGCCGGCACCTTGTCCAGCACGAACTCGGCGGCCAGCAGCACCGCGATCACCCCGAGCACGCCCCAGTTCGACAGCCAGGCGTACCCGTCGGGCAGCTTCACCGCGTCGGTGACGTTGGCGAGCACGCCCACGACCAGCAGGGGGATGTAGGCGTTCAGCCCGGCGGCGGTCGACAGGCCGAGTCCGGTCAGAGTGGCGAACATGGTTCTAGTCTGCCCGCGCCGCCTCGTCCATGAGGGACGGAAGCTCCGCGCCGGTGAACTCGGCCACCGCCCGCTCGTACTTTTCCATCCCCCACGACCAGAAGTCGAAGTCGATCGGCTGGTCCGCGCCGTCCTGGATCGACGCCCACAGCGTCCAGCCGTACTTCGCCATCAGCCCCAGCAGCCGGGCGCGCGCGATCTTGTGGCGCAGGCGGCGGCCGTAGTAGGCGGTCACCAGCTCCTCCAGCTGGTCGGGCGAGAGGTCCGACTCGCTCCACAGGTTGCCCAGCTCGAAGCAGGGGTCGTTGTTGCCCGCGTACTCGTAGTCGATCAGCCAGAGGCGCTGCCCGTCGTCGATGATGTTGCCGGCCAGCAGGTCGTTGTTACACGGAACCGTCGCTTCACGCCGCACTTCCAGACATTTCTGGATTTGAGCGACAAGAGGCATGAACTCCAGATACCGCGCCGGCAGCCGGAACCCGCGCTCCCGCACGATCCCGAGATACCGCCGCTGCACGTCGAACATGTCGAACTCGCGAGGGAAGCGCGGCCCCGCGTGCAGCCGCCGGCACGTCTCGGCCAGCCGGGGGAGGTTCGCCGGGTCGCGCACGTCGGCCTCGGTGAACGTGCGCCCGGGGATGTAGCCCACGACCAGCCCCTCACCCGGCAGATAGGCGTGCACCGGAGCGCCCACCCCCGCCTCGGCGGCGGCCAGCGTCGCCAGGTGCTCGGCGTCCCTGTCGATGAACAGCAGCGAGCCGTCGCCGCCGAACACCCGCACCACGAACACCCCGCCGTCGGTCGTCACCTTGAAGTTGCGGTTGGTCAGCCCGCCGGGCAGCTCCTCCACGGAACGCGGCACGCCGGACAGCAGGGGGATGCGGTCGAGGATCTCGAGCACGGCCATGGTCGATGCTAAGCCGACGCGCGTTAAACGGTCTAGACCTTTAGAGTCACCGAAGGTTAGCCTCGCCGCATGAGCGACTCCGCGCGCATCGTGATCATCGGAGGTGGCGTCGGCGGCGCCTCCGTCGCCTACCATCTGACCCTGCTCGGCGAGCGGGACGTGATCCTGCTGGACCGCGACGAGCTCACCAGCGGCTCGACCTTCCACTCGGCGGGCCTGGTCGGCCAGCTCCGCGCCGACCCCACGCTGACCAGGATGAACCAGTACTCCGTGGAGCTCTACCGGACACTGGACGCGGGCTGGACCGAGTGCGGCGGCATCAAGCTGGCCTCCACTCCCGAGCGGATGGCCGAGATCCGCCGCCAGATCGGCTGGGCGCGCACCTTCGGCCTGCCGCTGGAGGAGATCTCCGTCGCCGAGGCGGCCGAGCTGTTCCCGCTGATGAGCACCGAGGGCGTGGTCGGCGCCGCCTACCTGCCCACCGACGGCCAGATCGACCCCTCCCGGCTGTGCTACGCGCTGGCGGCCAGGGCCAGGGAGGGCGGGGCGCGCGTCCGTACCCGCACCAGGGTGCTCGGCCTGGACGTCACGGACGGCCGCGTGACCGGGGTGCGCACCGACCAGGGCGACATCGCCTGCGAGGTCGTCGTCAACTGCGGCGGCATGTTCGCCGCCGAGATCGGCCGCATGGCGGGCGTGCGCGTGCCGATCGTGCCGATGTCGCACCAGTACGTGGTCACCGACGCCTTCCACGAGCACCGCGACCTCCCCACGCTGCGCGACCCCGACCTGCTCGTCTACTACCGGCAGGAGGTCAGCGGTCTGGTCATGGGCGGGTACGAGCGCGAGTGCGCCCCCTGGACGGCCACGGCCGCCTCCCACGACGCGATACCGGATGACTTCAACGGCCGGCTGCTGCCCGAGGACTGGCCGCGGCTGGAGGAGATCTTCGACAACTCCCGGCTCCGCGTGCCCGCCATGGCCGACGTCGGCATCCGCAAGCTGATCAACGGGCCGGAGGCGTTCACCCCGGACAACGAGTTCATCCTGGGCGAGACCGAGGTCGGCGGGTTCTACGTGGCGGCCGGGTTCTGCGCGCACGGCATCGCGGGGGCGGGCGGCATCGGCAAGGTGATGGCCGAGTGGATCGTCGGGGGCGAGCCGTCCATGGACCTGTGGCACATGGACGTCCGCCGGTTCGGCGCCCAGTACCGCTCGCCGTCCTACACGCTCGCCCGCGCGGTGGAGAACTACGAGACCTACTACGACATCCGCTACCCGGGCGACGAGCGGCGGGCGGGCCGGCCGCTGCGGGTCTCTCCCGCGTACTCCTGGCACCGCGGCCACGGCGCGGTGTTCGGCGAGAAGTCCGGCTGGGAGCGGGTCAACCATTACGGGAGCGACGCCGGCGACGGGGACGAGCGGCCGCGCGGCTGGGCGGGGCGCAACTGGTCGCCCGCCATCGGCGCCGAGCACCGCGCCACGCGCGAGGCCGCCGGGCTGTTCGACGAGAGCTCGTTCGCCAAGATCGAGGTGACCGGCCCGGACGCCGCAGCCCTGCTGGAGTGGGTCTGCGACAACCGGGTGGCCCGCGCGATCGGCGCGGTCACGTACACGCAGGCGCTCAACCGGCGCGGCGGGATCGAGTGCGACTTCACCGTCACCCGGCGCGGCGAGCGGGAGTTCCTCATCGTCACCGGCACCGCGTTCGGCTCGCACGACCTCGGCTGGCTGCGCAAGCAGGCCCGGCTGCGCGGCGCCGACGTGCGGATCGCCGACGTGACCGGCCAGTACGCCTGCTTCGCGCTGTGGGGGCCGCGCGCCCGCGACATCCTCGGCGCGCTCACCCCCGACCCGCTCGACTTCCCGTTCATGACCTCGCGCGAGCTGACCGTGGGCGACGTGCCGGTGCTGGCGCTGCGGGTGACGTTCGTCGGCGAGCTGGGCTGGGAGCTCTACTGCTCCAGCGAGTACGGGCTCGCCCTGTGGGAGACGCTGTGGCGGGCGGGTGAGCCGCACGGCATGGTCGCCGGCGGCTACAAGGCCATCGACAGCCTGCGCCTGGAGAAGGGCTACCGGGTGTGGGGCGCCGACATCGGCCCCGAGACCACCCCGTACGAGGCCGGGCTCGGTTTCTGCGTCAAGATGGACAAGGAGTTCCTCGGCCGGGAGGCCCTCGACCCGCGGCCGAAGCGCAGGCTGCGCTGCGTCACGCTCGGCGACCCGCGCGCCGTCGCGCTCGGCAACGAGCCGGTGCGCGTCGACGGCGAGGTGACCGCCCGCGTCACCTCCGGCGGCTACGGCTACACCGTCGGGTCCTCCATCGCCTACGCCTACCTGGAGGCCGAACCGGGCACCAAGGTCGAGATCGAGGTGGAGGGCACGTGGGTGCCCGGCACCGTCGTCAAGGAGCCGCTGTGGGACCCGGCGGGGGAGCGGGTCCGCTGACCCCGGACCGCACCGAGATCCGCACCCGGTCCGGCCGGAACAGGTCGCGGGCGTGCTCGACAGGCGTGCCGTCGCCGGCGTAGGCGGTGCGCTCGATCCGCATGAGCGGCGCGCCCGGCTCGATGCCGAGCTCCGCCGCCTCCGCCGGGCCCGCGACCACCGGGTCGAGGTGCTCCAGCGCGGTGCGCGGCGCCAGGTCGTAGCGCTCGGCCAGCAGCGCGTACAGCGACCTCGTCAGGTCCTCCTCCAGGAAGCCGGGCAGCGCGGGGAAGAACGAGCGCTCCAGCGCGACCGGCGAGCGGCCCGCCGAGCGCACCCGCGCCACCTCGTGCACCGGCTCGCCCGCCGCGAGCTCCAGCGCGGCGGCCACCGAGGGCGGCGCGGGCACCGTGCGCGCCACCAGGACGCGGGCCTCGGCCCGCAGATGGGCGCGGCGCATCTGCTCGGTGAACCCGGCCAGCCCCGTCAGGTCGCACTCGACGCGCGGCTCGGCCACGAACGCCCCGCCCGCCCGGCCGGGCACCCTGATCAGCACCCCGTCGGACTCCAGCCGCGCGAGGGCCTGCCGGAGCGTCATCCGGCTCACTCCGAGCCGCCCGGCCAGCTCCCGCTCCCCGGGCAGCCGGTCACCCGGCGCCAGCTCGCCCCGCTCTATCGAGTCGAGCAGCCACCGTTCGATCTGCACGTGCGCGGGCACGCCGGTGCCCCGCTCCAGCTCAGGCGGTGTCCCGACCACACCGCATACTGACACGCTTCGGGGGCTGAGCGCCAAAGCGGGTGAAGCGTCACTCCGCCAGCCGGTTGAGCCGATCCAGCGCCTCGCCGAACTCGCTGATCATCTCGTACACCACCTCGCGGGCCGGCTTCACCTGGTTCAGCTGCCCCACCACCTGGCCGACGAAGTAACCGGCCAGCTCCAGCGCGCCCGGCTCGCCCCGCTCGGCCGCCGCCGTGATGCGGGCCATCGCGTGCTCGGCCACCAGCATTTGCAGCGGCATGCCCAGCGGGCCGGGGCTTTCCTGGCCGTGGTCCCACTCCTCGGTCCACGCGGTGGCGAGCTGGCGGGCCGGCTTGCCGGTACGCGAGCGCGACCGGACCGTGTCCAGCGACGAGGCCGCCAGGAACTTGCGCTTGACCGCCCGGGGCGTCTCCGCCTCCTCCGTGGTCAGCCAGACCGAGCCGCACCAGACGCCCTGCGCGCCGAGCGCCATCGCCGCCGCCATCTGGCGGCCCGAGGCGATGCCGCCGGCGGCCAGCACCGGCACCGGCGCGACCGCGTCCACCACCTGCGGCGTCAGCACCAGCGTGGAGATCTCGCCGGTGTGGCCGCCCGCCTCGGTGCCCTGCGCGACGATGACGTCCGCGCCCGCGGCCACCTGCCGGCGCGCGTGCTCCACGGTGCCGACCAGCGCCGCCACCGGCACCCCCGCCGCGCGCGCCCGCGCCACCATCTCCGGCGGCGGCGGGCCCAGCGCGGAGGCGATCAGCCCGATCGGGTGCTTGAGCGCCACGTCGATCAGCCCGGTCGCGCCCGCCGCCGACACCCGCCGGGCGAACTCGTCGGCCGCCGCGCCCACCGGCTGCTGCCCGGGCCCGCCCACGCCGTACTTGGCCATCAGGTGCGTGACGAAGTCGCGGTGCCGCTCGGGGATCAGCTCGGCGACGCGCACGCCGCCGAGGGCGGCGGCGTCCACCTTGCCGGGGACGAGCACGTCCACGCCGTACGGTCTGCCGCCCACCTGCTCGTCGATCCAGGTGAGCTCCACGTCGAGCTGTTCGGGGGTGTACGCGATCGCGCCCAGCACACCGAACCCGCCCGCGTTCGTCACCGCCGCCACCACGTCACGGCAGTGGCTGAAGGCGAACAGCGGGAACTCGATGCCTAGACGCTCGCTGATGGCGGTCCGCATGCACCGACGCTAACCGCCAGAAGCATGTTCGGTCCAGATGGTCAGGAAGCGGCCAGCGGCGAGACGCCCGGCGCGTGCCAGCCTAAGTCCGCGTCGTACGCCCGCACGAGCTTGGCCGGCACCCCCGCCACCACGCTGTGGTCGGGGAACTCGCCGCGCACCACCGCGCCGCCCGCCACCACGCACTGCCGCCCCAGCCGGGTGCCGGGCAGCACGATCGCGCCCGCGCCCAGCCATGAGCCCGACCCGATCGAGACCGGGTTGTTGCGCGGCCACTGCCGGCCGATCGGCACGTCGGGGTCGTCGTAGACGTGGTTCTGGTCGGTGATGTAGACGTACGGGCCGGTGAAGACGTCGTCACCGATGTCGATCGACTGATGCGCGACCACGTGCGTGCCGCGGCCGATCGAGCAGCTCTCGCCGATCCGCAGGATCGAGTCCGGGCCCAGGTCGGCGCCCGGCCACATGCCGCACGACAGCGACACGCGCTCGCCGATCAGCGTGTGGTCGCCGATCTCGATCCATTCCTCGCCGAAGATCGCCCCCGGGGGGAAGGCGATCTTCGCTCCCTCGCCCAGATGGCGGAACCGGTAGCCGGCGGGAGTGCGCGGGGTGATCGCGCCGGCCTCCCGGACCGCCGCGTAGGCACGGTGGATCAGCGTGCCGATCGCCCGCCGTACAAGTGACATAAAGACCAAAGTTACCGCTTGGTCATACCGTTCGGGCATGTGAGGGGCGTTGTTTGATATCCTGAGAGCCCGTGGACACTAGCCACACCTAGCCACGGGAGCCTCCTTGCGCAGCGCCACGCAAACCAAGCATCTGTTCGTCACCGGCGGCGTCGCCTCCAGTCTCGGCAAGGGGCTCACCGCCTCCAGCCTCGGCCGCCTGCTCAAGGGCCGCGGACTCCGGGTCACGATGCAGAAGCTCGACCCCTACCTCAACGTCGACCCAGGGACGATGAACCCGTTCCAGCACGGCGAGGTCTTCGTCACCGACGACGGCGCCGAGACCGACCTCGACGTCGGCCACTACGAGCGCTTCCTCGACACCGACCTGCACGGCTCGGCCAACGTGACCACCGGCCAGGTCTACTCCAACGTCATCGCCAAGGAGCGGCGCGGCGAGTACCTCGGCGACACCGTCCAGGTCATCCCGCACATCACCAACGAGATCAAGGACCGCATCCGGGGCATGGCCGGCCCCGACGTCGACGTGGTCATCACCGAGGTGGGCGGCACCGTCGGCGACATCGAGTCGCTGCCGTTCCTGGAGGCCGTGCGGCAGATCCGCCACGAGGTGGGCCGCGACAACGTGTTCTTCCTGCACGTCTCCCTGCTGCCCTACATCGGCCCGTCGGGCGAGCTCAAGACCAAGCCCACCCAGCACAGCGTGGCCGCGCTGCGCAGCATAGGCATCCAGCCCGACGCCATCGTGCTCCGCTCCGACCGGCCCGTCCAGGTCGCGATCAAGCGCAAGATCAGCCTGATGTGCGACGTGGACGAGGACGCCGTGGTCAGCTGCGTCGACGCCGCCTCCATCTACGACATCCCGCGCGTCCTGCACTCCGAGGGGCTCGACGCGTACGTGGTGCGCCGCCTCGGCCTGCCCTTCCGCGACGTCGACTGGAAGGAGTGGGACCAGCTCCTGCGCCGCGTGCACCGGCCCGCCAAGGAGGTCACGATCGCGCTGGTCGGCAAGTACATCGACCTGCCCGACGCCTACCTGTCGGTCACCGAGGCGCTGCGCGCGGGCGGGTTCGCCAACGACGCCAGGGTCAACATCCGCTGGGTCAAGAGCGACGACTGCGAGACCCCCGAAGGCGCCGAGCGCGAGCTCGACGGCGTCGACGGCGTGCTCATCCCCGGCGGCTTCGGCGTGCGCGGCATCGAAGGCAAGATCGGCGCCATCCGCCACGCCCGGGAGAACAAGATCCCGCTGCTCGGCATCTGCCTCGGCATGCAGGGCATGGTCATCGAGGCCGCCCGCGACATGGCCGGCCTGGAGGACGCGAACTCCGCCGAGTTCGACCCCGACACCAAGCACCCCGTCATCTCCACCATGGCCGACCAGGAGGACGTCGTCGCCGGCGAGCGCGACATGGGCGGCACCATGCGGCTCGGCAGCTACACCGCCAAGCTCGGCGAGGGCACCCTCGCCCGCCAGCTCTACGGCAAGGCCAAGGCCGCCGAGCGCCACCGCCACCGTTACGAGGTCAACAACGCCTACCGCGAGCGGCTGGAGAAGGTCGGCCTGGTGTTCTCCGGCGTGTCGCCCGACGGCCGCCTGGTCGAGTACACCGAGCTGCCCGCCGACGTGCACCCGTTCTTCATCGGCACCCAGGCCCACCCCGAGTTCCGCTCCCGGCCCACCCGCGCCAACCCCATGTTCAAGGGACTCATCGGCGCCTCGCTCGCCTACGCCGACAGCAGGGTGGCGGCTAAGGTGGCCAAGTGAAGATCGGCTCGGGTGACCGGCAGGGGGCGGAAGCGGGTGCGGACATGATCCAAGACACGCCCGAGTCCTGGGAGGTCGTCGAGACCAGGAAGCGGTTCGAGGGCTACGTGATCGACGTGGTCACCGACACCGTGCGGATGCCGCGCGACGAGACCGCCGACCGCGACTACGTCCGCCACCCCGGCTCGGTCGGGGTGCTCGCGCTCGACGACGACGGGCGGGTGCTGCTCATCAGGCAGTACCGCCACCCGGCCCGGCGGCTGCTGTGGGAGCTGCCCGCCGGGATCCGCGACGTGGAGGGCGAGCCGCTGGTCGAGGGCGCCGCCCGCGAGCTGGCCGAGGAGGCCGGCTACCGCGCCGCCACCTGGCACACCCTCGTCGACATCCTCACCTCGCCCGGCTGCTCCGACGAGCGCATCCGCGTCTTCCTGGCCCGCGGCCTGGAGAAGATCCCCGACGAGGAGAACCACTTCGAGCACCGCCACGAGGAGATCGGCATGCCGGTCGAATGGGTGCCGCTCGACGACGCCGTGCGCCGCGTGCTCGCGGGGATGATCCACAATTCTGCGGCCGTGGCCGGTATTCTCGCCGCATATGCGGCCGCGGCCGACGGGTTCGCCGGCCTGCGCCCGGCGGACGCTCCGGAGGCATGAAGGAAAGGACCATTCCCGTGGAGGCGGTGCTGTCCAGCTACCTCGCCCACCTCGCGGTGGAGCGCGGCCTGGCCGCCAACACGCTCGCCTCCTACCGGCGCGACCTGCGCCGTTACGCCGAGCACCTGCGCTCGCGCGGCCGGGCCGAGCTCGACCAGGTGGCGGAGTCCGACGTACGCGCCTTCCTCGCCGCGCTGCGCGAGGGCGACGGCGAGCACCCGGCGCTCGTGGCCAGCTCGGCCGCACGCGCCGTGTCCGCCGTGCGCGGCCTGCACCGCTTCGCGCTGCGCGAGGGCGTCACCGTGCACGACCCCGCCCATCAGGTGCGCCCGCCACGCCAGCTCCGCAGGCTTCCCAAGGCTGTCTCCGTCGACCAGGTCGAGCGGCTCATCGCCGCCTCGGGCCCCGACGGCGCGCCGCTCACCCTGCGCAACCGCGCCCTGCTGGAGGTCCTCTACGGCACCGGCGCCCGCATCTCCGAGGCCGTCGGCCTGGCCGTCGACGACCTGGAGGACGACCAGGTGCGGCTCTGCGGCAAGGGCGGCCGCACCCGCGTGGTCCCGCTCGGCCGCTACGCCCGCGCCGCGCTCGACGCCTACCTCGTACGGGCCAGGCCCGGTCTGCTGGCCCACGGCCGCGGCACTCCCGCCGTGTTCCTCAACGCCCGCGGCGGGCGGCTCACCCGCCAGGGCGCGTGGGAGGTCCTGCAGGCCGCCGCCGAACGGGCCGGACTGGCCGGGATATCTCCCCATGTTCTCCGCCATTCGTTCGCAACACACCTCCTCGACGGCGGCGCCGACGTTAGGGTGGTGCAGGAGTTGCTCGGCCACGCCTCCGTGACGACCACCCAGGTCTACACGCTGGTCACGGTCGACAAACTCAGAGAGGTGTACGCGGCGGCGCATCCCCGCGCCCGTCAGTGATCTATAGTCTTTTGGGTCGTGCGGCACTCCGGCGTGCCGCCTTGCCGCGTTAAGTGGTGACGCCATAGTGTCCGTCCGGACGGTCCGGTTCGGGATCGTCAGGGAGGTTCGAGCTGGTGACTGTGAAGACCAACGGTTCGACCCCGGGGACCCCCGACAACCCCTGGGGTGACACCAAGACCAACGCGCCTTCCAAGGGCGTCAACCTGGGCCCCACGCAGCGGCCCCGCCCGGTGTTCCCGGAGCCGGTGCCGCGCGACGTCCACGGCCCGGCCCGCGTGGTCGCCATGGTCAACCAGAAGGGCGGGGTCGGCAAGACCACCACCACCATCAACCTCGGCGCCGCCCTCGTCGAATGCGGTCTCAAAGTGCTGCTCGTCGACTTCGACCCGCAGGGCGCGCTCTCCGTCGGCCTCGGCATCAACCCGCTCCAGCTCGACCTCACGGTCTACAACCTGCTGATGGAGCGCAACGTCAGCGCCGAGGACGTGCTGCTGGAGACCGGCGTCGAGGGCCTCGACCTGCTGCCCAGCAACATCGACCTGTCCGCCGCCGAGGTCCAGCTCGTCACCGAGGTGGCCCGCGAGCAGGTGCTCGGCCGCGTCATCAAGCCGCTGCTGCCGCACTACGACGTCTGCCTCATCGACTGCCAGCCGTCGCTGGGCCTGCTCACCATCAACGCCCTCACCTGCGCGCACGGCGTCATGGTGCCGCTGGAGTGCGAGTTCTTCGCGCTGCGCGGCGTCGCCCTGCTCATGGACACCATCACCAAGGTGCAGGAGCGGCTCAACGAGGACCTCGAGATCGAGGGCCTGCTCGCCACCATGTACGACGCGCGCACGCTCCACGGCCGCGAGGTGCTCGCCCGCGTCGTGGAGGCCTTCGGCGACAAGGTCTTCCACACCGTGATCAACCGTACGGTGCGCTTCCCCGACGCCACGGTGGCCGGCGAGCCGATCACCACCTTCGACCCGTCCTCGCTCGGCGCCAACGCCTACCGCGAGCTGGCCCGGGAAGTGCTCTCGCGCTGGCCGCAGCCTGCCACAATGGCGAGGTGACAGAGCAGCAGGCCGAGCCCCAGGGCTTCCAGGTCCACCTGGACGTCTTCGAAGGGCCCTTCGACCTGCTGCTCGGGCTGATCTCCAAGCACAAGCTCGACATCACCGAGGTCTCCCTCTCGCAGGTGACCGACGAGTTCATCTCCTACATCCGCTCCCGCGGCCCCGAGTGGGACCTCGACCAGACCAGCCACTTCCTGCTGGTCGCGGCCACCCTGCTCGACCTCAAGGCGGCCCGGCTGCTGCCGTCGGGCGAGGTCGAGGACGAGGAGGACCTCGCCCTGCTGGAGGCCCGCGACCTGCTGTTCGCCCGCCTCCTGCAGTACAAGGCCTACAAGGAGGTCGCCAAGATCTTCGCCGGGCGGATGGCCGACGAGGCGCTCCGCTTCCCGCGCAGCGTCCCCATGGAGCCGCAGTTCGCCGGCCTGCTGCCGGAGCTGGTGCTCGGCATCGGCCCCGAGGAGCTGGCCCGCATCGCCGCCCGCGCCTTCACCCCCAAGCTCCCGCCGACCGTCGGCGTCGGCCACATCTACCAACCGCTCGCCAATGTGCGCGAGCAGGCCGCTATTCTGGTGGAGCGCCTGCGCCGCATGCGCAGAGCCACTTTCAGGGCCCTGGTCGCCGACTGCGAGGGCACCTACGAGGTCATCGCCCGCTTCCTGGCCGTCCTGGAGCTGTTCCGGGAGTCCGCGGTCAGCTTCGAGCAGGTCGAGCCACTCGGCGACCTGCACGTCACGTGGACGGGCACCGACGACGGCGACGTCTCGGTGGGAGACGACTACGAGGAGAGCCCGGAGAAACCCGCAGATGGCTGACGACTCCCGCCCGCGCAAGGACCTGCCCGCCTGGATGACCCTCCCCGGCTCCCTGATCCCGTCCTCTCCCGAGGACCTCCAGGACGCCGCGGAGGCCCCCGAACGTGTCGATCCGCAGGAAGAGCCTGAGGACGCCCGTTTCGAGGAGCCCGTCACCAAGACACCTCCGCACGAGGCGCCGGGTCCCGAGCTCAAGCCGGCGCTGGAGGCCATCCTCATGGTCGTCGACGAGCCCGTACGGGAAGTCACCCTGGCCCAGGTGCTGGAGCGGCCCACCCACGAGGTGGCGGCGGCGCTGCGTGAGCTCTCAGCGGAATACGAAGCCTCCGCGCGGGGTTTCGATCTGAGGCAGGTCGCGGGAGGGTGGCGATACTATTCGCGCCCCGCGTACGCGCCGCTCGTGGAGCGGTTCGTCCGTGACGGCCAGCAGGCGAGGCTGACCCAGGCCGCGCTTGAGACGCTCGCGGTCGTGGCCTACCGGCAGCCGGTGAGCCGGGCGCGGGTGGCCGCGGTGCGCGGCGTCAGCAGCGACGGCGTCATGCGGACGCTGGTCGCGAGGGGGCTGGTCGAGGAGGCCGGCACCGACCCGGAGAGCCAAGCCGTGCTCTACCGGACAAGCTCATACTTCCTTGAGCGTCTGGGACTGAACGACGTCAGTGAGCTTCCCGAGCTCGCGCCGTTCCTCCCCGACGACGTGGAGAACATCGAGGAGACGACGAAGTGATCAACAGGCGAAGCACCCCGTCCGGTGATGGACGCGGTCGAGGACGCGCCGGCGGCTCCGGCCGTGGCGGGCGTCCCGCCTTCCGCTCGGACGATTCGCGCGGCCGTACGCGCCGCGACGACTCCCGTGACGGTTCCCAGCGAGACGAGCGCCGGGGTTCCGGCAGAGACGACTTCAGCGGCGGCTCCCGCCGCGACGACGCGCGCGGTTCCTCGGGCGGGTCCTACCGTGGGGATGACGCGCGCGGGGGTTCCCGCGGTGGCGGTTTCCGCGGGGATGACCGCCGGGGTTCCGGCGGGGGTATCCGCAGCGACCGTCGGGGTTCGCGGGACGACCGTGGCGGATTCCGTCGTGATGACGCGCGCGGGTCTTCGGGCGGTTCGTTCCGTCGTGATGACGCGCGTGGGTCCTCGGGCGGGTCCTACCGTGGGGACGACGCGCGCGGGGGTTCCCGCGGTGGCGGTTTCCGCGGCGATGACCGTCGGAGTTCCGGCGGGGAGTTCCGTGGTGACCGTCGGGGTTCGCGGGATGACCGTGGTGGGTTCCGTCGTGATGATGCGCGTGGGTCTTCGGGCGGGTCCTTCCGTCGCGATGACGCGCGTGAGGGTTCCCGTCGTGACGGTTTCCGTGGCGATGACCGCCGGGGTTCCGGCGGGGAGTTCCGTGGTGACCGTCGGGGTTCGCGGGATGACCGTGGCGGGTTCCGTCGTGACGACGCGCGTGGGTCTTCGGGCGGGTCCTTCCGTCGCGATGACGCGCGTGAGGGTTCCCGTCGTGACGGTTTCCGTGGCGATGACCGCCGGGGTTCCGGC